>CAWASC010000001.1:0-221954 GCA_963784705.1 uncultured Actinomycetota bacterium
GTCGTGGCGCTCGACCGTCCTGCGGATGGTCTCGCGGTAGGCGACCTGCGGCTTGCCGACGTTGGCCTCGACCTTGAACTCGCGGCGCATGCGGTCCACCAGGATGTCGAGGTGGAGCTCGCCCATCCCGGCGATGATCGTCTGGCCGGTCTCCTCGTCGGTGTAGACCTTGAACGTCGGGTCCTCCTCGGCGAGGCGCTGGATCGCCGTACCGAGCTTCTCCTGGTCGCCCTTGGTCTTCGGCTCGATGGCGACCGAGATGACAGGGTCGGGGAAGGTCATCGACTCGAGGATGACCGGGTTGTCGGCATCCGACAGCGTGTCGCCGGTGGTGGTCTGCTTGAGCCCGATGACGGCGCAGATGTCGCCGGCCTTGACCTCGCTGATGTCCTCGCGGGAGTTCGCGTGCATCTGGATGAGGCGGCCGATCTTCTCCTTGCGGTCCTTCGTGGAGTTCACGACGGCCTGGTTGGAGGTCAGCGTCCCGGAGTAGACCCGGATGTAGGTGAGGCGGCCGACGTGCGGGTCGGTCTGGATCTTGAAGGCGAGAGCCGAGAACGGCGCGTCGAACTCGGGCTCGCGCATCACCTCGACCGACTCGTCCTTGACCGAGTGACCGGTGACGGCCCCGATGTCGAGCGGGCTGGGGAGGTAGTCGACGACGGCGTCGAGCATGGGCTGGACGCCCTTGTTCTTGAACGCCGAGCCGCACAGGACCGCGGTGATGGTCTTCTGGATGGACGACGTCAGGATCGCGCGCCGGATGGCCGCCTTGATGTCCTCGACGGTGAGGTCCTCGCCCTCGAGGTACTTCTCGGCGATGACGTCGTCGATGTCGGCGAGGGTCTCGACGAGCTTCGCGCGCCACTCGGCGGCCTGCTCGGCGTAGTCGGCCGGGATGTCGACGACCTCGAAGACGTCGCCCTTGGCGGTCTTGTCGTCGTTGGCCCAGAGCAGGCCCTTCATGACCACCAGGTCGATGACGCCGGTGAAGTCGCCCTCCGTGCCCCACGGCAGCTGGATGACCAGCGGGGTCGCGTTGAGGCGGCTGATGATCATGTCGACGGTGCGGTAGAAGTTCGCGCCCGTGCGGTCCATCTTGTTGACGAAGCAGATGCGCGGGACGGAGTACTTGTCCGCCTGCCGCCACACCGTCTCGGACTGCGGCTCGACACCGGCGACGGAGTCGAAGACCGCGACCGCGCCGTCGAGGACGCGCAGGGAGCGCTCGACCTCGACGGTGAAGTCCACGTGGCCCGGCGTGTCGATGATGTTGATCCGGTGGCCGTCCCACTGGCAGGTCGTCGCGGCCGACGTGATCGTGATGCCGCGCTCCTGCTCCTGCTCCATCCAGTCCATCGTCGCGGCGCCGTCGTGCACCTCGCCGATCTTGTACGCCTTGCCCGTGTAGTAGAGGACGCGCTCCGTGGTGGTGGTCTTGCCCGCGTCGATGTGCGCCATGATCCCGATGTTGCGGGTCTTGGCGAGGATCGCGTTGCTAGCCACTGCTTCGTCTCTGCTTTCTTGGGGTCAGGTACTGGGGGGAGGTGGCGCGGAGCCGGGGCTCGCGGGGACTACCAGCGGTAGTGCGCGAACGCCTTGTTGGACTCGGCCATCTTGTGGGTGTCCTCGCGGCGCTTGACGCTGGCGCCGAGGCCGTTGCTGGCGTCGAGCAGCTCGTTCATGAGGCGCTCGGTCATGGTCTTCTCACGACGGGCGCGGGAGTACTGGATGAGCCAGCGCATCGCGAGGGTGTTCGCGCGGCCGGGCTTGACCTCGATCGGCACCTGGTAGGTCGCGCCACCGACGCGGCGGCTCTTGACCTCGAGGGTCGGCTTGACGTTGTCGAGCGCGCGCTTGAGCGTGATGACCGGGTCGGCACCGCTCTTGTCGCGGCAGCCCTCGAGGGCGCCGTAGACGATGCGCTCGGCGACGGAGCGCTTGCCACTCAGGAGCACCTTGTTGATGAGGCTGGTGACGAGCGGCGAGCCGTAGACCGGGTCGGTGACGACCGGGTGCTTCGGCGCAGGACCCTTGCGGGGCATTAGCTCTTCTCCTTCTTCGCGCCGTAGCGGCTGCGAGCCTGCTTGCGGTTGCGGACGCCCTGGGTGTCGAGGGAGCCACGGATGATCTTGTAGCGAACGCCGGGGAGGTCCTTCACGCGGCCGCCGCGGACGAGCACGATGGAGTGCTCCTGCAGGTTGTGACCGACGCCGGGGATGTACGCCGTGACCTCGACGCCACTGGTGAGGCGCACACGGGCGACCTTGCGGAGCGCGGAGTTCGGCTTCTTGGGCGTGGTCGTGTAGACGCGCGTGCAGACACCACGACGCTGCGGGCTCCCCTGGAGGGCCGGCGTCTTGGTCTTGCTGACCTTGTCCTGCCGGCCCTTGCGGACCAGCTGCTGGATCGTGGGCAACGCATCTCCTGCTCGTGTGTGCGCGCGTGGCCGCGCCGTTCTGGTGGTCTGCTCTAGCGTGTTCCTGCGCCCCACGCGGTCGGGTGTGTCGCCCTGGCCGTAGGCCTGTCCGCAGCGAACAACTGCAGGTGGGGGGTGCTGGATCGGTCTCCCGATCGGTGCTGTGAGGGCCGGGACCCGGCGTGCGCAGGTCCCCGGCGCGCTCAGGCCGCGCGGGAGCACCTGGGTCGCCCCAGGCACAAGGGTGAACCATACCCGTCCACCGGACGGGGGTCAAAGCGCGCGCGAGCCCACCCGGCGCGACTCCCGTCACACCCGCGTCGGTTCACACTGCCGTCCGCTCCGCCGTGCCCGCCGTGCACCGCCGTCCACAGCGCCGTCCGCAGTGCCGTCGGGTGAAGAGCACGCTCACCTTGGCATGCGCGGGTCCGCTCGCCCCGGGCGACACGCCGCCCTAGGCTGGCGCGCCACCGTCAGGAGCCCGCCGATGCCCGCCCGTCCCCCCGACCTGATCGTGGTCGGCGCGCCGAAGGCCGGCACCACGACACTGGCGCACTGGCTGCGGGCGCACCCTGACGTGGCCTTCAGCCACGTCAAGGAGCTCGAGTTCTTCGATCGGCGCTACGACCGCGGGACGGACTGGTACCTCGCGCAGCTGCCGGCAGACCCGGGCGACCGCTGCGTCATCGAGGCCACCCCGACGTACCTGGGCGATCCGTCGGTGCCGGCCCGCGTGGCGACGGACCTGCCGGGAGCGCGCTTCGTCGCGGTCCTGCGCGAACCGGTGGCGCGGGCGTGGTCGCAGTACTGGTTCTTCGTGCAGCTCGGGATCGAGGCCAGGCGGTGGGCGGAGGTCGTCGCCCAGGAGGTGAGCGGCGAGCGCACCAGCTACCTGTGGCCGGGCCGGTACGGCGAGCAGCTGGTCCGGTGGGAGCGCAGCGTCGGTCGGGAGCGCCTGCACGTGCTCCTTACCGACGACCTGTCCTCCGATCCGGTGGGCAGCTACGCCGACCTGTGCCGGTTCGCCGGGTTGCTGCCGCTCCCCCCTCCCGGACGGGACGCGGTCAACCCCACGAGGAGGCCGCGCTCGGTGCGGTTGCAGCGCGCGCTGCAGTCCCCGCACGCCGGCCGCGTCCGGCGTACGGCCTATGCCTGGAACGCCCGGGGCCGACCCGCCCCCTCGCTGCCCCCCGCCGAGCACGCACGGCTCGCGCCGCACTTCGCCGAGGACCTCGTCCTGCTCGAGCGCTGGCTCGGTCGCCCGCTGCCCACCCGCTGGCACCCGACCCGACCGTGACGCGACGAAGGCCGCCCCCGGGTGGGGACGGCCTTCGTCGGGTGGAGCTGGTGCGGAACCGGACTACGAGCTGAAGTCGACCGAACCCCGGCCGTAGTCGTAGTCGTCGAGCGGCACGGCGCCACCGCCGCCTCCGCCGAAGGCGAAGTCGGGGTCGTCGTACCCGGCCATCGAGTAGACCTGCGCGCGCGCCTCCTCGGTGGGCTCGACCCGGATGTTGCGGTAGCGGCTGATGCCGGTACCCGCCGGGATGAGCTTGCCGATGATGACGTTCTCCTTCAGGCCGAGCAGCGAGTCGCTCTTGGCCTGGATCGCCGCGTCGGTGAGGACGCGGGTCGTCTCCTGGAAGGAGGCCGCCGACAGCCACGACTCGGTCGCGAGCGAGGCCTTGGTGATGCCCATGAGGACCGGACGGCCGGCGGCCGGCTCGCCACCCTCGGCCACCACGCGACGGTTCTCGACCTCGAAGACCGGCCCGCTCGACCAGGGAGCCGGGCAGGAACTCGGTGCGCGCCGGTCTCGAGGACGTTCACCCGCTTGAGCATCTGGCGGATGATCACCTCGATGTGCTTGTCGTGGATCGACACGCCCTGCGAGCGGTAGACCTCCTGCACCTCGGCGACGAGGTGCAGCTGGACCGCGCGCGGGCCGAGGATGCGGAGCACCTCGTGCGGGTTGACCGCACCCTCGTGCAGCTGGTCGCCGACCGACGACGTGGTCGTCCTCGGCGTACCGAAGGCGGGCGCGCTTGGAGACCGGGTAGGCGATCTCCTCGGTGCCGTCGTCGGGGACGACGACGAGCTTGCGGGTCTTGTCGGTGTCGTCGACGCGCAGGCGTCCGGCGACCTCGGCGATCGGGGCGACACCCTTGGGGGTGCGCGCCTCGAACAGCTCGACGACACGCGGGCAGGCCCTGCGTGATGTCGTCACCGGCCACACCACCGGTGTGGAAGGTGCGCATGGTGAGCTGCGTGCCGGGCTCGCCGATGGACTGGGCGGCGATGATGCCGACCGCCTCGCCGACGTCGACCGTCTTGCCGGTGGCCAGCGAGCGGCCGTAGCAGGCCGAGCAGGTGCCGACCTTGGAGTCGCAGGTCAGCACGCAGCGGACCTTGATCTCCTCGACGCCGGCCTCGATGAGCAGCGAGATGTTGACGTCACCGAGGTCGGCGCCGGCCTCGAGGACCACCTTGCCCTTGACCTCGACGTCCGCGGCCAGCGTGCGGGCGTAGACGCTCGGTCTCGACGTGACCGTCCTTGACGAGGACGCCCTCGGCGTTCTTGCGTGCCGATGCGCATGATGACGCCGCGCTCGGTGCCGCAGTCCTCCTCGCGGATGATGACGTCCTGCGAGACGTCGACCAGGCGACGGGTGAGGTAGCCCGAGTCGGCGGTGCGCAGGGCGGTGTCGGCGAGGCCCTTGCGGGCGCCGTGCGTGGAGATGAAGTACTCCAGGACGGTCAGGCCCTCGCGGAAGTTGGTCTTGATCGGGCGCGGGATGATCTCGCCCTTGGGGTTGGCGACCAGACCGCGCATGCCGGCGATCTGACGGACCTGCATCATGTTCCCGCGGGCGCCGGAGTGGACCATCATCCAGACCGGGTTGTCCTCGGGGAAGTTCGCCTCCATCGCCTTGGCGACCTCGGCGGTCGCCTTGGTCCAGATCTCGATGAGCTCCTGGCGGCGCTCCTCGACGGTGATGACGCCGCGGGCGTACTGCTTCTCGACCTTCTCGGCGTCGCCCTCGTAGCGCTCGAGGATCTCGGCCTTCTCCGGCGGGGTCACGACGTCCTCGATGGAGATCGTCACGCCGGAGCGGGTCGCCCAGCGGAAGCCGGTCTCCTTGAGCGCGTCGAGGGTCGCCGCGACCTGGACCTTGGGGTAGCGCTCGGCGAGGTCGTTGACGATGCGCGCCGAGCTCGCGCTTGGTCACCGCGACGTCGACGAACGGGTAGTCCACCGGCAGCGTCTCGTTGAACAGCGCCCGGCCGAGGGTGGTCTCGATCCGGACGATGGCCCCGTCCTCGAGGGCAGGGCTGCCCAGCGGGGGTACGACGTCGCGCAGGCGCAGGTGCACCTTCGCCTGCAGGTCGAGCTCGCTGGCGTCGTAGGCCATGATCGCCTCGGCCAGCGAGGAGAACGCCCGGCCCTCGCCCGCGGCGCCGTCCTTCTGCGATCGTGAGGTAGTAGATCCCGAGGACCATGTCCTGGGTCGGCGACGTGATCGGCCGGCCGTTGGCCGGCGCACAGGATGTTGTTCGAGGACAGCATGAGGATGCGGGCCTCGGCCTGCGCCTCCGCGGACAGCGGCAGGTGCACGGCCATCTGGTCGCCGTCGAAGTCGGCGTTGAACGCCGTGCAGACGAGCGGGTGGATCTGGATGGCCTTGCCCTCGACCAGCTGCGGCTCGAAGGCCTGGATGCCGAGGCGGTGCAGCGTGGGTGCGCGGTTCAGCAGCACCGGGTGCTCGGTGATGACCTCCTCGAGCACGTCCCAGACGACGGGACGGGCGCGCTCGACCATGCGCTTGGCGCTCTTGATGTTCTGCGCGTGGTTGAGGTCGACCAGCCGCTTCATGACGAACGGCTTGAACAGCTCGAGCGCCATCTGCTTGGGCAGACCGCACTGGTGCAGCTTGAGCTGCGGGCCGACGACGATGACCGAGCGGCCGGAGTAGTCGACGCGCTTGCCGAGCAGGTTCTGGCGGAACCGGCCCTGCTTGCCCTTGAGCATGTCGGACAGCGACTTCAGCGGCCGGTTGCCCGGACCGGTCACCGGACGACCGCGACGGCCGTTGTCGAACAGCGCGTCGACGGCCTCCTGCAGCATGCGCTTCTCGTTGTTCACGATGATCTCGGGCGCACCGAGGTCGAGCAGGCGCTTGAGGCGGTTGTTGCGGTTGATGACGCGGCGGTAGAGGTCGTTGAGGTCGGAGGTCGCGAAGCGGCCACCGTCGAGCTGCACCATCGGGCGCAGGTCCGGCGGGATGACCGGGACGCAGTCCAGGACCATGCCCATGGGGCTGTTGCGGGTGTTGAGGAACGCCGCGACGACCTTGAGGCGCTTGAGCGCGCGGACCTTCTTCTGGCCCTTGCCCGAGCGGATCGTCTCGCGCAGCGACTCGCCCTCGGCCTCGAGGTCGAAGTTCTCGAGCAGGCGCTGGAGCGCCTCGGCGCCCATGCCGCCCTCGAAGTAGTCGGCCGAAGCGGTCGCGCAGCTCGCGGTAGAGCGTCTCGTCGGCGATGAGCTGCTTGGGCTCGAGCTTCTTGAAGGTGTCGAGCACCTCCTCGAGCTTGTCGAGCTCGCGCTGCGCGCGGTCGCGCAGCTGACGGAGCTCGCGCTCGGCGCCCTCGCGCACCTTGCGGCGGACGTCGCCCTTGGCGCCCTCGGCCTCGAGCGCCGCGATGTCCTCCTCGAGCTTCTTCTGGCGGGCCTCGGCGTCGACGTCGCGACGGTCCTCGATCCGCTTGCGCTCCACGCCCATGGTGGCCTCGAGGGTCGCCAGGTCGCGGTGCCGCGCCTCGACGTCGACGCTCGTGATCAGGTACGCCGCGAAGTAGATGATCTTCTCGAGGTCCTTGGGCGCCAGGTCGAGCAGGTAGCCCAGGCGCGACGGGACGCCCTTGAAGTACCAGATGTGGGTGACGGGCGCGGCCAGCTCGATGTGGCCCATCCGCTCACGACGCACCTTGGCGCGGGTCACCTCGACGCCGCAGCGCTCGCAGATGATGCCCTTGAAGCGGACGCGCTTGTACTTGCCGCAGTAGCACTCCCAGTCGCGGGTCGGACCGAAGATCTTCTCGCAGAAGAGCCCGTCCTTCTCCGGCTTGAGGGTGCGGTAGTTGATGGTCTCGGGCTTCTTGACCTCGCCGTGGGACCACTGCGGATGTCGTCAGCGGTGGCGAGGCCGATGCGCAGCTCGTCGAAGAAGTTGACGTCGAGCACGGTGCCTTCTCTCTTGTTGGCTTGCTCAGGAAAGTCTGTGGGGGGTGGGCCGGCGGGGTACGGCGGCCGGCGGGTGATCCGCCGTACCGCCGTACCCGACGCCGTTAGACCTCTTCGACGGAGCTGGGCTCACGTCGGGACAGGTCGATGCCGAGCTCCTCCGCTGCGCGGAAGACGTCCTCGTCGGTGTCGCGCATCTCGATGGCCATGCCGTCGCTGGAGAGCACCTCGACGTTCAGGCACAGCGACTGCATCTCCTTGATGAGCACCTTGAAGGACTCGGGGATGCCGGGCTCGGGGATGTTCTCGCCCTTGACGATGGCCTCGTAGACCTTCACGCGGCCGAGCACGTCGTCGGACTTGATGGTGAGCAGCTCCTGCAGGGCGTAGGCCGCGCCGTACGCCTGCATCGCCCACACCTCCATCTCACCGAAGCGCTGGCCGCCGAACTGCGCCTTACCACCCAGCGGCTGCTGCGTGATCATGGAGTACGGGCCGGTGCTGCGGGCGTGGATCTTGTCGTCCACCAGGTGCAGCAGCTTCAGGATGTAGATGTAGCCGACGCTGACCTTGCCCGGGTACGGCTCGCCGGAGCGGCCGTCGAACAGCTGGGCCTTGCCCGTCGGGCCGACCATCTGGTCGCCGTCGCGGTTGGGCAGCGTGGAGCTCGAGCAGGCCGATGATCTCGTCCTCGCGGGCCCCGTCGAAGACCGGCGTCGCGGTGTTGGTGCCCGGCGCGGCCTCCTCGGCCCCGATCGACGCGCAGGCGGTCCTGCCACTCGCCCTTGCCCTCGGCCTTCCAGCCGGACTTGGCGATCCAGCCGAGGTGGGTCTCGAGGACCTGGCCGACGTTCATGCGGCCGGGGACGCCGAGCGGGTTGAGGACGACGTCGACCGGCGGTCCCGTCCTCGAGGAACGGCATGTCCTCGACGGGCAGGATCTTGGCGATGACGCCCTTGTTGCCGTGGCGGCCGGCGAGCTTGTCACCGTTGCTGATCTTGCGCTTCTGGGCGACGTAGACCCGGACCAGCTCGTTGACGCCGGGGGGCAGCTCGTCGCCGTCCTCGCGCGAGAACACGCGGACGCCGATGACCTTGCCGGACTCGCCGTGCGGCACCTTGAGCGACGTGTCGCGCACCTCGCGGGCCTTCTCGCCGAAGATGGCGCGCAGCAGGCGCTCCTCCGGGGTGAGCTCGGTCTCGCCCTTGGGCGTGACCTTGCCGACCAGGACGTCACCGGGGGTGACGTCGGCGCCGATGCGGATGATGCCGCGCTCGTCGAGGTCGGCGAGGACCTCCTCGGAGACGTTCGGGATGTCCCGGGTGATCTCCTCGGCGCCGAGCTTGGTGTCGCGGGCGTCGATCTCGTGCTCGTCGATGTGGATCGAGGTGAGCACGTCGTCCTGCACGAGGCGCTGCGACAGGATGATCGCGTCCTCGTAGTTGTGGCCCTCCCACGGCATGAACGCCACGAGCAGGTTCTTGCCGAGGGCCATCTCGGCCATCTCGGTGCAGGGGCCGTCGGCGATGACCTGGCCGACCTCGACCCGCTGGCCCTCGTCGACGATGGGCTTCTGGTTGATGCAGGTGCCCTGGTTGGACCGGCGGAACTTGTTCAGCCGGTAGGTGCGGCGGGTGCCGTCGTCGTGCATGACGGTGATGTAGTCGGCGGACTGCTCCTCGACCACACCGGCCTGCTCGGCGGTGATGACGTCACCGGCGTCGACCGCGGCGCGGTACTCCATGCCGGTGCCGACCAGCGGCGCCTCGCTGCGCAGCAGCGGGACGGCCTGGCGCATCATGTTGGACCCCATGAGCGCGCGGTTGGCGTCGTCGTGCTCGAGGAACGGGATCATCGCGGTCGCGACCGAGGTGATCTGCCGCGGCGAGACGTCCATGTAGTCGACGTCGGACGGCTCGATGAGTCGACCTCGCCGCCCTTCTTGCGCACGAGCACCTTGGGGTCGGAGAACGAGCCCTTCGGGTCCAGCGGGCTGTTGGCCTGCGCGACGACGTGCTTGTCCTCCTCGTCCGCGGTGAGGTAGTCGACCTGGTCGGTGACCCGGCCCTTCTCGACCTTGCGGTACGGCGTCTCGACGAAGCCGAAGGAGTTGACCCGCGCGAACGTCGCGAGCGAGCCGATCAGGCCGATGTTCGGGCCCTCAGGGGTCTCGATCGGGCACATGCGGCCGTAGTGGCTGGGGTGCACGTCGCGCACCTCGAAGCCGGCGCGCTCGCGGGACAGCCCACCCGGGCCCAGGGCGCTGACAGGCGGCGCTTGTGGGTCAGGCCCGACAGCGGGTTGGTCTGGTCCATGAACTGCGAGAGCTGGCTGGTCCCGAAGAACTCCTTGATGGAGGCCACGACGGGACGGATGTTGATCAGGGTCTGCGGCGTGATCGCCTCGACGTCCTGGGTGGTCATCCGCTCGCGGACGACGCGCTCCATCCGGGCCAGACCCAGGCGGATCTGGTTCTGGATGAGCTCGCCGACCGTGCGCAGGCGCCGGTTGCCGAAGTGGTCGATGTCATCGGTCTCGTAGCCCGCCTCACCGGCGTGCAGCTTCACGATGTAGTCGATCGTGCCGAGGATGTCGTCCTCGGTGAGCACGCCCTGGTCCAGCGGCAGCGCCAGCTCGAGCTTCTTGTTCACCTTGTAGCGACCGACCTTGGCGAGGTCGTAGCGCTTGGGGTTGAAGAAGAGGTTCTCGAGCAGCGTCTGCGCGGACTCCTTGGTCGGCGGCTCGCCAGGACGCAGCTTGCGGTAGATGTCGATCAGGGCGTCGTCCTGACCGGTCGTGTGGTCCTTCTCGAGCGTCATGCGCATCGACTCGTAGTCGCCGTAGCGCTCGAGGATCTGCGCGTCGTCCCAGCCGAGGGCCTTGAGCAGGACCGTGACGGGCTGCTTGCGCTTGCGGTCGATGCGCACGCCGACGGCGTCGCGCTTGTCGACCTCGAACTCGAGCCACGCGCCGCGGCCCGGGATCACCTTGCAGGAGTAGGTGTCCTTGTCCGTGACCTTGTCGATCTGCTTGTCGAAGTAGACGCCCGGGGAGCGGACGAGCTGCGAGACGACCACGCGCTCGGTGCCGTTGATGACGAAGGTGCCCTTGTCGG
This sequence comes from uncultured Actinomycetota bacterium, assembly GCA_963784705.1. Lineage (GTDB taxonomy): Bacteria > Actinomycetota > Actinomycetes > Mycobacteriales > SCTD01 > RYN-111. The sequence goes on from CAWASC010000001.1 coordinate 10,778, forward strand.
TCATGACCGGGAAGTCGCCCATGAACACCGTCTGGCTCTTGATCTCGCCGGTGGTGTTGTTGGTGAACTCCGCCGTGACGAACAGCGGAGCGGCGTAGGTCATGTCCTTGTCCTTGCACTCCTCCACGGAGTACTTGGTGGGCTCGAACCGGTGGTCCCGGAAGCTCAGGGACATCGATCCGGAGAAGTCCTCGATCGGGGAGATCTCCTCGAAGATCTCCTCGAGCCCCGAGGTGGTGCTGACCATCGCACCCTCGGTGGCGCTGGCCTCCTCGACACGGGCTCGCCAGAGGTCGTTGCCCACGAGCCAGTCGAAGCTGCTGACCTGAAGGTCGAGCAGGTTCGGCACCTCGAGGGGCTCACGGATCTTGGCGAAGGACAGGCGGTTCGACGGACGCGGGGGGGTCGGACGTGCGGCCAAGAGTGGGTCCTTCCGGGGACGCCCGGCGCGACCCGGACGACCGATCTGATCTCAGCGGCGCAGGCACAACGTCCAGCTGATCGAGGCATCGGGCCCGAGCAGGTATATGACAGGAGGCAGCGCAACGACCAAGTGTACGCACGCAGCGGCGACCTGTCCACGTGGGGGTCAGGTCGAGCTCACCACCCAGGGGGTGCGCGCTCACCAGCCGTTCACGTGACTGCGGACAACAGTGGAGGCCACAGCGGTCCGCGTCAAGCACCCGCTCGGGGCGTGGGGACAACCCCCTGCCCACGGCGGCTGCCGGCGGCTGGGTCAGAGCGCGTCGATGGCGGAGACCAGCCAGCGTCCACCGACGTGGGTCATCGTCATCTCCAGGCGGCTCTGCGTGACCTTCGGCGCGGCGCTCAGCGTGCTGGTGGAGCTCTGGTTGACGAACACCAGGCAGACCACCTGCGAGGTCGTGGCGCGCACGACCGACGCCTCGCTCACGTCCGCGGCGACCACCGCCTTGTACCGGGGGGCGACGTCGTCGACGAGCTTGCCGGTGGTCCGGGTGTACTCCTGCGCGAAGTCGCCCGTGGTCACGGCCTTGCCGGCGGCGAAGTCCTTGGCCAGGTGGCGGTAGTCGTAGCTGAACACCAGCCGGGCGGCCTCGCGCGCCGCGGACAGCGCCTCGGTCCGGCTCGTCTCCACCGGCGCGGCTCCGGCCGTCCGCTGCGCCGACCAGCCCAGGAAGCCGGTCAGACCCAGCAGCACCACCACCAGCCCCGCCAGTACAGGCAGCAGGACGCCCTGCGAGCCCGAGGGGACCGGCTGGGCGTCGAGCGCGGCAGCCGGCTCCTGCTCCGCCTCCGGCTCCGGCTCCGACTCGAGGGCGCTCTCCGGCTCTGGGTCCGCCGCAGGCTCGGCCACGTGCTCAGGCGTCACGAGCGGCGCGGGTGCGCCATCCGGCAGCTCCGCCACGGGCTCCACCTGGACAGGCTCGTCCGCCTCGGCCGGGGAGACGGGCTCGAGCTCCACGACCTCGATCTGGGGCGCGGGCTCGACCTGGGGCGCGGGCTCGGGCGTCCGGGTGTACGGCGGGACCGGCGCTGACGGCCACCCCGTCGACGCCTCGCTCGTGGGGGTCACCGGGCGCGGGGGGAACAGCGGGGGGGTGACCGGCGGCGGGGCGACCGGGGAAGGGGTGACCGCCGGAGGAGGCGGGAGCGGCGCCGCGGACGCAGCGTCCTGCTCCTCGGCGTGGTCCTGGGCACCGGTGTGGTCGTGGTCGGTCATCTACGGCACCGCGTCCAGGGTCGCGACGAGCCAGCGGCCGCCGTGCTTCTCCAGCGACAGCTTCCAGCGGTCGTGCGCCGTCACCCCGTCGGGGTGCTCGGTGTCCTTGACCAGCCGGTCGACGGCGACGAGCACCGTCGCGGTGTCGAGGTCGCTGCGCACGACGCCCGCGGACAGGATCGTCCCTTTCGAGGTGGTCTTGCCCGCGACGATGAGGCTCTTGAGGTCGCCCTGGGCCTTGACGAACTGGTCCTTGAAGCTGCCGGTCGCGCCGGCGACGACGCGGGCGAGGTCCTTGTCGATCGTGCCGGCCGAGAGCGCGTCGAGGTTGAGGATCGCCTGCCGCCCCGCGCTGAGCGCCGCCTCGCGGGCGGCGTCGGAGGCCGACCGGCTGTCGCGATGGGACTTCACCACGAGCGCGAGGACGCAGCACGCGATGAGGAGCACAGCGGCCAGGCTCGCGAGAACCGCCACCCACGGGCTGCGGACCCGGGTCGCCGTGTCCACGACAGGGGCGTCGCCGCCGGTCACGGCCGCGGGCTCAGTCTCCGACAGGGGGGTGCTCACCACTCCAGTGTCACTGATGCAGGGGCGGTGTCGAGCGCCGCCGCCTCACAGGGGCGCCTCACGGCGCGCGGAGCGGGTCCATGAGCAGCCACTGCCAGGAGGTGCTGCCGAACACCGCGGACAGGCCCATCCCCTTGCCGATCGTGAACTGCGACCCGGTGGCCGAGATGGCGCTGCCCGTCGTCGGGTCGTAGTCGGCGTAGGCCGCGGTGTAGCCGTCCGTGCCCGTCGCACCGCCGTACAGCGCAGCGCGGTTGGGGGCCGCGTTCTGGTCCTGCGGGTACGGCGGGAGGCCCTCCGCGCGGGGGGCGTTGCCGGCGCCGCGGACGTCGATGGGACTCGGGCTGCGCTGGGAGCAGTACGCCGCGAAGTTGGACTGCCGGGGCGTGACGTCGCTGGGGTCGCGGCGCTTGGTCGGGGCGTAGCCGGGGTCCGTGGACGGGCAGGCGCTGACCTCGTTGTTGGTGACCAGTCCGAAGTGCGCGGTGCCGTCGCCGGGGGTGACGGTGAAGCCGCCGGCCACCACGTTGGGGTAGGTCACGAGGATCTGGCGCAGCGCCGGGATGCGGACCTTCTGCACCTGGGCGGCGAACACCAGGTTGTCGAGCAGGACCGGCAGGTTCGCGCGGTTGGCCTCGAGCAGCGACGTCACCGTCTGCGCGCTGTCCGTGCCGCTCTTGAACAGGGCCCGGAAGTCCGGGTCGCTCGTGCGCAGCTGGGCGGTGAGCTCGGCCAGGGACTTGTTGTAGGACTGGAAGCTGCCGGCGACGTCGCGCTGGGTGTCGAGGACCGGCTTGCTGTCACGGATCAGCGCGAGGGTCTGCGGGAGGTTCTCGGTCGCCGCCGCGGTGAGCTGGTCCCCGGCGTCGATGAGCAGCTGCAGGCTGTCGCCCGCTCCGTCGAACGCCTTGCCGAGCTCGTCCAGGGTGACGGTGACGTCATGGGTGTCGATGCTCCGGACCAGCCGGTCGAGGTTGACGATGAGCTGCGTCGGCTGGATCGGGATGCCGGTCATGTCCTGGGGGATGACCGAGCCCTGCTTCAGGACCGCGTCGCCGTCGGACTGAGGCTGCAGGTCGACGTACTGCTCCCCGACGGCGGAGCGGTTGCCCACGAACGCCTTGACCGGCGTGGGCACCCGCGAGCCGGGGCGCAGGCGCAGGTCGACGACGATGCCGCTCGGGCTGAGCGAGAGGTTCTCGACCTTCCCGACGGGGACACCGCGCTGCGTGACCTCCGCGCCCTTGAAGATGCCGCCGGAGTCGACGAACTCCGCCTTCACCAGGTAGCCCTCGTCGTAGCCGGGCACCAGGCGCCCGAGCCCGGCGTACTTGCCCCCGGCGTAGGTCACCCCGAGCAGGGCGACGACCAGGAACACGAGCAGCTGCAGCTTGGTCTGCCGGGTGATCACGAGAGGCCTCCGAGCAGCATCCGCACGAGGTCGGACTTCCCGACCTCGCCGAGGTCACCGAGCGCGACCAGCCCGCCGACGGACGGCACCCGCACGGGCAGCGACGGCAGGACGGGGGCCTTCGGCGTACCCGGGACCACCGGCCCCAGGGTCGGCAGGGTCGGCAGGGTCGGCAGCGGTGAGGGCAGGGGTACGCCGGGGAGGGGCCCTCCGCCGTGCGTCAGGTTGTCCAGGAGGTCCTGCACGCTGCTGTCGACCGTCACGTAGAGGTTGGCGTAGTCGCCCCGGATGCCGCCCTTGTTGTTGGGCAGCGCCACGGTGCGCGGGAACGGGTAGGTGGTCAGCAGCTCGAGGGCGTTCGGCAGGTCGGCGCCCGCGACAGCGAGCTGGCTCAGGATCGGCTGGAGCGCCTTGAGGTCCGCGACCGTGTTCTGCTGGGTCGCGGCGATGACGCGGGTGGCGACGGTGCCGAGGTTGTTGAGGCCGGCAAGGACCCGGGTGAGCTGTGCGCGCTCGTCGGCGAGGACCGCGGTGCCCTTGGGGATGTCGCGCAGGGCGACGTCGAGGGTCTGTCGCGAGGCGGCGAGCTTGGCGGTGAGCCGGTCCAGCCCGTCGAGGGCGTTGACGATCTGGCCCTTCTGGGCGTCGAGGCCGCCGACGAAGCCGTTGAGCTGCTGCAGGAACGCACGGACCTGCGGCTCGCGGCCCTTGAGGGCCTTGGTGAGCTCGCTGTTGATGATCTGCAGCTGTTCGAGGCTGCCACCGTTGAGGACGAGGGACAGCGCACCGAGGACCTCCTCGATGTCGGCGTTGCGCCGCGTGCGGTCCTTGCCGATGAACATGCCCGCGCGCAGGCGTCCCGTCGGGTCGCTCGGGGCGTCGAGGCTGACGAACTTCTCCCCGAGCAGCGACGTCTGCCGCAGCTCGGCGGTGGTGTTCTCCGGCAGGACGACGTCGTCCTTGATCGCGACGGTGACGATGGCGGTGTAGCCACCCTCGGACAGCGTGATGTCCTTCACGGTCCCGACCGTGACGTCGTTGACCTTGACGGCCGACTGAGGCACCAGGTCGAGGACGTCGTCGAACTCGATCTTCACCTGGTAGCCGTTGCCCCCGACCCCACCCGGGAGGGGGAAGCTGGCGGCGCCGCGGAAGGTGCAGCCCGACAGGGCGAGTGTGCCGGCGACGAGCAGGGCGAGCACCCGAGGGATGCGGCTGCCGGTCATGACCGCGCCTCCAGGATTCCGCCGAGCGTCAGGTCCAGCGGGGCCATGGAGCGGGCCGCCCCTGGCGTGGCCTTCGCGGGCGCGCCCGGCGGGATGATCCCGCCCAGTGCTGCCTGACAGGCCGTCGGTGACTGCCCGGCGACGGCCAGCAGGTTGCACAGGATGCCGGCCGGTCCGCCCTGGGAGTTGCTGTTGTCACGCGTGTCGAGCGTGCCCGACTTGGAGTTGTAGGCCAGCTGCAGGTTGGACAGGGCCGTGGGCGCGGTGTCGAGGAACTCTCGCAGCGCGCGCTTCTGGTTCACCAGCACCTTGGTGACCGACGCGAGGTCGGTGACGTTGGCGGTGAGGTTGTCCTTGTTCTCCTTGACGAACGACGCCACCTCGGCGAGTGCCACGGACAGCTGCTTGACGGCAAGGGCGAGGTCGTCGCGCTCGCCGTTGAGCTGGGCGGCGACCTGGGCGAGGTCGGTGTTGAACGCCCGGACCGTCCCGTCGTTGGCCCGGACCGTGGTGGTGAAGTCCTGCAGGTTCCCGATGGTGGAGAACAGGTTGCTGCGCGAGTCGGCCAGCGTCTTGATCGCCTTCGACAAGCCGGAGAGCGTGCCGTTCAGCGCCTCGCCGTTGCCGTTCAGGTTGGCGGCGGAGACCTTCAGCAGATCGCTCAGGGCGCCGTTCTTGTTGGCACCGTCCGGGCCGAGGGCCTGGTTGAGCTGGTCGAGGTTCTTGTAGATCTCGTCGAGCTCGACCGGCTGGGTGGTGTTCTCGAGCCCGATGTTGGTCTTGTCCGGCAGCGTGGGGCCACCGGTGTAGACGGGGGTCAGCTGGACGTAGCGGTCGCTGACGATGGACGGGGCGAGCAGGACCGCCTTCGCGTCCGCCGGCACCTTGTACGACGCGTCGTAGACCATGTCCACGTGCACCTTGGTGCCCATCGGCGTGATCTTGGTGACCTCGCCGATCTTCACACCGAGCACCCGCACGTCGCTGTGCACGTAGACACCGATGGCCCGGTCGAAGTCGGCGGAGAAGCGCTTGGTGCTGCCGCCGCCGAAGATCCCGCAGCCCGAGACGGTCGCGAGCGTCGCGAGTGCCGCGGTGAGGGCGAGCGCCGTCCGCAGTCGCCGGCGGCGCGAGGTCGTCACGAGGGGGGTCATCAGAAGCACCCGTTCGGATCGGTGCACGGGGCGAAGCCCGAGGGGTTGGTGAGGTTGTAGACGTAGGTGTCGAACCAGCGGCCGTTGCCGAGGTTGTTGGCGAACACCCGCACGAACGGCGCGAGCTCAGCCAGGCTCTTGTCGAGGTTGGCCTGGTTCTTGCGCAGGACGGCCGAGACGTTGCGCAGGCTGGCCAGGGCCGGCTGCAGGCTCGCGCGGTTCTCCCGGACGAGCGCGATGAGCTGGTTGGACAGCGCCGTGGTGGTGGTGAGCAGCCGGTGAATGGCCTCTCGCCGCGCCCTCAGCTCCTGCAGCACGAGGTCGCTGTCCTTGAGGAACGCGACCAGGTCCTGGTCCCGGGACGCGAGGGTCTGCGTGACCGTCGTCGAGCGGTCCAGGAGGGCCTTGAGCTTCGCGTCGCGGGAGGCGATCGTCGCGGACAGCCGGGACAGGCCGTTCAGGGAGGCCTTCACGTCGTCGGGGCTGTTGCGGAAGTCATCGGCGAGCGTGGTGAACGACGCCGCGAGCTGCGTCGTGTCGATGCCGCCGACGGTGTCGGCAAGCTTCTGGAACGCCGGGGAGATGTCGAAGGGCGCCTTGGTGCGGCTCAGCGGGATGTGCGTGCTCGGGTCGAGCGTGCCGTCTCCGTCGGGCTCGAGCGAGATGTACTTGCGCCCGAGCACCGTCTTGATGCGGATCTCCGCGCGCGTGAGCCGTCCGAGGTCGGCTCCCTTGATGCGCATCTTGACCACGACGTGGTCCTTGTCGAGCTCGATGCCGACGACCTTGCCGACCTTGACACCCGCCACGCGGACCTCGTCGCGGTTCTGCAGCCCGGCGGCCTCGCTGAAGTCCGCGGCGTAGACGTTGCCGCCGCCGATGATCGGCAGCGAGTCGGTCTTGAAGGCCGCGCCGACCAACAAGACGATGAGCAGCAGACCGACCGTGCCGATCACGGTCTTGTTGCGCTCCCGGAACGGGGTCATGACCGGCCCCTCACTTCTGGCACCGCGGGGCGCTGTTGACCAGTTGCACGCCGTTGACCTCCGCGCCGCACAGGTAGAAGTTGAACCACCCGCCGTACGTCGCCGTGGCGACGATCTTGTTCAGCTTGTCCGGCAGGCGCTGCAGGACCCCGTCGACGACGGCCTTGTTGTCGTCGAGGTTCTTCGCCAGCTTCTGCAGGCTCGCGATGTCGCCCTTGAGCCCGGGGCGGATGTCGAGCAGCAGGCTCGTCGTCGCATCGGTCAGGTCGCCGATGCCGGCGATGGAGCTGCCGATGGTCTTGCGGTCGGCGGCGAAGCCCGACGCCAGCCGCCGGAGCTGGGTGATGAGGTCGTTCAGCTCGGTGTCGCGGTTGTCGAGCGTGTCGAGGACCGTGGTGAGGTTGTCGACCACCCGACCGATGACCGCGTCCTTGTTCGCGAGGGTCGTCGTGAGCGACGCCGTACGGGCGAGCAGCGTGTCGACCGTGCCGCCCTCGCCCTGCAGGGTCTTGACGATCTCGAAGCTGACGTCGTTGACCGTCTTGGGGTCCAGGGCCTGGAACAGGGGACGGAAGCCGTTGAACAAGATGGTGAGGTCGAGGGCGTTCTTCGTCCGGACCAGCGGCACGGTCGAGCCGGGCTTCATAAGCGTGGCGGCTCCGGTGCCCTCGACGACCGCGAGGTAGCGCTCGCCGACGAGGTTGCGGTAGCGCAGCTCCAGCCGGTTCGCCTCGGTCAGCCGACGGTCGCCCTCGAGCGACAGCGTCACGTCGGCGAGCTTGCCCTTCAGCGCGATCTTGTCGATCTTGCCGGCCTTCACGCCCGCGATGCGCACCTCGTTGCCCGCGAGCAGTCCCGTGACGTCGCTGAACTGGGCGTGGTAGGTGGTGCTCTTCCCGACGCCGAAGTTGCCGATCGTCGCAGCGAGCACGAACGTCAGCATCGACGTGGTCACCATGAAGATGATGAGCTTGATCCCGGCACTGGTCGTCTTCACGTGAGCCCCACCGTGTTCCCGCGGGCCATCGGCCCGAGCAGCATGCTGACGAGGTCAGGCACCTTGTCCACAGGGACCCCGAGCACCGGGGCGGCCACGGCCGCGACCGCGGCGTCCGGCCCCGAGGTCGGGTCGAGGTAGCGCGACGCCCGCGCCTTGGAGGTGGGCGTCGTGCTGGTGCGGTAGCCGTCGTCGAAGGAGGCCTCCCCCGCCGGCACCTTCGGCCTCGGCAGCCCGTCGCAGTACGGCGCACGGTCATCGCGGTACTTCGGCTCCTGACCGGGCGTGTAGATGCCGTTGTCCGTGGTGACCTCCACCGTGATGTGCAGGCCGGGCTGGAGACCGCCGAAGGTCTTCTCCACGATCGGGCTGTAGACCGTCAGCGCCTTGAGGAAGCAGGGGTACTCCGGGGAGTACCGGGCGTAGAGGTTGAGCGACGGCAGCGAGTCGCGGGCGAGGGACACCAGCCGGCGCTCGTTGGTGGCCAGGATCGTCTGCGCACTGCGGGCGAACGTGGTCGTCGTGCGCAGGAACGCGTCGAGTGAGGCCTTCTCGTCCACCAGGTTGCGGCTGTTGGCCGACAGGTTGTCGAGGAAGGCGAGCAGGTCAGGCGTGGCGTCGGCCGTGTTGTTGGCGAAGTCCGCCAGCCCCTGCATGTCCTGGGCGAGGGTCGGCAGCGCCGGGTTGATGCGGGCGAAGTAGGCGCCGGCGTTGGCCAGGTTGTTGCCGAGCTTGTTGCCCCGGTCCCGCAGGGCGGTGGACAGGGCGTTCAGGGTGGCCGAGAGGTCCTGGGGGCGCAGGCTCTGCAGCAGGGGCATGAGGTCGTCGATGACGCGCTCGGTCTCGAGCGCCGTCGACGACCGGTCCTGCGGGATGACGTCGCCGGCCTTGAGGTGCTCGCTCGAGGGCGCCTGGGGCAGGACGAGGAGGACGTACTTCTCGCCGAACAGCGTCTTCGGGAGCAGCCGCGCCTGGACGTTCGCGGGGATGTCCTTGATCAGGCCCGGCTTGAGGGCCAGGTCGATCGTCGCCCCCTCCCCCTTGGAGCTCACCTTGCGCACCTCGCCGACGAGCACGCCCTTGAGCTTGACGTCGGCGGGCGCGGACAGCTGGTTGCCGATGCGGTCGGTCTTCAGGCTGACCCGGACCACCTCGGTGAACTTCTTCTGGTACATCGCCACCGTCAGGGCGACGAGCAGCCCGACGATGACGAGGAAGGCCACGCCGGACAGCCGCCGCTTGGCGACTGCGGCGCGTCCGATCACGCTGGGTGCAGACATCAGCCGGCGATCCTGACTGTTGTCGTCGCGCCCCAGATGGCCAGGGACAGGAAGAAGTCGATGAGGTTGACGGCGACGATCGCGGTGCGCACCGCGCGGCCCACCGCCACGCCCACGCCGGCCGGACCACCGCTGGCGTAGTACCCGTAGTAGCAGTGGATGAGGATGATGATGACCGCGAAGACCATCACCTTGATGAAGCTGTAGATGACGTCGATCGGCGGGAGGTACTGCTGGAAGTACTGGTCATAGGTGCCGGTCGACTGACCGTAGAAGCCCGTGGTGATCAGTCGCGCCGCGAAGTACGACGACAGCAGCCCGACGACGTAGAGCGGGATGACCGCGATGAACCCGGCGATCATCCGCGTCGTGACGAGGAACGGCAGCGACGGGACGCCCATGACCTCGAGCGCGTCGACCTCCTCCGAGATGCGCATCGCGCCGAGCTGCGCGGTGAAGCCGCAGCCGACCGTGGCGCTCAGCGCCAGGGCCGCCACCAGCGGGGCGATCTCACGGGTGTTGAAGTAGGCGGACAGGAACGCCGTGAAGTTCGCCGTGCCGAGCTGGTTGAGCGCGGCGTAGCCCTGCAGGCCGACCTCGGTGCCGGTGAAGAACGTGAGGAAGGCGATGACCCCGATGGTGCCGCCGACCAGCGCCAGCGCGCCGCTGCCGAGGGCCACCTCCGCGAGCAGCCGGACGACCTCCTTCTTGTAGCGGAGCACGACCCGGTAGGTCCACGCGAGCGACCGTGCGTAGAAGCTCAGCTGGGCACCGAGGTCGTCGAGGACGCCGAGGACGCTGCCGAGCAGCCGCTGGAAGAAGCGCAGAGGCGCGGTGAGGATCGGGGGGACGGGCGTGCCCGAGGAGATGGCCACCTCAGCCGCCCTTCTGAGGGACGACCTGGAAGTAGATCGCCGTGATGATGAAGTTGGTCAGGAACAGCAGCATGAAGCTGATGACGACGCTCTGGTTCACGGCGTCACCGACACCCTTCGGGCCGCCCTTGGCGTTCAGCCCCTTGTACGCCGCGACGAGCGCCGCGATGAGGCCGAAGATCGCGGCCTTGATCTCTCCGACGTACAGGTCGGGCAGCTGCGCGAGGGCGGTGAAGGAGGCCAGGTAGGCACCGGGCGTCCCGCCCTGGAGGATGACGTTGAAGAAGTAGCCGCCCATGACACCGACGACCGCCACCATGCCGTTGAGGAAGACCGCGACGAGCATGCAGGCGAGCACGCGGGGGACGACCAGGCGAGCCAGCGGGCTGACGCCCAGGACCTCCATCGCGTCGATCTCCTCGCGGATCTTGCGCGAGCCCAGGTCGGCGCAGATGGCCGACCCACCGGCGCCGGCGATGAGCAGCGCGGTGACGATCGGGCTGGCCTCGCGGACGACGCCGAGGACGGCCACGGCACCGGTGAAGCTCTGCGCACCGATCTGCTTGGTGAGGTTGCCGATCTGGAGCGCGAGGACGGCACCGAACGGGATCGACACCAGGGCGGTCGGGAAGATCGTGACGCTCGCGATGAACCACGCCTGCTGGACGAACTCGGCGAACTGGAACGGACGCTTGAACAACCCGCGCAGGACGTCCAGCGAGAGCGCGAAGAAGTCGCCGGCACCGCGGACGGGGGCGAGCGGGGTGACGGCCATCAGCCCTTGGTGCCCCGCCGTGTACGGGTGGTCTTGGCTGCTTTCGCCGGGGACGCGGCGGTGGTCTTCGCCGTCTTCTTCTCCGTGGGCTTCGCCGTGGGCTTCGCCGTGGTGGTCACTGCCGTCGTGCTGGTGGCCTTCTTGGCCGGCTTCGGAGCAGCCTTGGCCGCCGGCTTTGCGGCCTTGGCGACCGGCTTCGGAGCGGTGCTGGCCGTGCGTCGCGGCGTGGACGCGGCGCTGCGCGCCGCGGCAGCACGGGCCCGCTCGACGCGCTCCTCGGTGCTGACCGACGGGACGACGCGCACGGCCGTCGACTCGGCGGTCACCTGCTTGCTGTCGGACTGCTTGTCGGACTGCTTGTCGGACTGCTTGGTGCCGTTGAACTCGAGGTCGAGGCCGGGGAAGGAGCCCGGGGGCGGCACGATGCCGTGCTCGCGCAGCCATGACCCGGGAGCGCGCTCGGTGGTGCGCAGCTCGCCACTGCTGGTGGGCAGCTGCGCGGGGATCGGGGGCAGCGCACCGAGCTCGATGCCCTTCTCCGACTCGAGCTCGCCGGCGTCCTTCTCCTCGGCCATGCCGATCGGTCCCTCGCGCTGCGCGTTGAGGAACTGCCGGACGACGGGCTCGTTGCTGCTCAGCAGCATCTCGCGAGGGCCGAACATCGCCAGGTGCCGCCGGTAGAGCAGCCCGATGTTGTCCGGCACGGTGCGAGCGGTGTTGATGTCGTGGGTGACGATGAGGAACGTCGCCTCGATCTGAGCGTTCAGGTCGACGATGAGCTGGTTGAGATAGGCGGTGCGCACCGGGTCCAGACCGGAGTCCGGCTCGTCGAACAGCAGGATCTCCGGGTCGAGCACAAGCGCACGGGCGAGGCCAGCGCGCTTGCGCATCCCGCCGGAGATCTCCCCGGGGAGCTTCTTCTCCGCACCGGTGAGGCCGACGATCTCCATCTTGTCGAGGACGATCTTCTTGATGTCGCTCTCGGACTTCTTGGTGTGCTCACGCAGCGGGAAGGCGATGTTGTCGAACAGGTTCTGCGACCCGAACAGGGCACCGTCCTGGAAGAGGACGCCGAACAGCTTGCGGACCTCGTAGAGCTCCTTCTCCTTGACCCGCGTGATGTCCGTGCCGTCGATGATGATCGACCCGTTCTCGGGCTTGAGCAGTCCGATCAGGGTCTTGAGGAACACGGACTTACCGGTTCCGGACGGGCCCAGCAGGACCGAGATCTCCCCTTTGGGGAGCGTCAGGCTGACGTCCTCCCAGATGGTCTGCCGCCCGAACCGCTTGGTGAGGTGCTCGACCCGGATCTCGACGCCCACAGGGAGGTCTCCTTCGTCGTACTGCTCGAAGCTCGGTCACCGGACCCCGGCGCCGCCTGTGACCGTACTCACAGGGCGTGCGACGAAGGATACGTGCTGTCCGGGCCAGAGGTGCACCCGTGGGTAACAAACGTGCCACACCTGCCCACAGACCGCGAAAACCGCGAGGCGCACACCGGAGCAGATGGCCCCCGCACGCGCCTCGGGCGGCCCTCCCGTGAGGGAAGGCCGCCCGAGGCGTCACGCAGGTGGAGCAGGACTACTTGACGGTCACCGTGGCGCCGGCGGCCTCGAGGGCCTCCTTGGCCTTGTCGGCGGCGTCCTTGTTGACCTTCTCCAGGACCGGCTTGGGGGCGCCGTCGACGAGGTCCTTGGCCTCCTTGAGACCGAGGGACGTGATGGTGCGCACCTCCTTGATGACCTGGATCTTCTTGTCGCCGGCCGCCTCGAGGATGACGTCGAACTCGTCCTGCTCGGCAGCGGCCTCGGCGCCACCGCCGGCACCGCCGGCGGCGGGGGCGGCAGCCACGGCGACGGGCGCCGCGGCCGTGACACCGAAGGTGTCCTCGAACTGCTTCACGAACTCAGAGAGCTCGATCAGCGTCATCTCCTTGAACTGCTCGAGCAGCTCGTCGGTGCTGAGCTTCGCCATGATGGCTCCTTCTTGTGTGATGCCGGTGATGTGAAGCCGGGTGGTGACCGGGTTCCGGCGGAACGGGGTGGTGGGGTCGGCCGGAGCCGGTTACGCGGTCTCGCTGTCGGTGCTGTCCTCGGCGGAGGCGACGGGCGCCTCTGCCTCGGTCGGCTCGACGGACGCCTCGGGGGACTCCTCGGCAGCGGCCTCGACGGCAGCGTCCTCGGTGGTCTCCTCAGCGACCGGCGAGCTCTCCTCGGCGGCCGGCGCCGGCGTGCCGGCACCCCCCGCGAGGACGGACGGGTCCTGCTGCGCCTTGGCCTCGAGCGCACCGACCGCGCGAGCGGCCTGGGCGAGCGGAGCGGCGAGCAGGTAGACGGCCTGCGTGAGCGAGGCCTTCATCGCGCCGGCCAGCTTGGCCAGCAGGACCTCGCGCGACTCGAGGTCGGCGAGCTTCTTGATCTCGTCGGCGGACAGCGGCTTGCCGTCCATGACGCCGCCCTTGACGATCAGGGCGGGGTGGGCCTTGGCGAAGTCGCGCAGGCTCTTCGCCGCCGCGACCGGGTCGCCCTTGACGAACGCGACGGCCGTCGGGCCGGCGAGCAGGTCGTCGAGGCCCGCGAGACCGGCGTTGCCGGCGGCGATCTTCGTCAGGGTGTTCTTGACGACGGAGTACGTCGTGTCGGCACCCAGGCTGACGCGCAGCTCGCTGATCTGCTTGACCGTCAGGCCGCGGTACTCGGTGAGGACCGCCGCCGCAGAGCTGGTGAAGCTCTCGGTCAGCTCGGCCACGGCGTCGCCCTTGTCGGGACGGACGGTGGCCCGCTTGTGCTCGACCGCTGTCTCGGTCATGGCTTCCTCTCGTTCGGCGCGGGTCAGGTCCGAGAACGAGGGACGCCCCGGCGCAGGAGGCGCACGGGGCGTTCAGGGCCGCACCCTCGCGGGCGGGCTGAGCGACGTGACACACCTGCGCGGGTCGCCCGCCGGAGCGGGACCTTGTGCTCCGTCCTGACGGTGTCCCGGCAGGGGTGGAGCGACCAGCGGTCTTGGGCTGTGGACAGGCTAGCAGCCGCTGCGCCCGACTCACGAGGAGTCGGGCGCAGTGGCCCACTACTTCTTGGTCACTGCTTCTTGTCCCGCCTACTTCTCGGTCGCCTGCTTCTCGGTCGCCTGCTTCTCGGTCGCTTACTTCTCGGCCGACTGGTCGGCGGCGTCGTCGAGCAGGTTGCGGGTCTTGAGCGGGTCGACCTGGATGCCGGGGCCCATGGTCGTGGTGAAGACGACCTTCTTGAGGTACTTGCCCTTGGCGGTGGCCGGCTTCGCGCGGCTGACCTCGTCGAGGGCGGCGGCGTAGTTCTCGACCAGCTTGGTCTCGTCGAACGACGCCTTGCCGATGACCAGGTGCAGGTTGGACTGCTTGTCGACGCGGAAGTTGACCTTGCCGCCCTTGATGTCGTTGACGGCCTTGGTGACGTCAGCCGTGACCGTCCCGGTCTTCGGGTTGGGCATGAGGCCACGCGGGCCGAGGACGCGGGCGACCTTGCCGACCTTGCCCATCATGTCCGGGGTCGCCACGGCGGCGTCGAAGTCGACCCAGCCCTTGGAGACCTTCTCGATCAGCTCGTCGCCGCCGACCTCGTCGGCACCGGCAGCGAGGGCCTCCGTGGCCTTCTCGCCGACGGCGAAGACGATCACGCGGGAGACCTTGCCCGTGCCGTGCGGCAGGTTGACCGTGCCGCGGACCATCTGGTCGGCCTTGCGGGGGTCGACGCCGAGGACCATGGCCACCTCGACGGTCGCGTCGTACTTGGTCGTGCTCGTCTCCCGGGCGAGGCGGACGGCCTCGAGGGGGGTGTAGATCCGGTCGGCGTCGATCTTGGCCGCGGCCGCGGTGTAGGCCTTGCTGCGCTTCATGGTGGTGCCCTTCTCGCCGCAGGTGCGGCAGCCGTGGTCCTGACGGGTCCGGACGGTCCGGGCCCTCCCACAGGTCGTGCTAGTCGGTGACGGTGATGCCCATCTGGCGCGCGGTGCCGGCGATGATCTTGGCGGCGGCGTCGAGGTCGTTGGCGTTGAGGTCGGCCATCTTGGTGGTGGCGATCTCGCGGACCTGGGCGTCGGTGATGGAGGCGACCTTGACCTTGTGCGGGGTCGGGGAGCCCTTCTCCACACCGGCGGCCTTGAGGATCATCCGTGCCGCCGGGGGCGTCTTGGTGATGAAGGTGAACGAACGGTCCTCGAAGACCGTGATCTCCACCGGGACGATGTCCCCGCGCTGCGACTCGGTCGCGGCGTTGTAGGCCTTGCAGAACTCCATGATGTTGACGCCGTGCTGACCGAGGGCGGGGCCCACGGGCGGCGCGGGCGTCGCGGCACCGGCCTTGATCTGGAGCTTGATGAGCCCGGCGATCTTCTTCTTGGGAGGCATGGCTTTTTCTTTCCTGGAAAGGAGCGGAGCTAGAGCTTCGCGACCTGGTTGAAGGACAGCTCGACGGGCGTCTCGCGGCCGAAGATCGACACCAGAACCTTGAGCTTCTGGCTGTCGAGGTTGATCTCGTTGATGGTCGCCGGCAGCGTCGCGAACGGGCCGTCGGTGACCGTGATGGACTCGCCGACCTCGAAGTCGACGGCCTTCTGCGCGACGACCACCTTCTGCTTCGGCGGCGCGAGCTGCTTGACGACCTCGTCGACGGTCAGCGGCGTGGGGCGGGAGGTCTGCCCCACGAAACCGGTGACCCCCGGCGTGTTGCGGACGGCGGACCACGACTCGTCGGTGAGGTCCATGCGCACGAACAGGTAGCCGGGGAGCTTCTTGCGGGTCACGGACTGGCGCTTGCCGTTCTTGACCTCGGTGACCTCCTCGACGGGCACCTCGATCTGGAAGATGTACTCCTCCATGTTGAGGCTGCCGATGCGCGACTCGAGGTTGGTCTTCACCTTGTTCTCGTAGCCGGCGTAGGAGTGCACGACGTACCAGTCACCGGGCAGCCAGCGCAGCGCCTCGCGCATCTGCTCGGCCGGGTCGTCCGAGCCCTCGGGGGCCGCCCCGTCGGTGCTGGCCTCGTCGGTGCTGGCCTCGTCGGTCGAGGCGACGTCGGTCGAGGCGATGGGCTCCTGGAACTGCTCGGTCGCCACCTGCTCGTCGGTGCCCTGCTCGTCGGTGGGCTCGTCGGTGGTGAGGTCAGTCGGGAGGTCGGTCGCCTCGGGAGCCTGCGGCTCGTCGGGGAGGCTGTGGTCGGACACGCTCACGTCCTGTTCTGGCTGGTCCGTCATGGGGTCCGTCATGGGGTCGGTCATGGGGTCACTTGCCGAACACGGCGAGGACCGCCTGGGTGAAGACGAAGTCGAAGGCCGCGACGAGCGAGACCATGATCACCACGAACACGAGGACGACCGACGTGTAGGTCACCAGCTCCTTGCGCGTGGGCCAGATGACCTTGCGGAGCTCGGCGACGACCTGCCGGACGTACGTCGTGATCCGCGCGACCGGCCCGAGACGTCGCTCCTTGCCGGCGCCCGAGCTCTGGGGCGCGCGGGCGTCGCCGCCGGCCGGCACGGCCGGTGCGGTCTCGCTCACGTGGGTCCTCATCTCGTCAAGTCGTGCTGGTGCTGGTGCTGGTGCTGGTGCTGGTGCTGGTCTTGCCACAGCTGGCCTGCAGGGGTGACAGGAGTCGAACCTGCGACATCCGGTTTTGGAGACCGGCGCTCTGGCCAGCTGAGCTACACCCCTAGGTGCTCGAAGGACCTCCACGACCCGGAGCGCGGGCGCGCCGGAGCGGAGGCGTCGGGCCCCAGGACGTCCAGTGTAGGGCGTCCCTGCGCGGACCCCAACCGGGTCGCCGCGGCCGGGGCTGGGATGATGGTGTCATGGCGACCTCCAGCTCCGTCCCCGCTCCCACCGCAGTGTCCCGCGTGTCCCGGCGCATCGGCGGTATCGCCGAGTCCGCCACCCTGGCCGTCGACGCGAAGGCCAAGGCGAAGAAGGCCGCGGGCGAGGACATCGTCGGCTTCGGCGCGGGCGAGCCCGACTTCCCGACGCCGTCGGCGATCGTCGCAGCGGCCGTCGCGGCCTGCGCCGAGCCCGCGAACCACCGCTACACCCCCGCCGGCGGGCTCCCGGAGCTCAAGCAGGCCATCGCTGCCAAGACCGCGCGCGACAGCGGCTTCGTCGTACCCGCCGCGCAGGTCCTGGTGACCAACGGCGGCAAGCAGGCGGTGTACCAAGCGTTCGCCACCCTGCTCGACCCGGGCGACGAGGTGCTGCTGCCGGCGCCGTACTGGACGACCTACCCCGAGGCGATCCGGCTTGCCGGCGGGGTTCCCGTCGACGTGGTGACGACGGAGGACCAGGGCTACCGCGTCACCGTCGAGCAGCTCGAGGCGGCGCGCACCGAGCGGACCAAGGTGCTGCTGTGGTGCTCGCCGTCCAACCCGACCGGCGCCGTCGCCTCCCCCGAGGAGGTCGAGGCGGTCGGGCGCTGGGCGCTCGAGAACGGCATCTGGGTCGTCGCGGACGAGATCTACGAGCACCTGACGTACGGCGACGCAAAGCACGTGTCGATGCCGGTCGTCGTCCCCGAGCTCGCCGACCAGTGCGTCGTCGTCAACGGCGTCGCGAAGACGTACGCCATGACCGGCTGGCGGGTGGGGTGGCTCCTCGGCCCCGCCGACGTGGTGAAGGCCGCCACGAACCTGCAGTCGCACGCGACGTCCAACGTCGGCAACGTGGCCCAGGCCGCCGCGCTCGCCGCCGTCACCGGTGACCTGACGGCCGTCGCCGAGATGCGCGAGGCGTTCGACCGCCGGCGCCAACTGATGGTCAGCATGTTGAACGCGATCCCCGGGGTGACCTGCCCCGAGCCGCTCGGGGCGTTCTACGCCTACCCGTCGGTGAAGGGGTTGATCGGGAAGTCGTTGCGGGGCAAGGAGATCACCTCCAGCGCGATGCTCGCCGAGCTCGTGCTCGACGAGGTGGGCGTCGCGGTCGTGCCGGGTGAGGCGTTCGGGACGCCGGGCTACTTCCGGCTGTCGTACGCGCTCGGCGACGACGACCTGGTCAAGGGCGTGACGCGGCTGCAGGTGCTGCTGGGCGAGGCCGGCTAGCCGGTCAGGTCGGCACGCCACCCAGCAGGCGGCCGAGCACCGGTTCGAGGCACTGCTGCACGAGCCGCCGGGCCTCCTCCGGGGTGAGGCCGCGGTCGATGCGGAGGGTGACCCACGCCGGCCCACCCGCCACCAGGTGAACGGCGTCGTGCAGCCCGCGGCGCTCGACCGGAGTCATGGGTGCGAGCTCGGCGGCGAAGGCCTGGTCGACGTCGGCGTCGCCGAGCGCGACGAACTGCTCGCGGACCCGCTGGAGCTGGGGGCTGTCCGCCTCGCGCACCGCCGCAGCGCGCATGACCGGCAGCAGCCACTCCAGCACCGCCGCCCGGTTCGCGACGAAGCCGGTCAGCCGCGCGGACAGGGGAAGGTTTGGGTCGACCGGTCGGGAGCGGGCGAGGGTCCGCTGCAGCTCTCGCTGACCGGCCTCGGCGTAGAGCGACTCGAGGTCGGCGAAGTGCCCGTAGACGGTGCGCAGGGCCACGCCGGCGTGGGCGGCGACCCGCACGGCGGTCGGGCTCAGGTCACCCTGCTCGTAGAGCTCGAGGAGGGCATCGATCACCGCCGTACGCGTGCGGGCGGAGCGGGCGAGGCGTCCGTCGACGGGAGCGCTGTCGGACGTCATGCCCGCAGTGTCCCAGGCGCACGTCAGGCCGAGCGCGCCACCGAGCCCTGTGTCGAGCCCTGTGTCGAGCCCTGTGTCGAGCGCTGTGGGGAGCGCTGCACCGGCAGGTTGGCCAGCGCCAGGGCCTCGCGGCCGACGGCATAGCCGGCGGCCATGAGCCGCGGGGTCTGGGAGAAGTCGCGCATCTCCAGCCTGCCCAGGTCCGGTCGACGGAGGCGGACCACGGTCTGGTCGGAGCGCTGCAGCGTCGTCGAGCGGTCCAGGTGGGACCGGCTGATGGCGAAGGACTGCAGGAGGACGTCGAGCGCGGACATGCGCTCGTCGCGGCGTCCCAGCGTGCCGCCGGAGACGTCGAGCACCCAGACCCGGCGCGCGCCGAGGTCCAGCGCCCGATCGATCGGTACGGGGGCGACGACGCCGCCGTCGACGTGGAGCGATCCACCCATCTCGACCGGGGGGAACAGGGCCGGCAGACAGGCACTGGCGGTGAGCACCGTCACCGGGTCGCCGGTGCTCCACCAGCACGGCGTGCCGTGGACCAGGTCGGTGGTCACGACGTGGCAGGGGACGGACGTGTCACCCAGGTCGCGCAGCGGCACCCAGGCGCGGACCAGGGCGCGCAGGGAGTCGGGCTCGTAGAGGTGGTCGTCCCGACGCACTGCACGGAGGAGCTGGTGCGTGGCGGACGCCGACCGTCCGCGACCGAACACGTCCGAGCGGTCGAGCTTGCGCCACACCCGCTCCAGCTCGTCGAGCCGGGCCAGCGAGGGGTCGACCGCGAGGAAGGCGGCGTTCAGCGCCCCGACGGAGCAGCCGACGAACAGGTCCGGTCGGATGCCGGCCTCGAAGAGGGCGCGGAGGGCACCGACCTGGGCGGCGCCGAGCGAGCCGCCCCCGGACAGGACGACCGCCTCGCGCGGACGACCGTCGTCGCTCTCGCGGGGGGTACGGCGGCTTCGCAGTGAGAGCACGGCACACCTCCTGGCCCGTCGGGTCGCCACCTCGACCCGGGAGCGACGGAGTCCTATCGGCGCGGCCACCACCGTGTTGAGCGGTCAGCCCTCCTGACTGAGCAGGACCCGTAGCGCCTTCCGGTCGGTCTTCATCACGCTGGTCAGCGGCACGGCGTCCACCACGCGCACCTCGCGGGGGTACTTGTAGGAGCCGAGGCGCTCCTTGCTGAACTCCACGAGCTCCTCGGGTGTCACCGGGGCGCTGAGCTGCACGAAGGCCACGACCTCCTCCCCCAGACGCGCATCAGGACGCCCGACGACCGCTGCGGCCGCGACGGCGGGGTGCGCGAGCAGGACGTCCTCGACGTCACGGGGGTAGACGTTGAAGCCGCCGCGGATGATGAGGTCCTTGATGCGGTCGACGACGTAGAGCCACCCTTCGTCGTCCAGGTGCCCCACGTCGCCGGTGTGCAGCCAGCCGTCCCGCACGGCGTACGCCGTCGCCGGTTCGTCCTGCCAGTACCCCTGCATCACGGTGTCGCCGCCGACGCAGATCTCACCGTCCTCGCCGGGGTCGGCGCCGGTGCCGTCGGCCCGCTCGATGCGGACCGTGACGCCGGGGACGGGCTTGCCGACCGACCCCAGGCGCCGCTCCCCCGGCGGCTGGCTGCTGATGAGGGCACTGGACTCGGTGCAGCCGTAGCCTTCGCTGACCTGGCACGAGGGGATGCGCCGCTCGAGCTCGTGGACCACGTCGATCGACAGCGGGGACGCCCCGCTGCCGACCCGCTCCATGCTGGACAGGTCGTGCTCCTCGAGGGGCTGCCCCAGCAGCATCTGGATCATCGACGGGACCAGGGCAGTGCTCTGGATCCGGTGCTCCTCCACGAGCGCCACCCACCCGGCCGGGTCGAACCAGCGCATCAGGTAGGTCTGGTTGGACTCGTGCACGTGCAGGCCGGCGACGGTGACCAGCAGCCCGTAGGCGTGCGCCAGGGGGAGGGGCAGCAGGATCGACGTACGGCCGGGGTGGTGGCTGACGTCGGCGGCGGCGCGTCCGGAGGCGTCCAGGCCGGCGTGCGTGAGGGCGACGCCCTTGGAGCGGCCCGTGGTGCCGCCGGTGTAGAGCAGGGCGGCCAGGTCGCTCGGGTCACGCGCCACCAGACCCAGCTCGTCGTGCGCCTCGAGCTCGCTCCAGCCGACGGTTCCGTCCTCCGGCGCAGCGCCCACGACCACGACCGGCAGCCCGGGAGCGCTGGCCTGCACCTTGGGCAGGAACTCCGGCGTCGTGATGACGGCGACCGCACCCGAGTCCTGCACGACGTGCGTGAGCTCGGCCTCGGTGAGCAGGAACAGCACCGGCGTGGGGACGGCGCCCGCGCGCCACAGGGCGTGGTAGGCCAGGCCGACCTCCGGGCAGTTGGCCATGACGATCACCACCCGGTCGCCAGGGCGGACACCGAGCTCGACCAGGCCCTTGGCCGCCCGGCGGGCCCGGTGGGCGAGCTCCGCGGAGGAGTGCCACTGACCCTCGAACCACAGCGACGGTCGGTCGCCGAAGCGCTCGAGCAGCTGCTCAGCCCGTCGTCCGAGCGGGGTCGGGTCGGTCTGAGCAGGCATGCGGGTCTCCGATCAGGACAGGCGTACGACGGCCTTGGCGCCCATGAGGACCTTCTCGTCCCCGACGGTGGCTGTCAGCCCGACGACGACGGTGCCGTCGTCGTCCTTCTCCTCGACGACGCCGCTGACGGTGAGCGTCGCACCACGGTCGTCGTCCTCGACGACGACGGGCCGGGAGAAGCGCACGCCGTACGAGACCACCCGCCCGGGGTCGCCCACCCAGTCGGTGACGACGCGTCCGGCAGTGGCCATCGTGAGCATCCCGTGCGCGATGACGTTGGGGAGCCCGACGGACTTCGCCACCCGCTCGTTCCAGTGGATGATGTTGAAGTCGCCGCTCGCGCCCGCGTACTGCACGAGGTTGGCGCGCTGCAGGACGAACTCGCGAGCGGGCAGCTCGGTGCCCACCTCGACGTCGCTCAGATCGGGCACGTCAGGCCTCCTTGGTCGCGGCCGTGCCACGGCTCACGATGATGTTGGTGACGGTGGCCACCGGCTCGCCCTTGCAGGTCACCTCGGTCACGAGGGTCAGCGTCTCGTTGCGTCCCTTGTCCTGGATGTCGGAGATGGTCGTCACCCGGTCGAGCGCGTCGCCGGCGAACACCGGCCGGTGGAAGGCGAAGCGCTCCTCGCCGTGGACCACCATCGCGTAGTTCAGGCCGAGGTCCGGGTCGTGGACGAAGCCGTCGCCGGCCTCGCCGGTGCTGGCGGTGATGAGGAACGTGGGCGGGGCGACGACGTCCGGGTGTCCGAGGGCCCGGGCCGCCTCGACGTCGAGGTAGGCCGGGTTGGTGTCGCCGATCGCGACCGCGAACCGGCGGATGTCACCTCGGGTCACCTCGAAGGGCTGCTGCGAGGTGGTGCTCCGGCCGATGAAGGCGCGGTTCAGGGGCATGCGGGCGTCCTCTCGTTCGCGGTCGCCCGGACGCTACCGCCCTGACGAGAACAGGTTCTCGCCCGGGCACGACGAAGGCCGGCCCCGTGCGGGACCGGCCTCATGTCGCGAGCGGTGGAGCGCCGCGGTCAGCGGGTCTCCTTGTGCTCGGTGTGCGCCCGGCAGTTGGGGCAGAACTTCTTGAGCTCGAGCCGGTCGGGGTCGTTGCGCCGGTTCTTCTTGGTGATGTAGTTGCGGTGCTTGCAGTCCTGGCAGGCCAGCGTGATCTTCGGGCGGACGTCGGTGGCGGCCATGCGAGGGTGCCTGCTCTTTCAGCTCAGTGGTGGGTGGTGCGCGGGTGGGGCTCTGCTCCCAGGCTACCGGAACGGTCGGTGGCGATGGCCGGAGAGCGAAGGGGTGAGCCTGCGTCGGTAGCGATGACCGGACTTGAACCGGTGACACAGCGATTATGAGTCGCTTGCTCTGCCAGCTGAGCTACACCGCCCGGGTGGTGCGCCCCGCCCGAGGAGGACGGAGGTGGAGCCCCTTTACGGAATCGAACCGTAGACCTTCTCCTTACCATGGAGACGCTCTGCCGACTGAGCTAAAGGGGCGGCGAACCGGGAAGATGCTACACGGTGCGGGCCCCGGGCCGTCGGCTCGTGAGAACGGCCTCGGGACATCCGCCGTGTGCGACGATCCCCGCGTGCCGACCCCCGCCGACGAGGTCCCGTTCGCGGGGCCGCGCGCGCCCGTGGCGGTGTGCGAGGTGGACGGGGACGGTGCCGCGGTGGCCGTCGACCCGCGGTACACCGCCGCCCGGGTGCTGGTGCGTCGCGACGGCACGCCTGTGGCCTGGGTCCACGTGCCGCTGACCGAAGGACGCGCGTCGGCCGAGGTGGTCCGCGCCGCCGTCGGCGCCGCCGCCGCCGACGTCGCGCCAGATCCGGGAGCGCCACCCGCGACCGCTGCGGTCACGGTCGTGCTGTGCACCGTGGGGCGGCCCGAGCTGCTCGAGCGGGCGCTGCGCTCCCTGCTGGCCAGCGACCACCCGGAGCTCGAGGTCCTCGTCGTCGACAACCGTCCCTCAGACCCCGCCACGCGCGAGCTGGTCACGCGACTCACCACCGAGGCGCGGGGCCCCCGGCTGCGGCTGGTCGACGAGCCGGTGCCCGGGCTGTCCGCCGCCCGCAACCGCGGCATCACCAGCGCCACCCACGACCTGATCGCCTTCACTGACGACGACGTGGTCGTGGACCCCGCCTGGGCGAGATGGCTCACCGCCCCCCTGGTGGCGGGCGACGCCGAGGTCACCACCGGACTCGTGCTCCCCCTCGAGCTCGAGACGCAGCCCCAGATCCACTTCGAGGGGTACGGCGGGTTCGCGCGCGGGATGCAGCGGCGCGCGTTCCGCCTCGACCTCACCGCAGACGACCGGGCCGAGCACCCGGACCACCTGGTCTACCCGTTCAACGGGGGGTCGTTCGGCAGCGGCAACGCCATGGCCTTCACCCGTGCCGCGCTCGAGCGGATCGGCGGCTTCGACCCTGCCCTCGGCGCCGGCACCCTCACCGGCGGCGGTGAGGACATCGATGCGTTCTCCCACCTGGTCCTCACCGGCTCGACCCTGGTCTACGAACCACGCGCGGTCTGCTGGCACGCTCACCGCCGCGACGAGGCGTCATTAGTCGCGCAGATCCGCAGCTACGGCACGGGTTTCGGGGCGGTCCTGACCAAGTGGACGCTCCGCTCCCCACGCCTGCGCCGGGGACTGCTCCGGCGATCAGGGACGATGCTCGCGGCCCTGCGGCCGGGCCGACCCGCCGCCGTACGCGATCGGCCGGAATCGCCGCCTGAGCTGTCCGCCCTGGAGCTGCGAGGGATGCTGGTGAGCCCGTGGCTCTACGCCCGCTCGCGCCGACGCGCGGCCGCCGTGCGGCCGCTGCTGGCCCGGGTCGGTCCGCACACGACACAGCCCCGGTCGGCGGGACCGGGGCTGTGAGGGCACTGGTGGCGGGTGAAGGGTTCGAACCTTCGTAGGCTAAGCCGACGGATTTACAGTCCGCTCCCATTGACCACTCGGGCAACCCGCCAGGGCGTGCACGGGAAAGATGCTAGCCCACACCAGTTTCGAGGAGTCCCATGGCCGACCCGTCCTTCGACATCGTCAGCAAGGTCGACCGTCAGGAGGTCGACAACGCGCTGAACCAGGCCGCCAAGGAAGCGGCGACGCGCTACGACTTCAAGGGCACGGGCGCCGAGATCGCCTGGTCCGGCGAGGACATCGTCATCAAGGCCTCCGCCGAGGAGCGCTGCGCCGCGCTGCTCGACGTCTTCAAGGAGAAGCTGGTCAAGCGCCAGATCAGCCTCAAGACCCTGGAGGCAGGTGAGCCGCAGCAGTCGGGCAAGGAGTACCGCCTGACGGCGAAGGTCTCCGAGGGCATCAGCATGGACAACGCCAAGAAGGTCTCGAAGATCATCCGCGAGGAGGGGCCCAAGGGCGTGCAGGCGCAGATCCAGGGCGATCAGCTGCGGGTCAGCGGCAAGAAGAAGGACGACCTGCAGGCGGTCATGGCACTGCTCAAGGGCCAGGACCTCGACTTCGCGATCCAGTTCACCAACTACCGCTGACCGGGCGTGCCTGACCGACGAGGGCCGACGCCTTCGTGGGGGGACGAAGGCGCCGGCCGTCTCGTCTGACCGCGAAGGGGGGACGCGGTCCGGCGAAGCTCAGGGGGCACGCTGAGCGAGCCAGGGCTAGCTGTACTGGCTGGCCATCGCCTCGAGGCGGGCGATGCGGTCGGCCATCGGCGGGTGGGTGCTGAACAGCTTGGTCACGCCGCCGCCCCGGAACGGGTTGGCGATCATCAGCGAGCTGGTGGGCGCGAGCTTCGGGTCGTCGACGAGCGGCCTCGCCGCCACGCCCATCTCGAGCTTGCGCAGGGCACT
The DNA here is from genome assembly GCA_963784705.1 of uncultured Actinomycetota bacterium. Lineage (GTDB taxonomy): Bacteria > Actinomycetota > Actinomycetes > Mycobacteriales > SCTD01 > RYN-111. The sequence continues at coordinate 35,825 of CAWASC010000001.1, forward strand.
GGCGAGCCCCAGCGGGTCCCCGGAGACCTCCGCGCCGGTCTGGTCGGCTTGGTACTCCCGGCTGCGGCTGATGGACATCTGGATCACGCCCGCCGCCACCGGGCCGAGGAACGCGAAGGCGAGCATCCCGATCGGGTTGCGGTCCTCGTTGTCGCGGCCACCGCCGAAGATCGCGGCGAACTGCGCCATCTGCGCGAGGAAGCTGATCGCCGTGGCCACCGTCGCGGCGACCGAGCTGATCAGGATGTCGCGGTTGCCGACGTGCGCGAGCTCGTGCGCGAGCACCGCCCGCAGCTCGCGCCGGTCCAGGATCTCCAGGATGCCGGTGGTGCAGCAGACCGCAGCGTGCTGCGGGTTGCGGCCGGTGGCAAAGGCGTTCGGCGCGGCGGTCGGGCTGATGTGCAGCGACGGCATCGGTATCTGCATCTTCGTGGACAGCTCGGCGACGATCGCGTAGATCTCCGGCGCCTGCTCGGCGGTGACCGGCTGCGCGCCCATCGAGCGAAGGGCGAGCTTGTCGCTGTTGTAGTACGCGTAGGCGTTCATGCCGAAGGCGATCAGCAGCGCGATGACCATCCCGCCGCGACCGCCGAGCACCCCACCGGCGAGCAGCAGCAGGCTGGACAGCCCACCGAGCAGGACCGCGGTCCGCAGTCCGTTGTGGTGGTTGTGCATGTCCTCACCCCTGTCCCGGCTGGTCAGCCGTGCTCTTGTTCCAACGTCGCATCGCCGTCTGGCGTTCCCGCGCGCGGGGCACCGACCAACCACTCCTGCAGTCGCTCGCGGTCGTGGACCAGGTCCGTCGCCGTGAGCCCGACCGGCGGCACCTGTGGCGCCCAGAACAGGGCGTCGAAGGGACAGACCTCGATGCAGATGCCGCACCACAGGCACAGGCCGTAGTCGACGTCGAACCGGTCGAGCACGTGCACCACCCGCGGGCGTCCGCGCTCGGTCAGCGGTGGGAGGACCTCTTTGTGGCTGTCGATCTCGATGCACCAGTCCGGGCACTCGCGCGCGCAGAGCATGCAGGAGGTGCACGCCGCCTGGTCGAGCGCGATGACCCCACGGGACCGCTCCGGCACCTGCCCCTGAGCCGCACGGAGCACCGCCAACCCCCGCTCGTACGGGGTCAGCTCGGGCCCGGTCACGGCGATCCCCAGGTCGGGTCGGTGCCTGGAGGGGTGAGGCGCCGACGGGGCCGTCGCGCCGGAGGGGCGTCCTGCGGCGCGAGGTCGGCGTCGGACTCCCCCGGTTCCTTGAGCCCCGGCCAGCGCCGCGCTGCGCGGGACGCGAGCACGAAGTCCTTGCGCAACGGGTGCCCCTCGAACCCCTCGGCGAGCAGCAGCGGTGCGGTGTCGTGTCCGGTGAAGGTGATCCCGAACAGCTCCGCCGCGGCCCGCTCGTGCCAGCCGGCTCCCCCGAAGACCCCGAGCAGGCTCGGGACGACCGCGTCCGCGCGCGGACAGGTCGTGCGCAGCAGCGCCCCGGACCGGGCGGCGGGGTCCCACAGGTGCACGACCACCTCGAAGCCGTCGTCGCCGACGTCGACTGCCGTGAGGACATCGAAGAAGGTCGCCCCGCCGTCCCTCGCTGCGGTGACGGTGGCCACCCACGCCGCGCGATCGACGGTCGGCTCGGTCACCGCCGCACCCGGTCGAGGGCGGCAAGGGCCTCGAGGAGCGCCTCCGGCCGGGGTGGGCAGCCGGGCACCCAGACGTCCACGGGCAGCAGCTGGTCCACGCCCTTGGTGACGCTGTAGCTGTCCCAGTAGGGCCCACCGGTGTTCGCGCACGCACCGAACGACACGACGTAGCGCGGCTCGGCCAGCCGCGCGTAGAGCTCCAGGGCGGCGCCGGCGCTCACGTCGGTGAGCGTGCCACTGACGACCAGCACGTCCGCGCTGTCCACCGGCTCCGTCGTGGCGTCCAGGGCGGCGAGCGCGCCGGGTGTCACCGCTGCGGCGACGAACTCCACGGCGCAGCACGCAAGGCCCAGGTCGAACAGGTGCAGCCGCAGCAGGCGCCCTCCGGGGAGCGCGACCTCGGTCGGCTGCCGGGTCACCCGGTGCGGGCCAGGACGTAGTCGGTGAGCGCCACGAGCGCGTCGCGGGCAGCTCCGCCCGGGAGGTCACCGGCGACCGTGCGGGCACGGCCGGCGTACTGCTCGAGGGTGGTCCGGGCCTGGTCCATGGCGGGGTGGGCGCGCAGCCGGCCGAGTGCGTCGGACAAAGCCGCGTCGCTCGACAGGTCGCCGGCGAGGGCGGCGGTGAGATCGGCGTCGTCGCGGCCGAGCAGCACCGGCAGGGTGGCGATCCCCTCGCGCAGGTCGGTCCCGGGCGTCTTGCCGGACTGGTGGCTGTCGGAGGTCACGTCGATGAGGTCGTCGGAGAGCTGGAAGGCCAAGCCGATCAGCTCGCCGTACTCCGCGAGGCGCTCCACGACGTCGGTGTCGGCGCCTGCCATCAGCGCGCCGAGGCGGGCACTGGTGGAGATGAGCGATCCGGTCTTGTCGGCGAGGACACGCAGGTGGTGGGCGACCGGGTCCTCGCCCTCCGCCGGTCCGGCGGTCTCGCTGATCTGCCCCTCGACCAGCCGGGCGAAGGTGCGTGACTGCAGGTGCGTCGCCTCCGTGCCGAGGCCGGCTGTCAGGTCGGAGGCCCGCGCGAACAGGTAGTCACCGGTGAGGATCGCGACGGTGTTGGTCCAGCGGGTGTTGGCGCTCTCGGCCCCCCGGCGGACGTCGGCCTCGTCCATGACGTCGTCGTGGTAGAGCGTCGCGAGGTGGGTCAGCTCGACGACGACGGCTGCGTCGATGACCTGCTTGCTCACCCCGTCGCCGAGCTCGGCGGCGAGCAGCGTGAGCAGCGGCCGGAACCGCTTGCCACCGGCCTCGGCCAGGTGGGACGCCGTCGTGCTCAGCAGGGGGTGGCTGCTCGCGACGACCTGGCGCAGGCGGTCCTCGACCTCCTCGAGACCAGCCGTGATCCTGGCCTGCAGGGCCGGGTCCGTGCCGGCGAGCAGGCCGGAGGAGGCGCTCACCGGACGAACGTCGCGGCCTGGTCGGCCAGGTCGAGCACCGGCTGGGGCAGGATCCCGAGGATCACCGTCACGGCGAGGCCGAGGGCGATCGTGACGGCGGTGAGGGCGCTGGGTACGGCGACGGTCGGACCGTCGACCGCCGGCTCCTGGAAGAACATGAGCACGATGACGCGGGCGTAGAAGAACGCGGTGATGGCGCTCGCGAGCACACCCACGACGACGAGCACGATCGCGTCGCCCTCGAACGCGGCCTTGAACACGGCGAACTTCGCCACGAAGCCGCTGGTCAGCGGGATCCCTGCCAGCGCCAGCAGCAGGAACGCGAAGACCCCGGCGACCAGTGGGCTGCGCTTGCCGAGCCCGGCCCACTGCGCCAGGTGGGTCGCCTCGCCCGCACCGTCGCGGACCAGGCCGACGACGGCGAAGGTCGCGAGGGTGGTGAAGCCGTAGGTGAACAGGTAGAACAGCGAACCGGACAGGCCGTCCTTGCTGCCTGCGCCGGTCGCCGACAGGCCGCCGAGGGCCACCAGGATGAAGCCGGTGTGGGCGACCGAGGAGTAGGCCAGCATCCGCTTCACGTCGGTCTGCGTCACGGCCAGGATGGCGCCGACGAGCATCGTGAGGATCGCCACGCCCGTGATCATCGGCTTCCACGACCACTCGGTCGTCCCGAACCCGACGTAGAAGATGCGCAGCAGCGCGCCGAAGGCCGCCACCTTCGTGCAGGCGGCCATCATCGCGGTCACCGGTGTCGGGCTGCCCTGGTAGACGTCGGGCGTCCAGGCCTGGAACGGCACCGCGCCGATCTTGAACAGCAGCCCGATCCCGATCATCGCGATGCCGAGGTAGAGGTAGGTGTCCTTGCCGCTGGTCGTCGCCGTCGCGTTGAGGATGTCGCCCAGGTCGACGCTGCCGGCGTAGCCGTAGAGCAGCGCGACGCCGTACAGGAAGAAGGCGGAGGCGAAGGCGCCGAGCAGGAAGTACTTCAGCGCGGCCTCCTGCGACAGCAGGCGACGTCGGCGGGCGAGACCCGCCATGAGGTAGAGCGGAAGGCTCAGGACCTCGAGGGCCACGAAGGACAGCAGCAGGTTGTTGCAGGCGGGGAACAGCAGCATGCCGCCGAGGGCGAACATCGCGAGCGGGTAGACCTCGGTCTGCATGTGCGCGGAGTCCGCGAGCGCGACGTCGTCCTTGGACCCGGGCAGGTTCGCGGCCTGGCTGACGACGGAGCCGCCACTGCCGTCGAGGCGGCGCTCGGACAGCAGCAGCAGGCTCCCGATGCCGAGGACGCACAGCGTGCCCTGCAGGAACAGGGTCGGTCCGTCGATGGCGATCGCGGACTCGACGACCAGGCGGTGGGTGCCGGCGTCCGCGAGGTACCAGACGGCGCCGAGCGCGCCGACGAGGCCGGCGAGCCCCACGACGAGCTGGGTGAGCCGGCGGTGCTCGGCCTTGACGAACGCCTCCACGAGCACACCGACGACGGCGGCGCCGAAGACGAGGAGCATGGGCAAGAGGGGCAGGTAGGCGATCGAGGGCGCCTGGATGTCGGTGGGCATCGTCGGTCCCTACTTGCTCTCGAGCTGGGCGGCGACCTGCGTGGGCGCCGGGTCGGTGGCTCCCACGTCCTGCATGGTCGCGGCGACGGCGGGGTTGATGATGTCGGTGACGGGCTTGGGGTAGAAGCCGAGGAACAGCATCAGCGCGATCAGCGGGGCGAGCGCCGTCACCTCTCGGGCGTTGAGGTCCTTCATGCCGGCGTGCGCCTGGCTGAGGACTCCCTGCATCGTGCGCTGGTAGGCCAGCAGGATGTAGAGGGCGGCCAGGATGATGCCGCTGGTGGCGACGATCGCGGCGACCTTGTGCGTGGTGAAGGTGCCGACCAGCACGAGGAACTCCGACACGAACGTCGACAGCCCAGGCAGCGCCAGCGAGCTCAGGCCACTGACGAAGAACAGTGCCGCGAGCACGGGGACGACCTTGGCCATGCCGCTGTAGTCGCTGATGAGCCGGCTCTTGCCCCGCTGGATGAGGAAGCCCAGCACCATGAACAGGGCACCGGTGCTCAGGCCGTGGTTGACCATGTAGAGCACCGCGCCCGTGCCGGCCTGGGTCGTGAACGCGAAGCAGCCCATGCCGATGAAGCCGAAGTGGGCGACCGAGGTGTAGGACACCAGGCGCTTGAGGTCCTTCTGCCCCATCGCCAGCAGCGCGCCGTACAGCACGCCGATGACCGACAGCGTGATGACGTACGGCGCGAACTCGCGCGCGGCCCAGGGGAACAAGGGCAGGCAGTAGCGCAGGAACCCGAAGGTGCCGACCTTGTCGAGCACACCGACGAGCAGGATCGCGCTGCCGGTCGGCGCCTCGGCACCGGCGTCGGGCAGCCAGGTGTGGAACGGGAACAGCGGCGCCTTGATGGCGAACGCGAGGAAGAAGCCGAGGAACAGCCAGCCCTGCGCGGTGTGGCTCATCTCCAGCTGCGACAGCGCCTCGAAGCTGAACGTGCCGGTGCCGGCCTTGGCCGACTGCACGTAGAGCCCGATGACGGCGGCCAGCATGAGCAGTCCGCCGAACAGGCTGAACAGCAGGAACTTCACCGCGGCGTAGGACCGGCGGGGACCGCCGTAGCTGCCGATGAGGAAGTACATCGGGATGAGCATCGCCTCGAAGAACACGTAGAACAGGAAGACGTCCGTCGCCGCGAAGACCCCGATCATCATCGTCTCGAGCACCAGCATCAGGGCGAAGAACGTCTTGACGCTCTTGGTCCCCGCGGCGGGCGCGTCCGGTCCCTCGGGGGTCTGCTCGTTGAGCTTCTCCACGTCGTCCCAGCTCGCGAGCAGCACGACCGGCACGAGCACGGCGATGAGGGCGATGAGCACCAGCGCGATGCCGTCGGCGCCCACGGAGTAGCGCACGCCGAAGGCCTTGATCCAGTCGTGGCTCTGCTCGAACTGGAAGCGCGGGGCCCCCTTGGCGGTGGAGTAGTCGGCGCACATGACGACGGTGAGGACCAGCACGACCAGCGTCGTCGCGAAGGCGACCTGCTTGGCCAGCAGGTCACGGCCGGCAGGCAGCGCCGCGACGAGCAGGGCGCCGACGAGTGGGACCACCCCGAGGATGGTGAGCCAAGGCGTCACTGGCCCAGCCTCACGGCGAGCAGGGCGGCGACCACGAGGAGCGCTCCTCCGAACATCGACAGGGCGTAGGACCGCACGAACCCGGTCTGCAGGCGCCTGAGGCGGCCGGAGCTGCCCCCGATCCCTGCGGCCAGTGCGTGCACGGCGCCGTCGATGCCCTTGTTGTCGACGAACACCAGGAAGCGGGTGAGGTACTGGCCGGGGCGCATGAGCACCGACTCGTTCAGCGCGTCGAAGTACAGGTTCTTGCGCGCGGCGACGGTGAACGGCGTGACGGCGACCGGCGGGGTGACCGGCACCGGCTTGGTGCCGTAGGCGACGTAGGCGCCGATGGCGCCACCGGCGACCACGAGCAGGGTGAGCGCGGTGAGGACGTGCGGGTCGATCGTGTGGGTGCCGGCCTCGATGGGCTCGCCGAGCGACGGGATGAGCCAGTCCTGCAGCCGACTGCCGGCGACGAGCAGGAAACCGGACACCAGGGAGCCGATCGCGAGCAGCACCATCGGGCCGGTCATGACCGCCGGCGACTCGTGCGGGTGCTGGTCCTCGGTCCAGCGCTTCTCGCCGAAGAAGGTCATCACCATCAGGCGGGTCATGTAGAACGCCGTGACTGCGGCGCCGAGCAGCGCGACCGTCCCGAGGATGCCGCCACGCGTGCCCCCGAGGTCGTAGGCCGACTCGATGATCTTGTCCTTGGAGAAGAACCCGGCGAACGGCGGGATGCCGATGATCGCGAGGTAGCCGGTGAGGAAGCAGCCGAAGGTGATCGGCATGTACGTGCGCAGCCCCCCGAACCGGCGCATGTCGACCTGGTCGCCCATGCCGTGCATGACCGACCCGGCGGACAGGAACATGCAGGCCTTGAAGAAGCCGTGGGTCAGCAGGTGCAGGATCGCGATCGCGCCCGCACCGGGGATCCCGACAGCGAGGAACATGTAGCCGATCTGGCTCACGGTCGAGTAGGCAAGGACCTTCTTGATGTCGTCGTAGGCGCAGCCGATGAGGCAACCGATGACGAGCGTGATCGCGCCGATGATCGTGACGACGGTCTGCGCATCAGGGCTGGCGGTGAACACCGGCGTGCTGCGCGCGATGAGGTAGACGCCGGCGGTCACCATCGTCGCGGCGTGGATGAGCGCGGACACCGGGGTCGGGCCCTCCATGGCGTCCGGGAGCCAGGTCTGCAGCGGGAACTGGCCGGACTTGCCGCAGGCGCCGAGCAGCAGCAGAAGGCCGATCGCGGTCGCCGTACCTCCGGCGAGACCGGGGCTGCTGAACACGTCCTGCGTAGGAGGTGGTGCCGAGCGCCGCGAACATCACCATGATCGCGAGCGACAGCCCGACGTCCCCGACGCGGTTGGCGATGAACGCCTTCTTGGCGGCGGTGGCGGCCTCCGGCTTGTCGTACCAGAACGCGATGAGCAGGTACGACGCGAGGCCGACGCCCTCCCAGCCGACGTAGAGCGCGAGGAAGCTGTTGCCCAGGACGAGCAGGAGCATCGCCGCGACGAACAGGTTGAGGTAGGCGAAGAACGTCTTCTTGCGCGGGTCGTGCTCCATGTAGCCGAGCGAGTAGACGTGGATGAGGAACCCGACACCGGTGATGAGCAGGACGAAGGTCGCGCTGAGCGGGTCGTAGAGCAGGCCCGCGTCGACCTGGAAGCCGCCGACCGGGATCCAGCGCGAACAGGTGGCGGCTGACCTGACGGGCGGCCTCGTCCTCACCGCGGAGGGCGAAGAAGCTGATGAGGCCGTAGACGAAGGCCGACCCCGTCAGGGCGGTGGCCAGGTAGGGGCCCCAGGAGCTCGAGCGCTTGCCGGACAGCAGCAGGATCGCCGCACCGGCAGCCGGGAGGGCGAGCAGCAGCCACAGGCTCGAGAGCACGCCGGTCGCCGGCACGTACTCCACCTGCTCGGCGGCGGTCAGCCCGCTGGCCAAGAACGTCACGAAGGGTCCCCTAGTACTTGAGCAGGTTGGCGTCGTCGACCGAGGCCGAGCGACGGGTGCGGAAGATGCTCATGATGATCGCGAGGCCGACCACGACCTCGGCGGCGGCGACGACCATGACGAAGAACGCCATGATCTGACCGTCGAGCGTGCCGTTCTGGCGGCTGAAGGTGACCAGGGTCAGGTTCACCGAGTTGAGCATCAGCTCGATGCACATGAACACGAGGATGGCGTTGCGGCGCACGAGCACGCCGACGGCGCCGATCGTGAACAGGATCGCCGCGAGGACGAGGTAGTGGTCGGAGCTCACTGCCCCTCCCCTCGTTCGGGCGGTCTGTCGAGGTCGGTCGGGAGGTCGAGACCGCACGGGCGGTGAGCGTCGGCGCGAGGCGAGCTCGGGGCGACGGTGCCGTCGGGCAGCAGCGCGCCGCGGGCGATGGAGTCGCCGGCGGCGAAGACCCCGGGACCGGGCAGGGGGAACGGGTGGTCGCTGGCGAACCGTGCGCGCGACAGGTCGCGCTGCGACAGCCGCGGCACGAGCCGCTCCTTGTGCGCGAGCACCATCGCGCCGAGGGCGGCGGTGATGAGCAGGGCGCTGGTGATCTCGAAGGCGAAGATGTACCGGGTGAACAGCAGCCGGGCGATGCCCGACGACGTTGCCGTCGGCGTTGGCCTGCTCGAGCCCGTTCGGGTCGCCCGTGCTGACGTCGACGACCGTGCTGATCAAGAGGACCGCGAAGCCGGCGCCGACCAGGAGCGCAGCCACCCGCTGACCGCGCAGCGTCTCGACGAGCGAGTCGCTGCTGTCGACGCCGACCAGCATCAGCACGAACAGGAACAGCATGAGGATGGCGCCGGTGTAGACGATGACCTGTACGGCGGCGAGGAACGGCGCGTCCTGCAGGGCGTAGAGACCCGCCAGGCTGAGCATCACGGCGGCGAGGAACAGCGCGCAGTGCACGGCGTTCTTGGCCAGCACCATGGCGAGGGCGGCCAGCGACGGCGATGGGGGCGAGCACCCAGAAGGTGATGGTCTCGCCGGTGTGGGACGCCGCCAGCACGGTGTCCATCACTGCGCACTCCCGGTGTAGTAGTCGGTGTCGGTCGTGCCGAGCCGCATCGGGTGTGGCGGCTGCTCCATCCCGGCGAGCAGCGGGGCGAGCAGCTGCTCCTTGGTGAAGATGAGCGACGAGCGGCTGTCGTCGGCCAGCTCGTACTCGTTGGTCATGGTCAGCGAGCGGGTCGGGCAGGCCTCGATGCACAGGCCGCAGAAGATGCAGCGCAGGTAGTTGATCTGGTAGACCGACGCGTAGCGCTCCCCCGGCGACATGCGGTGCTCGTCGGTGTTGGTCGCGCCCTCGACGTAGATGGCGTCGGCCGGGCAGGCCCAGGCGCACAGCTCGCAGCCGATGCACTTCTCCAGCCCGTCGGGGTGCCGGTTCAGGACGTGCCGGCCGTGGAAGCGCGGCGGCACCGGACGGACGTACTCGGGGTACTCCTCGGTCGTCGTCTTCTTGAACATCGTCGCGAAGGTGACCCCGAAGCCCTTGACGGGGTCGAAGATGCTAGCCACGGGGCTCGCCTTCCAGTGGGGTGCTCGGGGTGGGCTGCAGGGACCTCGGGGTCGGCGGGACGACCAGGTCCATCGGGGGCAGCGGGTAGCCGCCCTGCGCGACGGGGATCGGTGCGTTCTCCGCCGCGATCTCCTCCTCGGTCGGCGGGGCCTTCACCGGGATGAGCGAGAAGATGCCGAAGCAGACCGCCATGCCGATGCCCAGGTAGAGCGCCCGCGTGGTGCCGCTCTCGACGCTGTCGGTGAGGGTGCGGATCGACGCGACGAGCATGATCCACGCGAGGCTGGCCGGGATCAGCACCTTCCAGCCGAACTTCATGAACTGGTCGTAGCGCATCCGGGGCAGCGTCCCGCGCAGCCAGATGAAGAAGAAGATGAAGCCGATGACCTTGACAGGAACCAGACGATCGGGAAGTAGCCGGTGCTCATCCACTCGACCCGGCTGAACGGGAAGATGGGCTGCCAGCCGCCGAGGAACATCGTGGTGCACAGCGCCGAGACGGTGATGACGTTGATGTACTCCGCCAGGAAGAACATCGCGAACTTCAGCGAGGTGTACTCGGTGTGGAACCCGCCGACGAGCTCGGACTCCGCCTCGGGGAGGTCGAACGGCGCGCGGTTGGTCTCGCCGACCATGGCGATGACGTAGATGACGAACGACACCGGCAGGGTGAACACGAACCAGCCCGGTCGCGGGATGCCGTCGATGCCGAGCAGGCTGAACGACGAGCTGCCCTGGGCGGCCACGATCTCGCTCGTGGACAGCGAGCCCGCGTAGAGGAAGACCGCGACGAAGCTCAAGCCCATCGCCACCTCGTAGGAGATGACCTGGGCGGCGCTGCGCAGACCGCCGAGGAGGGGGTACGTCGACCCGCTGGCCCAGCCGGCGAGCACGATGCCGAAGACACCGACGCTGGAGCAGGCGAGCACGAACAGCACGCCGATCGGCATGTCGGTGAGCTGCAGCGCGGTGTCGTGCCCGTTGATGGTCACCTTCGGCCCGAACGGGATGACGGAGAAGGCGAGGAACGCGGGGACGGCGGACACGATCGGCGCGAGGATGTAGACCGGCTTGTCAGCCAGCGCCGGGATGATCTCCTCCTTCAGCGCGAGCTTGAACCCGTCGGCGAGCGACTGCAGGTAGCCACGGGGACCGACCCGGTTCGGGCCGGTGCGCTGCTGCATCCACGAGACGACCTTGCGCTCGAAGACGATGGTGAACAGCGTCAGGACGACGAGCAGGCCGAAGACGAACACTGCCTTCGCTGCCGTCAGCCAGAACGGCTCGTTGCCGAAGCTGGTCAGCGGCAGCTGGGTGTCGTCGGCCAGGGGCGCCAGGATGCTCACGCGGTTCCCTTCGAGAGCGTCACGACGGACCCGTGGGCCGCCGCGAGGTCGATGCGCACGTGCGAGCCGGTCGCGCGGGTCGGGACCCACACCACGTCGTCCGGCAGGTCAGCGACGACCAGCGGCAGGGTGAGGCTCCCACGGTCGGTGCTCACCGTCACGGGCTCGCCGTCGACCGCACCGAGCGTCGCGGCGGTGGTGGCCGACAGGTGCAGGCGCGGTGCTCTCGCCGTACCGGCCAGGTGGGGCTCGCCGTCCTGCAGCGAACCGTCGTCGAGCAGCCAGTGCCAGGTCGCGAGGCGGGTGACCGGACCGGTGGGCCCGACCGTCTGGGGCTCAGCCTCCGGCGCGTCACCCTCGGCCGGCTCAGCAGCGGGCGCCGCGACGTGGGCGGAGGGAGCGGCCGGGCGGGTGGCGGCCACCCCGAGAGCGCTGATCTCCGCGCGGGCGGCGTCGACGCTGGGCAGCCCCAGCGGACGGTCCATCTCCTCGGCGAGCGAGTCGAGCACGCGGCCGTCGGACTGCGCGCCGCTGGTGCGCAGCACCGCGCCGAACGGGCGGGCCCGTCCCTCCCAGTCGAGGAAGGTCCCGTCCTTCTCGACGGCGGCGGCCACGGGCAGCACGACATCGGCCCGGTCGGTCACGGCAGAGCGCCGCAGCTCGAGGCTGACGAGGAACTGCGCCTTGTCGAGCGCGTCGAGGGCCAGCAGCGGGTCCGGGGCGTCCGCCGGGTCGACGGCGCCGACGAGCAGGCCCTTGAGCGTCCCGGCCTTGACGGCCTCGAGGATCGCGGTGAGGTCGCGACCGGCCTCGGCGGGCAGCGGGCCCCAGCCGGGGTCGTCGGTGAGCGCGCGACCGCCAGGCAGCAGGGTCGGCAGCGCGCCGGTGTCGACCGCGCCCCGCTCTCCTGCGCGCCGCGGCACCCAGGCGAGCTTGGCACCGGAGGTCGCGGCCAGCGCCGCGGCGGCGGACAGGGCCCCCGGCACCGACGCGAGGCGCTCGCCGACGAGGATCACCGAGCCCGACGGAAGAGTGCTGGCGTCGTACGCCGTGAGGGCGGCGGTCTCCTCGCCCGGAACCGTCTGGACCAGGGTCGCGGAGAGCTTGACCGCACCCGTGCTGAGGAAGGACGCGATCGTCGCGACCCGCTGGCCGTGCGTGCGGACGGCCTTGCGCAGCCGCAGGAAGACGATCGGCGACTCCTCCTCCGGCTCGAAGCCCGCGAGGAGGACCGCGGGGGCAGCCTCGAGGTCGGCGTAGGTGGTCTCGAGGTAGCGACCGGCGACGTTGCTGGCGAGGAACGCGAGCTCCTCGTCGCTGCCGGGACGTACCCGCGCGTCGATGTCGTGCGTGCCGAGGGCGACCCGGGCGAACTTGCTCCACGCGAACAGGTCCTCGACGGTTCCGCGGGCACCGGGCAGGACCCCGACCCCGCCCTCGTCGCGCGCCATGGACAGGCCGCGCGCGGCGAGGTCGAGCGCCTCGGTCCAGGACGCCGGCTCGAGCACGCCGTTGCGGCGGACCAGGGGCGTGGTGAGGCGGTCCGGCTGCGTGGCGTAGGTGAACGCCCAGCGGCCCTTGTCGCAGTTCCACTCCTCGTTGACCTCGGGGTCGTCACCGGCGAGACGGCGCAGCACCTTGCCGCGGCGGTGGTCCGTGCGCAGGGCGCACCCGGCGGCGCAGTGCTCGCACACCATCGGCGAGGAGACCAGGTCGAACGGGCGGGCCCGGAAGCGGTACGCCGCCCCGGTCAGCGCCCCCACCGGGCAGATCTGCACGGTGTTGCCGGAGAAGTAGGACTCGAACGGGGTGTCGGCGTAGATCGCCACCTGCTGCAGGGCCCCGCGCTCGAACAGCTCGATGAACGGGTCACCGGCGATCTGCTGGCTGAACCGCGTGCAGCGGGCGCAGAGCACGCAGCGCTCGCGGTCGAGCAGCACCTGGCTGCTGATCGCCAGTGGCTTCGGGTAGGTGCGCTTCACGTCGTGGAAGCGGCTGTGGTCGTCGCCGAACGCCATGGACTGGTTCTGCAGCGGGCACTCGCCGCCCTTGTCGCAGACCGGGCAGTCGAGCGGGTGGTTGATGAGCAGCAGCTCGAGGGTGCCGCGCTGCGCCTTCTCGGCGACCGGTGAGGTGAGCTGGGTCTTGACGACCATCCCCTCGGTGACCGTCGTGGTGCACGACGCCACCGGCTTGCGCTGTCCCTCGACCTCGACGATGCACTGACGGCACGCACCCACCGGGTCGAGCAGCGGGTGGTCGCAGAAGCGCGGGATCTGGATCCCGATGAGCTCGGCGGCGCGGATGACCAGCGTGCCCTTGGGGACCTTCACCTCGAACCCGTCGATCGTGACGGTGACGAGGTCGGTCTGCACCGCGACGTCGGACGTGGTGCTCATGCGGTCACCCCTGCGAAGACGGTGGAGGCGACCGGGTCGAAGGGGCAGCCGCCGTTGACGTGGGCGATGAACTCGTCGCGGAACAGCTGGACGCCGCTGACGATCGGGCTGGTCGCACCGTCACCGAGGGCGCAGAACGAGCGCCCGAAGATGTTGTCGCAGGTGTCGAGCAGCGTCGCGATGTCCTCCTCGGTACCGGTGCCGGCCTCGAGGCGCTGCAGGATCTGCACCATCCAGTAGGTGCCCTCGCGACAGGGCGTGCACTTGCCGCAGGACTCGTGGGCGTAGAACTCGGTCCAGCGCAGCACGGCACGCACGACGCAGGTCGTGTCGTCGAAGCACTGCAGGGCCTTGGTCCCGAGCATCGAGCCGGCCTCGGCGACGCCCTCGTAGTCGAGCGGCACGTCGAGATGGGCGTCGGTCAGAAGGGGCGTGGAGGACCCGCCCGGCGTCCAGAACTTCAGGGTGTGGCCCTCGCGCATGCCACCGGACAGGTCGAGCAGCTGGCGCAGCGTGATGCCGAGCGGCGCCTCGAACTGACCGGGGTTCTTCACGTGACCGGACAGGGAGTAGAGCGTGTAGCCCTTGCTCTTCTCGGTGCCCATGGAGGAGAACCACTCGGCGCCACCGAGCACGATGCTCGGCACGGAGGCGATGGACTCGACGTTGTTGACGACCGTCGGGCAGGCGTAGAGCCCGTGGGTCGCGGGGAACGGCGGGCGCAGTCGCGGCTGCCCGCGGTAGCCCTCGAGGGAGTCCAGCAGCGCCGTCTCCTCCCCGCAGATGTAGGCCCCGGCGCCGGCGTGGACCACGAGCTCGAGGTCGTACCCGGAGCCGTGGATGTCCGTGCCGAGGTGACCGGCGGCGTACGCCTGCTGGACGGCCTCCTGCAGCCGGCGGATGACGTGCACGATCTCGCCGCGGACGTAGATGAAGGCGTGGCTGGCACGGATCGCGAACGACGCGATGATGACGCCCTCGATGAGCTCGTGCGGGTTGGCGAGCATGAACGGGGTGTCCTTGCAGGTCCCCGGCTCGGACTCGTCCGCGTTGACCACCAGGTAGTGCGGCTTCGCGCCCTGACCCTCCGGCCCCTGGGGGATGAACCCCCACTTCATCCCCGTCGGGAAGCCGGCGCCGCCGCGCCCGCGCAGGCCGGAGTCCTTGACCAGCGCGATGAGGTCGTCGGGGTTCATGCCGAGGGCCTTGTCGAGAGCGGAGTAGCCGCCGTTGCGGGTGTAGCCGTCGAGGGTGAAGCAGTCGGCGTCGTCCCAGTGGGCCGACAGGACGGGGGTGAACACCACGTCAGGACTCCTGGCCGTCAGTCGTAGGGCTGGCAGAGGGGCTGGACGAGGGGCTGGACGAGGGGTACGCCGGGGCGGTGTCGCCGCGCTGCTTGGCGAGCTCGAGACCCACCAGTGTCGGCGGACCGGCGGTCACACCCTCCTGCCCGCGGCCGTCGTTGAAGCCGGCGAGCACGCGCGAGACCTCCTTGAAGGTCGCCAAGCTGTTCGCCCCGCGGGTGGGGGCCGGGGGGTTCCCCGCCCGGCACGCGTCGACGAGGTCGCGCGCGGACTGCGGCGTCTGGTTGTCGTAGAACTCCCAGTTCACCATCATCACGGGCGCGTAGTCGCAGGCCGCGTTGCACTCGAGGTGCTCGAGGCTGACCGTGCCGTCCTCGAGCGCCTGGTTGTGCCCGATGCCGAGGTGCTCCTTGAGGGAGGCGAAGATCGCGTCGCCCCCGAGGACGGCGCAGAGCGTGTTGGTGCACACCCCGACGTGGTAGGTCCCCGCAGGCGTACGGCGGTACATCGTGTAGAAGGTCGCGACCGCACCGACCTCGGCCTTGGTGAGCCCGAGCTCCTCGGCGCACAGGGAGATGCCGGCCGGCGAGACGTAGCCCTGCACCGACTGCACCAGGTGCAGCATCGGCAGCAGCGCAGACCGCGAGCGCGGATAACGGGCGATGAGCTCGCGCGCCTCACGACGGGTCTGCTCGGTCAGCGGCGGGATGCCGTCCGGGACCACCGTGGTCGCCGGGAGGCCGAGGTTGATGTCCACTTAGCGGTCCACTCCACCCATGACGGGGTCGATCGAGGCCACCGCGGCGATGGCGTCGGCGAGCAGCGAGCCCTCGCACATCGCCGAGGCGGCCTGCAGGTTGACGAAGCTTGGCTCGCGGACGTGGACGCGGAACGGGCGCGTGCCTCCGTCGCTGACCGCGTGCACCCCGAGCTCGCCGCGCGGCGACTCGATGGAGCTGTAGACCTGCCCGGCGGGGACGCGGAAGCCCTCGGTCACGAGCTTGAAGTGGTGGATCAGGGCCTCCATGGACGTGCCCATGATCGTCTTCACGTGGTCGAGGCTGTTGCCCATGCCGTCGCTGCCGAGGGCGAGCTGGGCCGGCCAGCCGATCTTCTTGTCCTGGACCATGACGGGGCCGGGAGTGAGCCGGTCCAGCGCCTGGGCGACGATCTTCATCGACTCCTTGATCTCCGCCACGCGGACCAGGAACCTGCCCCAGCCATCGGCCGTCGTGGCGGTCGGGACCTCGAAGTCGTAGGTCTCGTAGCCGCAGTAGGGCTCGGTCTTGCGCAGGTCCCACGCGAGGCCGGCCGAGCGCAGGATCGGTCCGGTGACGCCGAGCGCCATGCAGCCCTGCACGTCGAGGTAGGCGATGTCCTTGAGCCGCTTCTGCCAGATGGGCTGCCCGGTGAGCAGCAGGTCCACCAGCGGGATGCGCTCCTCGAGGGTCGCGAGCAGCTCGCGCACCTTGTCGACGGCACCCGGCGGGAGGTCCTGGGAGACCCCGCCGGGGCGGACGAACGCGTGGTTCATCCGCAGCCCGGTGATGGTCTCGAGCACGTCGAGGACGAGCTCGCGCTCACGGAAGCCGTTGGTCATGGCGGTCAGGGCGCCCAGCTCCATCCCGCCGGTCGCGAGCCACACCAGGTGGGAGGCGATGCGGTTGAGCTCCATGCACAGCACCCGGATCGTGGTCGCGCGCTCCGGCACCTCGATGCCCAGCAGCTTCTCCACCGCCAGGCAGTACGCCGTCTCGTTGAAGATCGGAGCGAGGTAGTCCATGCGCGTCACGAAGGTCACGCCCTGGGTCCAGGTGCGGTACTCCATGTTCTTCTCGATGCCGGTGTGCAGGTAGCCGATCACCGTGCGGGCGCTGGTGACCGTCTCACCCTCGAGCTCGAGGACCAGGCGCAGCACCCCGTGGGTCGACGGGTGCTGCGGGCCCATGTTGACGACCATGCGCTGGTCGTCGCCGGCGCCCTCGACGACGGCGTCCCAGTCGCCACCGGTGACGGTGTAGACGGTGCCCTCGGTCGTCTCACGTGCAGCGCCGTACAGGTCGCTCGTCGTCACGAGTAGGCCCTCCGCTCGTCGGGGGGCGGGATGCTCGCGCCCTTGTACTCGACCGGGATCCCGCCGAGCGGGTAGTCCTTGCGCTGGGGGAAGCCGACCCAGTCGTCCGGCATGAGGATGCGGGTCAGCGCCGGGTGGCCGTCGAAGACGATGCCGAACATGTCGTAGGCCTCCCGCTCCTGGAAGTCCGCGGTCGGGAACACGGCGCAGACCGACGGCAGGTGCGGGTCCTCGACGCTCACGGCGGCCTCGACGCGCAGGCGACGGCGGTAGGTCATCGAGGTCAGGTGGTAGACGGCGTGCAGCCGGTGCTCCTGGTCGGGGTAGTCGACCCCGGACACCGACGAGAGCAGCTCGAAGCGGAGGTTCTCGTCGTCGCGCAGGACCTGGCAGACATCGCGTACGGCGGAGGCCTTGACGTGCAGGGTCAGCTCACCGAACGCCACCTCGACGCGCAGGACGCTGTCGCCGAACTGCGGCCACGCGGCCTCGAGCGCGTCGACGGCCTCGTCGAACCAGCCGCCGTACGGGCGTGGGGTGGACAGCGAGGCCAGGGCGCGCGGCACCAGTCCGCCGAAGCCACTGGTGTCACCGCCGAGCGAGGCGCCGAACATGTCGTGACCGGCGCGCGTCGCCTCCGCACCGGGGGTGACCGCCGACGGCAGTCGCTGGATGGTCGGCGCCTCGGGCAGGTTGGTGCCGCTGTCGAGGTGGGTGCCGCCGGTGTCGACGCCACCGGTGGGGTCGTGCTCGCCGGAGGGCGCGGTCGTGGTGTCGTCGGCCGTGGTGTCGTCGGGCGTGGTGTCTTCGGGCATCGCGGGGATCTCGGTCATGCCTCGCTGCCGTACCGGGCGGTCTTCTTGCCCTCGGGGGTGTAGCGCACGGAGCTCGCGACGAGCTCGCGCGGGACGTAGTCGTGCTCGAGGCGGCGCTTGGCGTTGGAGCCCAGCGGCTCCTCCATGATCTTGTCGTGCAGCTTGAGGATCGCGTCGATGAGCATCTCCGGCCGCGGCGGACAACCGGGCAGGTAGATGTCGACCGGGATGATGTGGTCGACGCCCTGCACGATCGCGTAGTTGTTGAACATCCCGCCGGAGCTGGCGCAGACACCCATCGCGATGACCCACTTGGGCTCGGGCATCTGGTCGTAGATCTGGCGGACGACCGGCGCCATCTTCTGGCTCACCCGGCCGGCAACGATCATCAGGTCGGCCTGGCGCGGGGACGCCCGGAAGACCTCCATGCCGAAGCGCGCGAGGTCGTAACGACCGGCACCGGTCGCCATCATCTCGATCGCGCAGCAGGCCAGGCCGAACGTGGCCGGCCACAGGGAGCTCTTGCGGCTCCAGTTGACGACCTTCTCGACGCTGGTCAGGACGATCCCTGACGGCAGCTTCTCCTCGAGACCCATGGCCTACGCCTTCCCGGTGCTTGGCATGCTTGACATCAGTCCCACTCCAGCCCGCCGCGACGCCACACGTAGGCGTACGCGACGAAGACCGTCGCGATGAACAGGAACATCTCGACGAGGCCGAAGGCACCCAGCCGGTTGAAGGCCACGGCCCACGGATAGAGGAACACGATCTCGATGTCGAAGACGATGAACAGCATCGCGGTCAGGTAGAACTTGATCGGGAAGCGCCCACCGCCCATCGGCTGCGGCGTCGGCTCGATCCCGCACTCGTAGGCGTCGTACTTCGCGCGGTTGTAGCGCTTGGGTCCGGTGAGGCTGGCCGCACCGACCGAGAACGCCGCGAAGCCGAAGGCGAGCACGCCCAGCACCAGGACCGGGACGTAGTAGTTCAGCACCTGTGTGCTCCCTTCGGACGGACGGGTGGTTCGGGAAGCAGCCTAGTCAGGCCGCGGGCGCGGCCTTGACCAGCCCGTTGATGACCCGGTCGAGGGCGTCGCCACCCCGTGGGTCGGTGAGGTTGGCGAGCAGCTTCAGGGTGAACTTCATGAGCAGGGGGCGCGGCAGGCCGTACTTCGTCGCGACCTTCATCACCTGCGGGTTGCCGATGAGGGACACGAACACCCGCCCGAGCGTGTAGTAACCGCCGTACGTCGCCTTCATGGCGGCGGGGTAGGCCTCGAGGGCCCGCTCGCGCGCGGGTCCGTCGGGACGTGCGAGCGCCTGGGCGACGACCTCGGCCGCGAGGCGCCCGGACTCGAGCGCGTACGCGATGCCCTCGCCGTTGAAGGGGTTCACCGCACCGGCGGCGTCGCCCACGAGCAGCATCCCGTCGCGGTAGTGCGGCTGCCGGTTGAAGCCCATGGGCAGGGCCGCGCCGCGGATCGGGCCACGCGCGTGCGCCTCGTCGTACTGCCACTCCGCGGGCATCGACGCGGTCCAGCGGGCCATCAGGTCCTTGTAGTTGGTGTCCTGCCAGGCCTGGGTGGTGTTGAGGATGCCGAGCCCGACGTTGGAGGTGCCGTCGCCGACGCCGAACACCCAGCCGTAGCCGGGGAGCAGGTCACCGGTCGGCGTCCGCAGCTCGAGCCAGGACTCGAGCATGTCGTCGTCGTGACGCGGGCTCTCGTAGTAGCGGCGTACGGCGACGCCCATCGGGCGGTCGTCGCGCTTGTTGATCCCCTGGCTGATCGCCAGGCGCGCACTCACGCCGTCGCAGGCGACGGTGATGGGCGCGCGGTAGGTGACCTCGGTCTTCTCCGGCCCGACCTTCGCCGTGACACCGACGATCCGACCGTTCTCCACGACCGGGCCGCTGACGTTGGTGAGGGTCTGCAGCCGGGCGCCGGCCTTCTGGGCGTTCTGCGCGAGCAGGTCGTCGAAGTCCAGACGTGGGCGGACCAGCCCGTAGTTCGGGTAGCTCGCCAGCTCGGGCCAGGGCAGCTCGAGCTTCACGCCACCACCAAGGATGCGCAGGCCCCGGTTGCGGATGAAGCCGTTGGCCTCGGTGGTGTCGATCCCCATGTCGACGAGCGTCTTCACCGCGCGGGGGGTCAGCCCGTCGCCGCAGACCTTCTCGCGCGGGAAGGCGGTCTTCTCGAGCAGGAGCACGTCGAGGCCGGTCTGGGCGAGGGCGTGGGCGGTGGCACTGCCGCCGGGACCGGCACCGACGACGATGACGTCGGCGTCCTGGGTGACGGTCACAGGTGCTCTCCCTCTCGCTTGTGAAAACTTTCACGAGCGGCACCTGAGTGTAGCGGCCCTCGGGCCGTGCAGCACCTCAGGAGGAGCGGGTGGCCCGGTGCAGGGCGACGATGCCGCCGGTGAGGTCACGCCAGCCGACCTGCGACCACCCGGCCCCCTGCAGGACAGCGGCGAGGCCGGCCTGGTCGGGCCACGCGCGGATCGACTCGGCGAGGTAGACGTAGGCGGCCGGGTCGCTGCTGACGCGGGTGGCGACGGCCGGCAGGGCCTTCATGAGGTACTCGACGTAGACGGTGCGGAACGGCTTCCACGTGGGGTGGCTGAACTCGCACACCACCAGGCGCCCCCCCGGCTTGGTCACGCGGAGCATCTCGCGCAGCGCGAGATCGGTGTCGGCGACGTTGCGCAGGCCGAAGGAGATGGTGACCGCGTCGAAGCTCGCGTCGGCGAACGGCAGCTTCAGTGCATCGCCCGCGACGAGCGGCACACCACGGCCCCGGCCCTCGCGGAGCATCCCCAGGCTGAAGTCGCAGGCGATCGCGTCGGCACCGGTCCTGGCGAGAGCGACGGTGCTGGTGGCGGTGCCGGCAGCGAGGTCCAGGATCCGCTCGCCGGGCTGCAGCGCGAGGGCGCGGGTGACCGCGGTGCGCCAGCCCCGGTCCTGCCCGAGGGACAGCACGGTGTTGGTCAGGTCGTAGCGGGGCGCGACCTCGTCGAACATGGCGGCCACGTCGGCGGGCGCCTTGTCGAGGGTCGCGCGGACGTCACTCACTGCGGGGCGGTTCGGCACCCCTCCATCATCGCCGGTGGACGAGCCGCCCGCCGATCACGGTGGCCACGCAGCGCCCTGCCCCGTGCTGCACGAGGTCGGCGTACGGGTCACCCGTCGGGACGTCGAACACCGCGAGGTCGGCCCGGCCGCCGGGTCGCAGCGTCCCCAGGTCCTGCCCGAGGGCCCTCGCACCACCCAGCGTCATCGCCCGGACGATGAGCTCCTCCGGGCGCTCAAGGCCCTGGCGTACGGCAAGGTCCCGGGTCGCCCGCGCCTCGGCGAGCAGGTCCAGGTCGGGCGCGCTGGCCAGCGAGTCGGTGCCCAGCGCCACCGGCCCCTCGGACAGGTAGTCAGCGACCGGGGCCTCACCGGCGCCGAGGATCGCGTTGGACCTGGTGCACAGGGCCACGAGCGTCCCGCGCTCGCGCAGCAGGGCCCGGTCGGCGGCGTCGACGTGCACCCCGTGCGCGACGTGGACGTCCGGCCCGAGCCCCCCGAGCGCGTCGCAGTGCTGGACCGGGCTCACGCCGGCTCCCGTGCCGAGGAGCTCCATCGCCAGGGCCAGCCGGACGTTGATGTCCGCGAAGGAGCCCGTCCCGCTCACCACGAACTCCGCCTCGTCGACGGTCTCGGCCAGGTGCGGGTGCAGCCGGACCCCGCGCTCGCGGGCCAGCCCCGACATGTCCCGGTAGACCTGCGTGCCCAGCGTGTAGAGCGTGTGCGGGCTGATCCCGCGCGGTCGCCCCGGAGCACCGAGCAGGGCGTCGAGCCGCTCACGCGCTGCGGGCCAGCGCGCGGCGTCGACACCGGCCAGCTCGGCGTAGGAGATCCCTTGCAGCCCCAGCGAGGTCGCGACCGCAACGGGCTCGGGGCGCGAGACCAGATCCGCCACGGCCGTCGTCCCCGACTTCAGCAGCTGGTGCGCCGAGCCGCGCGCGCTGACCTGCCAGTCGGTGTCGGTGAAGCCCACCCGGATCTCGCTGAGCTGCAGGATCCACTCCGCGAACGGCAGGCCCGCCGTCGCCAGGTGCGCGAACGGCTCGCCGTACTGCAGGTGCGCGTGCGCGTTCACCAGCCCGGGCGTCAGCACGCCGGGCCAGTCGCGCACGCGGGCGCTGCCCGCCGCGCGTACCACGTCTGCGCGCGGACCGACGTCGGTGACGACCCCGTCCACCACCAGCACCGCGCCGCCGCGCAACGGTTCGTCGAGCATCGTCAGGACGACGTCGGCGGCGTGCACGGTGGCGGTCACCCGGCCATTCTCCCGTCCGGCCGGGTGGCGCGTCGGCGCCTACCATGGGCAGGTGCTGCCCGCTGCGTCCGTCGACCTGCTCGAGGTCCGTACGACGGTGCTGGCTGACCCGGGACCCCTGCTCGACCTGCTGCCCGCGACGGGCGCGGTCGCCTGGACGCAGGGCGGGGAGGGCCTGGTCGGCTGGGGCGAGGCGGCGCGCGTCGAGGTCGGCGGACCGACGCGCTTCGCCGACGCGCAGGCCTGGTGGGACGACGTCCTCGCGACCTCGCACGTCACGGACGAGGTCGGCCTGCCCGGGACCGGTCCGGTCGCCTTCGGGTCGTTCTCCTTCGAACCCACCGGCACCTCCGTGCTGGTGCTGCCGGACGTCGTCGTCGGGCACCGCGCAGGGCAGTGGTGGGTCACGACGGTGGGCGCCGCCGCTGCCCCCGTGGGCCCGGTCGCCGCCGTACGCGCTCCCGGAGCGGTGGCGTTCGCGGACGGGAGCCGCAGCAGCACCGAGTGGATGGGCGTGGTGGCCGAGGCGGTGCGCCGCATCGAGGCCGGCGCCGTCGCCAAGGTGGTGCTCGCCCGTGACGTCGAGGCCCGCACGGCTGTCCCGCTCGACCTGCGCTGGCCGCTGAGCCGGCTCGACGAGGGCTACCCGGGCTGCTGGGTGTTCGCCGTCGACGGGCTCATCGGTGCGACGCCGGAGATGCTGGTACGGCTGCGCGACGGCGTCGCGACGTCGCGCGTGCTGGCGGGGACCCTGCGCCGGTCCGGGGATGCCGCCCGCGACGAACGGCAGGGTCGCTCGCTGGCGCGGTCGGTGAAGGACATCGAGGAGCACGGGTACGGCGTCCGCTCCGTCGTGGACGCGCTCGCGCGTCACTGCGCGGGTGTCGAGGTCCCCGAGGACCCGTTCGTGCTCGAACTGCCCAACGTGATGCACCTGGCCAGCGACGTCCGTGGAACGGTGGTCGACGGCGCCACGTCGCTGCAGCTCATCGCGTCGCTGCACCCGTCGGCGGCGGTCTGCGGGACGCCCACGGACGTGGCAGGTGCGGTCATCGCGGAGATCGAGGGGCTGGACCGCGGGCGCTACGCCGGACCGGTCGGCTGGCTGGACGCGTCCGGCGACGGGGAGTGGGGCATCGCCCTGCGGTGCGGGCAGCTCGACCCCGCCGACCCGCACCGGATCCGCCTGTTCGCCGGCTGCGGCATCGTCGCCGGCTCGGAACCCGAGCGCGAGCTCGCCGAGAGCAACGCCAAGCTCGTCCCCATGCGCGACGCCCTCGGCGGCTGACGGCTGCGAGCGGTCGCGTGCGTGGTCAGGCGCAGCCGAGGCGGCAGGCCTCGGCGTCCCGCACCACGCGCCACCGCCCACCGGTGCGGACCAGGTCGACCCGCACGGTCAGCGGCTCCGCCCGGCGCGTCACCGTGAGGTCCACCGTCGCCCGATCACCCGACTCCACGACCGCACCGCGGGTGAGGCCGATGGTCAGCGACTGCGCCCGTGCCTGCTCGGTCGCTGCCCGCAGGTCCGTGCACACCTGCTCCGCCGTACGCCGGTCCGGGACCGTGTCGGGCGGCGACACCGAGTAGCGCAGGTAGTCGTCGCAGTCGCCGAAGACCGCGGCCTGGGTCCACGCGAGCGCGACCCCGCCGGGCGTCCGCAGCCGGCGCAGGTCGACCGCCGCGGTGAGGGCGGTGCCGATGACGAGCACCTGCACCAAGCCGATGAGCAGCCACGGCTGGCGCCGCATCTTGCGCCGACGGCGCTCCTCCTCGAGCGCCTCCGCCTCGCGGTAGCGCCACTCGACGTCCGTCACGCCGCGTGCCCTCGCTCGGCGTGCCGGATGGCGTCGCGGCCACCCGCGTAGCGCCAGGCCTCGAAGGCCACCAGCGTCGTCAGCACCGCCGCGACCATCCCCAGGGCCGCGACCGCCGGCACGTGCGCAGCGACGGGGAGCAGCGCGGCGAGGACGACCACGGCCGTCGTCCGGGTCGTCGACAGCGAGCGCACGTTGCGCAGCCGGAAGGCGATGTGCGCCAGCAGGTAGGCGATCGCCCCGCCGTACAACGCGTAGAGCGGGAGTCCGTGCAGCGCCTCGCCCAGGGTGTGGTGCTCGGTGTCGGACACGTAGGTCACGACCTTCTTCATCCCGAGGGCCAGGTAGACGATGCCGGCCACCATCGGGAAGTGCAGGTAGGTGTAGGAGTCGCGCGCCAGCCGAGGCCGTTCGGTCACGGGCAGGTCGAGCAGGACGCGCTCCGCGACGAGCGCGACGACGTCGAAGTACAGCCACCACAGGCAGACCGACACCGCGAGGCCGAGGAACGCGGCGAGCAGGATCGCGCCCGTCAGAGGGGTGTCCCCCACGCCCAGCCCGATGGCGACGATCGACTCGCCGATGGCCACGATGACGATGAGGCCGTGCCGCTCGGCGAAGTGGCCCGGGCTCGGCAGCCGCCAGCCCTCTGCTCCCGCGGCGTACATGCCGACGTAGTCCACGACGAGCGCAGCGAACCACCACGGAGCAGGGTGCGGCGCGAGACCGCCGACCACGAGCAGCACGCAGGCGACGGACACCGGCACCAGGGTCCGCCGCAGCTGGGCGCGCAGACCCGCGTCGTGGGACCCGGCGGCCACCACCAGGTAGACGAGCAGGTGGGCAAGGCGCACCGCGGCGTAGGCGAGCGAGAGCACGAGAGGTACGGCGAGACCGGACGACCGGTCGTCGAAGGCCTCCGGGATGGCGAGCGCGACGACGAACATCGCCACCATCGCACCGACCAGGGCAAGGCGCAGCAGCCCCTCGTCCGCCTTCGCCGTGTTGCCGAGCCAGGCGAACGCGCTCCAGGCGAACCACAGGAGCGCCAGCAGGACCGCTCCGCGGTAGGCCCCACGTGCACTCAGGTCGTCGGCCATGAGCTGGGTGACCTGGGTGATCGCGAAGACGAAGACCAGGTCGAAGAACAGCTCGAGGGTGGTGACCGTGTGCGCCTCGTCGGTCCCGTGCACATGGCGCATCGCCGTACGCACGGAGCCGCTCGTCGCCATCAGCCCAGGCCCCGGCTGTCCTGCTTGAGGGCGGTGTCGACCGTCAGGGCGCTGGCGACGACCAGCGACAGCAACGGGTCCTCGAGCTGGCGGTGGATCCGGACGACGTAGTTGTCCGCCGTGGTGAACAGGGTGCGCGCGAGGCCCTCGAACGTCTTCTGGATCCGCGCCACCTCGGTGCCGGAGGCATCGACGATGGAGAAGTCCCAGGCACGCCAGTTCTCCGCGCGCATCTCCCCCACCTGCCGGTCACCCTGCATCAGGCCGAAGCGGATCTTGCCGATCGCGTTGAGCTGGACCAGCCGACCGATCTCGCCGACGCCCGGTCGCTCGACGATCACCTTGCTCTTGAGCAGCTTGGCCGGGCGCGTGACGAGCAGCTGCGGCCGACCGGACAGGTCGCGCACCTCGAGCCGGTGGGTGAAGAACTGGTCGTAGTCGCCGACGAAGCGCACGACCTTCTTCAGCGCCGACTGGCCCACCTCCTTGACCGCTCCGATCTGGGTGCCGTGCTGGTCGTAGACGCTGTACTCGTTGGTCAGCTCGATGAGCTTGGTCTTCTGGTTCACCACCAGCACCTGCTCGGTGAACACCGTGCCGCCACCGGCGACGCCCGGCGTCACGCCGGCCTGCTGGCGCAGCTGCCGGTCCAGCTGGTCCGGGCGGCTCGCCTGCACCGGCGCCTCACCGGTCGGCAGGGCAGACACGGTCGGGACCCCGCCGTTGAGGACCTGGTCGGTCCAGGCGGTGCCGTTCCACCAGCGCTGCTCGAAGGTGCCGGCCGGGTCGGCGTACCAACCTGCCTGGGGGGTCGTCATCGCCCCATCCTGCCCGACGGTCAGGCGGTGCCGCCTGATCCGGCGCGCTCCCGCAGCCGGGCACGCACCTGGTCCGGGGTGTACGCGCGTCGCTCGCGTTCCTTCCGTGCCACCACCGCCCCCGACGCCGCCACGCCGACCAGACCCGCGACCCCCAGCCACTTCCACACCCGCATGTGGGGGACCATAACGGGGTGGTGCCCCTGGAGGAAGCCGTCGCGCTGACGCGCACGGGCGACGTGTGGCTGTTTCGCGGGCAGTCGTCGGCGGACCGGGTGATCCGCACGCTGACGAACGCCCCGGTCAACCACGTCGGGATGGCCGTCGTCCTCGACGACCTGCCGCCGCTGATGTGGCACGCCGAGCTCGGGCAGTCACTGCCGGACGTCTGGACGGGCACCCACCAGCGCGGGGTGCAGCTGCACGACCTGCGCGACGCCGTCGTGACGTGGACGCACCGCTACGGTCAGCAGCCCTTCCTCCGCCAGCTGTTCGGCGAGGTGACGCCCGAGATGGAGGAGGCGGTCCTCACCACGATCGCGCGGCTGGACGGCACGCCGTTCCCGTCGACCGCCCAGCTCGCCGGCGGCTGGCTGCGCGCACGGCTCCCCGGTGGACGACGGGAGACGGCGGCGGGGACGGCCTTCTGCGCGGACGTGCTGGCCAGGACCTACCAGGCGATGGGGCTGCTGGACGGTGGGCGCCCGTCGGCGTTCTACGACCCGGGGAGCTTCTGGAGCGGCGACGCGCTGCCGCTGGCGGACGGCTTCGCGCTCGGCGACGAGGTCCTGGTGGACGTCCCCGAGCTGGTATGAGCCCTCTGACGCACTCGTTCCCTTTGGGGTGATTCCTGCGCCATAGTGGGGCGCCTCCGACCAGCCGCTCGACCCGGGGGACCCATGACCACGACGCCCACCCGCCCTCTGGCCGATGTGGACGAGGTGCCGACCACTCCGGTCGCGGTCCCGTCCGCCCTCCCGGTGGTCCCGCCGAGGCTGCGGCAGCGCCGGACACCGACGCCGACGGCGGTGCTGCTCATCGCGTCGTTCGGGGCGTTCCTCGCCTTCCTCGACTCGACCATCGTGAACATCGCCTTCCCGGACATCCAGGCGAGCTTCCCCGACTCCTCGATCGGCACGCTGAGCTGGGTCCTCAACGCCTACAACATCGTGTTCGCGGCCTTTCTGGTCGCGGCCGGCCGCCTCGCCGACCTCCTCGGCCGCCGCCGCATGTTCGTCATCGGCGTCGTGCTGTTCACCGTCGCGTCGGTGCTGTGCGCCGTGGCTCAGAGCGTCGGCCAGCTCATCGGCTACCGCATCGTGCAGGGGGTCGGGGCAGCCATCTTGGTCCCGGCGTCCCTCGCGCTCGTGGTCGAGGGCTTCGACCGCAGCCGCCGCGCGCACGGCGTGGCGCTGTGGGGTGCCGCCGCCGCGATCGCCTCCGGCCTCGGCCCACCCATCGGTGGGGCGCTGGTCAACGCGGCCAGCTGGCGACTCGCCTTCCTGGTCAACCTGCCGCTCGGCATCGTCGCCGTCGTCGTCGCCCGACGGGGACTCGTCGAGAGCCGCTCCCCCGGTCGACGGCGCCTGCCCGACCTGCGCGGCGCGGCACTCCTTGCCGCCACTCTCGGGCTCCTGACGCTCGCGCTGGTCCAGGGGGAGAGCTGGGGCTGGGCAAGCCTGGCGGTCGTCGGCTCGTTCGTCGGTGCCCTGGCCGCGCTCGGGGGCTTCGTCGCGTCCTCCCGCCAGCATCCCGCCCCCCTGCTCGACCCCGCTCTGCTGCGGCTGCGGTCGTTCGCCGTCGGCAACGCCGCGACGGTCGTCGCCGGCGCGGGCTTCTACGCCTACCTGCTCACGCACGTGCTCTACCTGAACAAGGTCTGGGACTACTCGCTGCTGCGCGCGGGCCTGGCGGTCGCCCCGGGGGCGTTCGTCGCGGCGGCCGTCGCCTCGGTCCTCGGGAAGGTCGCCGACAAGCACGGGCACCGGCTCATCGTCGTACCCGGTGCGCTCCTGTGGGCGGGCAGCCTGCTGTGGTACCTCGAGCGCGTCGGGACGTCACCGGCGTTCCTCACCGAGTGGCTGCCCGGCCAGGTCATCTCCGGCATCGGCGTCGGGGCGACGCTGCCCGTCCTGGGCAGCGCCGCGCTCGCGGGGCTGCCCAAGGAGGGCGGATACGCCACGGCCTCCGCCGTCGTGAGCAGCGCCCGCCAGCTCGGCGCGGTCATCGGGATCGCCGTCCTGGTGATCCTCATCGGCACCCCCACGCCGCTGAACGCCGTCGACCACCTGCGACGGGGCTGGATGCTCGCCGGCTGCTGCTTCGTCGTCGTGGCTGCGATCTCGCTGCTCCTGGGACGGACCGGTGCCCTCCACGTCCTGGACGAGGAGGACGCGCCGCCGGCTCCCCTGGCGACCCACGTCCCCGACGTGGCCCAGCCGGACTTCGTGGTGGAGAGCACCCTGCCCGGCGACGTCCTCGACGGGCTGCCACTGCTGGAGGGCCTGTCCCGCGCCCGTCGCGCGAGGCTGCGCGATCTCGCCGAGGAGGTGACCGTCCTTGCGGGCCAGTCGCTGTTCGAGCAGGGCGATCCGACCGACGCGCTCTACCTCGTGCGCACCGGGAGGCTGCAGGTGGTGCGGGACGGCCATCCCGTGAACGAGCTGCGGCGGGGCGCCGCACTGGGCGAACTCGGCCTGCTCACCGAGTCACCGCGGTCCGCCACGGTCCGGGCCCTGCGCGACTCCACGCTGCTGCGCCTGTCCCGCGAGAGCGTCGACGCCGTCGCCGACCTGCGCTTCATGACGACGCTCGCGCAGGGGCTCGCCAGGCGGTTGCAGGAGGTCGTCCCGGCGACGCCGCCGGCCAGACCGGGCGCCGTGGTGATCGCCGTGGTGGGACTCGATCGGTACGCGCCCGTCGACGAGGTCGCGGAGGGGCTCGCCCAGGGCCTGCGCACCCACCTGCGCGTCGTGACGCCCGGTCGCATCGACAGCGCCGGGCTCGAGCAGGCCGAGCAGGCCGGTGACCGGGTGCTCCTCGCGGCCGGCTCCGGTGACCGCGACTGGCACGCCTTCTGCCTGCGCGCCGCCGACCGGATCGTGCTCGTGTCCCGCGCGGCCGAGCCACCCAAGAAGCTCCCTGCGCGCGCACGCGGCGCGGACGTGGTCCTCCCGCGCACCACCTCTGCGGAGCAGCGGACCCAGTGGGAGGAGCGCGTCACCCCGACGTCGGTGCACGCGGTCGGCGAGAGCCCCCGACCGGCTGAGCTCACCCCGCTCGCCGCGCGCCTGGCCGGTCGGTCCCTCGGGCTGGTGCTCGGTGGCGGGGGCGCCCGCGCCTTCGCGCACCTCGGCGTTCTCGAGGAGCTCGAGCGCGCTGGCGTCGCCGTCGACCGGTTCGCCGGTGCCAGCGTGGGTGCCGCCGTCGCCGGCCTGGCCGCCTGCGGCTGGGACGCCGCCGCCGTCGATGCCTGCGCCTACGAGTACTTCGTGCGCAAGAACCCCATCGGTGACTACCGGTTGCCGACCCACGGGCTGATCCGCGGCGAACGCACCGTCAGCGCCCTGCGTGAGGTCTTCGGCGAGCTGCGGGTCGAGGCGCTCCCCCACGAGCTGCGCGTGACCAGCGTGGACCTGCTGGCCCGATCCAGGTGCGTGCACCGCGCCGGACGCGTGGCGGACGTCGTCGCGTCCTCCCTGCGCCTGCCCGGCCTCTACCCACCCCTTCCGTACGACGGATCGCTGCACGTGGACGGCGGGGTCCTCGACAACCTGCCGGTCAGCAACCTGTCGTCGACGGAGGGTCCCGTCATCGCCGTGAGCATCAGCTTCGGAGGGGCCGGTGGGCGCTCCTCGCGCGAGGGCTCGGCTCCCCGCTCCCCTCGCGTGCCGGCGCTCGGGGACACCCTCATGCGCACCATGATGATGGCGAGCGGCCAGGAGGCGGAGCGCGCGATGAGGACAGCGGCCCTCGTCCTGCGTCCCGACGCGGTCGGCGTGGGACTGCTGGAGTTCCACCAGATCGACCGGATGCGCGAGTCCGGGCGCGCGGCGGCGCGACAGGCCCTGCCGCAGATCGAGGCGCTGCTGGCGGTCAGCCCTCAGGGCTGAGGACCGGCATCGGGCTGCACACTGCCAGCACCAGGTCGCGCACGCCGTCGCTGTCCAGCGACCGGCCGTCCTCGACCGGCGTCTGGTCCTCGTGCCCCAGGAGCGCCTCGAGACGTGCCTGCACGTCCGCCGGGCGAGGCGAGCCCAGCTGGTCACGCACCGCGTCGGCGGCCCCGACCAGCCGCAGCCCAGGAACAGGTCGGCCGGTCATGCCCGCCAGCAGCGCGACGTCCTCCAGCAGGCTGGCGAGCGCCCACGCGTCGTCGTACGCGCGGTAGTCCAGCAGGGCGACGGCGTAGAGCCGCTGAGCCGAATCGGTCTCACCGAGGTCGCGGTGGGCGTTGCCGAGGTTGTGCTGGCCCAGCGCCACCATCCACGCATCACCGACCTCGGTGTGCAGCGCGATCGCGGCGAGGAAGCGCTGCTTGGCCTGCTCGGCATCCTCCCGCAGGACCGCCAGCATCCCGAGGTTGTTCTCGGAGATGCCGATGCCCCACCGGTCACCGACCTCCTGGCGCAGGGCCAGCGCGCCCTCGCCGAGCCGCTGTGCCTCGTCGTAGTCACCTTGGTACTCCGCGACGACGGCGAGGTTGCTGAGCAGGCTGGCCATCTGCCGCCTGTCGTCCAGGCGGGTGCGGACCTCCAGGCTGCGTCCGTAGAACGCCTTCGCCTCCTCGAAGGCGCCGCGCTGCGCGGCCAGCGTCCCGGACAGGTGGAGGACCTGGCCCGTCCCGGCGTCCTCCCCCAGCCGACGGAACAGGGCAGCGGCCCGGCCGAGGTCGACCTCAGCCTCGCTGAAGCGTCCACGACGGCGCGCGACCTCGGCGAGCCCGGCGTAGGCCCAGGCCTCGTTCAGCCCGTCACCATGGAGCACTGCGGCGTCCAGTGCTGCCGCGTAGGCCTGGTGCGCTCCGTCGAGGTCGCCTTGTCGCTCGTGCACCTTGCCCACCCGAAGCTGGACCTCCGCCTGCTCGGCAGGCTCGAGCAAGGTGAGCAGCCGCGTGTACGACGTCAGAGCTGCATCGTTGGCGTAGCTGTCCTGGGCAGCGGTGCCCGCCCGCAGGAGGTACTCGCGCTTCTTCGCGTCGTCGTCGCTGAACCAGTAGTGGTGCGCGAGCTCGTCCAGCCAGCGGGCGGGGTCGCCCGCGACCCCGGCCTCGAGCGCCTGCGCGATCCGACCGTGCAGCTCCTGCCGCTGCGCGAACGGCAGGGTCTCGTAGGCGACGTCCCGCACGACCAGGTGCGTGAACGCCCACGCCGCGGCAGCCAGGTCCTCCGGTGCAGCGACCTCCATGGCCTGCAGCGTCTGCAGGGACGACAGGACGTCCCCCTCCGCACCGAGGTCAGGGTGGCCGGCGCGCACCACGCCGGCGGCGAACGTCCGGCCGATGACGCTGGCGACCTTGACGCACTGCCGAGGGTGCTCCGGCAGGGTGTCGAGCCGGCTGAGCACGAGGCCGTGCAGGGTCGCGGGAAGGTCCACGGCGTCCACCGGGCCGCTGCGTCGTTCGTCCCGGCGCTCGCGCAGGTAGCGGCACAGCTCGCGCACCCACAGCGGGTTGCCCTCGGAGCGCGCGACGACCAGGGGAACCAGGTCGTCCAGTGGAGGATCGTCGTCGCCCCACAGCACCTGGAGCTGCTCGGTGGCCAGCGCGGCCACTGCCTTCTCGGACAAGACCTCGAGCGACAGCTCCGTCACCGCGGCCCACCGGCCCCACTCGCTCAGCGGCAGCGGGGTCTGCGCCGGCCGGGTCGTGAGCAGGACGGCCAGGGGAAGACCCGGAAGGGCGCGCACGAGCGCACCGAGCAGGTCGCGGGACAGCGCGTCGAGGGCGTGGGTGTCCTCCAGCAGCACGACCAGGCGAGGCGCGGACGCCTCCGCGAGCAGCCGGACGGCGAGCTGCTCCAGACTGGACTTGCGCAGCTTGGCGTCGAACGTCGAGGTGAGCGCGTTGTCCGGCAGGGGGACACCGAGCAGGGAGCCGAGCAACGGGAGCCGTGGACGGAGGTCCGCGGGGAGGACGGTGTCCAGGTGCGCGGTGAGTGCGTCGGCCGAACGCACGTCGGGAACGCCGAGCAGCAACCGGAAGACCGTGTGCCAGGCGAGGTAGGCCCCCGAGCCCCCGTAGGGCTGCGCTGCCCCCTGCAGCACCCTGTGGCCGTCGCAGACCAGCCCGGCGACGACCTCTGCCACCAGCCGGGACTTTCCGGCGCCGACGTCCCCGCAGACGCTGACCAGTCGTCCCGTCCCCGCGGCGGCCTCGCGCACGGCTGTCTGCAGGAGCGCGAGCTCGTCCTCGCGGCCCGCGAGTGCCGGCTCGCCGGCGAGCGACGCCGCACCGCGTGACCCGTGCAGCAGCGGGGCGGCCACGAAGGTGCCGGCTTTCCCCTTGAGCACCAACGACTGGGCCTTCCCGAAGCGAAAGCCCGCTCCGGCAGCCGCCTGCACCTGCTCGGAGACGAGCACACCGCCGACGTCGGCCTTCCCCATCAGCCGCGCCGCGAGGTTCACGCTGTCACCCAGGCAGCAGTACGTCCGCCGGTCACGGTGGCCGTAGGTGCCCGCTCGCAGGCGACCGGCGGCAACACCGACCCGCAGGTCGTGCACACCACCGAGGCCGTCGAGCCGCAGCAGCTCGAGAGCGGCCGCACACGCCCTCGAGGCGTCGTCCTCGTGCGCCACCGGCACGCCGAACGCGCCGTAGAGGTAGGCGCCCTTGTCCCCCACGGTGAGCTGCAGGAGCGTCCCTCCGTAGCCGTCGAGGACGCGCTGGGCAGCCGTGATGAACGCGTCGAGGTGCGCGGGGGCGTCCTCGTCGTCGTCGAAGTCGATTCCGACGAAGTGCAGGAACAGGGGTACGGCGGGGCGCAGCTCGGCGAGGAAGGCTCCTCGACCACCCGCCAGGCGCTGGTGCACCGCCGGCAGGAGCCACTGGCGCACCACGTCGTCGGGTAGTGGCGGCGGCTCGGGGTCCAGCGGCACCGGAGCTGGCGGCTGCGACATGGACTCGACGACCCAGACCGAGCCGAGCGCGCCCGACCGCTGGTCACCGGTGCGGGCCCGTGGCCCGAGGGCGGAGCGGACCGGCGCCGTCACCAGCACCTCCCCCGGTGACGCCGTGCCCTCGGCAGCGGCGACCTCGTCCATCAGCCGGCCGGCGAGCACGTCGATCAGCTGGACCGCCGGGTCACCGACCACGAACCGTCGTGCCCGTCCGGCGGCGACGGCGACCTTGACCGCCAGGACCACCCGCGCACCTGCCGGCGTGACCACCTCGCCGACCCGCTGCATCTGCTCCTGCATCGCCAGGGCGCACGCCGTGGCGCGCGTCCCGTCATCCCCGTCGATCCAGCAGGTGACGGCGTCCCCGCTGAAGTAGAGCACCGACCCGGCCTGCGCGTGGAGCTGCTCGAGCAGGGCCTCGAAGACCCGGTCCAGCACCTCGGTGAGCACCTCGGCTCCCCGCTGCGGACCGAGCTCGTCGGCGAGAGCCTCGGTGAGCGAGGTGAAGCCGCTGATATCCGCGAACAGCACCGAGCCGGTTACGCGGTCGTGCAGGTCTCCCCCGGCTGCCAGGGCGCGGCGCCGGTCCTCGGCGAGGTAGGCCTGCGGATCGTCCTCGAACCGCGTGGACCGTGGGGAGCCGGGAGCCGCGGTCATCGCACCCTGACGCGCACCTCTCGGACCGCGAGGAGGTCGGTCGCGGACGCGCCCAGGACCGTCACGCGCAGGACGTAGACGTTGCCCGACACCCAACCCAGCGCCGGACCGTTGGCGCTGGTCTCGTAGCGGTGCGTGGTCACGTTGTAGAGCATGTCCTCAGGGTAGAAGCCCGCAGGCGCCGCCTGGCCCTCGAGCCGGCTGCTGAAGCGCAGGCGGCGGTTGAGCGTGTTGGACACCCCCTCGCTGTCCGGCTGGGGCCCGGCCCTGGTGAGCAGCTGGAGGTTCACCGGGACGGTGTCGCCGGCGTTGACGAGCACCGGGTCCGCGCCCTCCGGACCGTTCAGCGGGGCGCCGAACTCGGACGTGGCGTACTGGTTGACCAGGTGGAACGACGCGGCGGTCGCGCTGCCCACCTTTGCCTGGACGTCGTACGCCCCCGGGGTGTCGTTGGCAACGGCGGTGAACGACGCGGTGCCGTCGGGACCGGTGACGGCGGTGCCGGTCCTGATCCCGGCTCCGGACGACGGACCGGAGAAGGTGACCGTCGCTCCGGTGATCCTGTTGCCGTAGGCGTCCTCGACGCGCACGACCAACGGGGCGCCGAACGTCCCGCCGTAGACGACTGCCTGACCGCCACCGCTCACGGCGACGACGAGGGCTGGCGCACCGGGCTTCACCTCGAGGGTGAGGGCGGCCGTCGCCGAGCCCAGGCTGTTGGTCGCGACGACGCTGACCTGGAAGGTCCCGGCCTTCGTCGTCACCCCCGTGATGCGGCCCGCGGAGTAGCTCAGCCCGCTCGGGAGACCCGTCACGGTCACCGTCGGCGTCGGGTCGCCCGTGACGGTCACCGGAGCGTCGTACGACGTCCCGGCGGTCGCGTCGGGCAGCGTCGTGGTGAGGATCTTCGGCGGCGCGAGCACGCGCAGGCTCACCGCCGGCGACGTCGACGGACCGTTCTCCGGGTCGCGCGCATCGGTGCTGGCGCCGCCTCCCAGGTCGACCGGGTTGGTCCCGAACACCGCGGAGACGTCGTACGTGCCGGCGGGCAGGGACAGCGCGCCGAGCCGGGCGGTGCCGTCGGTGCCCGTGATCCGGACCGCCGCGAGGACGACGTTCGACGCGCCGCTGGGGCGGACCTGGAAGTAGACCGCCCGCTCGGCGAGCGGTACCGGGCCGCCGGCACCCGAGCCGGTCAGCTGCGCCGACACCCGGGTGTCCTGGCCCGTGACGACCGGCTGGCCGCTGCCGGCAGAGGTCAGTGCGGTCGGCCTCTGCGTGACGCTCACGGACCGGGTGGCCCGACTGGCGGCGTAGGTGGGATCACCGTCGAACGACGCCGTCAGGGTCCGGGCGCCGACGCCCTCGGCGAGCGGGAAGCCGGCTGTCGCCACGCCACTGGCATCGGTGACGACGGTCCTGGCGCCACTGCCGAGCAGGAAGCGCACGGTCCGTCCGCTGAGCGGCTGACCGTTCGCGACGAGGGTCGCCGAGACCGGCAGGGTGGAGCCGAAGGCGGCGCTCGAGGGCGCGGCCACCGACAGCGAGGACGCGGTGGTGCCGACGACGAGCGGGTCCAGTCCCGGCGAGGTCCCGGGTCGGAAGTCGTAGCCGTCGGAGTCCTCGAGCGTCACCAGCCCGACGCCGTTGAGCGCCTGCACCACGAAGCGCACATCACCGACGGACTGCCCTGCGGGCACGGTCAACGTGCCCGTCCACAGGGTGGAGTCAGTGCTGTCCTGCACCAGGTCCACCGAGTCCCAGTGGCCGTACCAGGGACCGGCATCGGCAGTCTTGGTCACCCACACGCTCTGGATGCCCGCCGACGGGTCGCCCACGACGCGCGCCGAGACCTTCACCGACTGGCCCGTGACGGTCGACGCCACTCCGGTGATCGCCGGCGGCGCCGCCAGCGCAGGGGTGTTCCCGGCGTACGACGAGGTCGCGCCGTAGGTCTGAGTGTTGCCGCTGTAGGCCAGGCGGTAGCTCACGGAGCTGAACTGCCGCAGGGTGTCGGTGTTCGGGCCGTCGGCGCGGTGCTGCGCCGGGGTGACGAGCAGGCGGGTGCCGCCGTCGCCCTCGATCGCCCCGAAGGTGTTGATCGAGGCCAGCCGCCGCGGGAAGAAGACCGGGGAGCGGAACGACGGGTGGACCTGACTGGTCTCCGTCGCGACCGCACCGGTCAGGGGGACGATGCCCGCGGTGTCGGTGTAGTCACCGCCGCGCCAGGCGACGCCCCGCAGCGCGACCCCGGGAGCACCGACGGACAGGGAGGCCAGCGGCAGGGCCGGCTGTCCCGGCTGCGTGACCACGCCGTCCGGACCGACCAGGTAGGTGAACGCCGACAGGCCGGTGTTGTCCACGTCGGTGAACGACTGGGTCGTGCGGACCAGCGAGGCCGCGGCGGTGACATCGGCGGTCTTCAGCCCGAGCACGGCACCCGGCCCGCTGCTTACGGTGGTCGGGGAGATCCCGCCGGTGGCCGGGACGGGCAGGCGCCCGCTGGGCAGCGTCAGGCTCCACATCGGCAGGCCGTAGAGCGTCGCCTCGGCGAGCGCCTTCTGGTGGATGCCGGACAGCACGGGCGTCGCCGCCAGGTAGTCCTGCTTGGCCCTCATCAAGGCCGTGCCCAGCGCGACCGCACCGGTCCCGCGTCGCAGCTGCTGGGTGAAGCCGGAGTACAGGCGCTCGGAGTACTCCAGGAAGTCGGTGTCGCCGTACTGGTAACCGGTCCCGGCCAGGACGATCGCACCCTTCTGGGTCAGGGCCTGCACCCAGTCCAGCGGCACGGTCACGCCAGGGACGGCGTCGCCGTCCACGATGTTGTAGCCGGAGTGGCACCCCGCGGACATCACCAGGGTGTTTTGCAAGGTGCCTGCGGGCACGCTCGCCACCTCCGTCGACAGCACCGTCGACGAAGCGTCGGCGGCGAGGGCGCTGTTGGCCGAGAAGTGACCGGCCAGGTAGACGACGTCCTTGTGCTCGGCGCTGAACAGCCGCGCCCTCAGGTCGTCCGCGGTCCAGGAGTGCCGGCGATCGGGTGCGCCGTTCACGGTCGTGACGTCCGGTGGCACGTCGCGGTCGGTGATGAGCGACGAGACGGCACCTGGCGGCAGGGACGCGGTCAGGGACCGGGCGACGTCCTCCGCGGCGTCGGTGAGGAAGTCGTACCCGGTGACCAGGGCCTTCTGCGGACTGGGCAGCTGCCCGTGGCGGGTGGTGAAGCGCGCCAGCGCGGCGGCGATCTCCTGCGGGGTCTCCACCAGACGGCCGACGGCGAGGTCCGGGACAGGGACGGTGGCGCCCTTCAGGGTGACGTCGGTCTCGGCGCCGTACGCGTCCTGGCTGAGGACCTGGTTGCGGCGCAGGGCGGCCTGCGAGGCCGTCGGGTCCGCGACGGGCGGCACGTAGTTCTGCTCCGGACCCAGACCCGCCGCGTCCGCACTGCGGAAGAACGGGACGACGTTGTCGCCACCCGCGATGACGACGTACTTCAGCGTGTCACTGGTGTCGCGGTAGCTGTTGACGATCGCGCGCAGCTCCTGCGCCACGAGGTTCTTCGCGTAGGGGCAGCCGGTCATCCGGTCGGCCTGCGCGTTCAGCGCCTGCAGGCGCGGGTTGGTCGCCGCGTCGACGACGACGCCCCCGACTTCGGGCTGCTGGGCGAACGCCTGCAGCCCGGCGAGGTCGAGCCCAGGCAGTCGGGCGCTGTCGGTGAGGATGACCGTACGGGCGCTGCCGGGCGTCCCGCTCTGGCTGGCGGTGCCGGCGAAGCGGTCGAGCGGGGTCGCGCAGCTGCCCACCGTCTGGGCGACCGACAGGGTGAACGGCACCCCGTCGGCGAAGGCCCCGTTGCGCCCTTGGACGCGGAGGTAGAAGAAGGTGTCGGCGTCCCAGGTGCTGGCGGTGATGGACTCGTCCGCCAGACCGTCATTGGCCGAGACCGCGATCAAGCTGCGGGTCTGCGCGCTCGAGAACGCCGCGTTGAGCTGGTCGGGCGAGAACACGCTCGGGCTGAACACGCTCGGCGAGAACACGCTCGGGCTGAACACCGACGGGCTGAACACACTCGGGCTGAACACCGACGGGCTGAACACACTCGGGCTGAACACGCTCGGCGAGAACACACTCGGGCTGAACACACTCGGGCTGAACACACTCGGGCTGAACACGCTCGGCGAGAACACACTCGGGCTGAACACCGACGGGCTGAACACACTCGGGCTGAACACCGACGGGCTGAACACGCTCGGGCTGTAGGCGTCCGCGGCGAACTCTGCCGAGAGGTGGTTGAGGTCGCGCGGCGTGAGCACGTCGGTGAAGGCCTGCCCGATGTCACGGAACAGCGCGAGGTCGTAGTTGGCTGCCAGGTGGGTGAGGTCGACGGTGATGCGGCTGTCCGGCAGGACCGGCACGCGGTACCAGAACGCCTGGTCCAGCTGTCGCACCGTTCCCGTGGTGCTGCTGCCCGACGTCAGGGTCGTGGCGGTCGGCCAGGCGATGTTCGGCTCGTCGGCGTAGACGCGCACCAGGAACGTGGCCGTGCTGGTCAGTCCGTGGGCCGTCGCGCTGCAGGTCACGGTGGTCTCGCCCACGGGGAAGACCGAGCCCGAGGGCGGGCTGCAGGTGACCGGGACGCTGCTGCCGTCGTCGTCCTTGGCCGAGGCCGAGAAGCTGACGGCGGCGCTGCGGCTGTCCTTCGCTGCCGTCGCCACGACCGGGGCGGCGGGCACGGTGACCACCGGCGCTGAGGCCAAGGTGAACACCCCACGCAACCGGCTCGGCTTCTCCGTGTGCGCGGCACCGAGCACGAACCCGTACCTGTCGCCGATCGCGAGGGTCAGCCGCAGGACGCCGTGGTAGCTGAACGTCGTCGCCGCCCCGGCGGGGTAGTCCGTCGGCCCGGCGTTCAGCAGCACCTGCGTCTGGGTCAGGCTGCCGTCGCGGTAGATGCCGGCTGCGAGCGCCGTACGCACCCCGGTGGTGCCGTGGTCACCGGTCCAGGTCCAAGGGATCGTCACCTGCCCTGCCCGGGTCGAGGTGGCGGTGAACGACCAGCCACCCCACTGCTGCTGCGGGTCCTTGACGTCGTAGCTCAGCTGCGCCGGCGAGAGCAGGCCGTTCGACACGGTCGTGCTGTCGGTCCCGGCGGCGCTCCAGCCGGGATCCCCCGCCGCGCGCGCCACACCAGCCGGCAGTACCCCGACGACCAGCAGCAGGCTCGAGAGCGTGGCGACGGCCCCGGCGCGGATCCGGGTCCCCCCTCGCGTCCGGGCGTGCCCTGACCTGGTGCTGCGGATCCCGATGCTCTGCATGCCGTACCCCCCGAGCGCGCCCGCACGACCGAGCGGACGCTGTGCTGTACGGCCAAGTGGACCAAAGGGGACAGATCCGCACAAGGGGTTCGGGTGCGTACTACGACGCACTGACGACGGCTGACGACGGCTGACGACGGCTGACGACGCACTGACGACGACTGACGACGGATCAGGCCAGGCGGGTGGGGCGACCGATCCGGACGTCCACGCCCGGGGTCCACATGACGTGCGGCGGTCCTTCCACCTGCAGCCCCGCCGTGCTGACCAGGTCGTCCCGGAGGTCGAGCAGCTCGGCGTGGTGCAGCGGCCAGGGCTCGTGGTCGACCGGCGCCCAGGCGGTGCGCCCGCCGTACCAGGAGGAGTACAGGCCCCAGCGCGCGGTGAGGAAGTGCTCGAGCTCGCCGGGGACGAGCGGCTCGCCGAGGCGCAGGCTGAGGCGTCCGCCGGCACCCCTCGGACCGGGCCAGCGACGCGACGTGGTCCATGTGCGGACCGGACCCTGGGTGGTCAGGGACATCCGCGCCCACAGGTACGGCAGGTGGTAGCCCGCCTGGGCGGCCAGCACCGGCAGGAGGCGGTTGGCCTCGAGCGACCGGAAGACCACCCCTCGTCGACCGGCGGCGTCCACGGCGTACAGCCGGACGTTCGTCTCGAGAAAGCGCGACAGGTAGGGCAGCGGCGGCGTACCGAGGATGCGCACCCCGGCCATCGTGAACGGCACCAGGCCCACCCAGGTCACGCCGTCGTGCAGGTCCGGGACCGTGCCGCGCGGCAGCAGGGGGGCGACGAGGGCGGGGTCGACGGGCCAGTGCACGAAGCCCAGGTCCAGCCACTGCTGGCGGAACACCGCTCGGGTGACCGGCCGCGGCGCCGTCGGGGACAGCGGCTCGACGGTCACGTCGTCAGTGTCTCGCGTGGTGGTCGCGCGCGCTTGCCGGCGGGGTACGACGAAAGCGGGTGCCGCGCCGCTACGGCAGGGCGGGAGGGCGCTGGGCGCGCTGAGGGTGGATCGTCTCGCCACGGGCCAGCATCGCGACGAACTCGGCGACCTTGCGGTCCCGGGTCTCCTGGCGCTTCACCGCACCGAGGCGGTGCGCGAGGGCGAACCGGTTGGTCCTGGTGAGCACCTCGAACATCGCCTGCGCAGCGGGGTTCGCCGCCACCGCCAACGCCAGGTCCTCGGGGACCTCCATCACCGAGGCCGGCGCATACGCCCGCTCCCACCGACCGTCGGCCTTCGCCGCGTCCACCGCTGCCCGACCAGCCGGGAGCATCCGGCCCGCGGCCTCCAGCCGGGCGACGTTCTCCACGTTGCGCTGCGACCACATGCTCCGCTTCCCCCGTGGTGTGTAGCGGATCGACGAGGTCTGGTCGTCGCGCTTGCGGCCCTGACCGTCGATCCAGCCGACGCACAGGGCTTCGTCGACGGCCTCCTGCCAGGTCACGCTGGTCGTCGTACCGCCCTTCCTGGTGAGGGCGAGCCAGACGCCAGGTGAGGTGTCGTGATGGTCCGCGAGCCACCGGCGCAGGTCGGCGGCGTCCGCGAGAACAAGGTCCTCGAGCTCGGCCGCCACCGTCTCACGGTACGACGGGTTCGCCTCCGAGCAGGTGCTCCCACGGGTCCGACGCCAGACCGGGTACGGCGAAGGGCGGGCCTCCGGGGAGACCCGCCCTTCGTCACGCTGATGTGAGGCGACCTGGTGATCGGTCCTCTACACCGGACTTCTTCGACGTTCGTTCGCTCCGGCAGGCCTCGCTGCGCTCGGCCTACCTTTGCTCACTCTCGTCTCAGAAGTCCATGTCACCCATGCCGCCGCCGGGCATGCCGCCGCCGGCCGGCGCCTTCTCGGGCTTGTCGGCGATGACGCACTCGGTGGTGAGGAACAGCGCCGCGATGGAGGCGGCGTTCTGCAGGGCCGAGCGGGTGACCTTGGCCGGGTCGAGGATGCCCGCCTTGATCATGTCGACGTACTCGCCGGTGGCGGCGTTGAGGCCCTGGCCCACGGGGAGGTTGCGGACCTTCTCCACCACGACGCCGCCCTCGAGGCCGGCGTTGATCGCGATCTGCTTGATCGGGGCCTCGAGCGCCAGGCGCACGATGTTGGCACCGGTCGCCTCGTCACCCTCGAGGTCGAGCTTGTCGAACGCGCTGACGGACGCCTGCAGCAGGCACACGCCACCGCCGGCGACGATGCCCTCCTCGACAGCCGCCTTCGCGTTGCGGACGGCGTCCTCGATGCGGTGCTTGCGCTCCTTGAGCTCGACCTCGGTGGCCGCGCCGACCTTGATGACCGCAACACCGCCGGCCAGCTTGGCCAGGCGCTCCTGCAGCTTCTCGCGGTCGTAGTCGGAGTCGCTCTTCTCGATCTCGGCGCGGATCTGGCTGACGCGACCAGCGATCTGGTCGGCGTCCCCCGCACCCTCGACGATGGTCGTCTCGTCCTTGGTGATGACGACCTTGCGGGCCCGACCGAGGAGCTCGAGGCCCGCGGTGTCGAGCTTGAGGCCGACCTCCTCAGCGATGACCTGACCACCGGTCAGGATCGCGATGTCCTGCAGCATCGCCTTGCGACGGTCACCGAAGCCCGGAGCCTTGACCGCGGCGGACTTGAAGGTGCCGCGGATCTTGTTGACGACGAGCGTGGCGAGGGCCTCGCCCTCGACGTCCTCGGCGATGATCGCGAGCGGCTTGCCGCTCTGCATGACCTTCTCCAGCAGCGGCAGGAGGTCC
This sequence comes from uncultured Actinomycetota bacterium, assembly GCA_963784705.1. Classification (GTDB taxonomy): domain Bacteria; phylum Actinomycetota; class Actinomycetes; order Mycobacteriales; family SCTD01; genus RYN-111. The sequence goes on from CAWASC010000001.1 coordinate 77,476, forward strand.
TTGACGGTCGAGATCTTGGAGTTGACGACGAGGACGTACGGGTCCTCGAGGACGGTCTCCATGCGCTCGGTGTCGGTGACGAAGTACGGGCTGATGTAGCCCTTGTCGAAGCGCATGCCCTCGGTGAGCTCGAGCTCGAGGCCGAACGTGTTGCTCTCCTCGACGGTGATGACGCCTTCCTTGCCGACCTTGTCCATCGCCTCGGCGATGATCTCGCCGACGGTGGTGTCCGCGGCGCTGATCGAGGCGGTCGCCGCGATCTGCTCCTTGGTCTCGACGTCCTTCGCGGCGTTGCCGATGGCCTCGACGACACGCTCGACGGCGGCCTCGATGCCCTTCTTCAGGCTCATCGGGTTGGCGCCGGCCGCGACGTTGCGCAGGCCCTCACGCACGAGCGCCTGGGCGAGCACGGTGGCGGTGGTAGTGCCGTCGCCGGCGACGTCGTCCGTCTTCTTGGCGACCTCCTTGACGAGCTCGGCACCGATCTTCTCGTAGGGGTCCTCGAGCTCGATCTCCTTGGCGATGGAGACGCCGTCGTTGGTGATGGTGGGGGCGCCCCACTTCTTCTCCAAGACGACGTTGCGGCCCTTCGGGCCGAGAGTGACCTTGACGGCGTCAGCGAGCTGGTTCATGCCTCGCTCGAGGCCGCGACGGGCCTCCTCGTCAAACGCGATCAGCTTGGCCATACGTGGATTCCTCCATGGTTCGGGGTGATCTCTGTGACGGTGCCCGCGACGGACGACCGGGTTGCCGGCCTCACCGAGAGATCTGGCACTCGAAGGGTGCGAGTGCTACCGACCATGTTGGCACTCTCACCCCGAGAGTGCAAGCCGCCTCAGGCGAGGACGATCGGTCCCTCGTCCCCCGACTCGTGGCCGGCGGCGGCCATGACCATCGCCACCGCCGCGCCGAGGCGCCCGCTCGGGCCGTCCCAGTACTCACCCTTGTCTACGCTCACCTCGAGGACCCGCACGGTCGGGTCGTCCTTGCCGTCGAAGTACGCCGCGGCCCCGGGGTTCCACAGCCGCACCACCTCGGCGCGGTCGTCGCGCACGCGCGCGCGGCCCTGCACAGCGACGTAGGTGTTCTTGCCGGGGTCGGAGAACGTGACGCCCGCAGGCGATCCCTCGCCGTCGAGGTCGTTCACCCACTCTGCCTCGGTGGACACCAGGAAGCGCAGGACGCCGTGGTCCTGCTCCACCATCGTCAGCGGACGGCTGGCCCATTCCTTCGTGCGGGGGTCCTGCGTCCCGACCATCGCGAACCGGAGGCCGTCAAGAGCATCGGCCAGGGACTGGGGCTGCTGCGTCTGCGTCATGGGGTCGGCGTACCCGGCCCTGCCTGCCCTCACCCGTCCTCGCAGGGCAGCGCGCACCGGTCGGGCAGGATGGGGCATCTCATGGAGCTGCTGCTGGTCTTCGCCGTCGTCCTGTTCGTGGGGGCCCTCATCTCCGAGCGCGCCGACCGGACGGTGCTGTCCACCGCCGTGCTGTTCCTGCTCGCCGGTTTCGTGCTGGGCGACGGCGTCACCGGTGTCCTGGACCTGCACCAGGACGACAGCATCGTCATCGACCTGGCTGAGCTCGCGCTGTTCAGCGTGCTCTACACCGACGGGATGCGGGTGGGTTTCGCCGACCTGCGCCGCGCGTGGCGCCTGCCCGGTCGCGCGCTCGTGCTCGGCATGCCCCTGACCTTCGGCATCACCGCCCTGCTGGCGTACACCGTGGCGGGGCTCCCGTGGACGGAGTCCATGCTCGTCGGCGCGGTGCTCGCACCGACCGACCCGGTGTTCGCCTCGGCGATCGTCGGGCGCGAGGAGGTCCCGGCGCGGCTGCGGTCACTGCTCAACGTCGAGAGCGGGCTCAACGACGGCCTGGCGCTGCCGGTCGTGCTGGTGCTGCTGTCGGTGCTCAACGAGGAAGGCGTGTCCGGCGGTGAGCTGGTCGGCGAGCTCGCGCTCGGCGTCGTGATCGGCATCGTCATCCCGTGGGTCGCGGCGCTGCTCATCCGCAGCCGGCACACCGCCGCGACCGACCTCTACAAGGCGCTCGGGGGACTGTCGATCGGGCTGATGGTGCTGGGCACCGCGCATGCCCTGCACGGGAACCTGTTCCTCGCCGCGTTCACCGCCGGTATCACCATCGCGACGGTGGCGCCGGAGGTCGAGCGGACCTTCGGGGAGTTCGGGGAGCTGGTCACCGAGCTGCTCAAGCTCGCCGCGATCTTGGTGTTCGGTGCGCTGATCTCCCCGAGCTTTTTGGGGGAGATCCCGTTCAGCGGCTACGTCTTCGCGCTCCTCGCGCTGATCGTCGCCCGACCGGCGGCGATCGTGCTCTCGCTCCTGCGCAGCCACCTGCCCTGGCCCGAGCGTGCCGTCGCGGCGTGGTTCGGCCCCAAGGGCTTCGCCTCCGTCGTCTACGGCCTGCTCATCCTCGAGGCCGGTGTCCCGCGGGCCGACCAGATGTTCCACCTCGTCGCGCTCGTCATCTTCGCCTCGATCCTGTCCCACTCCTCGACCGACGTGCCCATCGCGCACGCCTTCGCGCGCGCCGAGGCGCGGGTGGCCATCCAGGACGGGCCCCCGGACGAACGCCCCCCCGCGAGCGCCTGACCCCGCTGTCGCGATCGCCGCCGCTCGGCTGTGTCCCCGCCGGGCGGCGTGCTATCTGCCCGTGCGCACACCGTCGAGCAGGCGCGGGTCCACCGGCCCGTCACCCGTGACGACGCTGACGGCACCGGTCGTCTCCAGCACCGCCAGGCGCACCTGGTCCACCGACAGGGCACCGTGCAGACGGACCTGAGCCCAGAGCTCGGACTCGCTCACCCGACCGCGGCGCAGGTTGGCCTCGCACACCACGCCCTCGCGCACGAGCAGCAACGGGGTGTTGTCGACCAGCCCGTGGAGCGCTCCGCGCCGCCGGAGCAGCGCGACGACGTACTGCAGGAGGTAGAGGCCGAGCAGGGCCGTCGCGGCCAGGGAGACGGGTACGGACCCGGTGGCGGCGGAGGAGACCGTCGAGCCCACCGCGACCGTGGCGGCGAAGTCGAAGCTCGACATCGTGGCGAGCGAACGCACCCCCGCGAGCCGGGTGAGCGCGATGACGGCGACGTACACACCGATCGTCGACACCACCGCCACGGCGAGCGCGTCCCCGGTCGTCCCGAGCTGGTCGTGCAGGTCCTGCAGCAGGTCGTTCGGCAGGGTCACGGAGCACCTCCTGCCCGATGACCTACCCAGGTCCGGGCCTACGACCCGGCGCCGCTCGTCACGAACGCGTTGTACGACGGGGCGATCGTCACGGTCGGGACGCTGGTGAGCGCTGTCGCCTCGATGGTCTTCAGGCCGTCGCCGGTGTTGAACAGGACGGTCTCGACCTCCGGGTCGACCGCCCCGGTCTTCAGCAGCTGGCGCAGGGTCGCGACCGTCACACCGCCGGCGGTCTCGGCGAACACGCCCTCGGTCTCGGCGAGCAGCGAGATCCCCTCGATGACCTCCGCGTCACTGACGTGGCCCATGGCGCCGCCGGTGCGACGCACGACGTCGAGCGCGTACGGGCCGTCGGCGGGGTTTCCGATGGCGAGGGACTTGGCGATCGTGTCGGGCTTGACCGGGCGGACGGTGTCCCAGCCGTTCTCGAAGGCGGTCGCGATGGGCGAGCAGCCCGTGGCCTGGGCACCGAAGACCTTGTACGACGCCTCGTCGACGAGCCCGAGCTTGATGAGCTCGCCGAACGCCTTGTCGACCTTGGTGAGCAACGAGCCGGACGCCATGGGGATGACGACCTGCGGGGGCAGGCGCCAGCCGAGCTGCTCGGCGACCTCGTAGCCCAGCGTCTTGGAGCCCTCGGCGTAGTAGGGGCGGACGTTGACGTTGACGAACGCCCACTCCTCCTGCTCGGCGATCTCGCTGCACAGGCGGTTGACGTCGTCGTAGTTGCCCTCGACGGCGACGAGGGTCTGGCCGTAGACCGCGGTCTGCACGATCTTGCCCTGCTCGAGGTCGCTCGGGATGAACACCACAGCCCTGAGGCCGACGTGCGTGGCGTGCGCGGCGACGGAGTTCGCGAGGTTGCCGGTGGAGGCGCAGGAGACCGTGGTGTACCCGAAGGCACGCGCAGCGGACAGCGCGACGGACACCACGCGGTCCTTGAAGGAGTGGGTCGGGTTGCCGCTGTCGTCCTTGACGTAGAGCTTGCGCATGCCGAGGGCCTTGGCGAGGTTCGGGGCCTCGCGCAGACGGGTCATCCCGGCGCCGAGGTCGACGCGCGTCTCGAGGTCCTGCCCCGCGGGGAGCAGCCCGGCGTAGCGCCACATGCTCTGCGGACCGGCCTCGATGCTCTGGCGGGTGACCAGCTTGAGCTTGTCGAGGTCGTACTCCACCTCGAGAGGCGCGAAGCACTGGTCGCACACGTGCACCGGGGTGAGCGGCACCCGGTGGCCGCACTCGCGGCAGATGAGGCCCGTGGCGGGGCTGGCGGCAAACGCCGCGGGCGTGTCGATCGTCGTCATGGGTCTCCTCATCTTCCCCACCGGCGGCGGGACGGAGTTGGCACCTGGCTCGCTGAACGCGCGCGAGCTGGTTGCCGGGGCGTCATCGGGCCGTGTCCCTGGTGCCCCTCGGGATGAAGTCGTGCTGTTCAGTTGTGGGTCCAGCCTAACCGAGGGCTGGTCGGTGGCCTGCTCAGAGGGCGACGGCACCGCCGTCGGCGGCTCGGCCGCGCCGCCAGAAGCGCAGGCGTGCAGCGTCGGCGGAACGGACGGCCTGCACGGCGCGCACGCTGTACTGCGGCCCGTGGCAGCGGCACGCGCGGCCGCACCCGACGGCTCCCGGGACCGGCCGCTGGCCGGTCTCGTCGCGCAGGCTCGAGCAGGCGCAGGAGGTGCACCGGTCGACGTAGGTGACGAGCATGGTGGGCTCCGGTGGACGGGCAGCGGCCAGGTCCTCTGGCCACCGTCCGTGAGGTCTCACGTGGCGTGATCCGTCGCGCCACCGGTGTTGTTGTCACTCTCGGTCACATCATGATCACGCACCATCACCCGCTCGGGTGTTTGCGCGCCTGGCGGGGCTCGGCTGCCGAGCGTCGTACGCTCCGGCGGTGCTGGAGCTCACCGCGCGGTTGCACCCCTCTGCCCTGGACCAGCGGCGCGGAATCGTCCGGCTGCACCCGGACGCGCTCGCCGCGCTCGGACTCGCCCCGTGGGACGTCGTCCTGCTGCGCGGGGCGCGGGTCACCGGTGGGCTGGTCGCCCTCGCCCCGCCCGGGACCGGTCAGCACGAGCTGCTGTGCGACGAGCTCGTGCTGGGCAACCTCGGGGTGGCGTCGGGCTCGCGCGTGTACGTCGAGCGCAGCGCCGACCGTGAGGCGCTCACCGTCACGGTCAATGCCGCCCCCGAGGTGGTGGCGGCGGTCGCGCCGGAGATGCTGCGCACCGCCCTGCTGGGCAAGGCGGTGACCGCCGGCGACCAGGTGTCACTGCTGCCGCAGGACCTCGCACCGCTGCCGGCCATCGACGTCGTGGCCGCGCGCCGTTCCCTGGCCAACCTGCTCGGTCCCGGCTGGTCGACGCTGCTCTTGCAGGTCGCGTCCGTCTCGCCCGACGGACCGGGCGTCGTGACGATGGGGACGGTCGTCGGCTTCGCCGGGGGCGTCACCACCACGGGCAGCCAGACCCCGCTCGTGCTGCCGACGCCGAAGCCCGACCACCCGCCGGTGGAGCTGCCCGGCCTCGAGACGCAGGTCGCCGCGCTGACCGAGTGGCTCGACCTCGGCTTCCACCGACGCGACCTGCTGGCGCACCTGGGCACCTCCCCGCAGCTCGGGGTGCTGGTCACCGGTCCGGCGGGCTCCGGCAAGGCCGCCCTGGTCGAGGCGGTGGCCGAGCGGATGGGCGCACGGCTGATCCGAGGGTGGGGACCGACGATCGCCGGGCTGCAGCCACAGGCCGCCGTCGACCAGCTCACGGCGATGCTCTCCGACGCCGAGCGCGGCGGTCCGGCCGTCGTGCTGCTCGAGGACGTCGACGCGATCGCCCCCCGGGAGGGCGGGGAGCCCCTGGCGTCGTACTTCCTGGGACTGCTGCGCGAGACGACCGCCGCGGGGCGCGTCGCGGTGGTGTGCACGACCGCGCGCCCGGAGTCCGTCACCCCGGGGCTGCGCCTGCCCGGAACGCTCGACCACGAGCTCGCCGTACCCCTGCCGGACCGCGGCCATCGCCTCGCGGTGCTGCAGCTCGCGGTGAAGCAGGTCCCGCTCGCCACCGACGTGGACCTCGAGGGCGTCGCCGACCGGACACCAGGGTTCGTCGCTGCCGACCTGCTCGCGCTGGTGCGCGAGGCCGGTACCCGTGCTGCCGCGCGGCAGACGGCCGAGGCGCACCCGGTGCTCGCCCAGCAGGACCTCGACGCCGCGCTCGAGGTGGTGCGCCCGACGTCGCTCGGGGGCGCGCGCCTCGACGTCGCGAAGGTGTCCCTCGACGACGTCGGCGACATGACCGAGGTGAAGGCCGCGGTGACCGAGACGGTCCTGTGGCCGCTGCTCTACCCCGACACGTTCGCGCGGCTCGGGGTGGCGCCGCCGCACGGGATCCTGCTCTACGGGCCGCCCGGGTGCGGCAAGACGTTCCTCGTCAAGGCCATCGCCGGGTCCGGGCAGGCCAACGTGCTGTCGGTGAAGGGCGCGGAGGTCCTGAACAAGTGGGTCGGGGAGTCCGAGCGGGCGGTGCGGGACCTGTTCCGGCGGGCGCGCGAGGCGGCTCCCGCGGTGATCTTCCTCGACGAGGTGGACGCGCTCGCGCCGACCCGTGGGCAGTCCACCGACGGCGGCACGACCGACCGGGTCGTCGCCGCGCTGCTCACCGAGCTCGACGGTGTGGAGGAGCTGCGCAACGTCGTCATCATCGGCGCCACGAACCGCCCGGACCTCATCGACCCGGCGCTGCTGCGCCCCGGTCGGCTCGAACGGCTCGTCTACGTGCCGCCGCCGGACGCCGAGGCGCGTACGGCGATCCTCACCGCGGCGGTCAAGCACGTGCCGCTCGGAGACGGCGTCGACCTGGTCGCGCTCGGTGCGCGCACCGACGGGTACTCCGCCGCCGACTGCGCGGCGCTGGTCCGCGAGGCGGCGCTGACCGCGATGCGCGCGTCCATGGAGGCCACGACCGTGACGGCTGCGCACCTCGAGGCAGCGCTGGTCGTCGTACGCCCGTCGCTGGACCCCACGCAGGTGGCGTCGCTCGCCGCCTTCGCCGCCGCCCGCGCCACGTCCTGACCCGCCGTCCCGTCCCGTGCCGGCTGGTGATCATCGGAGTCGGCGTACGCAGCTCAGGCCGGATTGTTGTGTAGGGCGACTCCGATGATCATGACCTGGAGGGGAGTGGGGGTGGAGAAGGAGCAGGGGATCAGGCGTAGTCGCGGGTGACGATCACGGTCATGCCGCTGGTCGGGATGCCGGAGAAGCGCGGCCGCACGCGCGGGATGCCGAACTGCTTGGCGAACCGCTCGGCGGACGCCTGCTGACCCGGTGGGTAGTAGACCGTGGTCTGCGCGATCGTGCCGCCGCTGTAGTTGCCGGTCGTGCGGACCGGCCACCCGCCGGCGCGGAACCTCGCGGCGGACCGGTCGGCCAGCCCGCTGATCCGGCTGTTGTTGAGCACGGACACGGGCACGATCGGCGCCTGCGCGGCGGTGGGTGTCGGCGCGGGGGTGGGTGCGGGCGGTACGACGGCGCTGGCGCTCGGCGCAGGGGACACCCCGGACGGTTGCGGGGTGGCGCGGGCCGTCGGTGAGGCGGTCGGCGAGGGGCTGGTGACCCCCTGCGAGGCGATCGGGGGGCTCACCACGGCGGGGCTGCCCTTGTCGTCACCGCCGGTGACCACGAGCAGGGCGCCGATCCCGAGGGCGACGCCGGCCACGGCGAGCCCGGCGCCTGCGACGGCGCGCACCGGCCCCACGGGGACCGGCGGGGGCGCGGGCCGCTCGCGGGGCTCACCGAGGGGCTGCTCTCGGCCTCGCTCGTCCGCCGGGACGAACGGCGGCGGCACGAGCGGGGGCGGGCTGTAGGGACGCTCGTGGGGCTCCGGCTCCGGCTCCGGCTCCGGCTCGGGCTCCGGCTCGGGCTCGACGAGGTCGGCGGGGACCCAGTCACGGTCGAGCGGGCTCGTCGGGAGGAGTACCTGCGGTGCGACCAGCTCGGGCGGCGCGTCGGAGCTCCGGATCGGACGGCGCGGCCGGCTCCGGCTGCGCGACGGGCTCGCCCCGGGGGCTGTCGTGCTCGTCGGCGGCCGCCTCGCGCTGGGCAGCGGCCTGCGCGCGCCACCACGCGTCGGAGCCGGTGTCGTAGACGGTCGGCGGCTCAGGCTCGGGCGGCGGCTCGGGCAGTTCCAGCGAGGTGGGCTCCACCGCGGGACCGGGGCCCGGTTCGACCTCGGGGAAGTCCCAGTCGTCGCCGTCGGTCGGCCCCGTCATGCGGGCCTGCTCACGGGGCCACGCTCACAGGGGCGCCGTCACGAATCAGGCGTCCATGCCGAGGCGACGGGCGGACCGGTTGCGCTGACGGGTGGTGCGCAGGCGGCGCAGCCGCTTGACCAGCATCGGGTCGGCGCGGAGCGCCTCGGGCCGGTCGATGAGGGCGTTGAGCACCTGGTAGTACCGCGTGGCACTCATGTCGAACAGGTCCTTGATGGCCTGCTCCTTGGCGCCGGCGTACTTCCACCACTGCCGCTCGAACGCGAGGATCTCGAGGTCTCGGTCGGCGAGCTCGCCGCTGGCCTCGGGGGCCAGGGAGAGGCTGGTCGCGCTGTCCATGGGGACCTCCGATGCAGGCGAACGACAACCGTGTAGTTCGCTCCCATCATGGCACACCGGCCTGTCACGACACGCCGACGCCGCCGCCAGATCGGGGTGACTCAGGGATACAGGCCGCGGGTCCGATGGGCCTCGGCGACCCGTCCGACCCCGATGACCGAGGCCGCCGTACGCAGCGAGAGCCCTTCGGTCGCCGCGAGCGTCGAGACCTCGGCGTAGGCGTTCTCCATGAGGACCTTCAGCCGGTCGTTGACCTCGTCCTCGGACCAGAAGTACGCCTGCAGGTCCTGCACCCACTCGAAGTACGACACCGCGACGCCGCCGGAGTTGGCCAGGATGTCGGGCACGACCACGACGCCCTTGTCCTCGAGGATCGCGTCGCCGTCCGGGGTCGTCGGGCCGTTCGCGCCCTCGACGACGAACCGCGCCTTGATCCGGGAGGCGTTGCCCTCGTGGATCACGCCCTCGAGCGCGGCGGGGACGAGGACGTCGACGTCGAGCTCGAGCAGCTCGTTGTTGCTGATGGTGTCCGTGCCGGGGTAGCCGACGACAGTCTCCGCACCGGACTTCAGGTGCTTGATCAAGGCCGCGGGATCGAGTCCGAGCGGGTTGTAGATGCCGCCCCCCACGTCGGAGACGGCCACGACGGTGCAGCCGGCGTCGTGGAGGTACTGCGCGGCCAGACCCCCCACCTTGCCGAAGCCCTGTACGGCGACGGTGACGTCACGGTGGTCGACCCCGGCCTCGGCGAGCGCGGAGAAGCAGGCGTACATCACGCCGCGGGACGTGGCGCCGCCGCGGCCCTGCGAGCCGCCGATGCTCACCGGCTTGCCCGTCACCACCCCGGTCACGGTGTAGCCGGCCTGCGTGGAGTAGGTGTCCATGATCCACGCCATGGTCTGCTCGTCGGTGCCCACGTCGGGCGCCGGGATGTCGCGCTCCGGGCCGATGATCGGCGTGATCTCGCTGGCGTAGCGGCGGGTCACCCGCTCGAGCTCGTTGCGGCTCAGGGCGCGCGGGTCGACCGCGACGCCACCCTTCGCCCCGCCGTAGGGGATGCCGATGAGCGCGCACTTCCAGGTCATCCACATCGCGAGCGCCTTGACCTCGTCGAGGTCGGTGTGCGGGTGGAAGCGGATGCCGCCCTTGGCCGGTCCGCGCGAGAAGTTGTGCTGAACCCGGTAGCCCTGGAGCACCTGCAGCGTGCCGTCGTCGCGCCGCAGGGGTACGGCGACCTGCAGCGACCGGCGAGGGGTCGCGAGCAGCTGGTGGAGGCCGTCGTCGAGGCCGAGGTGGGTCGCCGCGCCCTGCAGCTGGAGCAGGGCGGACTCGAGAGCAGACTGCACAGGGTTCTCCTTCGCGGGCGCCGGCACCGTTGACGACGCCCCGCGCGGAAGGATGCCAGACCGGGGGGCTGACAAGGCCGGGGCCACCGGATACGTTGCACAACAGGAACACGTTCTACTCCGACGACACCGAACGACTGGAGCTCAGATGCAGACCCGCGCCGCCATCCTGTGGGAGCCGCACACCGACTGGAGCGTCGAGGACATCGAGCTCGACCCGCCCAAGAAGGGCGAGGTGCTCGTCAAGCTCGCGGCCTCCGGACTGTGCCACTCCGACGAGCACATGGTCACCGGCGACATGGCCCTGCCCCCGGACATCGCCGAGCTCATGGGCATCAGCCAGTTCCCCGTCATCGGCGGGCACGAGGGCGCGGGCGAGGTCATCGAGGTCGGCGAGGGCGTCACCGACCTCGCGGTGGGCGACCACGTGGTCTTCTCCTTCATCCCGTCCTGCGGCAAGTGCCAGAGCTGCCGCAAGGGCCAGTCGCAGCTGTGCGACCTCGGCGCGTTCCTGCTCGGTGGACGGCAGTTCACCGACCAGACCGCCCGCCACCACACCAAGGACGGCAAGGACCTGGGCACGATGGTCGCCCTCGGCACCTTCTCGCCGTACACCGTGGTCTCCACCGACTCCTGCGTGAAGATCGACCCGGAGATCCCGCTGGAGAAGGCCGCGCTGGTCGGCTGCGGCGTCACCACCGGCTGGGGCTCGTCGGTCTACGCCGCCGACGTGCAGCCCGGCGAGACGGTCGTCATCTACGGCGTCGGCGGCATCGGTACGGCGGCCGTCCAGGGCGCGGTCCTCGCCGGTGCGCGGCAGGTCGTCGTGGTGGAGCCGGTGGAGTGGAAGCGCGAGAAGATCCTCGAGTTCGGCGCCACCCACACCGCGGCGTCGCACGAGGAGGCGTTCTTCCTCGTCCAGGGCCTCACCAACGGGGCGATGGCCGACAAGGCGATCCTGTGCGTGGGCACCGCCGGCGGCGAGCACGTCGCGCAGCTCATGCAGATGATCAAGAAGGCCGGTCGTGCCGTCGTCACCTCCGTCGCGCCCATGCTGGGCGAGGACGTGAAGATGAACCTGTTCGAGTTCGCGATGCAGCGCAAGGAGCTCGTGGGCTGCATCTTCGGCAACGCCAACCCGCAGGTCGACATCCCGACGCTGCTCGCGCTCTACAAGGCCGGCAAGCTCAAGCTCGACGAGATGATCACCACGGAGTACACCCTGGACGAGATCAACCAGGGCTACCAGGACATGCGCGACGGCAAGAACTTCCGCGGGATCATCCGCTACTAGGGCTCACCGGTCACCAGCTCGGTACGACGAAGGCGCCCCTCCGGTCGGAGCGGGCGCCTTCGTCGTACCGGCCACGAGCAGGACTCAGGAGACCGCCCGCTCCAGCTCCGCCTTGGTCATCGCTGGACCGGCCCTTGACGTTCTTCTTGCGCGCCTCGGCGTAGAGCTGGTCCTTCGTCCGGCCGCCCGGACCGGTGTGCGAGCGCAGACCACCGCGCCGGCCGCTGGAGAGGTCCTCCGTCGACGTCTTCGATGCCTGCTTCGCCTCACCCGCGCGCGCCCGTTCCTTGTTCACCGTGCGCGCGGCGATCTCCTCGGCGACGTCCTCGGACCGGCCGCGCTCCTCGAGGCCGTCCTTGATGTGCTCGTACTGCCGCTCCCGCTTGCTGCTCCACGCCTTCGGCATGCTCGCCTCCATGGGTTCCGGTACTCGCCCCCCAGCGGCCGGTCTACCCGTGCGGGCGCTCGCCTCACCTGGAACCTGGCGCGGCGAGGGTCGGGATCGCGTCCCCTGGGGGGCTCACGAAGGGACGAGATCCCGACCCTGGACCCCGGGATCTGCCCTCGAGCTGAGCCGGCGGTCGGGTTTGAACCGACGACCTACCGCTTACAAGGCGGTTGCGCTACCACTGCGCCACGCCGGCCGGGCGTGCGCGTCCAGCGTAGGGCCTGACCCCGATCCCCCGTCGGCCACTCAGCCGTCGCTAGCCTCTCGACCATGACGGACCACGACGCGATCCGCGAGCTCATGCCCCAGCTGGTGCCGTTCGTGCGCACCCTCGGGCTGACCTACCTCGAGCTCGGCGAGGGTCGCGCCGTGCTCGGGCTGTCCGACGACCCGGCCTTCCACAACCACGTCGCCGGCCCGCACGCCGGCGCGATCTTCACCCTGGCCGAGTCGGCCAGCGGCGCGGTCGTGATCGGCTCCTTCGAGGACCTGCTCCCGACCGTTACGCCCCTGGCCGCCAGCGCGACGATCACCTACACGAAGCTCCAGAAGGGGCCCGTCACGGCAGAGGCCACGCTCGGGCGACCCGCTTCCGACGTACGACGAGAGCTGGACGAGACGGGCAAGACCGTCCAGTTCCCGGTGGAGGTGGTCATGCGCGACGAGGCCGGAGTCGAGACCAGCCGCATGACGATCAGCTGGGCCCTGCGGCCGCATCGCTGAACCCGGGAACCCGGAACGTGCGAGAGGCCCCCACCCTGGCAGGGGTGGGGGCCTCTCTCGCGCTGTCTCGCGCTCCGGTCTCTGCCGGTCACCTGTGAAGGGGGTGCCGCATCAAGCCCGGTCGTGCCGTGCTCCGTCTCTGCCGATCCCCGGCGGGGTCTCATCAAGCCGGGTCGTGCTGGTCGTGCAGGTCGATCAGGTGGGTCAGAGACCAGCCGGCCAGACGAGCGTCTGTCCGATGACGATCAGGTCGGGGTCCGACCCGATCGTCGCCTTGTTGGCCTGGTACATCTTCGCCACAGCGGCCACGACGTTGGCGTTCGACGTCGAGCGGCCGGTGTCCGCGAGGACCCGGGTCGTGAGTCCCCACAGCGTGTCCCCGCGTGCCACCTTGAACGTGTAGTCCTTCTTCGCGACGGTCCCGACCTGCTGCGGCGCGGTCACCGGCGGCTTGGCCACCGGCGGTGCGACGGGCGGCGTGACGACGGGCGCCTGCGTAGGCGCTGCCGTCGGAGCCTTGGTCGGTGCTGCCGTGGCAGCGACCGGTCCGACCACGGGCGCCTTCGTCGCGACGACCGCGGTGGGCTTGACCACCGGGGCTGTCGATGCGCTGGCCGTCGCGGCACCAGGTGCGGCGACGGGGCGCGTGGACGTGGGCGTCACGGTCGGTGCCTTCGGACCAGCCACACCCGGTGCCACCGGTCCGAGGACCGGGTTGGCGGGTGCGGAGGTCGACGTACCGCTCGCGGTTGTCGAGTCCTTCTTGGAGTCGCGGCCGAACGCGGCCCACGCCACACCGGCGACGGCGAGCACGAGCACGCCACCTCCGAGTGCGGTGAGCGCGTTGCGTCCGCGTCCGACCGGCGGTGGTGCCGTGCCAGGCGGAGCTCCGCGGGGTTGTTGTGCCATCTGGTGACCCTTCTGATGACGTGTCGTGAGGGACGTGCGGGACCCACAGTGAACCGCACACAGGCCGGTCAGACGATGATCAACGGCCACTTCGTCCCGAAGTCGTGACGTGGCGACCAGGTGACCCCCGTCGTCCCCCGGGGGGAGGCGCAGGTCACAGCAGGTCACGGGTCGGCACGCCACGACGGGGTAGACCGACAACAGCCGACGGCCTGCTCATCCCCCCCTGAGCAGGCCGTCGGTCTGCTCAGGGCCGGATCACACGGGGGGATCAGCCCGCGTCCGCGACCTCGCGCGCCCGCAGGTGACCCTCGAGCTTGCGCTTGATGCGCTGCAGCGCGTTGTCGATCGACTTCACGTGGCGCTGCAGGCGCTCGGCGATCTCCTGGTAGCTCTTGCCCTCGACGTACAGCCGGAGGACCTCGGTCTCGAGGTCGGACAGCACCTCGTCGAAGTGCGCCTGCAACGCGCGGATGCGCTCCGCGGAGATGACCAGGTCGGCCGGGTCGCTGATCTGGACGGTCGGCAGCACATCGGCCAGCACGCGCTCGCCGTCACCGCCGTCCCCGTCGCCGCCCACCGGGCGGCTGAAGCTCACGTAGTTGTTGAGCGGACCGTGCTTCTGCCGGGTGGCGGTCTTGATCGCGGTGATGATCTGGCGGGTCACGCACAGCTCGGCGAAGGCGCGGAAGCTGCTCTGCATGTCGGGGTTGAAGTCGCGGATCGCCTTGTACAGGCCGATCATGCCCTCCTGCACGATGTCCTCGCGGTCGGCGCCGACCAGGAAGTAGGAGCGTGCCTTCACGCGGGCGAACGCGCGGTACTTCGTGAGCAGGTCGGCCAGCGCGGCGTCGTCGCCGGAGCGCGCGGCCTGGACGAGCTCGTCATCGCTGCGCTCGGCGTTGGTGCGCCAGCGCTCGCTCATCGTGCCGGTGTCGCCGCCGTGCAGGTCGCGGTCGAGCTCCTCGACGAGGGCCTCGGCGTCGGTGATCTCCTGGGCGAGCGCGGCCGCGAGCTCCCGCTGCACCTCCGCCTCGATCTCGCGCTCGAGGTCGGCCTGCGCCTGCGCCTCCGGGTCCAGCTCCGAGTCCAGCTCCGAGTCCAGCTCCGAGTCCAGCACGGCGGGCGGCTGGGGGGCTTCCGGGGTGACTTCCGGGGTGACGTCCGAGGGAGCCAGAACCAGGGACAGCGCAGCGCGCGAACGGCTGGCACGGGCGGGCTTGACGGTGCGGTCACGGAGCGATCGCATCCGTCACCTCGCCTTCTGGTCGCCGACCCGGACGGGCCGTCGTGCCGGGCGCCACGAGGTGGTCACCTCGCGTCGCACACCGTGGGTCGGCTGGTCGCCGGTGGTCCAGTGTTGCAGGTCACAACGAGGAAGACCAGATGAGGTAACGCCCGGTTGAACGTGACATGTCTCGCCCGTTCGGCTCAGTCGCGTTGCACCCGATGTGCTACCCGGCGACGGGTCTACGCCCCGACCCTGCGTCGACGGGCGACCTCGGCAAGCGCCACCGCCGCCGCGATCCCGGCGTTGAGCGACTCGGTCCGGCCCACCATCGGGATGCTGACGGTGAGGTCGCACGTCTGCTCCACCAGGCGTCCGAGGCCGTCGCCCTCGGAGCCGACCACCAGAACCAGCGGGCTGGTCGCGACCTCGAGGTCGTCGAGGTCGACGGTCCCGCTGGCGGCGAGCCCGACCGTGAACAGGCCCGCCTCCTTGTACGCCGTGAGCGTGCGCGCGAGGTTCGTGCAGCGCGCGATGGGCAGGCGTGCCGCGGCGCCGGCGCTGGTGCGCCACGCGGCGGCGGTCATCCCTGCGCTCCGCCGCTCGGGCAGCAGCACCCCTTGCGCGCCGAAGGCGGCCGCGGAGCGCACGACGGCGCCCAGGTTGCGCGGGTCGGTCACCCCGTCGAGCGCGACGAGCAGCGGGACGTCGGCCTCGAGCGCTCGGGCGAGCAGGTCGTCGGGGTGCAGGTAGGTGTACGCCGGGACCTGGAGCGCGATGCCCTGGTGCAGCATCCCGCCGGTCATCTTGTCCATCTGGGCGCGCGACATCTCCAGGATCGAGATCCCGGCCTTGCCGGCGAGCGACAGCGACTCCGCCATCCGCTCGTCGTTGTCCACGCCGAGCGCGACGTAGAGCGCCGTTGCCGGCACCTTCGTGCGCAGCGCCTCGACCACGACGTTGCGCCCGTACACGGTCTCCGGGGCGTCCGGGTCGGGCTTGGTCCCCCGCGCCTTGGCGGGCGCCGTACCCCGCGTGCCCGTGGTGGGCTTGACCGGGGCGCGCTTGGCGGCCGCGGCGGCGCGGCGGGCCTTCGGGTGACCCTTGCGCTCCTCGCCCGGCGGCGTGGGCTTCTTGCCCTCGAGCCGGCGCTTGCTCTGCCCGCCCGAACCGACGGCCGCGCCCTTGCGGTGCGAGCCGGGCTTGTTGCCGCGGCCGCCCTGGCCGCCCTTGGCGACGCTCATGAGTCGCTCCTGTGCTGCGGCACGCCGCTGCCCACCCTCCAGCGGACACCGTCCGCGGTGTCCTCGAGCACGATGCCGGCTGCGGTGAGCCGGTCACGGAGTGCGTCCGCCTGCGCCCAGTCCTTGCGCTCGCGCGCCGCCGTCCGCGTGTCGACGACGAGGTCGACGAGCGCGTCCACGACACCGGTGAGCTCACCCCCGGCGTTCTGCCAGTCGGCGGGGTCGAGCCCCAGCACACCCAGCATCCGGCGTACGACGGCGAGCGTGCCCGCGACGGCCGGCAGGTCCCCGGCGGCCAACGCGGTGTTGCCGGCACGCACGGTGGTGTGGACGACACCGAGGGCCTGCGACACCCCGAGGTCGTCGTCCATCGCCGCCGCGAAGGCCCCCCACGCGCCGTCCGGCTCGGGCCCGGTCGTCCCGCCTCCGGCCGCCCCGACGAACGCGGTCGCGTTGCGCACGAACGTCTCGAGCCGCCCGTAGGCCGCCGCCGCCTCCGCCACGACCTGGTCGCTCCACTCGATGGTGGAGCGGTAGTGGGCCGCGCCGAGCGCGTAGCGCAGCACCACGGGCGGGATCGTCTCCAGCGCCTCGGCGACCGTGACGCTGTTGCCCAGGCTCTTGCTCATCTTCTCGCCGCCCTTGGCCGTGACCAGCCCGTGGTGCAGCCAGGTCGTGGCGAACGGGTGGCCCGCAGCAGTGCTCTGCGCGTCCTCGTTCTCGTGGTGCGGGAAGACCAGGTCCAGCCCGCCGCCGTGCAGGTCGAACGCCTCCCCGAGGTAGGCCACGGCCATCGCGGAGCACTCGATGTGCCAGCCGGGACGCCCAGGACCCCACGGGCTGGGCCAGCTCGGCTCCCCTGGCTTGGCGCCCTTCCACAGCGCGAAGTCGACCGGGTCGCGCTTGAGGCTGTCGTCGGCCTCGCCCTGCCGCAGGTTGTCGACGGCCTGGTTGCTGAGCTCGCCGTACGACGGCACCGCCCGCACGGACAGGTAGACGTCGCCGCCGCTGGCGTAGGCGGCGCCGGTGCCGATCAGGTGCTCGATGAGGTCGACGATCTCCCGCAGGTGGCCACTGACCGTCGGCTCGACGGTCGGGGGCAGCACGTGCACCGCGTCGTACGCCGCCCAGAACTGGCGCGTGACGCGGGTGGCCAGCGCCCACCACGGCTCGCCGTTCGCCGTGGCGGTGTTGATGATCTTGTCGTCGACGTCGGTGACGTTGCGGACGAAGGTCACCTCGTGACCTGTGGCGAGCAGCCAGCGGTGCAGCACGTCGACCGCGACGGCGCTGCGCAGGTGGCCGACGTGCGGCGCCGCCTGGACGGTGGCGCCGCAGACGTACATCCCGACGTGGCCGGGGCGCAGCAGCGCCAGCGGACGGGTCGTCCGCGTCCGGGTGTCGTAGAGGTGCAGGCTCACCGGGGCAAGACTACGGGTGGCGCGCCACCACAGCCGTGGCGATCGCGGCGCGGCCCTCGCCCCGGCCGGTCAGACCGAGGCCGTCGGTCGTCGTGGCGCTCACGCTCACCGGGGCACCGGCGGCCGCGCCCAGCGCCGCCTCCGCCTCGGCGCGCCGGGGGCCCAGGCGCGGGGAGGTGCCGATCACCTGCACGCTCACGTTCCCGATCACCCAGCCCTCGCCGGTGAGCAGGTCCGCGACGTGCCGGAGCAGCGCCGCGCCCGACGCACCGGCGACCTCCGGTCGGTCGGTGCCGAACACGCTGCCGAGGTCACCGAGCCCGGCGGCCGCGAGCAGGGCGTCACAGGCGGCGTGGGCGGCGACGTCGCCGTCGGAGTGGCCGGCGCAGCCGTCGACGCCGGGCCATTCCAGACCCGCCACCCAGCAGGGGCGGCCCGGCTCGATCGGGTGGACGTCGACGCCCGTGCCCACGCGCGGGAGGTCAGGGCGGTTCGGCTCAGCCACGAAGCACCGCCTCGGCGACGAGCAGGTCGAACGGCGTGGTGACCTTGAAGGCCTCGGTGGCGCCCGCGACGGTCTGCACGGTGCGCCCCGTCGCCTCGACCAGACCCGCGTCGTCGGTCGCTGCCACGCGCGGCCCGCGCGTGCGCGTCGGCCAGCACCTGCCGGAGGAAGCCCTGCGGCGTCTGCACCGCCCGCAGGTCCAGGCGCGGAACCGTCGCGATGACGTGCCCGTCGAGGTCGACGCGCTTGACGGTGTCCGCGACCGGCACCACCGGCACGACCGCGTCGGCGCCGGCGCGCAGGGCCGCGACGACGCGCTCCACCACGTCGACCGGCACGAGCGCCCGCGCGGCGTCGTGCACCAGCACCCAGCGCACCTCGGCGGGCAGGGCCGCGAGGCCCGCCGCGACGCTGTCCTGCCGCTCCGCTCCCCCCTCGACGACGCTGACGCCGTACGACGCGAGCAGTGCCTCGACCTGGGCGGCCTCGCCTGGGGGGGCGGCCACGACGACCGGGCCGACCGACGGGCACGCGCGCAGGCGCCGGACGGCATGGACCAGCAGGGGTTCTCCGGCGAGCAGGCGCAGCGCCTTGGGCGCTCCGGGTCCGAGGCGGGTGCCCGCCCCGGCGGCGGGGACGACCACTCCCACCTCAGCCGTGCCCGTCACGGACCGGTGGTGGGCGCCGGCCCGGGCGTGCGTCGCCGCTGCGGACGGGGCGCAGGAGGCTCTCCGGCGAGCCGGCCGAACACCAGGCGCCCGTTCGCGGTGGTCACGACGCTGGTGACGTGCACGAGCGCGTCCGCGCCGACATGCTGCCGGGCGTTCTCGACGACCACCATGGACCCGTCGTCGAGGTAGCCGACCGCCTGCCCCTGCTCCTTGCCGGCCTTGAGCAGCGTGACGGTGACGTCCTCGCCGGCAACCACCGGTGGGCGCATCGCGAGCGCGAGCGCGTGCAGGTTCAGCACCTGCACCCCGGCCAGCGAGGCCGCCTTGGCCAGGTTGGTGTCGAGGGTGAGCAGCGCGGCACCGCTGTCCAGGCAGATCCGCACCAGCTTCCCGTCGACGTCAGGCACCCCGGGGACGTCCAGGTCGAGCACCTCGAGGTCGATCCCGGGCTCGCGCTTGAGGGCCTCCAGGACGTCCAGCCCGCGCCGTCCTTTGGCCCGCCGCAGGTCGTCGGCGGCGTCGGCGAAGCCCTGCAGCTCGGCGAGCACCGGCGTGGTCACCAGCATCCGCCCGTGCAGGAAGCCGGCCCGCACGACCTCGAGGACGCGGGCGTCGATGGCCACCGACGTGTCGATCACGCGGGGCAGCGCGGCCGTCGCGACCGAGCGAGGTGCCAGGCCGGCCTGGGAGCCGAACAGCGCGAGGACCCCCTCGCGCTTGTTGCTGCCGATGAGGAACCCGACGTAGCCCAGCGCCACGCAGGCGAACCCGAACAGCGGGAAGGCGAGGTAGCCCTGCCGCAGCAGGAACACCGGCCACGCCGTGCCCGCCGCCAGCAGCACGCCGCCGACGACACCCAGCGCGCCCGCGACGAGCTCCTCGGCCGACACGTCGTTCAGCCGCAGGCGCGTGCGCTCGGCACTGGTGGCCGCCGTACGGCCGAGCACGCCGCCCAGGACGTAACCGAGCCCGGAGCCGAGGATGAGACCGACCGCCGTACCGTTCAGCGTCCCGAGCAGGCGCGCGTTCTCGTCCACGCCCGAGCCGATCTGGTAGCCCGCGCCGGCGAAGAACACGACGACGAACAGCCGCAGCGCCTCCAGCACCACCGGAGGCGTACGACGACGACCGGTCACCCGGCGCGGGGGGCCGGACGTCGGGGTGGTCGTGGGGGTGGTTCTGGTCACGCCCCTGAGCCTGTCACGCCGCCCCCGTCAGGGACACGCATGGGCTGCTCAGGAAGCGAGAACCTCGTCGAGGATCAGCTCGGCCTTGTCCTCGTTGGTGCCCTCGGCGAGCGCGAGCTCGCTGACGAGGATCTGCCGCGCCTTGGAGAGCATGCGCTTCTCCCCGGCAGACAGCCCGCGCTCCTTGTCACGACGCCAGAGGTCACGCACGACCTCGCCGACCTTGTTGATGTCGCCCGAGGCGAGCTTCTCCAGGTTGGCCTTGTAGCGCCGGGACCAGTTCGTGGGCTCCTCGACCGCGGGGGCCCGCAGGACCTCGAAGACCTTGTCCAGGCCGGCCTGGCCGACGACGTCGCGGACGCCGACGATCTCTGCGTTGTCCGCGGGAACGCGGACGGTCAGGTCGCCCTGAGCGACCTTGAGAACGAGGTAGACCTTGTCCTCGCCCTTGATCGTGCGCGTCTCGATCGCCTCGATGAGCGCAGCTCCGTGGTGCGGGTAGACGACTGTCTCGCCAACCTTGAACGTCACGTGGTGGTCCTCTCGCCGGCCCTCAGACTACCACGTCCAGCGGCCCCGGAACGAGCCGTGACGGAGCAAAGGTGCAGGTCAGAGGCCCTGTCCTTCGTCCACAGCCCCACTGAACGGCTCTTGACAGATGGGCCCGGGTCGTGCCTTCCCAGGACGGCCTGGCAGGGCAGACTGCCGCACGTGACCCGCGCTCCCGGCCCTACCGGCTCTCCTCCTGGTCGTCCCTCCGGCCTGCGGCTTCCTGTACTGCTCGTGCGCGCCTGCCACCCCGAGCCCACCCTCGCCGTCACGGGGCTGGTCGTCGCCCTCGCTCTCAGCAGCGGCGCGGGAGCGGGCACGGCAGTGCTGCTCGGCGCAGCGGTGCTCGCCGGCCAGCTGTCCGTGGGCTGGAGCAACGACTGGGTGGACGCCGACCGCGACCGGCTGGTGGGTCGTACCGACAAGCCGGTCGTGCAGGGGCTTGCGGTGGTCGTGCTGCGGCGAGGAGCGCTCCTTGCCCTCACCGCGTGCCTGCCGCTGAGCCTGCTGCTGGGAGCACGCGCCGGCGCCGCACACCTGGTGGCCGTCGCGGCAGCATGGGCCTACAACGCCGGTGTGAAGGCCACGGTGCTGTCGGGCGTCCCCTACGTCGCGGCGTTCGCGCTGCTCCCGAACGTCGTCTCGCTCGCCGGGCCCACGGCCGGCGCCGCGCCGTGGTGGGCCACCGTCGCGGGGGCACTACTGGGGGCGGCAGCCCATGGCGCGAACGTGCTCCCGGACCTGGCCGACGACCTGCGCACCGGTGTGCGCGGTCTCCCGCAGCGACTCGGGGTGACCTGGACGCTCGTCGCCACGGGAACGTGCCTGCTCGGCGCGACCGTCGTCCTCGCTGCCGGCCCGGGCTGGTCCGCCTCCGGCGTGCTGGCGGTGGCCCTGGCCGCGACGGTGTTCGGCGTCGGGGTGCTGCGCGGGCGGCGGCCAGGCTCGCGGGCGCCGTTCCTGTCGGTGCTGGTCGTCGCGGCGCTGGACGTGGGTCTGCTGCTGCTCCACGGCACCCGCCTGGCCTGACCGCGCTCGGCTCACTGGGTCACAGCTCACCTGGGTCACACTGGAGCCATGCTTCGCCGTACCCCTGCCCCGCTGCTGCTCGCGCTGGTCGCCGTCGTCGCCCTGGCCGGCTGCGGCGGGACCGGCAGCGCCGCACCGTCACCGACGCCGTTCGGCTACCACGGGGTCGAGCCCGAGCCGACGCCCAAGCGTCCGGCGTTCGTCCTGACCGACACCACGGGAGCCAGCTACGACTTCACCGCGCAGACGGCGGGGCGGCCGACGTTCGTCTACTTCGGCTACACCAACTGCCCGGACGAGTGCCCGACCGCGATGGCCGACATCGCCGCCGCCCTGCGCAAGGTCGACCCCGCCCTGAGGGCGAAGACGCGCGTCGTGTTCGTCACCACCGACCCCAAGCGCGACACCGCACCGGTGCTCCGGCGATGGCTCGACCAGTTCTCCACCGACTTCGTGGGACTGCTCGGCACCGACCGGCAGGTCGCCGACGCGCAGACCGCCGCCGGGATCCAGGCCGCCTACCCCGAGGGACCGGTGCCCACGCTCTCCGGCAAGCCCAACGAGCACGTGCACAAGGCGGGTACGGCGCCGCACGAGCACTTCGGGCCGCTTGGGTACTCTGTGGCCCACTCCGCGGTGATCTTCGCCTACAACGCTGCCGACCGGCTCCCGGTCGTCTACCCAGGCGGCGTGACCCCCTCGGACATCGCCGCTGACCTGCCCGCCCTGGCCAACCCCTAGGAGCCCCCGTGCGCCGCCCCGCGACTGCTCTCGCCGCCGTCCTGAGCGCCGCGGCGCTGAGCGCCTGCGGGACCGGCCTGCAGGCGCAGGTCTACCAGCCACGCGATGCCGCGCAGGGCACCAACGCGACCGCCGGCGACCTCGAGCTGCGCAACCTCGGCGTCGAGACCGGCTCGCTCGCCCCCGCCGACGGTGGCGACACCGCCGGCGGCACGGCGAACGCCGTCGCCGTCATCACCGGCGTGATCGTCAACAAGGGCACCGAGGACGACGCGCTCGTCAACGCGACCAGCGACGCCGCCGGCAGCGTGCAGCTGCTCACCCCGAACGGCGACCGGGTGCTGGCCATCCCCGCCGGTGGCTCCACCGGGTCCGACTGGGCGCTGCGCCTCGACGGCCTCGCTGCCCCGCTGACCCCGGGCACCTACCTCACCGTCACCCTGCAGTTCGGTCGAGCACCCCGCACCACGCTGTCCCTGCCGGTGCGCGGGGGCGACAACGGCCTGTCCACCCGCAAGCCCCTGCAGGACCCGTACGGCGGCGGCGAGTAGCTCAGGTGACCCGGCGCCGGCCGACGACGTCGGTGGCCGGCACTAGCGTCGGACCATGACCAAGCCGGCTGCCCGGGACCGCCCGACCCACCGCTGCAGCGAGTGCGGCACGACCGTCACCAAGTGGGTCGGCCGGTGCCCGGAGTGCCAGGCGTGGGGATCGATCGCCGAGGTCGGCGCCACGCGCATGCGGATCGCGGCGGGCACCGTCAGCACTCCGGCGCAGCGGATCAGCGACGTGTCGGCTGTCGACGCCACCTCCCGCGCCACCGGCGTGCCCGAGCTCGACCGGGTCCTCGGTGGCGGGCTCGTCCCCGGTTCGGTGGTGCTGCTCGCCGGTGACCCGGGCGCCGGGAAGTCCACGCTCTGCCTGGAGCTCGCGTCGAAGGCGGCGTCGCCCAGATCCCCGACGCTCTACGTGACCGGCGAGGAGTCCGCCGCCCAGGTGCGCCTGCGCGCGGGCCGCACCGGTGCGCTCAACGAGCACCTGTGGGTCGCCGCCGAGACCGACCTGTCCGCGGTCCTCGCGCACGTCGACGCCGTGTCCCCGGCCCTGCTCATCGTCGACAGCGTCCAGACCATCGCGACGGCCCAGGCCGAAGGCAGCGCCGGGGGGGTGACGCAGGTCCGCGCCGTCGCGGCGGCGCTCATCGCGGTGGCGAAGGAGCGCAACATCGCCACCGTCCTCATCGGCCACGTCACCAAGGACGGCAGCATCGCCGGACCGCGACTGCTCGAGCACCTGGTGGACGTCGTGCTGCACTTCGAGGGGGACCGGCACTCCACCCTGCGCCTGGTCCGGGCCGTCAAGAACCGGTTCGGCGCGGCCGAGGAGATCGGCTGCTTCCAGATGACCGACACCGGCATCGAGGGTCTCGCCGACCCGTCCGGGCTGTTCCTGTCGCGCGGCGAGCACGCCGTACCAGGGACCTGCGTGACCGTCACGGTCGAGGGCCGCCGCCCCCTGCTCGCGGAGGTCCAGGCACTGGTGTCCGAGGCGTCCGAGAAGTCGCCTCGCCGGGTGAGCTCCGGCCTCGACGGCCAGCGGGTCGCGATGGTGCTCGCCGTGACGGAGAAGCGTGCGGGCACCCGGCTCGCCGGTCAGGACGTCCACACCGCGACCGTCGGGGGCGTGCGCGTCACCGACCCGGGCGCGGACCTCGCCCTCGTGCTCGCCGTGCGCTCCGCCGTCCGCGACGAGGCACTGCCCAGCGGCCTGGTCGCCATCGGGGAGGTCGGCCTGTCCGGCGAGGTGCGCCCGGTGCAGGGCGTGCAGCGGCGCCTGGCCGAGGCGGCGCGCCTCGGGTTCAGCGCGGCCGTCGTCCCCGTCGGCAGCGGTTCTCCCCCCGCCGGCATGAAGGTCCTCGAGGTCCTCGACGTCGACAGTGCGCTGCGGGCGGTGTCCGCGCTGAGCGGCCGAGCCCGGCGTACCGTCCCTCACCCCTAGACGGCCCTAGACTCGCTCGCACGACCCCCGGGAGGAGCGCGCGTGGCGAGCACGGACGACCTGCTGCGCACGACGCTGCTCCAGGTGGCTCCGGGGACGGCGCTGCGCGACGGCCTCGAGCGGATCCTGCGCGGCAACACCGGCGCGCTCATCGTGCTCGGCTTCGACAAGCTCGTCGCGTCGGTGTGCACCGGTGGCTTCGACCTCGACGTCGACTTCTCCGCGACCCGCCTGCGCGAGCTGTCCAAGATGGACGGCGCCCTCGTCATGACCAGTGACCTGTCCAAGATCATCAGGGCGGGTGTGCAGCTCGTTCCCGACTCCACCATCGAGACCGCCGAGACCGGCACCCGCCACCGCACGGCCGAGCGGGTGGCCAAGCAGACCGGCTACCCGGTCATCAGCGTCAGCCAGTCGATGCGCATCATCGCCCTCTACGTCGACGGTCGGCGCTACGTCCTCGACGACAGCGCAGCGATCCTCTCCCGCGCCAACCAGGCGCTGGCCACCCTCGAGCGCTACAAGCTCCGCCTCGACGAGGTCGCGGGCACGCTGTCGGCGCTCGAGATCGAGGACCTGGTCACCGTCCGCGACGCCATGGCCGTGAGCCAGCGGCTGGAGATGGTGCGCCGGATCGCGACCGAGATCGAGGGGTACGTCGTCGAGCTCGGCACGGACGGGCGACTGCTCTCCCTGCAGCTCGACGAGCTCATGGCCGGGGTGGAGGCCGAGCGCGAGCTCATCGTGCGCGACTACCTCGTCAGCGGGTCGGGCCGCAAGGCGAGGACGGTCGGCGACGCCCTCACCGACCTGGACCTGCTACCTGGCAACGAGCTGCTCGACCTGGCGAGCATCGCCCGGTCGGCCGGCTACTCCGCGGGCGCCGACGCGCTCGACGCCGCGGTGTCCCCGCGCGGTTTTCGCCTGCTGGCCAAGGTCCCGCGCCTGCCCAACCCCATCATCGAGCGGCTCATCGACCACTTCGGCGGGCTGCAGAAGCTCCTCGCCGCGAGCATCGACGACCTGCAGGCCGTCGAGGGCGTCGGTGAGGCGCGCGCCCGGTCGGTGCGCGAGGGGCTGTCCCGGCTCGCGGAGTCCAGCATCCTCGAGCGCTACGTCTGAACCGCCTGATCTGCGCCGGCTAGCTCGACTGCTTGGCCCGGCGGCGCTTGGCGACCGTGAACAGCACCGAGGCGACGAACACCAGCGCGGCCACGACGAACAGCGCCGCGACGGCCTTCGCGATCGCGACGACGACCAGCACGACGGCCAGCACGAACAGCACGTCGCTGAGCCGGGCGAGCCGCTTCACGACTGCACCGCCGAGGCGCGGGCGCTCTCGACCAGCGCTGCGAGGTCCACCAGGAACACCGTCCCCTGCGTGCTGCGCAGCACCTCCACGACGTACGACGGAAGCTCCTCGCGCGAACCACCCGCGGGCGCGAGCTCGCCCTCGTCGACGACCGAACGGACCCGGTCGACCGCGACACCGATGAGCGTGTCGGGGCCGCTCTCCATCACCAGGACGTCGCCGCGGGCGTCGCGGTCGCCGATACGCAGGTCCAGCACCGGCAGCGCCGTACCTCGCAGGTCGAGCACCCCCGCGAGCGGCGGCGTCATGCCCGGCAGGTCGTCGAGGCCGTCCAGCCGCACGACCTCACGGATCGACGACAGCGGCGTGGCGTACTCCCGCGCGCCGAGCGCGAACGTCACCAGTCCCCCACTCATCCGACCTCCTGCTTGCCAGCTGCGTTCTCGGCTGTGCCTGCGGACAGGGTGCGGCACAGGGCTGCCAGCTCCCGCACGCTACGCCCTCCGAGCTCAGGCGCCGTGGCATCGCTCGGCTGGACACCGAGGGACTCCGCTGCCGCGGCGTAGGCCGTCGCCGCGGCGGAGGCCCGACCGAGCCGGGACAGCACGCCTGCCAGCAGGAACTGCGCGAACCCCATGCCGGGCTCGAGGTAGACCGCCTTGCGCAGGTCGACCAGGGCGTCCTCGTCCCGGCCCGCGGACACGAGGGCGAGCGCCCGCAGGTAGTAGGCGTCGGCGCGGGTCGGTTCGACCGCCGTGGCGTCGGCGGCAGCCTGCGCCGCCTGCTCGTACAACCCCGCGCCGAGGGAGGCGCGCGCCTTGACCAGCAGCTGCTCGGGGCTCGTGGGCAGGCGCACCTCGTGGCGGCGCGCCTGGACGCGGCGCTCCGGGGACGGGGGCGGCGGCCCCTCGTCGAGAGTGCGTCGGTCGGGCAGGATCGCGCGCCGCTCCGCCGGGACCGGCAACGGGTCGAGCCGCCGGTAGACGAACGCCGCGCTCTCGCCCGTCCCGAGCGACACCAGTCGGAAGTCCTCACTGACCTGCCAGAGCGTCTCGGCATGCCCGAGGAACAGGTAACCGCCGTCGCGCAGGCAGTGGTGCAGCCGCCCCATCAGGTCGCGGGTCGTCTCGCGCGCGAAGTAGATGGTGACGTTGCGGCACAGCACCAGGTCGACGCGCTCGCTCGGCGCGAACGGCACCGCCTGCGTGACCAGGTTGTGGTGCTGGAAGTCCACGAGCTCGCGGACCTCCTGGCGCACCTCGTAGGTGTCGCCGCGGACGACGAAGAACCGCGCGACCTGCTCGGGCGTGGCCAGGGCGACCGCCCGCGGCCCGTAGCGTCCGACCTTCGCCGCCGCGAGGGCACGGGTGGAGACGTCGGTCGCGATGATCTTCACGTCCCACCCGTCCGTCGACGGCAGCAGCTCGCGCAGCGCCATCGCCAGGCTGTACGGCTCCTCGCCGGTCGAGCAGCCGGCGCTCCAGATCCGCAGCCGCTTGCCGTTCGCCTCGGCGTGCCGGAGCAGCTCGGGCAGGACGTGGGTGCGCAGCACCCGCACCTGCGGCGGGTTGCGGAAGAAGTGCGTCTCCTGGATGGTCACCTCGTCCAGCAGCGCCTGCTGCTCGAGCGGCGCAGCCAGCAGGGACAGGTACGTCGCGACGTCGGTCACCCCGGTCGCGCGGAGCCGCTCCGCCACCGAGTAGGCCACCGACTGCTTGCGGCTGTCGTCGAACACCAGACCCGCAGCGCGCGACAGCAGCGCACGCAGCGCGTCGAACTCCTCGGTGGACAGCAGCAGCGTCATGACCGACCCACCAGGGCCAGCAGGGCGCCGGCGATGTCGTCCACCGGGAGCTGCTGCTCCACCGCACCGCAGGCGAACGCGGCCTGCGGCATGCCGTAGACCGTGCTCGTGACCTCGTCCTGCCCCAGGGTCGCCGAGCCGCGGTCCCGCATCGCCTTGAGCCCGGCGGCGCCGTCACGTCCCATGCCGGTGAGGACGACACCCACCGCGTCGGGGCCGAGGGCGTCGGCGATGCTCCGGAAGCACTGGTCGATGCCGGGGACGTGGAACTGCCCGGCCTCCGGGGGCACGCACACGGTGCGCAGCCGGATGTCCTGGACCAGCAGGTTCTGCCCGCTCGGGGCGATGGTGATCGTCCCGGGCTGCAACCGCCGGCCGGAGGAACCGACGACGACCGGCATCGGCACCAGGTCGTCGAGCCAGCTGGCCAGCCCGGGGATGAACCCCTCGGCCATGTGCTGGACGACGAGCACAGCCTGGTTGAGGTCGACGGGCAGGCCGCGCAGGACCGTGTGGAGCGCTTGCGGCCCGCCGGTCGAGGCGCCGATCGCGAGGAGCTTCACGCCGGGATGGACGGGGTCGTGGACCAGCGCTTCCACCGGCAGCGGGCGCGCCGAGGGGGCGGCGTCGGCGGTGGGCAGCGGCTCGTGGACCCGCCCGCGAGGGTGGGTGATGACCCGGACGCGCGCTGCGACGCGGATCCGCCGGCGCAGCTGGTCGGCGTAGTCGTCGAGCGTGCCGGTGTGGTCCGGACCGGGCTTGGCCATGACGTCGACCGCCCCGGCCGCGAGCGCCTCGATCGCGTTGGCGCTCTCGCCACCGGTCACGTGCGCGCTGTAGACGAGGATCGGCGTGGGGCTGGCCGCCATGATGCGCTCGATGGCCTCCAGACCGCCCATGACGGGCAGGTCCAGGTCCATGAGCACGACCTTGGGCCGGAGCCGGCGCACGAGCGCGACGCCCTCCTTGCCGTTGCGGGCCTCACCGACGACCGTCATGGTGGGGTCGCCGTCGATCACGCCGCGCAGGAAGCGGCGCTGCACCGGTGAGTCGTCGACGACGACCACCGACGTCAGTGCCACGGGCACGACGGTCTCGAGGGACTGGACGCTGGTCATCGCTGGTCCAGGTCCTGGAGCGCGAGCCGGAGCAGGCCGAGGAGGGGGGTGACCGTCGCGACGCTCAGGTCGCGCTCGGCCTCGCGGGCCAGTCGGCAGATGTCCGGCTCGCCCACGACCCAGGCACTGCTGCCGAGCGTGTGCACGTCACGCCGTACGGCCTCGAGATCGACGCCGTCGGGGCCCTCGGCGAGGAAGTCCTCGAGGCGGGGGAGCCGCGCCCGCAGCTCGCCCCGGAAGGCCACCCGCAGGTCATGGGCGAGGGCGGCATCGGCGGGGAGGCCGCTCGGCACCTGCACCCCCGAGACGCTGCGGCCGGGACCTGCTCCCGGCACTGTTGCTGTGTCGTCCGGATCTGCGCCCGCCTTGAGCGATGGGGCGACCCCGGGTCGACGTCAGCCGCTGATGCGGAAGACAGCTCCGTCGACCCGCAGGGACCCGACGCGCCCGGCCGCCCGGTAGGTGCCGGGCCTGGCGGTCTCCTTCGCCCCCTGGCACCCGGGGCGTGACCGGACCCCGGGCCAGGTCTTCACCACGGCCTGGGTGCCGCCGGGCTGCAGGGTCGTGAGGGCCTTCGCCGTCGAGGGGTTGCAGTCGTCGCTCGACCAGATCCGGTCGTTGCCGCTGGTGACGAGCAGCTCGACCGCACCGGCGCCGAGGTCGCGGCGGCACGCGACCTTGGAGGTGTTGGTGACGACCATCGTGATCTTCGGGGTCGCACCCACGGCGTAGGTCTCGGCGTCCGTGGTGGTCGTGAGCGACAGGGCCGTGTCCGGGCAGACCCCGACGGCAGCGGCGGTCGGCTTCGGGATCGGCTGCGGGGAGGTCGGGGGTGCGGAGGTCGGCGGGCGGGTGGCCGTGACCGTCGGGGTGGGGGTCGGCGTCCCGGACGTCGTGGTCGGGGTGGCCCCGCCGGTGCACGAGCGCAGGACGAGCACGAGCACGAGCAGCCCGAGCACGAGCGAGGCCCGGCGCAGCCAGTACGTCGACGGGGGCAGCGGACCCACCGGGTGCATCACCACAGCTCGACCCTATGCCCGAGGGGCAGGGGAACCGGGCGGATGGCAGGATCACCGCGCCATGCGTCCAGCACCGAGTCCAGCGCCGTCACCAGCACCGAGTCCAGCGCCGTCACCAGCGCCCACCTGCGCCGGCGCCTGAACCGCCCTGGATCGTCGACCTGGTCCACTGGTACGCCGAGAACGCCCGCGACCTCCCGTGGCGCGCGAGCAGCACGACGCCGTACCAGGTGCTGGTGTCGGAGGTGATGCTCCAGCAGACCCCGGTCGCGCGGGTCGTCCCGGCGTACACCGCCTGGATCGCGAGATGGCCGACCGCAGCGCACCTGGCGTCGGCGCCGTCCGGCGAGGCGGTGCGCGCCTGGGGCCGCCTGGGCTACCCCCGCCGCGCGCTGCGGCTGCACGCCGCCTGCCTCGCCGTCGTCGAGAGGTACGGCGGACAGCTGCCGGAGACGGTCGAGGAGCTGCTCACGCTGCCCGGCGTCGGCGACTACACCGCACGCGCGATCGCGGCGTTCGCCCTGCAGCAGCGGGTCCCGGTCGTCGACACGAACGTGCGACGGGTCGTCGCGCGGCTGGTCGAGGGCACGGCCGACGCGCCCGTCGCCCGGCGCGACCTCGCGCTCGTCGAGGGGCTGCTGCCGCAGGCGGGGGCCGCCACCGCCTCGATCGCGCTGATGGAGCTCGGCGCCCTGGTCTGCACGGCGCGGGCGCCCCGGTGTCCGGCCTGCCCGGTCGCCGGGGACTGCCGCTGGCTGGCGCTCGGCAGCCCGCCGCTTGCCCACCCGGTGCGCCGGCCGCAGGGGTACGCCGGCACGGACCGTCAGGTGCGCGGGCGCCTGCTCGGCGTCCTGCGCGACGCCGACGGGGCGGTGCCGGCCGACCTGCTCGCGCAGGTGTGGGACGAACCGGTGCAGCGCGCCCGCGCCCTGGACGGCCTGGTCGCCGACGGGCTGGTGGACCCCCTGCCGGACGGGACCTACGCACTCCCTTCGTGACCTCGGCCCGTCGCGGGTCATAAGGTCCGGCTTGCCCACCTGCAGCGCCCGGTCCGCGCGGTCGCTCCGACCTACTCCGACGCGAGGGACCGCCGTGGCGCAAGGACCTTCCGCCCGCACGACCGGCCGCTACCGGGAGGCGCTGGCCGTCCCGGACTTCCGCCGCCTGGTGAGCGCCTTCCTCGTCGATGCGATCGGCGGGTGGGCCTACAGCGTGGTCGTGACCGTGTACGTCTTCGACCGGACCGGCTCGCCCGGCTGGGTGACCGCGTTCCTGTGCGCGTCCTGGGTCCCGAAGTTCCTCGTCGCGCCGTACGCCGGGGTGCTCGCGGACCGGCACGAGCGCACCCGCGTCATGCAGGCCTCCGCGCTGTCGGCGTTCGCGGTGATGAGCGTGCTCACGGTGCTGGTGCAGCAGGACGCCCCCCTCGGCGTGCTGCTGGTCACCACCGCGGTCGCGTCGGTGTGCGTCTCGCCGTACCGCCCCGCCTCCGCGGCGCTGCTCGTCGACACGGTGCCCGTCGCCAACCTGACCGCCGCGAACAGCCTGTTCATCGCCCTGGAGAGCGTGGTCGTCATCGTCGGCCCTGCGGTCGGAGGGCTGCTGCTCCTGCTGGGCGGCGCGGAGATCGCCGTGGGTGTCAACGCGCTGACGTTCCTCGTGGCCGCGGCCCTGCTCGCGGCGATGACCACCCGCAGCGTCCCGGCGCGAGACGACGAGGAGCGGCCGGCGCCGAGGGAGGAGCTGCTCGGCGGCTTCCGCGCACTCGGTGAGCGGCCCATCGCGCTGGCACTGCTGCTCTACTGCCTGCTCTGCACCGGCATCTGCGGTACGACGACGGTGCTGTTCGTCGCGGTCAGCTCGGACCGGCTGGGCACCGGCTCCTCCGGCCTGAGCTACCTGCTGGCCTCGTTCGCGGCGGGAGGTGTCCTCGCGGCGGCGGTGACCGACCGGCTGTCCACCGGCCGCCTCGGGCCGCTGGTCGTCCTCGGCATCGTGCTCGAGGCCCTTCCGCTGGCGGGTCTGTCGCTGGTCACGGGCCCGGTTCCTGCCGCGGCGCTCCTGGTCGTGTCGGGAGCGGGCATGGTGGTGGTCGACGTCCTCGCCATCACCGCGCTGCAACGCGAGATGCCGCGCGAGCTGCTGGGCCGCGTGTTCGGTGTCCTCGACAGCGGCTGCTACGCCGTGAGCATCGGGGGCAGCCTGCTGTCGGCCGCTCTGATCGGTGCGGTGGGACTCGACCGCACCCTGGTGGGCCTGGGCATCGGCTTCTCGCTCCTCGCTGTGCTGGGCGTCCGTCCGCTGCTGATCGGCGACCGTCAGAGCGCCGCCGAGCTGACGGCGCTCGCCCCGCGGATCGCGCTGCTCGGCGTGCTCGACCTGTTCGCCAGTGCGTCGCGCCCGGTCCTCGAGCAGCTGGCCCGGTCTGTGGAGGAGGTCGCCGCCACGGCCGGGGAGGTCCTCCTTCGCGAAGGCGAACCGGCAGACGCCCTGTACGTGCTGGTCTCCGGTGAGGTCGCCGTCAGCGCGCGCGGCGAAGGCACCCGCGGCCGCCGGATCCGGACCCTCGGTCCGCGCAGCCTGTTCGGGGAGATCGGGGTCCTGCGGGGCATCCCCCGCACCGCCACGGTCACCGCGCTGGAGCCCTGCGAGCTGTGGCGGCTGTCTGGTGCGGCGTTCGCGCAGGCGATCGAGAGCACCCCCGTCAGCGTCAGCCTGCTCAGCCTGGCCGGCGACCGTCTCGCCCGGACGCACCCCTCCCTCGCGGCGACACCCGAACCGACGGCCGTCTGAGCGAGGACGTCACGGGCGGGCGCCGCGAGGGGAGCGGTGCCGACGTCTCAGAGGAAGGAGCGGTGGCCCTCGACGTCGTCGTCGTCCTCGGCCGCGACGACCGCAGCCACGCGGTGGCCCTCGACGTCGTCGTCGTCCTCGGCCGCGACGACCGCAGCCACGCGGTGGCCCTGAACGTCGTCCTCGGGAAGCGCCATCACGGGTCGGCGCTGCACGCCGGCGAGGGCCTCGTCCGAGGCGGTCTCGATGGGGCTGCCGTGTCCGGTGACGTCGTCCGTGCTGTCCAGCTGCGCCTTCACGGTGAGGGCCTTGTCGTTCATGGCATCGGTCATGGTGAGCTCCTGGCTGAGGGTCCGCCCTGGCGGCGGACACCGCAGACTGTGCACCGGTTTGTCCCACGTGTCTGTCACGGACGTGACAGCGCTCCTGTCATCTCGGCGACAGGTCCACCCCGACGAAACGCGCCAGGTCCGGGCCCACCACCTGCACCCGGGTGCCGGACAGCACCACCCAGCCGCGCCGCTCGAACCCACGCAGCGCGCTGTTCACGCTCTGCCGGGTGCCGCCGACCCGATGGGCCACCTGCTCCTGGCTCAGGCCCAGCTCGCGCCAGCCGTCCACGTCGCAGGGCTGCTCCACCAGCAGCTTGGCCACCCGGCGGGGCAGGTCGAGGAACACCAGGTCGGCCGTCACGTCGGTCAGCCGTCGCAGCCTCGCCGCGACCGAGGTGAGGAGCGAGACCGCGAGCTCGGGATGCACGATCAGCAGCTGCTGCACCACCTCTCGCGACAGGCTGAGGATCTCCGTGGGCTCCAGCGTCTCGGCCTCCGCAGAGCGGGGGCCGCCGTCGAGGACCCCGAGCTCGCCGAGGGTGCGCCCCGCCGACACGACGTCCAGGATCAGCTCGCCACCGTCGGAGGACCGGGCGCTCACCTTGACGCGTCCCGCCAGCACCACGAGCAAGGACTCACCGTCGTCCCCGGCACTGAACAGCACATGCCCGCGGCGGTACGTGCGCCGTGATCCCAGCGCGGCCACCTCGTCGCGCTGGGCCTCCGTGAGCCCGGCGAACAGGGCCACCTCGGCCAGCAGCGCAGCAGCGGACGTCATGGCACCGCCCTGAGCGGCGTCATCGGAACACTCGCGCGTTGCTGCTGACGGCCCGCAGCACGGTCTTCACCTCGTACGGCGTGAGGTGCGGGTGCTTGCTGAGCAGGCGCGCCACCAGCCCAGCGACGTGGGGAGCAGCGAAGGAGTTGCCGGTCGTCACGATCGTGCCCCCCTGCAGCCAGGGCACCTCGAGGTCGATGCCCGGTGCTCCGAAGTCCACCGGTGGTGACGGGTTCGCGTCAAGGGAGAAGGGGTCGTCCGCGTCGTGCGCCGCCACCGAGATCACCGACGAGAACTGCCCCGGGTACGTCGGAGCGGGCACGTTGTTGACGGCGCACACCAGCACTACCCCCGCGAAGGCCGCCTCGTCGGCGATCTCGTGGAACAGCCCGAAGTAGTCCTCCCGGCCGGTGCTCAGCGACAGGTTGATGACGCGCGCGCCCTGGTCGATGGCCCAGCGCAGCCCCTCGGCGAAGATGACCCCCTTGCCGCTGAGCCGCTGGCCCAGGACCCGGACCGAGAGCAACGACGCGTCGGGAGCAGCGCGCCGGATGATGCCGGCGCACGCGGTGCCGTGGCCGAACAGGTCCTCGTGGGGGCCTTCCTCGACGGTCACCTCCTCGGCGTCGCGGTCCCACCCGAACGCGGCTGCCCGCTCGACCGTGCGCACGGCCGGGTGGGCGGCGTCGACACCGCTGTCCACGACGGCGACCCAGACGCCCTTGCCGGAGGCGCCCTCCCAGGCCCACTCCTTGGTGATGGGCAGGTCGATGCGCGGCACGGGCCGGAGGAGGTCCGCAGCGAACGCCTCCGACCAGGCGGGCCTCAGCGCGTCCGTGGTGTCCTCCGCGCCGTGGAGCCCCTCACGTAGCCCGTGATGTCACGCAGGACGGCGATGGCCAGCCGTCGCTCGGCCGCGCCCGCACGCGCCAGGTCGGCGAAGGCGGCGGCGAGCTCGCCGAGGTCCGTGTCCGCGGGCGCCACCTGGTCAGCGGCACGGAGCGCTGCGGCAGCCAGGTCCCCCTCGACCTCCGCAGCCTCGGCCACGGCGCGCAGCAGCACCGCGCCGAGCCGGCCGAAGGTCCGCACGCTCTCCAGCGACACCGCCGCCTGGTCGGCGAACAGCGACAGGGCCGTCAGGTCGTTCTCGGCGCCGGGGCGTCCGGTGTCGCGATCCAGCACGCTCAGCACGCCGAAGATCTCCCGGGGGGAGGCGACCGGCACCAGCAGCATCGCCGTCGGCACGTAGCCGGTGCGCTCCGCCACGTCCCGGGCGAAGCGCGCGTCCTGCGCCAGGTCGTTGACAACCATCGGCTGCCCGGACTGCACGACGTACCCGACGAGGCCCGCGTCCGACGGCAGTCGCAGCCCGATCGTGCTGGCCGCGCCCGCGCCGTCCGCCGCGACGTAGAGCAGCTCTGCCTCGTCCTCGCTGAGCAGGGCCAGGGAGCAGGCGGCGGCACCGAACATCGCCCGGGCGGTGCCGACCAGCGACTGCAGGAGAGCGTCGTTGCCCGGTGGGCGGAGCGCCGGACCCAGCGCAGTGGCCAGCGCCCCGAGCTCACGCAGGACGGACTCCTCAGACGCCACGCGCCACGCTACCGCTCTGCGAGCAGCCGACGCATCACCTCGACCAGCTGGACCAGGTTGTCCTTGCGCAGGTAGCCGTCGATGGCCGGCTCGCGCGCCGCCGCCTCGGCAAGGTCGAGCGCGGTGCACAGCAGCACCAGCACGGGGGGCGCGACCTGCTTGATCATGGGGGCGGACTGCAGCCCGGTCATCGCCCCCGCGAGCTGGTTGTCCAGCAGCACCAGGTCCGGCTGGAGCTCCTGCACCCGAGAGATGCCCTCCTCCGCGGTGACCGCCGTCCCGACCAGCTCGAAGTCCGGCTCGGTGGACAGCAGGATCCCGACGACGGCCGCAATGGTGCGGTCGTCCTCGACGAGGACCACGCGGGTGCTCACGCGCCCGGCACCCGGCTGGGGAAGGTCACCCAGAACGTCGCACCCTCGCCGACGCGCGAGCTGACGCCGAGCGTGCCGTCGTGCGCCGCCACCAGGCGCTTCACGATGGACAGGCCGAGCCCGAAGCCGGGCACCTGACGCGACCGCGAGCTGTCCGTCCTGGTCCAGCGCTCGAACAGCGCCGCCTGCTCGGCCTCGGCGATGCCGGGCCCCTCGTCCCGGACGTCCAGCCGCACCTGGTCGCCCTCGGCGCGCACGCTGACGGTCACGGCGCACCCCTCCGGTGAGTGCTTGACGGCGTTGCCGACGAGGTTGTCGAGCACCTCGCGGACCATCTCCGGGTCCCCGGCGAGTGATCGTGGTGCGTCCGGCTCCTGCGCGACCTGCAGCGCGTCCACCCCGGTCGCGGCCTGCACGTCCCGGCGCACCGACTCCAGGAGGTCGGCGACATCGAGGACCTCCCAGCGCGGGGTGACTCCCGCCAGCGCCTGCCGCTCGTCGAGCAGGAGCCGCTGCGCGAACGACTCGATGCGCTCGAACGCGCCGGTCACCCCGTCCAGGGCGGTCTGCACCTGCTCCGGGGTCATCCGGTCGAGCTTGTGGGCCAGCAGCTGCGCGTAGCCCTTGCCCGCACCCAGCGGCGTGCGGATGTCGTGGCGGGCGGTGTCGACGATCTCCTGCCGGAGCAGCTCCTGCTCACGGGTCTGCTCAGCCTGCCGCGCCCAGCGGACCGCCGCGCCGACGTGCGCGGCCAGGTCGACCAGCAGCTGCTCGTCGATCTCGTCGAAGGCCCGCCCCTCGGGGGAGTTCGCCACCGCGAGCTCCCCCAGGACGTGCGCCCCTCCCAGGACGGGTACGGCGAGCAGCGGCCCGATCGGCGGGTGCACGCCGGGCAGGCCCACACCGGCGGGGTGCCCGCGGATGTCGTCGAGCCGCGCCGGTGCGCGGGACGCGATGGGGACCGCCAGCAGGCCGACCAGCCGGGGGTTGCGCTGCGGGAACAGGTGACGCGGTGCGTCGTACACGAAGTGGCTGATGTCGGTCGTCGAGCCGGGACGCAGGAGCACCAGCGCGCTGTACGCCGCCCCGGTGAGGTGCTTGGCCTCGGTCACGAGGACCTGCAGGACAGCAGCCACCGTCGGGGGCTCGGCGAGCAGGGTGCGACCGAGCTCGGCGATGCGCCGGAGGCCATCGGCGTGCCGGACGCTCGCGGTGACGTCCCGCAGGATGATCGCCTGCAGGTCCCCGACGTCGCGCCGCAGCACGTCGACGACCCCGAGCGGGCGCAGGTCGAGCCGGGTCATCTGCGTGGTCGGCAGGGCGAGCAGCGCGGGCAGGTCCACCCGCTCGGCGACCCTCGGCCCTTCGACCCCGAAGAACTCCCGCGCAGCAGGGTTGATCGCGAGCACCTGGCCGTCCGCCAGGACGATCACCGCGTCGGGTGTGGCGTGGAACAGCTCGCCGATCGCACCCTCGCGGATGGGGGAGGGCAACCCGGCGCTGTCGTCCCCCGTGGCACCCATGACCGCGACGCTACCCACTTCCGTCACGCGGCGCGGCCACACCTGCCCCAGACGGCTGTCCAGGGCAGGTGTGTGCCGTTCAGCAAGCGGTCAGGCGTCGCCCTCGACGGGGCCGTCCGCCGTTCCGGCGAGGTCCACCGGCGGCACGTCGGGAACCAGCTCCGGCTTGGCCTCGCCGCGGAAGGTGAACGTCTGCGCGTCGCCCTCCCCCTCGACGTCGACGACCACGATCTGGCCGGCGGTCAGCGTGCCGAACAGGATCTGCTCCGAGAGCTGGTCCTCGATGTCGCGCTGGATCGTGCGACGCAGCGGTCGCGCGCCCAGCACCGGGTCGTAGCCCTTCTTGGCGAGCAGCAGCTTCGCCGGGGTGGTGACCTCGAGGCCCATGTCCTTGTTCTTGAGCTGTCCGTCCACGCGGTTGAGCATGAGGTCGACGATCGTGATGATCTCGTCCTCGGACAGCTGGTGGAACACCACGATGTCGTCGATGCGGTTGAGGAACTCGGGCCGGAAGTGCTGCTTGAGCTCCTCCTGCACCTTGGTCTTCATCCGCTCGTAGGCGCCGACCTTGTCGTTGTCCTTCTGGAACCCGAGGTTGAAGCCCTTGCCGATGTCGCGGGTGCCCAGGTTGGACGTCATGATCAGGACGGTGTTCTTGAAGTCCACGATGCGGCCCTGGGAGTCGGTCAGGCGACCGTCCTCCAGGATCTGCAGCAGCGTGTTGAACACGTCCGGGTGCGCCTTCTCGACCTCGTCGAACAGCACCACGGAGAACGGCTTGCGGCGCACCTTCTCGGTGAGCTGGCCGCCCTCGTCGTACCCGACGTAACCGGGGGGCGAGCCGACCAGGCGCGAGACGGTGTGCTTCTCCATGAACTCGCTCATGTCGAGCGTGATGAGGCTGTCCTCGTCGCCGAACAGGAACTCCGCGAGCGTCTTGGCGAGCTCGGTCTTCCCGACGCCCGAGGGGCCGGCGAAGATGAACGAACCACCGGGGCGCTTGGGGTCCTTGAGCCCCGCGCGGGTGCGCCGGATGGCCTGGGAGACGGCCTTGATGGCCTGCTCCTGACCGACGACGCGCTTGTGCAGCTCGTCCTCCATGCGCAGCAGGCGGGCCGTCTCCTCCTCGGTCAGCTTGAAGACGGGGATGCCGGTCCAGATCGCGAGGACCTCGGCGATCTGCTCGTCGTCGACCTCGGCGACGACGTCCATGTCGCCGGCCTTCCACTCCTTCTCGCGGGTGGCCTTCTCCGCGAGAAGGGTCTTCTCCTTGTCGCGCAGCGACGCGGCCTTCTCGAAGTCCTGCGCGTCGATCGCGGACTCCTTGTCGCGGCGCACACCGGCGATCCGCTCGTCGAACTCCCGCAGGTCCGGCGGCGCGGTCATCCGGCGGATGCGCATCCGCGCGCCCGCCTCGTCGATGAGGTCGATCGCCTTGTCCGGCAGGAAGCGGTCGCTGATGTAGCGGTCGGCGAGGGTCGCCGCGGCGACGAGCGCCGCGTCGGTGATGGAGATGCGGTGGTGCGCCTCGTAGCGGTCGCGCAGCCCCTTGAGGATCTCGATCGTGTGGGCGAGCGTCGGCTCGGGGACCTGGATCGGCTGGAACCGGCGCTCGAGGGCCGCGTCCTTCTCCAGGTGCTTGCGGTACTCGTCCAGGGTCGTCGCCCCGATGGTCTGCAGCTCCCCGCGGGCCAGCATCGGCTTGAGGATGCTGGCGGCGTCGATCGCGCCCTCGGCGGCACCCGCACCGACGAGGGTGTGCAGCTCGTCGATGAACAAGATGATGTCGCCGCGGGTGCGGATCTCCTTGAGGACCTTCTTCAGCCGCTCCTCGAAGTCACCGCGGTAGCGGCTGCCGGCGACGAGCGCACCGAGGTCGAGGGTGTAGAGCTGCTTGTCCTTGAGCGTCTCGGGGACCTCGCCCTTGACGATGGCCTGGGCCAGGCCCTCGACGACGGCGGTCTTGCCGACGCCGGGCTCCCCGATGAGGACCGGGTTGTTCTTGGTACGGCGGGACAGCACCTGCATGACCCGCTCGACCTCCTTCTCGCGCCCGATGACCGGGTCGAGCTTGGACTCGCGCGCGGCCTGGGTGAGGTTGCGACCGAACTGGTCGAGCACCAGCGACGTGCTGGGCGTGCCCTCGGCGGGACCACCGGCGGCGGCGGGCTCCTTGCCCTGGTAGCCGGACAGCAGCTGGATGACCTGCTGGCGCACGCGGTTGAGGTCGGCTCCGAGCTTCACGAGCACCTGGGCGGCGACGCCCTCGCCCTCGCGGATCAGACCGAGCAGGATGTGCTCGGTCCCGATGTAGTTGTGGCCGAGCTGCAGCGCCTCGCGCAGGGACAGCTCGAGGACCTTCTTGGCGCGCGGCGTGAACGGGATGTGCCCGGAAGGTGCCTGCTGCCCCTGGCCGATGATCTCCTCGACCTGGCTGCGCACGCCCTCGAGCGAGATGCCCAGGGACTCGAGGGCC
Organism: uncultured Actinomycetota bacterium; assembly: GCA_963784705.1. Taxonomy (GTDB): domain Bacteria; phylum Actinomycetota; class Actinomycetes; order Mycobacteriales; family SCTD01; genus RYN-111. The sequence goes on from CAWASC010000001.1 coordinate 116,691, forward strand.
TTGGCGGCGACGCCCTCGCCCTCGTGGATGAGGCCGAGCAGGATGTGCTCGGTCCCGATGTAGTTGTGGTTGAGCATCCTGGCTTCTTCCTGCGCCAGGACGACCACCCTGCGGGCCCGGTCGGTGAACCTCTCGAACATGTCCAACTCCTCACGGGGCGGGTCCGGGCCAGCCGCGCTGGTCTGGCCGTCTCCCACCGACACTAACGCCGTCTGCTGCTTCGGGAAGCCCGAGCACCCAGATCGACCGTCTCAGGTGACAACCCGCCTTCGTCCGAGGACGTTCCAGCGGATGGCCCCCGCGCGTTGTGCCGTGGGCGAACAGCCGGCGCGCGCCCCGCGAAGGCTTCGTGCGCGGCCTCGTGGGCGGCCTATTGGGCGGCCTTAGTGGGCGGCCTAGTGGGCGGCTTCGTAGGCGGCGGTGACCGCAGCGGACAGGCGCCCGCGCTCGCTCACCTCGTGGCCGTTCGCCCGGGCCCACTCGCGGATCTCCGTGACGCGGTCCGACCCGCCCTTGGCCTTGGCCCGCGGCCGGCGCGAGGTGGCGGCGGCCGGCGTCCGTCCGGCCCGGCGCGCAGCCCCGACGTACGGCGCGAAGGCATCCCGCAGCTGGGCGCCGTGCTCGTCGCACACGTCGATCTCGTAGGTCGACCCGTCCAGGGCGAAGGTGACGGTCTCCTCCCCCTCGACCTCGTCGGCGTGCAGGTCGCACACGAGAAGGACCTGGACCTTTTGCGCCATGAAACGAGCTCCTCAGCTGAATTTCTCAAAAAAGCGCAGATACGCCTTCGTGGGAAACAGCAAACAGCACCCAGCAGCGAAGATCAAATACCCGCGGAAAGTATTTCCGACAATGGTGAGCCACGTCGTTCCGATTGCGTGGCCCAGACCTCGGTAAAGCGTTCCGCGTCCAGCGCGGCCGAGAACAGGAAGCCCTGCCCGAGGCGGCAGCCGAGCTCGCGCAGGCGGGCAGCCTGCGCCGGGAGCTCGATGCCCTCGGCGACCACGTCGAGGTCGAGCGCCTCCGCGAGGGTCATGACGGCCGCCGCCAGCGCACCCTGCCGGGCGCCGAGGTGGAGGTCCTGCACGAAGCACCGGTCGATCTTCACGATGTCGACCGGGATCTTCTGCAGGTAGCCCAGTGCCGAGTAGCCGGTCCCGAAGTCGTCGAGGGCGATCCGCACGCCCAGGGCGCGCAGCGCGGCCAACCGCGGACCGATGCTCACCACGTCGTTCATGAGGACCGTCTCGGTGATCTCCAGGACCAGGCAGGACGGGTCGAGACCGGTGTCGCGCAGGGCCTCGCGCACCGTGTCGACCAGGTCCTCCCCCTCCAGCTGTACGGCGGACAGGTTGACCGACAGGGTCAGCCGACCCGTCGCGTTCCACCTCGCGGCGTGCGCGCACGCGACCCGAAGCACATGCCGACCCAGGTGCCCGACCAGCCCGCTCTGCTCCGCGATCGGCACGAACACCCCCGGCGACACCGGAACCCCACGGTTGGTCCACCGGGCCAGGGCCTCGATCCCGGTGACGCGGCCGGTCTCCAGGTCGACCACCGGTTGGTAGGACGGCTGGACGGCACCGGACAGCAGGGCCTCGCGGAGGTCGGCCTCCAGGGCGACGCGCGAGAGCAGCTCGTCGCGCATGGACGGCTCGAAGGCGCACACCTGGTCCTTCCCGCCGTCCTTGGCGGCGTACATCGCCAGGTCGGCGTTGCGCAGCAGCGACTCCGGGGTGTCCGCCTCGGCCGACAGGACGACCCCGATGCTGCCGGTCAGGGCCACCGTGCGGGCGCCGAGGTCGACCGGAGCGGCGAGCAGCGCCAGGATCTGGTGGCCCAGCGCCAGCGCGTCGTGATCGGTCAGGTCACCGGTCAGCAGGAACGCGAACTCGTCGCCCCCGAGCCGGGCCGGGAGCACGTTCGCGGACAGCTCGCGGGACAGCCGACGTCCGAGGTGGGCCAGCAGCCGGTCACCGGTGTCGTGGCCCAGGCTGTCGTTGACCTGCTTGAAGCCGTCGAGGTCGAGCAGCGCCACGACGACCGTGCCCCGCGCCAGCTCGACCGCCATGTGGTCGAACAGCCGCGCGCGGTTGGCCAGACCGGTCAGCGAGTCCGTCCACGCCTGGGCCTGCAGCCGCTCGGTGCTCAGGGACAGCTCATGGGTCCGCTCGGCGACGGTGCGCTCGAGCCCGCGGGACAGACGGCTGTTCTCCGCGAGGGCCAGGCCCTGGCGGAGGAGGACGGCCGCGAAGATCGTGAACCCGAGGCCGCGGCTGACCTGGTCGGTGCGGACCCCGTGCAGAGCGTCCGAGGCCGCGAGGGCGATGAGCAGCACCAGCGGCGCGAAGGGAAGGGCCGTGCGCCGCCAGGACGGCGCCCGCTCCGCGTGGTCCGGTCGCGCCCCGCCCCGCTCCCCGTGCGCGCCGAGGGCCAGGAAGACGAAGCCGACGCCCCACGCGGCGTCGAGGGGGTTGCCCGGCTGCCAGCTGCCGTCCTGGGCGAGCACGCCGTAGAGCGTGTGGCCCACTGCGCCCGAGGCCAGGCAGAGCGCGACCCAGGCGAACGGTCGGTCGGCCGCGCCGCGGGTTCGGACGCCGACGAGCACCAGCAGGGTCAGCACGATGACGTCGAGGACCGGGTAGGCCAGGCCGAGGAGCTGCGCGAGCCCGTGGGCGCCGGCCGCGGCGTAGGCGTCACCGAGGGCGAGCCGCCAGGAGACGGCGAGCAAGGAGGCGCCGACGAGCACCGCGTCCGCGGTCAGCCGCAACGCCCCGAAGGCCGGTCGGGGTGCGCCAGGGTGGGCGAGCAGGGCGGCGAGGAGGAACGGCGCGCTCGCGACGTACCCGACGTCAGGGAGGCCGGGGAAGGGGACCACGGAGTGCTGGACCACCTCGTACCAGCACCAGGCGACCTGACCGAGGGCCCAGGTGCCGGCGAACGCCGCGAGCAGCGCCCAGCTGGTGCGGGAGCGGCCGACGGACCGCCGCGCCGCGAACGCGCAGAGCACGGCAGCGATCACCGGGGACAGCAGGTTGCCGACGTCGTCCACGACGACGGCCAGCCGGCTACCGGTGTCGAGCGTGACGACCGCGAGGTAGGTCAGGCTGTAGACGAGGGCGCCGAAGAGCACGCGACGACGGCCCGGAACGCCCTGCACACCTCCCTATCGACGCTGCCGGCGGTTCCTGAAGTCAGGCGGTCGGGCGGACCAGGGGGAACAGGATGGTCTCGCGGATGGGCTGACCGGACAGGAGCATCACCAACCGGTCCATGCCCATGCCCTGCCCACCCATCGGCGGGGCGCCGTGCTCGAGGGCGGTGAGGAAGTCCTCGTCGAGCTGCATCGCCTCCGGGTCGCCCGCCGCAGCCTTGAGCGACTGCGCGGTGAGGCGTCGGCGCTGCTCGACCGGATCGATGAGCTCGGAGTACCCCGTGGCGAGCTCGGTGCCGCCGATGACGAGGTCCCAGGCCTCGGCGAGGCGCGGGTCGTCCCGGTGGTCGCGCGCGAGCGGGCGGGCGTCGACGGGGTAGTCGCGGACGAACGTCGGCTGGATCAACGTGTCCTCGACGAGCTTCTCGAACAGCTCGAGCGCGATCTCCCCGGCGCTCCAGCCCGGCTGGAGCGCGACGTCGTTGCTGGCGGCGAGCTCGGTCAGCTCCTGAGCGTCCGTCCCCGCGTCGACCGGGGTGCCGACCGCCTCGCTGACCAGCTCGAACAGCGTCGCGGTCCGCCACGGCTGCTCGAGGTCGACCTGGCCGTCACACACGACGGTGCGACCGACCGCGCGCGCACAGGCCAGCACCATCTCGCGGGTGAGGTCGGCCACGGTGTCGTAGTCGCCGTACGCCTCGTAGAACTCGAGCATCGTGAACTCGGGGAAGTGAGTGCTGTCGATGCCCTCGTTGCGGAAGTTCTTGCCGATCTCGAAGACCCGGTCGATGCCGCCGACGGCCGCGCGCTTGAGGTAGAGCTCGAGGGAGATGCGCAGGGTCACGTCGAGGTCGAGGGCGTTCAGGTGCGTGTGGAACGGCCGGGCCGCAGCGCCGCCGTGGATCACCTGCAGCACCGGCGTCTCGACCTCGGTGTAGCCGCGGCCGTGAAGCATCTCCCGGACGGTCCGGATGATCGTCGAGCGGTCGCGCACCATCTGCCGGCTGTCGGCGTTGACCGCCAGGTCGAGGTAGCGCTGCCGCACCCGCGCCTCGGGGTCGACCAGGCCCTTGTGCTTGTCGGGAAGGGGGCGCAGGGCCTTGCTGGTCAGCTGCCAGTCGCTGGCGAGGACGCTCAGCTCCCCGCGCTTGCTGGTGATGACCTCGCCGGTGATGCCGACGTGGTCACCGAGGTCGACGTCGGTCTTCCACGCGTCGAGCCGTTCCTGTCCGACGCCGTCCAGGCTGACCATGACCTGCAGCTGCTCCTCGCCCTCGCTGAGGGTGGCGAAGCAGAGCTTGCCGCCGGTGCGGGACAGCAGCACGCGCCCCGTGATGCCCACGACCTGACCTGTGCTCGTGTCGGGCTCGAGCCCTGGGTGGGCGGCGCGGACGTCGGCGATGCTCGTGGTCCGTGGGAAGCCCAGGGCGTACGGCGGGGTGCCTGCCGCGACGAGCCGGTCGTACTTCTCCCGGCGGATGCGCACCTGCTCCGGGAGGTCGGTCTCGTCAGCACGCACGGGGGTCTCGGACACCCGACGAGCCTATCGGCGTGGGTCAGACGTTCTTCTCGTACACCAGGCGAAGGCCGATGAGGGTCAGGTCGGGCTCGTGCTGGTCGAAGCTCTCGCACAGGTCGAACATCAGGTGCGACAGCCCGCCGGTGGCGATGACGACCGGGGCCGGTCCGCCGAGCTCCCGCGCGATCCGTGCGACCATCCCGTCGACCTGCGAGGCGAAGCCGTAGACCAGCCCGCTCTGCAGCGCCTCGACCGTCGACTTGCCGATGACCGACCGTGGCTCGACCAGCTCGACCTTGAACAGCCGGGCCGCGCGTGCGGCGAGGGCGTCGACACTGATCTCGACGCCGGGCGCGAGCGCTCCCCCGAGGAACTCGCCCTTCGCGCTCACGACGTCGAAGTTGGTGGAGGTGCCGAAGTCCACGACGATCGCCGGTCCGCCGTACAGCGTGTGGGCGGCGAGGGTGTTGACGACGCGGTCCGGGCCGACCTCCTTGGGGTTGTCGTAGAGCAGGGGCACACCGGTCTTCACTCCGGGGCCGACGACGATGGTCCGCGCGTCGGCGTAGTAGCGGTCGAACATCTGCCGCAGCTGGTCGAGCACCTGCGGCACCGTCGAGCAGACCGCGACGCCGTCCGGCTCCGGGTGACGCGACAGCAGCCCGTGGAACAGCAGCGCCAGCTCGTCCGCCGTGACGCGCGCGTCCGTCCGCAGCCGGTACGACGAGAACAGGTGGTCACCGTCGAACAGGCCGAGCACGATGTTGGTGTTGCCGACGTCGACGGTGAGCAGCATCAGCCGACCGGCCTCAGGTCGAGGCCGAGGTCGAGCACCGGTGCGGAGTGGGTGAGCCCGCCCACCGACAGGAAGTCGACGCCGGTCTCGGCGACCGCGCGGGCGCGGTCGATCGTCAGGCCGCCGGACGCCTCGGTCCGCACGCCGCGCGGCCGGCAGATCTCGACGGCGGCTCGCAGCGCGTCGAGGTCCATGTTGTCGAGCAGCACCAGGTCGGCCCCGGCCTCGACGACCTGCGCCACCTGCTCGACCGTGTCGCACTCCACCTCGACGTCGAGGTCCGGCCACATCGCCCGCACCGCCTGGAAGGCCTGGGTGACCCCACCGGCAGCGACGACGTGGTTGTCCTTGACCAGCGCGGCGTCGCACAGCGACATGCGGTGGTTGACGCCACCACCAACCACCACCGCTGCCTTCTCCAGCGCGCGCAGCCCGGGGGTGGTCTTACGGGTGTCGCGGATGCGCGCGCCGGTGCCCTCGACGGCCTCGACCCAGCGAGCCGTCATCGTCGCCACACCGGACAGGTGGCACAGCAGGTTCAGGGCGGACCGCTCGGCCGTGAGCAGGGTCCGGACCAGACCGGTCACCTGAAGGACCGTCTCGCCGGCGGCCGCCGGTCCGTCGGCGCGCACCAGGTCCCACAGGACGTCGTCGTCGGCGACCGCGTCGACGCAGGCCATCGCCACGGCGATGCCCGCGACGACACCAGGTGCGCGGGGGACGAAGGCGGCGGTGCCCTCGAGGTCGAACGGCACGGTGGCGACGCTGGTCACGTCGACCCCTCCGGCGAGGTCCTCCTCGACGGTGCGGTGGGCCAGCACCTCGACCGTCACCGGGTCGAGGCCGGCGAGCGCGAGCGCTGCGAGAGTCGGCGCAGAAAGCACGATCAGGCCTCCGGGTCTTGCGTCACAGGACGGTAGGTGGTGCCGGCGAGCGTCGTCACCAGGTGCCCCCGCCAGGCGTCGTCAGGGAGCGGGAAGTCCTCACGCCAGTGGGCGCCACGGGTCTCCTCCCGGCGCGCAGCCGCCGCCACCAGGGCGCTCGCGAGCGCATGCAGGCCGGTGGCCTCCCAGGCCGCGGGCGACGGGGCGTCCGAGGTCCGCGTCTCCAGCGACTGCAGGGTCTTCGCCGTCGCGGCCAGGGACTCCGCCGACCGGAGCACGCCCGCGCCCTCGGTCATCGTCGCGGCGACCTCGGTGCGGGTCGACGGGTCGAGCAGCACCCGGTCCTCGGCCTGCGCGACCGGCGCCCCGGGCGTCGCGAGCCCGCGGGCGAGGTCGTCCCCGATCCGACCGGCGAAGACGAGGCCCTCGAGCAGGGAGTTGGACGCCAGCCGGTTCGCGCCGTGCACGCCGGTGCAGGCGACCTCACCGCAGGCGTAGAGACCCGGCACGCTGGTGTGCCCGTCGAGGTCGGTGATGACCCCGCCGCTGGCGTAGTGCGCGGCGGGCGCGACCGGGATGAGCTCGGTCACCGGGTCGACGCCGAGCTCGCGGCACTTCGCGACGATCGTCGGGAAGCGCTCGACCAGACCGGGCACGGCCCGCGCGTCGAGGAAGACGTGGTCGGTGCCGAGGTCCTGCATCCGGCGGTGGATCGCCTTGGCGACGACATCGCGCGGGGCGAGGTCGGCCTGCGGGTGGTCGGTGGTGGTGATGACGCGCTGGCCGTCCGTGTCGACGAGGAACGCGCCCTCCCCGCGCACCGCCTCGCTGATGAGCGGCTGCTGACCGGTCGAGTCGGCGCCGAGCCACATGACGGTGGGGTGGAACTGCACGAACTCCAGGTCGGTCACCTCGGCGCCTGCCCGCAGCGCGAGGGCGACGCCGTCGCCGGTCGAGACGCTCGGGTTGGTCGTGCTCGAGAACACCTGCCCCATGCCTCCGGTCGCGAGGACCACGGCGCGCGCGTGCACGGCACCGACACCGTCCTGGGTGCCCTCACCGAGGACGTGCAGGGTGACTCCCGCCGTACGCCCTGCGTCGTCGAGGAGCAGGTCGAGCACCAGCGCGTGCTCGATGAGGCGGATGCGCGGGTGGGCGTGCACGGCCGCGACGAGGGCGCGCGAGACCTCGGCACCGGTCGCGTCGCCGCCCGCGTGGACGATCCGGTCGCGGTGGTGGCCACCCTCGCGGGTGAGCAGCAGCGCGCCGCTCGGGTCGAGGTCGAACGCCGCACCGAGGGCGATGAGCTCCCTCAGCCGCGCCGGCCCCTCCTCGCACAGCACGCGTACGGCGGCCAGGTCGCACAGCCCGACGCCCGCCTCGAGGGTGTCCACCTCGTGCTCGAGCGGGGAGTCGTCGGCGCCCAGAGCGGCGGCGACACCACCCTGCGCCCAGCGGGTCGAGCCGTCGTCGACGCGCACCTTCGTCACGACCAGCACGTCACCGGTGAGCGCGGCGTGCAGGGCGGTCATGAGACCCGCGACGCCGGACCCGACGACGACGACGTCAGCGGTGGTGACCCAGCCGGGGTCGGGGGCGAGGAGCCGTGACGCCCGCGTCACCAGACCAGCGTCGGGTCGTCGTCGTAAGACCCCGTGTGCTCCCGCGGGTCGGCCGGGTAGCGCAGGTCGCCGCGCTGCAGGCCGCTCTGCGGCAGCGCCTCGGCCGGGTCGTGGCCGGTGCCGATCACCTTGTTGTCGGCGTCGACGAACACGACGCGCGGCTGGCGGGTACGGGCCTCGGCGTCGTCCATCTGCCCGTACGCGATGAGGATCACCAGGTCGCCGGGGTGGATGAGGCGGGCGGCGGCGCCGTTGATGCCGATCACTCCGGAGCCGCGAGGACCGCTGATGACGTAGGTCTCCAGCCGGGCGCCGTTGGTGACGTCGACGATCGCGACCTTCTCCCCCTCGAGCAGGTCGGCGGCGTCGAGCAGGTCCTGGTCGACCGTGACGGACCCGACGTAGTGGAGGTCGGCCTGGGTCACGGTGGCGCGGTGGATCTTGCTCGTGAGCATGGTGCGGAGCATCAGCTGTCCTTCGCGAGGGGGAGGTTGTCGATCAGCCGGGTCGTGCCCACCGTCGCGGCGACCACCATCAGGTCGCCGTCGGGCGTCACCTCGAACGTCGTGGAGTCCACGACCTCGAGGTAGTCCAGGTCGGCCGGCTGCCCCGCGAACAGGGCCCGGCCCTTCTGCGGGTCGCGCGTGTCCAGCGCCCGCGAGAGGAGCAGGGCCGTCTGCCGCTGCTCGTCGGTGAGGTAGCGGTTGCGGCTCGACAGCGCGAGCCCGTCCGGCTCGCGCACGGTGGGTACGGCGAGCACCTGCACCGGCACGTCGAGGTCGGCAACCATCCGGCGAATCGCGGCGAGCTGCTGCGCGTCCTTCTGCCCGAACAGCGCGACATCCGGCTGCGTCAGGTGCATGAGCTTGAGCACGACGGTGAGCACGCCGTCGAAGTGGCCGGGACGGCTCGCGCCCTCGAAGACCGCACCGAGGCTGCCGGCGCTGACGCGGACGACCGGGTCGCGGGGATAGACGACATCCGGCGTCGGGGTGAAGACCACGTCGGCGAGCCCGTCGAGCAGGGCGAGGTCGGCCTCGAGGGTGCGCGGGTAGCGGTCGAGGTCCTCACCCGCGCCGAACTGCAGCGGGTTGACGAAGATCGTCACGACGACGTGGTCGGCGACGGTGCGCGCCTCGCGGACCAACGTGACGTGGCCCTCGTGCAGCGCGCCCATGGTCATGACGACCGCCACGCGGCCCGCGAGGTCCTTGCGGGCAGCGGCCAGTCCCTCCCGGGTGGCAGTGACGATCACTGGAGCACCCCCAGCAGCGCGTCGGCCTGCGCGGCCTTGAGCCGACCCGTGGCGAGGGCCCGGTCCGCGGTGAGCCGGGCGAGGGCGAGGTACGCCGGTCGCACGTCGTCGGGGAGGACGTCCAGGTGCGCTGCGACGGTGCCGGCGTCGCCCCGGCTGACCGGTCCGGTGAGCGCGGCATCGCCCTGTCGCAGCGCTCCGTCGAGAGCCGCCGTCAGCAGGGGGGCGAGCACCGCCCCCGGGTCCTCCGCGCCCGCCGACCGCAGCAGGTCCGCCGCACTGCTGACCACCGTGACCAGGTGGTTGGCGGCGTGCGCCAGCGCGGCGTGCCACAGCGGCCGCAGCTCGTCGAGCACCCACACCGGCTCACCGCCCATCTCCACCACGAGCGCCTCCGCGATGGGCCGCAGCACGTCCGGTGCGGTGACGCCGAACGACGCCCCCTCCAGGCGGGCGAGGTCGACCGCCGTACCGCTGAAGGGGAGCACGGGGTGCAGGGCCAGCGGCAGCGTGCCGGCCGCCGGCTCGAGCACGCCTAGGCCGTGCCGCCCGCTGGTGTGCGCGACGAGCTGACCGGCGGTGAAGGCACCGACCTCGGCCAGGCCGGCAACCAGCCCCGGCAGGACGTCGTCGGGTACGGCGAGCAGCACGAGCCCTGCGGCCCGCACGACCTCGTCCGGAGTGCTCACGGCGACCCCGGGCAGCAGGGTGGCTGCACGACCCAGGCTCGCCTCGCTCACGGCGCTGACGGCGACGACGTCGTGGCCGGCGCGCTGGAGTGCCGCACCCAGGACGGCACCGACACGACCGCAGCCGATCACGCCCACGCGAAGGCGAGCAGCGGCAGGACGCGGGGGCGCGTTCATCAGGGATCGTTCCAGTCCTCGAAGGGGGTACCGGACGGGGTGCTCGCACGAGAGCCCGCCAAGCGTAACGCCGGTGTCACACGGGGCAAGGGGTTGTGGCTCACGTCACCCGGTCAGGTCGTAGCCGCCCTGCGTGGGGTCCGGCCGACCACCCTTGCCGTCCGCGGGCAGGATCGTCTGCGTGCACCGGCTGCTCGCGAGCAGCCGGTCCTGGTCGTCGAACAGCTCGGCGCTGCAGAACGCCAGCCGGCTGGTGCGCTTCACCACCAGGCCGCGGGCGGTCAGAGGCCCCGGGCGGGTCGCGCGGTAGAACTCCACCCGCAGGTCCGCGGTGAGGAACACCTCCCCCGGGCCGAGCGTCGACCAGCAGGCCGCCCCCATCGCCGAGTCGAGCAGGGTCGTCACCATCCCGCCGTGGATGACCTGCCCCGACGCCGTGGGGAAGCCGTACTCCCGCGTCGCGACGCAGGTCAGCACCGAGCGGCCGTCGCCGCGCTCGACGATCTCGATGCCGAGCGTTGCGCCGATGTGGACCCCGTCGTGCTCGATCTCCGTCACGGCAGGCATGCTCGCACCCGTGGCCGGACGTGCGTGGGGGGAGGCGTGGCACGACGCGCTCTACGGGCCGTCCGGGTTCTTCCTGCGCGAGGACCCGGCCGACCACTTCCGGACGAACGCCGCCGTTCCGCTGTTCGCGACCGCCGTCCGTGAGCTCGCGACGCGCGTGGATGCGGCGCTCGGACACCCGGACCCGTTCGACGTCGTCGACGTCGGCGCCGGCCGGGGAGGGCTGCTCTCGGCGCTGGGGCCCGTGCCGGACCGCTGGCGGCTCACCGGCGTCGACCTCGCTCCCGCGGACGTCCCGTTCGGGTGGGCCGGCGACATCCCGCCGGTGACTGGTCTCCTGCTCGCGAACGAGTGGCTCGACGCGGTGCCGCTCGACGTGCTCTCCGGCGGCAGGCTGGTCCTGGTGGACGGCGACGGCGCGGAGTCGCTGGGCGCGCCGATGTCGTCGGAGTGGGCCTCGCACTGGTGGCCGGGCGGTGGGCGTGTGGAGGTGGGGGCGTCGCGCGACCTTGCCTGGGCGTCGGCGGTCGCCAGGGTGCGACGGGGGTTGGCGGTCGCGGTGGACTACGACCACGACGTCACCACGCGCCGCCCCACGCTGACCGGCTACCTGCGGGGCCGGCAGGTGCCGCCGGTGCCCGACGGCTCGTGCGACCTGACCGCGCACGTCGCCCTCGACAGCTGCGCGGCGGCTTCGCGCGGGGTGGTGATCCGGCAGCGAGAAGCGCTGGCAGCACTGGGGATCGGCGCGCGCCTGCCCACGGCGGAGGACCCGTCGTACGCCCTCTCGCTGGAGCGTGCGTCGCAGGCCCGGGAGCTGCTCGACCCGGAGGGGTTGGGCGGGTTCGGCTGGCTGGTCTGCCCGGTCGGCGTGGACGTTGGTTGGATGACCGGGTGACACGGGTGGTGGCGGGGATCGGGGCGGCGGCGCTGACCCGGTCCGACGTGATGCTCGAGCTCGGACCCCACCACCCCTCGACACACGGCTCGCTGCGGCTGGCCCTCGAGCTCGACGGCGACGTCGTCGTCGCGGCCGAGCCGCTCGTGGGGGCGCTGCACCGGGGGGCGGAGAAGCTGTTCGAGGCGCGCGACTACCGGCAGGTCCTCGTGCTGGCGAACCGGCACGACTGGCTTGCGGCGTTCAACAACGAGGTCGGCGTGGCCCTGGCGGTCGAGCACCTGCTGGGCATGGAGGTGCCCGCGCGGGCGACGTGGCTGCGGACCGCCCTGTGCGAGCTGAACCGGGCACTGTCCCACCTGATGTTCCTCGGACACCTCGACGTGGAGTTCGTCCGGCTGCGCGAGCCGCTGCAGCACGTGATGGAGCTCGCGACCGGCGGCCGGATCCACTACGTCGCGACCCGCATCGGCGGGCTGCTGGAGGACGTACCGGAAGGGTGGGAGACAGCGGTCGAGGCTGCGGTGGGGGCGGTGCGGAGGGCTCTGCCCACCCCGGACCTGTCCGCGCTGGAGGGGCTCGGGGTGCTGCCCGCGTCAGTGGCCTCGTCGTACGGCGTCAGCGGGCCGGTCGCGCGGGGGTCGGGGCTCGACCTGGACCTGCGGCGCGACGACCCGTACCTGTCCTACGGCGCGCTGGACGTCCCGGTGGTGCTGCGGTCTGCGGGGGATGCGGCGGCGCGGTTCGCCTGCCTGCTCGAGCAGGTGCAGGTGTCGCTCGACCTGGTGCTCGCGTGCCTGTCGGCGCTGCCGTCCGGACCGGTGAACGTGAAGCTGCCCAAGAACCTGCGCGCGCCGGAGGGGTCGACGTACGCGTGGACCGAGAACCCGTCGGGGATCGCCGGCTACCTGCTGGTGTCGCGGGGGGCGGTGACGCCGTGGCGGTTGGCGATGCGCACCGCGTCCTTCAACAACGTGTCGGCGCTGCCCGCCGTACTGCCCGGGACCCGCGTGCAGGACGTGGCTGCCGTGCTCGCGTCCTTCTTCTTCGTCGTCGGTGACATCGACCGCTAGGTGGCTGCCGGCTCCACGCCCGGGTCCGGGTCGCGGCCCTCCCCTCGAACTTTGCGGGTGAACAGCACCGCCGGCGTTCGAGCACCCGCAGAGTTGGTGTGCGACCGACCGCGCTGTCCCCGAACTTTGCGGGTGAACAGCACCGAGCGCCCGTGACCGACCCGCAAAGTTCCGAGGGCGGGGCCGGCGGCGTCACAGACTGCCGGCCACCTGGCCACCGTGACGGCGGGGCGGGTGAAGCAGCAGACCGGCGATCTCGTGCGCGACGCGGTCCACGTCCTCCCGGATCTCACCGACGTCGACGCGGACCGTGACCACGTCGTGGTCGCGCAGCATCCACCGGTCCCGGCGACGATCGGCACGGAAGCGACCCCGCTCGAGGTGATCGAGGGACGCGTCCACCTCGAGCACCGTCATCGACGGCTCGTGCAGCAGGTCGGCGTACGCCGAAGCCCCTGACTGGCTGACGAACCGCACCTCGGCGCGCAGGCCGGTGACACCATGACGTTCGAGCGCGGCGCGCAGGCGCCGGACGTCACGCTCCAGCGAACCACCGCAGAGCTCGGTGAGTGCCGCGCGGACCGCCGCCGAACCGGCCAGTCCACGGGAGAGCCGCGCGCGCAGCCTCGGCAACGTCGTCCGACGCTCGCGCAGCACCCGCTCCACCATCGACACCACGACCGAGGCGGGACGCCGGTACGCCCACTGGATCACCGCGACCTCGAAGGCCACCACCGGGACGTCCTGCACCGTGCGCACGCCCTGGAGCACCGACGGCGAGAGGCGCCGACACAGGATCGGCGGTCGTACGGCGAGCTCGCTGCCCAGCGGGATCGCGACGGCCAACTCCGTCGGTGCAGGACTGACGGCGTACAGCCAGAGGGCAGACTCCCCGATGGTCCACCAGCCGCCGCCGGGATAGGTGACGAGCAGTGATGCGAGCTGGACGCGCACGTCGTACGGCTGGGTGCGCGCCAGCAGGGCACGCGGCTGCACGAGAACCAGACGGGCCCGCCGGGCGTCTCGGCCGAGGTGCGGACCCAGGTCATGACGCGCGACGACCCCCCTGCGCCCGCGCGCGTCATCGACAGCCTGAGGATCCACCCGCCGAGGGTGCTGCGCGCCGGCGGTGTCGGCGCCGCCCCGGGCGCATCTGGGGACAGCACGGAGGGGTGTGGACAGCCGAACCACGCCAACCTTGCGGGCGTCCCAGGCTCAGCCGGTGTCGCTCACCCGCAAAGATCGCCAAACCGGGCACACGTGCGGCGAGCGGATCAGCCCGACAGGTAGTCGACGAACCGGGCGCGCAGGAGCGGCTCCTCGGCGCCGAGGTCCTTGCCCATGAGCTCGCGGACGATCTCGATCGCGTCGGTGATCGACCCGGTCAGCCCGCCACCGGACCCGTCCTCGGCGGCGAACGACGCGGACGAGCGCAGGTGCTTGACCAGGTCCCAGAAGAAGCCGACGTCGTGGGCGGCGCGCGCCTTCTCGAACGCCTTGTGCCGCAGGTCGTCAGTGCTCAGGGACTCGAGATCCGTGCCGGGGTCGCTCATGGGTCGAACCTATCGGTCGGCGTCCGGCAGGCGCGCTCGAGCAGCAGGGCGGCCCCGACCAGCAGCAGGCACGCCCCCGCCGACAGCCCCGACACCACTGCGTCTCCGGACGCCGAGCGCAGCCGGTCGCGCTCACCGAGGACCCACACGAAGTACCCGCCGTAGAACCCGACGAGCAGCGCCCCGCCGGCCGACGACGCCTTCGCCAGCACTGCCGCCCGTGCGACCTGCAGCGGGTGCATCGGACGCCCCGCGGACCGACCGCGCACCTTCTGCGACACCACCCGCGCCAGCCCCAGCTCGAAGCCCGCCATGAGCAGCCCCACCACCGCCGCGTACGTCGGGAGCTTGACGCTCTGGTAGGCGCCATCAGCGACGAGCCACCCGAGCACCCCCGTCACGAGCGCGAGCCCGAGCAGGTTGGTCCAGCGGGTCGGCGTCACGGGGCGAGCACCGCGGACACGCGGCGGACGGCCGACCGGTCCACGGTCAGCTCCGCGACCGGTCCGAGCCCCGGCAGGACGGCGTCCGGGTCCACGTCGAGCCACGGCACCAGGACGAACGCGCGCTCATGGGCGTGCGGGTGCGGCAGGACCAGCGCCGGGTCGGACCCGTCAGCCCACACCACGTCCACGTCCAACGTGCGCGGTCCCCAGCGCACGTCGCGCTCCCGCCCGGCCGCGGTCTCGGCGGCCACCGCCCGGCGCCACGCCTCGTCGGCGTCGTACGCGCAGAGGGCGATGACGTTGAGGAAGTCGTCCTGCTCCACGCCGCCCCAGGGCGCGCTCTCGTAGACCGGCGAGACGGCATACGGCGTCAGCAGGTCCAGACCGAGGCGGAGCATGGACAGCCGGTCCCCGACGTTGGAGCCCAGGGACAGCACCGCGGTCACGGGCGCACCACCGTCACGGACACGTCGGTGAACGCCAGCGGGATCGGCGCCCCGGGCTTGTGCACCGTGACCTCCGCGCAGATGACCCGGCGGTCGCTCAGGCAGACGTCGGCCAACCGCTGCGCGAGGGTCTCGAGCAGGTCCACCGGCTCCCCCGCCACCACGGCGCCGAGCCGAGCCGCGAGGTCGCCGTAGTCGACGGTGTCGGCGAGCGCATCGGATGCCGCGGCCGCGCGGGTGTCCACGTGCAGCACGGCGTCGACGACGAAGTCCTGCCCGTCCCGACGCTCCTCGGGCAGCACGCCGTGGTGCCCGCGCACGCGCAAGCCGGTCAGGGTGATCCGGTCGGAGATCACGGCCGGAGCACCGGCGAGCCGTGGTGCACCTGCAGCCGCCACCCGTCCGGCCGCTGCACGAACACGTTGGTCGCGACGACGGCGGCGTTCTCCGCGACGTCGGCAGAGGTGAGGACGTTCTCGGTGCAGGTCACCACCGCGGTCTGCCCCGTGACGGCGACCTGTACGTCGGTGAGGAAGAACTGGATGTAGTCGGTGTTCGCCATGACCGCCGACCAGGAGCGCAGCACGCTGCTGCGTCCGCGCAGCATCGGCCAGCCCGGGTGCACGCACACGACAGCCTCGGGGTCCTCGACGTCCCACACCGCCTCCATCAGGTCGACGTCGCCGACCTCGAAGGCGCGGTAGAGCGCGGTGTTCGCCGCCTCGACCGCCGCCACCGTTGCTGCCTCAGTCACGCAGTCGCTCCAGGACTCTCAGCGCATCAGCGGTCGAGGACACGTCGTGCACCCGCACGCCCCAGCAACCCGCCTCCGCGGCCACGACGGACAACGCGGTCGTGGCCGCGTCCCGTCCGACCGGCGCGCGGCCGTCGAGCAGTGCACCCAGGAACGCCTTGCGGGACGCACCGAGCAGCACCGGTCCCAGGGCCTGCAACTGCGGCAGAGCCCGCAGGAGCGCCCAGTTGTGGTCGGCGGTCTTCGCAAATCCGATCCCGGGGTCGACGACGACATCGCGCACCCCGGCGGCCTCGCACGCGTCCAGCCGGGCGGAGAGCTCGGCGCAGACCTCGGCGACGACATCGGCGTACACCGCGCGGGACTGCATGTCGGCGCTGTGCCCGCGCCAGTGCATGGCCACGAACCGCACCCCCGCGTCGGCGACCGCCGGCAGCATCGCGTCGTCGGCCAGTCCCCCGCTGACGTCGTTGACCAGCTCCGCACCCGCAGCCACCGCGGCGACCGCGACCGAGGCGCGCATGGTGTCCACCGAGCAGCGCACGCCCTCAGCGACGAGCGTCCGCACCACGGGTACCACCCGGGCACACTCCACCTCAGCGGTCACCCGCTGGGCACCGGGCCGGGTCGACTCCCCACCGACGTCGACCAGGTCGGCGCCGAGGTCGCGCAGGCGCAAGCCGTAGGCGATCGCGGTGTCGACGGTGTCGTGGTCGCCACCGTCGCTGAACGAGTCGGGGGTCACGTTGAGCACCCCCATGACCAGGGTGCGCACGCGCTGCGTCAGCTGGCCGGGTCCGTGCCGGGGGCACGACGTGGGCTGCGACTGCGGCCCTTGTCCTCACGGCCCTTGGGCTCGGTGGCGGTCCGGTTCACCGTCGCGCGCGACCGGGCCGGCGCCTTGCGCGCCCGGCTGCCGTTCGACCGGCGGCCCCGCGCGAGCTCCTCGAGGTCGGCGGGACCCATGCGTGGCGAGCTCGGCCGGGGTGAGGACCGGCGGGATCGTCGACAGGGGTCGACGCCCGTTGGCGGTCGGGTGCTCCCGCTGCTCCCGCTTCTTGACCGGCTTGAAGATCTCGGCCAGCTCGTCGCGGGTCAGCGTCTCCTTGTCGAGGAGCTTGAGCACCAGGTCGTCGAGCACGTCGCGGTACTCCACGAGCACCTCCCACGCCTCGTGGTGGGCGTTCTCGACGAGCGCACGGACCTCGGTGTCGACGACCGCCGCGATCTGCTCGGAGTAGTCGCGGCCGTGCCCCATGTCGCGGCCCATGAAGACCTCGCCGGACTCCTGACCGAACTTCACCGCGCCGAGCTTCTCGCTCATGCCGTACTGCGTGACCATGGCGCGGGCGATGGCCGTGGCCTTCTCGATGTCGTTGCTCGCGCCGGTGGTCGGGTCGTGGAAGACCAGCTCCTCGGCCGCGCGGCCGCCCATCGCGTAGGCGAGGGTGTCGAGCAGCTCGGCGCGCGACTGGGAGTACTTGTCCTCCTCGGGGAGGATCATCGTGTAGCCCAGAGCGCGACCGCGGGGCAGGATCGTGAGCTTGTGCACCGGGTCGGTGTTGTGCAGCGCGTGCGCGACGAGGGCGTGCCCGCCCTCGTGGTAGGCCGTGACCTTCTTCTCCTTGTCGTTCATCAACCGGGTACGGCGCTGCGGGCCGGCCATGACGCGGTCGATCGACTCCTCGAGGATCTCCAGCGTGATCTGCTTGCCGCCGGTGCGCGCCGTGAGCAGCGCGCCCTCGTTGACGACGTTCGCGAGGTCGGCACCGGTGAACCCGGGGGTACGACGCGCGATGACCTGCAGGTCGACGTCGGGCGACATCGGCTTGCCCTTGGCGTGCACGTCGAGGATCTGCTTGCGCCCGGCCATGTCGGGGCGGTCGACGGCGATCTGCCGGTCGAAGCGACCGGGACGCAGCAGTGCGGGGTCGAGGATGTCGGGACGGTTGGTGGCGGCGATCATGATGACGCCACCCTTGACGTCGAAGCCGTCCATCTCGACCAGCATCTGGTTGAGGGTCTGCTCGCGCTCGTCGTGCCCCCCGCCCATCCCGGCGCCGCGGTGGCGGCCGACGGCGTCGATCTCGTCGATGAAGATGATCGCCGGGGCGTTGGCCTTCGCCTGCTCGAACAGGTCACGGACGCGGGAGGCGCCGACACCGACGAACATCTCCACGAAGTCCGAGCCGGAGATGGAGTAGAACGGCACGCCCGCCTCGCCGGCGACAGCGCGAGCGAGCAGCGTCTTGCCGGTGCCGG
This sequence comes from uncultured Actinomycetota bacterium, assembly GCA_963784705.1. Lineage (GTDB taxonomy): Bacteria > Actinomycetota > Actinomycetes > Mycobacteriales > SCTD01 > RYN-111. The sequence continues at coordinate 134,786 of CAWASC010000001.1, forward strand.
GCGGGCCGTAGAGCAGCACGCCCTTGGGGATCTTGGCGCCCATCGCCTGGAACTTGCCTGGGCTCTCGAGGAACTCCTTGATCTCCTGGAGCTCCTCGACGGCCTCGTCAGCCCCCGCGACGTCGGCGAACGTCGTCTTCGGGGTGTCCTTGCTGACGAGCTTGGCCTTGCTCTTGCCGAACTGCATGACGCGGTTGCCGCCGCCCTGCATCTGGTTCATGAAGAAGAACACCAGCCCGAGGATGATGAGGAAGGGCAGGAAGCTCAGCAGGAAGCCGACGAGCACGCTGTCCTTGGTGACCGAGACGTCGTAGGCCGTGTTGCTCTTGGCGAAGGCTGCGGCGAAGTCACGCCCCTGGTCGAACAGGAACGACGCCTGCAGCTTCTTGCCGGGCTGACCGCCGTCGCCCTTCAGCTCGACCTTGACCAGCTGCTCGCGGTCGAGGAGCTTGTTGACCTTCGCGTTGTCCACGACGTCGCCGTCCTGGATGTGCTGCAGGACGGTCGCGGTGGTGGAGGTGGTGTAGCCCCCGTTCCCACGGAAGCTGGAGCTGACGGCGATCACGAGGATCAGGGCCAGCACGATGTAGAGCGCAGGTCCACGGGTGAAGCGCTTGAGGTTCATTGACGCGGGGCCGGACGCCCCGTCCCTCCTGCCGACAAAGTGGTGATCCACGACGGTACACCGGGGAGGTGTCCGTCACAGGTGCCAACGGTCGCTCACCGGTGGCCGTTCCGCTACCCGGGGAGGGGCGCGTCACACGCGCTGGTAGACCTCGGGTCGCAGCCGACCGACGAAGGGCAGGTCGCGGTAGCGCTCGGCGTAGTCCAGGCCGTAGCCGACGACGAACTCGTCGGGGATGTCGAACCCGACGTACTTCACCGGGACGTCGACCTTGGCCGCCTCCGGCTTGCGCAGCAGCGCGCACACCTCGACGCTCGCCGGCCCGCGCGAGCGCATGTTGCGCAGCAGCCAGTTCAGGGTGAGCCCGCTGTCGATGATGTCCTCGACGACCAGCACGTGCTTGTCGGCGATCTCGCGGTCGAGGTCCTTGAGGATGCGCACGACGCCGCTGGAGGAGGTGCTGCTGCCGTAGCTCGACACCGCCATGAACTCCATGGACACCGGCGTCTCGAGCGCCCGCGCCAGGTCCGCCATCACCATGACCGCGCCCTTGAGCACACCGACGAGCAGCAGCTCCTTGCCGCGGTAGTCCTCGTCGATGGCCTTCGCCATCTGCGCGACCTTGTCCTGGATCTCCTGCTCGGAGATGAGGACCTGCTCGATCTCGTGCGGGATCGTCACGTCTCGAAGGCTAGCCGTCCCCCGTCCCGACGTACCCGCCCTCCCCCGGGAAGCGCGACCGGACCCTGTCCGTGCCAGTCCTCGACGAGCGCGCGCAGGGCGTCGACGTGCGCCGAGGTCAGCGCCCTCCCGCACCGCGCCTCCGCCCACGCCTTCAACGACCTCGCGCGTACGGCGGGAGGCTGGGCGAGGAGGGCGCTGACGTCCTCGGTGGGGGCTGCCAGGGCGTCCAGGGCATCGGCGTCCTCGCGCAGCAGGCGCGCGCTGCGAGCGAGACCGTCCGTGACGTCAAGTCCGTCCAGCAGCCGCCGGACGGCCACGCGCAGGAAGGTGTCGTCGTCGTTGTGCGGGTCCTCCCACGGGGTGAGGCCGGCCTCCGCGCACGCCTGGCGGGTCGTGGCGCGCGGGACGTCGAGCAGGGGGCGGCGGTAGTGGCCGCGCACCGGCGGCATACCGCTGGCGGCGCGGGTGCCCGAACCGCGCACCAGGCCGAGCAGCACCTGCTCCGCCTGGTCGTCGCGCGTGTGCCCGAGCAGCACCACGCCTTCGACCGTGTCGAGCAGGGAGTACCGGTAGGCCCGCGCCCCCGCCTCACCCGTCCCCGCCGTACCTCCCCTTCTCGTCTCCCCAGCACCCGGGTGCTGGGGAAACGAGAAGACCCGGGCGCTCAGGCCGAGGTCGGTGCACTGCTGGGCGGCGCGCAGGGCGACCTGCGCCGACCCCTCCTGCAGGCCGTGGTCGACGAGGACCGCCCCTGCCCCCGGCCGCTCGAACGCGAGCGCCGCGGCGAGCGCGAGCGAGTCGGCGCCACCGCTCACCGCCGCGGTGACCGGCCCGGTGACGTCGAGCAGGCAGCGCCGCACCGCCAGCCGGACCGACGCGGTGGCCGGGGGCGGACCGGTCACGCGAGCGCGACGCGGTCGACCCACTCCTGGGGCGCGCGGATCTCCTGGCGGGTGGGCAGCGACGCGGGCGAGTCCCAGACGCGGTTGAACCGCTCCATGCCGACGGCGTCCACCGCGTGGCGCACGAACGCCGACCCCTCGGCGTACTGCTTGGCCTTCAGGTCCAGCCCGAGCAGGCGCCGCAGGACCCGCTCGAGCGGGTTGCCGTGCTCGCGCCGTCGCTCGTCGAACCGCTCGCGGATGTGCGCCACCGACGGCACGACCGCCGGACCCACGGCGTCCATGACGTGCTCGGCGTGCCCCTCGAGCAGGGACATGAAGGCGGTCACCCGGTCCATGACCTCACGCTGCTCGGGGGTCTGCAGCATCTCCACGATCGAGCCGCGCGGCCCGCTCGCGACCTGCTTGAGCCGTGCGACCAGGGCCTGCGGGTCGTCGAGCTTGCTGGCGCGCAGCAGGTTGCCGATCTCCTCGCGCACGTGGTCGTGCAGCCACGGCACGGCGGTGAACTGCGTCCGGTGGGTGACCTCGTGCACCGCGACCCACAGCCGGAAGTCACGCGGGTCGACGCCCAGGCGCCGCTCGGTCTCGACGATGTTCGGGGCGACCAGCAGCAGCCGGCCCTGCTGCCCCTCGGGCTGGAACGCCTCGTACTGCCCCAGCACCTTCCCGGACAGCCACCCCAGGATCGTGCCCATCTGCACTGCGCTGACCTTCGCGGTCACGGCGGCGGACACCCGGTTCTGCTTGCTCAGCAGCGTCTCCTGCAGCGGCGCGAGCACGACCTCGAAGCCCTCGGCGTTCGCGCGCGCCCACCCCGGCCGGTCGACGACGGTCGCGGGACCGACGACGCCGTGCAACCCGGTCACGTCACGGACGTGCTGCTCGGCCTCGTCGGTGAGGTCGCGGAGCATCACCACGACGTCGGCGGCCTCGCTCAGGGTCAGCGTCGGGCCCGCCGGCGCCAGGCGCCCCGCGACGGTGGCGGCCAGGTCGGTGTCCACGACTCCCATCGCCTCACCGTACGTCGCGGCTACCGGCAGTCAGCAGTCAGCAGTCAGCAGTCGACGGTCAGCACGATCGTGAGGACGACGCCGACCTCGAGGCGCTCTGCCCGGCGTACGGCGTCCTTGACGGGCACGAGGTAGCCGCCGTCCTTCGGGTAGAGCGAGGTGGTCCACGTCGTCGCGCCGGTGCGCGCGGTGACCGGGATCATCCCCCACCCGTAGGTGACCAGCGCCGCGGCGTCGGCCAGCTCGGCGGCGGGGTCGTCGGGCACGCGCACGAAGTGGAAAGGTGACGGGCCGCGCCAGGTGAACAGCTCCCCGCTGATCTCGAGCTCCACGGCTACCGGCACCCGCAGCCGGCGAGCACGCTCGCGATCCGGTCCAGTGCGGCCTGCGCGGCGAGGGTGCCGGTGATCGGGAACCCGTTGGCGGTGAGGGCGAACGCCAGCACCGAACCGCTGTCGGTGGTCGCGAGGCCGGCAAGGGCGCTCACGCCGTTGAGCGTCCCGGTCTTCGCCCGGACCTCACCGGCCGCCGCCGCCGTGGGTGCCTTGCGGTAGCGCTTGGCGAGCGTCCCGTCGAAGCCGGCGACCGGCAGCCCTGACAGGACCGGTCCGTACCGGTCGTCGCTCCCCACCGCAGCCAGCACACGGGACAGCACCGCCGGCTGTACGGCGTCCAGCGGCGACAGACCGCTGGCGTCCCGCAGCCGTAGGCCGGTGACCGGAGCACCCGCTCGCCGGAGCAGCGGGGCGAGGGCCGCGTCGAGAGCGGCTGCCTCCCCGTCGAAGGTCGCGGGCAGGTTCGCGGCCAGCGCGACGTGCCGGCCGAGCGCCTCCGCGAGGTCGTTGTCGCTGCGGGTCAGCATCGACTCGACCAGCCGCGCGACGGGGGGCGAGCTGACGCGGGCGAGCTCCTCGGCACCGGCGGGGGCGGTGCCCCGGACCACCGTGCGCACCTTCAGCGCAGCGGCGAGCTGGCGGCCGGCCTCGAGCGCGGGGTCGGCGACCCGGGGTTGGTTCTTCGTGGTGCTGGACCGACCGGCATCGACGGACAGCGCGGACACCGGCGCGACGTCGCCGGAGCTGACGTAGCCCGGTTTCCACCCCGGCCCGAGCCGGGGACCGGTGAACAGGCTGTCGTCCACGACGACGCGGGTGAACACCCTGCCCCGGACGGCCGCCGCCAGGGTGGCCAGGCGAGCCCCGGGCAGGTCGTCCTCCGCGAGGTGGCTGCCCTCGAGCGTCGGGTCGCCGCCGCCGACCAGCACGAGGTCACCGCCGGTCCCCGCGAGCAGCCGGGTGTCGAAGGTGGCGGTGGGGGTGAGCACGCTCAGGGCCGCCACCGCTGTGATGATCTTGGCGGTGGAGGCCGGCGTGGCAGCGCGGTCCGCCCCGAGCTCGAGGACGGGGGTCCCCGTCGACGCGTCGAGGACGGACAGGCCGAGCCGACCCAGGGCGGGGTCGCGCAGCGCTGCGGCGAGGGCCCGTCGCAGGCCGGTCGCGGTCGGTGGCGTACCGGGTGCCCGGGCGACCAGCAGGGGGGTGCGGACCGGGTCCGGTGTCGGGCTGGCGGTCGGCTGCGCGACGGGTCCGGGTGACTGCTCGACGAGCCGCACCGTCACGTAGCCGCCAGCGCCCGCGGCGAGCACGGCCGTCGCGGCGAGGGCCACCCACCGAGTGCGCACCAGGGCTCCCGTTCTCCCGCTCGATCCCGACGTGGCAGGCGCCACAGTCCCGGAGCGGCGTGGCCGCGTCCGTCGTACGGGACACTAGAGGGCAACCGCACCCGTGCACGCCCCGAGGAGACCACCGCCGTGGAGTTCGACGTCACCATCGAGATCCCGAAGGGTCAGCGCAACAAGTACGAGGTGGACCACACCAGTGGCCGCATCCGCCTCGACCGGATGCTGTTCACGAGCACCCGCTACCCGAGCGACTACGGCTTCGTCGAGGACACCCTGGGCGGCGACGGCGACCCGCTCGACGCGCTGGTGCTGCTGGACGAGCCCACGTTCCCGGGCTGCCTGATCCGCTGCCGGACCATCGGCATGTTCCGCATGACCGACGAGGCCGGACCGGACGAGAAGCTGCTGTGCGTTCCCGTCGGGGACCCCCGCCAGAGCCACCTGCAGGACATCTTCCACGTGCCGGAGTTCGACCGGCTCGAGATCCAGCACTTCTTCGAGGTCTACAAGGACCTCGAGCCCGGCAAGAGCGTCGAGGGCGCCAACTGGGTCGGTCGCAAGGAGGCCGAGGCCGAGGTGGTCAACTCCCAGAAGCGGTTCCTCGACAACCCGCACGCCATCGACCACGTCGGCGACCCCGACCACAAGTAGCCCCCCTGGGATGAACGGAAACGCGCGGGTGGTTCTGCCGCTGACGGATGCCCCGCGCGTTTCCGTTCGCGCGGGTCAGACCACCTGCTCGCCGTACATCGTCCCGAGGGGCTCGGCGAGCAGCTCGAGCCGCGCGCCGTCCGGGTCGCGGAAGTAGGCACTGGTGCCGCTGTCCAGGTGCACCTCGACACCGGCGTCGCGCAGCCGCGCCACGGCCTCATGCCACTGCTCCCGGGTGATGCTGATCGCCAGGTGGTGCAGGCCGCCGAGCACCTCGGCGTACGCCCCGAGGTCGAGCCCCGGCAGGTCGAAGAACGCGATCGCGTTGCCGTTCCCCACGTCGAAGAAGAAGTGCGTGCTCCCGGGGTAGTCGCGGTTCTCCGTCACGTGCGACAGCGGGAAGCCGAGCACCTCCTGGTAGAACCGGACGGTCCGCTCGACGTCGCTGCTCAGCAGCGCGACGTGGTGCACGCCGCGGGCGGACGTGGTCCGCTCGGCGTGCAGGTGGGTGGCGGCCAGGGCTGTGCGCTGCGCTTCGTCCATGACCCCAGCATGACCGAGCCCCCGCCCTGGGACCAGGACGGGGGCTCGGCTGCTCCGGGCGGTACGGCGGTTACGCGGCGCGCAGGGCCGGCGCGACCTCGACCGGGGCATCACCGCTGCGGTGGCTGATGGCCAGCACCAGGCTGCGGACGAACTCCCCGCCACCGACCAGCGCCAGACCGGTCATGACCGGGTGCATCCACGAGGCGCGGAAGTCCTGACCGAACGCCGTGAAGACGCTGTAGTCGAGGGCCCACGCGAAGCCGATGGCCAGCGCCACGGCGATGGTGCGGGTGAGCGCGGCCGGGGCCTTGATCGGCAGCAGCTCGTCGATGACCTGCATGACGACGGTGAGGCCGAGGGCGAGTCCGAGGAAGACGACGAAGGCGTACATGGAAACCACTCCTTGGTGGTTGTCGGCGGGGCGCTCTGCCTCGCTCACCCTGTTGGACCCGCGCGTTGTCCTGTGGTTACACGGCTTTTCGTGACAGGTTCATGACATGCAGGTCGACCCGGCCCTCGTCCGCGCGGTGCAGCGCGGCGAGAAGGGTGCGATGGACGCGCTGATCCGCGGGACGTACGCCGACGTCTACGCCCTGTGCCGCCGTCTGCTCGGCGATCCCGCCGACGCGGCCGATGCGACGCAGGAGGTCTACGTCCGGGTGGTGCGGTCGGTCCTCGGGTTCCGCGGCGAGTCGGCGTTCGGCACCTGGCTGCACCGGGTCACCGTGAACGTGTGCATGACGACGCTGCGCCGGCGCGGTGACCTGCGGGCGCGGGGGCAGAGCGCGGGGGCCCTCGACGCCACCTTCGACGACGTGGTGTCGCTGGAGCGGTCCACGGAGGACCGGGTCGCGGACGCGGACCTGACCCGACGTACAGCGCACGCCCTGGCGACGCTGCCGGAGGACGCCCGCGAGATCGTGGTGCTGCGGGACGTGCAGGGACTGTCGACCAAGGAGGCCGCCGAGCTGCTCGGCATCTCCGAGGGGGCGGTGAAGGTGCGCCTGCACCGGGCGCACGCAAGGCTGCGCGAGCTGGTCGGAGCGGGAGAGGGGACGGCATGAACGAGCGGGTGTGCGCGGAGGTGCGCGCGAACCTCCCGGCGTACGTCGACAGGTCACTGGACCCGGTGCGGCGTCGACTCCTAGCCCTGCACCTGCGGCGGTGCTCGACGTGCCAGGCGGAGTTCAGCTCCCAGCGCGACCTGTCCGCGGGGCTTGCTTCCCTTGCGGCGCAGGGAGAGTCGCCACCGGACGGGCTGCTCGAGCAGCTCCTGGCGCAGTCCGGGTCCCCCCGCGGTGCGACGCCGATGCGCGGGGCGGTCAGCGGCGCACGACCGGTGCTGTCGGTCGCGCTCCTTGCGGCTGGTGCGGCGTCGGCGGCCGGCGCGGGCTACGCGTCATGGTTGTCGGCCAAGCACCTGCGGCGCAGGTTGCATCGCTGATCCGCCAGCGGGGTAGGGGCGCGCCGTGACCTCTCGCTCCGACGTGCTGCGCGCCACCGTCACGCCGCTCGCCTCCATCTTCGGGTCGGGGTTCCTCATCATCGTGCCGATCCTCGCCCAGTCGCTGGGTCGGTGGTCCGCCCTCGGCATGGCGGCGGTCTGCGCGCTGGCGTGGTGCGTCGGCGACGCCGTACGCCACAACGTCCGGACGGTGGAGGGGCACGAGGTCGGTGCTGCTGTCCGACGCCTGGAGCGGGCGTCGGACCTCACGATCGTCGTGGCGTACGTCATCTCCGTCGCGCTCTACCTGCGGATCCTGGCGCAGTTCGTCGTCGGGTACGCCGGCGGTTCGCTCGGCGCGCAGAAGGTGCTGGCCGTGGCCGTCGTCGGCCTCATCACCGCGGTGGGGCTGGTGCGCGGGTTGCACGGGCTCCAGGTGCTCGAGCGCTCGGCCCTCGCCGTGGTCATCGTCATCGTCCTCGTCCTGCTGGTGACCTTCGCGGTGCGGGACGCGTCGCTGCTGGTGGGTGACGGGGTGACGCTGACGCGGGCGCACGACGGGCTCGGCGGGGCGCTGCTGGTGCTGGGCGGGATCGTCATCACGGTGCAGGGCTTCGAGACGATCCGGTACCAGCCTGACGTGGATGCCGAGGTCCGCGTGGCGGCGAGCCGGCTGGCGCAGCTCGTCGCGACCGGGGTCTACCTCGCCCTCGTGGGGTTGGCCACGCCGCTGATGTCGATCGCCGAGAAGGACGGCAACGCCGGGGAGCTGCTCACCTTCGTGCAGTCGGTGGCGCCGTTCCTCGCCCTGCCGCTGGTCGTCACCGCGGCGCTCAGCCAGTTCAGCGCCGCCACCGCCGACACGGAGGCGGGCAAGGGAAACCTTCGCGTGCTGCCCCTGACCGCGCTGCACGGCAAGGTGGGGTACGTCGTCATCGGTCTCGCGGCGGCAGCGCTGGCGGCGTCGCTGGGCACGAGTGTGATCGTCGTGGTCGCCAGCCGGGCGTTCGCCGCCTACTACGCGCTCCAGTGCGCCGTGGCCGCTCTGCAGTCGCACGGGCGGCGTCGCGCCGGCTTCGTCGCCCTGGTGCTGGTCATGGTCGCCGTCACCGTTCTCGCCAAGCCGGCCGGCTGATGTCGCCGACCGGGACCCCTGACCACGTGGCGCGCCCGACGGGCGAGCAGTACGAGCTGGTGAACGGCGCCGTCCGTGCGGTGGTCACGCAGATCGGCGGCGGGCTGAGGATGCTCACCGTCGAGGGGACGCACGTCCTCGACGGGTTCGACGCCGACCAGCCCTGCGACGGAGCGCGCGGCCAGCTGCTCGTGCCGTGGCCCAACCGGGTCGAGGCAGGCCGCTACCGCTGGGCCGGCGAGGAGCAACAGCTGCCGCTGAACGAGGTGGCCAAGGGCAACGCCATCCACGGCCTCACCCGGTGGAGCCCCTGGTCGGCGGTCCGACGTGACGCCGACGCGGTGGTGCTCAGCCATCCCCTGCGGGCGCAGACCGGCTGGCCGCACCTGCTCGACTGCCAGGTGACCTACCGGCTGGAGGGTCAGGGGGTGCGCGTGACCACGACGGTCACCAACGTGGGGTCGGAGGATGCGCCCCTCGCCCTGGGCGCGCACCCCTACCTGTCCGCCGGCGGCGGCGTCGTCGACGCGTGCCGTCTGACCCTGCGAGCACCAGCGGTGCTCCCCGTCGGGCCGACCGGCATCCCGACCGGCGAGCGTCGCGAGGTCGCCGGGACGCCGTACGACTTCCGGGAGGGAGCACCGATCGGCCCCGCCGAGATCGACATCACGTACGTCGACAGCGAACGGACCGCGGCCGGAGACATCGAGGTACGACTGCTGCGACCGGACGGGCGGACGGCTGCGCTGCGCGCCGGAGTCGGGTACGACTACGTCGAGGTGTTCACCGGCGACACCCTCGCTCCCGATCGCCGGCGACGGGGACTCGGCGTCGAGCCCATGACCGCGCCTCCCAACGCCTTGGCGACGGGACGCTCACTGCTGGCGCTGTCTCCCGACGAGGTCGTGGAGAGGTCGTACTGGGTGGGCCTGGGGTAGCTGACGAACCTCCGGTCAGGTGGCCTGCGTGGGCATCGCGAGGCTGACCCAGTCGTGGAGTCCGCCCCGGTAGTAGGCCAGTGCGCCAGCGGGATGACCGGCGTCGACCAGCGTGCGCAGTGCGTCCGGCGTCTGCGGGCACTGCGGACCGTTGCAGAACAGGACACTGGTCCCGTCAGGGTCGAGCTCGTCACGACGCTCGGCGATCTGGTCGTGGGGGATGTTGACCGCTCCGGGGATGGTCACGCCACTGCGCGAGTCGGGCACCCTCGTGTCGACGAGCGTCGCGCCGGCTGCGGCAAGGTCGGCCAGCTCGAGCTCCCCGACCGTGCGGACGCCCGCGACCGGCTCCAGGGGCTGCAGCTTCCCCCACGTCGTGTCGATCGTGACGAGCTCTGGTTCGCCGTCGACCGGCTGCGGGAGGTTGATCGGGTCGTCGTCACGGGTGCGTGCACGGCGCGTCAGCTTCTCGGTCATGACCCTGGACTGCCCCCAGCAGCCTGCACCGAACCTCGCCGTCGGTGCACCGCACGCCCTGTGCGGCGGGCTCCGATGACTTCCACCGGGGCCAGACGTCTGAACCGTGCGGCGCAGCCGTCAGTTGTGGTGATCTACTCCGCGGAGGCGACGAGGGTCTCGAGGACGACGTCGGGCAGGTCGCGCTGGGTGCGACCCAGGCGCCAGGTGTCGGCGAACAGCGCGAGCCACTCCCCGTCGGTGTCGCGCAGCAGGCACTCCACGCCGCTCTGGCTGTCGAGCGCCGTGACGAACTCCCGCTCGGTGCGCCGGGCCAGCGAGTAGGGCAACCGGTCGAGGGCGATCTCCGCACCCATCTCGCCCTTCATCCGGTGCTGCGCGACCTCGAACTGCATCGGCCCGACAGCCGCGAGCACCGGCGCCTGGTCGCCACGGCGGTCGGACCGCAGCACCTGCACGACGCCTTCCTGCGCCAGCTGCTCGATGCCGCGACGGAACTGCTTGTAGCGCCCGGAGTCCAGTGCCCGTGCGACGGCGAAGTGCTCGGGGGCGAACGCGGGGATGGGAGGGAAGCTCACGTGCTCGTCGACGTAGAGCGAGTCACCGACGCGCAGGGCGCTGGCGTTGACCAGCCCCACGACGTCACCCGGGTAGGCGGTGTCGACGGTCTGCCGGTCCTGCCCGAACACCTGCTGGGCGTACTTCGTGGCGAACGGCTTCTTCGTCGCGGAGTGGGTGACGACCGACCCGCGCTCGAAGACGCCTGAGCACACCCGGATGTAGGCGAGCCGGTCGCGGTGCGCGGAGTCCATGCCCGCCTGGATCTTGAACACGAACCCGCTGAACGGCGAGCCGACCTCGCGCGGCTTGCCGCTCTCGTCCTCACGCGCACCGGGCGCGGGCGCGAGCTCGACGAGCATGTCCAGCAGCTGCCCGACGCCGAAGTTCAGCACCGCCGACCCGAACAGCACGGGGGTCGCGCGGTGGTCGAGGTAGGCCGCGAGGTCGAGGTCGGCGTCGTCGGCGCTCAGCAGCTCCGACTCCTCGACCGCGGTCGTCCAGTGCTCGCCGTGCGCGGCCTCGGCCTCCTCGGGTGACATCCGCGTCTGGGTGGCGAGGGTCGCTCCTCCCGCCGTACGCGTGAACTGGATGAACTCGCCGGTACGGCGGTCGAGCACGCCGCGGAAGTCGCCGGCGATCCCGACCGGCCAGGTGAGCGGCGTCGGCTTGAGACCGGTCTTCGCGTAGACCTCGTCCATCAGCTGCAGGGCATCGTGCCCCGGCCGGTCCCACTTGTTGATCACCGTCAGCACCGGGATGCGACGGTGCCGGCAGACCTCGAACAGCTTGAGGGTCTGCGGCTCCATGCCCTTGGCGGCGTCGACGAGCATCACCGCGCTGTCGACCGCGGCGAGCACCCGGTAGGTGTCCTCGGAGAAGTCCGCGTGACCCGGGGTGTCGACCAGGTTGATGACGTTGCCGTCGTACTCGAACTGCAGCGCAGCGCTCGAGATCGAGATGCCACGGGCCTTCTCGATGTCCATCCAGTCGCTGACGGTGCTCTTGCGACCGGCCTTGCCGTGGATGTGGCCGGCCTCGTTGATGACCCGCGCATGCAGGGCGAGCGCCTCGGTCAGCGTCGACTTGCCGGCGTCCGGGTGACTGATCACGGCGAAGGTACGGCGACGAGCGGCCTCCGCGACGGCGGCGGTGGCGGACACGTGACTCCTCGCAAGCAGATCGGTCGGGTGGGTCGGTCGGAACCGCCAGCCTACCGACGGACCGTCCGGTGACCGACCCCCCGCGTGAACGGATACGCGCGGGTCGTTCCGCCCCCACCGACCCACCCGCGCGTTTCCGTTCACGCGGGGAGGGTGGCGGGGGACACACCGGTACGCGCGGTAAGGATCACCCGCCCTGGGGACAACACCGGTGCGTGGCAGTCCGCCAGCGCACACCCCCCGATGTCACGAGGTGTCAGCCAGATGCGCATCCCCCACGTCAGCCCCCAGAACGCCACCGGCTTCCTGCACAAGCTCATCGGTCTGGCCAAGGAGCTCACCGGCGAGCTCGTCGGCAACCGCTCGCTGGTCGAGGCCGGCGAGGCGCAGCAGGACCGCGGTACCGAGAAGCTCAAGGCCCTGCGCGCCGAGGTCAAGGCAGACGCCCACGAGGCGCAGGCCACGGCGCACGAGTCCCGCGAGCTGGCCGCCCAGGGCGCCAAGTAGTCCGTCTCGCCACCCCGACCCCCCAACTGAAGGAGATCGACATGGGCATCATCGAAGAGCTGAAGGGCAAGACCAAGGAGATGGCCGGAGACGTGACCGGCAACGACGCCCTCGAGCAGGAGGGCAAGGCGCAGGCCGACAAGGGCGCTGAGGAGCGCAAGGCCACCGAGGCGCGCGCCGAGGCGCAGGCGCACGAGAAGGCCGCCGACGTCGCCGAGAAGCGCCAAGAGCTCGCCGAGAGCTGAGACGTCCCAGGCCTCCACCCTCCGCGGGCGAACGGAAACGCGCGGGCAGATTTCCCCCCACCCACGTACCCGCGCGTTTCCGTTCACCCGGGAGAACACACGAAGCGCCCGGACTCGCGAGAGTCCGGGCGCTTCGTCGTGGAGCCGCCTGTCGGAATCGAACCGACGACCTATTCATTACGAGTGAATCGCTCTGCCGACTGAGCTAAGGCGGCGCTGTACGCCGGTCAGTCTAGGGTACCCAGGCAGGCCCCTCAGACCGGCTGCTCAGCCGGAGCGCAGCGCCAGGGCCAGGGCCTCGACGGCGAGCTGAGGAGCGACGTTGCCGTCGATCGCCGTGCGACAGGCGAGCACGGCGTCGACCCGACGGATGCTCGACTCCGGCGTCGTCCGCGAGGCGATCGTCGCGGCCTGGTCGGCGAGGTCGGCGTGCACCGGCGCCACTGAGGACCCGAGCTGCAGCGCGAGCACGTCGCGGTAGAACGCCGCGAGGTCGAGCAGCGCCCGGTCGAGGGCGTCACGTTGGGTGCGGGTGCCCCGCGACTTCTGGCGCTTCTCCAGCTCCTTGAGCGCACCGGCCCCGCCTTTCGGAGCGCTCCCGGCGTACCCCTTGCCGGTCGCTCCGCCTCCCAGCGCCGTGGACAGTGCTTCGCGCTCGGGTTCGTCGCGCTCGGTGGCGAGCTTGGTCGCCTCCTCCTTCGCGGCGTCCACCAGGTCCTTGGCGGCGGCCAGGGCGGTGTCGACTCGACCCAGCGACCGCGTCATCGCGAGCACGTCCCGCCGCTCTGCGCGCGACGCCTCGTCGGTGGCCAGCCGGCGCGCCCGACCGATGTGTCCCTGGGCAGCCCGCGCGGCGAACGACGCCATCGCCGGGTCGACGCCGTCCCGCTCGACGAGCACCCGCGCGACGTCCGCTGCTGGTGGTGTGCGCAGCGGCACCAGTCGGCAGCGCGAGCGGATGGTGGGCAGCAGGTCGTCGATGGACGGCGCGCACAGCAGCAGCACGCTGTGCGGCGGCGGCTCCTCCACCGCCTTCAGCAGGGTGTTGGAGGTGCGCTCCTCCATGCGGTCGGCGTCCTCGATCAGCGTGACCTGCCATCGACCGCGGGTCGGCGCGCGGCTCGAGCGCTCGATCACCTCGCGCGCCTGGTCGATGAGCAGGTGCAACCCCTCCGGGACGACGACGGCGACATCGGGGTGCGTTCCGCCGAGCGCCTGGTGGCAGTCGTCGCAGTGGCCACACCCCTGGTCGCGGCACTGAAGGGCGGCGGCGAACGCGCGCGCCGCCACCGACCTGCCGCTTCCGGGCGGGCCGGTGAACAGCCACGCGTGCGTCATGCCGGCGCCCTCACCAGAGGCTGCAGCGGCGACGGCCTGTTGCAGCTGCTCGACCACGGCCTGCTGACCGACCAGGTCGTCCCACACGGTCATCGCACAACCTCCGTCGGGAGCAGCATCGTCGGTGCAGCGGGCAGCAGGGGCAGCAGCCGGGCGGCCAGGGCAGTGTGCACCTGGTCCGGCGACTGCTCGGCGCTGACCACGAGGTAGCGGTGCGGCGCCTTCGCCGCCAGCGCGAGGAAGCCCTGCCGGACCGCCTGGTGGAAGGCCAGTGACTCCTGCTCGATGCGGTCCGGCGACCCGGTCGCCCGCGCCAGCCCGATCGCGGGGTCGAGGTCGAGCAGCAGGGTCATGTCGGGCACGAGCCCGCGGGTTGCCCAGCGGCTCAGCCCAGCCACCTCGTCGACGTCGAGCTCGCGACCGGCGCCCTGGTAGGCCAGCGAGCTGTCGACGTACCGGTCCGACAGCACCACGGCGCCACGGTCGAGCGCGGGCTGGACGACGGCCGCGACGTGCTGGGCGCGGTCCGCGGCGTAGAGCAGCGCCTCGGCACGCGAGGACAGCCGGGTCGCCGGGTCGAGCAGCAGCGCCCGGATCCGCGCGCCCACCTCCGTCGCCCCGGGCTCGCGGGTGACGACCACCTCGAACCCTCGGGCGGCGACGACCTCGGCCAGCCGCGCGATCTGCGTCGACTTCCCCGCGCCCTCGCCGCCCTCCAGGACCACGAACACCCCGGCGTACGACGGAGCAGCAGCCCGCCGCCGGAGCAGACCCACCAGGTCCCGCCGCAGGGGAACCCCCGGTCGGTCGTCCAGGGAGCGGAAGGCCGCGACCCCGACCGCGACCGCGAGCAGTCCGCCGAGCGCGAAGGTCACCGAGATGCCGTTGAGGTCCACGCGACCGACCCGGTGCCGCCCGATCACTCCGGCGAGGGCAGGTGCTGCGGCGACCGACAGCAGCAGGCTGGCGCGCATGAGGGTCGTGACGAGCGCGAACGTCCGGCCCCGGACCGCGTCGTCGACCTCGGCGCCGATGAGCGTCAACCCGGTGACGTAGGCCAGACCCGCGAACGCCCCGAGCAGGGCGACGATCAGCGTGACGATCGCCAGCACCGGGACGACGGACAGCACCAGCAGGCAGAACCCCGCCGCCACGATGGAGGTCCCGAACACCCGGCGGCGCGACAGCGGGCGGGTCACGTGGGGACCGGCCGCGACCCCGACGGCGATCCCGACGAACACCGCCCCGAACAGCAGGGCGAACGCCGCCTCACCACCCTGCAGCACGGTGGCCGCGAAGAGCTTCCCGTTGCCCACCACCGCACCGGCGGCGGCGATGGCCCCGAGCATGCCGATGAGCAGGCCGCGCACCAACCTCGACGTCCCCGCGAAGCGGATCCCCTCCCGGACTCCGGCGACGAGCCCAGGAGCGTCAGGTGCCTGTCCACGGACCTCGGCGCGGCTCGGGATCTCACGGATCCGCGCCACCTGCGCGGCCGCGAACAGGAACGTGCCTGCGTTGACGTAGAGCGCGATCGCCGCGCCGGAGGACACCGTGGCGTCGGAGACCTTGGCCAGGACGCCGAACACGAGCGCCGCGACCGGAGCGCTGCCGTAGGTGAAGAACAGCGAGATCTGGTTCGCCGACTCGAGCTGGTCGCGCGCCAGCACCGGGACCGACGCCTCCTTGCAGGGGATCCAGATCAGGCTGAGGACCTCGACCAGCGCCGTCGCGACCAGCAGCCAGGTGAGCGACCCGACCAGCGGCATCGACAGGAACAGCGCGAAGCGCAGGACGTCGCAGACCACCATCGTCAACCGGCGGTCGGCGAGGTCGGCCAGCGCTCCGACCACCGGTCCGAGCACCAGCGACGGGAGCAGGCGGAAGGCCAGCACCCCGCCGACCGCGTAGCTCTGGCTGTCGAAGCCCTCGACGAGCTGCGTGGCGAGCGCGGTGACGGCCAGGAAGCCCAGCCAGTCGCCGAAGCTGGACAGCGCGAGCGCGACCGACAGCCGGCGGAAGCCGCGGTGCGCGAGCGCCCCGGGCCAGTGCCGCTCCCCTGCTGCCGTCATGGGGTCAGCCTAGGTCCGGTCAGCTGGACTTCTTCGCCGCTGCCTTCTTGGCCGGTGCCTTCTTCGCGGCAGCCTTCTTCGCCGGAGCCTTCTTGGCAGCCTTGCGCGGGGCCGCCTTCTTCTTGACCGGCCCGCGGGCGCGACGGTCGGCCAGCAGCTCGGAGGCACGCTCATCGGTGAGCTCCTCGATGCTGTCGTCCTTGCGCAGCGACGCGTTGGTCTCGCCGTCGGTGACGTAGGGGCCGAAGCGGCCCTCCTTCACCACCATCGGGGCACCGCTGACCGGGTCGACGCCCAGCTCCTTGAGCGGCGGGGCAGCGGCCGCCCGTCCCCGCAGCTTCGGCTGGGCGAACAGCGCTGCCGCCTGCTCGAGCGTCACGGTGAACAGTGACTCCTCGTCCACCAGCGACCGCGAGTCAGCTCCCTTCCCGGACCCCCGAGTGATGTAGGGACCGTAGCGACCGTTCTGCGCGGTGACCTGCTCGCCCTCGAGCTCGCCGACGACCCGCGGCAGCGTGAGCAGCTGCAGCGCCTCCTCCAGCGTGATCGTCGAGAGGTCCATCGTCTTGAACAGCGACGCTGTCGGGGGCTTGTCGGTCGAGCCCTCGGGGAGGGCGACGGTGATGTAGGGCCCGAAGCGGCCCTTCTTGGCGATGACGTCCAGGCCGCTGTCCGGGTGCTGACCGAGGACGCGGTCCTCGTTCGGCGCGTCGGCGAGGGCGATCGCCATCTCGACCGTCAGCTCATCGGGCGCGAGGTCCTCGGGCAGCGACGCCTTCCGCTCCCCGATCTCGACGTACGGGCCGTATCGGCCGACGCGGACGACGACGGGCGTGCCATCCTCGGTCATCCCGATCGGCAAGGAGTTGATGGCCCGCGCATCGATGTCGCCGAGGCCCTCGGTCACGAGCTTCTTCAGACCGCCCTGCTTGGCCAGCCCGCCTTCCTTGCCGTCCTCGGCGCCGAAGTAGAAGCGGGTCAGCCAGTCGACGCTGTTGCGCTGGCCGTCGGCGATGGCGTCGAGGTCCTCCTCCATGGAGGCGGTGAAGCCGTAGTCGACGAGGCGGCCGAAGTGCTGCTCCAGCAGCCCGATGACCGCGAAGGCCATCCACGTCGGGACCAGCGCCGAGCCCTTCTTCCAGACGTAACCGCGGTCCTGGATCGTCGAGATGATCGAGGCGTACGTCGAAGGCCGGCCGATCCCAAGCTCTTCGAGCTTCTTCACCAGCGACGCCTCGGTGAACCGGGCCGGCGGGGACGTGGTGTGCCCGTCCGGCTCGAGCCCGACGACGCCGAGGCCCTGTCCGACGACCACGGCCGGTAGGCGCTTCTCCGCATCCGCCTTCGCGGTGTCCTCGCTCTGCTCGTCGACCTCCTCGACGTACGCCGCCAGGAAGCCCTTGAAGGTGATGGTGCGGCCCGACGCGCTGAACTCTGCGTCGGTCCCTGACGCGACGGCGCCGAGCTTGACGGTGGCGGTGGTGCCACGGGCGTCGGCCATCTGCGAGGCCACGGTCCGCTGCCAGATGAGCTCGTACAGCCGGTACTCGTCACCGGACAGCTGGCTGCGGACCTCGCCGGGAGTGCGGAAGACGTCGCCGGAGGGACGGATCGCTTCGTGCGCCTCCTGCGCGTTCTTGACCTTCTTGGCGTAGGTCCGCGGCTGGTCCGGCACGAACGACGGGCCGTACAGGTCACGCGCCTGCTGGCGGGCGGCCTGGACGGCGGTCTCCGACAGGTTGGTGCTGTCGGTGCGCATGTAGGTGATGTAGCCGTTCTCGTACAGCCGCTGGGCGGTCTGCATGACCTGACGGCTGCTCATCCGGAGCTTGCGCCCGCCCTCCTGCTGGAGCGTGGAGGTCATGAACGGTGCGTAGGGCTTGCGGGTGTAGGGCTTGTCCTCGACCGACCGCACCGTGAACGCCGCGGACTCCAGCCGCTGGGCCAGGTCGCGGGCTGCGGTCTCGTCGAGCTGCAGGACCTCCTTGGTCAGCCGCCCGGTGTCGGGGTCGAAGTCGCGCCCGGTCGCGAGGCGCTGCCCGTCGACGGTCTGCAGGGTGGCGACCAGGCGCTCAGCCTGCCCCTCGACGGTGAAGGTCCCCTCGATGTCCCAGTACGACGCCTCGACGAAGGCCATGCGCTCGCGCTCGCGCTCGACGACGACACGCGTCGCCACGGACTGCACACGACCGGCGGACAGCCGCGGCATGACCTTCTTCCACAGCACCTCCGACACGCGGTAGCCGTAGAGGCGGTCCAGGATGCGGCGGGTCTCCTGCGCGTCGACGAGCTGGGTGTCGAGCTCGCGCGGGTTGTCCACCGCGGCCTGGATCGCGGCCTTGGTGATCTCGTGGAACACCATCCGCTTGACCGGGACCTTGGGCTTGAGGGTCTCCAGCAGGTGCCAGGCGATGGCTTCGCCCTCGCGGTCCTCATCGGTCGCGAGGTAGAGCTCGTCGCACTGCTTGAGCGCCGCCTTGAGCTTGGCGACCTGGGCCTTCTTGTCCGCGGGCACGATGTAGAGCGCGGTGAAGCCGTTGTCGACGTCCACGCCGTCCTTGGCCCAGGCCTGGCCCTTGTACTCCGCGGGGACCTCCGACGCGCTGCGCGGGAGGTCGCGGATGTGGCCGATCGAGGACTCCACGACGTAACCGGCACCGAGGTAGCCGGCGATGGTCTTGGCCTTCGCAGGGGACTCGACGATGACGAGGCGCTGGCCGTCGGGCACGTTGCTCCAAGGTCAGGGGGACGGGGGAAGGGGGGCACGACAGGAGAGGCGGTGCGACACCAGGGTGCACGACCCTGTCAAGCCCATCGTGACAGGGGGGCGCTCAGGGTCCGGTCAGGAACCCCTGGGCGACCAGCTCACGGACGACCGGCAGGACCTGCTCGGTGACCTCCCCGAGCGAGAGCCCGGCGCTCGCACCGAGCACGGCGAGCAGCGCCTCGAGCGGCTGCGTGCCATCGCACCCCGCGAGCAGCGTGGCGCCGTACGCGTCGACCTCCCCGCTCCACCGCAGCCCCGCCTCCTGCTGCAACCACTGGGTCTGCGCCGCCCACCCGTCCGGCGTCCGCGTCCCGACCTGGTGCAGCCGGACGTCGTCACGCAGCCGCAGCCGGGCGGCCAGCAGGTCTCCCTCGCACAGCCCTCGGCGCGCGAAGTGCGCGATGACCTCCTCCCCCCACGTCGCTGCGGTCTGCTGGGGTACGTCGACCAGGTCGGTGCGCGGCGGCAGGCCGTCGGTCCGTCGGTGCAGCGCGACGATGCCGAACGCCACCGCCTCGACACCCGCGAGGCCGTCCACCCACGGGACGTACAGGTCGTCGAACGCGGTCTCGTCGGTGTCGCGCAGCCACGCCGTGACGTAGTCCTCCGGCGCCGCGAGCTCGCGCTGCACCACCCAGGCGTCGCACCCGCTGCCCTCGAACCACGACCGGATGCGCGCGTCGCCGTCCTCGCCCTCGAGGTGGAGCCAGTTCACCAGCAGCACCGCGTGCCCGCCGGGCGCCAGGTGCTGCGGGACGCCCTCGACCACGGTCTGGCACAGGGCGTCGCCGTCGTACCCGGCGTCGCGGTAGGTGTAGCGCGCCTGCGGCGACACGACGTACGGCGGGTTGCTCACCACCAGGTCGAACTGCTCGCCCTGCACCGGAACCCACAGGTCACCCTCGCGCGCGACCACCTGCTCGCCGCCGAGCGCTGCGGCCAGGTGGGTGAAGGCGACGGCCCGTGGGTTGCGGTCGGTGGCCACGACCCGCTCGGCGTGGTCGAGCGCGAGCAGCGCCTGGATCCCCGACCCGGTGCCGAGGTCGAGCACGCTGCCCACCAGCGCCCGTGGCGTCGCGGCGGCGAGAGTGAGGCTGGCAGCACCGACCCCCAGGACCTGCAGCGCGTCGACGGTGCTGGCGGCGCTGCCCGGGTCGTGCGGCACGGTGACGTCCACGCCGGCGTGCAGGACCGGCTGCAACCGCACCAGGGCACTGCCGTCCCGACCGACCCACGCTGACGGGAGCAGGCCGTCGTCGGGAGCGCCCAGCACGAGCGAGCGCACGAGCCGCTCGAGGTGGCTGCGTCCCGCCGTACGCCGGAGCAGGGGGGTGCGCTCGTCGCGGTCGAGGTGGTCGCGGTAGCCGGGGCCGAGCAGGTCGGTCAGGGCTGCGCTGGACCAGCCGGCTTCCGCCAGGAGCTCGCGGACCCGAGGAGCGTCGGCGAGCAGGACAGCGGGGTCGGGCAGCACCCGACCCACGCTAGCCCGAAGCTAAGCCTGCCCCGGCGCGCGCTCTCAGACCGAGGCCGCACGGCGGCGCAGGCCGAGGGCCGCACCGGTGAGCAGCAGCGCGATGCCACCGAGAACCGGCGCGCCACCCGTGCGGGGCAGCGTCGGGGGCACGGAGACCACCGTCACGGGGGGCTTGACCACCGGCGGCTCGACGACCACGCCGGGGATCGTCACCGGAGCGAGCGGGCCGCTCACGAAGTTGCCGTTGGGGCCGCAGTAGATCTCGAGGGAGTCGTAGTAGGTCCCGGCGGCGGCGTCGTCCTTCACCTTCACGACGAAGGTCTGCGTCACGGACGCCTTGGGCGCGATGGTGACGCCGGTCGGGCGCAGCACGGCGTCGGTGCCTCCGTCGGTGCGGACCGGCGCGGGGGTGTCGGTCGCCGTGCCGAGCGGACCGGCCGTGGAGACCAGCGTGAACGGCGGGGCGATGTGCTCGATGAAGCGCAGCACCTCACACCCGGTCGTCGAGGTGTTGGTGACGGTGGCCGTGTAGGTGACCGTCTCCCCCTGCTTCGCCGTGGTCGGGTCCGCGGACTTCGCGAAGGTGATGTCCGGGGCCGGCAGGCCGCCGTTGTCCGTGCCCGGGCCGCCGGGGCACACCACGCCGGCGACGGCGTGGCTGATCACGACGTCGCCGCGGATGACACCGCCGCCGATCGGGAGGACCCCGGTGTTGCTCGCGATGATGTGCAGACCGTTGACCACGATCCCGCGGCCGGACGCCGCCGGGTGCTGCTCGTTGATGATGACCTTCAGGCCCAGCGGGTTGAAGATCGCGCCGGCCACCTCGGTGTTCGGCGGGACGTCGGTCGGGAGCGGGATGGCCGTGCCACCGACGGTGAGGTTGGTGATGACCGTGCCGCCCTTCGGAGCGGTGGCGCAGTCGACCGTGGCCGTGCTGGTGATCGCGTCTGCGTGGATCGCGATGGGGGCGGCGAGGCCGAGCGCGTTGGCGTTGGTCACCTGCGCCGACGCCATCGACTTCTTCGCCGTGCAGTCCGTGCCGGCGCCGGTGTTGAGCACGCCGACCTGGGCCACCTGCGCGTCACCGCCGCTGAGCAGGCTGGCGGTCTTGGCGGCCGAGGCGGGCGGGCACGAGGAGCTGACCGGGGCGAGGGGGCCGACCTTCACCGGGACGTTGCCCTGCAGGATCGTCGTGTCGACCGACAGTCCGTAGGCCTCGCCGAAGGCCCCCGCGGGGACGTCGGCGGCGTGCGCGGGCGTCGTGAGGCACAGCGCGAGCGGCGCGGTGAGGGCCAGGGACCCCAGCAGTCGGGTGGTGGTGGACGGTCGCACGGTGAGTTCCCCCAGTGGGCGAGCCCCGCAAGGGGCTCATATCGGTGTATGTCAGGACAAGGCGTAGACGGAGTATCGGCGTCGGGTCCAACCGGCTTAACGGTCGAACCGGGCGAACCTCGCGATCCTGGAGCGGGTCAGGGTGCACCCAGGGGTGTGCCCGGTTGCTGCCCAAGATCATTGAGGTTCACACCCGGACGCCCGGTATGTCCCCTTTCAGGATGCCACGGACGGGGCAGCGCGTCGCGCAGGGACGCCGCGAGCCCGCCCTCGTGTCGGAGGGCGGGCTCGCGGTCGTTCGAGAGGTCAGGCGGTCACACCTGGGCCTTGGCCGCCTCGATGACGTCGGTCGCCCCCGCCACGCCGCGGCGGTTGCTGATCGTCACCGCGATCACGATGCCCGCGACGGCGAGGATCGCGATGACGGCACGCACCGCGTCGTTGCTGTCGACGCCGAGGCTGTACTTCACGACGCTCGGCGCGATGAGCAGCGCGACGAGGTTCATGACCTTCAGCAGCGGGTTGAGCGCCGGGCCCGCGGTGTCCTTGAAGGGGTCACCGACGGTGTCACCGATGATCGTCGCCTCGTGCGCCGGGGAGCCCTTGCCACCGTGCGTCCCGTCCTCGACGAGCTTCTTGGCGTTGTCCCACGCCCCACCGGCGTTGGCGAGGAAGACCGCCATGAGCACGCCGGAGGAGATGGCACCGGCGAGGAACGCCCCGAGCGGGCCGTAGCCGAGGCCGAAGCCGACGGCGATCGGCGCCAGGACGGCGAGCAGGCCGGGGGTGGCGAGCTCGCGCAGCGAGTCCTTGGTGCAGATGTCCACGACGCGGGCGTAGTCGGGCTTCTCGGTGAAGTCCATGATCCCGGGCTTGGTGCGGAACTGCTCGCGCACCTCGAACACCACCCGACCGGCCGCGCGGGACACCGCGTTGATCGCCAGGCCGGAGAACAGGAACACCACCGACGCACCGATGATCAGGCCGAACAGCAGGTTCGGCTGGTCGATCGACAGGTTGAAGGTGAACCCGTCGCCGGCGATGGCCAGGGCATCGGTGACCTTGGTCTTGAACGAGCCGAACAGCGCCGTCGCGGCGAGCACGGCCGTCGCGATCGCGATGCCCTTCGTGATGGCCTTCGTGGTGTTGCCGACCGCGTCGAGGCTGGTGAGGACGAGCGCACCCTCCTCGCCGACCTCGCCGGACATCTCCGCGACGCCCTGGGCGTTGTCGGAGATCGGCCCGAAGGTGTCCATCGCGACGATGACGCCGACGGTGGTGAGCAGGCCGGTGCCGGCCAGCGCGACCGCGAACAGCGCGAGCAGCGCCACCCCGTTGCCGAGCAGGAACGCGGCGTAGACCGCGCCGCCGATGAGCAGTGCGGAGTAGACCGCCGACTCGAGGCCGACGCTGATGCCGGCCAGGATGACCGTGGCAGCACCGGTGAGCGAGCTCTTGCCGATCTCCCGGACCGGCTTGCGGTCGGTCTCGGTGAAGTAGCCGGTCAGCACCTGGATCAGGCTGGCGAGCACGATGCCGATGATCACGGCGCCCAGGGTGAACAGGCGCGGGTCGCCGCCCTCCTTGGCGATGACCGAGTCGACGCCGGTGATGTCGGCGTACGTGCTCGGCAGGTAGGCGTAGGAGGCGATGGCCACGAGGACGGCGGCCACGACCGCGCTGATGAAGAAGCCACGGTTGATGGCGGTCAGGCCGTTCTTGTCGCCGTCCCGCGGCGCCGTGGCGTAGATGCCGACCAGCGCGGTGAGCACCCCGATCGCCGGGATGATGAGCGGGAGCACGAGACCCTGCGAGCCGAACGCGGCCTGGCCCAGGATGAGCGCCGCGACGAGCGTCACGGCGTACGACTCGAACAGGTCGGCCGCCATGCCGGCGCAGTCGCCGACGTTGTCACCGACGTTGTCGGCGATGGTGGCGGCGTTGCGCGGGTCGTCCTCGGGAATGCCCTGCTCGACCTTGCCGACGAGGTCGGCGCCGACGTCCGCGGCCTTGGTGAAGATGCCACCGCCGACGCGCATGAACATCGCGAGCAGCGCGGCACCGAAGCCGAAGCCCTCGAGCACCTCGGGGGCGTCGGCGCCGTAGACGAGCAGCACCAGCGTCGCGCCGAACAGCCCGAGCCCGACGGTCAGCATGCCGACCGTGCCGCCGGAGCGGAACGCGATGCGCAGCGCGGGCTTGCTGCCGACCGTGTTGGCGGCGTGCGCGACGCGCACGTTCGCACGGGTGGCGAGCGTCATGCCGATGAACCCGACGAGGGCGGAGAAGATCGCGCCGACCGCGAAGAAGATCGATCGGCCGACCTTCACCTCCGTCGTCCCAGGGAGCAGGAACAGCAGGAAGAACACCAGGACGGCGAACACCGCCAGGGTGCGGAACTGCCGGTTGAGGTACGCCGCAGCGCCCTCCTGGACCGCGCGGCTGATGTCCCGCATCTTCTGCGGGCCCTGGTCGGCGGCGAGCACCTCGCGCGCGAACAGGCCGGCGAACCCGAGGGCCACCAGGGAGACGACGAGGATGATGTAGAGCAGTGGCTTGTCGTCGGAGAGCACCGACGCGAGGTCGGAGCCCTTCGCAGCCAGGGGGAGCGCGAGCACGTGTCCTCCAGGTCATGGGGCCGGCGGGCCCCGTGTTCACGGGTGCGGGCACGGGCCCGCGGGGTCGACCGGTCCTGCACAGGCCCAGTCGGCACCGCACCCCACCTCAGGGAGGAAGGGGACGAGCGGGGCGAAGGCTACACAGGCCCGGAATCGACGGGCGTGAGGTCGCTCACATCGGCGCGCCTGACGGAACCGGCGGACCGGCCGCCCGTGAGGTCACGGGCGGCGAGCGGCCACGTCATGCGCAGCGTCGTACCGGTCGGCTCGGGAAGCACCGTGAGCGAGTCGACCAGGCCGGCGAGGACGACGAGCGCGAGCTCCGGGTCCGGCGTCTCGCCGTCCTGGCCCGCGTCGCCGTCGGACGTCAGCCAGTCACTCACGTCGGTGCGCACCGGTCCGGCGGGTGGACCGCAGTCGGTGACCTCGACGACGAGGCCGGAAGGGTCGTCGCGCACGACGATCCGCACCTGCGTGTCGGGGGCGTGCTGGGCGTGCAACGCGACGGCGCGGGCGCAGGCCTCCCCGAGGGCGAGGCGCAGGTCGGCGACGTCGTCGTCGTCGAGCCCGGCGCGCCGCGCCGCAGCGACACCGACCAGGCGGGCGGTGCGGACGTGTGCCGGGAGAGGGGACAGCAGCAACTCGACGGAGGCCATCGTGGAGTCGGCGGCCTAGTCCGTGGCCGCGACGGCCTCTTCCACGCTGGCGTGGATCGAGAAGACCTTGGTCAGCCCGGTGATGCGGAAGATCTTCAGGATGCGCTCCTGGGTGCACACCAGGCGCAACGAGCCCTCGTGCGCGCGGACCCGCTTGAGGCCGCCGACGAGGACACCGAGCCCGGTGGAGTCGAGGAACTCGACGTTCTCCATGTCGACCACCAGGTGGTACTGACCGGCGCTCACCAGGTCGATGAGCTTCTCGCGGAGCTTGGGAGCGGTGTAGACGTCGATCTCGCCCCCGACACTCACGATGGTGCGGTCGCCCTCGGTGCGGTCGTCCAGGGACAGGTCCACTGCGGTCTCCTCTGTGATCACGGCGGTGGGCACGCGCCCCCGGGCCCTCCCCGGGGCCGAGGGGCGCGTACCCGCGTGATCACGATCTAACCCTCCCGCCACCACCGGGTGCCAGCGCGCCGGTCCGCGATGATGGAGGGCCATGGACCGCACGCTGCTGGAGCGCCTGCTCCTGGACCCGACGCGCGCCGAACGGGTGACCCACGTCGAGCACGTCCCGGCCCGCGTCGGTCGTCCGACGACCTGGCCGGCGTGGGTGCCACCGCTGCTCACCGATCGCCTCGCCCTGCAGGGCGTGACGGTCCCCTGGGAGCACCAGGCCCAGGCCGCGGAGCTCGCCCGCGGCGGGCAGTCCGTGGTCCTCGCGACGGGGACGGCGAGCGGCAAGTCGCTCGGCTACCTGCTCCCGGTGCTGTCGGCACTGCTCGAGGACGAGAAGGCGACGGCGCTCTACCTGTCCCCCACCAAGGCGCTCGCCACCGACCAGCTGCGCGCGGTGCGGGCGCTCAACCTGATGCAGGTCCGCGCCGCGACCTACGACGGCGACACCGCCACCGAGGACCGCGACTGGGTCCGCCGCTTCGGCACCTACGTCCTCACCAACCCGGACATGCTGCACCGGTCGGTGCTGCCGCGGCACAGCGACTTCAGCCGGTTCCTGCGGGGGCTGCGCTTCGTCATCGTCGACGAGTGCCACACCTATCGAGGGGTGTTCGGCTCCCACGTCGCGCAGGTGCTGCGTCGGCTCCGTCGGGTCTGCGCGCGGTACGGCGCCTCGCCGGTGTTCCTGCTCGCGTCGGCCACGGTCAGCGAGCCGGAGGTGTCGGCGTCCCGGCTCACCGGCCTTCCCGTCGTGCCTGTCGAGGACGACGCGTCGCCGCGGGGACGCACCGACTTCGCCCTGTGGGAACCGCCGCTGCTCGACTCCTTCGCGGGCGAGAACGGCGCGCCCGTACGGCGATCGGCCACCGCCGAGACCGGGGACCTGCTCGCGGACCTGGTGGTGGAGGGCGCCCGGACCATCGCCTTCGTGCGCTCGCGCCGGGGCGCGGAGGCGGTCGCCGTGAACGCACGACGAGCCGTGGTCGAGGCAGCGCCGGAGCTCGGGTCGCGGGTGGCGGCGTACCGGTCGGGCTACCTGCCGGAGGAGCGGCGCGAGCTCGAGCGGCGGCTGCAGTCCGGCGACCTGCTCGGGGTGGCCGCGACGAACGCGCTCGAGCTCGGCGTCGACGTGGCGGGGCTCGACGCCGTGGTGCTGTCCGGGTGGCCCGGGACGGTGGCCTCGGTGTGGCAGCAGGCCGGCCGCGCCGGTCGGGCCGGGCAGGGGGCGCTCGCGGTCTTCGTCGCCCGCGACGACCCGCTCGACACCTACCTGGTGCACCACCCCGAGGCGATCTTCGGCCGACCCGTCGAGACGACGGTGCTGGACCCGTCCAACCCCTATGTGCTCGGTCCGCACCTGTGCTGCGCCGCCGCGGAGCTCCCCCTGACCGAGGACGACCTCGCGCTGTTCGGGTCCGGCGACGGAGAGGACGTGCGCCTGCTGCTCGGCGACCTCGTGCGCCGGGGGCTGCTCCGGTCGCGCCCGCGCGGGTGGTTCTGGACCTCGCGCGACCGCCCCGACGCTGACCTGCGCGGGGCGGGCGGGCCACCTGTGCGGTTGGTCGAGCGCACCACCGGACGGCTGCTCGGCACGGTGGACGCGTCCTCCGCGCACAGCCAGGCGCACACCGGCGCGGTCTACCTGCACCAGGGCGAGACCTACCTGGTCGACCGGCTCGACCTCGAGGAGTCGGTGGCGCTCGTGTCGGCCGCCGACCCCGACTACTCCACCTCCGCCCGCGACATCACCGACATCCGCATCGCCGAGACCCTGCGCTCCACGGCGTACGGCGGGGTGCTGCTGTCCTTCGGGACCGTCGACGTCACGCACCAGGTCGTCAGCTACCTCAGGAAGCGCCTGGGTTCCGGGGCGGTACTGGGGGAGGAGCTGCTGGACCTGCCCGCGCGCCAGCTGACGACCCGCTCGGTCTGGTACACCGTCGAAGCGGCGCTGCTCGAGGCCGCCGGTCTGGAGTGGGCGGACCTGCCGGGAGCCGCGCACGCCGCCGAGCACGCGGCGATCGGGTTGCTCCCGCTGTTCGCCACCTGCGACCGCTGGGACATCGGGGGCGTGTCCACCGCGCTGCACGAGGACACCGGCGCCCTGACCGTCTTCGTGTACGACGGCCACCCGGGTGGGGCGGGCTTCAGCGAGCGCGGCTACGCGCGTGCGGGAGCGTGGCTGCAGGCGACGCGCGACGCGATCGCCGCGTGCGAGTGCGCGACCGGGTGCCCGTCGTGCGTGCAGTCGCCCAAGTGCGGCAACGGCAACGAGCCGCTGGACAAGGCGCGCGCCGTGCTCCTGCTCGACGTCGTCCTGGGATCAGGTCTGGGCCTGAGCTCGGTGACGGGGACTGCCGCGGCTGTCAGCGGGTAGGTCCCAGGTCCCACGACCTGGAGGTCTTGCCATGATCGCTCTCGGACTGCTCCTGCTCGTCGCTGCCGGCACTGTCGGTGCGGCGGTCGTCCTCACCAACACCGACGCCACATCGGTCTCGGCCCTCGGCGTGACCGTCGACAGCCTCAGCCTCGGCGGGGTCTTCCTCGTCGGCATCGCCCTCGGGGCGCTCGCCCTGCTCGGGGCGCTGATGATGCTCGCCGGGGCGCGGACCCGCCGCGCGCGTCACGTGTCGACGCGGCGCCAGGTCAAGCAGCTCGCCAAGGAGAACGCCGCCCTGCGCACCCGCGTGGACAACGGCACGGATCACCCAGGCGACCACACGGTTGACCTCACGGACGGCTCCGAGCTGCGAACCCGCGCCTGAGCTCCCGCCGTACCGTCAGTCCGGGTCGCTGACGCCCACGAACCGGCGGACGTGCGCGGCGAGCAGCAGCAGCACCAGCGCACCGGCGATGCTCCGGACGAGCCGCGCCGAGTCGAGCACGTCGCGCACCGCGGCCACCGGGCGGGCCAGTCCTCCGGTCTCCGCGACGGGTTCCGTCGTGGTCTGCGGGCTGTACGGCAGGCTCGGCTGGAAGGTGCCCTGCGGCAGCGGTCCCTCCCCGCTCACCCGCGGCAGCGTCAGCGCTGGCAGGGGGGCGAGCTTGGGGATGCCGAGCGAGGGCGAGAACGCCTTGAACTGCAAGGCGAACTTCTCCCGTGCGGCGAGGACCTGGTCGCTGATGGACGGCAGGGACGGCTTCGGGATGGGCTGGGCACCCGTGCTGCTGCCCTTCGACCCGGTCGAGCCGTTGGCGGCGCTGCCGGAGGTCCCGGAGGTGGACCCGCCCGTGCTCGACCCGGTCGAGCCGCCGGTGCTGGCCCCTCCGGTGCTGGAGCCGCCGGCGCCGGAGCCGGTGCTCGACCCCGCGCTGGACCCGCCCGTCGAGCCGCCGGTGCCGCTGGTCGAGCTCGGGGCCGGCGTGGCGCCGGTGGACCCGCCCGACGTGCCAGAACCGGTCGTCCCACCTCCCGCAGGCGTGGGTGACGGCGTGGGAGTGGGCGTGGGCTTCGGAGGAGTGGTCAGCGTGGCGCTGGCCGAGGTCGTTCCGGACGTGAGCTCCTTGGCGCAACCGCTGCAGCCCCCGCCTGGGCGCCGTGCGGCCAACCGGTAGACGTGCGTCCCCGGGTTGTCGTTCGGGTAGTAGAGCGCGTAGCTGCAGTTGCTCGCGCTGCACGACGACAGGGAGATGCCGCTGTCGATGACGGTGCCCTGGTCGTCGCTCAGCACGTAGCCGCTGAGGTCGGGCTCACTGCCCTTGGTCCAGGAGAAGGCCACATCGCGCGCACCGCTGCCCTGGGCGGTGAACCCCGTCGGAGTGGCTGGGGCGAAGCTCGTGCCGAAGGTGCGCGTCCCGGTCGCCCCGCCCGAGAGCATGATGGTCCACTGGCCGTTGCTGCGGGTGGCGCCGCCAGCGGTCGAGACGTCGATGGAGATGGTCTGGGAGCCGGACAGGTCGCGGTTGACGCTCTTGCTCTGGTCGAAACCGGACGGGCCGGTCAGCCGCATCGTGGTGGTCGCGGAGTTCGCCGTGACGGTGGCACTGGCCGTGAACGAGGTCCCCGTGCTGATGACCGCGTCGGCTGCGGGACTGGTGATGGACCCGCCGGCGAGGGCGGCCGGCGCCGACGCGAGGACGAGCGAGGTCGCCAAGGGGACCGTCAGGGCCAGCACGGTGACCGCGCGGGTCCCCCGGCGCACGGCTGGGCGGGTCGAAGACATGTCAGGCAGCTCCCTTCTGTGTCACGTCTTCGGTCAGATCCGGGTGCAACTCAAGCCGCAGGACGATGCGCTGCTTCGCGCTGCCCTTCGGGTGGCACGACGTCAGGGTGAGGTAGTGCTTGCCCGGGACGTTCTGCACCACGCTGAAGTCCTTGGGGCTCACGATCCACGGGTTCGCGTGCCCGTCGAACGGGTTCACCGCGATGTAGTGGTAGCGCTTGAACGGCGTGCTGAGGATGACCTCGTCGCCGGGGGCCATCTCGTCGAGGTGGTTGAACGGACGCCCGAAGGTGGTTCGGTGACCGGCGATGCCGACGTTGCCCGCCTCCCCGGGCAGTGGCGTGCCGGGGTAGTGGCCGGCACCGGCGCGCAGCGCGGCAGGGGTGGTGCCCTCGACGACGATGACCTTGAGCTCGATGCCCTTCTTCGGGATCTCCAGCTCGGTCAGGGCGTCGCCCACCGCGATGGTGCGCGTCTCGTACTTCTGCTTGAGCTCGGCGCTGCCGAGCGCGTTGCTGAGCTTGTCCTGGCGGTAGGTGCTGTAGAGGTCCGTGCCGACCGGGTAGGCGAACATGCCGACGCCGGCGACGAACAGCACCACCGACAGCACCGAGAGCACACGTCGCCCGCCAGGTCGCCGGAGCGCGTCCCCGAGCAGCGAACCGACGCCGCGCGGCCGGTCAGGCACGGCCGGGGTGACGAACGACGGCTCCATCGGGGGGCTCCTTGCGATCTGCGGGCCAGGGGTCAGGTGCGGGTGCGCGTGCTCCCCGCGAGGGCCAACGAGGGTCCACCGTCGAGGTTACGCCGGGACGGCGGGTCGAGCGGCGCTTTCGCACATGTCCGACATGCCTGTCAGACAGGCAGGATCCGGGCCGGCGAACGTTCCCGGGACGTGTCGGCAGCCTGTACGACGGACGCGAGCCCCGCGCGGTTCCCGTCCTCATCGGGTCGGCCCGGCGCGCGCCCGTGCCCGGACGTCGCCCCATCGCGCCAGCACGCCGGGCGCGCGGATGGCGACGGTGACCTGCAGGTCGACCCCGTCGAGTCGGCAGTCGCGCAGTGCGGCGCCGTGTGCGCGGGCGGTGGCCCGCGCGGCAGCACACGCGACGCTGTCGCCCTCGAGGGCATGACCGGCCCCCGCGAGTGCGGCGAGGTCCGCCGCGGCCGCCGCTTGGTGCCGCGTCACGGCGAGCGCGGCGAGGCTCGCGACGACGCTCCCGAAGGCCAGCAGCACCCCGCACAACGCCAGCACCGCCACGGTGGCGAAGCCTCCATCTCCGTCGGCCCCTCCGTCGGTGCCTCCGTCGGTGCCTCCGTCGATGCGGGGAGCGCGCCCTCCCACGAGGCGCCGCGTCACGGGGCACCCTCGACCTCGGCGGAGGCGCGCGCGGCCAGGTGCACCGGTGGCAGCCACCGGGTGACCCGCAGATCCGCCTCGACGAGCACCGTCACGCGGTCGCCCTCGTGCGCCAGGCGCACGCGCGCCCCGCGAGGGGCGACCTCGCGCGCCGCACCGGTGGCCTGCGCGTCGGAGTCGCCGCGGGCCGCCACCCGCGCCGCGTCGCGGGCAGCGTCGACGCAGCGCAGCTGCGCGCCGAGGGCGGCGACGACCGCGACGCAGAGGCTGACCACGACCAGCAGCACCGGCAGCACCACGGCGGCCTCGGCGGTGGCGAAGCCGCGGTCCTCCCCCCGTCGCGGGCGGGCGCGGGGGGTCGAACCGGCGAGCGGGTGAGTGCGGGGGTGAGCGGGCGAGCGGGCAGGCAGGTGAGGAGGCATGGCGGCCCTTCCGGCCGAGGCCCCGGAGACGCGCTGCGGTGAACCAGCAGGACGTCCCCGGGGCGAGCGGAGCGGACGGGTCAGAACGACAGGTGGAACGCCTTGCCGATCACCGACTTGATGATGTCGAGGATCTGCGGACTGGTGACCACCTTGTAGAGCACCCCGCCGAACCCGCAGGCCGCGACGGTGCCCACGGCGTACTCCGCCGTGGTCATGCCGGCCTCGGGGTGGAGCTCGGCCTGAGCGTCGGTCGTGGTGCCCGACTGGGCGTCGGCCGGCGACCCCGCGTGGGCCAGGCGGGACTGGACGGCGGCCGAGACGCGGTCCGACAGGGTGCGGGCGGGGACGAGAGCGAGGGTGTGGGTCATCGAGGAACCTCCAGAACAGGCCGCGGCGGGTGCCGGGCCGGGGGGGCCGGGGCGAGTGCCCGGGCTGCGCACCACGCTGGTCCGCCGACGCTGCCGGTAGGGAGCCGTGGCCGAGGATGTGGAGGACGCCGAACGGCTGTGGACGGAGCTCGCCCGCGGTCAGCGGAGGGAGTCGAGCAGCGGACCGGCGAGGCCGAGCACTGCCGGGACGACGCCGGCCAGGACGAACGCGGGCAGGAAGCACAGCCCGAGCGGGGCGACCGCCAGGACGCCGGCCCGCCGGGCCCGTTCACGAGCGGACGCGGCCGCGTCCCGACGGGCCTGGGCGGCGACGTCCCGGACCGCCTCCGCGACCGGCGCGCCGCCCTGGGCGGACCGGGCGAGCGCCCGCGCCGCGGCAGCCGCAGGCCCGGTGCCATCGCTCCCCGCCAGCGCCCCCCACGCCTCGTGCGCCGGGGCACCGAGCGCGAGCAAGCCGGCCACCGTGCGCAGGCGACCAGCGACGGGCTCCTCGCACGCGCCCGCGACGGCGACCGTGGCGGCGCTCACCTCGGCGCCACCGGCCAGGCACGCCGACAGCAGCTCGAGCACCAGCGGCAGCTGAGCGTCCACCCGGGCCGCCTCAGGGTCCGCGGCCTCGAGCCGTCGAAGCAGCCGAGGACCGGCCAGGGCGACCCCGAGCCCGACCGCAGCACCCGTCATCGATCCCAGCAACCACCAGAGCACGATCCCTGTCCCGACGCAGGCGAGCACGACCGGCGGTCGTCGCTGACCTCCCCTTCCCTCCCCCGCCTCCGGCCGGCCACGCAGGGCAGACAGGCGGGCCGGGGCCGGCGTCCGGACGAGCGCGAGCACGGCGGCAGCCAGCAGGCCGGCCGGGAGCAACGCGGCGGCGACGGACGCTCTCACCCCTGACCACCGGCACCGCGGACCAGCGCACGGGTCCACCACAGGCCGGCCGCGTCGAACGCGATGGCCCCGACGAGGCAGCCCACCCCCACCGGCGTGTGGAGCAGCACGTGGAGCGGGTCGGCCCCCAGTGCGGCGGCCAGACCGATGCCCGCGACCGGCAGCACGGCCAGCAGGCCTGCGGTCGCCCGGGGACCGGCGAGCTCGGCGTCGAGCTCGTGCTGCTGGGCCAGTTCGGCGCGCACGTCGTCGGCCAGCATCGACACCGCCTGGGCGAGCGAGCTCCCGGTACCTGCGCACAGCTGCCAGCACGTCGCCAGCCCTGTCAGGACGTGGGGGACGGCGCACGCCGGCGCCGACTCGCGCAGCAGCGCCGCCGGGTCGGCCCCGAGCGGCCCTGCCCTGGCGGCCGCAGCGAGAGCCGCGCCGCTCGGCCCGCGCCCGACCTCCGCCGCAGCGGCCAGCGCCGCGGTGGTCGGCCGACCGGCACGGAGCTCGGCTGCGAGGACGGCGAGCGCCTCGACGAGCGCCTCCCGCTCGCGCGCTCCCGCCGTACGCCGGTGGTGTGCGGACCGCGCCCGGCGTCCGGCGGCCAGGCCGGCGAGAACGAGGGTCGCGAGGACCGGTCCGCCGCTGCGCGCGACCACGATGCCGGTCACGAGCGCGACGAGGGCAGCGCCCGTGCCGTGCTGGCTCGTCCAGGGGCGACCTCCCGCGGGACGTTCGTCGACGAGGACCGAACGCAGGCGTGACCGCGGTGGCGGTCCGACGAGCACGAGGACCGCCGCTGCCACCAGGCAGGCGGGCACCGCGCCCAGCGCTCCGCTCACCGCACCAGCAGCCGCGCGAGGCCCTCCGCGGCCGCACCAGCAGCCCCGGACGCCTCGACGCCGTCCCAGGACCACGCGGGTACGGCGCTCACCCACCCGTCGGTCGCCCGCTCGAGCAGGCAGACCTCACTGACCCGACGGCGACCGCCTCCCGCCGCGCGCTGCAGGTGCACGACGACCTGCAGGCCAGAGGCGAGCTGGCTGTGCAGCGCCTCCCGCCCCAGTCCGGCCGCACCAGCAAGCGCCTCCAGCCGCGCGGGTACGTCACGGGCGGAGTTGGCGTGCAGGGTCCCGCACCCGCCCTCGTGGCCGGTGTTCAGCGCAGCCAGGAGGTCGACGACCTCCGCACCGCGCACCTCCCCCACGACGACCCGGTCCGGGCGCATCCGCAGGGACAGCCGGACCAGGTCCCGCAAGGTGACCTCACCAGCGCCCTCGACGTTGGCCGGCCGGGCCTCGAGCCGCACGACGTGCGGGTGCTCGGGGCGCAGCTCACCGGCGTCCTCCACGAGCAGCAGCCGGTCGTCGGGGTCGGCGAGGGACAGCAGCGCCGAGAGCAGCGTGGTCTTGCCGGTACCCGTACCGCCGCTCACCAGGAACGCGCTGCGCGAGGACACCAGCGCCCGCAGCAGGTCGGCGCCGTCCGGGGGAACGGTCCCCGCGGTCACCAGCTCGTCGAGGCCGAAGACCCGACGGCGCGGCACCCGCAGGGACAGGCACGTCCCGCCCGTGGCGACGGGCGGCAGCACGGCGTGGAGGCGCACCCCCTCGGGCAGGCGCGCGTCCACCCAGGGCTGCGCGTCGTCCAGGCGCCGACCGGTGGGGGCCGCCAGCCGGACCGCGAGGCGGCGCACGGCAGCGTCGTCGGTGAAGCGCACCGAGGTCCGCTCCAGACCGGCGCCGCGGTCGACCCAGACCTCGTCGGGCGCGTTGACGAGCACATCGGTCACCGTCGGGTCCGCGAGCAGCGGCTGCAGCGGGCCGGCGCCGACGATCTCGCTCTGCAGCGCGCGCAGGACGGTCAGGACCTCCACGTCACCGCGCAGCCCACCCTCGTCGCGCAGGGCCTCGGCCACGCGCGCCGGTGTCGGCGTACCCGTCTCCCCGGCCAACCGGGACCGCACGCGCGCGAGCAGGGTGGGGTCGACGCTCACGCCGCGGCCTCCCAGCCCTCGGGCGCCGGGCTGCCGGACTCCAGGTCGCCGAGCAGCTGGTCGCAGAGCCGGGCCAGCGGCGACCGTGGCCGACGACCGGGCGCCTCGCCGCGCTCGAGATCGCCGCGCAGCCCCGGCTCGGCCCGCACCTCGCCGGCGAGGGGAAGACCGAGCGACGCGGCGATCGCCTCGGCGCCGAGCCGACCGGGCGAGGGGCCGCGCACGACCAGCCGCAGGTCGGGGCAGACCCAGGACAGGCGGGCCGCCACCTGCGCGGCGGCGGCCGCAGCCCGCAGCTCGGCCGGTACGACGAGAAGCGTGGTGTCCGCGGCGGCCAGCACCTCTCTCGTCGCGTCGTCGGTCGTCCGGGGCAGGTCGGCGACCACCAGGTCCGTTCCGCGCCGCGCCGCTGCCAGCACGGCAGCGACCGCGTCGACGGGGACCGTCGCCGGCTCACCCCGGTCCCAGGACAGCACGGCCAGTCCCTCCAGTTGGGGCAGCGCCGCCACGAGCGCGCCACCGGCCAACCGGCCGCGCGTGCCCAGCAGGTCCGGCCAGCGCAGACCGGTGGTGCGCTCCCCGTGCAGCACCAGGTCGATGCCCCCACCGAGCGGGTCGCCGTCGACGAGCAGGGTCGTGCTCCCCCGGCGTACGGCGGCGAGCGCGAGCGCGACCGACAGCGTCGTCGCCCCGGCGCCGCCCCGACCGCCGACGACGGCGACCATGCGACCGGGGGCGGGGCGCACCTCCGCCGCGTCCGAGAGGGCGTCGACCAGCCAGGGCTCCGCGTCCGGGAGGAACGCGACGTGCTCGGCACCGACCTCGACCGCGCGCTGCCAGATCCCGGCGTCGTCGAGATCGGTGCCGAGCACGACGACCCGACGACGTCGAGGCAGTCGCTGCCGGATCAGGGCGTCCACCTGGTCGTCGCCGACCAGCACGAGCGGCGCCGCGGACCAGGGCGCCCGCGCGGTGCCGACCTCGTGCACCACCTCCACCTCGATCCCGGCGGTGGCCGCCAACCGGAGCACGTCGTCGAGCAGGTCGGGGTCGGCGGTGAGGACCAGGGGACGGTGCACGGCGGGGCTCCACTTCGGCAGGCGGGAGCACCCACGCTGGCGCGCGCCCCGGCACGTCAGGGGGCTCGCCGTACCAGGTGTGGACAGCCGGACGACCTGTGGACACAGGTGGGCGGACGCCAGAGACCCCCGCCGGGGGGGGTGGCGGGGGTCTCGGCGGTCCAGTCACCCAGAGACCGGTCCGGACCGGCGCCCCGGGGGGGTGGGGTGCCGTCGGAGGGCAGATCCCCAGCAGGGCTGCACGTCAAACACCTCGATGAACACCTAGATTTGCCGCGTGCCTGCTGCTGCGTTCTTCGACCTGGACAAGACCGTGATCGCCAAGAGCAGCACGCTGGCGTTCGGCAAGCCGTTCTACAAGGGCGGTCTGGTGAACCGCAGAGCGGTGCTGAAGAGCTCGTTCGCGCAGTTCGTCTACCTGCTGCAGGGCGCCGACGAGGACTCGATGGACAAGATGCGCGACTACCTCAAGGCGCTGTGTGCGGGGTGGGACGTCCAGACGGTGCACGACATCGTCGCGGAGACGTTGCACGAGCTCATCGACCCGCTGGTCTACGCGGAGGCCGTGGAGCTGTTCGAGGAGCACCGCGCGGCGGGGCGTGAGGTGGTGCTCGTGAGCAGCAGCGGCGAGGAGGTCGTCGGGCCGATCGGCGAGATGCTCGGTGTCGACCGCGTCATCGCCACGCGGATGGTCGTCCAGGACGGTCACTACACCGGCGACATCGACTTCTACGCCTACGGCGACGGCAAGCAGGTCGCGATCACCGAGCTCGCCGCGGCCCAGGGCTGGGACCTCGCCGACTGCTACGCCTACAGCGACTCCTTCACCGACCTGCCGCTGTTCGGTGCGGTCGGTCACCCGGTGGCCGTCAACCCCGACAAGGCACTGCGCAAGCACGCGGTCGAGCACGGCTGGCCGGTGCGGGTGTTCGCCAAGCCGGTGCGCGCGTCCCGTCGCGTCCCGACCCCGCCGGGACCACCCGTTGCGTACGCCGGAGTGGCGACTGTGGCCGCGCTCGTGGCGCTGGCCTGGTGGGCCGGGCGTCGTCACCCGGTGGGGTGACGGGGCAGCGTGACCAGACAGGTGCTGTGAGCAACTTCACACGAAACCCTTGACAGGCAAGGGATCGAGGCGCACTCTCGTCGTACGGAACGCCGCCAAGCGGGCGGACTCGATCCCCCCGACGGTGGTCCGTGCAGTACGCGCCCGAGAAACCCACGTGCGATCAGCCGCGAGAGGCACATCGAGCGGGTCCAACCGGTTCAGGAAAGGGAACAACACCCCGACAGGGGCCCGGACCCAGAGCGATGACACCGATGCACGCATGTGTCGCTCGGCCGTAGTGCATGGCGACGGGGTCCCACCCGTGAGGTTGGGACCCCGTTCCGCTGTCCAGATCCTCGCGCATGAACGGATACGCGCGGGTCTCCCTACACCCTCCACACCACCCGCGCGTATCCGTTCACGCGGGGGTGCTGCACGTCAGGCGCGGAGGATGGCCTCGCAGACGGCGAGGCCCTCGCGAGCGCCGAGCGAGACAGCCTGCGCGCAGTGCACCAGCCACGCGGCGACCCCCGCCGGCCCACCACTCACGTAACCGCGGACGGCCTCGTCGTAGGTCCGCAGCGGGCTGCCGTCTGCGGCGGTCGACGGTCCGTGACCGTGCCGCCCGCGCCGCGCCGCGGCGTCGAGCTCGGCATGACCGACCTCGGGTGCGCTGACCGCCTTCGGGTCCAGCCCGCGGTCCACGAGCACCAGCCGGGCCGCGGCCCGCGCCACCAGCCCGTCCGCCGTACCGAACGCGCGCAGCGCCAGCAGCTCGCCCTCGACCACCGCAGCGACGACCACGGCCGGTGCCGTCGTGGGGGCCAGCAGCAGCCGCGCCAGACCGTCCAACCGCGCCGACGCCTCCAGCGGATCGGGGGCAGCCCCCAGCTCCAGCGGGTCGTCGACCGGGTCGCTCGCTGCCGTGCGCGGTCGCCCGAGGTGGTCCGGCTCGATCCCG
Source organism: uncultured Actinomycetota bacterium (assembly GCA_963784705.1). Classification (GTDB taxonomy): domain Bacteria; phylum Actinomycetota; class Actinomycetes; order Mycobacteriales; family SCTD01; genus RYN-111. The sequence goes on from CAWASC010000001.1 coordinate 172,368, forward strand.
AGGTCCGCGGCGGCGAGCACGTGCAGCCGCGCCAGGGCCTGTCGCGGGGAGCGCTTCCACGCGGGCAGCACCGAGCCCAGGTCGGCATGCAGACGTACGGCGTTCGCGGCCAGCTGGGACAGGCGGGGGTCCTTCGACGCGACGGTGACCTGCTGACCGTTCATGAGCTGCCCACGCAACCGCTCGAGCTCCATCCCGGCGCCCTCGAGATCCGCCGACGCGCGTGCCCCGCGCAGCGCCGACTCGGCCGTCACCTCCGCCGACCGGCGGCGCAGCACCCGGTGCCCGAGCAGGCCGTCGACCGCCGTACGCGCCTCGGTGACGGCGTCCGAGACGCCAGGGAGGTCCAACAGGGCGGCCAGGGGATCGCTCACGTGCGGCAACGGTAGCCGGGTGCAAGATGCAGGCATGACCGAGCTCTCTGCGTTGTCCACCGAGAACCGTCGCTTCGACCCGCCGGCCGGTCTGGCGGCAGGTGCCAACGTGACCGCGGAGGTCTACGAGCGGGCGGCCGCCGACCGGCTGGGGTTCTGGGAGGAGCAGGCCGAACGCCTGCAGTGGGCGAGGCGCTGGGACACGGTGCTGGACTGGCAGCCGCCGTTCGCGCGGTGGTTCGTCGGGGGGGAGCTGAACGCGAGCGTGAGCTGCCTGGACCGGCACGTCGAGGCGGGCCGGGGTGACCGGGTGGCGTTCCACTGGGTCGGTGAGCCGGGCGACACCCGCACGATCACCTACGCCGACCTGCTGGCGGACGTCTGCCAGGCGGCGCACGCCCTGACCGCGCTGGGTGTGCGGCAGGGCGACCGGGTGTGCCTGTACCTGCCGATGATCCCCGAGGCGGCGATCGCGATGCTCGCGTGCGCGCGGATCGGCGCGGCGCACAGTGTGGTGTTCGGCGGGTTCAGCGCGCAGTCTCTGGTCGACCGGATCACCGACGCGGACGCGAAGGTCGTCATCACCGCGGACGGGGGCTACCGGCGTGGGGCGGCGAGCGCGCTGAAGCCGGCGGTCGACGAGGCGGTCGCGCAGTGCCCCGGTGTGGAGCACGTGCTCGTGGTCAAGCGCACCGGGCAGGACGTGGCGTGGTCCGGTAAGGACACCTGGTGGCACGACGCGGTCGACGCCCAGCCGACCACGCACGAGCCGGCCTCGTTCGACAGCGAGAACCCGCTGTTCCTGCTCTACACCAGCGGGACGACCGGCCGGCCCAAGGGGATCCTGCACACCACCGGGGGTTACCTGACGCAGGTGGCGTGGACGCACTGGGCGGTGTTCGACCTCAAGTCCGAGACCGACGTCTACTGGTGCACCGCCGACATCGGCTGGGTCACCGGGCACTCCTACGCCGTCTACGGGCCGCTCGCCAACGGCTGCACGTCGGTGATGTACGAGGGCACGCCCGATGCGGGCGGCAGGGACCGGTGGTGGCAGATCGTCGAGGAGTACGGCGTGACCGTGCTGTACACCGCGCCGACGGCGATCCGGACGTTCATGAAGTGGGGCGACGACCTGCCGGGAGCCCACGACCTGACCAGCCTGCGGGTCCTGGGCAGCGTCGGGGAGCCGATCAACCCGGAGGCGTGGGTGTGGTACCGCGACGTCATCGGCGGGGGGCGGTGCCCGATCGTCGACACGTGGTGGCAGACCGAGACCGGCGCAATGATGATCGCGCCGCTTCCCGGGGTGACCAGCTGCAAGCCGGGAAGCGCCATGGGCGCCCTGCCCGGGATCAGCATCGACGTGGTGAACGACGCCGAGCAGTCGGTCCGTGCCGGGTTCCTGACCCTGGACGAGCCGTGGCCGGCCATGCTCCGCGGCATCTGGAACGACGAGGAGCGCTACCGCGAGACCTACTGGAGCCGCTTCCCCGGGCGTTACTTCGCCGGCGACGGCGCGAAGTGGGACGACGACGACGTGCTGTGGCTGCTCGGTCGCGTCGACGACGTCATGAACGTCAGCGGTCACCGCATCAGCACCACCGAGGTGGAGAGCGCGTTGGTCAGCCACCCGAGCGTCGCCGAGGCCGCGGTGGTCGGCGCCGCCGACCCCACCACCGGTCAGGGGATCGTCGCGTTCGTCACCGTCAAGGGCTCGGTCGCCGACGACGTGAGCAGCGGCGAGGCGTTCGCCAAGGAGCTGCGCGACCACGTGGCGACGCAGATCGGGCCGATCGCCAAGCCGCGGCAGATCCTCATCACCCCCGAGCTGCCCAAGACCCGCTCCGGCAAGATCATGCGCCGGCTGCTCCGCGACGTCGCTGAGCACCGCGAGCTCGGCGACGTGACGACCCTCGCCGACCCCACGGTCGTCAACGCCATCAACGCCACGATGGCCGACGCGCCCGCCGAGGACTGACGCCACGCCTCACCCGACCGGGCGAGAAGGCTGCTCGGAACGGCGTCCTGCCCTAGCCTTGCCGGGTGTCGCCCCCCTGCATCCTGCTCTGCGACGACTCGTCGACCGTGCGGACCATCGCCAGGATGGAGCTCGACAGCGCCGGGTACGACGTGTTCGAGGTGTCCGACGGTGCGCAGGCACTGGCCGCGGCGATCGAGCACCAGCCGGACGTGATCCTGCTCGACATCGAGATGCCCGTGATGGACGGCTACGAGACCATCACCGCGCTCAAGGCCGACGCCCGCACCGCGGACATCCCGGTGGTGTTCCTGACGGGTCGCTCCGGGGCCCATGACGTCGTACGCGCCCTGAAGCTCGGTGGGCACGACTACGTCCGCAAGCCCCCGGAGCCTGCGGAGCTGCTCGCCCGCGTCAACTCGGCGTTGCGCGTCAAGAGCCTGCAGGACCAGCTGCGAACGCGCGCCGCCGAGCTCGACCAGATGAGCCGCACCGACCACCTGACGGGGTTGTTCAACCGGCGGCACACCGAGGAGCGCCTCCGCGCGTTCGACGCCGGCGCGATGCGTCACGGGTACCCGCTGTCGGTCCTCCTCGTCGACGTGGACCACTTCAAGACGGTCAACGACACCCTGGGGCACCAGGCCGGTGACGAGGTGCTCGTCGCGATCGGACAGCGGCTGCAGGGCGGGATGCGGCTCGAGGACGTGCTGGGGCGGTGGGGCGGCGAGGAGTTCCTGCTCGTCCTCCCCTACACCAGCGCCGAGCAGGCGGTCGTGCTCGCGGAACGGCTGCGCCGCCTGGTCTCGGACACGGCCATCGAGGTCGACGGCCACGCCCTCACCGTCACCGTGAGCGTCGGTGGCGCGGCCGCCGAGAGGCCCGGCGACCACGACCTGGTCGCCCTGGCGGACGTCGCGCTCTACCACGCGAAGGAGGCCGGGCGCGACTGCGTGCGCATGGCCCCGCAAGACGGGTGACTCCCACCGACCCGGGCGCCCTGCTCGTTGACGGACCGTGGCAGCACCGCGAGGTCACGGCCTCGGGGCTGCGCTTCCACGTCGCCGAGCACGGCCCTGCCGACGGTCCGCTCGTCGTGCTGCTGCACGGCTTCCCGGAGTTCTGGTGGTCGTGGCGGCACCAGCTCGTCGCGCTCGGCGACGCCGGCCTGCGGGTGGTCGCGCCGGACCTGCGGGGGTACGGCGGGAGCGACAAGCCGCCGCGCGGCTACGACCTGGTGACGCTGGCCGCCGACCTGGCGGCGCTCGTCCGCGCCCTCGGCGCCCCGGAGGCGCACGTCGTCGGTCATGACTGGGGTGGCGCGATCGGCTGGACCGCCGCGACGCTGCACCCGTCGGTGGTGCGCCGGCTGTCAGTGGTGTCGGTCCCCCATCCCCTGCGCTTCGAGCAGGCTCTGCGCCGGAACCGGCAGCAGCAGCGGCTGTCGACGTACATGGCGCTCATGCAGGTGCCGCGCGTGCCCGAGCGACGGATCACGGAGGGGACGCTCGTGACGGAGCTGCTGCACCGCTGGGGCGGCCCGGGCTTCCCGGACGAGGAGACCGAGCGACTGTGCACCAGCGCCCTGCGGGTCCCGGGGGCGGCGCACTGCGCGGCGGAGTACTACCGGTGGGCGTTCCGCAGCCAGCTGCGCCCGAGCGGACGGCGGGTCGCCCAGCGCCTGGCCGCCGGGGTGCGGGCCCCCGTGCTGCAGCTGCACGGGGCGCTCGACGGCTGCATCCTGCCGAGCTCCGCACGGGGCTGCGAGCCGTGGGCCCACGGCGGTCTGGAGTACGTCGAGCTCGCCGGTGTCGGGCACTTCCCGCACCAGGAGTCCCCGGAGCAGGTGACCGACCTGCTCCTCGCGCACGAGCGCGGGTAGGTCAGGCGGCGCGGTTGCGCAGCTCGGCGGCGCGCGCCAGGTTGGCGAGGAAGGCCCGCGCCATCTGGTCGAGGGCGGTCGCGTCCAGCGCGCTGTGCGCGAGGTCCTCGCAGGTGAGCTCGAGCGCGGCCAGGGTGGCGCGCTCGCCCACCGCCGCCGGGGCGTTGCTGAGCACGAGCTCACCCGTGGTGGCCGGCAGGCCGGGCCCGACCCAGGTGAAGCGGGTGACGTACGCCGTCGGGGTGCGCCGAGGCGGGAGGGCACGGACGCTTGCCGCCACCGACCTGCCCACCGCGAGGTCCGTCTCGACGACGACGGCACCGGCGATGTCGGCAACGCGACGGACCCCTGGCCAGAGCTCGAAGGCGGTGGGGCCGGCGAGCAGCAGCGCCGTGCTGGTGGGGTCTGCGGCGATGCGCTGGGTGGCGCGCAGGGTCGGGCCGGACGCGGGGGGCGCTGGGGACACCACCGAGCACCTCTTCCCAAGCAGGTCGTGAGCACGGCAGGCCCGCGCACTGCTTGCAACAGTAAGCACCCAGCAAGCAGGAGTCGAGCACCCCAGCTGTGACAGAACGCACGTGAGTGTGTCGCGAGCGCTACATTCCGACCGGGGGTGTGCCGATGAGGACTGGCATGAGCGCTGCCCACGGACCTCGCCGAGGGTCTGCGGGTGGCCGGACTGCTGCCCTGCTCACCGTGCTGGCCGCCGCGACGATCACCCGGGCGGCGCGAAGGGCGGCGATCGCGCCGACCCGTGAGCACCCGCTCGTCGCCGACCCCGGGGGGCTGGCCGTCCCGCCGCTGCCGGCGCAGCGGGTGCCCCTGCTCGAGAGCGGGGACGACCTGCTGCTCAGCGAGCAGGAGGCGCAGGACGCCCACGTGCTCGACGTCCTGGACGAGCTCCTGCGCCGCTGACGACAGCGTTCGGCAAGGGGGTCAGTCGCAGCCGCGGGTGCTGACCTGGGCAGTGGCGGTGCGGCCCTGCGAGGCGTCACCCGCCACCTCCTTGGCGGTCAGGGCATAGCCCGTCTGCGGGTCGTCGGCGGCCGCGGCGAACACGACGCCGTACACGCCTCCGCTCGGGTCGAGCAGCGGACCGCCGGAGTTGCCGGGACGCACGCGGGCGCGCAGGGCGTAGATCTCCCGCACCACGGTCTTGTTCTGGTAGATGTTCGGGCCGCGGGCGTCCTGCGTCCCACGGACGCGCGCAGCGTCGGCGCGGTAGGGCCCGTCCTGCGGGTAGCCGACGACGATCGCGCTGTCGCCGGTGGCGGCTGCGCCGGCGAAGCTCAGCGGCGTCCCGGTCAGCCCCGGAACGCGCAGGACCGCGATGTCGCGGTCCGGGTCGTAGAGCACCACGGTGGCGTCGACCTTGCGACCGTTGACGTTCACGACCGGCTCTTTCACCCCCGCGACGACGTGGGCGTTGGTCATGACCCGCTCGGGGGCGTAGAAGAAGCCGGTGCCCTCAATGCGCTTGCTGCACGAGGTCGCCACACCGGTGATCTTGAACACGCGCGACTCGGCGCTCTGCACCACGGCCGACCTCGCGAGCCGGGCGTCGGGCGGGTCGACGGGCTTGGCCTGCGTGGGCACCAGGTCGCCGAACACCTGCGGGAACCCACGGTCGTCGATGATCCGGCGGAACGACGCGAACAGCCCCCGCGCGCCGCCGGGCACGGCCTGGTCGACCGTGTCGAGGACGACCGAGCGGCGGACCTGTGACGCGAGCCCGACGAACGTCGAGTTGGCCACCGCCGTCCCGACGAGCCACGCGACGAGGAGCAGCGACACCACGCTCACGCCGGCACCCGCGATCGCGTCCACGGTGCGCGCGGGCTTCCACAGGATCTTGTTGCGCACCAGGTTGCCCAGCAGGGTCGCGACGACCTGACCGACCGAGGCGAGCACGAAGACGCTGACCAGGGCGACGGTCACGGTGGGGAGGCTGTCCAGCGGGGACACCTTCGCGATGCGGGGGGCGAGCGTGGCGCCCAGCACCCCACCGCCGAGGAAGCCGAAGAACGACAGCACGCCGACGACGAACCCCTGGCGGTAGCCCGAGAGCGCGAAGCCTGCCGCGAGCACCAGGAGGATGACGTCCAGGAGGTCTCCGCGCACCGACCGACCCTAACTGCCCCTCAGGAGGCGCACCTCAGCTGACGATGACCTTGCCGTCCATGCCCGAGTGGAACGTGCACACGAACGTGAACGTGCCCGCCTTCGCGAAGGTGACCTTCAGCGTCTCGCTCTCGCCGCCGCTGATCGTGCCGGTCCGACCGAGGGCAGCGTCGTCGAAGTGCAGGTTGTGCGGCACGCGGCCGAGGTTCTTCACGTCGAACGCGACGGTCCCGACCTTGGCCTGGAGGGTGTTCGGGTCGAACTGCAGCTTGTCGTTCATCCCGATGGTCGCGGTCTGCGCCGCGGCGTCACCGGTGGTGCTCAGGCTCGCGCTGCCCGTCGTGCCCCCTCCGCTCGAGCCGCCGCACGCGGTGAGCAGCAGCACGGCGGCGAGGGAGATCGTGCGGGTCATGGGTCCTCCAACAGGGTGAATCACGGGGCGGGGGCAGGTGGGCCGGTAGGGCTGCGCTCCCAGGTCTGGCGGGCCAGGCGGAGCGCCTCCGGATCGAGCTCGCGCAGCCGGTCGCGGTCCCAGGGGAGCTCCCAACCGGCGAGGGTGAGCAGTCCGGCGATGAGGCCGGCGGTGAAGCCCCACACCACCATGCCGCGTACGTCGAACGCCGGTCCGATGAGCCCGCTGCTGTGCGTGATCCGGAAGCGGTTCTCCGCGTCGGTGAGCTCGGCCAGCGGGACGCGTGCCACGGCCGCGACCTCGGCGGTGTCGACGACGTCCACGGGGTGCGGGTCGCGCCACCAGGCCACCACCGGGTGGACGACGAACCCGGACGGCGGGAGGTAGAGCGCCGGCAGGACCCCGAGCACGTCGACCGACTCCGGTCGCAGCCCGACCTCCTCCTGCGCCTCGCGCAGCGCGGCCGCGACCGGGCCGGTGTCCTCCGGGTCCTGGGCCCCGCCGGGGAACGCGGGCTGACCGGCGTGGCTGCGCAGCGTCGCCGCGCGCTCGATGAGCAGCAGGTCCGGCCCGTCGGCGCCCTCACCGAACAAGATCAGCACCGCGCTGTCGCGCCCTCCCTCGGCGGGTGGGAGGAAGCGGGTGAAGTGCGAGCCCTGGACGGTGGGGATCGCCTCCGCGAGCGGCTGCAGCCAGGCGGGGATCACACGGTCACCTTGAGGTACGTCGCGACGAGCGCCTCGAGCGCGGCCAGGTCCCGGAACGGACCGGTCTTGACGTGCACCACGGCGCCGGCGCCGTCGACGAACAGCGTCACGGGCGGTCCGCTCGCATAGCGGACCAGCACCTTCTTGTCGTCGTCGACGACCGCGGGCCAGTGCTGGCCGAGGTCCTTCGCGAACTGCAGGGCCAGACGTGGCTCGTCGAGGGTGTCGACGCCGACGAGCCCCACCCGGTCGCCCGCGCGCTTCGCGAACGCCACGAGGACCGGCATCTCCTCCTGGCACGGACCGCACCACGAGCCGTAGACGTTCACCAGGGTCGGTCGGCCGGTCGGCACCCCCCGCAGCGGCACCGGGTCGCCGCCCCCCAGGCACGGCAGCGTGAGATCCGGCAGCTCCTTGCTGATGCCCGTCGGACACGGCGCCAGCGCCGCCGCAGCGCGCAGGGGGGCCAGCGAGGGTGCGGCCGGTGCGGCGGCGCCCGGTCCGTTCCCGGTCAGCCCGTAGACCAGCGCGCTCCCGAAACTGATGAGCAGCAGGATCAGCCACACCAGCTGCATCCGGGTCAGGCGCGGTCGGCTCACGCCGGCTCCTGGGCGGTCGGTGCGAAGAACGCGTCGGTGCGCACCAGCGCTGCAGCCTTCACCGGGTCGGTCTGCCCCTCGCCGTACGACGGGCACAGCGACGCGATCGCGCAGGCGCCGCACGCCGGGGTGCGGCTGTGGCAGACCCGGCGGCCGTGGAAGATCACCCGGTGGCTGAACATCGTCCACTCCGCCTTGGGCAGCAGCTCGGCGACGGCGGACTCGACCTTCACCGGGTCGGTCTCGGTGGTCCAGCCGAACCGTCGTACGAGCCGGCCGAAGTGGGTGTCGACGGTGAGGCCGGGGACGCCGAAGGCGTTGCCGAGCACCACGTTGGCCGTCTTGCGACCGATCCCCGGCAGGCGCACCAGGTCGTCCAGCCGCGCCGGCACCTGCCCGCGGTGTCGCTCCACGAGCGCCGCGCCGAGCCCGATCAGCGAGGTGGTCTTGTTGCGGTAGAAGCCGGTCGAGCGGATCTGCTCCTCGAGCGTCAGCCGGTCGGCCGTCGCGTAGGCCTGCGCGTCGGGGTAGGCCCGGAACAGCGCTGGGGTCACCTCGTTGACCCGCTTGTCCGTGCACTGGGCGGACAGGATCGTCGCGACGCACAGCTCGAGCGGGGTGGTGAAGTCCAGCTCGCAGTGCGCCTCGGGGTACAGCGCCGCGAGCTCCCGGTTGATGCGCCGGGCCCGTCGGGTCAGCGCCAGTGCGGTGGGGGCCTGTGGGGTCAGCGCGGGTCCCGGATCCTCGCGCGCAACCATGGCGCCAGCGTACGTCGGAGGGCACCCACTCGCCCGATGCGGTGATCCTGCTCAAGGAGGGGCAGGATCGTGACGACCCTCTCCTTGTCGGTCACACAGCGTGACGACAGGGACAGGAGCACACCATGGATGCCTCAGGGACCGCGCTGGGGTCCGCGCTCGGCACTGCGCCGGCTGCGCCGACGGGTCGCAAGAGCACCCCCCGGGCTGCTGCGGTGCGCTCCCCCGAGCACGAGCACCTGACGCTCGACGGGCTGCGGGAGTACCGCAAGGTGCTGGCCGCCGAGGAGAGCAACGTCTCCTACTGGCGCCGCATCATCCAGGCACGCCTGGACGTCGTGCGGGCCGGCAGCGACCTGGTCAGCGAGAACCTCAAGCCGGTGCTGACCGACGAGCGCGTGGGCGCCGGCCGCCAGGCGTTGGTGACCGTCGTCCCCGCCACGGACATCCCGCCGCTGCCCGACCTCGCCGGCCTGTGGGACCGCCAGGTCGACCCCGACGACCCCGACGCCCTCGCGGCGCTCGAGCTCGACCTGGCCGAGGCCGAGGCGCAGCTGTCGGAGTACCGCTCCGTGCTGCACCTGCGCCTGGGCGCGGCCACCTCCGAGCTCATCGCGCGTTACCGCGACGAGCCGACCCTGTGCCTGACCGCCCTTCCCTCCCAGCCCGGACGACGTTCGGTCCCGGCCTGATCCGGGCACACCCCTCAAGGTGACCCTCCTCCCGCTCGGGCTGCTCCTCCCCTTCGGCCTGCTCGCGCTGATGCTGGCGATGGAGCACGTCGAGCGACCGCTGCGCCAGGACGACGTCACGGACCAGCTCGAGGACTTCCTGAACGGCGCGCGACCCGAGGAGGTCGAGGCGTTCGTCAGCGACGGCTACTCCGAAGCGCTCGAGCGGTACTGGCGACGCCGGCGCCTGGCACGGCTGCTCCCGGGGCGTTCTCGCTAGGTGATCGCCAGCGCCCGGACGTGATCTGTCACACTCCCGTCGAGCACACGATGATCGGGAGGCACGGAGCGTGGACGAGGTCCTGGCTAAGGCGGGGCTCTTCCAGGGCATCGCGTCGGAGGCCGCTGAGGCCGTCGCCGCATCCCTGGAGCACGGCGAGTACGGGCGGGGGGAGACCGTCTTCGCCGAGGGCGAGCAGGGCGACACGCTCTACATCGTTTTGTCCGGCAAGGTCAAGATCGGCCGCCGGGCCACTGACGGCCGCGAGAACATGCTGTCGGTGATGGGCCCGTCCGACATGTTCGGCGAGCTCTCCCTGTTCGACCCCGGCCCGCGTACGGCGACCGCGACCGTCGTGACGGACGCACGCCTCGCCTCGCTGGCGCACGCGTCGCTGCGCCCGTGGATCACCGACCGGCCGGAGATCGCCGAGCAGCTGCTGCGGGTGCTCGCACGCCGCCTCCGTCGTACGAACGACGCGCTGGCCGACCTCATCTTCACCGACGTCCCCGGACGCGTGGCCAAGCAGCTGCTCGCCCTGTCGGAGCGCTTCGGGTCGCAGGAGGCTGACGGCCTGCGGGTGCACCACGACCTCACGCAGGAGGAGCTCGCGCAGCTCGTCGGCGCCTCCCGCGAGACGGTGAACAAGGCGCTGGCCGACTTCGCCTCGCGCGGCTGGGTGCGCGTCGACTCGCGGGCACTGACGATCCTCGACGGCGACCGCCTCGCCCGGCGTGCCCGTTAGGGCTGCAGGCTCTCACCGGTCAGCTCGCGCAGGCCGGTCCAGGTCGGGTCCTCGGTCACGACGACGCTGACGCCGGCGGCGGCGAACGGCGCCGACCAGTCCGCCGTACGCGTGTAGAACACCCACTCGCGGATGCCCTCGAGGGTCATCACCGCGACCAGCCGACCCTCGCCGGCGGCGGCGTCGACGAGCTGCTGCTCGAACCCGCGCAAGGTGGCGAGCTCCTTCGGGTCGGCCAGCCCGTCGTCGGTCGGCGACAGGGGTACGGCGACACCGACCTGCAGCGGCGCCTGCTCCCACGGGGCGGCAACGGCGACCGCGCGGTCGACCAGCACCACGATGGGCAGTCCGGACTCGGCCTGCGCGCGCAGGGTCACCCAGTCGGCGTCGACGTCGTGCAGTGCGCTCATCGGCCCATCCTGGCGCATCCGCTCACAGGCCGGTGAGGGCGCGCTCGCTCGCGGCGACCTCGGAGCGCTGACCGGTCGACCGCGCGAGCTCGAGCGCCCGGGTCAGGGCGACCCGCGCCTGCTCCCGCTCACCCGCCGCCCGTAGCGCGGCGCCGAGGGCACGGAAGGCGAGCACCTGGGAGCGCACGTCCTCGGCGGGCGTGGCGACCGCGCGACGTCCTGCCTCGACGGCCTCGGCGACCCGACCCAGCTCGAGCAGGGTGCCGGCCCGGTGCGCGAGGGCCTGCCGGCGGGGGAACAGCAGCCCGGGGGCGTCGGACGCGGCGAGCGCCTGGTCGAGCTCCTCCAGCGCCGACGCGTGCTCGCCGCGCAGGCGACGCACCTGGGCGAGCAGGACCCGCGGACCGAGCCGCGCGTGCGGCTCGAGATCGAGCCCGGACAGCGGCACGATCGCCTGCCGCGCCGACGCCTCCGCCGCGTCGAGGTCGCCGCGGTCGAGGTGGGCGTAGCCCAGGGCGACGAGGGCGAGCGCCTGGGTGAGGGGATGACCGGCGTTCTCGGCCAGCGCGCCGGCCGTCTCCAGGAACGTGACGGCCCGCTCGGGCAGGTCGGCGCCCCGGGCGCTGATGCCGGCGGCGACGAGGGCCAGCGACTGCCCCCAGCTGTCGCCCACCTCGGCGAACCGCGCCCGCGCGCGCTCGGCCTCCGCGGCGCCGACCGTCACGTCGCCGAGCTCGGCTGCTGCCACCGCGTCGATGGTGAGCAGCGCCGCCACACCCCACCGGTCCCGCTGCTGCTCCGCGGCGGGCAGGAGCGTCCCGGCGAGCTCGCGGGCCTCGGCGAAGCGCCCTTGCAGCAGCCGCACGAACCCCTCGGTCCCGGCCACCCAGGCCAAGCCGCCACTGTCCTCGAGGAGGGAGAAGACCTCGCCGGCCCGCTCCAACGTGCTGTCCGCGAGGGCGTAGTCGCCCCGCGTGGTGGCGCTCCACGCGAGGTGCTGCAGGGCCCATCCCGCCCCCCGCGCGTCCTCGGTCTGCTCGGCGAGCAGGTGGGCCTGGGCGAAGCGGTCCTCGGCCGATGCCAGCCGTCCCTCGAAGTAGTCGAGCAGCCCCAGCTGCCGCAGAGCCTCGCCGGTCAGCCGGTCGACGCCGGCGTCGCCGGCCGCGCTGAGGCCCTGGACGAACGCCTCGCGGGCCGCTGCCAGGTCACCGCGCTTGCGGCGCACGTCGCCGAGGACGAGCAGCGCTCCCGCGCGGCTGCTGGGCGCCGCCGCGAGGGCCGGCAGCAGCTCGCTCTCGGCCTCCTCGAGCCGGTGCAGCGCGACGAGCGCCTGCGCGTGGGCCAGGCGCACGGGCACCACCAGGTCCGCGGGCATCGGGCCGCCGTACATCGGGTGCTCGAGCCCGAGCGCGCGCGCCAGCACCTGCTCCGCGGCGACGTTGTCGTCCCGACCGAGGGCCGCCTGCCCCAGGCGCGCGAGCGCGCTGAAGGCCAGGGCCCGCCCGCTCCACGACGGGTCCTCAGGCGCGAGCCCCATCTCCGCCGCCAGGCGCACGGCGCGCTCGCCCTGTGCGGCGCTGACCAGGTCGGCCTCAGCGCCGCGGGGGGCGTCGGTCTGACACCACTGCGCGACGGCCGCATGCCGACGGGCCCGCTCGCTCTTGGCCAGCCCGGCATAGGCCACGTCCCGCACCAGGGTGTGGGCGAAGCGGTAGCCGCCCTCGGCATCCGGCTCGAGCAGCCGCCGGTCCAGCAGCGTCTCGATCGCCCTGCCGACCACGTCAGGGTCGCCGTGCCCACTGGCCCTGCCGACTGCTTCCAGCGCGCTGACCTGCACCCGCAGGCCCACCACACTGGCGTCGCGCAGGACGCCCTTGGTCGAGCCGTCCAACCCGTCGATGCGGGCCGCGAGGACCGCCTGAACGCCGGCGGGCAGTACGTCGTCGGGCAGCACGCCGTCCAGCACCCAGCCGTCGTCGTCGCGCCGCAGCACCCCCCGGTCGATGAGCAGGTGCAGCAGCTCGGCGAGGAAGAACGGGTTGCCCTGTGCCCGGTCGAGCAGAGCCACCCGCATCCGGTCGTCCACCTCACTCGCTCCCAGATACGCGCGCAGGAGGCGTTCGGCCGCGCTCTCCTCCAGCGGCGCGAGCGGCAGCACGTCCGGCTCGGGCAGGCGTTCCTGCCAGTCGGGCCTGTCGGGCACGTCGAGCACCTCGCTGCGCCCGAGGGCCAGCAGCAGCACCGGCCCACGGGTGCGCCGGGCCACGTGCAGCAGACCGTCGACCATCGTCGGCGTCGCCCAGTGCAGGTCGTCGAGGACCAGCAGCAGCGGGCCCTCCTGCGCGAGCGCGGTGAACAGGGCCGCCACCGCCTCGCGGATCACGTTGCCCCCGGCCGGGGGCCCCGGCGTGGCGGCCTCGCGGGGAGCAACGGGCTCGAGCTCCTCCAGGCCGAGCAACCGCCGCAGCCGGTCGGCGAGCATCGGAGGTACCGGGTGCTCGGCCAGCTCGAGCCTCGTCACCGTCCGATCGACGCGCTCCCGCGCGGTGTCGACGTCGTCGTCCTCCTCGATGCCGCACGCGGTGCGGACCATCTCCGCGACGGCCGCCAGGTCGCGCCCCTCGCCGTACGGCGCGCTGCGTCCCCACAGGACCCGGGTACCGGGCAGCTCCCCCGCGAACCGGGCCAGCTCCTGACCCAGTCGGGTCTTGCCGACCCCTGCCTCGCCGGTGACCACGACGCTGCGAGGGGTGCTCCGGTCGACGACGTCGACGAACCTGCCCATGAGGACCCCGAGCTCAGCGTCTCGCCCGAGGAAGGGCGCCTCGTCCCCCAGCCCCAGCCGCGACGCGCCGGAGGGACGGAGCGTGACGAGCTCGAAGGCGTCGACGAGCTCGCGCTTGCCCTTGAGACGCAGCGGTTGCAGCGCACGCCAGCTGGCGATCGGCATCGTCGCGAGGGCCGTCTCCCGGCCCGCGACGACCGCTCCGACCCCCGCCGCGTCCGACAGGCGGCTCGCGGTGTTCACCGTGTCTCCGACGACGGTGTAGGCCAGCGCCGCCTGCACCCCGGCCAGGACCTCGCCGGTGTTGAGCCCGACGCGCAGCCCCAGCTGGCGTCCACCGCCGCTCTCGTGAGCGACCAACCGGCGTACGACGGTCTGCATGCGCGACGCGGCCCGGACTGCCCGCTCCGCATCGTCCTCGTGCGTCGTCGGCGCGCCGAAGACCGCCATGATGCCGTCGCCGACGAGCTTGTCGACGTGGCCGCCGAACTCCGTGACGATCGCCGCGAGCGACGCGAGAACGCGATCGGTGACCACGCCGACCCGCTCGGGGTCGACGTCCTCGGCCCAGCTGGTGAAGTCCGACAGGTCCCCGAACAGGACGGTCACGACGCGCCGTTCGGCCTCGACCTCGACCGGCGCCGACAGCGCCGTCCCGCAGTGGAAGCAGAAGCGGGCGCCCGCCACCGCCGGGGTGGCGCAGACCGGGCAGGTGAGCACCGGCTCACTCGCCCCGCAGGTAGGCCAGCTGGGCGCGCACCGACATCTCGGCGGCGAACCACAGACCGCGGTCGACGTCGGCGTAGACCACCTCCACCACCTCGCGGGCGGTCGTCGCGCCAGCCCCGACGGCACGGCGCACCTGCTCCAGCCGCTGCACGCGGTGCGCGAGGTAGGCGTCGGCAGCCGCGCCGGCGCTGGGCAGCGCGGGACCGTGCCCGGGCAGGACGGTCCGGTCGCCGGTCTCGCGCAGTCGGTGCAGGGAGTCGAGGTAGTCGCGCAGCACGCCGTCCGGGTGGGCGACGACCGTCGTCCCCCGTCCCAGGACGGTGTCGCCGGTGAGCACCGCATCGGGCAGCACGAAGGACAGCGAGTCGCTGGAGTGCCCGGGCGTGGCGAGCACGCGCACCTCGAGCCCGCCGGCGGCGACGACGTCGCCCTCGCCGAGCCCCTCGTCGCCCAGCCGGTGCGCGCGGATCGAGCGCGCGGACGGGAGCACCGGTCAGCTCCGCGAGGCGGCGAGCGCCCTCGCTGTGGTCGTGGTGGCCGTGGGTGAGCAGGATGCTCTCGACCGGCCCTTGCGCCGCCACGGCCTGCAGGTGCTCCTCGTGCAGCGGTCCGGGGTCGACGACGATGCAGGTCTCGTGGCCGGGCGCCCGCAGCACCCAGGTGTTCGTGCCCTCCAGCGTCATGGGTCCGGGGTTGGGCGCGAGGACGACGCCCGCGGTCGCGGTCACCTGGCGCACGGTCAGTCCCGCAGGTCGGTTCTGGGGTCGGTCCTGGGGTCAGACGTGGGGTAGTCGACGTCGCCGGGAACGAGGAAGCGGACGCTGTCGTCGGGCATCACGACGAGCTTGGGGGCCACCAGGGTGACCTCGCGCTCGGCATCCAGCGCGCTGCGGACGTCGTCGAAACCGGCGAGCCGCGACAGCGAGTCCTGCGTGGGTGGCATCAGCCGCAGCCCGTCGAGCCGGTCCGGGCGGACCCACAGCCGCTCGTCGGCCTCACCGCCGACGTCACGGCAGACCTGACCGGAGGGCATCTGCGCGAGGAAGAAGCGGGTGTCGAACCGCTTGGGCTCGACGTCCGGGGTGATCCAGTGCGCGAACGGACGCAGGAGGTCGGCACGCAGCACCAGTCCCCGACGGGCGAGCAGCTGCGACAGCGACTGCTCGCGGGCCTCCAGGGCTTCGCGCTCCGCCTCCCACTCGTCGCTGCTGACGTCCTCGAGCAGGTGGTCGGCGGACTCACCCGCGAGCAGGACACCGCACTCCTCGAAGGTCTCGCGCACCGCGGCGCAGACCAGCGCACGGGCGAGCGGGGGGTCCGCGCCGAACCAGCGCCCCCACTGCTCGGCACTCGGTCCGGCCCACGCGACGTCCGCGTCCTCGTCGGCCGGATCGACCGACCCACCGGGGAACACGTGCATGCCGCCGGCAAAGGCCATGCCCTTCACCCGCCGCAGCAGGTAGGCCTCTGGGCCGGCGCTGCCCTGACGGAGCAGGACGACGGTCGAGGCGTGCCGGGGCTCGGTCGGCGTCTTGTCGCCGCGCGCGAAGGCGCGGGCCAGCTCCTCGAGCTCGGCCAGCCCCGGCCGGGTCACCCCCGGACCTCGACCACCAGCTCGACCTCGACCGGGGCATCGAGGGGCAGTGCGGCGACCCCGACGGCGGACCGCGCGTGGCGGCCGGCGTCGCCGAACACCTCGCCGAGCAGCTCTGACGCGCCATTGACCACGGCCGGCTGTCCGGTGAACCCCGTCGCGCTCGCGACGAAGCCCACGACCTTCACGACCCGGGTGACGTTGTCGAGACCGACGAGGGCGTCGATCGCGGCGAGGGCGTTCAGGGCGCACACGCGGGCCAGGTCCTTGGCCTGCTCGGGGGTGACGGGTCCACCGACCAGGCCGGTGTGCTCCATGGCCCCGTCGACCATGGGCAGCTGCCCACTCGTGAACACCAGGTCGCCCGTGCGCACCGCCGGGACGTACGACGCCAGCGGCGGCACGACCTCGGGGAGCGCGAGCCCGAGCTCTGCCAGGCGCTCGGTCGCGGTCGTCAGCGCCATGCTCACTGCCCCTTGGGACGCTTGAAGTACGCCACGAGCTGCTCGGCGTTGGGCCCGGGCACCACCTGGACCAGCTCCCAGCCGTCCTGGCCGAAGTTGTCCAGGATCTGCTTGGTCGCGTGGATGAGCAGGGGCGCGGTCATGTACTCCCAGGTCTGCATGCGCCGGAGCCTAACCGGCGGTGGTGAGCCACCGGTCAGGCGCGTGGTCGACGCTGCTCAGGCGCTCCGGGCAGCGTCCTGGGCAGCCCGTCGCCGCAGCTCGCGTCGTCGCTCCAGCTCGTTGAGCCCGCCCCAGATGCCGTGTGGCTCCCGCTGGGCGAGGGCGTGCTCCAGGCAGGCCCGCTGCACGGGGCAGGCACGGCAGAGCGCCCGCGCCTGGTTCTCGCGCTCGTCCTTGTCGGGCTTGTGCTCGAAGTGCGAGGGAGGGAAGAAGTGGATGGCGTTGTCCCGTCGGCACTGCGCGCCGTCGTGCCAGTCCGGGTCGGGAGTGCTCGGGGGGGTGCTCGAGGGAGACAGGCTCGAGGGAGACAGGGCAGGGGAAGGAGCGGGGGCTGGGGTCAACAGCCCCGTGCGGGTGCGCATGGGTGGTTCCTCCGGGTGTCCGGGCGCAGCATGTGGCCTGCGCCACAGACCTGTTTCGCCTCTCGGACGGGGTCTCCTGCTGCCCGATCACTTGCGGAACGGCTCCTTTCCGGATGCCCACCTAAGGTGGGGTCATGGCCGACTTCCCCGCCGTACGGCTGCACGTCGTCTCGGGCAAGGGCGGCACGGGCAAGACCACTGTCGCCGCGGCCCTCGCGCTCGCCCTGGCATCGGGGGGCAAGAAGGTGCTCCTCGTCGAGGTCGAGGACCGGCAGGGCATCGCGCAGCTGTTCGACAGCCCACCGCTGCCGTACGCCGAGAAGAAGCTCGCCGTGGCGCCGAGCGGTGGGGACGTCTACGCGCTCGCTGTCGACGCCGAGCAGGCGCTGCTGGACTACCTGCACCTGTTCTACAAGCTCAGCCCCACCGGGATCCCGGCCCGTACGCTGCGCCGGATCGGCGCGATCGACTTCGCCACCACCATCGCTCCCGGCCTGCGCGACGTCCTGCTCACCGGGAAGGTGAAGGAGGCGACGGTGCGGACCGAGAACGGCCGGCACGTCTACGACGCGGTCGTGCTGGACGCTCCGCCCACCGGCCGGATCCCCCGGTTCCTCAACATCTCGCACGAGATCGGGGCGCTGGCGAAGGTCGGCCCGCTGAAGAACCAGAGCGACGGCGTCATGGCGGTGTTCCAGAGCGGGCAGACGGCAGTGCACCTGGTGACGCTGCTCGAGGAGATGCCCGTGCAGGAGACCCTCGACGCGGTGGCCGAGCTCACGTCGCTCGGACTGCCCGTGGGGGGCGTGATCGTCAACGCCGTACGCGCGCCCGCCCTCGCCCCCGCCGACCTGCTGGCGGCCGAGCGCGGTCAGGTCGACCTCGAGGCCCTGCGGGCCGGGCTGACCGGCGTCGGCCTCGACGCCGACCTCGCGCCCGTCCTCGCCGACGAGGCCACGGACCACGCGGCCCGCGTGGCCCTCGAGGAACGGGGGCGCGATGCCCTCGCGGGCCTGGACCGTCCGTCGTACGAGCTGCCTCTGCTGCCTGACAGCATCGACCTCGGTGGGCTCTACGAGCTCGCCCACCTGCTGACCGAGCAGGGGCTCGCATGACCCGGCTCGACATCGACCACCTGCTCGACACCGCGCAGATCATCGTGTGCTGCGGCTCGGGTGGCGTCGGCAAGACCACGACCGCGGCGTCCCTCGCCCTGCGCGGTGCGGAGCGGGGGCGCAAGACGGTCGTGCTCACCATCGACCCGGCCCGCCGGCTGGCCCAGTCGATGGGGCTCACCGAGCTGGACAACACCCCCCGAGCGGTGCAGGGCGTGGACGGCGACCTCGACGCGATGATGCTCGACATGAAGCGGACGTTCGACGAGATCGTCGTGACGCACGCCGAGGACGGCAAGGCCCAGCAGATCCTCGACAACCCGTTCTACCAAGCGCTCTCGAGCTCCTTCGCCGGCACGCAGGAGTACATGGCGATGGAGAAGCTCGGACAGCTCAAGGCGTCGGGGACCTACGACCTCATCGTCGTGGACACACCGCCCACCCGCTCCGCGCTGGACTTCCTGGACGCGCCCGACCGGCTCACGACCTTCCTCGACGGCCGGCTGATCAAGGTGCTGATGGCACCGGCGAAGGCTGGCGGCAAGGCCTACCTGAAGGTGGTCACCGTCGGGTTCAACGTCTTCACCTCGGCGATCACCAAGATCATCGGTGCGTCGGTGCTCCAGGACGTCTCGCAGTTCGTGGCTGCGCTCGAGACGATGTTCGGCGGGTTCCGCGAGCGCGCGCAGGCGACGTACGACCTGCTCAAGGACCCGGGGACGGCCTTCGTCGTCGTCGCCGCACCCGAGCGCGACGCCCTGCGCGAGGCGGCGTACTTCGTCGAGCGCCTCGACCAGGAGCAGATGCCGCTCGCCGGTCTGGTCGTGAACCGGGTGCACCGCTCCGCCGCCGCGGGGCTCACGGCGCAGCGGTCGCTGGCGGCTGCCGAGGGCCTCGACCCGACGTCCCTGACGGCAGGGGTGCTGCGGCTGCACGCGCAACGGCTGGAGCTCTCGGCGCGAGAGGCGCGACTGCAGCAGCGCTTCACCAGCGCGCACCCGCACGTGCCGGTCGTGGAGGTCGCCGCCCAACCAGGCGACGTGCACGACCTCGCCGGCCTGCGGGCCGTGGGCGCCGACCTGGCGGGGGACGGTTCCTAGCTGGCGCGCCCCTGCTGCGGGATCGCGGCCTTCGCGTCGCTGAACAGCACCTTCCACGAGCGCACCTCGGGGCGCCGGCGGAGCAGGGCCCGGCGCTCGCGCTCGGTCATCCCACCCCACACGCCGAACTCCACGCGGTTGTCCAGGGCGTCGGCGAGGCACTCCACCCGGACGGGGCAGGACAGGCACACGGCCTTCGCGCGGTTCTGCGCCGCCCCGGTCACGAACAGCTCGTCCGGGTCGGTCTTGCTGCACGCCGCTGAGGCCGTCCAGTCGTGGACGGTCTGCGGGGAGTGGGTGGTGGTCGTGGTTCGCATGGTCAGAGCGTCCTTGCCGAAAAGGAGGAGTACGGGGCGTCGAGGGGGTGACGACCCTGTCCAGAACCGTAGGAACCGGACACTCCGACGGGCAGGGCCCGTTGGAACCCTCTTCACCTAGTCCTTTCGGGCCATCTGTCCCAAAACGGACATCACCGGCCGCCGCCGGACAGGTCGTTAGGCTGGAGCGATGAGGATGAGCTCGGCGCTGACCCGGGTCGCGCTCGCGGTCGTGCTCTCCCTGCTCGGCGGTCTCGTGCTGGCCGGCCTGGCGCTGCCCGTGGTCGGCGGCCTCGGCCTCATCGGGAAGTCCGTCGCGGAGGAGATCAAGCCCGAGGAGCCGCCGACGGTGTCGCTGGCGCAGCGCTCCCGGATCCTCGACGTCGACGGCAACGTCATTGCCACCCTGTTCAGCGAGAACCGCGTCGAGGTCCAGCTCGCCGACGTTCCCCAGAGCGCCCGGGACGCCCTCATCGCGATCGAGGACAGCCGCTTCTACGACCACCGCGGCATCGACGTGAAGGGCACCCTGCGGGCGCTGGCCCGCAACTCCAGCAGCGGCAGCGTCCAGCAGGGCGGCTCGACCCTGACCCAGCAGTACGCCAAGAACATCCGGGTCGAGGCGGCGAACACGGCCGCGGCACAGGAGGCCGCGCGCGAGCAGACGCTGTCCCGCAAGCTGCAGGAGGCGAAGTACGCCCTGTGGCTCGAGGAGCACCTCACCAAGGACGAGATCCTCGAGGGCTACCTCAACATCGCCTACTACGGCAGCGGCGTCTACGGCATCGGCACCGCCGCCAACCACTACTTCAGCATCCCGGTCTCGAAGCTGACCGTCGCACAGGGCGCGCTGCTGGCCGGCATGGTGCAGAGCCCCACCCGCTTCGACCCCAGCCGGCACCCGCAGGCCGCGATCGCGCGCCGCAACACCGTGCTGCTTCGCATGGAGGCCCTCGGCTACCTGACCCGCGCCGAGCGCAACCAGGCGGTGCACGAGGCGCTGGCGCTGAAGGTCACCACCACCAAGAGCGGCTGCGAGGCGCCCGGCGTCGAGGCGCCGTTCTTCTGCGACTACGTCCGGCGCTACCTCGAGGACGGGCCGGTCGGTGAGGTCCTGGGCAAGGACCGGCAGGCGCGACAGGAACGACTGCTGGCCGGGGGCCTGACGATCCGCACGTCCCTGGACCCGAAGGTCCAACGCGCCGCGCAGCAAGCGGTCGACGAGCAGGTGCCGGCCGGTGACCCGTTCGGAGCCGTAGCCGTCGCGGACGTCGTCGAGCCCGGGACCGGCCTGGTGAAGGGCATGGCCGTCGACCGGACCTTCGGCGACCAACCGGGCGAGACCAAGGTGAACTTCGCGATCGGCGGGACGCTGGGCTTCCAGGGCGGGTCGACCTTCAAGGCCTTCGTCCTGGCGCGGGCCCTCCAGCTCGGCATCTCGCCGAGGCTGACCCTCTACGCGCCGCAGCGGTACTGCTCCAAGGAGTTCAAGAACGGCAACGAGCCGTACTGCGTCAGCAACGCCGGCGACTCCGAGGCCGGCACCTTCGACCTGGTCAAGGCGACGTGGGACTCGGTCAACACCTACTTCATCCAGCTCGAGGAGCGCACCGGCGACGTGACGCCGCCCGGCCTTGCCGAGGCCCTCGGTCTGCGCCAGGTCGACGGCACGTTCAGCGGGTCACCGCTCGAGCGCTATCCCTCCTTCGTCCTCGGGACGCCGACCGTCAGCCCGCTGGCGATGGCGGCGGCGTACGCCGCGTTCCCCGCGCACGGGCAGTTCTGCCCCCCCAAGCCGGTCGTGGAGATCCTCGACAGCGCGGGCAAGCCGATCGCCTTGCCGGACCAGCCGTGCTCGCAGGTGATCGAGCCTGCCGTGGCCGACACCGTCACCGAGATCCTGACGGGCGTCGTCGAGCGGGGCACCGGCGTGGCCGCGCAGATCGGTCGCCCTGCTGCGGGCAAGACCGGCACCACCAACGACTCGACCGCGGCGTGGTTCGTCGGCTACACCCCGCAGCTGTCGACCGCGGTGTGGGTCGGCAAGCCGACACCGACGTCCATGACCCGGGTGACGATCAACGGCCGCTACTACAAGCAGGTGTACGGCGGGTCGATCCCCGCGCCGATCTGGCGACAGGTGATGTCCGGGGCGCTCGAGGGCGTCCCCGCGGAGGCCTTCACGCCGGTGCGCCTGCCCTCGCAGCCGACTCGGCCGGCGCCAGGTCCCGCGGCCAGCCCGGACGCCTCCGGGACACCCGCCCCATCGGTGGCGCCGACGTCCACGGGCGCCCCTGCGCCGACGCCGAAGCCGAAGCCCACGAAGGAGCCGAAGCCCACACCGACCTCGGCGCCACCGCCCACGCAGCCGCCGAGTCCACCTCCGAGCGCCGCGCCGCAGAGCAAGCCGACCAAGTCACCCAGGCCCTGAGCCGTCAGCTCAGAGCTGCCCGCACGGCGGCCGCGACCCGACCACCCTCGGCGCGCCCTGCCACCTTCGGTCCGACGGCCTTCATCACCTGGCCCATCGCCTGCGGCCCGGATGCGCCGGTCTCGCGGACCACCTCCGTGACCAGCGCCGTGAGCTCCTGGTCCGACAGCTGCTGCGGCAGGTAGGCCTGCAGCACCTGCTCCTCCGCCAGCTCGCGCGCGGCACGGTCCGTGGCCCCCCCTGAGGTGAAGGCCTCGGCCGCTTCGCGGCGCTTCTTGGCCTCGCGCATGACGACCTTGAGCTCCTCGTCGTCCGACAGCTCACGGGCCGTTGCTCCCGCCACCTGCTCGTTGCCGATGGCGGTCAGCACCATGCGCAAGGTGGCGCGCACGAGCTCGTCCTGCGCCTTCATCGCGGTGGTCAGGTCGGCGTGCAGTCGGTCCTTGAGCTGTCCCATGAGCGCGAGGCTAGTCCGGTCCCGCTCGCCCGGCGGGCCGACCGGCTCGTCCGCTAGGCTGAATCCGCACCATCGGGGTGTGGCGCAGCTTGGTAGCGCGCTACGTTCGGGACGTAGAGGCCGCAGGTTCAAATCCTGTCACCCCGACCAAGTTCTTCCGTCCGGGTCAGGTCATCCGGAACGGCGGCGGCGGCGGCTTGAGGTCCGCACGGGGGCAGTCGGCGAGCGTCAGGCCGGCGAACGCGAGTGCCTCGTTGCACAGCCGCTCGACGTGCCAACCCTGCGCGACGCCGTACGGCGAGACGGTGGCTCGGTAGATCGTGATCGAGTAGCGCTCGGGGACGCCGTACGTCACCTGGATGCCACCGATGAGCGCTGCCGCTCCCGGCTCGTCCTGCGACAGCCAGGGCTGGTCGTACCGCCGCCACAGCGTCGGGCTGCTCCACCAGAGCCCGTCCTGCCGCACGTCGCGCAGGGCGAGCTCGACGAGCACAGCGCGCGCGGCCGCCTCAGGCAGCACAGCGGCAGGACGGATCACCTCGCTGATGGCGCCGTCGTCGTATGCCGAAGACGCCAGCTCCTCCAAGGGGTTCACCTGGCAGGCATCGGCATCGCGGGCCGCCGACTACAGCCCGCGGCCTACTGTCTTCGCCATGACCTCGCCGCCTGCCGACTGGGAGCTGCGCTTCCGCGCTCCGCGCGTCACCCTCCCGGACTGGGCGCGGGACGCCCCCGATCGCTGCGTGTACGTCGGGAACGTGACCGGCACCTTCGAGCTGTACACCTGGGACCGGCAGACCGGCGAGCACCGGCAGGCGACGTCCCGGGCGAACGGCACGACGCACGGCTTCCCGAGTCCCGACGGGCAGTGGCTGTGGTGGTTCGACGACACCGACGGCGACGAGCACGGCGTGTGGCGCCGGCAGCCGTTTGACGGTGGCCCCGTGGAGGAGGCGGCGCCTGGCGTCCCGGCCGGCTACAGCGCCGGCTGCGACGTCGGCGCGACGCTGGCGGTCATCGGGGTCTCGACCGACGAAGGCTCCTCGATCCACGTCGTCCGGTCGACCGGGGCCACGGTGCTCTACGCCAGTGAGCACGACGCCGACGTGGCGGCCCTGTCCCGCGACGACCGGTTGGTGCTCCTCGAGCACTCCGAGCACGGCGACTCCCGCCACCGGGCGCTGCGGGTGCTCACCGTTGACGGAGAGGTCGTCGGCGACCTGTGGGACGGCGAGGGCCTGGGCCTGCACGGCATCGAGCTCACCCCCGACGGCACCCGCGTGCTCGCGCTGCACGAGCAGAACGGCCGGTCGGAGCCGCTGCTCTGGGACCCGGTCTCCGGGGACGTCCAGCGGATCGCCGTACCTCTCGGGGGGGACCTGTCCGCCGAGCTCACGGTGAGCGGAGACGCGTTGGTGGTCGTCGCCGAGTCGCAGGGTCGGGCCACGCTGCACCGGGTGTCGTTCGACGGCGAGGTGGAGGACCTGCTCACCGAGGAGGGAACCGTCACCGACGCGACGGCCCGCCCGGACGGGACGATCGAGTTCTCCTGGAGCTCGGCCGCGACGCCCTCGGTGATCCGCTCCACCGCCGGGGCCGTCGTGCTCGAGGCGCCCGCCCCCCGCGCGCCAGCGTCCGTGCCGGTCGAGCACGTGTGGGTCGACGGGCCGGGTGGTCCGGTGCACGCGCTCGTCGCCACGCCCGCCGGGACCACCGGACCCCTCCCGACCGTCTTCCTCATCCACGGCGGTCCGGCCTACCACGACAGCGACGCCTTCCAGAGCGACCGAGCGGCGTACGTCGACCTCGGCTGCGCGGTCGTACAGGTGAACTACCGCGGCTCGACCGGGTACGGCGCCGCGTGGCGCGACGCCATCGAGGGACGGCCGGGACTGACCGAACTCGAGGACCTCGACGCGGTCCGCACGTGGGCGGTGGAGTCCGGGCTCGCGTCGTCCTGCGTGCTGACCGGAGGGTCGTGGGGCGGCTACCTGACGCTGCTCGGGCTCGGGGTCCAGCCGACGTCGTGGGTGGCCGGGGTCGCGGCTGTGCCGGTGGCGGACTACGTCGCGGCGTACGAGGACGAGATGGAACCGCTGCGGGCCTACGACCGGTCGCTGTTCGGCGGTTCGCCGCAGGAGATCCCCGAGGTCTACGAGCGCTGCTCACCCCTGACGTACGTCGGTGACGTGACCGCGCCGGTGCTCGTGCTCGCGGGTGCCAACGACCCCCGCTGTCCGATCCGGCAGATCGACAACTGGCTCGAGGCGGCTGCCGCCCTGGACAAGGACGTCGAGGTCTACCGGTTCGACGCCGGCCACGGCTCGATGGTGGTCGAGGAGCGCATCGCGCAGATGCGTGCCGAGCTCGAGTTCGTCGCGCGCCACGTGGGGCTGCCCGCCCACGGCGGCCGCGCCTGACACACTCGGTGGGTGCGTCGCCTGCTGAGTGCCCTGGTCCTGCTCCCCCTGCTCGCCGTCGTCCCGGCGCGGACGCAGGCACAGGCCACGCCCGGCACACGCTGGGTGGGGGCGCCCACCGACGTGTTCCGCACCGGGCAGTACGACCGGGGCGAGTGGGTCTACACCAACGGGGTGCGCCAGGCGCGCGGGGCGAATGCCGATCGCCTGGAGCGCACCGACTACTACGCCGCGGTCAAGCCCTCCCCGGCCGACCCGACGCACATCACCTTCGACCTCTACAACGCCCTGACCTACGACTTCTTCGGTGCCCACCGGGCCGCGCACAACGGCGACTACCAACTGCCCGGGGACCTTCCCGACGGCACCGGCGAGGTCGCCGAGGTGCGCCTCGCGATCGACGGGAGCAGCCTGCTCGTCCGCTGCCGGTGGAACGCCTTCCCGCTGTTCGGCTCGCAGGCGCAGATCGCCACCTTCGGGTTCGGCGAGCGACCCCGCACCTGTACCGCCTGGCCGCACAACGCCCGGCTGTCCTCGGCGGGCACCACCGCGCTGACCTCCGCGGACGGGCGGCCGACCTCACCCGTGGCGACGTCGTCGTCATCCTATCGGACGCCGGCGGCCAGCCACACCGTCGAGGTGCCGTGCCCCTCGCCCGACTGCCCGCCGGCCCGTGGGCGTCTCCGGGCGGCAGCGGTCCTGGCGCGACGCGGCGGGACGGGGGTGGCCTACCGCGACGTGCCGGCCGGCGAGGCGAGCGCGACCGAGCCCGGCAGCGGCGGCCCGACCTCGCCCACCAACGTGTGGGGGCTGCTGTTCGCCGAGCGACACCCCCTGGAGCTTCGACGAGCTCTCCCAGTCACGCCAGCTGTCGTCCGGCGTACGTCACGTCGTACGCCACGGTCGACCCGCTGCTGCTCAAGGCGAAGGCGACCCGGCTCGCTCCCCTCCAGCACGGGGACTTCTCCCGGCTGCTGCACTCGACGCAGCCCAGCAAGGACGGCATCCGCAAGGACCGCAGCGGGACGTTCGGCACCCCGCCGTTCACCCCTCCCATCCCGGTGCCGGACCTCAACGTCGACTACTTCTACGAGGGTGCGCTGCAGGACTACGCCATGCACGTGCCGGCGTCGTACGACGGGAAGCGGGCCACGCCCCTGGTGGTCTACCTGCACGGCTACACCGGCCTGCCGGAGGAGCCGTTCCACAACCCGACCGGGCTGGTGGACGCGATCGACAAGAAGGGCTGGCTGCTGGCCAGTGCGCTCGGCCGCGGCGACTGGTTCTACCGCGGCGGGACACCCGGCGAGAAGGACGTCCTCGAGGTCATCGCGGACGTCTCCCGCCGCTACCGCGTCGACCCCGACCGGATCTACCTCATGGGCCACTCGATGGGTGGCTACGGCACCAACAACCTCGCGACCCACCACCCCGACCTGTTCGCCGCGGTCGCCCCGGCCGAGGGCACCGACTCGGCCGACCTGCACGCCAACCTGCGCAACACGCCGTGGTTCGAGATGACTGCCGAGGAGGACCTCGACACGCAGGCGCGCGCGGCGAAGGCGATGTACGCGTCGCTGTCCGCCGACGGGTACGACGCCACCCTGCTCGACTACCAGCTGAAGATCCACGAGTACTCCTCGATCTACGACACCCTCCCGCGGCTCATGGCGTTCTTCTCCGCGCACACCCGGCAGGCCCGCCCGGCCGTCGTCACCTGGACCCGCCCGGTGGGCCAGGACAACAAGGCCCTCGGTCAGGTCTACGACGGCGCGTGGTGGCTGCGTGGGGTCGAGCCGGCGCCCGGTGTCACCCGCCCGACAGTCACCGTGGAGTCGATGGCGCTCCCCCATGCCGCAGTCGCACCCGCCTCTGCCACCCGCACCGACGCGATGGTCGACGAGGGCGGACCGACCGGCCGCACCCAGGCCCAGCTGCTGCAGACCGTGCCAGCCTCCGCCGCAGCGCCCGTTCAGCCCGGGCACCTGCGCGTCACCGCCGTCGGGGCGCGCGCCGCATCGGTGCGCGTGGCGGACGCCGGCGTGGCGACCGGCCGGTCACTGACCCTCACGTCGGACGTGGACCACGACCTGACGCTCACCCTCGCCGGGGACACCCGCTCGTTCCTGCGCTTCGTCGACGGTGTGCGCGCCGGGACCGCACGCGGCTCGGTCGTGCTGCCCGCCGGCAAGCACACCGTCCTGCTCACCGTGGCTACGGCTGGACCTGCGGCTGGACCGTCGGCGGGACCCGGCACGCGCCTGCCGGTCACCGGCGGGCTTCCGCTGGCGCTGGGCGCTCTGGTGCTGATGGGCCTGGGGCTGCGGCGGGCTCGGCACGCCAGGGGGTGAGCCCCGGTCCACGTGCGAGTTCACCGCGACCAGGACAGCGGCGAACTCGCACACCCTCCGAGGGTCAGCCCGAGGGGGTGGCCTGAGGGCTCGACTGACCGACACCGACACCGAGGGTCGGCGTGATGGTCGGCGGCGGCGTGGTGGGGTCACCGGTCGGGGTGGGCGTCTCGGACGGCGTCGGTGACGGGGTCGCCGACGGGGTCGGGGAGGGGCTCGGGGACGAGCTCTGCGACGGGGTGGCCGACGGCGTCGCGCTCGGCGTGGCCGAGGGCGTCGGCGAGGCCGTCAGCAGCGGCGCGTCCTTCTCGAGCGCGGCGAGGAACCGCAGCAGCACCGTGGCCGAGTTGGCACTGAGGTCTCCGCGACGTTCCTGGTTCTCGATCTCCGCGCGCAGGTCGGCGACCGCCGCGCGCAGGGACGAGGGGTCACGCCCGTTGGCCGCCGACACCACGGCGGCCGTCAGGTCGCGCCGCTTCTCGTCCGGGCTCAGCGACGCCCCGCACCCCACGAGCAGCGTGACGCAGGCGACG
The DNA here is from genome assembly GCA_963784705.1 of uncultured Actinomycetota bacterium. Classification (GTDB taxonomy): domain Bacteria; phylum Actinomycetota; class Actinomycetes; order Mycobacteriales; family SCTD01; genus RYN-111. The sequence continues at coordinate 200,188 of CAWASC010000001.1, forward strand.
GCAGCGACGCCCCGGCGGATCACTGCTGCACCCGCGCGACGAGCTGACCGAGCGGCTTGCGGATCTCGTCGGGGAGGTCTGCGGAGATCGGCGGGATGGTCCGCGGCGTCGCCTGGCCGCGGGTCGCCAGGACCGCCCCTGCAGCACCGAGCACGAGCGCGGCGACCAGGCCCGCCGCCACGATCGGGGTGCGACTGCGCCGAGCCGGTCCCGGGACGGTGAGGACCGGCGCCGGCTCAGCCATCGGCAGCGCCGTCGTCCTCGGCTCGGCGAGCGGTACCGCGGCGGTGAGCGAGCCGATGACCGCCGTCGTGTCGCCGGCCAGCATCGCCCGCAGGGCGACTCCGACCTCGGCGGCGGTCGGCCGGTGCGCGGCCTCCCGACGGGTCATCGCGGTCAGCAGCGTCACCCAGGCCTCACCGAGCGACTCGGGCACCTCGGGGGAACGGGACAGCCGCGCCATGGCCGCCTCGACGGCCGGACCGGCGTACTCCCGGCGACCGGTCAGCGCCTCGAGCAGCACGAGCCCCAGGGCGTAGACGTCCGCGGGCGGGCCGACCGGGGCACCGCTGACCTGCTCGGGCGCGAGGTAGGACGCCGTACCGACCATGAGCCCGGTCGAGGTGACCTTCGCGGCGTCGACCAGACGCGCGATCCCGAAGTCGGTCAGGCGCACGCCGCCGTCGCGGCGCAGCAGCACGTTCGCGGGCTTCACGTCGCGGTGCACCAGGCCCTGGCTGTGCACGTGGTCGAGCCCCTCGGCCACGCGCGCGCCGATCTCGGCGATGCGCTGCTCCGGCATCGGTGCGGTGGCGATGGCCTGCGCGAGGGTCTTCCCGTCGACGAACTCCATCACCACCCACGGGCGACCGACGTTGTCGGTGCCGGCGTCGTACACCTGCACCAGCGACGGGTGCGACATCCGGGCCAGCGTCTTCGCCTCGTCCGCCGCGCGCGCGGCGGACTCGTCGTGGGCACCGGTCACGAGCTTCAGCGCGACGGTCCGCTCCAGCGACGTGTCCGTGGCGCGCCAGACCTCCGCCGTCCCTCCGCGACCGACCTGCTCGTCCAGGCGGTAGCGACCACCGATCACCGCGGCGGTCGGGACGGCGCGGGTGTGGTCCTCGGGGTCGGTCACGGGCGCCCGACGAGCAGCTCGGCGATCTGCACGGCGTTGAGCGCCGCGCCCTTGCGCAGGTTGTCGTTGCTGACGAACAGCGCGAGCCCGTGGGGCCCGTCCTGGCGGATCCGCCCGACGTACGACGGGTCCGCGCCCGCCGCCTGCAGCGGCGTGGGTACGTCGGACAGCTCGACCCCCGGGGCCGCCGCCAGCAGCTCGGTCGCGCGCGCCACCGACAGCGGGCGGGCGAACTCGACGTTGAGCGACAGCGAGTGCCCGGTGAAGACCGGCACGCGCACGCAGGTGCCGGAGACGCGCAGGTCCGGGATGCCGAGGATCTTGCGCGACTCGTTGCGGAGCTTCTGCTCCTCGTCGGTCTCGAACGACCCGTCGTCGACGACCGACCCGGCCATCGGCAGCACGTTGAAGGCGATCGGCCGGACGTACTTCACCGGCTCGGGGAACACCAGCGCCGCGCCGTCGTGGGTGAGCTCGGCGGCCTTGTCACCGACCGCCGCGACCTGGCTGCTGAGCTCCTCGACCCCAGCCAGGCCCGACCCGCTCACCGCCTGGTAGGTCGAGGCGATGACGCGGGTGAGACCGGCCTCGTCGTGCAGGACCTTGAGCACCGGCATCGCGGCCATGGTCGTGCAGTTCGGGTTGGCGACGATGCCCTTGGGGATGCTCGCGAGGGCCTCGGGGTTGACCTCGCTCACCACCAGCGGCACGTCCGGGTCCATGCGCCAGGCGCTGGAGTTGTCCACGACGATCGCTCCCGCGGCAGCGAACACCGGTGCGAGCTCGCGCGACGTGCCACCCCCTGCGGAGAAGATGGCGACGTCGAGCCCGGCCGGGTCGGCGGTCGAGGCGTCCTCGATGACCACGTCACGATCGCCGAAGCGAAGGACCTGACCGGCGGACCGCGCGCTCGCGAACAGGCGGATCTGGTCGATCGGGAACGACCGCTCGAGCAGGAGCCGGCGGACGACGGCGCCCACCTGTCCGGTCGCGCCCACGACGCCGATGCTGGCCATGTGCCCGAGTCTAACGAGCGCGGGTCACCGGCCGGTGCCGCCGTACACCGTGGCCTGCTCGTCGGAGCCGAGGTCGAAGGCGTCGTGGACCGCCCTGACGGCCGCGGGGACGTCGGTGTCGCGGGTCACGACCGAGATGCGGATCTCCGAGGTGCTGATCGCCTCGACGTTGACCGACGCCTCGGCCAGCGCCTCGAAGAAGGTGGCGGAGACGCCGGGGTGGCTGCGCATCCCGGCACCCACCAGCGACACCTTGCCGACGTGCTCGTCGGACAGGACCTGCTCGAAGCCCACCCGCGGCTGCACCTTGGTCAGGGCTGTGACGGCACCGGCCAGGTCGGCCTTGGGCAGGGTGAAGGAGATGTCCGTGCGCCCGGCGGCTCCCGAGACGTTCTGCACGATCATGTCGATGTTGACCTCGGCGTCGGCGATCGTGCGGAAGATCGCCGCCGCCTCACCGGGCTTGTCGGGGACGCCGACGACGGTGATGCGCGCCTCGCTCAGGTCGTGCGCGACGCCGCTGATGATGGCCTGCTCCACGGGGGGCTCTCCTGTGATCCTCGTGCCGGGCTTGCTGCTGAACGACGACCGCACGACCACCGGCACGTTGTAGCGCCGGGCGTACTCCACGCACCGCAGGTGCAGGATCTTCGCGCCCGACGCCGCCATCTCGAGCATCTCCTCGTAGGAGACGCTCTCGAGCTGCTGGGCGTTGGGCACCAACCGCGGGTCGGCGGAGTAGACGCCGTCCACGTCGGTGTAGATCTCGCACACCTCGGCGTTCAGCGCCGCGGCCAGGGCGACGGCCGTCGTGTCGGAACCGCCGCGGCCGAGGGTGGTGATGTCCTTGGTGTCCTGGCTGACGCCCTGGAAGCCGGCGACGATCGCGACGTGCCCGTCGGTCAGCGCCTGCTGGATGCGCCCCGGGGTCACGTCGATGATGCGCGCCTTGCCGTGCACGCTGTCGGTGATGACCCCGGCCTGGCTGCCGGTGAACGACCGCGCACTTGCCCCGAGGTTCTGGATGGCCATCGCCAGCAGCGCCATGCTGATGCGCTCCCCGGCGGTCAGCAGCATGTCGAGCTCGCGACCCGGCGGGAGCGGGGACACCTGCTGCGCGAGGTCGAGCAGCTCGTCGGTCGTGTCGCCCATCGCGCTCACGACGACACACACGTCGTGCCCTGCCTTGCGGGTCGCCACGATGCGCTCGGCCACCCGCTTGATGCGCTCGGCGTCCGACACCGACGACCCGCCGTACTTCTGCACGACCAGTCCCATGGGCACCAGCCTACGGATCAGCCCAGCGCGCCGTTCGGGAGGTACGGCGACATCGGTGGTTGGCCACGCAGGCAGACGCTCGGTCCGCCGGTGAGGGGCAGGCGCAGGTCGAGGCACGCGTCGATCGCCCACTGCTGGTCGGCGGTCAGCCAGGAGACGTGGGGGTCCTCCGTGCACTCCGCCAGGCCCGCCAGGAGCACGCGGCGAGCGGCGTCCGGAGTGGTGGCCGCGACCGACGCGACGCCGTCCGGGCGCAGGAACGCCACCGCTCGACCCGCGGCGTCGTCGACCAGCAGGAAGCGCATGCGCAGCGACGCGACGTAGGGCAGGTCGGGCCCGAGGGCGGCGCCGCGCACGTGGCGGTAGAGGTCGTTCACCAGGTCGGCATCGCGGGCGTGGTCGCCCTCCCGGACGCCGTCGACGGCGGGCACGAGCGAGCGGTCCAGCGCCCCCTTCGCCTGGTAGGCCGGGTGCAGGTCGAAGCCGGCCCGTCGGTAGCGCCGCAGCGCCGCGGGGTCCTGCGTCGAGGTGATCCAGGACCGGTCGGTCGCGGTCGTGAGGACGCGGTCGAGCAGCTGACCGCCGTACCCCCTGCCCTGGTGCCCGGGGTGGACCATCAGCAGGGACAGGAACCACATGCCCTCGCGCACCAGCGCCATCGTCATCGCGACGACCTCGCCGTCGGACTCCAGCACCCAGCAGCAGTCGGGGTCGGTCTGCTGCAGGTGCGCGATGCGTGCCTGCGCCCGCGCCAGGATGGGCGGGGTGAGCTCGGGGGTCGGCTGGCCCAGCCGGGTGTCGAGCTCGGACAGCGCCGACCACACCACCGTCTGGGCGACGGCGACGTCGTCGGGGAGCAGCGGCCGGATCACGACATCGACCGGCGACCCTCGAAGGCGCGGCCGAGGGTGACCTCGTCGGCGTACTCCAGGTCGCCGCCGACGGGCAGGCCGCTGGCCAGCCGGGTGACGTTGAGCCCCATCGGCTTGACCAGCCGCGCGAGGTAGGCCGCCGTCGCCTCGCCCTCGAGGTTGGGATCGGTGGCAAGGATGAGCTCGGTGACCACGCCGTCGGCCAGCCGTGTCATGAGCTCGCGCACCCGCAGGTCGTCGGGACCGATGCCCTCGATCGGGCTGATCGCGCCGCCGAGCACGTGGTAGCGCCCGCGGAACTCCCGGGTCTTCTCGATCGCGACGACGTCCTTGCTCTCCTCGACCACGCAGATGACCGTGAGGTCGCGGCGCGGGTCGCGGCAGACGCGGCAGTCGTCCTGTTCGGTGACGTTGCCGCAGATGCGGCAGAACTTCACCTTCTCCTTCACCTCGGTCAGCGCGGTCACCAGGCGTCGGACGTCCGCCGGGTCGCTGGCGAGCAGGTGGAAGGCGATGCGCTGCGCGCTCTTGGGACCGACGCCGGGCAGCCGCCCGAGCTCGTCGATGAGGTCCTGGACCGCGCCTTCGTACATGCGGGCTACAGGCCGCCGAGCAGGCCCTGGGCGCCACCGGCGACCGGACCCATCGCGGACTCGCCGAGCTCTGCGGCCTGGGACTGACCGTCGCGGATCGCCGCGAGCACGAGGTCCTCGAGGGTCTCGACGTCGTCGGGGTCGACAGCACCCGCGCCGATCTTCACGCCGGTGACCTCACCCGCGCCGGTCACGGTGACGGTCACGAGACCGCCTCCCGCCGTACCGGTGAGCTCGGTGTTGGCGAGCTGCTCCTGGGCAGCCGCCATCTGCGCCTGCATCTTCTGCGCCTGCTTCATGAGCTGCTGGATGTTGGGCTGACCGCCGCCCATGGGGGGTCGCTGCTTGGCCACGGTGGCTCCCTCTCGTCGTCTGCTCGGCAGCCTACGGGGAGGCACCGACCCTGGGTGGCAGGCTGAACCGGTGGGACCCCGCGTGCGCCTCGCCCTGCTCGCGGTCGTGCTGTGCGTCGTCCCCGTCGCGCTGGCGCTGTCGGACGTCGACGTGCAGCCGGTGCGGGACCTCGTCGCGTCGGCGGGTCCGTGGGGGCCGCTGGTCTACGTGATCGTGTCGGCGGCGCTCGGGGCGCTGCTGCTGCCGGGGCCGCTGCTCGCGGGAGTGTCCGGCGTGCTGTTCGGCCCGGTCGTGGGCACCGTCGCGACGGTGCTGTCCGCGGTGCTGAGCGCCCTGGTGAGCCGGGAGGTCGGACAGCGCGCGGGGTACGCCGGTGCGGTCGACGTCCTGGGACCACGCGCGCCGGCCGTGGCGCGCGTGGTCGAGCACGAGGGCTTCGGGGTGGTGCTCGTGCAACGGCTCGCCCCGGGCATCCCGGACGCGCCCCTGTCCTACGCCTTCGGCGCCCTCGGCGTCTCCCGTCGCGACCTCGCACTGGGTACCGCGATCGGGACGCTGCCGCGCGCGTTCTCCTACACCGCACTCGGGGCGAGCGTCGGCGACCCGACCGGCCCCCTGGCGCTGTCGGCCTGGGTCGGTGTCGTGGTGTCGGCGCTGGTCGGTGCGTGGGTGGCGCGGCGGGCGTGGGTCGACCTGCGGACCCGCCCGGTCAGTCCTCCCGGATGACCGTGGCGCCGAGCTCGCTGGTCAACAGGGACATGGCGGCGTCCTGCGGGTCGGACGCCCGCTCGGCGACCGGCAGGTCCGGGTCGACCGGCTCGATCTCGTCGCCCGGCGCGAGGCCCTCGTACGTCGGCACCGGCGGGGGCGGCGGGGCGCTCGTGGGCGTCGGGGCGGGTGGGGTGCCGCCGCCGACCAGGCTGGCGATCTCGAACCGCCGGCCCAGCACCGTCTGCAAGGCGTCGTTGAGGTAGTCGGCGTTCGCGCCGCCGGTGAAGTTCTTCTGGTTGCCGACGCGACTGAACGACAAGGTGAGCGTCCGCTCGTCGACCGCCTGGACGGTGGCGTCCATCAGCGCGACCCACGTGGTGCGCTTGAGGTCCTTCACGGTGTCCATCACCGCGTCCCACGCCCGCCGGACCGCGGTCGTGTCGAGCCCACCGGCGGGAGCGGCCTGCGGCGCGCCGGTCTGGGACGCGCCGGCCGCGGGGTCGGGGGCAGGGTGGGCCGCGGGGTTGGCCGCGGGGTTGGCCGAGGGGTTGGCTGGAGCACCTCCCGGTACCGCAGCCTCCGGCCAGGCCTGCCTGGCTACTGGTGTCGCCGCACCCGCTGGCGCCACGTCCGGCTTGGCTTCGCGCGTCACGTCCGGCGTACCTCCAGCACGCTCGGGTGCAGGAGGTGGCGTGCTGGCAGGGGTAGCCAGGGACGGTACGGCGGGAGCCGGCGTGCTGACGGGCGAAGCCAGGGGGGCCTCGGGGGGGACGCCGGTGATGTCGAGGCGGCGCTCGAGGCGCTCGAGACGGGTGAGCATCGCGCCCTCGTCCGACGCGGACGCGGGCAGCAGCACCCGCGCGCACAGCAGCTCGAGCAGCAGGCGCGGCGACGTGGTGCCGCGCATCTCCACCAGCCCGGCGTGGAACAGGTCGGCCGCGCGGGACAGTCCCGCCGTACCCAGCGCCCCGGCCTGCCGAGCCATCGACGCGAGCTGCTCGGGCGGGCAGTCGAGCAGGCCCTTCTCCCCCGCATCCGGTACGGCGTCGAGCACGACCAGGTCGCGCAGGCGCTCGAGCACGTCACCGGCGAAGCGGCGCGGGTCGTGGCCGTTCTCCATGACGCGGTCGACCGAGGCGAACACGGCTGCACCGTCGCGGGCGGCGAACGCGTCGAGGACGTCATCGAGCAGGGTGTCCGGCGTGACGCCCAGCAGGGAGGCAGCGGACTCGCGGGTCACGCCCTCGGCACCGGCGGAGGCGAGCACCTGGTCGAGGATCGACAGGCCGTCACGTGCCGAGCCCGCGGCGGCGCGCACCACCAGCGGAAGGACCGTCGGGTCGACGGCGATGCCCTCCTGCGCGACGACCTCGGTGAGCAGGGCGGTGAGGTCGGCGCGCGGCATCAGCCGGAACGGGTAGTGGTGCGTGCGGGAGCGGATGGTCCCGAGGACCTTCTCGGGCTCGGTGGTCGCGAAGACGAACCGCACGAACTCCGGCGGCTCCTCGACGAGCTTGAGCAGCGCGTTGAAGCCCGCGGGCGACACCATGTGCGCCTCGTCGATGATGTAGATCTTGTACCGGCTGGAGACCGGTGCGTAGAAGGCGCGCTCCCGCAGGTCACGGGCGTCGTCCACACCACCGTGCGAGGCGGCGTCGATCTCCACCACGTCGAGCGAGCCGGGGCCGAGCGGCGCAAGCGCCACGCAGCTGTCACAGACCCCGCACGGGTCGGGCGTCGGGCCCTGCTCGCAGTTCAGCGACCGGGCCAGGATGCGCGCGCTGGAGGTCTTGCCGCACCCGCGCGGACCGCTGAACAGGTAGGCGTGGTGGATGCGCCCGTTGCGCAGCGCCTGCTGGAGGGGCTGCGTGACGTGGTCCTGCCCCTTGACCTCGGAGAAGCTCCCGGGTCGGTACTTGCGGTAGAGCGCCAGGCTCACGCGTGCCTCCTGCTGCCGGGGTCCTCACTGAAGGACCCCCCGTGCACCCGCCCAGAGCCCGCCTGCCCTTGCTGCCTTCCGGCCCTGGGGGAGTTCAGCGAGATGGGCGCCGCACGAGGGGTCTGACGGAGACTCTAGCCGCCACCCCTTGCCCCACCCGGGCCATGCCCGACGTGATCCCTTTTGATCATCTTCGCGTGACGACGGAAGTCGGGCCTCCGCGCGGTCGACTCTCAGGACATGACTCCGGAGGCCGCGCGTTGGGTGGGTGCGGGCTCGTCTCGAGATCCCGACGCGGGCGCAGCAGCCAGGTCGGCCTGCGAGGACGCGCTCCAGGGACGTCCTGACCCGCGTTTGCTGGTGGTCTTCGCCTCCGATGCCTACGACCTCGCCACCCTGCTGGCTGCGCTTCGCGACGTCGCTCCCGACGTACCGCTGATCGGTTGCTCGACGGCGGGGGAGATCGCGCGGAGCGGCGCGGGTGACAGCGGCGTCGTGGTCATGGCTCTGGGCGGTGTGGGCTTCCACGTCGCCACCGCCGCCGCCTCGGTGACCGACGTCGGGCTCCGCGAGGCCGGGCGCCTGGTCGCGCGGGCCGCCGAGCAGGTGGCCGGGAGTACGCACCGCGTCCTGCTCGTCCTCAGCGACGGCCTCGCCGGGGACCAGGAGGAGATCGTCCGCGGGGCTTATTCCGTCGTCGGTGCGGAGGTTCCTCTTGTCGGGGGCTGCGCCGGCGACGACCTGCGCATGGTGCAGACCTCGCAGCTGTACGACGACCGGCTCCTGAAGGGATCGGTCGTCGCTGCCGCCATCGGGTCCGAGGCGCCCTTCGGCATCGGCGTCGAGCACGGCTGGCGCCGGGTCGGCGAACCGATGGTCGTGACGGCCAGCGAGGGCGTACGGGTGCTGACGCTCGATGACGAGCCGGCCCTCGATCTCTACCTGCGACGGCTCGGGGCGCCGTCCGAGGCCTGGACCGATCCCGCCGCCTTCACGCGCTTCGCCCTGACGCACCCCCTCGGTGTGAACCGGCGCAGTACCGAAGAGGTCCGCATGGTGGCGGAGGCCGACTTCGCCGAGCGTGCGCTGGTGTGCATCGCTCGCGTCCCGCAGGGTGGCCTGGCCTGGATCATGGAGGGCGACAGCGAGTCCGTGCTGACGGCGACGAGCGCCGCGTGCGCGTCCGCGCTGTCCGGCCTGAGCGGTCAGCCGCCGCTCGGCCTGTTCGCGTTCGACTGCATCGCGCGACGAGGCGTACTGGGTGACGCCGGCATCCAGCAGGAGGTCGATCGACTCTCGGAGCATGCCGCGTCGGCTCCCGTCGGGGGCTTCTACACCTACGGCGAGATCGCACGGAACTCCGCCGTGGGAGGCTTCCACAACCAGACCCTTGTGGTGCTGGCGATCGGATGAGGACGACCTCGAGCTGGTCCACGCAGCAGCTCACGGAGCTGCTCGCGTTGATGAGCTCGTTGCCCGGTGACGCCGATGTGGTGCACCGGGCGCTCGAGCACGCGGTCGAGTCCCTCGAGGGCGACGTGGGCGCGGTCGTGTCCGAGAGTGACGTGCTCGCCAGTGTGGGGTACGCCGAGCGCGCCGTGCCGGTCGCCGACCTGCTCGCCGCGGCAGCGGGCGACGTCGAGGTGCTGACGGTGCCTGGTGCCGGCGAGTGCGACGTGCTCGTCGTGGCCTGCGACGGACTACCCGGTGGGCGGCTCCTGCTCGGACGGGTCGCCCCCGCCTCGTTCAGCAGTGAGGAGCGCAGTCTGCTGCGCGGCTTCGCCCGGGTGCTGAGCCTGACCCTCGCCGCGCACCGAACCCTGTCGCGCGAGCGACAGCAGCGGGAGGCCATCGAGCGCGAGGCCGGTCACCGACAGGAGCTGCTCGTCGCCCTGCGCGAACGCCAGGACCTGATGGAGCGGCTGTCGAAGATCCAGCGGTCGATCTCGACCCGACGACCGCTGCACGAGGTGCTGCAAGCCATCGTCGTCGGAGCCTCCGACCTCATCGGTGACGAGATCGCCGGGCTCCGACTGATCGACCCCGACGACCCGGCGGCTCTCATCCTCGCCGCCTCGACCGGCCTGACGCCCGAGGTGCAGGCGCGGTCGCGACGATCCGCCGTCGGCGTGGGCGTCGGGGGCTTGGCCGTCAGCCGGCGCACGCTGGTCCTCTCGGAGGACTACGCCCGCGAGCAGGCGCCGCTGGTGATTTTCCTGGTCGACGGCGTCACGGCGACGATGGCCGCTCCGGTGTTCCAGGGTGATGTGCTCGTCGGCAGCCTGGTCGTGGCGACGCGACGCCCCGGTCGGACCTACAGCGTCGGCGAGCAAGACATGCTTACGTCCTTCGCTGAGCACATCGGGCTCGCTCTCAACGACGCGCGCACCGTCGCGGCCCTGCAGCAGGCGGCCCACGAGGCGAGTCAGCAGGCCCGGCACGACGCCCTCACCGGCCTTCCCAACCGCACGTACTTCCTCGAGAAGCTCGACGCCGCCTTGAGCGATCAGCAGGCCTCGGGCGTGCTGTTCATCGACATCGACGACTTCAAGCTGGTCAACGACACCCTCGGCCACCCGATCGGGGACGCGCTGCTCTGCGCGGTCGGCGAGCGCATCGTCGGGTGCCTGCGGCGGGAGGACCTGCTCGCTCGGCTCGGCGGCGACGAGTTCGCCGTTCTGCTGTGCAGCACCCCAGCCGACCAGGCCGAGCTGACCGCCGAACGCATCAGACAGGCGATGAGCCAACCGTTCCACCTGCCTGGCCACGTCGTGACGATCGGCGCCAGCACGGGCGTGGTGGTGTGCCAGACCTCCGACGAGGCCAGCGCCGACGGCCTGCTGCGGGACGCGGACGTCGCGATGTACCGCGCCAAGGCGCTCGGCAAGGGACGCGCCGTGCTGTTCGTGCCGAGCATGCGGGTGGACCTGCAGGCTCGCAGCCGGCTCGAGCGCGATCTGCGGCTGGCCATCGACAACGGCGAGCTGCGCGTGCACTACCAACCCGTGATCGACGTCCAGCTCGGGCGGGTGGTGGGCAGTGAGGCGCTGGTCCGGTGGCAGCACCCAGAACTCGGCTTGGTCCCGCCCGCCGAGTTCATCCCGGTCGCGGAGGAGACCGGGATGATCGTCGCCATCGGACGCCTGGTGCTCCTCGAGGCGACGGCCCAGACCGCCCGGTGGAACGCCTCCCTCGCACACGCTCCCCTGAAGGTCAGCGTCAACGTGTCCGCGCGCCAGCTCATGGACGGCACCCTCGTCGCCCACGTCAACGAAGCCCTTCAGCGGTCCGGCCTTCCCGGCAGCTCCCTGACTCTGGAGCTCACCGAGTCCGTGTTCGTGCACGACATGGACACCGCAGCAGGCACCCTGGCCGAGCTGAAGTCCTTGGGGGTCCGCCTGGCCATCGACGACTTCGGCACCGGCTACTCCTCCCTGATCTACCTCGCAGGCCTGCCGGTCGACGTGCTCAAGGTGGACAAGGCCTTCGTGGCCACGATCCAGCGCCACGCGTCCGACGCCCGGTTGGCCGCTGCGGTTGTCGCGCTCGCTACGTCGTTGCACCTGGAGACCGTTGTCGAGGGCATCGAGACCCCCACGCAGCTCGCAGCGATGCGGGAGCTCGGCTGCACCACCTTCCAGGGCTACCTCTGGTCGGCGCCGCTGTGTGCCGTGGAGTTCGCGGCGCGCATCCAGGAGCTCCCGGCGACGACCACTGTCCCCGAACCACGCGCGCACCGCGAACGCTGCCCGGCCGACGAGGTCCGCTAGCATCGTCAACGGAGGATTCGCCTAGTTGGCCTATGGCGCACGCTTGGAAAGCGTGTTGGGGGCAACCCCTCACGAGTTCGAATCTCGTATCCTCCGCCAGCTGCGTACGTCGGCCCCGCACCCAACGGTGCGGGGTCGTCGTCGTCCGCGGGTCCACCGCCCAGGAGTCACCGACCCCGGTCACCGACACCGGTCGAGGGTCGGGATGTCGTCCTCCGCCGGGGGGCTGAGGGACGAGATCCCGACCCTCGCCCCCATGAACGCCGCCGGACGTCCGCGCGAACGGAAACGCGCGGGTAAGGGTGCGACTCCGCACCTACCCGCGCGTTTCCGTTCATCGGCGACTTGGCGGTGGCGGTGGGATTTGAACTCGCACGGGTGGGTGTCCGGGGCAGGCCGGAGGGGGCCTCTGCGACCGGTTTCACGCTCAACGGCGCCGTTTCGGTTCCCGCGGCTGACCGGTGGAAACCGGGTGCGCCCGGAGCTTCTGTGACCACTTCTGTGACCACTTCAACCTCGCGCGGCGAAGCACTTGCGATTCTTTCGAATTGGACCATACTTGACCTCCGACAACTGGGAGGGCCCCATGGCGCGCGAGACCACCGTCCTTCCCGGCCAGGACAGCGCACTTCTCGACGCACTCGGAGCGGCTCTGCAAGAGCAGGCGTCGGCATTCCTCACGGTCGGAGACAGCTCCGTCCCGCTACCGCCTGAGCTGCGCCAGGTGCTGGCCGAGGTCGTCCGCGCGATGCGACGTGGGCAGGCTGTGACGTTCGCCCCGATGAGCCAACAGCTGACCACGCAACAGGCGGCGGACCTGATCGGTATCAGCCGACCGACTCTCATCAAGCTCCTGGAGTCGGGCCGGATCCCCTACGAGACCCCTGGCCGGCACCGTCGACTGCGGCTCAGCGACGTCCTGGCATTCCAGGAGCTGCGCCGGACCGAGCAGCGCGAGTCGCTCAGGGAGCTGGCCCAGGACGCACAGGACCTCGGGCTCTACAACGCTCCCCCCGAGACCTTCGACGCAGCCCTGGCCGAGGCCCGCCGGAAGCACGCCTGAGGTGTACGCGGCGGTCCTCGACGCCAACGTGCTCGTCCCCACCGCGCTGTGCGACACCCTGCTGCGCCTGGCCGAAGACGGCTTCTACCGACCCCTCTGGTCCGAACGGATCCTGCTCGAGCTCGAGCACGCCGTCATCTCGCTCTATCCCGACATCGATCCCGCTCGCGTACGTCGCCGGACACAGCTCATGTCTGCCACCTTCGAGGACGCCACCGTCTCGGGTTGGGAGCAGGTGTCTGCCGGACTGGACCTCCCCGACGAGAACGACCGGCACGTCCTCGCGGCCGCCATCGTGGGTGGCGCACAGGCCATCGTCACGGCGAACCTGAAGGACTTTCCGCTCGAGCAACTGGGGCCAAGGGCGATCGAGGCTCGCCACCCCGACGACTTCCTGCTCGACCAACTCGACCTGTTTCCCAGCCGGGTCCTTCAGGTCCTCAGCGAGCAAGCTGCGGACCTCCGCAACCCGCCGATGGACCTCGCCGGCCTGCTCAACAACCTGGCACGGTGCCAAGTACCGAACTTCGTCGAGGCCATACGCCGACAGGCCCCCGAGAGCATGTAGTAGGTCGCTATCCACCTCGCCCGGCCGGCTCAGCCGAGATGAGGTAACGGCACCTACACGCAGGGGTGCGGGGGCTCTATGAGCACGGCTTCCCAGCCGCCTTCGACGAAGGAGGCTCCCGGGATGTGCGCGATCATCGCCTCTGGCTTGAGTAGCCACTGGAGCGCGGAGATGGGGTCATCCAGGTTGTCACCCCCGGCAGGTAGGGATGGCATGGCTTCCTGGTCAAGTAGGTCCGTGCCTCGTGCTCCAGCCTCTCGGCTGCCTCTACTTCGACGACAACTTCGCACGTCACGCGAAAGCGTGCCGGACCGGAGATGTTCCCCATGCGTGCAGTATCCACGGTCGGCCAGCGGCACCTCTCCATCAGGGGATGCCGGTGATCGACGTGCGGGAGCGGCACCTACCGCCTAGTCGGCAACCGGCTCCAGGTACTGCTCCAACACCTGCGAGGCTGCATACGGGCCGTCGCCGTCCGCATCTTCCTGCGGTTCGTCAAACTCCACCCAGTAGGTCCTTTGCTGGCCTCGAACAGTGCTCACCCACTCCCATGAGGCGACTCTGCCCAGTGGTTCGTCAGGCCAAGGTCCGGGGCCGAACTCCGGGTCTCGGCGGACGCGAACGCGCCTGCCCCGTGGCAGCGGCTCCTGGAGCGGCACCAGGCGCGATGACTTCCGACGAAACATGGTCGGAGGGTATGGGCCGGTGAGCACCAAGCGGCACTTCTACCTGATGTCACAGACCAGGCGCTGGGTGAGGGTCCTACCCGCGATCACTGTGAGGTGGACTGTCCGTGAGCAGGTTGCTGCGCCATTTTGAATCTGGGGGCTTGTGCCTTTCACGTCGTATCGCCCCGCCGGAAGGAGAACGGTGAATCGCCCGTTCCGACCGACTGGGACCGATATCGACTGGCCGCCTTGAACGAATCGAATGGTCCCCAGCAACGGGACTGCCGTTCCGGGTGCCGGTCCTCCAACGCGCACGAAGTCCCCTCTCACGGTTCCTCGCGAGTGCGCTGCGCTGCTAGGCGCGGATGTCAGCCCAGTCGAAGAGGCGGGAGGCGGCTGAGTCCCTGGGAGTGGTGTAGCTCGAGCTCTTGATCCTGACCTGGTTCGTGTCGGTCACGGACGGCAGAGGGCCACCGCGTGAAGGTGTGTGAGTACCGACCAAAGTGCTCACAGACAAGGACTTCACGCGATGGCCCTAGACGATTCTGCCCTGCTCGAGCTGATCGAGATGCTCCGCACCGCCGACGGTGGGGAGGTGATCCGTCGGCTGCTCGGCGGGATGCTCCAAGCCGTGGTCGATGCCGAGGCGACCGCCCACATCGGCGCCGGCATTCATGAACGTGCGGACACCCGTACGACCCAGCGAAACGGCACGCGCAACAAGCTCGTCACGACCGCTGCTGGTGATCTGACAGTGAAGATCCCGAAGGTCCGAACGGGCTCGTTCTTCCCGGCCCTGCTGGCACCACGGCGCCGGATCGACGTCGCTCTGCACGCGGTCGTGATGCAGGCCTACGTGGAAGGCGTCAGCACGCGCCGGGTCGATGACCTGGTGATCGCGATGGGTGGCACCGGGATCAGCAAGAGCGAGGTGTCGAGGATCTGCTCGCAGCTCGACGCTGAGGTCGTGCTCTGGCGCACCAGGACGCTGGACCATCTGGCGTTCCCGTATCTGTTCCTGGACGCGACCTACTGCAAGGTCCGCCTGGGGGGTCGGGTGGTGTCCCAGGCCGTCGTCATCGCCACTGGCGTGAGTGCCGACGGCAGAAGGGAAGTGCTGGGCTGCCAGGTCGGTGACAGTGAGAACGAGGTGTTCTGGACCGAGTTCCTGCGCGACCTGAAGGACCGCGGCCTGGCCGGGGTCCAGCTGGTCATCAGCGACGCCCACAGCGGCCTGGTCAACGCCATCGGGACCGTGATGCAGGGCGCTGCCTGGCAACGCTGCCGGGTGCACTTCATGCGGAACGTGCTGGCCAAGGTCACCAAGGGCCACGCCGAGATGGTCGCCGCGACGATCCGTACGATCTTCGCCCAGCCCGGCCAGGCCGAGGTCCGCGCTCAGGTCGACCTGGTTGCGGACATGCTCAGCAGCCAGTTCCCCGCGGTCGCTCAGATGCTCCTGGACGCGAAGGCGGACCTGACGGCGTTCGCGGACTTCCCGCGCTCGCACTGGCAGAAGGTCTGGAGCACCAACCCCCTCGAGCGGCTCAACCGGGAGGTCAAGAGAAGGACGGACGTCGTCGGGATCTTCCCCAACCCCGCGGCCCTGCTCAGGCTCTCCAGCTGCGTGCTGATCGAAGCCCACGACGAGTGGCAAGACAGCGACCGCCGCTACCTCAGCGAGGAGTCCATGGCGCTGCTCAACCCACCCGCGCCGACCGTCCTGCAGGCCAAGAAGACCCCGCCGACCAAGACCCCCAGGAGGCAGATCGCCGCTACGGCATAGTTGCTCTCACTCGCACAGCAACACGCGACGAACTACACCACTCCCGGGGACGCGACCGCGCAGGTCGGGGGTCTCTGGGAGCAGCGCGACCTGCACGACGACGCCGAGCTCTTCGAGGAGCTCCCGGCTGAGCGCCGCCAACGGGGTTTCGCCTGGCTCGACATGGCCGCCCGCGAAGTCCCACACGGCCGGGTACGCGGAACGCTGCGCGGTCCGGAAGCAGAGCAGGACGTCGTCGCCGCGCAGGAGGGCTCCGACGGCTACCTGGGGCACACGACGACGGTAGTGGGCCTCGACCGTCGCGGAACGGCACTTACACGCAGTGGTTCCCGGCTACAGAACGAGCTTCATCCGCGGGGCCTGCGTTGCCTGAAAGCCGACCCGCTCGTAGAGGCGTAGCCCCGCCTCGGAAGCACTTAGGTCAACGCGGTCAGCGGCTATGGACCTCGCCCACTCGACAACCTCGCACACGAGCAGCGTTCCGTACCCCCTGCCCCGGTGCTGCGGCAGGGTGATGACGTTCGCCAGGCGAACCGCCCGTCCGCGGGGGGCGTAGGGGTTCGGCACGCCGAGCTCCAAGGTGCCGATGGCCGTGGCGACGACTTGGCCGTCGAGGTCGACCACGGGGAAGCACGCCTCGTCAGATGCGTCCGCAACGCGAAGGAACCACTGACGAGCGTGCTGCTTCCATGCCAGCCCAGAGTCGTCAGGCTCCCCAGGAAACAACTCGGCCCACAAGTGCACCAACCGCTGAGCGTCGGCCTCCGTGGCGGCGCGGATACGTCCGTTGCCCACTGTGCTCACCGCCCTACCCCCCTGTTCACCAGAGGGTAGGGCCGGTTACTTACCGACTCGGAGCTCGCTGCCTGAACCGAGGCCGGGCGTCCCCCTCGGCTACCACGTCTGACCGCGGTTGCCGTGGGAACTCAACCCGGCTGAGGGCTAGACGACCCGTTGAGCACGACGGTGGCTCCGCCCGCTTCGACCGCTTGCAACATTCGCAGCTGCAGCAGTGCCGGGTTGTCCGCGCACACCTCTGCGGCGTTGACGAGTGCGCGTGTGGCTGCGACCTCGGAGCGGGCACGCTCTAGAGCGGCTAGGCCCTGCGAGCGGGTGATCGCGACTTCGGCCGCAGCCTTGCGCACTTCGGCGGGAGCATCAGGTCACGCACGGCGACCGAGTCCAGGGATATGCCTACCTGCTCGGCGGCGGAAACTGCGGCCGCCATCACCTCCTCGCCTAGGACGGTGCGGTCGGCAGTGAGAGCGTCGAGTGAGCGTGCGGCGACCCCGTCGCGGAGGCCGATCTGCATGGCGCTGTACAAGAAGGCGTCGGGGTCCTCGACGGCCTCGTGCCACGTCCGCGGGTCGTGCGTTCGGCAGGTGGCGGTCAGGCTGATCTTGACGCTGAGCCCTTCCGAGGTCAGTACCTCCTGTGCAGGGACGGTCACCAGTCGTGGCCGCACGGTGACGCGCACCGTCCTCCGACGGCGACGGAAGCGCCGGTGGCGGCCCGCTTCGAGCGTCTCTTGGAAGCGGCCATCGCGGTAGATGAGCACCCGCTCCCACTCCTGCACCGTGATGCGCACTACTTGCTCACCTTCCGAGAAGTTTGGTCGGCCGCCAGACGAGCGATCGGGCCGGAGCGGGGAGCGCACGAAGCGCTGCAGACCGCCTGGACCCTGGTGACCGCGAGCCTGGCAGCCTCGGGATTTGAACCCGTGCGCTTTGCAGACGCATGACCTTTACAGGGTCCACTCCGGGACAACGCGCAGAACCGAGTGCGGCGATGCCGCCCAGCTGCTGACCAAGAGCTTGCCCAGAACCTAGCCGTCCAGCTCTCCTTGCGCATCGGGGTTCTGCATACGCCGAGCCAGCATGAGGGCGCTGTGCCGGAGCCAGGAGAGAGACTTGCAGCGGGCCGCTAGCGCCTGCTCGTCGGCGAGGCCGCGCTTGTCGGTGTCCGAAGAGAAGAGTTGCTACTCACCCGTCCGGTCGCCGTGGTCCAGCGGCACTTCCTCAGTGGGATCTGTCGCTTCTCCGAGTGCCAGATGTGGCGACCACTGGTCATGCGGGATGGCCGAAGGCCACGCTTCTCAGTCGCAGGCCCTAGGCAGTTGGAGGTCGTGGCCCTGCCTTGTCCGTAGCGAAGGCAGGAGATGTGTCGTCCCTGGCGAAGACATCAGCGTGCACGTTTCCGCTGTAGCGACCTTCGACTACCGATGAGGCGCCTCTCCGCGCTCAGCGCGTTGCTCCTGATGGTGCCGGTCGGCGCTGGCCAGGTTGCGCCTGCAAGGGCCGACCTTCGGCAGGCCGTCGTGGCTTTCGGAATTGTCGACCTCGACATCTCCGCATCCACGAACCTGCCAGCCTTCAGCTTCATCCGAGTGGACTTCCGCGGCGGCGTCGTCACGCAAGATGGAACGGGCGCCGATCTCATCTTGACGGTCTATGGCTACGCCCAAAAGGGTCCGGCCACCGTCGCCATTCGCGAGCGCCTGAATCTGCAGGCTGGCACATACAGCTACGACAAGCGAGGCGTCAGGGTTAGTTCGGCCTGGCGAGGCCATCCGTTGAACCTCATCATGACGGCGTCATCTGAACCCCCCACGCCGTACAAGACGGACGTGATCGTGGGAAGTGAGTACGCGACCCTCCTGGCCCTGGTGGACGCCAGTACCTTTCTCGGCCGAGGCGACATCCTGGGGCTCCGGAGCTGCAAGTTCAGCGGCACGTACAACACCGCCCGTAGCGGTGCCGGCACTTCTCCCGTCGCAGTTGATATGACGGTCTCGCGAAAATGGAAAACACCGAACTGTTCTCGTCGCTGACGAGCTCGCCTTCCGAGCCACTCACGGACAGCTCAGAACGCCGCATCCTGATCGCGGCCAAGCTGCGCATCGACCGACGTAGTCCGGCTCTACCTACCTCCGGCCGTGGGTCCGTATGACCCCAAGGTGGGCATCCGCACCTTGCATTTAGTACCGTTGTCGCTGTAGCGGTGTGAAACTGGGGGGCGTGGTGGAGGAAGCAGGCCGGCATCAGCAGGTGGTGTGGAACGGACGCCGCATCCAGGCGTTCGTTCCAACGCTGCTCAGCGAGCGCGACCTGACGCTATCTGCGGCCGCAGCGACCCGGTGCGGAGCTGCCGAGGCGAGCGTCGCCACCGGCGCCACGGCGCTGCCGGAGGACTACGCGCCGTTGGCCAGGCTGCTGCTGCGCGCCGAGGGGATCGCCTCGTCCTACGTCGAGGGCGTCGCCGCCCCCGTCGTCGACGTCGTCCTGGCCGAGCAGGACCCGAGCGGGCAGCGCAGCTCGGCCGCGTGGGTTGCTGCGAACCTGCAGGCGACCACTGACGCTGTCATACACGCCAGCCAGAACGAGCCGTTGACGGTCCTCGACCTGTGCGCCTGGCACAGCGCACTGATGGCGGGCAGCCCTACCCCCGCCGGGCACGTCGGGAACGTCCGCACCGAGCAGGGTTGGATCGGCGGGACCAGCCCGTTGGACGCCCACCTCGTGACCGCACCGGTCGCCGAGCTCGACACGCTTCTGGCTGACCTGCTCGACTTCACGAACCGGACCGACGTCGATCCGATCGCGCAGGCCGCTGTCGCGCACGCACAGTTTGAGGTCATCCACCCGTTCGCCGACGGCAACGGACGCATCGGCCGGGTGCTGATCTTGTGGTTGCTCACGCGCCGACTGCAGCTGCTCACGCCGCCACCGGTGAGCGTACTGATCGCTGCCGACGTCGGCGGGTACGCCAGCGGCCTGGTCCGGTTCCGGATGAGCGACCACAACGGCTGGATCGCGTGGTTCGCTGACGCGGTCGGCGGCGCCGGACGCGCGCAGCAGCAGCTCGTTCGCAACGTTGAGCGACTCCACGCGACGTGGCACGAGCAGCTCCAGATCGCCGGGTTGCGTTCGGACGCAGCCGCCTGGGCCGTCCTCGACCTTCTGCCGCGATACCTGGTGCTGACCGCGGCCGAGGTCGTCGGCGCGCTCGGCACCACCCCGAAGGGCGCGCGGGCCGCGCTGTCAGCCCTCGCCGATGCCGGCGTCCTCACCCGGTTCGGGACGGTGTCACCGAGCGGCCGTGGCCGGCCCGCCGACCTCTACGTCAGCTTCGAGCTCCTCGGCCTGGCCGGCGCCACCCCACTACGGCGCTGAGCCAGCAGCAGTCCTACTCAGGAGGGACTGCTCACGGGGGCGCCCCGTGAGCAGTCGACGCCGCATGGTCCCAGCGCTGACATCTGCCAACCTCGTGAGGCGTAGAGCGTCAGCTACTCCGCCTCTGTCTCGGCGTCCAACGTGGGCCCAACCGGCCCCGGTCGGGCTGGATCGCGCACGCCAGAGGAGCCGTCATCGTCCCCGTGGTCCATCCTCCAGAAGATCTCGCCAATGATGCGCGACGGCACGAGCTGCCCATCATCGGGTAGGTCCAACGGCTGCTCGCTCACGGAGTTGACGGTAGCGCCGCTACACCGATTCTGTGAGGTGACTAACGCCTGATCTTCGACGCTTCCGCGGAAGCGCCCGACGCGAAGAAGCGTCGTTACCGCGCGGGGGCGACATCCGCTCTGCCTCGAGCGAGCGCCGAGCCCTACGTGGGGATCCTGTTGCCGCCTGGTTGACGCGGTGGGGGCCTGTGGGCGTAACCTTACATTCCTCGCAAAGTAAGGAAGGCTCATGGACGTAGCTGCGAGGGTGACCTCGAAGGGACAGGTAACCGTCCCGAAGGCCGTGCGTGAGGCGCTGGGAATCCACGAAGGCGACGAGATCGTCTTCCGGGTCGAGGGATCAAGGGCCGTGCTCGCTCGAACGGCTGACTTCCACTCCCTGACTGGGTCCGTCCCCGTGCCGGCCGACAAACGCAGTGCGACCTGGGACGACGTGCTGCGCAAGACTCGCGCGGGACGAGCGGCCCTACGCGCGTGAGCGCCTTCGTCGACACGAACATCATGGTCCGCCATCTCACGGGCGATCCGACGGAGATGGCCGCCCGCGCACAGCGTTCCTCAGCGCTGCCCAGGAGCTTCTTCCTGACGGACTCGTCGTGGCAGAGACGGTCTACGTGCTGGAGTCGTGCTACGAGGCTCCCCGCGTCCAGGTCACGGCGTCGCTGCGTTCGCTGCTCGCGTTCCGATCCATCGTGAGCGTGGACCCGGCACTGCTGTTTCGGGCGCTCGAGGTCTACGAGGTCGACCGCCTGGACTTGGCCCAGGCGTACTTTGTCGCCTGCGCGGAAGCGACCGGGGTAAACGGATCGCCTCCTTCGACAAGGCCATCGACCGCGCCACGACGGTTCAGCGCGTAGAGCCGTAACGCTGGCAAACCGTTGCCAAGCCGATTGCCAACGCCGGAGTCCGCCGTTGGCAAGGTGAGTCCTGGCCACGGAGGGCCCGCCGCTGGTGAAGCCACCTTCGATTGCCGGGTTCACGATCGCGCTGCTCCCTGGGATCGACGCCGGATCAGGCTGGGTCATGAACGTCGCCACGCCTTGGACATGATCGGCTGACCCCACGGAGCGCCAGGCCCCGTCGCCAGCCAGGCCAACCCGGGATAGGTGCGGCCCGCGACAAGTAAGGCCGGGACCCGGGATCGCGATCCCACTTGTGCGGACCTGCCGGGCCGTTGCCAGCGAACGCCGACGGAGGGGCCTGAGGTGACCCCGCGACCTCTAGTGCCAGAAGAGTCCTGCGCCTCGTTGTTCTTGATCTTGGTCGTGTTGGAGGCCCCCGTGCCCACATGAGAGTGAGGGCTTCGAACGGGGCGCGGTCCTCCGTCTGAACAACCGGGGCAGGACCTCGAGGAGGAGCAGATGACGACCACCGAAGCCGTGATTCAGCTGATCGACCAACACACGACCCAGCGCAGCGGCCGACGCTCACCGTCGCGGAGGCCGCCGAGCTGCTCGGCGTGAGCCGCTGGCTGATCCAGCAGCAGGTCGCGAGGGCGCGCTACCCGCCGTACGGCTGGGGCGGCGGATCCTCATCCCCCGGGCGCGTC
>CAWASC010000002.1:0-66609 GCA_963784705.1 uncultured Actinomycetota bacterium
GACCTCGGCCTCGCGGTAGCGGCGATGGCCACCGAGCGTGCGGATCGAGGTCAGCTTGCCGCTCTTCGCCCAGCGGGTGACGGTCTTGGGGTCGACGCGGAACATCGAGGCGACCTCCGCCGGGGTGAGGAGAGCCTCGGCATCGGGGGTACGGGTGCTCATCGGAGCGGTCCTTTCGACGGAGCGACGGAGAGCCCGCTGCTCGCCTGCGACGCCCCTCACGGTGCCCGATGCCCCCCTTGTCCGGTATGGCCCACCCGGGCCATCTTCGGGGTAGTCACCATTGACCGGAGTGCCCGGCTAGTTGGCGCTTTCGACCCCTTGCAGCGCTTTCGTCCGGGCGACGAGGCGCCCGTACGCAGCCGTCGCGCCCTCGCCGTCGCCCTGCCCGAGCAGCGCCAGCGCCGCCGCCATGTCGCGCGCCGACTCGTCCTGGGTGAGCTCGGCGTCGTCGAGCAGGTGCACCAGGTCGCCGTAGTCGAGCTCCACCAGCGACCGCGGGTGGAACTCCTCGAGCCACCGCCCCAGGTCCTCCACGCCCTCCGTCACGATGGGGTCGTCGACCGCTGTCCGGAGCACCGCGAGCGCGCGCGCCACCCGCCGGCGGGCCCGGCTCATCGCGGTGCGGTAGACCAGCGACCGACCGGTACGCCGGGCCAGCGCGCCCGCACCCGGCTCACCGAGCAGCACCGTCCGCTCCTCGGCGTCGACCAGCACGAACCAGCGCGGCGGGATGTGCCAGGTCGCGGTCCGCACGTGGGACAGGGTGTGGCCGTGCTCGGCACGCCACCGGTCCAGCTCGACCTCGGCCTGCTCCAGCAGTCGCGGCGGCACGAACGCGTCGGACAGCAGGTCCGGCAGCTCGGCGCAGAAGTCCAGCAGCGCCTCCTGACTGCGCAGCGCCGTACGCCACGGACTCACGAGCGTCACGCCGTCGACCTCGAGGACGTGCGCGTGGTCACCAGGGTCCGGCAGGGTACGGCGAACCGCTGCCTCGACCGAGGCGAGGCGCTCGTCGGGGGACGCCACCCCCGCCGCGACGTAGGCGTCCCAGTGCGCGCGCTGCGCTCCCTCGAAAGCAGCCAGCGGCTCGTAGACCCGCAGACTGGCCACGAAACTGCTCACGTGGTCATGGTCGCACGCCGATAGGCTGGTGAGGCGGAGCACACCTCCTCCGCGCCCCCTCGCCAGTGCGCCACAAGCGCCCGTGCCACTCACCGAAAGGGACGACCCGTGGGCGTCTTCGACCGCACCGACCACCTCGCGAACGCCGGACACGAGCAGGTCGTGTTCTGCCAGGACCCCGCGAGCGGGCTGCGCGCCATCATCGCCATCTACTCCACCGCCCTGGGTCCGGCCCTCGGCGGCACCCGCTTCTACCCGTACGCCGACGAGGCTGCTGCCCTGTCCGACGTCCTCGCGCTGTCCAAGGCCATGGCCTACAAGGCGGCCTGCGCCGGGGTCGACCTCGGAGGTGGCAAAGCCGTCATCCTCGGGGACCCTGCGACGATGAAGACCGAGGCGCTGCTGCGCGCCTACGGGCGCATGGTCGAGTCGCTCGGTGGGCGCTACTACACCGCGTGCGACGTCGGCACGTACGTCCAGGACATGGACGTCATCGCCAAGGAGTCGCGCTTCGTGACGGGTCGCTCCCCCGAGCACGGCGGTGCGGGCGACAGCGCGGTGCTCACGGCGTACGGCGTGTTCCAGGCCATGCGGGCCGCGGCGCAGCACACCTGGGGAGCCCCGACGTTGCACGGCCGGTCCGTCGCCGTGGAGGGCGTGGGGAAGGTGGGCTTCCACCTCGTCGAGCACCTGCTGGAGGACGGCGCGGTCGTCACCGTCTCGGACGTCAACGAGGCGGCGGTCGCGCGGGTCGTCGCCCTGGGTGACGTGCGCGCGGTCGGTGTGGACGACCTGCCGACCTCGGACGTCGACGTCTACGCCCCGTGTGCGCTCGGTGGGTCGGTCACCGACGACCTGGTGCCGTCGCTGAAGGCGCGCGTGGTCTGCGGCGCAGCCAACAACCAGCTCGCCCACCCGGGCATCGAGAAGCAGCTCGCCGACCGCGGCGTGCTCTACGCCCCGGACTACGTCGCGAACGCCGGCGGGCTCGTGCAGGTCGAGGACGAGGCGATCGGTGAGGGCGGCTTCTCCTTCGACCGCGCGAAGTCCAAGGCCGGCCGGATCTTCGACACCACGCTCGAGGTCTTCCGCCTCGCCGACGCCGAGGGCGTCCCGCCGGCGGTGGCCGCGGACCGGCTCGCCGAGCGCCGGATGACCGACGTGGGCCGGCTGCGTTCGATCCTGCTGCCCTAGCGCCTGCCACGACGAAGGCCCGGCTCCCTCGCGGGACCGGGCCTTCGTCGTACGAGCGGCACCGACGTGCGGCACGTAGGTGGAGGACCTACTTGCGGTAGGAGTACTTGATCTCGACCTTGGCCGTCGGCGCGCCCGCGAGGTTGCAGGGCAGCACCTTGATCGTCGCGGCCTTCTTCAGCCGCACACTCGTGGCCTCGGCACCGGGCGGGTTGACGTCGTCGCCGCCGATGACGTTGCCGGCTGCGTCCTGGATCTGCAGCGCCCAGTCGCCCGTGATGCCCGACAGGGTGACGTCCACGTCGCCCGGACCGGGCACCTTGACGCTGATCGGCGTCTCTTGGGGAAGAACACCGGAGCAGTGGTTCTCGTTGCCCGACTCGGTGTTACCGCTCGGGTCAGGCGTCGCGTCCGTGAACGTCACGTTCTGCGTGAAGGGCTTCGGCGGGGCGGCCATGGCGGGACCGGCGAGACCCACGGCGGTGACGCCGACGAGGGCCGTGGCGAGCAGGGTGGGCGTGCGCATGGTTCCTCCAGGTGTGCCGACTGCTGGGTGGCCCGTCGGCGTCGGTGGGGCTGACTACTTGTAGGTGAAGGTTGCCGTGACCTCGACGTTGGGCTCACCGGCGAAGTTGCAGGTGTCGATGGAGACCTTGGTCTTCTTCTTGAAGCTGATCGACGTGCTCTCGACGACGTCAGGCGTGCCCCCGTCACTGGAGGCAAGGGACTCCGAGCCCTCACGGATCGCGATGGACCAGTCCAGCTTGTTCTTGAGCGCGACCTCGAGAGTGCCGGCGGCCGGGATCACGAACTCGTGCTTGAAGATGGCGGTCGGCAGTGTCGGCGCGCAGATCTCGTTCGTGGCCGGGTTGGTGGACGTCGGGTCCGGATAGGCCGTCGCGGTGTAGGTCTGCGTCATGGGCTTCGGCTTGGGCTTCGCCGCGAACGACGGGGTGGCCGAGCCGACGGCGACGACGCCCACGAGGGCGGTGGCGAGCAGGGTACGAGTGCGCATGAGCCAGATCTCCTAGAGGCCGCAGTTGACGGGCAGGACTTCAGCCGCAGCGGGGACGCTGGACTTGGGGGTGACCGTGCCGGGGAAGCTGACCTCGGCCCTGACCGGCTGACCGCTCGCGCGATAGAAGTCGGTGATGAGCGCGTAGGTCTTGCCGGCCTTGAACGTGGACGCGTCGAGCAGCAGCTGCTCCGACGTACCGGCGAACGTGCCGCAGGTCTCGATCTGCGTCGCGTTGCCCTTCTTGTCGATCTCGGCGACGTAGAGGTCCATGTCCTCGACGGGGAGCGTCCAGGTGACCTTGAAGCCGACGGTGGTGGCCTTGACGCCCTTGGCCGGCTTGTAGACGAACGACAGTCGCGCGCAGCGGGGCATCGTGCACTCGACGCGCTCGGGCCCGCCGGCGGCGCTGGTGACGAAGTCCGCGTCGTTGGCCTGGGCCGCCGGCGTGTACGTCGCCGTGAGCACCTTGGTCTTGGCACCGTCCAGCGTCGGGGTGGCGGCGGACGCACCGGAGACGGAGGCGGCGAGGGCACCGGCGAGGACGGTGGCGGTGATCAGTCGAGCGCGCATCATCTGACTCCTCAGAGCGTGCAGTTGACGGCCGCGAACTCATCCGCGGCGGCGGGAACGGTGGTCTTCGTGCTGTTCGGCACGGCGATCTCGACCTTGGTGTTGACCGTCTCGTTGAGCGAGCGGAAGTACGACGTGACGACGGCGTAGGTCTTGCCGCTCTTGAGGTCGGCGGCGCCCACGAAGAACTTCTCCGACGGGCCACCGGCGGACGCGCAGTGCCCGATCTCGGTGCGGCTGCCGTCCTTGTTCACCTCGGCGAAGTACAGGTCCATGTCGGAGGCCGGGTTGGTCCACGCGGCGCTCATCATCAGGTCGCCCTGGACGCCCTTGCCGGGCTTGTAGACGAAGGTGATGACCGAGCACTCGGCCGGGGTGCAGTTGACGACGTCCGGGCTGTCGAGCGCGACGAGGTTCTCGTCGTGGTCCTGCACACCGCCCATGCCCGTGACCTCGAGCACCTTGGTCTTGGTGCCGTCCAGGGTCGGGGTGGCGGCGGACGCTCCGGAGACGGAGGCGGCGAGGGCACCGGCGAGGACGGCGGCGGTGACGAGACGGGTCTTCACAAAGGGCTCCAGGGCGCTGGGGTGTGGTCGTGCAGGGCTGGGGGTTGCTCTCTGGGTTCGCCGTCGGGGGGCCGGGTTCCTGCCGCCCTCAACGAGGCGATCCGGGGAAGGTGACGACCGCACGGCCGATCGGCGGACGAACCCGGACACGTCGGGGCAGCGGAGGGGTCGTGAGCGTCACGCCAGGGTCAGGGTGTCGCAGGCGGCGACACCCTGTAGATTGGTGGACCAGGGCGCCGCAGGGAGCCCGTTCCCGGTCACCACTCCTCGAGGGGGTCGAGCCATGGGGCGCGGCCGTGCCAAGGCCAAGCAGACCAAGGTCGCGCGCGAGCTCAAGTACAGCACCGGGTCACTCGACCCCGAGGCGCTGAAGCGAGAGCTCGCGTCGCAAGGACCTGGCGGTCTCACCACCCGGTCTGCCGACGTCGACAGCGACGATCTGGACGACGATCTGGACGACGAGTTCGACGACGAGGACGAGGACTAGCTCCTGCTGTTCGCGTGACAGGGCGGCCCGCTCCGGCGGTGCCGCCCTTCGTCATGCCTACGCCGGGACGGCGCGCGCCGGCGGTCCGTTAGGAGTGGCTGCCCTCGAGGACGGCCGAGCCGTCGCCGGGGACCATCTCGCCGAGAACCCAGGCGTCCACGTGCCGGGCCGTCAGGAGCGCGAGCGCACGGTCGACGTCCTCGGGCGGCACGATCGCCACCATGCCGACGCCCATGTTGAACGTCCGCTCCATCTCGGCCTGCTCCACCCGACCGGTGCGCTGCACCAGGTCGAACACCGGCAGCGGGGTCCACGTGGAACGGCCGAGCCGCGCGGTGAGGTGCTCCGGAAGCACCCGCGCGAGGTTGGCGGCGAGACCGCCGCCCGTGACGTGCGAGAAGGCGCGTACGCCGGTCTCGGCGATCAGGGCGAGGCAGTCGAGCGAGTAGATCCGGGTGGGGGTCAGAAGGGACTCGCCGAGGGTCGTGCCGAGGTCGTCGACGTGGGCGCGCAGGTCCATGCCCGCACCGGCGAGCAGCACGTGCCGCACCAGGCTGAACCCGTTCGAGTGGACACCGGCGGCCCCCATCGCGAGGACCACGTCACCGGCGCGTACCCGGTCAGCCCCGAGGACGGCGTCGGCTTCCACGACGCCGACGCCGGTGCCGGCGATGTCGTAGTGGTCATCGGCCATCAGCCCGGGGTGCTCGGCGGTCTCGCCACCCACGAGCGCGCAGCCGGCGAGCCGGCAGCCCTCGGCGATGCCCCCGACGATCTCCGCGACCCGCTCCGGCACGACCTTGCCGACGGCGATGTAGTCCTGCATGAACAGCGGCTCGGCGCCGCAGACGACCAGGTCGTCGACGACCATGCCCACCAGGTCGATGCCGACCGTGTCGTGCTTGTCGAGCGCCTGCGCGATGGCGAGCTTGGTGCCCACGCCGTCGGTGGAGGAGGCCAGCAGGGGGTCGCGGTACTTGTTCAGGTCCAGCCGGAACAGCCCGGCGAAGCCGCCGAGACCACCCACCACCTCGGGCCGGGTCGCACGGGCGACCCGGGCCTTCATCAGCTCGACCGCGCGGTCACCCTCCTCGATGGAGACCCCCGCTGCGGCGTAGGAGGACGTCACGGGTGCATCAGCGCGCCCTGGCCACCCGCGCCCTGGACGAGCGCGTCGGGGGACGGACCGACGCCGTTGTGCACTGTCGGGTCGACCACCCGGGTGATGCCCTCCAGCACGTGCTTGCCGATGAGGTCTTGCTCGGGCAAGGGGATCGGGTAGTCGCCGGTGAAGCAGGCGCGGCACAGCCGGTCCGCGGTCTGCGCCGTCGCCGCCGTGAGCCCCTCGAGGGACACGAACGCGAGCGAGTCCGCGCCGATGGACGCGCGGATCTCCTCGACGCTCAACCCGCTGGCGATGAGCTCGGCCTTGCTCGCGAAGTCGATGCCGTAGAAGCACGGGTCGGTGACCGGCGGCGAGGAGATGCGCACGTGCACCTCCGCCGCGCCGGCCTCGCGCAGCATCCGCACCAGCGCACGCTGGGTGTTCCCGCGCACGATCGAGTCGTCCACGACCACCAGGCGCTTGCCGCGGATGACCTCGCGCAGCGGGTTGAGCTTGAGCCGGATGCCCAGCTGCCGGATGGTCTGCGACGGCTGGATGAAGGTGCGTCCGACGTACGCGTTCTTCACCAGGCCCATGCCGTAGGGGATGCCGCTCTGCTCGGCGTACCCCACGGCCGCGGGGGTGCCGGACTCGGGGACCGGGATGACCAGGTCGGCGTCGACCGGCGCCTCCCACGCGAGGGTGCGGCCGATCTGCACCCGCGTGGTGTAGACGCCCTGCCCGGCGATCGTCGTGTCGGGGCGGGCGAGGTAGACGTACTCGAACAGGCAGCCCTTGGGGGTCGGCTCGGCCCACCGCGAGGTGCGGTAGCCGTGCTCGTCGACGATGACCATCTCGCCCGGCTCGACCTCGCGGATGAACGTCGCGCCGACGATGTCCAGCGCCGCCG
Source organism: uncultured Actinomycetota bacterium (assembly GCA_963784705.1). GTDB lineage: Bacteria > Actinomycetota > Actinomycetes > Mycobacteriales > SCTD01 > RYN-111. The sequence continues at coordinate 6,976 of CAWASC010000002.1, forward strand.
TCTCGCTCGCGACGACGTACCCGGTCTCGAGCTTGCCGATGACGAGCGGACGCACCCCGTGCGCGTCCCTCGCGGCGTAGAGGGTGTGCTCGTCCATGAAGACCAGGCTGAACGCGCCACGCAGCGTCGGCAGCACCTCGCGGGCCGCCTCCTCCACCGAGACGTCGGCGGCGCGGGCGGCGAGCAGCGCCGTGATGAGGTCGCTGTCGTTGGTCGCCCCCATGGCGTCCTTCTCCAGCCCGAGCTCCACGACCCGCCCGGCGAGCTCGCTGGTGTTCGTCAGGTTTCCGTTGTGCCCCAGGGCAAGTGAGCCGCCGGCGGGCAGGTTGCGGAACGACGGCTGGGCGTTCTCCCAGGTGCACGACCCCGTGGTGCTGTAGCGGCAGTGACCGATGGCGAGATGGCCCTTCATCGCCTGCAGGACCGACTCGTCGAAGACCTGCGAGACCAGGCCGAGCTCCTTGTAGACCACGGTCGCGGCGCCGTCGCTGACCGCCATCCCGCAGGCCTCCTGCCCACGGTGCTGCAAGGCGTAAAGGCCGTAGTAGGTCAGCTTGGCGACGTCCTCACCAGGAGCCCAGACGCCGAAGACGCCGCACTCCTCACCCACCGGGCGCTCGTCCACGTCCAGGACGCGGGAGGGGTCTGACAGGACGGGGATCGGACCGGGTGCTGAAGGCACGCGGGGTCTCCTCGGGGAGCGTGAAGCGGTGGGAAGCCGGCGCGGTCGAGTGTACCGGCGCGGGAGAGGGACGTCGGCGCGTCAGCGACGGTCAGCGCACGAGCGGGAGCAACCCGGACAGGTCGGACCGCTCACCGCTGGCCCGGATGCGCCCCGTGGCGACCAGCGCCGCCCAGGACTCCCGGCCGCAGGCCACCCGCACGAACGCGACCGGGTCGGCCTCCACCACGTTGGGCGGCGTCCCCCGGGTGTGGCGCGGCCCGTCGAGGCACTGCACCGCGGCGTACGGCGGGACCCGCACCTCGACCGACCGGCCGGGGTGCCGGTCCGCCAGCACCGCGGTCAGCTCGCGCACGACCAGACGCAGCGCGGAGCGGTCCGGCTCGATGCCCACGTCGAGCCCGTGCACGACCGCTTCGATCACCCGGAACAGGGCGGCGTCGCGCAGCGTGTGGTCACCCGTCGCCTGGTGCACCACGGTCTCGGGTGGGTGGGCGTCGAGGGCAGCCAGCGCCGCAGCGACCTGCTCGCGCGTCCGCAGCCGGCCGGACCGGGCGTTCGCGTCGGCGACCGCGGCGAACGCCTCGAGCTCTCCCGCCCAGGCGGTCACGCCTCCCGTCGGTGCTCGGTCGACCCTGCGCTCGTCCACGGCGGCGAGGCCGACGAGGTTGCCCGCCATGTGGTTGTCGAGGTCGGCGACGGTCCACCCGGCGCAGTCGGTCGGACCACCCGGGTCGAGCGCGTCGAGGCCGTCGACCAGGACGCCGAGTTGGGCCTCGAGCGCGTCCCGCACCTGGGCGTACGTCCCCGGCTTCACGACTTCCCTCCTCGCGTGCACGGTCAGTGGCCGCCACCGGTGTCCTGGTGAGCGTGATCGACGCGAAGGGGAGGCGCCGACCGTGTCTGCCAGGAGGAAGGTCGCGGGGGGAACAGGGCTCAGGGGCCGAACAGCGCCGGGAGAGTCCGTTCGTAGGCCTCGCTGAGCGTCGCGAGCGGCACGGTGACGACGTCCTGGATGTCGAGATCGGTCCCGTCGGTCACGCCGATGCGGGTGCAGGGCAGACCTCGCGCGCTGCACATCTCGGTGAAGCGCAGCTCCTCCGAGCGCGGCACGCTGACCAGCGCGCGACCGGCCGACTCGCTGAACAGCTGCACGAACGGGGCCAGCCCCTCGGGCAGCACCACCCGCGCGCCGATCCCCTTCGCGAGCGACGCCTCCACCAGCGCCTGCGCGAGACCGCCGTCGGACAGGTCGTGCGCGCTGTCGAGCATCCCGTCGCGGCTGCCTGCCACGAGCACCTCACCGAGCAGCTTCTCCCGCGCGAGGTCGACGGTCGGCGGCGTGCCGCCGAGGTGACGGTGCATCGCCCACGCCCACTCGCTGCCGCCGAGCTCGTCGCGGGTGTCGCCGAGCAGAAGCAGCGTCGAGCCCTCCTGCACGAAGCCCATCGGCGTGCGACGCGCGACGTCGTCGAACAGCCCGAGCACCCCGACGACCGGCGTGGGGTTGATCGGCGTGCCGGCCGTGGAGTTGTAGAAGCTCACGTTCCCGCCGGTCACCGGGGTGCCCAGCACGGTGCACGCCTCGGCCAGCCCGCGGGTCGCCTCGGCGAACTGCCACATCACCTCGGGGTCCTCGGGGCTGCCGAAGTTGAGGCAGTTCGTGACGGCGATCGGCACGGCGCCGCTGGCCGCGACGTTCCGGTAGGCCTCGGCGAGCGCGAGCTGCGCACCTGCGAACGGGTCGAGGCGGGTGTAGCGGCCGTTGCCGTCGGTTGCGAGCGCGACACCGAGCCCGGTCTGTTCCGACAGCCGCACGACGCCTGCGTCCTCGGGCCACGCGAGCACCGTGTTGCCCATGACGATGCGGTCGTACTGCTCGACGACCCATCGCTTGCTGCACAGGTTGGGGCTGCTCACCATGTCGAGCAGCAGCTGCGCGTCGACCTCCGGGTACGGCGGAAGGGGGCTGCCCCGGAGGGCGTCGAGATCGGCTGGGCGGGTCATCGGCCGCTCGTAGACCGGTCCGTCATCGGCGAGCGTGCCGGGCAGGACGTCGACGACGCACTCGCCGTGCCAGAGGATCTGCAACCGGTCTCCCTCGGTCACCTCGCCGATGGCCGTCGCGAGCACGCCCCACTTCGCCGCGATGGCGAGCACCTGATCGAGGTTCTCGGGCGTGACGATCGCGAGCATCCGCTCCTGCGACTCACTCGCCAGCACCTCGGTCGGGTCCATGGTGGCCTCGCGCAACGGCACCCGGTCCAGGTGGGCGATCATGCCCGACTTCCCCGCCGCGCTGGTCTCGGTGAGCGCGCAGGTCAGGCCCGCGCCGCCGAGGTCCTGGATGCCCTCGACCAGGTCGGCGTCGAAGATCTCGAGGCACGCCTCGATGAGCAACTTCTCGGTGAACGGGTCGCCGACCTGGACGGCGGGGCGGTTGGCGGGCCCAGGCCCGTCGGGGCCCTCCACGAAATCTGCGGACGCCAGGACGGACACCCCGCCGATGCCGTCGCGGCCGGTCTTCGCACCGAGCAGCACGACGACGTTGCCGACGCCTCGCGCGGCTGACAGCTGGATCCGGTCGGCCTTGAGCACCCCCAGGCAGAGCGCGTTGACGAGCGGGTTGCCCTGGTAACTCGGGTCGAAGACGACCTCGCCGCCGATGTTCGGCAGGCCGAGGCAGTTCCCGTAGCCACCGATGCCCGCGACGATCCCGGGCAGCACGCGCTTGGTGTCCGGGTGGTCGGCGTCCCCGAACCGCAGCGGGTCCATGACCAGCACCGGGCGGGCGCCCATGGTCAGGATGTCGCGGACGATGCCGCCGATGCCGGTCGCCGCGCCCTGGTAGGGCTCGACGTACGACGGGTGGTTGTGCGACTCGACCTTGAAGGTCACGGCGAGGCCCTCACCGACGTCCACGACACCGGCGTTCTCGCCCATGCCCACGAGCATCCGATCACCCTTGGGGATGGCGCCGAACTGCCGCAGGTGCACCTTGCTGCTCTTGTAGGAGCAGTGCTCGCTCCACATGATCGAGTACATCGCCAGCTCGGCGGCCGTGGGTCGGCGACCGAGCAGCTCGACGATGCGGGCGTACTCGTCGTCCTTGAGCCCGAGCTCGGCGTACGGCATGTCCGCGCCGGGCGCGGCCTGGGCGTTCTTGACGGTGTCGATCAACGCACGAGCTCCTTCAGGACGGAGGTGAAGAAGCCGAGTCCGTCGGTCCCCGGACCGGTCAGGTCCTCCACCGCGTGCTCCGGGTGCGGCATGATCCCGACCACGTTGCCGCGCTCGTTGGTGATGCCCGCGATGTCGCGCAGGCTGCCGTTGGGGTTGCCGCCGACGTACCTCGCGATCACCCGGCCCTCGGCCTCGAGCTCGTCGAGGGTCGCCTCGTCGGCGACGTAGCAGCCCTCCCCGTTCTTCACCGGGATGGTGATGACCTGGCCGGCCTCGAAGTCGCTGGTCCACGAGGTCGCGGCGTTGCCGATCTCGAGCTGCTGGTCGCGGTGCACGAAGTGCAGGTTCTGGTTGCGGGTGAGCGCCCCGGGCAGCAGGTGGCTCTCGCACAGCACCTGGAAGCCGTTGCAGATGCCGAGCACCGGCATCCCGCCGTTCGCCGCATCCACGATCGTCGTCATCACCTGCGCGAAGCGGGCGATCGCTCCGCAGCGCAGGTAGTCGCCGTAGGAGAAGCCGCCGGGGAGGACGACGGCATCGACGCCGTGCAAGTCGGCGTCGCCGTGCCAGAGAGCGGTCACCTCCGCGCCGGCGATCCGGGCGGCGCGCTGGGCGTCGCGGTCGTCAAGGCTGCCTGGGAAGGTGACGACACCGATCTTCACTCCGGCAAGGCTACCGGGCGGCCTCCTCGTCGCGCGCCCGGCCGAGGCGCGACAGGATCGCGCCGTCGGTCCACTGCAGCACCTTCTCCAGGTGCACGACCGTGCCGTCCGCGGGTCGCGCATGGAACTCGAGCTTGTCCATGAGCGCCCGCATGATCTGGATGCCCCGGCCGCCTTCGGCCAGGTCGTCGTGGGTGTCGGCCTGCGCGCCGTCGAAGCCGCTCCCGCGGTCGACGATCTCGATGATGCACAGGTCCTGGTCGATGCGGGCGCTGACCTCGTACTCGTCGCCCCCGTCGGCGTGCTCGAGCACGTTCGTGCAGGCCTCGGTGAGCGCCAGTTCGATGTCGCTGACCATCTCGTCCGCGAGCCCCAGGATGGTCAGCGACTGGCTGAGCACCCTGCGGACCACCGGCACGGACAACTGGTCGCGCGGCAGGGCCAGCGTCAGCGTGATCTCCATGCGGGCACTGGTACCCGGGCGCGCCCGTGGTTTACCCCGCAGGTCTCCGGGCAGCGCGAACCCCTGGTGATCTACCTCTCGTGGCGCTCGACACACCGACCAGGCGCACCACGGGAGGTAGATCACCGGGAAGTCGGGGCCGGTACGTCGGTAGGCTGGTGCGCGTGGCCCTGCACCAGATCGTCGTCGACGTCATGCTCAAGCCCGAGATCCTCGACCCCCAGGGTCAGGCGGTGGCCAACGCGCTCCCGAACCTGGGCTTCGCTGCCCCCGCCGCGCTGCGCATCGGCCGGCACGTGGAGCTGACCCTGGAGGCCGACGACCCGCACGAGGCGCTCGAGGCGGCGACGAAGATCGCCGACACCCTGCTCGCCAACCCGGTCATCGAGGACTACGCGGTCCGTCTCGCCTGAGCGTGCGACTGCGTGTCGGCGAGGGTCGGCAGCGGCGACAGGCGAGCGCGCCGCAACGTGTCCGGACCCGCGAACACCCGGCGCGACCGACCGGCGGCCACCTCGAGCGCACGGGTCAGCACAGCGAGCCGCTGCTCGGGGCTCATGCGGTAGTACATCGACGCGCTGAACCGGCGGATCTCCAACCCCAGGTCGGCCAGGCTGTTCTGGCGCCGCCGATCGCTCGTGAAGCGCTCGAGCTGCAGCCGCTCCTCGCGTCCGTCGTACTCCACGACCACGCCGTCGAGGAGCAGGTCTGCGCGCCCGCAGTGGGAGCCGTCCTCGTCGTACACGTCCACCTGCGCCGGCATGCGCGGACCGCCGGCGAGGACGAAGCCCACGCGCAGACGACTCTCCATGAGCGACTCGCTGCGCGGCTCGACGTGCTTGAGCATGGTGCGCGCCCGCGTGACCCACGGCAGTCCCACGCAGCGCTCGACCGACGCGCGCAGCAGCGCCAGCGTGGTCATTCCCGCGCGCAGCGCCGCATCGGCGCACGCCACCCCCTCGACCACGCCGTCGCGGCGGGCGACGTCGACGCAGCCCCGTGCGGCCGAGGCGACGACCAGCCCCTCGACCTCGCACAGGTCGTCGTCGACAAGGTGCCCGCTGCACCAGGTCATCCCCGGTCGCGCGGCGACGTGGTGCAGCGGCGGGACCGTGAGGTCCAGGAGGTCCTCCCCGCTCTTGTCACGCGCAAGGACGTCGAGGCCCCGCACCCACAGCGACGACCAGTGGCTCAGCACCGCGTGCGGCGGGAGCACGCGGCGCAGCGCCTCGGCCCGCAGCGCCGGCGAGTCGACGGCCCACGTCGGTGCGTACGCCCCGCGCACGATCTGCCAGTAGTGCGCGTCGCGCACGGCCACGCGGGCGCGCGCCACCGAACCGAGGTCCTGCACGAGCTCCTGCCAGGTGCGTACGACGGTGTCCATGCGCCGTACGGTCACCGATCCGCGGGCTCGTCCACGGCCGTCGTCCACAGGGCTGCGCGCCCTCCACAGATCCCGTCGACGTACGCGGCCGACGTCCCGGTGCGGGCCTCGCGTGATCTACCTCGTGTGGTGCCCGTCAGCGGCGTGTCGAGCGCAACAGGAGGTAGATCACCGAAAAATGGGCGCCTCACGCGCCCCGGAGGTAGCTGTCGAAGCTGGAGCGGGTCAGTCGCTCGAAGGCCTCGACGTACTTCGCGCGGGTGCGCTCCACGACCTCCTCGGGCAGCTCCGGCCCGGGGGCGGTCCTGTCCCAGCCCGAGGCGGTCAGCCAGTCGCGGACGTACTGCTTGTCGTACGACGGCTGCGGGCGTCCCGGGGACCAGGTCTGCGCGGGCCAGAACCGCGAGGAGTCCGGCGTCAGCACCTCGTCGCCCAGCACCAGCACGCCGTCACGGTGCCCGAGCTCGACCTTCGTGTCGGCCAGGATGATGCCCGCGTCCGCCGCGATGGCGTGCCCGCGCTCGTAGACCCGCAGCGTCACGTCGCGCAGCTCCGCGGCGAGGTCCGCGCCGACCTGGGCGACGACGTCGTCGTACGTCATGGGCTCGTCGTGCTCGCCGACCGCAGCCTTCGTGGAGGGCGTGAACACCGGCTCGGGCAGCCGCGAGCCGTCGACCAGACCGGGCGGCAGGGTCACGCCGCTCACCACGCCGGTGCGGTCGTAGTCGGCCAGCCCCCCGCCGGTGAGGTAGCCGCGCGCGACGCACTCCACCTGCACCATCGCGAGCCGGTCGACGATGACCGCCCGGCCCTGCACCGACGCCAGCTCGGGAGGCATCGCGGCGGTCACGATGTGGTTGGGCACGACGTCCGCCAGCTGCGCGAACCACCACAGCGACAGCCCGGTCAGCACCGCCCCCTTGTCGGGGATCGCGGTCGGCAGGATCACGTCGTACGCCGAGAGCCGGTCACTCGCGACCAGGACCAGCTGGTCGTCACCGTAGGCGTAGACGTCCCGGACCTTGCCGGAGTGCACGAGAGGGAGAGGCAGGTTCACCCGACCAGTCTGTCAGGCAGCGCCGACCAGCCACGCGACGAAGGTGAGGAGGTCCGCGAGCAGCCGGAGCGCCTGGTAGAGCACACACACGAGCGTCACCACGCCGGCGACCGACAGCAGCGTCCCGAGCACGACGAGCACGAGGAGCAGCGGGTGCTCGCGCAGCTCAGCCACGGAGCCCCGCCAGGCCGAGCAGACCGGTGAGGGGAAGGGCGAGGGCGGCGTACGCCACGGCCGCCCACCGGCGGTAGAGCACCCAGGCCAGCGCAGGGCCGGCGAGCAGCAACGCCAGGGCGAGCACCCCGAGGCCGAAGCCGAGCAGCGGGTTGGGGTCGCTGCAGGACAGGAAGCAGCCGGTCCAGGTGATCGCGGCGGCGAACCCCGCGACGAGCGAGGCGGGCAGCCCCACCAGGACCGTGAGGCCGACGACCACCGCCTTCCACCACGGCTGGGCGGTGGGGGCGGCGGCGGGGGCGTACGTGCGCATCTCGGTCATGGCTCCAGCCTGTCCGAGGAGCCGCCACCGCACCTGAGTAGTCCTACGTGAGTGCCGCGAGCCGCTCGAAGACCGGCGCGAGCCGCTCGAGGTAGCGCTCAGGTCGGCACACCTCGTCGAGCCGCTCCTCATCGAGCGTGGTCCCGGCAGCGGACGCCTCGGCGGTGAGGGTCGCGCGGAACGGCTCCCCGGTCTCCCACGTCTTCATCGCGGCGCGCTGGACGAACGCGTACGCGTCCTCGCGGGACAGCCCGCCCTCGACGAGCTCGAGCAGCACGGTCGAGGTGTAGATCAGCCCGCCGGAGCTCTCCAGGTTGTGACGCATCCGATCGGTGTCGACGACCAGGCCGGTCACCAGCCGCGTCGTGAGGTGCAGCAGGTAGTCGGTGGCGATCGAGGCGTCGGGCAGGAAGACCCGCTCGGTGCTCGAGTGGCTGATGTCCCGCTCGTGCCACAGCGGGATGCCCTCCATCACCGGGACGACGGCAGCACGCACGACCCGCGCCATCCCGGCGATGCGCTCGCTGGCGATGGGGTTCTTCTTGTGGGGCATGGCACTGGAGCCCTTCTGCCCCTTGCCGAACGGCTCCCACAGCTCACGCACCTCGGTGCGCTGCCCGTGCCGCACCTCGAGCGCGAACGCCTCGCAGACCGTCGCCATGATGGCGAGCGCCGACACCCACTCGCTGACGCCGTCGCGGATGACGACCTGCGTCGCGGCGTCGGCGGCCCGCAGCCCGAGCTTCGCGGCGACCGCCTGCTCGACGCCGGGGTCGATGTTGCTGTAGGTCCCGACAGCGCCGGAGATCTTCGCGACGGCGATGGCATCGCGTGCGGCCCGGAGCCGGTCGCGCGAGCGGGCCATCGCGAAGGCGATGTCGGCGACCCGGTGGCCCCACGTCGTCGGCTCCGCGTGGATGCCGTGCGTGCGCCCGACGCGGACGGAGTCCTTGTGCGCCAGGCCGAGCTCGCGCAGCGCGGCGACGAGACCATCGGCCTTGGCCAGCAGGATGTCCGTGGCGCCGACGAGCTGGAGCGCGAGCGCGGTGTCGAGCAGGTCGGAGCTGGTCATGCCGAAGTGGACGTACGCCGCTGCCTCACGCGGCGTCGTGTTGTCGGCCCACGCGGACAGGAAGGCGATCACGTCGTGCTGGGTCACGGCCTCGATCTCGGCGACGGCCTCAGGAGTCGGTGGCGTCGCGTTGCGCACGGGCTCGACGCAGTCGGCGGGAACCGTCCCCGCCTCGGCGTGCACCTCGAGCACGAGCGTCTCGACGTGGCACCACAGCTCGTACTTGTGGGCCTCGCTCCAGACGCGCCCCATCTCGGGCAGCGTGTAGCGCTCGATCACCGCAGGGCCGCCTTCTCGAAGTCCTCCTTGAAGCGCCACACCCGCTGGCGCAGCTCGGCATCACCCACGGCCAGCACCTGGACGGCGAGCACCGCGGCGTTGAGGGCGTTGTCGATGCCCACCGCCGCCACAGGTACGCCGGAAGGCAGCTGCGTGAGGCCGTAGAGCGCATCGCTGCCGTCGAGCGCACCCGCGGACAGGGGGACGCCGACGACCGGCAGGGCGACGTGCGCCGCGACGATGCCGGCCAGCGCGGCCGACCCGCCCGAGCCCGCGATGACGACCTCGATGCCCCGCGGTTCGAGATCGCCCATCCACTGCGCGAGGGCGCGTGGCGACCGGTGCGGTGACATGCACTGCTCGTCGTACGCGACGCCGAAGCGGTCGAGCAGCGCGCCGGCCTGCGCCATGGCGTCGTGCTCCGCGGGGCTGCTGTAGATGATCGCGACGCGCGCGGCCTGCTCGGTCATGGGGCCTCCTGGATCGGGACGGTGATCTCACCACGGGTGGCGCGGGCGGCGATGTCGTTGCGCCAGAAGCCGCCGCGCAGGGAGATCGCCGCGACGCCGGCGTAGGCGCTCTCGCGCGCCGCCGACAGCGACGGCGCGACGGACGTGACCGACAGGACCCGGCCGCCGGTGGCGACGACCTGACCCTCGTCGTCGGTGCCGGTGCCGGCGTGCAGCACGTCGACGCCGGGCGGCAGGCCACCGACCTCGAGCACGTCACCGCTGGTCGGCGTACCGGGATAGCCCTCGGCGGCGACGACGACGGTGACCGACGAGCCGGAGCTCCACTGCAGCTCACCGAGGTCGGCGAGGGTGCCGGTGGCGCACGCCATGAGCACCTGGGAGAGCGGCGTCTCGAGCAGTGCGAGGACCGACTGCGTCTCGGGATCACCGAAGCGGCAGTTGAACTCCACGACCTGGGGTCCGTGGGACGTCAGGGCCAACCCGGCGTAGAGCAGACCGGAGAACGGCGTGCCCTGGGCGGCCATCTGATCGACGACGGGCTGCAGGACGTCTGCGGTGACCTGCTCGACCGTCCCGGTGGGCAGCCACGGGAGGGGGGCGTAGGCCCCCATCCCCCCGGTGTTGGGGCCGGTGTCGCCGTCGCCGACGCGCTTGTGGTCCTGCGCGGGCAGCAGCGGCAGGACGGTCGTGCCGTCGGTGACGGCGAACAGCGACACCTCAGGTCCGTCGAGGAAGTCCTCGACGACGACGCGGGCGCCCGCCACGAACAGCGCGTCCCGGGCGAACAGCTCGGCGGCGACCAGGTCATCGGTCACCAGCACGCCCTTGCCCGCGGCGAGGCCGTCCGCCTTCACGACGTACGGCGGCGTACGGGCCTCGAGCGCCTTCACCGCCTGGTCCGGGGTGTCGCAGGAGTCCGCGGCCGCGGTCGCCACCCCGGCAGCGGCCATGACCTCCTTGGCGAACGTCTTGGAGCCCTCGATCTGCGCCGCGGCGGCACTGGGGCCGAACACCGGGACGCCGGCGGCGCGGACCGCGTCGGCGACCCCGGCGACCAGCGGGGCCTCGGGCCCGATCACCACCAGGTCGAAGCCGCCAGCCAGCGCCGCCACGGCCGCCGGATCGAGCGGATCGACGGGCAGCAGCTCGGCGACCTGGCCGATCCCGGCGTTGCCGGGGGCGCAGGCCAGCGAGGTGACCGCGGGATCGCGGGACAGGGACAGGCACAGCGCGTGCTCACGAGCACCGGTGCCGACGACGAGGACCTTCACCTGACGCAGGCTACTGAGGGGGTCTCGGGCGGCCGTCCGGCGGCTGCTGCGCGCACGGCCGGTCTGCGGCATGATCACGGCCGTGGAGAGCGCGATCATCCTGGCGGTCCCGGAGGCCGAGCCCCTCGTTGGCGCACTGCGTGCGGAGGGGGATGCGTCCGCCGCGGCGGGTGTTCCCGCGCACGTAACGCTGCTGTACCCGTTCGTCGACGATCCCGACGTCGGGATCGTCGAGGAGCTGCGCTTCTTCTTCACCCACCTCGACGGGTTCGACCTCGACTTCAACGCGGTCGGGGAGTTCCCCGAGGTGGTCTACCTCGCGCCGGACCAGACCCGGATGCTCGAGGAGCTCGTGGCCGCGCTGGTCCTCCGGTGGCCGGACCACCCGCCGTACGGGGGCGTGTTCGACACGGTCGTGCCGCACCTGACCGTCGTCGACACCCCCGACCCCGCCCTGCGGGCGCGGGCGCACAAGCACGTGCTCGACGGCTTGCCCCTGCGCGCGAGGATCACCGAGGCGTCGCTGTGGGTGCACGCGGACGGCGAACCGTGGCGGTGCCACGCGACGTTCCCCCTCGCGACGCCAGAACCCGACTGACAGGACGCCGCCCGACCGTCAGGCTGTCGGGGTGCACAGCGTCCTCGTCGGCTTCGGGCTCGGGTTCCTCGTGGCGCTGCAGCTCGGGCCGATGTCCCTGTTCCTCGTGCGGTCGACGTTGCGCGCGGGGCTGCTGACCGGGCTCGGGGTGGGCGCGGGGATCGCCGTGGTCGATGCGCTCTACGCCAGCGCCGGGGCGGCCGGTGCCGCGCCGCTGCTCCTCGTCGACCCGGTGCGCGTCGTGCTCGGGCTGCTCGGTGCCGTGGTGCTGCTGGTGATGGGGATCCGCACGCTCCAGGCAGCGGTGCACGTCCGGGCCGGCCTGGACGGCGAGGCCGCGAGCTCACCGGGGCGGGCGTTCCGCACGTCGGTCGGCGCGACCGCGAGCAACCCCTCGACGATCGTGTCCTGGGCGGCGATCTTCGGTGCAACCGGGGCGGTGACCAGCACCTCGGCTCCCCTCCTGGTCGCGGGGGTGGGGCTCGGCAGCCTCACGTGGGTGACAGCGCTGGCCGTGGTCGTCGCGGTCGTACGCCGCTCGGTCGGTGCGCGGGCGGTCGGCCTCGCCGACGGGGTCGCGGGCGTGGGGTTGATCGGGTTCGGCGGCGTCCTCGGTTGGCGCACCCTCCACGACGTCAGCTGATCGTCGTACCGCCGCTCCTCTGTCGTTCCTCTGTCGTGATCTACCTGCCGTTGCGGGCGACACGCCGCTGGGCGCCACCACAGGAGGTAGATCACCGGGAGGGCGGCGTCCGCTGACGGCTACAGCAGGGGGCGGAGCTCGAGGGTCTGCTCGCGGTCCGGTCCGATGCCGACGGAGCTGAACGGCGCACCGCTCATCTGCTCGAGCGCGCGGATGTAGAACTGCGCGTTCTTCGGCAGGTCCTCGAACGTCCGGCAGCCGGTGATGTCCTCGGTCCAGCCGTCGAACATCTCGTAGACCGGCGTCGCGTGGTGGAAGTCGGTCTGCGTCATCGGCATCTCGTCGAAGCGGACGCCGTCGACCTCGTACGCCACGCAGACGGGGATCTTCTCCCAGCCGGTCAGCACGTCGAGCTTGGTGAGCACGAAGTCGGTCACGCCGTTGACGCGCGCGGCGTAGCGGGCGATGACGGCGTCGTACCAGCCGCAGCGGCGCGGACGGCCCGTCGTCGTGCCGTACTCGTGCCCGTTGGCGCGCAGCAGCTCGCCGTCGGCGTCGTGCAGCTCGGTCGGGAACGGCCCCTCACCGACGCGGGTGGTGTACGCCTTGATGACGGCGATGACCTTGTCGACGCGCATCGGCGGGATGCCCGACCCGGTGCACGCACCCCCGGCCGTGGCGTTGCTGGAGGTGACGAACGGATAGGTGCCGTGGTCGACGTCGAGCAGCGTCGCCTGACCGCCCTCGAGCAGGACCGTCTTGCCGGCGTCGAGCGCCTGGGACAGCAGCAGCGAGGTGTCCCGCACCATCGGGCGGAGCCGGTCGACGTACGACAGCAGGTCCTCCATCACCGAGTCGACGGTGATCGCCTTGCGGTTGTAGACCTTCACCAGCACGTGGTTCTTCAGGTCGAGCGCGCCCTCGACCTTGGCGCGCAGGATCTTCTCGTCGAACAGGTCCTGCACGCGGATGCCGACGCGGTTCATCTTGTCGGCGTACGTCGGTCCGATGCCGCGACCGGTCGTGCCGATCTTCCGGTTGCCCAGGAAGCGCTCGGTGACCTTGTCGAGGACCCGGTTGTACGACGGGATGACGTGCGCGTCCGCGCTGATGACCAGCCGCTCGCAGGAGGTCCCGCGCGCCTCGAGGCCCTCGATCTCCTGGAACAGCACCGACAGGTCGACGACGACGCCGTTGGCGATGACCGGTGTGCAACCGGGAGACAGGATGCCGCTGGGCAGCAGGTGCAGGGCGTAGGTCTCGTCACCGATGACGACCGTGTGGCCCGCGTTGTTGCCGCCGTTGAACTTCACGACGTAGTCGACGCGACCACCGAGCTGGTCGGTGGCCTTGCCCTTGCCCTCGTCACCCCACTGGGCGCCGATCAGCACCAGTGCCGGCATAGCCGTCTCCTTCAGACATGGGAAAGGGCCTCCTGCTTGCGGGTGCAAGTGCGGAAGCCCTCTTGCGGCAAGAGTCTAGCCGTAGGGTGAACACTTGTGGCGAAGATCCCAGGAGTCGACAGCGTCGTCGGTGGTCTGCTGAGCGTGCTGCAGGCCCAGTCGGAGGCGCTCGCGGCCCTGCCCGGAGCGGTCCAGTCGCTGAGCGCAGCGGTGAAGAACCTCGCCGACGCGACCGCGGGCGCGAAGGAGACCATGCAGACGGTCAACCGCATGGTCACGCGCATGGACGCGATCGTCACCGAGCTCGAGGAGCCCCTGAAGTCCCTCGCGCCCGGGATGCAGCGGATGGCGACGATCCTCGACGACCCGATCATCAGCAGCGTGCCCGCCACCCTGGCACAGCTGCAGGAGTCGGTGATGCCCGTGCTGCGGACGCTCGCCGACACCAACGAGCGCGTGGCGTTCATCGCTGGGTCCACCGAGCGGATCATGCAGTTCGTCGACGAGACCGGCCGCACGATCGCGGGCATCCCGGGCGCCGCGCTGCTCGGCCGCCGCAAGCCGCCAGCGAGACCGGCGCCCGCCTGAGCCGGTGGGGTGACCTGCGTCGCGATGCGCGTCGCGGCGGCTCCCGAAGGGCAGGTCAGCCACATGATCGCTCTGACGTCCCTTCCCGTCCGGCTCACCAGCGACCTGCTCGCCCTGGGCTTCCAGGGCGTCGCTGCCTTGCGGCAGGACAAGCCGATCCACACCGACGGAGCCCTTCGCTCGGGGGAGCTCACCCTGACCGGAGGCAGCCACTGGGGCGTCGACTGGCTGGACCGGCCCGGGCAGTGGCAGGTGACCGCGCGCTTCTCGCGGACCCTGGGGCTACCGCTGGGTCTGCCGGACGTCGACGGGCTGGCGCTGCGCTGGCACGACGACGACGGGATGCACGACCTCGTGCTCGCCACGACCGGCTCGTCGCGATGGGGTCGGTTCCTGTTCCAGCCCCACATGGGCTTCACCGCGACGTACGGGTGCCTGCTCCCTTACAGCAGCGCCGGCGGACAGCTCATGCTCGCCGTACGCCCTGCCGGGGAGGACTGGGAGCTCGTCGCGGCCCGACCGCGCGGAGACTGGACGGTGGCCGGCCGGCTGCGGCTCAGCCCCCCGAGCGAGCAAGAGCTCCACGACGACAGCCCGGTGGCCTTCGACCCGGTGAGCAACCCCCTTCCGCAGCTGCGGTGGGCGCCGGCTGTGGCCGGGGTGCGCGAGGCCGCCTACGCTGCGGCGCGTCGTGGCCGCGGGTCGGTCCTGCAGCGCACCTGACTGCGGCGGGCGGGCCGGTCAGCCGTCGAGGGCGATCCTGGCGGCAGGGTCGGAGTCGTCGAGGAACGTCGCGATGCGCTGTGCCTCGTCGGTCTCACCGATCGCGTCGGCGGCGCGCCCAAGCGCGAACAGCGCCCGCAGGAAGCCCTGGTTCGGCGCGTGCGACCACGGGACCGGACCGAAGCCCTTCCAGCCGTTGCGGCGCAGCGCGTCGAGCCCGCGGTGATAGCCGACGCGCGCGTACGCGTAGGACTCGATGACCGCCCCGCGGTCGAACGCCCCGAACGCGAGGTCCGCCCAGGCCGCGCTGTGCGTGGGGAACTGCGCGGCCACCTCGGCCGGGTCTGTGCCGCCCTCGAGCAGCCCGCGGGGCGCGGGCTCGTCGGGGAGCAGGGTGGGCGGCGGTCCGCCCAGGAGGTCCTTGCCGGTGAGGCTCATGGGGACATCCTGCCCGATGGCGTCACCGGCGCGGGGCCACCCGCGCCTAGACGGACACCGGTTCGCGCAGGCGCTGCGCGTCGTCGAACAGTCCCCGTGTCGCGAGCCGGGCCGCCACGGACGCCGACACCGCGACGGCGCCGAGCAGCATGTACATCACGACCACCTGGTACCGGATCGCCGTCAGCGGGGCGACGCCGGCGAGCAGCAGCCCGGTCATCGCGCCCGGCAGGGAGATCAGCCCCACGGTGCGGACCTGGTCGATGTCGGTGACCAGCGCGGTGCGCAGGGCCATCCGCCGGTGCGGCGCGAACGCCTGTGCCCCAGGCAGTCCCAGCGCCAGGCGCGCCTCGACGACGCGGCGCGCGGAGGTCGCCTCCTCCTTCAGCCGCAGCAGCACCACCGAGGTCCCCCGGGTGGCGGCGGACACGACCATGCCGCCCACGGGCACGACGACCCGGGGCTCCGCCTGGATGACCTGCGCGACGACGAGCAGACCGAGCGTCGCCGTCACCCCGACCGCGATGGCCGCACCCGCCACCCGGTACGCGTGCCGCAACCCCGCCCCGCGCCGCCCGGCGACCCGCGCGCCGACGAGGACCATCCCGACCACCCACAGCAGCGAACCCGCCAGGCCGGTGTGCCGGAACAGCACGCCGAGCAGCGCCCCCACCGCCGCCAGCTGGACCACTGCGCGCACGGACGCGATCACCACCTCGCGCTCGAGCCCCAGTCCCTCCCGCACCACCACGGCGACGGCGATGAGCACCAGCAGCACCGAGAGGGCCACCCCCCACCAGGTGGGCACCGACGCGGTCACGACGCCCCCGCCAGGTACGACGACTCCTGTGCGGGACCGGTCTCGGTGACCCGCCCGTGCTCGAGGACGATCACGTCGTCGGCCAGCCGGCGGGCCTGACGCAGGTCGTGGCTCACCAGGACGGCACTCAGGCCCTCCTCGACCAGGGACCGCACGACCCGCTCGACCGACTGGGCCGCCACGGCGTCGAGCGCCGAGGTCGGTTCGTCGAGCAGCAGCACCTCCGGTCCGACCGCGAGCGCGCGGGCCAGGCAGAGCCGCTGGGCCTCGCCGCCGGACAGCCCCGCGGTCGCTCGGTCCAGCGGCAGCCCGTCCAGCCCCGCGCGGCACAGCAGCGCCGCCGCCTCCTCGGACGTCAGCGACGGCCGCCCCACCCGCAGGTCGACCAGCACGGTGTCCCCGAGCAGCACGGGGGCCTGCTGCACCAGACCGACCCGGCGGCGCAGCTCCAGCACGTCGTACGACGGGAGGGGACTGCCGTGGAACAGGACCTGACCGCTCGTCGGTTCGAGCAGCCGGTCCAGCAGCCGCAGGAGCGTCGACTTGCCGGCCCCACTGGGCCCGGCGACCGCAGTGCACCGGCCCTGGGCGAGGCGGGCGCTGACGCCGTCGAGGACGCGGGTGCTCCCACGGTCGACCGTCACGTCCTGCAGCTCCAGCACCCCGTCATGATGCTCCCTGTGGACTACACGACACGCGCCGCCCGCTTCCTGCTCGGGGTGACCGCGCACCCGGGCGGCGTGAAGCTCTCCGAGCACCTGCTCGACCTGCTCGACCTCACGCCCGGATCGACCGTCGTGGACGTCGCGTGCGGAGCCGGGACGACGCTAGACCTGCTGCGGGCCCGCGGACACCGCGCCGTCGGGATCGACCTGACACCGACGCACCTGGTTGCCGACGCGCACGCGCTCCCGCTGCGCGGCGGGGTGGCTGACGCGGTCGTCGTGGAGTGCTCGCTGTCCACGTTCGACCGCCCGGCCGCCGCCCTGGCCGAGGCGCACCGGGTGCTGCGCGCCGGAGGTCGACTGGGTGTCACCGACATCGTGCTCGACCGCGCCGCGGCAGGGCCTGGGGTGACCGCGGCCGTGGACCGGCTGACGACAGCGCGCACGATGCCGTCGTACGCGCTGCTGCTGAAGGAGGCCGGGTTCGAGGTGCAGACGCGCGAGGACCGCGGCACAGAGGCCGCGGTCCTCGTCCGCCGGTTGCGCCGGCGGCTTCCGCTGTCCTCGACCCTGCGGGCCTGCGAGCAGGCCGTGCGGGACGGGTCGTTGAGCTACGGGCTGCTCGTCGCCACGAAGGTCAGCGCGAGTGTCACTGCGACCAGACCCGACGACGGAGCGACCAGACCGCACCGGTGAGCAGCACCAGGGCGAGCACCGGCGCCCCGAGGCCGCCGGTGGCGGCGAGCGCCGGGGTGGTGGGCTTCGCCGGGGTCGGGGCGACCTTCGGCGGGTTCACCGGCAGGCCGGGGCCGCCGATCGCCGGCGGGACCGCCGACTCGGCCGCGAAGCCGTAGTTGAACTTCGCGCAACCACCGGCGGTCGTGAAGGTCACGTTGCCGGTCAGGTCGTAGGCGTCGACCGAGTTGCCGGTCTCGCCGTTCATCGAGGTGACGTCGAACTTCAGGCAGTCGTAGTCGAACGTCCACGGCTGGTCGGCGTCACCGGCAGCCTTCGCCGCACCGCGCGCCGGCTCGCTGTAGTTGTCGACGTGCGGCGTGGCCTTGCTGTCGGTGTAGGAGGACCCCGCCCCGAACGTCGCGTCGTTGAGGTTCGGCGAGTCCTCCAGGGGTTGCGGCTTGCTGTCGAGCGGTGACTGCGCCGGCGGGTTGTCCGTGCCGACGTTGCCGTAGCCGTGCGCCTCGTCGGTGTAGGTCAGCAGCACCCCAGGGGTGAAGCCGATCGCGGCCCGGTCGTTCTCACCGCGGCCGTCCACGTCGAAGCCGGAGCGGTCGCGCATCTCCAGCAGGTAGGCGTGCTCCTGGCTCGACGGCGTGCCGGCCTCGAGGTAGGACCAGCCCTCGGTGCAGACGCCTCCGGAGACCGACAGGTCCTCCTTGCAGCCACCGGGGTAGACGGCGGGGTCGTTCGGTCCGCCCTTGCCGTCCTCGAAGTCGCTGCTGAACAGCACCTTCTCGGTGCCACCCACGGTCGCGGTGATCTTCAGGTCGTCGATGAGCCAGCCGAGGCGGGCCAGGCCCGGGTCCGTGGCGTAGCTCAGGCGCAGGGTGCTGCCGCCCTTGCCCGCCAGGGAGCTCAGGTCGTAGCTGTCCTCGACGAAGGTCGGAGCCGGGTAGAGGCCCGCGACCCGGTCGACCGCCTCGGTGCCGGTGTCGTAGGAGCCGCTGGTGCCGGTGATGCCGTTGCCGTACTTGGTCTGGCACCCGTTGGCGTTGGGGTTCTGCGCCAGCGGGGTGGTGTAGCCGTTGGCGGACGGGAGCGCGGTGTAGGTGACCTTGCCCGCCTCGTCCGGCACACCGGTCATCACGAACCCGTAGTCGAAGTCCCACTCGATGTCCCACAGGCTCTTGAACGTGGCCTTGATGGCCGTGCCGGCGGGGAGGTCCTTGAGCCCGGGGATCACGAAGTCCAGGTTGTGCCCACCCGTGGGCACGCAGCCGAAGTCGTTGCCCTGGCGGGAGTACCAGACCCGCTTCCCGCTCGCCCCCGAGGTGATGACGGCGGGGTCGACCAGCTGGCGCCCGGGCAGCGCGGCGACGTACGCCTGGCCGTTGTGGATGCCCTGGTCACCGAACTTGTCCGACAGCGTGTAGGGCTTGCCGTCGGGCGTCTGCCAGTGGATGACGCCGGTGTCGAGCTTGGAGTCGCGCCAGTTCGTCACCTTCGTGGCGCCGGTCGGCAGGACCTCGGGCACGATCCACCCGAGCTCCTTCTTGGCGATGACGTCCATGTGCTGCGACTTGTCGGTCGCCATGAGGGTGAAGTCGCCGTAGGTGTCGCGGCTGCCGGTGGAGTAGTAGTCCGGCAGGCCGAGCGAGTGGCCGTACTCGTGGCTGATGACCGACGCCTTGTCGATGGCGGTCTCCGGGTTGACGTTGTACGGGCCGACGCGGACGAACACCTTCAGCGCATCGGGACCGGGTGTCGTCGTCTTGGTGGTGTAGCTGTCGTCGACGTACCAGAGGGGGTTGCCCTCGAGGTCCTTGAGCTGGTCCTTGCTGATGTAGCCGCCGAGACCGGTGGCGGCGTCGATGTAGGTGTTCTCCAGCGAGGAGGAGTGCGGCCAGACGTTGTCGTTCGGCGCCTCGCTGCAGCCGCCGGCCGGGCCGAGCTGGCTGCCACCGTTGCCGCCGCAGCCCTGGAAGATGACCTCGAAGAAGTCGACCACGCCGTCCTTGTCGGTGTCGTAGTCGTTGTAGTCGATGTCCGGGTCCGCGACGACCGCGGCGTCGTACGCCGTCTTGGCCGTCGGACCGCAGCCCGCGTCGATGTTCTGCAGCGCACCGACCCCAGCGAGGGCGCCGACGAGTGCCGAGCCGTTGGCGTCCTGGCCGTAGTAGTTGCGCTGCCCCGGCAGCTGGTACCACCCGTCGGTGATGCGCTTGCCGTACGACGGGAGCGGGGCGCCCGTGGCGGGGTTGACCAAAGTGGTGCCGGTGCAGGTGTTCGTCGACGCCGGGTCCGGCGTGGAGAACGCCAGCGGGGTCGGGTCGGCGACGTAGTCCTTGTCCTTCAGCGCCACCGACGCGACGGTGCCGTGCGGGAACAGCTGCCCGAAGGACATCTCCTGGAACAGGTTGAAGGTGGAGGACGGGTTGGCCGCGCTGTTGATCGTGGTGTCGAGGTCGGCCGCGGAGGCTGTGTGCGTGAAGTCGGCGAAGTCGACCGGGACCACGGGGAAGGGCCGGTCGCCGTACCGCGCGGTCTCGAAGCCACCGCTTGCCGGGATCACCTTCGGGCCGTGGGCGCGGGCGGTCTTGCTCGACCCGCCGACGGTGACCTGCGCGTTGCTGGACAGGTCGCGCCACACGATCGTGGGCTCCTCGGAGACGCGCAGGGCACGCGCCTCCAGCACGAGCACGACGGTGCTGCTCGCGCCGACGCTCGGGACCGTCCAGGTCGCGGTGCCACCGGACAGCGAAGCCGTCCCGGCGCTCGAGCGCGCCTGGGTGAGCTGCATCCCGCGGGTCTGGGTGACCTTCACGGTCAGGCCGCTGACGGTGGCGGTGCCGGGGTTGGTGACGACGATGCGCGAGGGGTAGACCTCACCGGGCTTGACCCAGCCGACGCTCGACACGAACGAGTTCTCGACGCTCAGTCCGCCGACGGTCACGACGCTCGGCACCAGCGACGGAACCGCCGACCCGGGAGCCTTGGGGAGCGCAGCATCTGCCCCACCGGCGAGCAGGAGCCCCCCCGGCACGATCAGGGCTGCCACGGCAGCACAGGCGGTCAGGACACGGGGGCGCAGCACAGCATCACTCCGGACGATCGCACCTGCCCGGGGTGGGGGCAGGCGGCAGGGACAGGGGTCGTCCTGTCCACTTCGCCCTCACCGGCCGGGTTCCTGCCGCAACGGGTCAGCCCGTGCACCACGTCACACCGCGCTCACAGCGCGTCAGGCGACGGGGGACTCCCAGGCGGCTTCCCACAGCTGCTGGTTCACGGTGCCCGGCGTCACGCGGATCTGCTTCTCCGCGGCGAACCGTGCGGCCACGCGGGCGCTCTTGGCGCCGAAGCGACCGTCGACCACGACGTCCCACCCGCGGGCGCGCATCCGGTGCTGCCACTGGCGCACCTCGTGCACGTTGTCCTTCACCAGCGCGGTGGTGAGGGGCTGGATGAACTCCGGCGCGGTCGTCGGCCGGACGGCCGGACGCGTCGGCTGCGAGACGACGATCCGGCGGTTGCCCGCGCGCTCGGCGCTGCGGGAGGCGCGGACGCTGCTGCGCTCGGTGACGACCTGGCGGTCCCCGGACCCGCTGACGACGGACCGACCCAGTCCGAGCTTGCGGCTGCACGCCGGCCACGGCTGCCAGCCACGGGCGGCCTGCAGACGGGCTGCGGCCTCGTCCTGCGTCGCCGGGGAGGCCTGGTTCGCCGTACCGGGGTAGCCGAGGCCCTGCCAGGTACGACGGTCGAACTGGTAGGCGCCGTAGAAGCCGTTACCGGTGTTGATGGCGTAGTTGCCACCGCTCTCACAGGCACGCAGGCGCGCGAAGTCGTTGTCGCTCGCGGCGTTGGCGGTGCCGCCGCTGACGGCGCCCAACGTGGCGGTCAGGCCGCCGACCGCGAGCGCGGGAGCAGCCTTGCTGGGCTTGGCGTGACGAGGCGTGTAGGCGCGCAGGAACGGCACAGCAGTCCTTCTCCCGTACGCCTGCGAGGTGAGCTGTCGGGTTCGGGCTGGGCTGCCCGGCTCGCCTTGCGGCGTGCTTCACCCCAGGGCGCCGGAGCGCCCGGTCGTACGGAGGTTCCCCCGTTCCTGCCCTGGGATCGTGCGGTGACGACCCCCTCGGGCAGGACTCGGCGTCAGGGGGTCGTGCCACCCCTCACGGCGTGGCGAGTTGACACGGTAACGCACAGGTCACGATCGCCCAAGCGGTCAGGCGGCAGTGCCAGCGCTGCGCAGGTCCTCGCAGGCGCGCACGACACGCGCGGCCATGCCCGCCTCGGCGCTCTTGCCCCAGGCGCGGGGGTCGTAGAGCTTCTTGCTGCCGACCTCGCCGTCGACCTTCAGGACGCCGTCGTAGTTCTTCATCATGTGGTCGACGACGGGACGGGTGTAGGCGTACTGCGTGTCGGTGTCGACGTTCATCTTCACCACGCCGTAGTCGAGGGCCTCGCGGATCTCCTCGAGCAGGCTGCCCGAACCGCCGTGGAAGACCAGGTCGAAGGTCTTGCCGGTCTTGGCCTGGACCGCGTCCTGGATCTCCTTGAGGATCGTCGGCTTGAGCTTGACGTTGCCGGGCTTGTAGACGCCGTGCACGTTGCCGAACGTCGCGGCGAGCAGGTAGCGCCCCTGGTCGCCCATGCCGATCGCGTCCGCGGTCAGCAGCGCGTCCTCGGCCGTCGTGTAGAGCTTCTCGTTGATGGCGTTCTCGACGCCGTCCTCCTCGCCACCGACGACGCCGATCTCGAGCTCCATGACGATCCGCGCCTTCGCGCACTTCTCGAGCAGCTCCTGGGCGATGACCAGGTTCTCCTTGAGCTCCACGGCGCTGCCGTCCCACATGTGGCTCTGGAACAGCGGCAGCTCACCGCGGTCGACGCGCTCCTGGCTGATGTCGATGAGCGGGCGCATGAAGCCGTCGAGCTTGTCCTTGGGGCAGTGGTCGGTGTGCAGCGCGATCGTGACGCCGTACTGCTTGGCGACGACGTGGGCGTACTCCGCGAGCGCCACCGCGCCGTTCACCATGTTCTTGACCTTCGGACCGGACAGGTACTCCGCGCCACCGGTGCTGACCTGCACGATGCCGTCGCTGCCGGCGTCGGCGAAGCCCTGGATCGCGGCGTTGAGGGTCTGGCTGCTCGTCACGTTGATCGCGGGGTAGGCGAACTGCCCGGCCTTCGCGCGGTCCAGCATGTCGGCGTAGGACTCGGGGGTGGCGATCGGCATGGCGTTCTCCTCGGGTGGCGCGGACGTCGGGTCCGAGTCTGCCAGAGGAGGGTTCAGGTCTTCTTGCGCGCCTTCAGCAGCTCGAGCGCGATGGGGGTGACCGACAGCGCGATGACCAGCAGCGCGAACACCTCGAGGTTCTTGCCGATGAAGCTCACCTGGCCGAGGAAGTAGCCGAGCAGGGTGACGCCGGTTCCCCACAGGACGCCGCCGACGACGTTCCAGGTCACGAAGGTGCGGGTGGGCAGCTGGCCGGCGCCCATGAGCGGGTTGAGGAACGTGCGGACGATCGGGATGAAGCGCGCGAGCACGATGGCCTTGCCGGCGCCGTACCTCTCGATGGTCTGTTCGGCCTTGGTGACGTAGGCGCGCTTGAACAGCCGGGAGTCCTCGCGGGCGAACAGCGCCGGACCCGCCTTGCGGCCGATGAGGAACCCGCACTGCGCACCGAGGATCGCCACGACGGTGGCGCCCAGGCAGACCAGCGCGATGTTCGGGTGGATGTCCTTGGCCAGGCTGCCGGTGGCGGCGTAGCCGGCGGCGAACAGCAGCGAGTCACCGGGCAGGAAGAACCCGAGCAGCAGGCCGGTCTCCGCGAAGATGATGAGCAGCATCCCCACGACGCCGAACGTCTCGACCAGGTGCTGCCCGTCCAGGAACGCGGGCAGGGCCTGGGTGGTGGTCTCGGTGATGAAGGGGGCGCTCACCGCCCCAGGCTACGTGCGCCGGCGTGGGTGCGGCTGCGCCCTTGGCTACCCGTGTCAGCCACGCACCGGCCCTTGGCTACCCGCGTCCGCGTTGCCGCGCCACGTGCACGCTTCACGACACCGGGCACGAGTAGCCAGGCTGGGGACGGCGGTAGCCAAGGCACCGGGACATCAGGGCGTACGGCGAAGGCTGACCTGTCCTGCGGGGCCGAAGCGCACCCGGGGGTCGAGCAAGGTGCGCGACCCGCGGGCCATCGCCCGGACGAGCCGGTCCTCGAGTCCGCTGCCGGCGCGCGAGGCCTCCTCCCACGTCCACCGCAGGACCTCGAAGCCGAGGTCACGCAACCGCGCCTCGCGGGCCGCCTGCCGCTGGTGCTGCGCGTGGACGGTATCGGCGTCACCGCCGTACTTGCCTCGGCCGTCCGCCTCACCGACCAGGTGCTGGGCGCGCCACAGGAAGTCGACGCGGGCGACGAACTCGCTGCCTACGTAGATGTTGACCTGCAGCTCGGGAGGTGCGACGACAGCCATGCGGGGCCGCGAGATCGACTCCAGGGCCGACTCGGCCAGGCCGTTCGCCTCCCGCGCCACCCTCAGGCCGGTGAGCCCGCCGGGCCAGGTCGCGCACGCCCGCGCCTGGGCCATCAGCGCGTCCGGGTGCAGGCCGTCGCGGAGGGCACCATCCGCCGCGACGAGGCCCACCCGGAAGCCCTCCTCACGCGCGAGGTCGACGACGGTGCGCGCCGCAGAGGTGACCTGGAGCCCCGCCGTCAGGACGATCTGCTCGGCGACCAGGGTGGCCCGACGCTCGAAGCGGTTGCGACCCCGGTCGCTCAGTCGTTGCTTGGCCCGGATCAGCTGCGGGCGCGGCGGAGGGTGCCCGAGCAGCGGCAGTCCGAGGGCGAGTGCCGCACTGCGTCGAGCCACCACCCAGCCCGGCGCGAGTTGCAGCAGGCGAGCCTGCACCTCGGCCAGGTGCTCATTGGTCAGGTGCTCATCGGCCCGGTGCACGTCGTGCGGGTCCGGCAGCGCGAGGACGCCGCGGCCGCGGGTCACCAGCGCACCGGTGCGCAGGGCCGTCCGCACGTTCGCGTCGGTGAGGCCGGCGGCGCGCGCCTGCCGGTAGCTGAAGCACCCGCGCTGCGTCGCGGCGAGGTCGCGCACCAGGGCCGTCAGGTCGTCCATGTGCCGAGCCTGCCGCGGTTCGCGACCAGCTGCTTCGCGCTGTCCACAGCCGTCCGCGGACCGCCGTACCCCCTTGGCTACCGGCGTCCCATGCCTGGCTACCCGTGTCAGGCCCGCGACCGGTCCGCCGAGCGTGTCGGTGCTGAGGCGGGTAGCCAAGGGCACCCGCAGGTCCGGACGCGGGTAGCCAAGGGCACGCCGCGCGGGCCGGTCCGGCGAGCCGCCGGCGCAACTCAGGGGGTGAAGTCGACCTGGACCGGTGCGCGGACCTCGGGGTCGAGGGTCTCGAAGTACTCCGCCTTGTCGAAGTGGAACGCCGAGGCGACGACCGAGGACGGGAACGCCTCCACGCGGGTGTTCAGCGAGCGGACGTTCCCGTTGTAGAACCGGCGCCCCGCAGCGATGCGGTCCTCGGTCTCGGCGAGCTGCGCCTGCAGCTGCTGGAACGGACCGGCGGCCTTGAGGTCGGGGTAGGCCTCGGCGACCGCGAACAGCCCGCGCACCGCGTTGCCCAGGGTGGTCTCCGCGGCCCCCTGCGCCGCCACGCCCTTGGTCGCGACCGCGGCGTTGCGCGCCTCGACGACGTTGGACAGCACGGTCCGCTCGTGCGCGGCGTAGCCCTTCACCGTCTCGACCAGGTTGGGGATCAGGTCGTGCCGGCGGGTGAGCTCGACGTCGATCTGCCTCCACGACTCCTCGACGAGGTTGCGCTGCCGGACGAAGCGGTTGTAGCTGACGATCACCGCCAGTGCGAGCAGCAGCACGAGGCCGATCAGGACGTAGACAGCGATCACGGGTTGGAGCCCTTCAGGTCGGACCAGACGAACGACGGGATGCCGTCGAGCAGCACGGACAGGGTGTCGAGGCGTTGCAGGAGCTCGGCAGGGCTGTGGCTGCCGCTCTCCCAGCACAGGGCATCGGCGCCGGACAGCCGCAGGTGGAGCGCCGGACGGGCGAGCAGCGCCTCCATCGTGCGCGGCGACAGCACGTCGTAGGCGGTCTTCGGCACGTCGGCGCGCACCCGGTAGCGACGGTTGAAGTCCTCGCTCTCGAGCTCGATGTCCTGCATGCCGAGCGCCGTCCCGAGCCGCCCGAACACGCTCTCCGGCACGAGCTCGACCTTCGGCAACCACGCGGGCAGGCCGAGCGCGCAGCACGCGTAGCGGTGCGTGGTCGTGCTGCGTCGTCCCTCCGAGTCGGTGCTGTGGGTCTGGTAGGAGTAGTCGAACGCCAGCACCGGCCGGTCGCGGAAGGTCCCCTGCAGGATGTTCAGGGCCTTGCGGTTGTCCCCGTCACCGAACGGCGACCCGCGGAACCGCTCGGTCCAGCTGTCGTCGCGCGGGACGTAGCTCCAGCCCTGGCTCGCCGCGAACGCCGCCAGCAGCTCGCGCCGCTTCTTCGCCGCGCGCCAGCCCAGCCACCCGAGCAGCCCGACGAGGCCGAACCCCCCGATCGCGAGCAGCACCACGGTCACGCGATGACCGTACGGCGAAACCGGTGCGCAGGGACAGACCCGCGCGGGTGGACCAGGCCGTGTCCGGTCAGCCCAGGCCCAGGTCGGACAGCGAGTAGGCGAAGCGGTACGGCACGCCCTCGGCCTCGATCTTCTCGCCCGCGCCGGTGTCACGGTCGGCGATCGTCGCCACCCCGACGCAGGTCGCTCCCGCAGCGCGTACGGCGGCCAGTGCCTCGAGCGGCGACCCGCCGGTGGTGGAGGTGTCCTCCACGACGAGCACCCGGCGGCCGGCGATGTCCGGCCCCTCGATCTGCTTCTGCAGGCCGTGCGCCTTCGCCGCCTTGCGCACGACGAAGGCGTCGAGGTGGCGTCCCTGCGCGGCGGCCTGGTGCAGCATCGCGACGGCGATCGGGTCGGCGCCCATCGTCAGACCGCCGACGGCGTCGTACTCCCAGTCCTGGGTGAGCTCCAGCATGACGCGACCGACGAGGGGGCCGGCAGCCGCCGACAGCGTCGTCCGGCGCAGGTCGACGTAGTAGTCCGCCTCGCGGCCGGACGACAGCGTCACCTTCCCGTGGACGATGGCCTGGGCCTTGACGAGGGTCAGCAGCGCGTCGCGATCGGTCACGAGCGGCAAGCCTACGGTGCGGCGGCGGGCAGGGTCCTCCCGACGCGCAGCGGCTCAGCCGATCACGGGGAAGCGGCGCGCCGCAGCCATCTCGTCGAGCGCCGCCTGCATCCGGGCGCGCACCTGCGCGTCGACCTCCTCGACGGTGGCGAACGCGGCGGGGTCCACGGGCGGGAGGAACCGGGTCACGATCTTCGACGGCAGGGGCAGCTGGAACGGGAACCCCACGGCCAGCCCCCACGGGAACCCGAGGGTCACCGGGACGTAGGAGGTGAAGCGCTTGGTCCACGGCATCAACCGCGCGATCCGCTCGCCGCGCGACAGGACCACCTGCGTCTCCTGCCCGCCGATGCTCACCACCGGCACGATCGGGACACCGGCCTCGATCGCCGTGCGCACGTAGCCGGTGCGGCCCTTGAAGTCGATGGTGTTCCGGTCCGTCGTCGGGCGGTAGGCCTCGTAGTCGCCGCCGGGGAACACCACCGTCGCGCCACCGCTGCGCAGGGTCGTCAGGGCGTTCTCCCGCGTCGCCAGGACGAAGCCGAACGACCGCAGGAACGCCCCAACCGGTCCCATCATCAGCAGGTTGTGGGCCAGCACGTGGAAGGGGCGCTCGACCCCGAACCGCTCCCAGTAGGCCACCGCGATGATCGGTACGTCCATCGCGATGAGGCCGCCCGAGTGGTTGCCCACGATGAGCGCGCCGCCGTCCGGCAGGTGCTCCTGACCGGTCGTCTCGTTGCGGTGGTAGGTCCGCAATGCGTGCTCGAGCAGCCACCGCGCCTTGTCCAGACGTCCGGGGTCGACCTCGGGCAGCGGGGAGTCGGTCACGCCGAGCAGTCTGCTCCTACGCCGGCGCCTGTCCGCAGAACCAGGTCGTCGCCCTCGCGGTCGACCGTCACCGGCGTCGCCGTCACGCACCTCACCGGACAGGATCGCCCGGGCCAGGCGGTCGCCGATCTCCTTCTGCACCAGGCGTCGCAGCGGCCGGGCGCCGTAGACCGGGTCGAAGCCGGTCAGCGTCAGCCACTGTTTCGCCGCATCGGTCACGGTGAGCACCAGCCGCCGGTCGGCGAGCCGGCGCGCGAGCAGGCGCCACCTGCAGGTCGACGATCCGGCCGAGCTCGGCGGTCCCGAGCGCGTCGAAGACGACGATGTCGTCGAGTCGGTTCACGAACTCGGGCTTGAACGCCTGCCGCACCACCTGCGAGCACGCCCTCGCGGTCCAGCCCCGACCCGAGGTTGCTCGTGAGGATGAGGATGGTGTTGCGGAAGTCGACGGTGCGGCCCTGCCCGTCGGTGAGCCGGCCGTCGTCGAGCACCTGCAGCAGCACGTCGAACACGTCGGGGTGCGCCTTCTCCACCTCGTCGAACAGCACGACGGAGTACGGCCGGCGGCGCACGGCCTCGGTCAGCTGGCCGCCCGACTCGTACCCCACGTAGCCGGGGGGCGCACCGACCAGCCGCGCGACGGCGTGCTTCTCGCCGTACTCGCTCATGTCGATGCGGGTCAGCGCCCGCTCGTCGTCGAACAGGAACTCCGCGAGCGCCTTGGCGAGCTCGGTCTTGCCGACGCCGGTCGGCCCGAGGAACAGGAACGACCCGGTCGGGCGGTCGGGGTCGGAGATGCCCGCGCGCGAGCGGCGTACGGCGTCGCTGACGGCCTGGACCGCCGCGGTCTGCCCCACGAGGCGGGCGGCGAGGCCCTCCTCCATGCGCAGGAGCTTGGCGGTCTCGCCCTCGAGCAGGCGGCCAGACGGGATGCCGGTCCACGCCGCGACGACCTCGGCGATGTCGTCGGCGGTGACCTGCTCCTTCACCATCGCGTCGTCGGCGGGAGGGGCGGTCTGCTCGAGATCCCTTTCCACCGAGGGGATCTCGCCGTACAGCAGGCGGGAGGCCGTCTCGTGGTCGTTCTCCCGGACGGCCCGGTCGTAGGCGGTGCGCAGGTCGTCGAGCCGCTGCTTGAGCTCACCCACCCGGTTGAGGCCGGACTTCTCGGCCTCCCACCGCGAGGTCAGCGCGGACAGCTGCTCGGTCCGGTCGGCGAGCTCGCGGCGCAGCTCCTCGAGCCGCGCCTTCGAGCCCTCGTCGGTCTCCCGCTCGAGGGCGAGCTCCTCCATCGTCATGCGGTCGACGGCGCGCTGGAGCTCGTCGATCTCGACCGGCCGGCTGTCGATCTCCATGCGCAGTCGGGAGCCGGCCTCGTCGACGAGGTCGATGGCCTTGTCGGGCAGGAAGCGCGAGGTGATGTAGCGGTCCGACAGCGTCGCGGCAGCGACCAGCGCCGCGTCGGTGATCTCCACCCGGTGGTGCGCTTCGTAGCGCCCCTTGAGCCCGCGCAGGATGGCGATCGTGTCCTCGGCGCTCGGCTCACCGACCAGCACCTGCTGGAACCGGCGCTCGAGCGCGGGGTCCTTCTCGATGTTCTCGCGGAACTCGTCGAGCGTCGTCGCGCCGACCATCCGCAGCTCGCCGCGCGCGAGCATCGGTTTGAGCATGTTGCCGGCGTCCATGCTGCCCTCGCCCTTGCCCGCGCCGACGACGGTGTGCATCTCGTCGAGGAAGGTGATGACCTCGCCGTCGGAGTCCTTGATCTCCTGCAGGACTGCCTTCAGACGCTCCTCGAACTCGCCGCGGTACTTCGCGCCGGCGACCATCGCGGAGAGGTCGAGGCTGATCAGGCGCTTGTCGCGCAAGGACTCCGGCACGTCACCGGCGACGATCCGCTGGGCGAGGCCCTCGACCACGGCGGTCTTGCCGACGCCCGGCTCGCCGATGAGCACCGGGTTGTTCTTGGTGCGGCGGCTGAGCACCTGGACGACGCGACGGATCTCGGTGTCCCGGCCGATGACCGGGTCGAGCCGTCCCTCGCGCGCGGCCTGGGTCAGGTCGACGCCGTACTTCTCGAGCGCCTGGTAGGTCGTCTCGGGATCCTGGGTGGTGATGCGCCGGTTGCCGCCCCGCACGGTGGCGAAGGCGTCCTTGAGCGCCTGGGCGGTGGGCAGACCCGGCACCTGGTCCGTGAGCCCGACGACGAGGTGCTCGGTGCTGACGTACTGGTCCCCGACGTCGGCGGCGACCTTCTGCGCGCTCTCGAACGCGGTCAGCGTCGGCCGCGACAGCCCGGGGGCGCTGCCGCCCGTCGCGGACGGCAACGCCTGGACCGCCTTGTCGGCCTGCGCGCGGACGGCGTCGGGGTCGGCGCCGGCCGCGCCGAGCAGCGGACGGGCGACGCCGCCGTCCTGGTCGAGCAGGGCGAGCAGCAGGTGGGTGGGCGTGACCTCCGGGTGGCCCCCGGCGGCGGCGCGGCGGACAGCGGTGGAGAAGGCCTCCTGGGCCTTGGTGGTCAGGCGTTCGGCGTCCAACGGGGCTCCTCAGGTCGTGCGGGGTCTCGCCCGCTACAACCTACCGAGGGTTGAGTCTGTTCCGCTCAACTTCAGCAACCGGGCAGGCGGACCGCCGCGATCCGGGTGCTCCAGTCGAAGACACCGACGGTCGCCATGTACTCCGTGGTGTACCAGAGGGTGCAGTCGTCCACGGGGTCGACCTGCATGGCGCTGTAGTCGCCCCAGCGGGCGACGTTGGACGCGGTCGCCTGCTCGCCGAAGCCGGCGACGATGGACGTCTCCTTCGACAGCTGACCGGGCGGGTCCGACGCCACGCGGCCGGTGACGCGGATCGACGGGAAGGTCAACGTGGGGCCGGAGACGCTGTACCCGATGGCCAGCCCACCGTTCTTGTCCATCGCGGCCGACGCGATCCAACGACTGTCGCCGTCCGGCAGGTAGGTCCCCTGCTGACCGACCGACCACGGCTTGCTGCCGGTGCGGCGCAGCTCGTACCACCGCAGGGCAGCCGCCGCGGTGGGCTGCGCGTCGACGGCGTGGGTCACGACCATCGCCTCGTGCCCGTCGGCGAACGCGCGCCACGCCAGCCGGAACAACGGCCGGTCGGACAGGACGTCGAGCCCGGCGAGCGCGAACTGCCCCGCGGCGCCGGTGACCGGCTGGGGCGCGCAGGGCGCAGCGTTGCGCGCGGCCAGTTCGTACAGCTGACCGCACGCGGGGTTGAACGCACCCACGGGCAGGTCGGTGCGCTCGCTCAGCGCCGTACGCGCCGGGTTCGCCCAGTCGACGTGCAGGCTGTACATCGCCAGGGCGTTGGTCCCGAGACCCAGCAGCGGCGCGTCGGCGGTCATCGACGGGAAGCGCGTGCCGTCGATGTCGGCCGGCAGCAGCAGCGGGTCCGCGGCCTTGAGCTGCACGCAGGCCTGTCGCGCCGGCTTGCCCAGCAGCATCTTGGCTCGCTCGAGGGCGCACACCTTCGTGCCGCTCTCCCCGCTGAACATGTTGTAGGTCTGGACGTAGGCGTTCGACCAGACCCCCGCCTTCGGGTAGTCGCCGAAGGCCGGCAACGGGAAGGCGTAGCGGTGGTAGGCGCCCGTCGCGTCGGTGCTGGTGGAGATCGCGAGGCACTCCAGGTACGGCGCGCTCGCGACGAACTGCTGCAGCACCCACCGGTCGGCCTGCTTGTCGTAGTTGACGACCGGGTCGCCGTCGTTGCTCTTCTCGCAGGGCCCGCCGAAGCCCTTCCACAGCGTGTTGCCCGGCGCCGGGCCGAGCAGGTGCTCACCGGTCGCCTTGGACAGGATGGCGAACGAGCTGTTGACCCACTGGAGGTACTGCGTGCGCCCCACACCGCCGACGGTGTCCGGCGGGATGGCCTCCGGCGCGTAGGTGCTGTCGAAGCCGTTGCCGAGGCCGGTGTAGTTGTGCACGACCCGCGCGCGGGCGGGGATCGGCGTCGCGGTCTGCTGCACCGGGTCGACGAGGCCCTGGGTCCAGGTGGTCTGCTTGCGGCCCGCCTCCTGCACCACCCGTCCCGGCGACGGGTGCCACGGGGTGACCAGGTCGCGCAGCGGCGCGCTGGTGTCGTGGGTGATCGCCGAGGTGAGCGTCAGCCGTGGGTCGAGGTGGACCTGACCGGCAAGAGCGACCGGCGTGAGCAGGGACGCGGTCAGGCCACCGACGGCGAGCAGGGGGCGGAGCAGGCGCACGGGGTCTCCTGGGAGCTGCGGGGTTGCCTGCTCAACGAGCACGGCTCCGAGCAGGTACGACGTCCGCGGGCGTTCTCCTGCACACGAACCCCCCGTCACGCCGGTGTGGCCCCCCGGGTCAGTCCTCGGGGCGCCAGACGACCAGGGCCGAGCGCCGCACCGGGACGAGGTCGCGCCGCAGCGACGCGACCACGCTCTCCTGCGCCGTGGCGACCGCGGCGTGCGTCACGTCGAGCTGGTGCGCGAGCTCGGCGACCCGCTGCTGCAGCGCGATGACCTGGTTCTCGAGCTCGATGATGCGCTTGATGCCGGCGAGGTTGACGCCGTCCTCCTGCGAGAGCCGCTGCACCTCGCGCAGCAGCTCGACGTCGCGCGAGGAGTAGCGGCGCCCCCCACCGCCGGTGCGCTCGGGCGTGACGAGGCCCAGCCGGTCGTACTGCCGCAGCGTCTGCGGGTGCATCCCCGCGAGCTGCGCCGCGACGCTGATGACGAACACCTGCTCGCTCACAGGACCACCCGCTTCAGGTGCGCACGCGGGTCGGTGTGGGCGACCTTCGCGTAGGTCTCGAGCGCCTCGCGCTCCTCCGCCGACATGTCCTTGGGTACGGCGACCTCGACAGTGACCAGCAGGTCGCCCTTCTTGGCCGCGACTCCCTGTCCCTTGACCCGGAAGGTCCGCCCCGACGTGGTGCCTGCCGGGATGCGCAGCGTCACCGGACCGTCCGGCGTGGGCACGCTGATGTTGGCCCCGAGCGCGGCCTCGGCGTAGGTCACCGGCAGGGTGAGCGTCAGGTGCGGGCCCTTGCGACCGAACACCTCGTGCGGCGTCACCGTCACGGCCACCAGCAGGTCACCGGCCGGAGCACCGCGCTCGCCCGGAGAGCCCTTGCTCTTCAGTCGGATCTTCTGCCCGTCGTCGACACCGGCGGGGATGCGCACGTTGAGCGTCCGGTCCTTGGTCTGGCGACCGGAGCCGTGGCAGGTGCCGCACGGCGTCTCGACGATGCTCCCCGTGCCGCGGCACCGCTGGCACGGCTCGGCGAACGAGAACGAGCCCTGGTTGCGCGACACCACGCCCTGCCCGCGGCACAGCGGACAGGTCTGCGGTGTGGTCCCCGGCGCGGCACCCGAACCCCGGCAGGTCGAGCAGGCACCGGTCGTCGACAGCCGCAGCGGCACGGTCGCGCCCCGCACGGCATCGGTGAACGACAGCGTCACCGACGTCTCGAGGTCGGCCCCGCGCCGCGGCGGCTGACGGCGGTTGCCGAACAGCCCACCGAGCACGTCGGAGAACGCGCCGCCACCGCCACCGAACAGGTCACCGACGTCGAAACCACCTGTGGCACCAGGGAAACCGCGACCCGCGCCGTTGGCGAACATCGCCCGCGCCTCGTCGTACTCCTTGCGCTTGGCGTCGTCGGACAGCACGTCCCACGCCTCGCTGACCTCCTTGAAGCGCTCCGCGCCCTCCGGGTTGCGGTCGGGGTGGAACTCGGACGCCAGCCGCCGGTAGGCCTTCTTGATGTCGGCGGTCGGCGCGTCCTTGGGGACGCCGAGAGCGGCGTAGTAGTCCTTCTCGGCGTAGTCCCGCACGCTCATCGGCGTCCCTCCTCCCTAGCTCTCGACCGGGTCGGGCGCGTCGGACGGTACGTCGGAAGCCGGTGCCCCGGGCTCGCTGACCGCCACCCCGGCCGGTCGCAGGACGCGACCGGACCGCATGCGCCAGCCCGGCTGCAGGACGTCCGCGACGACCGCCACCTGCGCGGTGTCGTCGGGCGCGGCCTGCACGAGGGCATGGTGCACCGACGGGTCGAACGGGTCGCCCTTGGCGCCGTACCGCTCGAGACCGAACCGCTCGGCGACCTGCTCGAGGCTCTCGCCGACGCCCTTGAAGGCGCCCTCGAGGTCCCCGTGCTGACGAGCCAGGTCGACGTTGTCGAGCAGCGGCAGCAGAGCCTCGAGCACGCCGACCGTGGCGACCTCGACGACCGCGATGCGGTCGCGCTCGACGCGCTTGCGGTAGTTGGCGTACTCCGCGGTGAGCCGCTGCAGGTCAGCCGTGAGCTCGGCCACCGGGTCCTTCTCCGCAGGGGCTGGTGCCTCCGGGAGCGGGTCGGCCAGATCAGCGGCGGGCTGCTCGCGCAGCTCGCCGCTGTCCGGGTCGAGACGGCGCTTGTCGCGGATCACGACGTGCTCCGGGTCGAACTCGGTCTGGTCAGCCATGTCGCCTACTGCTCCGGCTCGTCGACGATCTCGGCGTCGACGACGCCCTCGTCGGCGGCGCTGTCGTCCGGAGCGCCGGCCTCGCCGGCCGCGGCCTGCTGGGCGTAGAGCGCGCCGCCGAGCTCCTGGCTGAGCTTCGCGAGCGTCTCGGACTTCTCCCGGATGACGGCGATGTCACTGCCGCCCAGGACGCCCTGCAGATCGGTGAGCGCCGCCTCGACGCCCTCCTTGCCCTCGGCCGGGACCTTGTCGCCGTTCTCGGCGAGGAACTTCTGCGTCTGGTGGACGAGGGCCTCCGCCTGGTTGCGGGTCTCGGCCTCCTCCTTGCGCTTGTGGTCCTCCTCGGCGTACTGCTCGGCCTCCTTCATCATCCGCTCGATGTCCTCCTTGGGCAGCGCCGAGCCGCCGGTGATGGTCATCGACTGCTCCTTGCCGGTGCCGAGGTCCTTGGCGGAGACGTGCACGATGCCGTTCGCGTCGATGTCGAAGGTGACCTCGACCTGCGGCACGCCGCGGGGGGCCGGCGGCAGACCGGTGAGCTCGAACATCCCGAGGCGCTTGTTGTAG
Source organism: uncultured Actinomycetota bacterium (assembly GCA_963784705.1). Lineage (GTDB taxonomy): Bacteria > Actinomycetota > Actinomycetes > Mycobacteriales > SCTD01 > RYN-111. The sequence continues at coordinate 41,615 of CAWASC010000002.1, forward strand.
GCGGCCATCTCGCGCTCGCCCTGGTACACCTGGATCTGCACGCTCGGCTGGTTGTCGTCGGCCGTCGTGAAGACCTCCGACCGCTTGGTCGGGATGGTGGTGTTGCGCTCGATGAGCTTGGTCATGATGCCGCCCTTGGTCTCGATGCCCAGGGACAGCGGCGTGACGTCGAGCAGCAGGACGTCCTTGACCTCGCCCTTGAGGACACCGGCCTGCAGCGCGGCACCGATGGCGACGACCTCGTCCGGGTTGACGCCCTTGTTCGGGTCCTTGCCACCGGTCATGTCGCGGACCAGGTCGACGACGGCGGGCATCCGGGTCGAGCCACCGACGAGCACGACGTGGTCGATGCTGGACAGGCTGATGCCGGCGTCCTTGAGCACCTGGGTGAACGGGCCCTTGCACCGGTCGAGCAGCGACTGCGTGAGCTGCTGGAACTCCGACCGGGTCATGGACATGTCGAGGTGCAGCGGGCCGTCGGCGCCGGCGGTGATGTACGGCAGGTTCAGGCTGGTGGCCTGGCTGGAGGACAGCTCGATCTTCGCCTTCTCCGCCGCCTCGCGCAGCCGCTGCATCGCCATCTTGTCCTTGGACAGGTCGATGCCGTTCTGGTTGCTGAACGTCTTGACCAGGTGGTCGACGAGGGCGTTGTCCCAGTCGTCCCCACCGAGCTTGTTGTCACCGGCGGTCGCCTTGACCTCGATGACGCCGTCGCCGATCTCGAGCAGCGACACGTCGAACGTGCCACCACCGAGGTCGAAGACGAGGATGGTCTGCTCCTTGTCGCCCTTGTCCAGGCCGTACGCGAGCGCCGCGGCCGTCGGCTCGTTGACGACGCGCAGGACGTTCAGGCCCGCGATCTCACCGGCCTCCTTGGTCGCCTGCCGCTCGTGGTCGGAGAAGTACGCCGGGACGGTGATCACCGCGTCGGTGACCGTCTCGCCGAGGTAGGACTCCGCGTCGCGCTTGAGCTTCTGCAGCACGAAGGCGCTGATCTGCTGGGGGTTGAAGGACTTGCCGTCGATCTCGGTGGACCAGTCGGTGCCCATGTGGCGCTTGACCGACCGGATGGTCCGCTCGACGTTCGTCACGGCCTGGCGCTTGGCGACCTCACCGACGAGCACCTCGCCGTTCTTGGCGAAGGCGACGATGGACGGGGTGGTGCGGGAGCCCTCGGCGTTGGCGATGACGGTGGGCTCGCCGCCCTCGAGGACGCTGACGACGGAGTTGGTGGTACCGAGGTCGATACCGACGGCACGGGCCATGGGTGGTGCTCCTTCAGGGATCGGGGTTGAGCGCGTTCGGCTCAGGTTAGCCGACATGGTCTGCAACGGCGAGGTGGGGTTGAGTGTTCCCGACTCAATCCCCGGGGGGTCGGGCTCCACGCCCGGCCCACCTCGCCAGCCCCCCCGCCGGAACTTTGCGGGTCTCCAGCACCGGCCCACGTCGGATCACCCGCAACGTTCGTGCGGAGGGAACAGGGGCACTGCCGAACGTTGCGGGGGGTGTGGGCGAGGGCGAGCGTGGCGGACCCGCAGAGTTCGTGCGGGCAGTTCGAGCGGACCGAGCGGTGCGGTCTGTTCCGGTGCGGACGGGTCGGCGTGGGCTCAGAGCGCGCGAAGTCGTCGCCGGCGGGCGAGGGTGGCGGGGGCGTGGGAGGCTGCGCTCGTGCTGAAGGAGCTGCGGGGACGCCACGGGGGACCGCACCTCGGCACCCGGGCACTGGCCGTCGTCCTCGTCCTGCTGCTCGCCGCCCCGCTGACCGTCATCGTCGCGCGCCTGCTCTGGCGCCTGGCCACCCTCACCTTCCGCTGACCTTCGCTGACCTCCCCGACTGACCTCCCCGTGACCAGGCCGGCGTTCAGCTGACCCCCGCGCACCCCCTCCCCGCCGTACGACGCCAGGAACTGCCGTGATCTACCGCTCGTGTCCTCGACACGCCGGGGGACCAGAGCCACGGGAGGTAGATCACCGAAAATCGGTGGGTCACCGGACAATCAGCGGGTCACCATCCGGTCAGCGGGGTCCCAGCAGGGCTTGACGCCGGCCGGCGCGTCACTGGCGAAAGACGTGCGGGACGATCATGAGAGGCGCACACTGGGTCCATGGGCCCACGGCGGCCCGAGGAGGCCGGCCATGACGCTGCTGGTGATCATCACGGGGTCCTGGGTCGTGCTGTCGACCCTCACCCTTGGGGCGGTGGTCGGCGTCTGTCGCGCCGGCCATGCCGAGGACGTCGCCCGCGGCTGGGGCGATCGGGTTACCCGCGAGTAGCCCACCGGACCCCGACGCGCCCGAGCAGGTCCGTCCGCGTAGGCTCGCCCGTGCCGCGAGGCGCGCTCCGCGAGGTGTGGGGGCGGCTCGTCCGCAGCCACGAGTGGAGGACGTGCGTTGGAGACCGACCAGATCATCCGGCTCGTCGTCGGACTGGGGATCATCGGCGTCAGCCTGGCCATCGCCGGCCGGCGCGCGCTGTTCCTGTTCCGGCTGATCAGCAGCGGGCAACCGAGCCCCGGTCGGCTCAAGGGCGTCAACAAGCGCATCGGCCTGCAGTTCGTCGAGGTGTTCGGGCAGAAGCGGCTGCTGAAGTGGAGCATCCCCGGCATCGCGCACTTCGTGACGTTCTGGGCCTTCATCATCTTGACCCTGACGATCATCGAGGCGATCGGCGCGCTGTTCGACCCGGAGTTCGCGATCCCGCTGATCGGTCGCTGGCGCGTGGTCGGCTTCGCCGAGGACCTCATCGGCACGCTGCTGCTGGTCAGCCTCGCGACGTTCGCCTGGATCCGCCGCAAGCAGGACCCCGCGAAGATCGAGCGGTCCAGCCGCTTCTACGGCTCACACACCGGCCCCGCGTGGCTGGTGCTGTTCATGATCAGCATGGTTGCGGTGACGCTGTTCGGCTACCGCGGACCGCAGATCAACACCGGTGTGTTCCCCTACCAGGACCACGTCTGGTGGACCTTCACCTCGAACGTCGTCGCCAAGGCGCTGCACCCGCTCGGCGAGAGCGCCAACGGCGTGATCGAGACGTTCTTCATCCTCGCCCAGATCGCCGTGATCTTCGGCTTCCTGGTGATCGTGGTCTACAGCAAGCACCTGCACATCTTCCTGGCGCCGATCAACGTGAGCACCAAGCGCGACCCGGACAGCGTGAGCCTGGGCGCCGCCCTGCCGATGATGAGCAAGGGCAAGGTGCTGGACTTCGAGCAGGCCGACCCGGAGACCGACACGTTCGGCGTCGGCAAGATCGAGGACTTCACCTGGTCCGCCATGCTCGACATGGCCACCTGCACCGAGTGCGGCCGGTGCCAGAGCCAGTGCCCGGCGTGGAACACCGGCAAGCCGCTGAGCCCGAAGCTGCTGATCATGGGGCTGCGCGACCACCTGTTCGCGAAGGCGCCGTACCTGCTGGCAGCCGACAAGGACGCCGTGCTCGCCGCCGCCCCGTCCGTCGCGGACCAGGAGCACCACGGGCACGAGGTCCCGGAGAACGGCTTCGGCCGGATCCTCGGCAGCAACAAGGAGCAGTACGAGCGCCCCCTGGTCGGCACCGAGGCCGAGGGCGGCGTCATCGACCCGGACGTCCTCTGGAGCTGTACGACGTGCGGAGCCTGCGTGGAGCAGTGCCCCGTGGACATCGAGCACGTCGACCACATCCTGGACATGCGCCGCTACCAGGTGCTCATCGAGAGCGCGTTCCCCAGCGAGGCCGGCGTGATGCTGCGCAACCTGGAGAACAAGGGCAACCCGTGGGGCATGAACAACAGCTCCCGCACCGAGTGGATGGACGGGCTGTCGTTCGACGTCAAGGTCGTCGAGGGCACGATCCCGGACGAGGTGGAGTACCTGTTCTGGGTCGGCTGCGCCGGAGGCCTGGAGGACCGGAGCAAGAAGGTCAGCCGCGCGTTCGCGGAGCTGCTGCACATCGCCGGCGTGGAGTTCGCCGTCCTGGGCTCGATGGAGTCCTGCACCGGTGACCCCGCGCGCCGACTCGGCAACGAGTTCGTCTTCTCGATGCTGGCGCAGCAGAACGTCGAGGTGCTCAACGGCGTCGGTGCCTCGCGGGAGACCGGTGTGAAGATCGTCGCGACCTGCCCGCACTGCTTCAACACCATCAAGAACGAGTACCCACAGCTCGGCGGCGACTACGAGGTCGTGCACCACACCCAGCTGCTGGGCAAGCTCGTCGCCGAGGGTCACCTCACGCCGGTCACGCCCGTCGACGCGTCGGTGACCTACCACGACCCGTGCTACCTCGGTCGGCACAACCAGGTCTACACGCCGCCGCGTGAGGTGCTCGCCGCCGTCCAGGGCCTCACGGCCACGGAGATGCCGCGCTGCAAGGAGCGCGGCTTCTGCTGCGGCGCCGGCGGCGCGCGGATGTGGATGGAGGAGAAGATCGGCAAGCGCATCAACGTGGAGCGCACCGACGAGGCCCTGTCGCTCGACACCGACATCATCAGTACCGCGTGCCCGTTCTGCATCACCATGCTGAGCGACGCGGTGACCGCCAAGCAGCAGTCCGGTGAGGCGCGCGAGAGCGTGCAGGTGCTCGACGTCAGCCAGATCCTGGCGCGGTCGATGGGAGCGAAGGTCCCGGCGATGGCCGGTGCCGGCGAGCCGGCGCCGGCCAGTGACCCCGTGTCGGCAGGCGAGCACACCTCGGTGCAGGACGTGGCGGGCACCAGCCCCGGCGACGCACCCGGTGGGCTCAGCGAGCACCAGCAGGTCGGCGAGCCCGAGCCGCCGGTGCCCGGCACGCCGTAGTGCCCCGCCGGGGTTCGACCGGGGGGCGGCACCAGCGGCCCGACCCGTACGAGCGCGCGGTCGACGAGCAGCTCACGACGGACGCGCCGCCCCCGCGGACGATGCGACCGCTGAAGGTGCTGGGGATCTTCGCGGTGGGTGCCGTGGCGTTCGCCCTCGGGCAGAACGGCCTGCCGGGGGACGGACCGGCGATCGACGGCGGGTGCGACCGGCCGGCGTTCGTGCTCAGCGACAAGGAGGTCCGGCAGTACGGCTCGGTCCGGTGGAGCGTCACCGGACCGCGAGGTACGACGCTGGTCATCGCCGTCGACGCGACCGCCCCGCCCGAACCCGGGCCGCAGCGGCTGGTCACCACGACGCTCGACAGCTGCCAGGTCCATGGCGCGTTCGGCGTGCCGACGGGATCGGGCGACCACACGGTCACGGCGTTCCTGCTCAGCCCCGACGGGACCTCCAGGACCGCGGGTACGGTCCCGCTGTCCGTCGTCGCGCCGTGACCGGAGCTGCTGACCGTCAGTAGCCGCGGACGCCGAACTCCTGCCGGCGGGAGAACCGGTGCTGGGCGTCGACGACGGTGCCCTGGGTGTCGAGGTCGATCACGTCGTCGGTGGCGAGGTCGTGCAGGATCAGCAAGGTGGCGAGGACGTCGTCCGCGGTGCAGGTCCAGGTGGTGGAGCGCTCGAGGGAGTCGGCGAGTGCGAGTGCGTGGGACATGGTGTGCTCCAAAACTTGGTGAAGCGCAAGTGCTTCTTGCCCAGAAGACGTCCGATTTGCCCTGGTGTAAAGGCCTTCTCGCCAAGTTGCTCCGAACGCGACGAAATCGGCAAAAGCGTTGCTACCGGGGGGTCGGGAATCCGGGACCTTGGTCCCGCGAGGCCGCTCAAGCGGTCGGTGGTGTGCGGAGGACGACCAGGCCGACCACCAGGCCGACGACGCCGCCGAGCCGCCACAGCAGCGGACCCTGCCAGCCGGTGGAAGCGCCCACCGAGGGCGCGACGTCGTGGTCCGGAGCCACGCGCTGAACCACCGTCCGCAGGCCGCCCAGGCGCAGTAGCTCAGGCGCCAGGAGCCGGGCGCGAGGGCGGTCGCGGTGCAGGAGCGCGGCGAGCCGCGCACCGTTGCCCTTGCCGTAGGCGAGCTGCAGCCGACGGTGCTCCGCGGCGGTCCGCCACTGCTCGTGCGAAGCGACAGCCTCGTGCAGGTAGCGACCGACATGACCTGCCGCCAGGAACCGGTCGACCAGCTCGACGTCCTCGCCCGCCTCGAGCCAGGTGCCCGGGCCCAGCCGCTCGTCGAAGCCCCCGCACTGCTCCAGGACAGCGCGCCGCACGAGCAGGTTGTTGCTGGCGGCGACAGCGCCGCGCGTGCTGCGGTCGATCACCTCGTCCGGCCGTTGCCAGGTCACCGAGCCCACCGCCCCGAGGTCCCCTCCGGCTGCCACGGTCCGTCCCGCCGCGAACGGGGTGTCGCTCGCCCTGAGCACTGCCGACCAGCCGGGGTGGACCCGCATGTCGTCGTCGACGAAGACGACGTCCTGATGGCTGGCGGCGCGCCACCCGGCGTTGCGTGCCCGCGACGCGCCCTTGAGGTCACACCGGACCAGGCGGACTCCCGCGGCCAGGGCCACCGCGGCAACGCCTGCCCGGTCGTGGGAAGCGCTGTCGACGACCACCACTTCGTCACGCGCATCGAGGTCGGCCGCCAGCGCGTCGAGGCACGCCGCCAGCTGCCCCGGGCGGTCGCGCGTCGGGATGACGACGGTCAGGGCACGGAACATGCGCGCAGTGTGGCAGTCACGTGGGAGGGACGAGGTGCCCGTCCTCGACCGGCCAACCGCGGGTCTGCCAGGCACCACGGATCACGCCGAGTGCCTTGATGAGCGCCCCCAGGGCCGCAGCGAAGCGTCGCTCGCGCGTCCAGCGAAGTGCAGGGAGCAACCCGTGCCGCCACAGCTCGGCACCCAGCGGCCGCCAGTACGTCTCGCCGTACGCGATGCGCTTGCGAAGGAGCGCGCCGGTCCCGATGCCGTAGCCGTACATGACCCGCTGCGCGGCACGGTCGTCGCGGTGGACGACATGGGTCACGGCCATGGCAGGTGCGGCGCACACCCGAAGACCCGCACGGCGCACCCGGTCGAAAGCGTCCTTGTCCTCCGCCGCCCGCCATCGCGCACCAGCCCCCAGCCAGCGGTCGAAGCCGCCGATCCGCTCGAGGCTGGCCCGTCGAAACGCCATGGACGCACCGTGACCCGCCTGCGAGAGGTCGCTGCCTGCGGTCAGCTCGGCAAGGTCCTCCAGGCCCACCGAGAGCGGCACCGGGCTGCTCCGGTCGGCAAGGACCGCCCCCCACACCGCGCCCACCCCGACGCCAGCAAGCGCAGCGGTCGCGGCGTCCCGCCACCCGGGAAGCGGTCGGCAGTCGTCGTCGGTGAAGAGCACCACCTCGGCCGTGGTCGCGCGCCAACCGACGTTGCGCGCGCGGCTGAGGCCAGGCTCCTCCACGCGCAGACACCGCACCCCGGCCAGGTCGGCAACTCGCCGTACGCCGGCATCGTGGGAAGCGCTGTCGACGACGACGACGTCATCGCCCGGGCGCAGCTGCGCGCAGATGGCAGGCAGCGCCTCGGCCAGCAGGGCGGCCCGGTCACGCGAACACACCACCACGGCGACACGATCCGCCTCGGGGCTCACACTGCGGGACGGTAGCCGACGCCCTCTCCGGGCGCGCCCGAGATGTGGGATCCCTCACACTGGGGGTGTTCTGACCGATCTGGAGCGTTCGTCCGGGATAGTCCGTTGTGCCCACGCCGAATGACCCAGCCGAGCCGTTGCCCCCCCGAGGTCGAGTCGTGAGACTCGACGGCACCACGACGGGCCCCACCGTCGCGACCAACAAGATCGGCGGTTCCATGTCAGGCAGGCTCGCAGCGACCTCGGTGGCCCTCGCCGCCCTGCTCGCCGGCTGCGCGACAGCAACGACCGGCGCCGGGGCTGTCCACGGCGCGGCCTCGACCGACAGCGCCCTCGCGCCGGGCCACACGGCGACCGTCGCCCTGGGTGCGGTCGCAGCTTCCGTGGTCGATCCCCCCAGCGGTGGGCTCTCCGGCGAGCAGACCTCGACCAGCAGTGCCGCGCCGGCGCCGACCGCCGCGGACCCGGCGCCGCTTGGCCCCCTGCCCGCCACAGCCACCACCTCCCCGGACGGCGGCACCGCGAGCCGAGCCGTGTCCAGCCCTCCCGATTCCCTTACCCGCCCCGCCCAGGCCGGCAGGACGTACGTCGGATCGTTCGTCGCTCGGGCCACCGCAGGGCCGTCTCCCCTGACTGCCACCCTCACCTGGTACGACGCCTCGGGCGCACCGCTGCCGGGCGACACGGTCCGCAGCGCGGCAGTGCAGGACAGCGACACGCAGTGGACGGAGTACTCCGTCGCCGGGCTCGTCCCGCCGACGGCCACGACCGTCCAGCTCCGGGCTGTCGGCGCCGACACCTCGCACACGGTGAAGGACCTGGCCCTCGGCGAACGGCCCCAGGGGTCCACCCGGATCGTCGGCCCGCTGACCACCCGGGGGAACACCGTGCGCGACGCGACGGGCGAGGTGGTCGTCCTGCGCGGTCTCAACCGGCCTGGCCTGACCGACGGGCTCGACGTCCCGCAGATCACCGAGAAGAGCGTCGCGAAGGCCAAGTCCTGGGGCGCCAACGTCATCCGGCTCCCCCTCCACGAGGGCATGTGGCTGGAGGGCTGCAACACCTACGACGCCGGGTACGCCGCGCGCGTCGACCAGGTCGTGCGCTGGGTGACCTCCCGCGGGATGGTGGCCGTCCTGGACCTGCACGTCGTCGCGCCGACCTGCTCCAGCGGAGCCCTCAACCCGATGCCGACCAGCCAGTCGGTGATCTTCTGGCGCACCGTGGCGACGCGCTACCGCGACCAACCGCTCGTGGCCTTCGAGCTCTACAACGAGCCGTACGGCGTCAGCAGCACCACCTGGCGCGACGGCGGCCCGGCCCGGGCCACCGACGGGACGCCGTACCAGGCCGTGGGGATGCAGACGCTCTACCAGACGATCCGGCTCACCGGGGCGCAGAACCTGGTGCTCGTCGACGGCCTCGACCGCTCCTCGAGCATGCCCAGCACCGGACCGTTCCCCGGCACCAACCTGGTGTGGTCCGTGCACGCCTACACCTGTGACGTGCCGTGGGTGTGCCGCTCGAACGACGTCCGCCCGGTGCTCCGGCGGTTCACGACCGTCGGGCTCACGATGCCGGTGATGGTCACGGAGTTCGGACACCCCGCGGCCCAGTCCGCCAACGCGACGACGTTCAACCAGATCGTCGTCGACTTCGCCCAGCAGCACGGCTGGAGCTGGTCCGCGTGGGCCTGGGACAACGGAGGGACCTGCGCACAGGGGCAGTACTTCAGCCTCGTGTCCACGACGAGCTGCGCGAGCGGAACGGGGACGTTCGAGCCCAGCCCGGCCGGCATCCCCCTCCTCACGGCGCTGACCCGCATCTCCTGACCAGCGGGATGCGAGTGCTGCACGTGCACGACCACGATCCCGCGGGGTCGTTCGGCGGAGCCGAGGTGTACGTCAGTCGCCTGGTCCAGGCGCAGCGCGACCGCGGGCACGACGTCGACGTGCTGTTTCCCCTCCACGCCCCCTCCCGTCGCCGGAGCCCGTTGCTCGACCTGTGGGACCAGGGGTCGCTGCGGGTGCTGCGCCGCCGCGTGCAGACGTTTCGGCCGGAGGTGGTGCACGTCCACGGCTTCGTCCGCGAGCTGTCCCCGTCCGTGCTGGTTGCGACCGGGACCCCGACGGTCCTGACCTTCCACGACCTGCGGCTGCTCGGGGGCTCCGAGCACCGACTGCCCGCTCCCCGGGCGGTGGCGACCCAGGTGTGGGTCGCGCCGCTGGCTCTCCGGCTGGCTCGCCGGGTGCGCGCGGTCACGGGGGTGTCGGACGTCGTGACTGATCTGCTGCGCCGCGCCCGCCTCCCGGAGCCGTCCACGCTGCTGGTCCCGGCACCCGCGCCGACGACGACCCTCCGCCCCGCCGGCGAGTGCCGGGACGTGCTGTTCGCGGGACGCCTGTCGGTCGACAAGGGCCCAGCCGTGCTGCTGGAGGCCTTCGCCCGCCTCGCCGCGCGACACCCGGACAGCACGCTGCTCCTCGCCGGTGACGGGCCGTTGCGGTCGGACCTGGAGCGGGCCGCCGGTGACCGGGTCCGCTTCCTCGGCCGGCTCTCCCCGCCGGAGGTGAGTGCGGTCATGGCCAGCGTCCGCGTGGTGGTGGTGCCGTCCCTGCCCGCGCACCGCAGGGAGGGATCGTCGATGACGACGGTCGAGGCGGCGCGGCACGCCCGTCCGGTGGTCTGCAGCGACGACCCCGCCGTCGCGGAGGTGGGTCGTCGGGTCGGCGCCGATGTCGTCCCGGCCGGTGACGTCGCAGCCCTGGCGTCCCGGCTCGACCACTGGCTGCGCGAGGATGCCCTGGCCCAACGAGCCGGGGAGTCCGCCGCAGCGGCCGCCGCCGTCCACGACCCGGCTCAGGTCGCCGGGGTCGCCGACGAGGTCTACGCCCGGGCCGTCGCGACATGAAGCTCGCCGTCAGCTCCTTCCACGCCCCGCAGGCTGAGGGCTCTGCCGGTGGCCGGCAGCTGTGGGCCGTCGGCGAGGCGCTCCGGGCGCTCGGGCACGAGGTGTCCTGCCTGTGCTGGCAGCCGAGCGAGCCCTCTGGCCTCCCCTCGTGGGCGGAGTGGCGACCCGTTCCCCCCGCATCGTCCTGGCGGGTCCGGACGACCGCGCTCGTGCGGCCGCGCACCGACGCCGCACGACTGGGCTGGGACCCCCCGCAGGATGCTGTCGTCCTCGCGGACGACGTGCTGGCCTTCGGCGCCGTCGGTACGACGTCGGCAGCGGTCGCGGTGCACTACGACGTCCGCCTCGACACCGCAGCGGAACGGCACTGGAGCCCTCGGAACGTGCAGGACCTCCGCGCCCAGCGGCGTGCGGTCGCGAGGGCCCACACGGTCCTGACGTTCTCCGAGCGGGTCAGCGCTGCGCTGGGGACGGGGACGGTCGTCCCCGCGACAGTGCCCTTCCCGGACGAGGTCCTCGCCCCCGTCGAGGCACCCGTGGTCGGGTTGCTCGCCAACTGGACGTGGCGTCCCAACCTCACAGCGGCCGGGACCCTGCTCCGGCTGTGGCCCGAGGTGCGTGCGCACGTGCCCGGGGCCGAGCTCGTCCTGGGCGGTCGCGGTCCCTGCCCTGTCGGAGCCACCGAGGGCGTGCGTTGGCTGGGCGAGGTCAGCACCGCCGCGGACCTGCTCGCGCAGGTGTCCCTGCTGGCGTTCCCGTGTCGCAACACGTCGGGGCCGAAGATGAAGACGCTCGACGCGCTGGCGCACGGGGTACCCGTGGTCACCAGCACCGGGGGGGCCGAAGGGGTGCACCCCTCGGACGGGCTCGTGGTGACCACCGACGACCGGCTCGTCGGGCAGCTCGTCAGCCTGCTGCGCGACCCGCACCGGCGCAGCGCCATGGCGGCGGCCGCCCGGGCAGGGATGGACGCCCACCACAGCCCGCGGATCGCAGCGCTGGCCCGGGTGGCCGCGCTCTCGTCCTAGATCTCGCGCTCGCTCTCGTGCTCGCGCTCGTCAGAGCTGTCGTTCTCCCGCCGACGACGTCGTACGGCGTCCCTCGGAGCCGGGGGGAGCAGGAGCAGCAGGGACACGCCCCAGACCCCGACGACCGCAGGCGCCACCCTGACCGCGTTGGGCACGCCGACGGCGGGGCTGGCTGCCGTCGCGGCCACGCGGACGTAGCGGAGGGCGGGCACGTTCCCGGTCGAGGTCAGGACGGTCCGCACACCCAGGTCGGTCGCGAAGGCCTGGGGGGCCTCCACCCGAAGGACCCCCCAACCGGGTGGGCCCTTCTCGAGGCAGGAGGCAACGTCCGCACCCCCCTCGAGGGTGACCTGACGCGCGACGCCGCACAGCGAGCGGACGAGCTGGCGACCGAGCCCGACGGGGTCGTCGGCAGCCTCCGCCCGAGGGTCCATCGTGGCGAACACCACCTCCGTCGCGGCCTGGGTCGGGACCACCAGCCGGACCACCACTGCCCCGGCCACGGCCGCCAGGACGAGGGCCCAGCGCAGTGGCGAGAGCAGCACGTTGGGGCTGCGTCGCACGGGGACCGCACCCAGGCGCTCCGCCGCGACCAGCCCCGCAGCACCGATCCACCAGAACAGCCGAAAGCTCCCGGCCGTGAACAGGTCGAACGCGGCCGCGGCCACGACGAGCGTGACGAGCGCCGCCCCGGCGCCGAGCGCGAGCAGCCGGTCGTCCTCGGTGTCCCCCGCGCGGGGCAGCCACAGGGCGCGCAGGACGCCCACCAGCAGGGCCACCAGCGCCACGACGAGCAGCGCGACCGCGATCGCACCGGCTTCGACGTAGACCTGGACGTAGGAGGAGTCGACACCGGCGAAACCGACCTGCTGGATGCCCGTCAGGCCCACTCCGCGAAGCGGTCGGGCCGCGACGAGCCCCAGGACCTCAGGCAGGCGCTCGAGGCGGACCTGCGCGGATCCTGCGGTCGCCTGGTTGGTGAAGGCGTCGACGACGACCGGTCCCAACGCCACGGCTGCCCCGAACACCACGGCGATGCCCGCGAGCAGTGACGAGGGGCGACGCGGTGCCAGCACTAGGAGCAGACCAGCAGCGACCAGGAGCGCGACCGCCGTCGCAGACCGGCTACGGGTGAGGAACACGGCGAAGACCAGCAGCGGGACCAGGCACGCCGCCAGCGCACTCGCGCTCCTCCGACCCCGACGCGCGAGGTCAGCAGCCCACACGCACACCAGCGGGACCGTCGCCGCCAGCAACCAGCCGCCCTCCAGGGCAAAGTCCGCCGCGCCGCGCACCCGCAGCGCGCCGTCGCGCCGCTCGAGCACGGACGCGGGCACGGAGCCGAGCTGGTCCGGGCTGGCGCGGTACAGCAGCCGGGCGAACGACTGCCCGGTCACCGCTTCGAGCAGGTAGAGCACCCCTGCGACGGTGGCGACGACAGCCACCTGGCACAGGAGGACACGGGAGCGGACCTGACGCGCGAGCACCAGCACCAGCACCAGCACCAGCACCTGCTCGGCCTGCCCCACCCACAGGTAGGCCGCAGCGACGGGGTCGACCGGACGTGGCGCCCACCCCACGCCCGTCAGCGCGAGGACCGCGAGGTAGGCGAGCAGCGGGACGACGACCACCGGTGTCCGCGGTGCCGGACGCAGCGGTGCTCCGCGCCGCAGCAGGACACCCAGCAGCGCTGCCGCCTCGATGACGCGAGGCACGGTGAGCACGGCGGTCGGGCTGGCCGGCAGCACCAGGGACGAGGGGAGCAGCACGAAGGTCGCGAGCAGGACCGCGAGTGCGGTGCGCGCGGTCCCGCCCAGGGCGACCAGGGCGAGCGCGCCTGTCAGGAGCAGGACCAGGACGCTCACGGCTCGCGGCGACGCACCAGGGAGCCCACGGCAAGGACCAGGCCAGCTGCGGCGAGGCCAAGGAACCCAGCCACCGAGATCACGGTCCGGTCGCTGCGCGTGTCGGCCCGCCCGGGGCCGGCCGCCGTCGCGACCTCCAGGAGCACGCGCTGACCGGTCGGGATGGCGTACTGCTCCTGACTGGTCCTGGCATACGCCACGAGCTGCTCCGCAGCCGCAGCGGCGAGGCGCTCCGCGGCATCGGCGTCGGGACCGGTGGCGCTCACCGACAGCAGGAGCGAGTCGGGGAGGGCCTGGGCGGTGAGCCGGCTGCTCACGGTCGCCGCCGACAGGCCCACCTGCTCACCGATGGGGGTGGCCAGGGTGTCGGTGCGCAGCAGCCCGACGTACTGCAGCCGCAACCGGCTGAGCTTCTCGATCGGACCGGCGTCACGGGTCGCGGCGACGACCAGCGGCTGGTCGATGGTGAGCAGCGTGGTGCTGCGGTAGTCGACTGACTGGGAGCGGACCGCCAGGGCTCCGCCGGTCGCCGCGCCGGCGAAGGCCAGCAGCGCCAGCACGACGACCAGAGCGCGACCTCTTCGTGCTGTCCGGGGCGGGGCGTCGTCCACCCAGGCCTGCGTGCTCTCGCTCATGCTTCTCCCCACCTCATCGCTGACGACGGACGTGCTGCTCCGACGCGGTCCTGCTGGGACAGGCGTCGGACTCGGTCGTATCGCCCCGCCCTCGGTGACGGTGCGCTCTCACTGGGTGACCGGACGTTAGCAGCGCCGAGGACGTGCGCCGGGGACGCAGTCACAGGACCAGGCGGCGCGCCCGCACCGACCCGCGCAGCAGGGCGCCGGTCTCGACGAGGTCGCGACGAGCCAGCACGGTCGCGTCCGCGAGCCGCTGACGCCGGCCGTCCGGCACGTGCATCGTCCGGAGGCTGACCAGCCGGTCGACGTACGGGACGACCAGGGCCAGGGGACGCAGGTCGCGACGGGCCACGGCCAGACCGATCCCCGCGGCCGCCCCCCACCAGCGCAGCCGGTCCGGCCCGAGCAGCACCCGTCCGGTCAGGAAGGTCCGTCGCAGCTCAGGGACGCGTCCGACCAGGACCGGGAACGCCGCGGCGAGAGCGGCACGGCGCACCAGCAGGTCCGGGTCGGGGGGGAACACCTCGTGGTCGACCACGGCGTGCACGGCGAACCTGCTGCGCCCACCGGAGCGACGCACCCGCCAACCGAGATCGGTGTCCTCCCCGAACGGGTAGCGAGCCCACTTCGGCCCGAGGGCACGGGCGACGACGTCCGCGAAGGCCAGGTCGAAGCCGCCGACCCCCTCGAACGCCGTACGCCGGTAGGCGATGTTGCAGGTCTCGTAGAGGCCGAACTCCGCCGGGGTCCACTGCGTCCGGGACAACCGTCCCAGGGGCTGAGCCGGGTCGGCCGTCGTCGCGCCCTGCACCAGGTCCATCCCGTCCCGCATCCCCGCGACGAGGGCCTCCAGCCACGTCGGCCGAGGGCGGCAGTCGTCGTCGGTGAACGCCAGGACGTCTCCGGACGCGCGGGTCGCCGCGAGGTTGCGGCCCTCCGCCACCGGGAGGTTGCCCGGGCGGGTGAGCACGCGCAGACCCGGGGGCGAGCCCGAGGCCACGCGGGCGGCCAACAGGTCCGCCGTCCCGTCCGTGCTGCCGTTGTCCACGACGAGCACCTCGTCCGGCGGCAGGGTCTGGACGGCAAGGGCGTCGAGCGCCCTGTCCAGCAGCGGTCGCCGGTCGTGCGTCACCAGGACGACGCTCGTGCGGGGGCGGGCGACCGCGACCGGCGGGACCCGCAGCGGCGTGCCCTCGAGGAGCGACAGCCACAGGCTCTCCAGGTCAGCGGTGCGGGCGCCGAGCTCGAAGTGCGCCGCGACGTGCGCGCGACCGGCGCGGCTCCGTGCAGCCCATTCCTCCTGGCGCGCAAGGGTTCTCCGCACCGCAGCGGCGAGCGCCGTTGGGATGTCCCCGTCCTCTGAGACGAGCTCCGCGACGTCTGCGGGCACGGCCTCGGTCGTCCCGCCGTGCCGGGTCGCGACGAGCTGTGCCCCGACGGCGAGCGCTTCGAGGGTCACCAGACCGAGCGTCTCGGCGTCGCCGTCCGCGGTCGTCCTGCTGGCGGTGACGACGACGTCGGCCGCAGCGAGCTCAGCGCGCACCACGCCCGCGGGGCGCCCGTCGACCAGCCGCGCCGCGAGCCCCAGGTCTGTCAGCAGCGCACGGAGGTCGGCCTCCTGCGGCCCGTGACCGACGAACCGCACCTCGAGGTTTTCGTCGAGCGCCACCGCGGCCAGCGCGCGCGCCACATCGAGGACACCCTTCTTCTCGGCGTAGCGACCGGCGAAGACCACCCGGACCGGACCGGTCACCGGGCAGCGTTCCCGGAACGGCAGCAGCGACAGGTCCAGACCGCTGGGGACGACGCGGGTGACCTCCTCGCGCGCCCCCCGGGACACCGCAGCCTGCGCGAGGAACTGAGACGGCACGACCACCAGGTCGGCAGCAGCCAGGGCGTCGCGCAGCGCCGGGTCCTGTCCTGCAGCGACCAGCACGTCGTAGCCGTGCAGGGAGACGGCGAAGGGACGGCCGAGCCGTCGAGCCGCCCGCCACGTGGCGAACGCCGGCAGGCCGAAGTGGCTGTGCAGCACCGCGGCACGCTCGACGACAGCCAGGCCGGCCAGGGCCAGGTGAACCTGTCGCAGAGGCCCGGGCAGCCGGCTCCACGACGGCGACGGTGCGCGCTCCGCGTCCTCGCGGGGTACGGCGTCGCGGCACCAGCCCAGGTCGTGGCCGGGCAGGGGGACCCCGGCAGCCCTGCGCTGGGCGGCGACGACCGGACGGGTGGCGGTGCACGACCGCACGACGTCCTGCACGAACCCCTCGCTCGGACGGCCCCAGTGCTCGACGACGTGCAGGACGGTCGGGCGGTGCACCGGTCTACCTCCAGGTGGCAGCGACGTGCAGGCGATGGCCGCCGGAGTGTGCCACCACGGGCGCGTACGCCTGTTCAGCGTGCCGTCTGACAAGAAAACGTGCCGCATGACCGCGAGGACACAGCGACCTCTCCGTTGTGACAGATGAGGCCGACCTCGTCGGCACCGTGCCCCGACCACACCCAGACCGGTCCCACCCCCCACGGACAGGCCCACCATGCGCTTCGCTGCTTACCACCCCTGGGTGTACCTCACCGGCGGAGCCGAGCGCACCCTGCTCGAGCTCATGCGCCGCAGCCGCCACGACTGGGTGCTGCACACCCACCGCTTCGACGCGGAGACGACGTTCCCCGGCTTCGCCGACCTCGAGGTGCAGCCGCTCGCCACGACCGTCTCGGTCCGCCGCAGCTTCGTGCCCCTCGCGCACGCCGCCGCCTCGATGGCCCTGACGTCGCTCCCCGACACCGGCGCGCGTGGTCTGCTCGTCTCGTCCGAGGGCCTGGGCGACCTCGTCGCCCGCCGCTCCACCGTCCCCACGGCCGTGTACTGCCACACCCCGCTGAAGATCCTGCACGACCCCGTGACCCGCGCAGCCCTGCGAGAGCGCGCCCCGGGCAAGTCCCGCGTGCTCGACCTGCTCGGCACGCCGTTCCATACGGTGGACAAGGCGCTGTGGCGCCACTACGACCACGTGTTCGCCAACAGCAGCGAGACGCGACGCCGCATCACGGAGTCCGGCCTGGCACCGGCGGACCGGGTCGAAGTCCTCTACCCAGGTGTCGACTCCGCGCGCAGCAGTGGGACCCCGGACACCTGGCCGCGTCGCCCGCAGTTCCTCGTCGCCGGTCGCATCCAGTGGCAGAAGCGCATCGAGACCGCGATCGACGCGCTCCGTCTCGCGCGCAAGACGCCGGAGGGAGCGGGACTGTCCCTCGTCATCGCGGGAGCCGTCGACGGCAAGAGCGCGGAGTACCTCGCCACGCTGCGCGGCCATGCCCAGGGCCTTCCGGTCACGTTCGTGGTCAACCCGGACGACGCCACCCTCGACCGGCTGTACGGCGAGTCCACCGCCCTGCTGTTCACGGCGCCCAACGAGGACTTCGGCATCGTCCCGCTCGAGGCGATGAGCGCGGGGACGCCGGTCATCGCCGTCGACCACGGTGGCCCTCGCGAGACCGTGCTGCACGGAGTCACGGGTTGGCTCGTGCCGAGCAGCGCCTACCGGTTCGCCCTGCAGATGCTCACCGTCGCCGTCAGCGACCCGGTCGACATGGCGCGGATGCGCGCGGCCGCCCGGCTGCGCGCCGCGCAGTTCTGCTGGGAGCCGCTGGTGTCACGCATCGACGACGTCATGGAGGCACTCGCCCTCGGGGAGCGCGACCTCGAGGTGCTCGGGTCAGGCCTCGCAGCGCTCCAGGCGTTCGAGGACGTCCCGGAGCTCACGCCCCGCGTCCTGCCAGGTGCGTGGCGACGGCTGCGGGACCTCGAACTGGCCGCACAAGGCATCGGCGAGCGCGGCGGCCCAGTCGTCGACCTCGCCAGCTAGCAGCACACCCTGACCGCCCGTGCTCTCGCGCAGGACCGGGATGTCCCGCACGAGTGCCGGCGTACCGCACGCCCACGCCTCCAGAGGGGGCAGCCCGAAGCCCTCGTACTGCGACGGGTAGAGCAGGCAGGACGCGCCGGTCATCAGCGCGCGCAGGCCGTCGTCGGGCAGGTAGCCCACCTGACGGACCGTGGGCAGGTCCGGGACCCGGACCGGGGCGAACGTCGGGTGCGGCCGTCCGAGCAGGACCAGGTCGTGGTCCAGCCCGCCGTCGAGCACCGCCTGGTGCGCGGCCACGGCGAGCCCCAGGTCCTTGCGCGGATCGGCCCAGCCGACGAACAACGCGAAGGGGCGCTCGAGACCGAGCTCCCGACGTACCTGTGCCACGCGTGTCTCGTCGACAGGGGCGAACGACGGGTCGATGGCGTTCGGAACCACCGACAGGCGGTCCGCGTCGACGCCGCGCTGCACGAGCTCGGCCGCCACGGCGTGCGACACCGTCACGACGTGCTCGGCGCGGCGGGCCGAGGTGAGGACCGCGCGGCCGTAGGCCTGCATCGCCGGGACGTACCACTGCGGACCCACCAGCGGCGCGAGGTCGTGCACCACGACCACCGAGTGCCGTGCCAGCAGGGGTGCGGTGTTCGTGAGCGACAGGATCCGGGCTCGTCCGCTCACGGCCGGCAGCAGGACCTGCTCGAACAGCTGTCCGCCGTACCGGCCGGGAGGGGTGGGCAGCCGTCGGTGGGCGAGCGGGTCTCGGGTGGTCGTCGGGGCGACGACACGTGCCCGCAGGCCGGCCTCGATCGTCGCTGTCAGCAGCGATCGAGCGGTCCGCTGCAGACCGGTGACCTGCGCGCCGAGGAAACGACCGTTGACGACCCAGTCACGCCGGCGCACGTGCGGTCCCTTCGATCGGTGGGGCTGCCATGATGACAGCCAGTGCCGCTGCCCCCGAGGCAGCACGGAAGGACCTGTCGGTGCCGAGCTCGGTCACGGTGTGCGTGGTGGTCCTCGACCGGCGTACGGCGATCGCGCGCTGCCTTGACGGGGTGGACCGCCTGACGGTGCCGCAGGGTGTGCGCGTCGACGTCGTGGTCGTCGACAACGGCAGCACGGACGGGACCTGGGAGCTGCTGCAGTCGCGACCGGGCATCACGGCCCGGCGCGCGACCGGCTCGGTCGGCGTGGCCCGCAACGCCGCGCTCGCCGTCGCCACCGGTGAGGTCGTCGCGTTCACCGACAGCGACTGCGTGCCCGAGCCGGACTGGCTCGTCCACGGGCTCGCCCCCTTCGCCGATCCGGGGATCCACGTGGTCACGGGACGGACCGCGCCTGCGCACCCGCCGACTGTCCCGTGGTCGGTCACGCAGGACATCAGCGCCCGCACAGGGCTGTTCGAGGCCTGCAACGTCCTCTACCGACGCGAGCACCTGCTCGCCGCGGGCGGCTTCGGCGAGGCCATCGGCTTCTTCGGCGAGGACACGGTGGCCGGACGACGGGTGCTGCGCGCCGGCGGCCGCGACGCGTTCGCGGCCGACGCGGTGGTGCGCCACGACGTGACGACCCCCGGCTTCCGCTGGCACCTGCGCCGCGCCCGGTTCTACGTGCACTGGCCTGAGCTCGTGCGCGAGTTCCCCGAGCTCCGCGGTGAGCTGCTCTGGCACGGGCTGTTCCTGCGGCGCCGGAGCGCCGAGGCGCTGCTGGCCCTCGTCGGCCTGGTCGTCGCGGCCCGTCGACCTGCCGCGGTCGTGGGCACCGCCCCGCTGCTGTGGCGGCACCGACCCCGTGGGCGCTCGCGCCAGGCGGTGCGCGAGGCCGGCGCGGCGGTGGTGTTCGACCTCGCAGTCGAGGCGGCGCTCGTCGAGGGCAGCGTCCGCGCACGGAGCGTTCTGCTGTGACGGACGAGCCGATCCTCCCGACCGTGGTCATACCGACCGTCGACCGCGTCGACCTGCTGCGCCGCTGCCTGTCCGGACTGCACGGCTGCGACGTCCTCGTGGTGCACGACGGGAACCCGCAGATCAGGTCGCTCGTCGCCGAGACCGGGGTGCGCGGGCTGCAGATCGACGAGCGCGGCGTCTCGGCCAAGCGCAACGCCGGCTGGCGGGCGACCACCGGGAGCCACGTCGCGTTCACCGATGACGACTGCCAACCCGCACCGGGGTGGCTGCGGGCCTTGTCCGCGGTCGACGCCGACGTCATCGCGGGTCCGGTGGCAGCGCACCCCGACGACCCGACGAGGGGTCGGTGGGACCGGACCGTCACGGCGACGGAGCCCGGCTTCTACCCCGGCTGCAACCTGCTGGTCAGGCGCGCCTTCCTGGAGGCCGTGGGCGGGTTCGACGAGGGCCTGCACGGCGGAGAGGACACCGACCTGGTCTGCCGCGTCCGCAAGCTCGGGGCGGAGACCGGCTGGGCTCCGGGAGCCCTCGTCTGGCACGCCGTCCGTCCGCAGACCTACCTCGAGCAGCTGCGCTCGCTGCCCCGGTGGGCCGGGCTGGCTGCCGTCGTCAAGCGTCATCCCGAGCTGCGCGCCCTCGCCCACCGACGGGTGTTCTGGAAGGCCAGCCATCCGCCGGCAGTGCTGGCGCTGCTCGCCCTCGTGCTGTCCCCCCTCGACCGGCGGGCCCTCGTCGGCCTCGTCCCCCTGCTCGCGCGGCGCCTGCGCCAGGAGGGGCTGGTGGGTGGGCTCGAGATGGCCGGCAACGACCTGGCGGAGGCTGCCGTCATGGTCGCGGGCTCGGTACGCCACCGGTCCCTGCTGCTGTGAGGATGCTGCTGTGATCTCGCCTCCGACCGCGCTGAGCGCCACGCGGCCGCTGCGCGTCCACGTCCTGGGCAGCTCGGCCAGCGTTCTCGTCGAACCGGAGCACGGACCGCGCGACGGTGGGACGTACGGCGAGCAGCTTGCGTCCCTGCTCAGCGACCGCGGTGTGCCCACGACGACGACGCACGCCGGTACCTGGTTCGGGCGGATCAGCGACACCCTCGCGCACTACGAGCGCGACGTGCGCGACCACTTCCCCGACGTGCTGGTCGTCAACTTCGGCATGGCCGAGTGCCAGTCCGCGGTGCTGCCGACCTGGCTCGTCCGGCACGTCACCACCTGGCACCGCACCTCCCGCGTAGGCGCAGGGCTCTACCGGGAGCAGCTGGTGCGCCGCGCCTGGCCGGCGCTGCGCGACTACCAGCGGTGGGCGAGCGCACGCGACCACGACCGCACCCACCGGCTCCGCCCGTCTCGGTTCGTCCAGGACCTGCACCGCACGATCGACCTGGCGCGCAAGGACTGCGGCTGCCTGGTACTGCTGCTCGACATCGACCCACCCGGTGAGCGCGTCGAGCACTGGCTGCCCGGCACGGCCGCGAGGGCCGCCCGGTTCAACCAGCTGCTGGCGCAGGTGGCGGACGGGTACGACGAGCACGTCCGTCTGGTGCCTGCCGGTGCGGCGCTGCGCGACCCGGCGACCGAGCTGCCCGACGGGCTGCACCGGTCACCCGCGGGGCACGCGCGGACCGCCGAGCTGCTCGCCGAGCAGATCCAGGAGTGGTTGGGATGAGCCTGCCCGGACCGCGGCTGCCCTGGCCGACCGGACGACGTCCGCTGTCGGTCGTGGCGCTGGGCAACAGCGTCGCGACGCTGCAGCTGCCCGGCCGCGCCGACCGGTCCGAGGGCACCTACGTCGAGGTCCTCGCCGACGTGCTGACCGGTGCAGGCGTCCCGACGGTCCCGCACCTGGAGTCCCGGTGGTTCGGATTCCTGGTGGACGCGGCCCGCGAGACCGAGCGGCGCGTGCGCGTGCACGCCCCGGACGTGGTGGTCGTGCAGTTCGGGCTCAACGAGTACCAGCCCTGGCTGCTCCCCGTTCCCGTGATCCGGCACCTCATGGTGCAGAACCAGGCGGCGACCCGCACCGCTCGCGCCTACCGCCGGCACGTCTCGCCATGGCTGTGGAAGCTCGTCCGCGGCTACCGCCGCCGCGCGGCGCCGCTCGTCGGCATGCGTACCTGGCAGACGACGCCACGGCGGTTCGGCCGGACGCTCGAGGTCCTGCTGCGCAACACCCGACGTGAGGGCCTGCCCCTCGTCCTGGTGCTGGACCTCGAGCCGCCTGGCGCGACCCTGCAGCACTTCCTCCCCGGGCTCGCGGCTCGGCACGCGGTCTACCAGCAGCTCATCGCTGACGTCGTCGAGCGGGTGGACGACGCCGAGGTCCGGTTGGTGCGGGTGTCACAGATCACCGGCGCCCTGGGTGACACCGCGTTGCCGGACGGCATGCACTACAGCCCGGCCACCCACGAGGTCGTCGGCCGCGCCCTTGCCGAGGAGGTGCTCGCGTGGCTGTCCTCGCGCAACGGCTAGGCCTCGCGCCACGCAGGCGGCAGCGGCTCACCCAACCACTGCTCGAGCGGGTCCAAGGTGGGGGCGAGCAGCCGCACGAGCTGCTCGCGGTGGCGGGGCGCCAGCGGGGGTGGAGCGCCGCCCAGGTTCGCGCGCATGAGCCGGCGCCCGAGGCCGAGTGGCCAGGACGGTGCGCGCAGCGCGTGCAGCCGCTGCTGCCGTGCCAGGTCGCGCGGGAAGCGCCCGACGTTGGCGTCCGTGCCCGGCGTGCCCTCGGGAATCCCGCCGTGCCGGCACAGCCGCGCGAACGTTCCGGCCGGGTCACGCCGCAGGTCGTCGGTGAACAGCACGAGCAGGCGCTCCCTCCCGCAGCGGTCCACCACGTCCTGCAGCACCTGCTGGTAGTGGCTGCCGTGCAGGTAGCTGATCGGGAAGCCCGGCGGCGTACGCCACTCATCCGCGCTCTCCTCCCGCAGGACCTGGTCGAAGTCCCGGGGCTCGATGCCGAGGGCGGCGTTGTAGGTCCAGTGCGACCAGACCCGCGACACGGGCTCGCGCAGCACCACGGCCAGCCGGGCGTCGGGGAGCACCTGCGCGAGCCGGTCCAGGGCCCGCGGGTCGTAGAGGTAGCCGGGGCTCGCGTCACAGCCCACCTGGTCGGGGAGGGCCCCGGCGAACCGTCCGGCGTACCACTCCAGCCCGCGCCACCACTCGACGGTGAAGAAGCCGACCTCCTTCTCCGGCGCCGTGAAGCCCCGGGGCTGCTCGTCCCACCAGGCCGCGAGGGTCGTCGTGCCGGACTTGGGTGCGCCCAGCAGGACCAGCCCTGGCAGGTTCACGTGGCTCCTCGGCGTGGGTGGTGGGTCGGGTGAGGCCGCCCGTGACGGTGGTCGTCGCGAGCCGCGACCGGCCGGAGCTGGTCGCGCGCTGCCTCGCCTCGCTGCGCCGCGACCTGCGAGGCGATGACGAGCTCATCCTCGTCGACTCGGCCTCGCAGGACACCGCTGCCTACCTCAACGTCGCGACAGAGCACTCCGCGCGCCTGGTGCGGATGGAGGTCAAGGGGGTGAACCGCGCGCGCAACGCCGGCTGGACGACCGGTACGTCGGAGCTGGTGCTGTTCACCGACGACGACGTCGAGGTCGAGCCGGGGTGGGCCGACGCCTTCGCGGACGCGTTCGCGGCCCATCCGGAGTGCGGCTTCCTCACCGGTTGGCTTGGCGTCTTCGACGGTGAGGAGTCGGGCGACGTGGCGACGACGGACCGCGACGACGCGCGGACCCTCGACCGGCGTACGCGCGGGGTCCTGGGCCATGGGGCGAGCATGGCGGTACGACGGCGCGCGCTGTCCGGGATCGGCGGGTGGGACGAGGCGCTGGGTGCGGGTGGCCGGTTCCGGTCCGCCCCGGAGCTCGACCTGTTCGACCGGCTGCTCGCCGCCGGGTGGGTGGGCAGGTTCGTCCCGACGGCTCGCGCGCGGCACCACCAGTGGCGGTCGGACGGTGCGCTGCTGCGCCTGCACTTCCGTTATGCGATGGGCGCCGGTGCGCGGATGGCGAAGCTCGCGCGCACCGACCGGCAGCGACTTCGCCTGGTGGCCAAGGAGAACTGGTGGTCGTGGGGGGTGGCCGACCTCGGCCGCTGCGTGCGCTCCCGCTACAAGCGAGGCGTCGCCCTGGCTCTGCTGCGCCTGGTGGGGTTCGCGGCTGGCTACGTCGAGGCGCGGTTCACGCCAGTGGTCGACGGCCACTACCGGCCGCGATGAGGGTCGTCCTCACCTCGGTGCACTGCTGGCCCGAGGTACGCCGGGGCGGCGAGAGGTACGTGCACGAGCTTGCCGCCGCCCTGGTGCGATCGGGGATGGAGGTCCGGGTGCTGTCCACCGGAAGCCCTCGCCACGACACCGTGCTCGGGGTGCCGGTGCACCGCGTGCCGGTCCGCCGGGTCCGCCGGTTCGGCGACCTCGACGTCCAGGCGGCCTTCGGGGCGCAGGCGCTGGCGCACCTGGCGGTGCCGGTGCTGCGCGGGCGCGTGGACGTCTGGCACGCCACCAGCACAGCCGACGCTGCCGCGGCTGCGCTGCTCGGCCGGACGGGCCGCGTCCGCACCGTGTTCACCGACCACGGCTTTCCCGCCCGGCGCTCGCGCGAGGGGCGCTCCGACCGACGGCTGTTCGAGCAGGTGGTCGGTGGGATCGACCGCTACGTCTGCGTGTCGGAAGCGGCGGCGGGCTACCTGCGCGACGACTACGGTCGTGAGGCGTCGGTCGTCCCCCCGGGCGTGGTGCTCGACGCGCACCGACCGGGCCCACGCGAACGGCGACCCACGGTGCTGTACGCCGGGTCGCTGACCGAGTCGCGCAAGGGCCTGCAGCTCCTGCTGGACGCAGCCCGGTTGCTGCGCGGCACGGTGCCCGACCTGCAGGTGTGGCTGGCCGGTCAGGGGCAGCCGACGGTCGACCCGGACCTGGTGACCCGGTGCGGCCTGCTGGACGACGCGGCACTGCGCGAGGCCTACGCGCGCGCGTGGGTCACGGTGCTGCCCTCGACGGCGGAGTCGTTCGGCATGACCGTCGTGGAGTCGCTGGCCAGCGGGACACCGGCGGTGGTGCGCGCCGACGGCGGTGGACCGGCGGAGATCGTCGTACCCGGCACGGGGGTGCTGTCCGGTCCGGAACCCCACGACCTCGCTGCCGCGCTGGCCGCGGCCCTCGACCTCAGCCAGCGACCCGGGACGGCAGCAGCCTGCCGGGAGCGCGCCGCCCACTTCGACTGGGACCGCGCGGTGGTGCCACGGCTGCGCGAGCTCTACGCCCGGTGACCGACCACCCGGTGCAGCCCTGCCTCGACCTGGTCGAGCACCCTGGGGAGCGCCCACCGCTGGGC
>CAWASC010000003.1:0-69277 GCA_963784705.1 uncultured Actinomycetota bacterium
TTGCCTCCGCCGGTGCTCTTGCCCAGCTTCTGGCCGGCGGAGTCCGTGACGAGCGGGCAGGTGATCGCGTGCGCGGAGGCACGGTCGAGCCGGCGCAGCAGGTCCAGTCCGGCGGTGATGTTCCCCCACTGGTCGTTGCCGCCGATCTGCAGCGTGCAGCCGAAGCGGCGGGACAGCTCGACGAAGTCCAAGGACTGCAGCAACTGGTAGCTCATCTCGGTGAACGACAGCCCGCCGCTCTCCAGCCGGGCGCTCACCGACTCGCGAGCCAGCATCTGGTTGACCGGGAAGTGCCGGCCGACGTCGCGGAGGAACCCGAGGGCGCTCATGCCCTCGGTCCACTCGAGGTTGTTGACGAAGACCGCACCGAGTGGCCCGTCCACGTCCAGGAAGCGGCCGATCTGGGCGTTGATGACCGTGACCCGCTCCGCGATGACCTCCGGCGTCAGCAGGACCCGGTCCGTCGTGCGGCCGGTGGGGTCGCCGATGAGGCCGGTGGCGCCGCCGGCGAGCGCGATGGGGCGGTGCCCGGCGAGCTGGAAGCGCCGGAGCGTCAGCAGCGGCACCAGACTGCCCAGGTGCAGGGAGTCCGCCGTGGGGTCGAAGCCGCAGTAGAGCGTCATCGGACCTGCGGCCAGGTCGCGGGCCAGCGCCTCCTGGTCGGTCGCCTGGGCGATGAGGCCGCGCCACGCGAGGTCGGCGAGGATGTCCGGGACGGGGGCGACGGTCGGAAGGCTGCTCACCCGCACGATGGTGCCGTACGCGGGCAAGGACGTTCCTACGGCGGCCCAGCAGGGCTCGGCAGGGCTCGGCAGCCCGGTCAGCGGTGCCCTTCCGCGGCGTCGAGGGCCGGGGCGTCCAGCACGGTGCCGTGGGCGGCGTCGTACCGGCCGCGGGCGATGTCGGTGACGACCCGGACGGTCGAGGCGCTGTCGTCCCAGGCTGTCACCTCGGCCCACACCGGCATGGACAGGGTGAGCCCGGTGCGCACCAGACCGGGGAGCACGTCCACGACGGTGACGCCCGTGCCGACGAGCGGCGCGGCCAACGACTCGGTGAGCAGGGAGAGCGCCCGCTTGGACACGGCGTAGCCGGTGTAGGTGCCCGTACGGGACGCGGCGCGGGCGCGGCTGGCCAGGTTGACGACCCGGCCGTGCCCTCGCTGGACCATCGCCGGCAGGAGCGCGTGGGTGAGCAGCAGCGGCCCACGCAGGTTGGTCTCGACGACGCCCCACAGCTCGTCGAGGTCGGCCTCCCAGAACGGGACCGCCCTGGCCTCGATCCGGGCCGCGTTGTTCACCAGCAGGTCGACCGTCCCGAGCTGCTGCTCGACGTGGAGCACCACGCGACGGA
This sequence comes from uncultured Actinomycetota bacterium, assembly GCA_963784705.1. Taxonomy (GTDB): domain Bacteria; phylum Actinomycetota; class Actinomycetes; order Mycobacteriales; family SCTD01; genus RYN-111. The sequence continues at coordinate 1,354 of CAWASC010000003.1, forward strand.
CCGCGTCCGGGTCGCCGACGTCGATGGCGGCGGGGAACACGGGCACGCCGTACCGGTCCGCGAGCTCGTCGGCCAGGGACCGGACCTGATCGCCGGTGCGGGCGAGCAGCGCCAGGGACATCCCCTCGGCGGCCAACGCGGTCGCGAGGTCCCGCCCGAGGCCACGGCCGGCGCCGGTCACGACGCCGACGCGTCCGCTGAGGGTCACGGGCGCACCCTACGGACGGCGGGGCGGTACGGCGAGACGCTCGCCTCGTCCGCGAGCCAGAAGCGCCAGGGCGTGTCGGCGCCGCCCCGGACCCCCACGCGCGGCCCGGTCAGCACCTGGCCGTGGTGGCTGCGGGGCTCGAGGTGCACCGCGGACCGGGGGTCGAGCAGGTTCGTGCCGAGGACGGTCCGGTCCAGTGCCAGGGCCTTGGCCAGGCGGGCGGGGCCGCGGCACAGGTCCCGGTCGCGCGCCGCTGGCCGTCGTGACCGGGCGACCGCCAGGCCGTCGACGACCTCGCCGGCCCGCAGCAGGACCGCCGAGGGCTCCCCCACCGGTCCGGTGACGACGTTCGCGCACCAGTGCATGCCGTAGGTGAAGTAGACGTACAACCGCCCAGCAGGTCCGAACATCAGCGCGTTGCGGGGCGTCGGTCCGCGGAACGCGTGGGAAGCCGGGTCGTCGCTGCCGGCGTACGCCTCGACCTCGGTGAGGCGCACGGCGACCGGTCCGGCGCGCAGGACCCAGCCCAGCAGGGCGGGCGCGACGTCCTCGACGGCACCGGTCAGCGCCGACGCGGGCACGAGGGCCATGTCAGGAGGTTAGTCGGAGGGCAGGTCAGGAGGGCAGGTCAGGAGGGCAGGTCAGGAGGGCAGGTCAGGAAGGCAGGTCAGGAGGGCAGGTCAGGAGGGCACCGTCCGCGCCCACTCGCGATGGGCCGCGACCTCGATCTGCAGCGACTCGAGCTGCTCGCCGACGCGCTCGGGGGCGGTACCGCCGTGACCGGTGCGGCTCGCCAGGGCCCCGCGGACGTCGAGGACGGTGCGGATCTCCGGGGTCAGGTGCGGCGAGATGGCCGCGAGGCCGCGCATCGTCCACCTCGTGCAGGTCGAGGCCCGTTGCGGTGCAGTGGGCGACGAGCTTGCCGACGGCCTCGTGCGCTGCCCGGAACGGCACCCCCTGGCGGACCAGGAGCTCCGCGACGTCCGTGGCGAGGGCGAAGCCGAGCGGCGCGCTCGCCTCCAGCACCTCCCGGTGGACGGTCATCGTGGCGATCATCCCGGCCATGGCGGGCAGCACGAGCAGCAGCGTCTCGACCGCGTCGAAGCAGGGCTCCTGGCTCTCCTGCATGTCACGGTCGTAGGTCAACGGGAGGCCCTTGAGCATGGCGAGCTGGCCGGTGACGTGGCCGATCAGCCGCCCTGCCTTGCCCCGCGCGAGCTCGGCGATGTCGGGGTTCTTCTTCTGCGGCATGATCGAGCTGCCGGTGGAGAACGCGTCGTCCAGGGTGACCCAGCCGAACTCCGTCGTGTTCCAGAGCACGACCTCCTCCCCCAGCCGGGACAGGTGGACGCCGAGCAGCGCTGTGCAGAAGAGGAACTCCACGGCGAAGTCCCTGTCCGACACCGCGTCCATCGAGTTGGGCGCCGCGCTGCCGAAGCCGAGTTCCTCCGCGGTGGCGATCGGGTCCACCGGCAGGGACGACCCGGCCAGCGCACCCGATCCGAGGGGAGAGACCGAGGCCCGCAGGTCCCAGTCGCGCAAGCGGTGCACGTCGCGGGAGAACGCCTGGACGTGCGCGAGCAGCTGGTGGCCGAACAGCACCGGCTGCGCGTGCTGCAGGTGCGTCATCCCCGGGGCCGGGGTGTCGAGGTGGTCGGCGGCCTGGTCGACCAGGGCCTGCTCGAGGTCGGCCAGGGCGGCGATCACCTGGCGGGCGTGGTCGCGCAGGTACAGCCGCAGGTCGGTGGCGACCTGGTCGTTGCGCGAGCGGCCGGCCCGGAGCTTGCCACCGAGCTCGCCGAGCTTGTCGATGAGCCCGCGCTCGAGCGCGGTGTGGACGTCCTCGTCCTCGACCCGCGCTGTGAAGGCGCCGGACGCGACCTCCTCGCGCAGGGCGTCGAGGGCCCCGAGCATCTGGTCGAGCTCGGCGTCGTCCAGCAGCCGCGCCCGGTGGAGCACGCGGGCGTGCGCCTTGGACGCCAGCAGGTCGTACGGCGCCAGCCGCCAGTCGAACTGCACGCTGACCGACAGCCGGGCGAGGGCCTCGGACGGGCCGCCCTCGAACCGCCCGCCCCACAGCGAGGTGCGCTCCTGCGTCACCGGGCCAGCCGCTGGTCGCGACGCGCGGCGATCTTGCTCGGCAGGCCCCACAGCTCGACGAAGCCCTTCGCCAGCGACTGGTCGAACGTGTCGCCCTCGTCGTACGTCGCGAGGTCGTAGTCGTAGAGCGACGCGTCGCTGCGTCGGCCGGACACGGTGCACGTGCCGGTGTGCAGCGACAGCCGCACCTCGCCCGTGACGTGCTGCTGGCTGGCGCGGACGAAGTCGTCGAGGGCGCGCTTGAGCGGCGAGAACCACAGGCCGTCGTAGACCAGCTCGGTCCAGCGCTGCTCGACGCCGCGCTTGAAGCGGGCCAGGTCGCGCTCCATCGTGAGGTTCTCCAGCTCCTGGTGCGCGGTGATGAGCACCTGCGCGCCGGGGACCTCGTAGACCTCGCGGCTCTTGATGCCCACCAGGCGGTCCTCGACCATGTCGAGCCGTCCGACGCCCTGCGCGCCGGCGCGCCGGTTGAGCTCCTCGATGGCCTGGAGCACGCTGACCGGCCGACCGTCGATCGCGGTGGGGACACCGTCGGTGAAGGCGATCACCAGCTCGTCGGGGCCGCTGCTCGTGCCGGGCGCCTGGGTGTAGCTGTAGACGTCCTCGATCGGACCGTTCCACGGGTCCTCGAGGAAGCCGGTCTCGACCGCGCGCCCCCAGACGTTCTGGTCGACCGAGTAGGGCGACTTCTTCGTGACGTCGATGGGCAGTCCCCGATCGGCGGCGAACGCGATGGCCTTGTCGCGGGTCATGCCGCTGTCGCGTACCGGGGCGATGCAACGCAGCTCGGGAGCGAGGGCACCGATGCCGACCTCGAACCGGACCTGGTCGTTGCCCTTGCCGGTGCAGCCGTGCGCGACGGTGTCGGCACCGTGGTAGCGCGCCGCAGCGACCAGGTGCTTGACGATGAGCGGGCGGCTGAGCGCGGACACCAGGGGGTAACGCCCCTGGTAGAGCGCGTTGGCCTGCAGTGCGGGCAGGCAGTACTCGTCGGCGTACTCGTCCCGGACGTCGGCGACGACCGCCTCGACGGCGCCGCAGTCCAGGGCGCGTTGGCGGATGACCTCGAGGTCCTCGCCGCCCTGGCCGACGTCGGCGGCCACGGCGACGACCTCCTTGCCGGTCTCGTTGGCGATCCAACCGATGGCTACGGACGTGTCGAGCCCTCCGCTGTAGGCGAGGACGACGCGGTCGGACACGGTGCTTCTCCTGTGTTCTTTCAAGGGTTCTGGCGGTCGGGGGGAACGAAGGGCGCGGGGGCTAGCGGCCCTCGGCGAGTCGCAGCAGGCGGGTCGCGAGAGCACTCGCGTCAGGGGTCGCGGCGGTCCGGGTGACCAGCAGCACGGTGTCGTCGCCGGCGATCGTGCCGGCCACCTCAGGCAGACCTGCCCGGTCCAGCGCAGCCCCGAGCAGGTGCGCTCCCCCGGGCGGGGTGCGCAGGACGACGAGCGGTCCCGTCGGCTCCGCACTGACGCACAGCTCCTCGAGCAACCGGCCCAGACGGGCGTCGACGGCCTCGGGGCTGGCGGTGCGCGGCTGCCCCTCGGGAGGTACGGCGTAGACCGTGCCCTCGGGTCCGCGGACCTTCACCGCGCCGAGCTCCTCGAGGTCACGGCTGACCGTGGCCTGGGTGACCTGCACCCCCTGGGCGGCGAGCAGGGCCCGCAGCTCGGTCTGGCTGGCCACCGACTGGGAGGACACCAGCTCGATGACCGCGGCCTGGCGGGCGGCCTTGGTCAGCGGTGCCTGCGGGACGGCGGTCAGCCGCCGGGCGCTCATCCGGCGCGCTCCATCAGCCAGGTGAGCAGCGCCTTCTGCGCGTGCAGACGGTTCTCGGCCTCGTCCCAGACGGCGGACTGCGGACCGTCGATGACCGCGGCGGCGATCTCCTCGCCGCGGTGGGCCGGCAGGCAGTGCAGCACCAGGGCGTCGGAGGCGGCCAGGCCCAGCGCCGTCTCGTCGAGCGCGTAGGCGCCGAGGTCGGACAGCCGCTGCTCCGCACCGGTCATGCCCATCGACACCCACACGTCGGTGCAGAGGACATCGGCGCCCTCGGCTGCAGCCTTGGCGTCGTCGGTCACCACGATCGTCGTCCCGAACCCGCGGGCCCGCTCCACGACGGCGGGGTCGGGCTGGTAGCCCGCCGGGGCACCGATCCGCACCTCCATGCCCGCCATCGCACCACCGACGAGGTAGGAGTTGGCCATGTTGTTCGCGCCGTCTCCGAGGTAGGTGAGCACGAGCCCCTCGGTACGGCCCTTGCGCTCCCGGATCGTCTGCAGGTCGGCCAGGATCTGGCACGGGTGCCAGCCGTCGGTCAGCGCGTTGACCACCGGCACGCTGCTCGCCTCGGCAAGGGCCGCGATGCGGTCGTCGCCGAAGGTGCGGATGACGATGGCGCTGACGAACCGCGAGAGGACCCGTGCGGTGTCCTCGATCGTCTCGCCACGCCCGAGCTGGGTCGACTGGGCGTCGAGGATCACCGGGTGGCCACCGAGCTCGGCGATGCCGACCTCGAACGACAGCCGGGTGCGCGTGGAGGGCTTCTCGAACACCACCGCGACGGCCCGCCCGGTCAGCGGACGGGGACCGTCGTACCGCTGCTGCTTGAGGGAGGCGGCGAGGTCGAGGACCTCGGCCTGCTCGGCAGGGGTGAGGTCGTCGTCGGCGAGGAAGTGGCGCATCAGGAACCGGCCCCCGGTCCACCGGTGATCTCCGCGACGCGCGCCAGCAGCTCGGCGACGGCGAACGGCTTGAGGAACACCCGCTCCTCCCCCAGCAGGTCGCGCATCGCCGGGATCGAGTCGATCTTGCCCGTGACGACGATGACCGGCGTCCCGGTGAGCTCGGGGTCGTCGGCGAGCTCCTCGAGCACCCGCACGCCGCCGAGGTCCGGCATCATCAGGTCGAGCAGGATCAGCGCCGGCTGCGAGGACGCGGCCTTCACCAGACCCGCCAGCCCGTCCGAGGCGGTCGCGACGTCGTACCCCTCGGCGGTCAGCAGGGTGTGCAGGAGGCCCCGCACGCTCGGGTCGTCCTCGACGACGAGGACGCGGGTGGCGCTCACAGCTGGTCTCCGTTACGGGGTGTCATGGCGCGACCCTAGAGCAGTCGAGGACGCCGGTCAGCGCCGCCAGGAACGTGTCGATCTGGGCATCGGTCAGGACGAGCGGCGGGGCGAGCCGCAGCACGTCGGCGGCGGGGGCGTTCAGCAGGAAGCCGGCATCGCGGGCGGCTGCTTCCACGGCGAGCGCGACGGGGGCGGTGAGCACCACCCCGAGCCACGCGCCGACCCCGCGCACGTGCGAGACCAGCGGGTGCCCGAGCCCCTCGATGCCCGTCCGGAGCCGGTCGCCGATCGCGGTGGCGCGGGCCAGCAGACCGTCGTGCTCGATCGTGTCGAGGACCGCCAGCGCGGCGGCGCAGACCACCGGGTTGCCACCGAAGGTCGTGCCGTGGTCGCCCTTGCGCAGTGCTGATGCGGCGTCGCCGCGAGCCAGGACGGCACCGATCGGCAGACCGCCGCCGAGCCCCTTGGCCAGCGTGATCACGTCGGCCTGCACGCCGGGCGCGAGCACCTGGTGCGCGAGCCATCCGCCCGCCCTGCCGATGCCACCCTGCACCTCGTCGAGGACCAGCAGCGCACCATGCCGGTCGGCCACGGCCCGCGCCGCTGCGAGGAACCCCGCAGGAGGGACGACGACCCCGGCCTCCCCGAGCACGGGCTCGAGCACGATCGCTGCGGTGGAGCCGTCGACGGCCTGCGCGAGCGCATCGGTGTCGCCGTACGGCACGAAGGTGACCGGTCCGGGCAGCGGGAGGAACGGAGTCTGCTTCGCCGGCTGCCCGGTCACGGCGAGGGCACCGAGGGTGCGGCCGTGGAAGGCCCGCTCGCAGGCGACCCACCCGCCGCCGGGCCGGTGCCGACGGGAGAGCTTGAGAGCCGCCTCGTTGGCCTCGGCGCCGCTGTTGGTGAACAGCACCCGGTCGTGCCCGGTCAGGGCGGTGAGCCGCTCGGCGAGCAGGACGGCGGGTTCGGACACGGCCAGGTTGCTGACGTGGCCGAGCGTGCCGAGCTGCCGCGCGACGGCCTCCTGGATCGCCGGGTGGGCGTGCCCGAGGACGTTGACGGCGATGCCGGCGAGCAGGTCGAGGTAGGGCTTGCCGTCGACGTCCCAGACCTCGGCGCCCTCACCGCGGGCGAGGACCACGGGCGGGGTGCCGTAGTTGTCCATGAGCGACCGCTCCCAGCGGGCCTGCCACGCCTGCGTCGTGGTGAGGGTGGGGGCGCTCATGACGGGATCACCATCGTGCCGACTCCTTCGTCGGTGAACAGCTCGAGCAGGATCGTGTGGGCCACCCGGCCGTCGAGCACGTGCGCGCGCGGGACGCCGCCCTGCACCGCCCGAAGACAGGCCTCCATCTTCGGGATCATCCCGCTGGCCAGCCCCGGCAGCATCGCCTCGAGCTCACCGGCCTTGATCTCGGTGATGACGTCGTCGCTGTTGGGCCAGTCCGCGTAGAGGCCCTCGACGTCGGTGAGGACGATGAGCTTCTCGGCACCGACGGCGACCGCCAGAGCCGACGCGGCGGTGTCGGCGTTGACGTTGTACAGCTCCCCGTCGAGGCCACGGGCCACGGTCGCGACGACCGGCACCTTGCCCTCCTCGAGCAGGGCCCGGACGATCGCCGGCTGCACGTCGACGACGTCGCCGACGTAGCCGATGTCGACCGGCTCACCGTCGACGAGGGCGTCACGCCGCTCCGCGGTGAACAGGCTGGCGTCCTCACCGGACAGGCCGACGGCGAACGGCCCGTGCTGGTTGATGAGGCTGACGACGTCGGAGTTGACCTGGCCGACGAGCACCATCCGGACGACCTGCATCGTCTCGGGAGTCGTGACGCGAAAGCCCCCGCGGAACTCGCTCGGCACGCCGAGCCGGTCCAGGTGCGCGGTGATCTGCGGCCCACCGCCGTGCACCACGACGACCTTGACGCCGCAGTAGCGCAGGAACACCACGTCCTCGGCGAAGGCGGCCTGCAGGTCGGGCCGGGTCATCGCGTTCCCGCCGTACTTCACGACGACGGTCTTGCCGCTGAAGGACTTCAGCCACGGCAGGGCCTCGACCAGCGTCGCTGCCTTGGTGAGCATGGCCTCGCGGCGGCCCGTGATCATGTGGAGTACGCCGAGTTCTCGTGGACGTAGGCCGTCGTGAGGTCGTTGGTCCGGATGGTCGCCGTCGCGTCACCGGCGTGCAGGTCGATGAGCACGTGCACCTCCCGGCCGGCGAAGACGACCTTCGCGGGGTCCTCGAAGGCCTCTCCGGCCCGGCAGACCTGTACGCCGTTGAAGGTGACGTCGATCGCGTAGACGTCGAACGCCGCGGTCGTCGTGCCGACCGAGGCGAGCACCCGCCCCCAGTTCGGGTCCTCGCCGAAGACCGCGCACTTGAACAGGTTGGACCGTGCCACCGACCGGCCGACCTCGATGGCGTCGTCCTCGCTCGCCGCGCCGACCACCTCGAGGGAGATGTCATGGGCGGAGCCCTCGGCGTCGCGCAGCAGCTGCGCGGCGAGGTCGGCGCAGACCTCCCGGACCGCCTCGTCGAACTCCGCAGCGCTGGGGGTGACCCCGGACGCTCCGGAGGCCATGAGCAGCACGGTGTCGTTGGTCGACTGGCAGCCGTCGCTGTCGAGCCGGTCGAAGGTGGAGCGGGTCGCCGCCCGCAGTGCCCGGTCGCAGTCGGCCGCGGTGACGTCGGCATCGGTCGTGACGACCACGAGCATGGTCGCGAGGGCAGGCGCGAGCATGCCCGCGCCCTTGGCCATGCCGCCGACGCTCCAGCGGTCGCGCGCCGCGACCGCCTGCTTGCTGACGCTGTCGGTGGTCATGATCGCGGCAGCCGCAGCGGCTCCCCCGTCGTCGGTCAGGGCGGCGTGGGCTGCGGTCGCCCCGGCGAGCAGCCGGTCCCGGCTGAACAGCGGCCCGATCAGGCCGGTGGAGCAGATGACCACGTCACCCGCCGCGTCACCGAGCAGGTCGGCGACCACCTCGGCGGACGCGTGCGTGGTCTGGAAACCGGCCGATCCGGTGCCGCAGTTGGCGCCCCCGGAGTTGAGCAGCACCGCGCGGACCGCACCGTCCTTGACCACCTGCTCACTCCAGAGCACAGGGTTGGCCTTGAAGCGGTTGCTCGTGAAGACCGCGGCGGCGGCACGGGACGGCCCGTCGTTGACCACGAGGGCAACGTCAGGGGCGCCGCTGCTCTTGAGGCCTGCTGCGACGCCGGCCGCTCGGAACCCCTGGGGACAGGTGACGCTCACGGCGCCACGCCACTGGCGGACAGCCCGGCGGTCTCCGGCAGGCCGAGCAGCAGGTTGGCGTTCTGGACCGCTTGTCCGGCGGCCCCCTTGCCGAGGTTGTCGAGGGCACTCACGACGATGATCCTCCGGGAGTCCTGGTCGACGGTGACCTGCAGCTGGCAGGCGTTCGAGCCGAGGGTCGCCGCCGTGTGCGGCCACCGCCCCTCGGGGAGCAGGTGCACGAACGGCTCGTCGGAGTAGGCCGCTGCCAGCACCTCGCGCGGGTCCTGCGTGCTTCGCGCTCGGACCGTCACGGTCGCCAGGATGCCCCGCGGCATCGGGGCGAGGATCGGGGTGAACGACAGGCTGCGCGCACCGGTGGCCTGCTTGACCTCGGGCACGTGCTGGTGCGCTCCCACCTTGTACGGCGAGAGGTCACCCATCACCTCGGTGCCGAGCAGGTGGGGCTTGGCCGCGCGCCCTGCCCCGCTGGTGCCGCTGGCCGCGACGACCACGACGTCGTCGGGATCCGCGAGCCCGGAGGCGAGGAGCGGTGCGAGTGCCAGGGTGATGGCGGCGGCGTAGCAGCCGGTGCTCGCGACCCGCGTCGACGCGGCGATCTGCGCGCGCGCACCGGGCAGCTCGGGCAGGCCGTAGGTCCAGGTCCCGGCGTGGGTCCCGCCGTACCAGCGCTGCCAGTCCGCGGCGTCGCGAAGCCGGAAGTCCGCGCCGAGGTCGACGACGCGCGTGCCCTCGGGGAGGGCGGCGGCGAGGGCCGCGGACTCACCGTGCGGCAGGGCCAGGAACACGACGTCGGCGCCGGTGAGGGCCTGCGCGCTGGTGGTCTCGAAGGTGCGGTCCACGAGCTGCGGCAGGTGCGGGTGGGTGTCGGTGACGGGCTGCCCGGCCGAGCTGCCGGCGCAGAGGACGCCGAGCTCGAGATCGGGGTGGCCCATCAGCAGCCGGAGGAGCTCTCCCCCGGCGTACCCGCTCGCGCCGGCGACCGCGGCTGTCATGCCCATGCAGTCACCATACAAGGTGTTGCATGACTATGCAGCCACCGGGTCCTCAGGCCGGCTTCACCTGCACGTTCCCCCCGGAGAGGGTGCCCCCGTCGTCCAGCCTCCATGGGGACCCGGGCCGGGTGACCACCAGGCGGGCGGTGTCGGAGGAACCGGGCTCGCCGTTGTCCACGACGGTGAGGGTGTAGCGGTAGCCGCTGCTCCCGTTGACCGAGCAGGCTCCGGTGACGGTGGCCGTGGTCCCGTCGATGACCAGGTGCTCGACGCCGTCACCGGTGATCTTCGTCCCGGCCTTGTCGTCATAGCTCAGGTCACCACTGACACCGGTCTGGCCCGCGGCGTGCTCGGCGCTGGCAGCGAGGTGGTGCTTGGCGCTGCCGGCCTTCCACCACCCACCGCCACTCACCTTGCCGTTCGAGTCCGTCACCGGAGCGGGGCACGCGAGCAGGCAGGAGGGCAGGGCGGGGAGGGCGGGAACCGCGACGCCGAGCCAGGTCAGGCTGACGGAGGCCAGGGAGCTGCCAGCCTGCACGGTCACCGTCTGGCCGCCCGGGGCCCCCGACAGGGCCTGGGCGCGAGCCCGTCCGTACGTGTCGGTCACGGCCGTGACGTGGCCGAGCGCACCCACGCCCGAGCCGCCCCAGGTGACGGTCCGATCCGGCAGCGGCAGCCCGGAGCTGTCGCGGACCTGCGCGGTGAGGCCGATCGGCTGCCCGGTCAGGCTGGCCGGGGCCGAGGCCTGCAGGGCCACCACCCCGACCGCTGGCGCCGGCAGATCGGTGCCGGTCGGGTAGGTGACCGACCACAGGCCGCGTACGGCGTCACTGACCTCTGCGAGGCCGCCGTGCACGAACGCCCGCCACGTGCCCGGCACCGGGTTCACCACGGACAGCCGCTCGTTGGGCGCCGAGGAGCAGAACGAGGAGTAGCCGTTGGGCTGCAGGGTGGGGTCGCACCGCAGGAACGTCGTGTCGAACGTGCTGCCGTCCGGGCGGATCAGGTCCAGGTCGACGTCGGTGTTGGCCGGCAGCACCTTCTCCGGGCCCCAGTCGATCATCACGTCCAGAGACGTCGCGCCGGGAAGGACGGTGTAGGTCGCGTCGAAGGTGCTCGTCGAGAGGTAGGCGGCCGGACCCACCGATCCGGCGAAGGGCCGGACGTCGGTGACCAGGTGGTTGTCGTAGGTCTGCGTCTGCGTCCCCGCCATCGCCGCCTGCGTCGCCGCCAGAGCGTTCACGAAGCCCGCGCCGACGGAGTACTGCTGGTAGCCGACCATCGGCGTCGCCGTGTTCTGGAGCACGTTGCGTACCTCCAGCGGCGTCAGCCACCGACCGCGGGTCGCCTTCGCCGCCTGCTGCATCAGGGCCACGACCCCAGCCACGTGCGGGGAGGCCATCGACGTCCCGGAGCTCGCCACGTAGCTGACCTGGTCGCTGCCCTGCGCGGCGTCGACGTCGGTGCCCTGCGGGTCGCCCGCGCCGGCCGCGACCATCGTGAAGCCCGTGCGCGCCCGCACGGACGTGATGACGTCCCCGGGTGCGGTCACGGTCGGGTGCAGCTGCGGGTGACCGGGGACGCCCTTGCTGGAGAAGAAGGCCTGCTGCCCGTCCTTGCGCCCACCGCCGACCGAGATCGCGTGCGGGTTGGCGCTGAACATGTTGAGGCTGTCCGTGCGGGTTCCGTCGTTGCCGGCGCCGAACACCACCGAGACCCCGGCGTTCCAGGCGGCGTCGATCGCCAGGTTCACCGGGTCCTCCGGGTCGTACGGCGTGAACGCCCCCGGGCCCCAGGAGTTGTTGATGACCTTGAGGTTGTACTCCTCGCGGTGGGCGAGGGCGTGGTCGAAGGCGCCGAGCACGTTGACCGCCTCGACGACCTCACCCGTGCCGTAGCCGACGATGTGCGAGCCGTAGGCCACCCCGCGGTACCTCGTGGGGTCGGTGCCGGCGCTCCCCCAACCGCCGGCGATGCCCGCCACGTGCGAGCCGTGGCCGGAGGTGCTGTCCGTGCTGATCTGGTTCTCCAGGTAGACCACCGGGTCCGCGGCGACGTCCTGACGACCGAGGACCTTGACGTTCTGCACCACCTTGACCGGTGTGCCGTTGCAGAAGACCGGCGCGGCGCACAGGTCGGGATGGCTGCCGTCCACCCCGGCGTCGATCACGGCGATCCCGACGCCGGCCCCCGTCCAGCCCAGGTCGCTCCAGACCCGGCTGGCCTTGCTGATCGTCGTGGCTGCGTCCGCCAGGTAGCGGTAGGTCGTGTTGGGGTAGACGCCGCGCACCCCCGGGAGCGCCCGCAGCAGCGGTGCCGCTCCGGCCGGGGCGACGACGACGGCCGCCGGCAGCTCACTGAACCCGTGCACCGCATCCGACACGCCGCGCAGCACGTCGACCTGGTGCCCCGACGGGACCTGCCCGAAGGTGACGATCCAGCTGGTCAGGACCTGCGGGGCTGCGTGGGCCGGCACGCTGAGCGCCGGCACGAGCAGGAAGGCGAGAAGCGTGACGGACAGACGACGCAGGGTGATCATGACCCCACCGTCCCGGCGGACGGACGGGACCACCATGGCCCGTTGGGGCCATTGACCGTGTGTGACCGGGTCAGTCGGCGTAGCGCGTCAGGCGCAGGGTGCCCTGCTCGCCCGTCGGCGCCGTTGCCGTCGTGGTGACGTGGACGAAGCGGCCGTGGAACGCGTCGAGCTCGCCCCGTCCGGCCCGCCGGACCAGGTCGACGAACTGCCCGACGTCCCGGCGTGGGGCGTCGCGGTACTCCGGGTGCAGGAGGAGGAACCCCTCGGGGAACCCGTCGGTCATCTCGGTCTTGACCAACCCTGGGCTGGCCGTCAGCAGCGTCACGCCGGTCCCTTCGAGCTCACCGGCAACCCCTTCGGCGAGGCGCTCGACGGCGGTCTTGCTGACGCTGTAGGCGCTCGCGCCGGTGACCGGCTCCTGGCCCAGTCCGCTGCCCACGACGAGGACCCGACCACTGCCCCGCGCGACCATGCCCGGCAGGAGCGCGTGCAGGAACAGCGCGACGCCCCGCAGGTTGACCTCGACGTCCCGCCACCAGGCCTCGGGGTCGGTCTCCCAGAACAGGCCCCCGGTGCCCAGGGCCCCGGCGTTGAGCAGCGCCAGGTCCGGGGTGCCGAACGTCGCCACTGCCCGCTGGACGTCCTCCGCGGCGGTGGTGTCCCCCGGCAGGGGCACGGCGCCGACGACCTCCGCCAGCGTCGCGGGATCACGGCCGGTGACGCCCACGGTCCATCCGTCGCCGAGCAGCGCCTCGGCGACCGCTCGGCCGATCCCGCGACTGCCGCCCGTGACCAGGGCGCGCATCACGCGCCCCGCAGGACCGCGCCGTGCTCGGCGGCGGCGGCAGAGACTGCCACGTCCCGGGCGGCGAGCACCTCGTCGTCCACCAGGGTCCGGTCGGGGGCGCGGAACCGCAGGCTGTAGGCCAGTGACCGCTTGCCCTCCCCCACCTGCGGACCGGTGAACACGTCGAACAGCGCGACCTGCTCCAGCAGGTCACCCGCGGCGGTGCGCAGGGTCGCCTCCACGTCACCGGCCAGCACGGTGTCGGCGACGACGAGCGCGACGTCCACCGAGCTCGGGGGGTACGGCGAGAGGGTCGGTGCCAAGACCGGCCCGCGGGCCACCGCGGCGGCCAGGAGAGCGTCCAGGTCCACCTCGGCAGCCACCGTGCGCGCGGGCAGCCCGAGGGTGGTGAGGACGCGGGGGTGCAGCTCCCCCGCCGTACCGATCTCGTGACCGTCGAGCGTCAGCGAGGCGCAGCGACCGGGGTGGTACGGCGCGACCTGCGCGCGACCCACCGACAGCGTGAGCCCGAGGGCGCGCCCGAGGGACAGCAGGACCTCGACGGCGTGGCCGACCTCGACCGGGCGGCCGAGCCGTCGGCCGCAGAGGGCGAGGGCGGCGTGCCGTGGTTGCGCCGGCAGCGCTGCGTCGAGCGCCGCGAGCTGGTCGTCGGTGGGGCGCTGGCTCACCTTCGGCACCTCGGGAACGGGCGAGCCCGTGCCGCGGAAGACCGCGCCGGTCTCGAAGACCGACACGTCCGTCAGGCCCCGACCGACGTTGCGCTGCAGCGCCACGAGCAGGCCGGGCAGCAGGCTCGGCCGCAGGAGGGCCTCCTGCTCCGAGAGCGGGTTGAGCAGGGACGGGGGCGCGTGCTCGGTCATCCCCAGCGCCTCGACCGTGCCCTCCCCGACGAACGGGGGTGTGACGACCTCCACCAGGCCGGCCGTGGCAAGGGCACGACTCGCGGTGCGACGGGCGCGCTGGGTCTCGGTGAGCCCTCGCCCGGCGGGGGCGGTCGGCAGGATCACGGGCACGGAGTCGTAGCCCTCGAGGCGGATGACCTCCTCGACCAGCTCGGCCGCGCCGGTGAGGTCGGGGCGCCAGGTCGGCGGAGTCACGAGCAGCAGGTCGCCGGTCGTCTCGACCTCGCAGCCCACGTCCACGAGCCGACCCACCACGACGTCGGGGGCGTAGGGACGTCCCGCGACCTGGCCCGGCTTGTCGACCGGCAGCCGCAGGACCGGCTCGGGCCCGCGCTCGTCGACGTCCGTGACGCCGCCGGGGACCGCGCCGCCGTACTCGACGAGCAAGGCGACGACGGCCTCCGCGGCAGCCGCGGCCAGCGCGGTGTCCACGCCCCGCTCGAACCGCTTGCTGGCCTCGCTCGGGAGGCGGTGGCGGCGGGCGCTGCGGGTGATCGACGTGGGGTCGAAGTGCGCCGCCTCGACGAGGATCGACGTGGTCGTCTCGGAGATCTCGGTGGCCGCGCCCCCCATGACGCCGGCCAGCCCGATCGGTCCGGAGTCGTCGGTGATGAGCAGGTCGCCGGGGTGCAGCGCGCGGTCCTGGCCGTCGAGGGTGGTGAGCCGCTCGCCGGTCACTGCCCGGCGCACGACCACGGGGCCCTGCAGGGTCGCGAGGTCGTAGGCGTGCGTCGGCTGGCCGAGCTCGAGCATCACGTGGTTGGTGACGTCGACAGCCAGCGAGATGGGGCGCATGCCCGCCAGCACCAGCCGGCGCTGCAGCCACGCGGGCGACGGCGCCGCGGGGTCGAAGCCGGTGAGCACGCGGGCGACGAACCGGTCGCACCCCGGGCCCTCGAGCCGCACCGGGTGGCCGTCCGCGGTGGCCGCCGGACCCGCCGCGAGTCCCTTGTCCACCAGGGGAAGGCCGAACGCCGTTGCCACCTCGCGCGCCACACCGCGGATCGACAGGGTGTAGCCGCGGTCGGGGGTGATGGCGATGTCGAGGACGGCGTCGCGCAGTGCGAGGGCCTCGACGACGTCGGTGCCCAGGGGCAGGCCCCCTGGGAGCACGAGGATGCCGGCGGACGAGTCGGACAGCCCGAGCTCGGCCTCGCTGCAGATCATGCCGTCCGAGGTGCGCCCGTAGGTCTGGCGCGTCGCGATCGCGAAGCCGCCGGGCAGCGAGGCGCCGGGCAGCGCGAACGGCACGACGTCACCGGCCTCGAAGTTCGTGGCGCCGCAGACCACCTCGTGGACCTTGGACCCGACGTCCACGTGGCAGTAGCGGATCGGCTTCTTGAAGCCCTCCAGCACCTCGACGTCGAGCACGCGGCCCACGACGACACCGACGACGTCATCGCCGTACCGGTGGACCTGCTCGACCTCGAGGCCGGCCCGCACCAGAGCGGTGGCGACCTCCTCGGGGGTGGCCGTCAGGTCAGGGACGAGGTCCTTGAGCCAGGACAGGGGGACGCGCATCTCAGGCCTCCGTGCCGAACGCGAGGGTGAACCGCTGGTCGCCCTCGTAGAGGTCGCGGATGTCGGTGATGCCGTGGCGGAACATCAGGGTCCGGTCCAGACCCATGCCGAACGCGAACCCGCTGTAGCGCTCCGGGTCGATGCCGCACGCCACCAGCACCGCCGGGTTGACCATGCCGCAGCCCCCCCACTCGATCCAGCCCTCGCTGGAGCACACCCGGCACGGGTCACCGCCGGCCACGGCGGACGCACCGCGGCAGGAGAAGCACTCGAGGTCGAGCTCGGCACTCGGCTCGGTGAACGGGAAGTACGACGGACGCAACCGGGTGCGCAGGCCCTCGCCGAACATCGCCTGGGCGAAGTGGTCGAGCGTCCCGCGCAGGTGCGCCATGGTGATGCCCTCGTCGACGCACAGCCCCTCGACCTGGCCGAAGACCGGCGAGTGGGTCGCGTCGAGGGCGTCGTTGCGGAACACCCGCCCCGGTGCGATGACGTAGCAGGGCAGGCCGCGCGACAGCAGCGACCGGATCTGCACGGGGCTGGTCTGGGTCCTGAGCACGACGCCGCTGCCCTCCGGACCGAGCCACAGGGTGTCCTGCATCTCACGGGCCGGGTGGTCAGCCGGCATGTTGAGGGCGTCGAAGTTGAACCACTCGTGCTCGACCTCGGGGCCCTCGGCGACCTCCCAGCCCATGGCCACGAACACGTCGGCGATGCGCTCCTGCACGGTGGTCAGCGGGTGGCGGGCACCGAGGGGGACCACGCCGGGGAGCAGGGACACGTCGACGCGCTCGTCCACGAGCACCCGGGCGTCGCGCTCGTCCTCGAGGACGCTCTTGCGGGCGACGTACGCCTGTTCCAGCGTGCGACGTACGTCGTTGACGCGCTTGCCCGCGTCGCCCTTGGCCGCGGGGGGCAGGACCCCGATCTCGCGGTTGGCCAGCGACACCGGCGCGCTGCTGCCGGCGTGCGCGGTGCGCGCGGCGGCGAGCTCGTCCAAGGACGCGGCGGCGGCGAACGCCGCGAGTCCGTTGGCCTGCGCCGCGGCGAGGGCCTCCGGGGAGAGCAGGCTGACCTGCTTGGGGTCGTAGTCGGGCGCGGACAACGTGGGGCTCCAGTTCGGCGGGTACGGCGGGCAGTCTGCCAGGGGCGCCCGCCGGGTCTCCTACTCCGCGGTGTGGTCGAGGTAGGGCGGTGTGCCGGCGGGCAGCACGAATCGGAACCGGGCCCCGCCACTCGCGGCGCGCCCCACCTCGACGCTGCCGCCGTGGGCCTCGACCAGGCCCTTGACGATGTAGAGCCCCAGGCCGGTACCGCGGCCGCGGTTGCCGCGCCAGAAGCGGGTGAACACCCGGGCCGCGGTCTCGGGCGGGATGCCCTCGCCCTCGTCCTCCACCACGACCTCGACACCGGGACCACCGGACACCTCGACCGGGCAGACGCTCGTGGTGACGGTGCCGGCGCCGTGGCGCAGCGCGTTCTCGACCAGGTTCCCGACGATCTGGTCGACCTTGTCCGGGTCGGCCCACACCTCGGGGAGCTCACCGGTGACGTGGCTGACGAACCGGTCCTCGGGCTCGCCGTCCGCGACACGCCCGGCAACGGCCTTCGCGACTGCCTTGGGCAGGTCGACGACCTGCTTGCGGATCTCCAGGCGGCCGGAGTCGATGCGGCTCACGTCGAGCAGCTCGGTGAGCAGGCGCGTCACGCGGTCCGCGTCGGCGTTGACCGTCTGGAGCATGAGCTTCTTCTGCTCGTCGTTGAAGCGGTCCCACTTGGCCAGCAGGGTGGCGGTGAAGCCCTTGACGCTGGTCAGCGGGCTGCGCAGCTCGTGCGCGACGGTGGACACGAGGTCGGCGCGGCTGCGGTCGACGCGCTCGCGCGCCCGGTTGTCGCGCAGGACGAGCACCAGCCGCTGCAGCGCCCGCTGGTCGTCCCGGATGAACGACGCGGTGACCAGCAGGTCGCGTCCGGACAGGGGTCCCTTGCTGACCGTCAGCCGGCGCTCGGGCTGGCGCTGACGCGTCGAGAGCCCCCCGAACACGTCGGAGCACGACCACCAGTCGCGCTGCTGCTCGTCCACCAGGGGGAGCAGCTCACGCAGGTCGCGCCCCACCAGGGCGTCACGGGCGGTGGACAGGATGCGCTCGGCGGCGGTGTTGGCCACGACGACCGCGCCACTCGGCTCGACCACGAGGACGGCGTCGGGCAGCTCGTCGTACGCACTGGTGTCCATCGGCCCTCCTCCGGCGATCACTCTAGAGCCGCTGGGCCCTCGCGGACGCGAACAGGCACACGGCGGCGGCCGTGGCGAGGTTGAGCGACTCCGCCCGCCCCCGCAGGGGGATGCGCACCCTGCGGTCCGCGGCCGAGAGGGCCTGCGCGGGCAGTCCGCGTGCCTCCGTGCCGAACAGCCACGCGGTGGGTCCCGCGAGGGCGCCACGGTCGGCGAGGTCGTCCAGGTCGTCCTCGCCCCCGCCGCTGGTCGCGAGCACCTGCACCCCGCGCTCGCGCAGGAGCGTCACGGTGTCGGCGAGAGGGACGCCGCTGACGACCGGCAGGTGCCAGAGGCTGCCGGCGCTGGCCCGGACGCACTTGCCGTTGTGGGGGTCGACGCTGTCACCGGTGAGCACCACGGCGTCGGCGCCCGCGGCATCGCTGGCGCGGATCACGGTGCCCGCGTTGCCCGGGTCGTTCACCTCGTGCAGCACCGCCACCAGGCGGGGCGTCCCTTCGAGGGCCCTCTCAAGGGGTACGTCGAGCAGCGGCGCGACGCCGACCAGTCCCTGGGGCGTCACGGTCTCCGCCAGGGCACCGAGGACCTTCGCGTCCACGTGGATCACCTCGACCCCCCGCGCTGCTGCCTCGCGCACCAGCGGGTCGTCCAGGTCGGTGGCGTACAGCTCCAGCAGGTCCGCGAGCGCCTCGCGCACCGCCTGGGGGCCCTCCACGACGAACCGCCGCTCAGCCACGCGGGCCGAGCGGCGGTGCAGTCGTCGTACGTCCTGGACCCGCTCGTTGCGGGTCGAGGTCAACAACGTCAGGCGGGCTGGTTGACGTCGGCCGGAAGGGCCGCCTTGGCGACCTCGACGAGCGCCGCGAACGCCGGCGCGTCGTTCACGGCGAGCTCCGCGAGGTTCTTGCGGTCCACCTCGACGCCAGCGGCCTTCAGGCCCTGGATGAGACGGTTGTAGGTCATGCCGTTCAACCGGGCCGCCGCGTTGATGCGGGTGATCCACAGCTGCCGGAAGTCGCCCTTGCGCTTCTTGCGGTCGCGGTACTCGTAGGTCGCGCTGTGGAGCAGCTGCTCCTTGGCCTTGCGGTACAGCCGACTGCGCTGGCCGCGGTAGCCGCTGGCCTTCTCGAGCACCTCACGACGCTTCTTCTGGGCGTTGACCGCCCTCTTCACGCGTGCCACGGGAAATCCTGTCTGTCAGCCCCGCGCACTCGCACGGGGAAAGGGGTGGGGTGAAGGGGTGGCCTACAGGCCGAGCAGCTTCTTGGCCTTGCCGACGTCCGCCTTGGAGACCTCGGTCGTCCCGGACAGGCGGCGGGTCAGCTTGCTCGACTTGCGCTCGAGCAGGTGGCGCTTGCCGGCCTTCTCGCGCATGAGCTTGCCGTTGCCGGTCACCTTGAAGCGCTTCTTGGCACCGCTGTGGGTCTTCTGCTTGGGCATGGCTGCCGTCGTCCTGTCTTCTCGGGGTTACTGGTCGGAGGTCGTGGACGCCGGGTCGTCGACCGCGGCCGCCTCGGCGTCGGCGTCGGCGGTGGCGCTCTTGCTGGCGTCGGCGTTGCGGGCGTCGGCTGCGGCCTTCTTCAGGTCTGCAGCGTTCTTGTGCGGCGCGAGCACCATGATCATGTTGCGGCCGTCCTGCTTGGGGCTGGACTCCACGAAGCCGAGCTCCTGGACGTCCTCCCCGAGGCGCTGGAGGAGCCGGAAGCCGAGCTCGGGCCGGCTCTGCTCACGACCGCGGAACATGATCGTGATCTTCACCTTGTCGCCCTGCTTCAGGAAGCGGACGACATGGCCCTTCTTGGTCTCGTAGTCGTGCGGGTCGATCTTCGGCCGGAGCTTCATCTCCTTGATGACCGTGAGCACCTGGTTCTTGCGGCTCTCACGGGCCTTCTGGGCCGCTTCGTACTTGAACTTGCCGTAGTCCATGAGCTTGCAGACCGGCGGCCGCGCCATCGGCGCGACCTCGACGAGGTCGAGGTCGCTCTCCGCGGCCAGGTCCAGGGCCTTCGCGATCGGCACGATGCCGACCTGCTCACCGTTCGGCCCGACCAGCCGCACCTCGGGGACGCGGATCCGGTCGTTGATGCGGGGTTCAGCGCTGATGCTGTCTCCTTGTAGTCGTCTGAGGTCGGCGACCGCCCCGAGCCCCTTCACGACGAAGGGCCCCGCGCGCTGCGCAGGGCCCACTCGACTGCCCTGGGGCAGCCACGACACCGACCGGCCGGAGCCCGTCTGCGTCGACCGGACCTGGCTGCCGTGAGGCGGCGCAGGTGGGAGGTGGGGCCTCCGCTTGCTCGACTCCCCCGAGGGGGAGCCGGGTCGCACCTGCAAGGGTAGCAGGATGACCGACCTGCCCGACGCGGCTGCCGATCCCGCCCGTGACCTCGCCGACGTCCCCGCCGCGGAGGTGATCTCCGCCGTCGCGGTCCACCTCATGAGCGCGGCGGCGGTGAAGTGCGGCCTCACCGAGCAGGGTACGGCGACCCTTGACCTCGACGAGGCGCGCAAGCTCATCACGGCGCTCGCCGGGCTGATCACCGCGGCCCGCCCCGACCTGGGGGTCCACGCGGCGCCCCTGCGCGACGGCCTCCAGGCCCTGCAGCGGGCGTTCCGGGAGGCCTCGCTGTACCCCGACGAGCCCGGCGACGGCCCCGGCGAGAAGCTCACCGGCCCCGTCTGACCTGGCGTCGGTCAGCGGCGTCGGCGCCAGCGTCGGTCCGGTGCCTTGCCGGCGTGTCGGAGCAGCTCGAGCCCGGGACCGTCGAGCGGGACCTCCGCGAGGTCGAGGCCGTCCGCCGGCAGCGCCGCACCCAGACGCGGGACCAGCCGGTGCGCGAGGGCGGCGAGGGCGGCCGGCCCGAGCGGGACGCGCGCGCACACACCGAGGACCGGCCCGTCAGGGCCCTCGAGCAGGCGCGCTGACCGCAGACCCTCCTCGGCGAGCGCCCCCTGGAGGGCGTGCACCAGCGCCTCGGACACCGGCCGGGTCGGGGCGCGGAGCTCCGCCGTACCCCGTCGTGCGGCGACGGTGCTGCCGGGAACGGGGACGAACCCGGCGGCCACCGCCGCGAGGTCGGTCACGACGAACGCCGCTCCCCCCGGGTCGAGCACCACCGCCGTCGCCCTCTCGTCCTGAGCCGCCGCGCACGCCTGCGGCCCGGTGAGCCGCACCGGGCGGGCATCGAGTCGCCACCGGCGCAGCGACGCGAGGTCGGGGAAGACCGGCAGCGCGCGGGAGCCGTCCTCGGCGGCGAGCAGCACGACCGCCATCTCGGCGCTCGACTCCTGGGTCAGCCCGTGCGCACCCTGCTCGACACCGGTCGCCGTCGCGGTGATGGCGGCGAACACCCGCGCGTCGACCAGCGCCGCGAGCACCTGGGCCTCGTCCCCCGCCGCCAGCGCGGCGAGCAGCCGCGGGTCGGCCTCGCCGCTGTCGCTGCTGACCCGGTCGTCCGCGCTGCTCACGCCCCCACGGTAGGGGTCAGCCCTCGGCGCGCGCAGCGCTGAGCAACGCCACCGCCGCATCGATCGCGTCGCGCGCGCGGTTGCCGCTCGGCGCCTTGGCGAGCAGGAACGCGAACCGGGCGGTGTGCCCGTCGGCGGTCGTGGTCCAGCCAGCGAGGCTGTACGTCCCCGGCAGCGTGCCGGTCTTGGCCAGCGCCTTACCCGCCGCGGCGGTCCCGCACAAGCGCTTCTTCAGCGTCCCGTCCTTGCACGCGATCGGCAGCGCCCTTCGCAGGGCGGCGTACGACGGACCGTTCTGCGCCGCGGCGAGCAGGGACAGCTCACCTGCCCCGCTCTGCCGGTCGCGGCTGCTCAGACCGGAGCCGTCTGCCATCGTGCCCACGGTGACGCCGAGGGGCCGGAGCACCTTCGCCACTGCCTGGGCGCCGTGCACCGTCGTACCGGTCCCCCGTACGAGCACGCCGAGCTCCTTGAGCAGCAGCTCGGCGGCGAAGTTGTCGGAGTCCTTCAGGGTCCGCCGCACGATGTCGGTGACCGAGGCGGACACGTGCCGCGCCACCTGCGGCGCCGTCGCGGGCGTCCGGCCGCGGCTGAGCGAGGTCGACACGGTGATCCCGTGGTTCAGCAGCATCCGCCGAAACCGGGCCAGGGTCGGCAGCCCGGGGTCGCGCAGGTAGGCGGCATCACGGCGCCACGCGTTCTTGTCGAGCGCCATGGCCGACAGCGGGCCGGTGTCGTCGGGGACGAACGAGCTCTTCCAGCCCGGTGCCCGGCGTGCAGCGTCGTACCTGCTGTCGTCGAGCACGACTCGGCCGGTGATCTTCCGGACCCCCTTGGCCCGCAGCTGAGCGGCGAGGCCGTCGAGCTGACCGGCGGTGAGGTAGGGGTCGCCAGCGGCCACGAGGTACACGTCGCTCTCGAGGTACGGTCCGCGCTGGGTGGCGGGCGCGCGCAGCTCGGTGATCATCCGTCCGCCCTCACCGAGGGCGGTCAGCGCTGCCAGGCCGGTGTAGAGCTTCTGCGTGGACGCGGGCAGGACCCCGCTGTCCGCGGACTGCCGGTAGACCACCCCGAGCCCGTCGACGTCGACCGCGCCGGACACCACGGACGCCCCGCTGCGGGCGATGGCGGCATGCACCCGCGAGCGCAGGTCACCGGCGACCGAGGCGGGAGAGGCCTGGGCTGGCGGCGCGGGGGCGGTCAGGCACACGGCGAGGCCGAGGGCGGGCAGGGCCAGCAGACGTCGGGCGAGCACGGGCGGGGGTCCCCTCAGGTGGTGTCCCGTGCAGTCTGCAACAGCTTCCTGAGAGCGAGGACCGCTTCGACCATGGCGTCACCGTCACTGGTCTGTAGCCCGAGCAGCGCCACCGTCTCGTCGTCGTGCAGCTCCAGCAGCGCCCAGGACGATCCCTCCGGCACGATGACGGCCACGACGAGCCCCCATGGGAAGTACCGGTCCCCCAGCACGTTGCGCACCCAGATGCCCGACGCGTCGGCCCGCACCCGGAAGCGCGTGAAGGCCAGCACCCCGACCGCCATGAGCAGGCCGAAGCCGAAGAACGCCAGCTGGTCGCCGAGCCCGAACACCTGCCCGTCGGTCGCGCCCTGGGGCAGCAGCACCGCGAGGACCCCGAAGGCGACGACGACGAGCGCCGCGACGGACCGGCAGACCCGCGTGAGCCGACGCGGCGTGACGTCGACCTGCTCCCCGCTCACGCCGGCACCGGTACGGCGGGAGCTCGTCGGCCGGCCCCGCTGATGCCGACGGCCACCATGGTGAGCGCCGCTGCCGCCACGGTCGTCATGCCCACCCCTCTGCCGAGGTCGAGCAGCACGCCGCCGAGCAGCTGACCGGCGGTCACCGCCAGCCCGAGGCGCAGCACGCCGAGGGGGCGGACGACGACGGAGGCGACCGCGACGAACGAGGCACCGATCGCGCCGCCGAGGTAGAGCCACCACTGGCCGGGCCATCCGGTGACGTGCACGCCGACGACGACCTCCTTGACCGCGAGGGCGAGCACGAGCGCCGTGGTCCCGACGACGAAGTTGACGAACGTCGCGACGGTGGCTCCGGTGGCGTGCCGGACCCGCCCGTTGAGCGCCTGCTGCACCGAGATGAGGCCACCGGACAGGACGACGAGGACCAGCAGCAGCGGGCTGGCGGCCTTGAGGCCCACATGAGCACTGAGGGCGATCGCCACCAGGCACAGCGCTGCGCCCGCCAGCCGCGGGGGGCTGAGCGGCCGGTGCCCGCCCGGACCGAGTCCGATCTTGTCGACGGCGAGACCACCCACGGTCGAGCCGGCGACGAGGCCGACGGTCAGCAGCGCCACCCCGATCTCGGGGGCGGCCGTGGCACCGACGGCGACCAGCGTGGCGCCGCCCAGGCCACCGGCCCGCGTCCACCACGGGACGTCAGCGAGGTCGGCCAGGCGCGCCCGCACCCGGACGACGAGCACCGCCATGAGCAGCAGGCCGGTCCCGAACGACACGACCGCAGCGACCAGTGGGTCACCGAGGCCGCGGCCGAGGTCGCCGTTGATCTGCTGCTGCACCGCGACGAGACCGCCGGAGACGACGGCAGCGGCGAGCGGGACCGCGAGGCTGTGCCGCTCGGTCACTCGACGATCTTGGAGATGGGCAGCTCGAGGATGTCGCGGGCGCCCGCGGCCTTCAGCGCCGGGATGAGGGTGTTGACGCCCTTCTTCGGCACGACCGTCTCGAGCGCGTGCATGTTCCCGTCGGCCAACGACATCACCGTCGGCGACGCCATGGACGGCAGCGCGGCGACGACCGACTGGAGCTGCCCGGACGGCACGTTGAGCTTGAGCAGCACGTGCCCCTTGGCGCGCAGCGCGCCCTGGATGAGGACGACGAGGTCCTCCATCGCGGCGCGCTTGGCCGGGTCCTCGTAGGCCTCGCGGTTGGCGATGAGCTCGGTGCGGCTGGTGAGCAGGGTCGCGATGACCTTCAGGCCGGCCTTGCGCAGCGACGAGCCGGTCTCGGTGAGGTCGACGATCGCGTCGACGATGTCGGGGATCTTCGCCTCGGTCGCGCCGTGGCTGGTGAAGACCTTCGCCTTGACGCCGTGCTCCTCGAGGTAGCGGCGGGTCGTCTCCGGCATCTCGGTGGAGATGCGCACCCCGTCGGGCAGGTCGGCCGCGGAGCTCCACGGCGACTCCTTCGGGACGGCGAGCACGACGCTGACGACGGCCTCGCCGGCGCGCCCACCGCCGATCTCCCCGAGCGACACCACATCGGCGTTGGTCTCGGTGATCCAGTCGCGACCGCTGATGCCGAGGTCGAAGATCCCCTGCTCGACGTACGTCGGGATCTCCTGGGGGCGCAGGAAGCGCACCTTGTCGATGCGGGGGTCGTCGACCTTGGCGTGGTAGTCGCGGTCTCCCCCGCGGATGACCGTGAGGTCGGCGGAGCTGAACAGGTCGAGGACCTGCTTCTCGAGACTGCCCTTGGGCAGGACGACGGCGAGCATCTAGTGGGTCCCTTGCTTGAGGTTCTTGAGGACACGGGCGGTGTCGAGCGCGGCGAGGACGGCCTCGCGGCCCTTGTCCTCGTGGGAGTCGGGCAGGCCGGCGCGGTCCAGCGCCTGCTCCACGCTGTCGGTGGTGAGGACACCGTTGCCGACGGGGGTGTGGCTGTCGAGCGAGATGCGCGTGAGCCCGTAGGTCACGGCGTCGCAGACGTACTCGAAGTGCGGGGTGCCGCCGCGGACGACGACGCCGAGCGCGACCACCGCGTCGTGGGTCGCGGCGAGCGCCTGCACGACGACGGGAAGCTCGACCGCACCCGCGACGCGCACGACCGTGGGCTCGTCGACCTCGCACTGCTCCGCGGTGCGCAGGGCGCTGTCGAGCAGGGCGGTCGTGATGTCGTCGTGCCAGCGGGTCGCGACGATCGCGAGGGTGAGGCCCTTGGCGCAGAAGACCTCGGCCCCGGGCGCGCCGACGCCGCTCACGGGACCTGCAGCACGTCGTCGGTGCTGCCCTCGGTGTCCTCGTCCTCGAAGGCAGCGAGCCCGGGCAGGTCGTGACCCATCCGGTCGCGCTTGGTCCTCAGGTAGCGGATGTTCTCCGGGGTCGCGTGCACCGCGAGCGGCTGGCGCCCGACGATCTCGAGGCCGTAGCCCTCGAGGCCGGCGCGCTTGGCCGGGTTGTTCGACAGCAGCGTCATGGTGCGGATGCCGAGGTCGACGAGGATCTGCGCACCGGTGCCGTAGTCGCGCGCGTCGGCGGGCAGCCCGAGCTCGAGGTTGGCGTCGACGGTGTCGGAGCCGCCGTCCTGCAGCTGGTAGGCCTGCAGCTTGTGCATCAGGCCGATGCCGCGACCCTCGTGCCCGCGCACGTAGAGCACCACGCCACGACCGGCCTCGGCGACGACGCGCAGCGCGGCGTCGAGCTGGGGACCGCAGTCGCAGCGGCGCGACCCGAACACGTCCCCGGTGAGGCACTCCGAGTGCACGCGCACCAGCACGTCCTGGCCGTCGCCGATGTCGCCCCTGACCAGCGCGACGTGGTCGACGCCGTCGAAGGTCGACTCGTAGCCGACCGCCACGAACTCCCCGTGCGCCGTGGGGATCTTCGCCTCGGCGACGCGCACGACCTGCTTCTCGGTGCGGCGGCGGAAGGCGATGAGGTCGGCGATGGAGATGAGCGCGAGGTCGTGGGTCGCGGCGAACTCCTTGAGCTCGGGCAGGCGCATCATCAGCCCGTCCTCGCGCACGATCTCGCAGATGACGCCGGCCGGCTTGAGGCCCGCGAGACGGGCGAGGTCGACGGCGGCCTCGGTGTGACCTGGCCGGCGCAGGACGCCACCGGGCTTGGCCTGCAACGGGAACACGTGCCCCGGCCGCACGAGGTCGTAGGCGCTGGTCTCGGGGTTGACCAGGGTCTGGATGGTGATCGCCCGGTCGACGGCGCTGATGCCGGTCGTGACACCGACGCGGGCGTCGACGCTGACCGTGAAGGCGGTCTGCATCCGCTCGGTGTTGTGCGGCGCCATCTGCGCGAGCTGCAGGCGCTCGAGGGCGTCCTCCTCCATCGGCACGCAGAGCAGCCCGCGGCACTGGGTCATGGTGAAGGCGACGAGCTCCTGACTGGCCATCTCGGCGGCGAAGACCAGGTCGCCCTCGTTCTCGCGGTCCTCGTCGTCGACGACGACGACGGCCTTGCCGGCTGCGATGTCGGCGATGGCGCGCTCGATGCTGTCGAGGTCGCTGTGTCGGCGGTCGGTGCCGGTCATTCCCGGGCTCCGAGCAGCTTCTCGACGTACTTGGCGGTGATGTCGACCTCCAGGTTGACCGGGTCGCCGGGGCCCTTGCGGCCGAGGGTGGTGAGGGAGAGCGTGGTGGGGATGAGGCTGACCTCGAACCAGCCCGGCGCCGTCGCGCTGACGGTGAGCGAGATGCCGTCGACGGTGATGGAGCCCTTCACGACGACGTACCGGTCGAGGTACGCCGGCAGCTGCAGGCGTACGACGGTCCAGTGGGTCGACGGGGTGACGGCGAGGATCTGCGCGGTCCCGTCGACGTGCCCTTGCACCAGGTGGCCGCCGAGCCGGTCCGACAGCCGGACGGCGCGCTCGAGGTTGACGGCACTGCCGACCTGCAGGGCCCCCAGGCTGGAGCGCTCCAGGCTCTCGCGCATCACGTCCGCGGTGAAGGAGCCGCCCTCGTTCGTGACCACGGTGAGGCACACCCCGTTCACGGCGATCGAGTCGCCGTGCTTGGCGTCCTCGGTCACCCGCGGCCCCCGGACGGTCAGGCGCGCCGCCTCGGGCAGGTCCTCCCACCCGGTGACCTCGCCGAGCTCCTCGACGATCCCGGTGAACACTCACAGCCTCCTGTAGATCAGGCGTACGTCGTCCTCGAAGCGCCGGACGTCGGTCAAGCGCCACCTGAGCGCGTCGCCGATCGTGCCGACGCCCAGGTCACCGACCGCACCGGGGCCGGCGCCGAGCAGTGCCGGGGCGACGTACGCCCTGATCTCGTCGACCAGCCCTGCCTGCAGGAAGGACGCTGTGAGCGTAGGCCCCCCTTCCAGCAGGACGTGAACCGCGTCCCGCTCAGCGAGACGCGCCAGCAGGTCGGCCGGGTCGACGCGCGCCCCGTCGCCGGTGACGTGCAGGGTCGGGGCGGTGCCGTCGAAGACCCGCGCCGTGGCCGGCGCGCGACCGCTGCCGTCCACGACCACGCGCAAGGGCTGGCGACCACGGTCAGGCCGCACCGTCAGCTGCGGGTCGTCCGCCACCACGGTGCCGACACCCACCACCACCGCGTCGACCTGGTCGCGCAGGACGTGGACGTCCGCTCGGGCGCTCTGTCCCGTGATCCACCGGGACGTCCCGTCCGGTGCCGCCACCCGCCCGTCGAGCGTCGTCGCGGTCTTCCAGGTGACGAACGGCCTCCCGGTGCGCTGCCAGTGCAGCCAGGGGGCGAGCGGCCCGGCGGCCACGTCCGCCTCGAGGACCCCGGTCAGCACCTCGACACCGGCGGCCCGGAGGGTCCGCGCTCCCCCGCCCGCCACGTCCGTCGGGTCGAGGCAGGCCACGACGACCCGGCGCACCCCTGCGGCGACCAGCGCCTGCGTGCACGGGCCGGTGCGTCCGGTGTGGTCGCAGGGCTCGAGGGTGACCGCGACGGTGTGCGCGCGACCGCCGGCCGCATCGAGGGCGACCCGCTCCGCGTGCCGACCCCCCGGCGGCTCGGTCGCCCCCACCCCCACGACCGCCCCGGTCTCGTCCAGGGCCACGGCCCCGACGGGCGGGTTGGGGCTGGTGCGCCCCACGACCGACCAGGAGGCCTCGAGGGCGCGCCGGAGCGCCAGCTCGTCGTCCACCGCTCAGTGCCGGCGGTCGATCGCCACGAAGGAGCCGGTGGTGCCCTTCGCGACGGTCTTCATCTCGCTGGCCGCGGCGATCACCTCGCGGAAGTCGCGCTCGGCCGCGCGCCGGTAGGCCACGCCGATGCTCACCGTCACCAGCGGCTGGCGGCGCTGCTCCCCGCGACGGTCGACGACCTCGAGGTAGCCCCTCTGGGCATCCGCAGCGTCGTGGTGTCCGGGCGAGAGCGCGTCGAACTCGGCGACCACGTCCTGGCAGAGGGCCTCCGCCTGGTCGGCGGTGCACACGATCACGAAGTCGTCGCCGCCGACATGCCCCAGGAACGCCGCCGGCTCCCCGGCCCGCAGCACCGCACGCTGCAGGCAGGCCGCCAGCATCTGGAGCAGGTCGTCCCCGCGGCCGAAGCCGTAGGCGTCGTTGAACCCCTTGAACTCGTCGAGGTCGACGTGGCAGACCGCGTAGTCCTCGCCCGCGCCCGCCCGGCTGGCGATCTCCACGTCGATCCGGTGGTTGCCGGGCAGTCCGGTGAGCGGCGACAGGGCACGGATGTCCGCCGTACGCCGCAGGGTGCCGCCGACGCGCGCGACGAGGTCCATCGTGTCGAAGGGCTTGCTGATGACGTCGTCCGCGCCGGCGGCGAGACCGTGGTCGCGGTCACCACCCGCCGGGTCGTCGGTGAGCAGGATCACCGGCAGCGAGGCCGTGGGCGGGTGCGCACGCAGCCGCTGCAGGGTCTCGAGCCCGACCGGCCCCGACTCCAGCAGCACCAGGTCCGGACGGGTCGCGACGGCCCGGTCGACCGCGCGGCTGTGCTCGGCGAGCACGTCGACGGCGTACCCCTCGAGCTGCAGGTCCGCGGCGAGGAAGCGGGTGAGGTCGGGGTCGTCGTCGACCACCAGGATCCGGCCGCTCATCGCGCAGCCCGGGCCCGAAGACGGTCGATCGCGGCCGCCGGGTCGGCGTCGCCGTACACCGCGGAGCCGGCGACGAACACGTTCGCGCCCGCCTCCGCGGCCCGCTCGATGGTCTCGTCGCTGACCCCGCCGTCGACCTGCAGCCAGATGTCGCGGTCGCCGATCGCCTCCCGGCAGCGGCGGATCTTCGGCAGCGTGTCGTCCATGAAGGCCTGCCCTCCGAAGCCGGGCTCGATGGTCATGACGAGCAGCATGTCGAACGCGCCGAGCAGGTCGAGGTAGGGCTCCAGCGCCGTGCTCGGGTTGAGTGCCAGCCCGGCGCGCGCGCCCGCAGCGCGGATCGTGCGCGCCGTACGCAGGGGGGCCTTCGACGCCTCGGCGTGGAAGGTCACGCTGCCCGCTCCGGCCTCGGCGTACGACGGAGCCCACCGGTCGGGGTCCTCGATCATCAGGTGGCAGTCCACCGGGATCGGCGTCGCCTTCATGAGCGCCTCGATGACGGGCAACCCGAGGGTGAGGTTGGGCACGAAGCGGTAGTCCATGACGTCGAGGTGCAGCCAGTCGGCGTGCCCCTCCACGCGCGCCGCCTCGTCGGCCAGGCGCGCGAAGTCGGCCGAGAGCATGCTCGGGAAGATCATGGGGCCGGCCATGGGCGGCAGCCTAGGGGTCATCAGGGCGCTGTGCGGAGCACGGCGAGGTACATCGCGTCGGTGCCGTGCCGGTGCGGCCACAGCTGCACCGCCGGACCGTCCCCGAGGTCGGGCACCCCGGGCAGCAGCGGTCGGGCGTCGACCTGCGTGAGGCCGGGGTGGCGACGGAGGACGTCCAGGACGGGTACGGCGGTCTCCGCGAGGTGCGGCGAGCAGGTGACGTAGGCCAGCACCCCGCCCGGGCGCAGCAGCCGCACCGCGGCGTCCAGCAGCTGTCCCTGCAGGGCGGTGAGACCCGGCAGGTCGCTGGGCTGGCGCCGCCAGCGCGCCTCCGGCCGTCGCCGCAGGGCGCCCAGGCCGGAGCACGGTGCGTCGACGAGGAGCCGGTCGACCGAGCCGTCGGCGAGTGGTGGCTGCCTGCCGTCGGCGGTGACGACCTCGCGCACCCCGGCCTTGCGGACCAGGGCGGCGCGGTGCTCCTGCACCTCGATCGCGACCAGACGGGCGCCCCGCTCGATCGCGAGCGCGTCGAGCAGCGCCGCCTTGCCGCCCGGTCCGGCGCAGAGGTCGACCCAGGTGGCGTCGGGTCCCTCGAGGGGCGCCGCCGCGAGGGCGAGGGCGACCAGCTGGCTGCCCTCGTCCTGGACTCCGGCTCGTCCGTCGCGCACGGCCGTGAGCTCGCCGGGCGCGCCGCCGTCCGGCAGCCGCACCGCCCGCGGCGACCACGGACCGGCCACGCCGCCGGAGTCGGTCACGAGCGCGTCGCGGCTCATGGTGCGGGCGACCAGGTGCACCTCGGGACGGGCGTCGTCGGCGAGCAGGGCGGTCCGCGCCTCGACCAGGTCGCCCTTGAGCGCGTCCCGGAACGCCTGCGTGATCCACCGGGGGTGCGCGGTGTCGAGCGCGACGGCATCGACCTCGTCGGCGGGTCGCAGCTCGGCGAGCCAGGTGTCGAGGTCCTTGGCCGCGACCTTGCGCAGCACGGCGTTGACGAACGCCCCGGGTCCGGCGCTGATGCGGGTGCGCGCGACGTCGACGCTGGAGCTGACCGCGGCGTGCGTGGGGATGCGGGTGCGCAGCAGCTGGTAGGCGCCCAGGCGCAGGACGTCGAGGACCGGCCCGTCGACCTGCGCCAGCGGCCGGTCGACGCAGGCCTGCAGCACCACGTCGAGCTGTCCCTGCGCGCGCAGGGTGCCGTAGGCGAGCTCGGTGGCCAGCGCCGCGTCCCGACCGGACAGGTTGCGCTCCCGCAGCAGCCCCGGCAGCACCAGGTTGGCGTAGGCGTCCTGGTCGCGCACCGCCTTGAGCACGTCGAACGCGGTCAATCGCACCGGGTCGCGGGTCGGCTTGTGCAGCTGCGGGCGCGACGGCCGGTCAGGGCGGGGTGGGCCGTTGCGACGCTGGCGCTTGGGCCGGTCGGTGGGGCCGTCGCTGGAGCCGCTCATGCGAACGCCTCGCCAGGTTCGACGCGCAGGCCGCGCAGCCAGTCGGTCGCCGGCATCTGCCCCTTGCCCTCCGGCCGCACCCACCCCAACCGGACGGCGTGCGTCGCCGTACCCACGAGGTCGCCGTCGAGGGAGCCGGGGGCGAGCAGCGCGTCCGCCTGCGTGACCGGGCCGAGCTTGACCCGCTTGCCGCGGAACGTCGTCCAGGCACCGGGCGCGGGCGTGCACGCGCGGACCAGCCGGTCGACCCGGAGCGCCGGCGCGGTCCAGTCGACCCGCGCGTCGTCGACGGTGATCTTCGGTGCGTGCGACACACCCTCGCTGGCTTGAGGTACGGCGGTCAGGGTGCCGCTCGCGAGGCCGTCGATCGTCGCGACGAGCAGGCCGGCGCCGGCCTCGGCCAGGCGTGCGAGCAGGTCACCGCTGGTGTCGGCGGGACGGACCTGCTCGGTGAGCATGCCGAACACCGGCCCGGTGTCCATCCCCTGCTCGATGAGGAACGTCGTCGCGCCCGTGACCTCGTCGCCGGCCAGCACCGCGTGCTGCACCGGCGCCGCACCGCGCCACGCGGGAAGCAGTGAGAAGTGCAGGTTCACCCAGCCGAGCCGCGGGACAGCCAGGGCAGCCGGGGGCAGGAGCGCGCCGTAGGCGACGGTCGGGCAGACGTCGACCTCGAGCTCGCGCAGCTGGTGCTGGAACGCCTCGTCCCGCGGGTGCGCGGGCGCCAGGACCGATACGCCGTGCTCGAGCGCGAGCTCCTTGACCGGGCTGGGGCGAAGGGTGCGTCCGCGACCGGCGGGAGCGTCCGGGCGGGTGATGACCGCGACCACGTCGTGCGCGGAGGCGAGCAGCGCCGACAGGCTCGGCAGGGCCACCTCGGGGGTGCCGGCGAACGCCAGCCTCACGCGGGCGTCACTGGGCGCGCCCGAACAGCGGGTGCGGGCTGGCCTTCACCAGCGGCACGGGCTGCTGCGCCCACTCGGCCAGCCGGACCGCCTCCAGGGCCGCCTTCTTGGTCTCCGGGTCGAGCCGGTCGACGAACAGCACGCCGTCGAGGTGGTCGCTCTCGTGCTGCACGCAGCGCGCCAGCAGGTCGGAGCCCTCGATGGTGATCGGGTCGCCGTACTCGTTCTGCCCGTGCGCGACGACGTGCTCCTTGCGGACGCAGTCGAACGTCAGGCCCGGCAGGGACAGGCAGCCCTCGGGACCGTCCTGCTCCTCGTCGCTCGGGAAGTGCAGGACGGGGTTGATGAGGTGACCGACGACGTCGTCGACGTCGTAGGTGAACACCCGCAGGCCCACGCCGATCTGCGGGGCGGCGAGGCCGACGCCCGGCGCCTCCTGCATGGTCTCGACGAGGTCCTTGACGAGGACCCGGAGCTCCTTGTCGAAGGTCGTCACGAGCTCGGCGGGAGTGCGCAGGACGGGGTCGCCCATGAGCCGGATCGGTCGGAGCGCCATGGGTCCATGCTAGGTGAGCGGCTAGGTGAGGGAGAGCGGGTCGAGCTCGACCCGCAGCGGCTCGGCCTTGCGGGCACTGCGCACGCCCATCGCCCCCTTGAGCGCGCCGGCCAGCGCGGCGCCCTGCGCCCGGGGGACCCGGACGAACGCCCGCTCACCGGCACCGTCCGGTACGGGGCCCAGCACCTCCCCCACGTCGAGGTCCGCGAGCAGCTCGGCGACTGCCGTCGCCGGGCCGGAGACCGCGGCGACGCGGGTCGCGGGCGGGAAGGCCAGCTCCGTGCGCTCGGCGAGCTCGCGCGCGGCGAAGCCGGCAGCGTCCCAGCGCAGCAGCGCCTGGACGGGCACCAGGGTCCGGTCGGCGACGACGACCACCGGCGCCTGCGGACGGGCCAGCGCGGCGGCGGCCATCCAGCGCCGCAGCGCCTCCTCCCCCGCACGCAGGTCGGCGCGGGTCAGGGACGCCCACGCGTCGAGCAGCAGCACCGCGCCGTACCCCCCGTCGGCGACCGGCTCGGCGCCGGGCGTGCAGACCACCAGCTGCGGCCCGGTCGGCACGGTGGCCAGCACCTCCTCACGCCCGCTGGTCCGGACGGTCGCGCCGGGGAAGGCGCGTCCGAGCTCCTCCGCCGTACGTCGGGAGCCGGTGACCGAGGCGCGCAGCTGCCGTCCCTCGCAGCGCGGGCAGCGCCAGTCACCTGCGAGCCGGCCGCACCAGCGGCAGGTCGCGATGGCGTGCCCGCTCGTGACCTGCAGCGGACCGGCGCAGGCGGGACAGCGGGCGGGCGTGCGGTCGCGCTGGCAGGCCATCGACGGGACGTAGCCGCGGCGCGGGACCTGGACGAGCACGGGTGTCCCGGCGTCGAGGGAGGCGCGGGCGGCGGAGAACGCGAGACCAGGGACCCGGGCAGCCTGGGCGGCGGGGTCGCGGGCGAGGTCGTCCTCGCTCGTGCCCGTGACCCGGGGAGCGACCTCGCGCAGCACCGCGCGGTCAGGCACGAGGCTGCGCGCCCAGCCGGTGTCGACGAGCAGCTGGGCCTCGCAGGTGCGGGCGAACCCGCCGAGCAGCATCGCCGCGCCGGTCAGGTGCGCGCGCTGCACCAGGACGTCGCGGGTGTGGACGTACGGCGAGCGGGGCTCGGCGTGCAGGTCGTCCCCGTCGTCCCAGAGCACCACGAGCCCGAGGTCGGCGACCGGGGCGAACGCCGCAGCGCGGGTCCCGACGACCGCGCGGACCTCGCCGCGCCGGACCTTGAGCCAGCGCCGGTAGCGCTCCGCCGGTCCGAGGTCGGCGCGCAGGGCGACGTGCGGTGCGTCCGCAAGGGCTGTGCTCACCCGCTCCACGTCGCGGGCGTCGGGGACGACGACCAGTGCGCCGCGCCCTGCTGCGAGTGCGGCCTGGACCGCGACGGCCACCTCGGTGGGCCAGGTCGGTCCGGGCAGTGCCGACCACGCCGCCCTCGGCGCGCCGGTGACCAGCGCGTGCAGGAACGCCGGACCCTCGGGGTAGCGGCTCCACGAACCGGGTTCGGGGGTGGGCGGGGCGGGCGCCGGCTCCCCCGGTGGTTCGGCCTCGACGCGCGCGTGCCGCGGTGGGAGGGCGAGGCGCAGGACGTCGTACAGGCTGCCTGCGGACCGGTCGGCGACGGAGCGGGCCAGCGCTGCGACCTCAGTGGTGAGGACCTGCTCGCCGCTGACGAGGGCATGCAGCGGCTGGAGCGCGCCCTGGTGGTCGGTGTCTGTCGTG
Organism: uncultured Actinomycetota bacterium; assembly: GCA_963784705.1. Lineage (GTDB taxonomy): Bacteria > Actinomycetota > Actinomycetes > Mycobacteriales > SCTD01 > RYN-111. The sequence continues at coordinate 35,527 of CAWASC010000003.1, forward strand.
CGGGTGAGGACGATCCCGTCGACGAGCCGGCCGGAGAAGCGCACCCGCACCCGGCAGCCGGGCTCGGCAGCGCTCATCGTCGCAGGGACCGCGTAGTCGAACGGCCGGTCCAGGTGGGCGACGCCGGTGTCGACCGCGACCCGCGCGACCGGCCGGTCGGTCGTGAGGTCTGCCGGAGGCTTCGCGCGCCGGGGACGCGCGACGCCCAGGTCCAGCTGCTCGCTCACCCGCCGAGGCTAAGCGAACCCCCCGACACCCCCGTGCGCGAACGGAAACGCGCGGGTGGCCGGAGGTGCTCCGACGTGCCCGCGCGTATCCGTTCGTCTGCTGTGGGGTGGCTGTGGAGGCCTACTGGCCGGCGGCCTTCTTGAGCAGCTCGGCGCGCTCGGTCGACTCCCAGGTGAACTCCGGCAGCTCGCGGCCGAAGTGGCCGTAGGCGGAGGTCTTGGAGTAGATCGGGCGCAGCAGGTCCAGGTCACGGATGATCGCGGCCGGGCGGAGGTCGAACACCTCGGTGATCGCTGCCTGCAGGACGTCGTCCTCGACCACACCGGTGCCGAACGTGTCGACGAACAGTCCCACCGGCTCGGCCTTGCCGATGGCGTAGGCGACCTGCACCTCGCACTTCGACGCGAGCCCCGCGGCGACGACGTTCTTGGCGACCCAGCGCATGGCGTAGGCGGCGGACCGGTCGACCTTGGACGGGTCCTTGCCGGAGAACGCGCCACCCCCGTGGCGGGCGTAGCCGCCGTAGGTGTCGACGATGATCTTGCGGCCGGTCAGGCCGGCGTCGCCCATCGGCCCGCCGATGACGAACTTGCCCGTGGGGTTGACCAGCAGCCGGTAGCCGTCGGTCTCGATACCGAGGTCCGCGAGCTCCGGGTCGACCACGTGCTCCTTGATGTCCGGGGTGAGCAGCGAGGTGATGTCGATGTCCTCGGCGTGCTGCGACGACACGACGACGGTGTCGAGGCGCGCGGGCTTGCCGTCGACGTACTCGATGGTGACCTGGGTCTTGCCGTCGGGGCGCAGGTAGGGAACGGTGCCGTCCTTGCGCACCTGGGTGAGCCGACGGGCGAGCCGGTGCGCGAGCGCGATCGGCAGCGGCATGAGCTCGGGGGTCTCGTCGCACGCGTAGCCGAACATCAGGCCCTGGTCGCCGGCGCCCTGCAGGTCGAGCTCGTCCTGGTCGCCCTCGACGCGGTGCTCGTACGCCTCGTCGACGCCCTGCGCGATGTCGGGGCTCTGCGCGCCGATCGACACGCTGACGCCGCAGCTCTCGCCGTCGAAGCCCTTCTTGGAGCTGTCGTAGCCGATCTCCAGGATCGTCTCGCGCACGATCTTGGGGATGTCGGCGTAGGCCGTCGTGGTCACCTCACCGGCGATGTGGACCTGGCCGGTCGTGATGAGGGTCTCGACCGCGACACGGCTCTTGGGGTCCTGCGTGAGCAGCGCGTCGAGGATGGAGTCGGAGATCGCGTCGGCGATCTTGTCGGGGTGTCCCTCGGTGACGGACTCGGAGGTGAACAGGCGACGAGACACACGTGCTCCAACAGGCTCAGACGGACGGTGCACTGAGGCTACCCGCCCTCGCCCACACTGCCGCAGTCGACGACGTAGGACTCCGTCACCCGCTTGTCGCCCTCCGGCGCCTGGACCGTCGACGTGCTCAGCTGGACGAGGTCCGTGGCGCTGAGCCGGTAGGTCGTCACCTTCACCGCGTAGGTGCTGCCGTCCTGGTTCGCAGTGGCGGAGCGCAGTTCGAGTCGTCCCTCAGGGGTGCAGCGGAACCCGTCGCCGTGCTCGTGGCTCCCGCCGATCCCCAGGAGCGCGGGCGAGCCGTCGAGCTGCATCTCGTGCAGCCTGGTCCCGTCGAAGCGGTACGGCGTGAGGAACGTCGTCGACGCGCCTTGGACGGTCTGGACGAACACCTCCGCGTAGCCGTCCCGGTCGACGTCGGTGCTCCCCATCACCTGCGGCGCCGCCGGCGAGTCCGCGTGCACCGGTGCGGTCACCGTCCGGCCGCTCTTGGACAGGGCGACGCTGAGCAGGTCGGCCGTCGCCCGGACCGCGTCGACCTCACCGTCGCCGTCGACGTCGCCGTCGACCGCGGCCTTGGTCACGGGGATCGAGGGCACCGGCGTGGACGGCACCGCGGAGGGCAGGTCGCTCGGCTGCTCCTCGGGCGGCAGCGGCGTGACGGTGGCCGAGGCGGTGGGGCTGACGTCGGGAGTCGTGCTGGGAACCGCTCCCGTGGAGCCGCCGGAGCACCCGGCTGCCGAGAGGGCGACAGCGGCGACGGCGGCAGCGCACCAGCTGCGCGAGGTGGACGGACGGGACACAGGTGCCATGACCCGCACCCTGCCAGAGACGCGGGTGTCGTGGCCGCCACGACACCCGCACGCGGAGGTCAGGACAGACGCGCGGCGACCTGGTCCCACAGCACGTCGGCGAGCACGTCCTTGCTCACCAGTGGCACCTCGGTCGACGAGCCGTCCGCCCCCAGGATGGTGGCGGCGTTCTGCTCGGTCTCGAACCCGGTGGCGTGCCCGGTCTCGCCGACCTCGTTGACGACCAGCAGGTCGCAGCCCTTGCGCGCCAGCTTCGCGCGACCGTGCTCGAGGACGGTGGCGTGGTCGTCGCCGGTCTCGGCGGCGAACCCCACCACCAGCTGACCGGCCGCTCGCTGCTCGACGAGCGCCCGCAGGACGTCCGGGTTCTGGACCAGCTCCACCGTGAGCGCCTCGGTCTTCTTGCGCTTGGTCGCGAGGCGCTCGACCGGTCGGTAGTCGGCGACGGCCGCCGCCATGACCACGGCGTTTGCGCCCGTCGCCTCGGACAGCACCGCGTCGTGCATCTCCAGAGCGCTGGTCACGCGCAGCACCTTCGCACCCGCCGGGTCGGGCAGGACGCTGCTCGTCACGAGCACGACCTCGGCGCCACGGGCGACGGCCGCCCGTGCGATGGCGTGTCCCTGCCGTCCACTGGAGCGGTTGCCCAGGAACCGCACCGGATCCAGGTGCTCGCGGGTGCCACCGGCACTGACCACGACGCGTCGTCCGACCAGGTCCAGGGGCAGGCCACCACGAGCCAGCACCCGACGGCACAGCAGTGCGAGCTCGTCCGGGTCGGGCAGTCGGCCCTTGCCGCTGTCGGCGCCGGTCAACCGTCCGACCGCGGGCTCGACGACCAGGACGCCCCGGGACCGGAGCGTCGCGACGTTCGCCTGGGTGGCCGGGTGCTCCCACATCTCGGTGTGCATGGCCGGCGCGAGCAGCACGGGGCAGCGCGCCGTGAGCAGCGTGTTGGTCAGCAGGTCGTCCGCGAGGCCATGCGCCGCGCGGGCGAGGGTGTTCGCCGTCGCCGGGGCGACCACCACGAGGTCGGCCTGCTGCCCGAGGCGCACGTGCGGGACCTCATGGACGTCGACCCATGCGCTCGCCGTGACAGGCTTGCCGGACAGGGCGGCCCACGTCGGCGCGCCGACGAACTCCAGCGCGCTCTCGGTGGGGACGACGGTGACGTCGTGGCCGGTCTCGGTCAGCTGCCGGAGCAGCTCGACGGCCTTGTACGCCGCGATCCCCCCGGTGACGCCGAGGACGACGCGGGACATGGGAGGTGCTTAGGCGAGGGTGTCGGCGGGGTCGGCGACGTGCTCGTGGTGCAGCAGACCAGCGTTGATCTCACGCAGGGCGATCGACAGGGGCTTCTCCTGCACGCCCGTCTCGACCAGCGGGCCGACGTACTCCAGCAGGCCCTCGCCGAGCTGGGAGTAGTAGGCGTTGATCTGGCGCGCGCGCTTCGCGGCGTAGATGACCAGGCTGTACTTGGAGTCGGTGGCGGCGAGCAGCTCGTCGATCGGGGGGTTGGTGATGCCGATCGGGTTCGCGACGGTGCCAGACACGGTTACTCCAAAGCAGTGGGGGTCGACATCAACGCTACCAGCGCGTCGGCCGCGCGCTCGATGTCGTCGTTGACGATGCGCGCCTCGAACTCCCCCTCGGCCGCCATCTCGATCCTGGCCAGCTCCAGCCGCCGCGCGACCCGCTCGGGATCCTCGGTGCCCCGGCCGGTGAGGCGACGGGTCAGCTCCTCGAAGCTCGGCGGGGCGAGGAACACCAGGTGCGCCTCGGGCATCGCCTGCTTGACCTGCCGCGCGCCCTGCAGCTCGATCTCCAGCAGGGCCGGCACACCGTCGGCCAGCTGGTCCAGCACCGGCTGGCGCGGCGTGCCGTAGGCGTTCCCGGCGTACGTCGCGTGCTCGAGCAGCTCACCGGCCTCGACCATCCGGGCGTACTCGTCGGCGTCCACGAAGTGGTATTCGCGGCCGTCGACCTCACCGGGCCGCGGCGGACGGGTGGTCACGCTGACGCTGAGCCAGACGTCGGGGTGGCGGCGGCGTACGGCGGCGATCACGCTGCCCTTGCCGACCCCGGAGGGCCCGGACAGGACCGTGAGGCGTCCCGTCACTGCTCGAACGCGCGCAGCAGCGCCTCCCGCTGCTTCGCACCGAGGCCACGCACCCGACGCGCCGGGGAGATCTCCAGCTCCTCCATGAGCTTGCCGGCGCGGACCTTGCCCACCCCCGGCATCGCCTCGAGGACGGCCAGCACCTTCATCTTGCCGACGACCTCATCGGTCTCGCCGCTGTCGAGCACGTCGGACAGGCTGGTGCCGGCCGACTTCAGCTGCACCTTCAGCGCCGCTCGCACGCGCCGGGCCGCCGCTGCCTTCTCCAGGGCGGCAGCGCGCTGCTCGGGCGTGAGGGGTGGCAGGGCCACGCGGCGTCACCTTCGGTCGTGGGCGGGCAGGGAACCCGGGGCGGGCGGTCGGGCAGGTGCCGGAAACCTAGCGAGTCGATCACCCGGGGAGCAAAGCGCGGCCGTCCCCATCGGGTGGGCAGGCTCAGCGGAGGCTGGCGGCGAGCGCGGCGGCGGCGGCGCCGACGTCCGGGGCACCGGTGATGGGACGGCCGATCACCAGCAGGTCGGCCCCGTCCGCGAGCGCCTGCTCCGGCGTCGCGATGCGCGCCTGGTCCTGCGCGTCCGCACCTGCGGGGCGCACCCCCGGCGTGATGAGCACGACCCCCGGTCCCACCTCGGCGCGCACCGCAGCCACCTCGTGCGGCGAGCACACCAGCGCGCCCGCGCCCGCGCCCACCGCGAGCACCGCCAACCGGCGTACGGCGTCCAGCGGTGGCCCGACCAGCCCGACGGCGTCCAGGACCTCGGCGGACAGGCTGGTCAGGACCGTGACCGCCGCGATGGTGACCTCGGGCGCCGCGTCGACCGCCGCCCGGATCATGTCGGCGCCCCCCGACGCGTGCACGGTCAGGTAGCGGGGCTTGAGCGAGGCCACACCGCGCGCCGCGCCCGCGACCGTGTTGGGGATGTCGTGCAGCTTCAGGTCGAGGAACAGGTCGACGCCGCTGCCTCCGCGCACGGTCTCGACGACGCTCGGGCCGGTGCGGCAGAACAGCTCGAGGCCGACCTTGACGACAGCGACGTACGGCGTGACGGCGTGCGCCCACTGGGCCGCCGTCTCCACGTCAGGGGCGTCGAGCGCGACGGCGATGGGGGCGCGGGAGGGCGACAACTCAGTCCTCGGGGTCGAAGGTGACGGGGACGTGCGGGGTCTCGGGCAGGGTGTCGCCGACCGGGTCGGGCTCCTCGGGGACGAAGACCTCGGGCGGTCGGTGGGCGAGGCCGATCGCGTCGGTGAAGCGGTCGAACCCGCGGTCGGCGAGGGCCTGCGTCAGCTCGTCCAGGACCCGGATCGGGGCACTCGGGTCGCCGAACACGGTCGTGCCGACGCTCACGGCGTTGGCCCCGGCGAGCACGAACTCCAGGGCGTCGAGGCCGGTGCGGATCCCGCCCATGCCCAGGATGGGGATGTCCGGCAGCGCCTGGCGGATCTGCCACACGCAGCGCACCGCGACGGGGCGGATCGCCGGACCGGACAACCCGCCGGTGATCCCGCCGAGCGCCGGCCGCATCGTGTCCGTGTCGATGACCATGCCCAGCAGGGTGTTGATGACCGACAGCCCGTCCGCGCCCGCGTTCACGCAGGCGCGTGCGATCTCGGCGATGTCGGTGACGTCCGGGCTGAGCTTGGCGAACACCGGGATGCCCGAGGGCGCCGCGCGCTTGACGGCCTGCACGACACTGGCCGCGGCCATCGGGTCGCAGGCGAACACCTGTCCGCGGTCCTCGACGTTGGGGCAGGAGATGTTCACCTCGATCATCGCCAGCCCAGGGCGTCCGCGGAGCTTGGCGGTGAGCTTGGCGTAGTCGTCGACGCTCCCACCGGCGATGCTGACGACGGCGCGGGCACCACGGTCGGCGAGCCAGGCCAGGTCGCGCTCGAGGAACGCGTCGATGCCGGGGCCCTGCAGGCCGATGCTGTTGAGCATCCCGCTGGGCGTCTCGGCCATCCGCGGGGTCGCCCGGCCCGACCGGGCCGCGAGCATGATCGACTTCGTGACGATGCCACCGAGCTCGGAGACGTCGAAGAACTGGTCGAGCTCCTGACCGGCGCCGGCGCAGCCGCTGGCGGTGAACACCGGGTTCGGGAAGGTCACCGAGCCGAGCTTGGTGGTCATGTCGATGACCGGCGCGGCCGCGTGCGCCGCGGCGGGACGCAGGGACATCTCGCTCATCAGTGGCCTCCGGCGTTGATCGAGCCCACGACGTCCGCGGGCACCGTGCCCACGTCGTCCCAGCGCACCCGGTCGCCGAGGAACACCGGCCCCTCGACGCACGAGCGCAGCATCCGGGTCTGCCCGTCGTCCCCGATGACCGGCAGCACGCAGGTCATGCAGACCCCGACGCCGCAGGCCATCGCCTCCTCGACCGCGACCTGGCAGGGGATGTCGCGCTCGGCCGCGAGGTCGCTGACCGCGCGCAGCATGGCCATCGGTCCGCAGGCGTAGACGACGTCGGAATCCGTGCGGTCGAGCATCTTGGGCAGCACGTCGCTCACGCGTCCGCGCGTGCCCCATGAGCCGTCGTCGGTGGTGATCTCGATGCTGCTGCCGATCCGCTTGGCGTCGAGCTGCCCGAACAACCGGTCGGCGCTCCCGGCGCCGAGCACGAAGTCGACGCGGCACCCGCGCTCGCGCAGCTGGGCGGCCAGCGGCAGCAGCGGCGCGCTGCCGTAACCGCCGCCCACGAGGGTGGCGGTGACGGGCTGGCGGGCAGCCGGAACGGCTTGCCCAGGGGCCCGACGAGGTCGAGCTTGTCCTGCGGTCGGCGGGCGGCCAGCCACGCCGTTCCCTTGCCGTGTACGGCGAACACGAACTCCACCGTCCCGCCGTACACGCCTCGCTCCTTGACGTCGTAGATCGCGAAGGCGCGACGCAGCAGCATGCTCGACTCGGGACCGCCCACCTGCACGGCCACGAAGTGGCCGGGACGGGTCAGCTCGGCCATGCCGGGCGCGACGACCGTCATGGCGTGGTAGGCGCCGACCTTGCGGATCGACAGGACCTCGCCCTGCACCTGAACAGGCATCAGGCTCCCCTTTCCTGCTCGAGCCGTGCGTTGCGGATGACGGTGTGGTGCTCCTGCAGCGACGTGACGCCGATGTCGCCGCGGGTCAGCGCCTCGATCCCCTGCACGGCCGCGGCCGCGCCCTGGATCGTGGTGATGCACGGGACACCGCGGGTGACCGCTGCCGTGCGGATCTCGTAGCCGTCCAGGCGCGCCCCGACGCCGCGGGGCGTGTTGAAGATCAGGTCGATCTCCCCCGCCAGCACCATCGGGACGACATCGTCGCCGAGGCCGTGGGAGTGCTTGCCGACGACGCGGGCGAGCACCCCGTTGCGGCGCAGCACCTCGGCGGTGCCCTGCGTGGCGAGGATCTCGAAGCCCAGGTCGGACAGGCGCTTGACCGGGAAGATCATGGCGCGCTTGTCGCGGTTGGCGACCGACACGAACACGCGACCCTTCGTGGGCAGGTCGCCGTACGCCGCGGACTGCGACTTGGCGAACGCCGTGCCGAAGACCGCGTCGATGCCCATGACCTCACCGGTCGACTTCATCTCCGGGCCGAGGATGGTGTCCTGACCGCGGAACCGCCCGAACGGCAGGACCGCCTCCTTGACCGAGATCGGCGCCTCCAGCGGCAGGTTCCCGCCGTCACCGCTCGCGGGCAGCATGCCCTCCGCGCGCAGGTCGGCGATCGTCGCGCCGAGCATCACCCGGGCGCACGCCTTGGCCAGCGGGACGGCGGTCGCCTTGGACGTGAACGGCACGGTCCGGCTGGCGCGCGGGTTCGCCTCCAGGACGTAGAGCACGTCGTCCTTGAGGGCGTACTGCACGTTCAGCAGCCCGCGCACGCCCACTCCGCGGGCGATCACCTCGGTGCTGGCGCGGATCCGGTCGAGCTCGGTGGGTCCGAGGGTGATGGGTGGCAGCGCGCACGCCGAGTCGCCGGAGTGGATGCCGGCCTCCTCGATGTGCTCCATGACGCCGCCGAGGTAGAGCTCGGTCCCGTCGTACAGCGCATCGACGTCGATCTCGATCGCGTCCTCGAGGAACCGGTCGACCAGCACCGGGGTGTCCGGACCGATGATCGTGCTGCGGTCGGTGTAGCTGCGCAGCATCTCGTCGCTGTAGACGATCTCCATCCCGCGCCCGCCCAGGACGTACGACGGACGCACCAGCACCGGGTAGCCGACGTCCGTGGCGATCCGTGCGGCCTCGTCGTACGACGACGCCATGCCGCTCTTGGGGCTGGGCAGCCCGCCCTCGCTCATGACCTGGCCGAAGGCGTCGCGGTCCTCGGCGAGGTGGATGGCCTCCGGGCTCGTGCCGACGATGGGCACCCCGCAGTCCTTGAGCTCCTGCGCGAGCCGCAGCGGCGTCTGACCACCGAGCTGCACGATGACGCCGACGAGCTCCCCACCCCCGGCGCGGGCGCTCTCCCGCTCGGCCTCGATGACCTCGAGCACGTCCTCGACGGTGAGCGGTTCGAAGTACAGCCGGTCACTGGTGTCGTAGTCGGTGGAGACCGTCTCGGGGTTGCAGTTGACCATCACGGTCTCGAAGCCGGCGTCGCGCAGCGCGAAGCTGGCGTGCACGCAGGCGTAGTCGAACTCGATGCCCTGACCGATGCGGTTCGGGCCGCTGCCGAGGATGAGCACCTTGCGCTTGTCCGACGGCGCGACCTCCGTCTCCTCGTCGTAGGAGGAGTAGTGGTACGGCGTCTGCGCGGCGAACTCCGCGGCGCAGGTGTCGACCGTCTTGTAGACCGGCCGGACGCCCAGGTCATGGCGCAGCGCGCGGACCTCGCGCTCCGAGATCCCCTTGACCGCAGCGATCTGCGCGTCACTGCAGCCCATCCGCTTCGCGCGTCGCAGCATCGACTCGGTGAGCTCGGAGGCCTCCAGCTCCGCCCGCAGCTCGACGAGCTGGAGCAGCTGGTCGATGAACCACGGGTCGATCTTGGTGGCCTCGAAGACCTCCTCTGGCGTGGCCCCCAGGCGGAGCGCCAGCTCGACGGTGTGCAGCCGGCCGTCGTGCGGGACCCGGGCCAGCTCGAGCGCCTGGTCCTTCGTCAGATCCGGGTCGGGCGACGTCCAGAAGCCACCCGGGGTCTGCTCGAGCGAGCGCATCGCCTTCTGCAGCGCCTCGACGAACGACCGGCCGATGCTCATCGCCTCGCCGACGCTCTTCATCGTCGTGGTGAGCTCGGCGTCGGCGCCGGGGAACTTCTCGAACGCGAACCGCGGGATCTTCACGACCACGTAGTCGAGCGTCGGCTCGAACGACGCCGGCGTCTCGCGGGTGATGTCGTTGGGGATCTCGTCGAGGGTGTAGCCGATGGCGAGCTTCGCGGCGATCTTCGCGATCGGGAAGCCGGTCGCCTTGGACGCGAGTGCGGAGCTGCGTGAGACGCGCGGGTTCATCTCGATGACGATGATCCGCCCGTCGGCGGGGTTGACGGCGAACTGGATGTTGCAGCCGCCGGTGTCGACGCCGACCGCGCGGATGACGTCGATGCTGATGTCGCGGAGCTTCTGGTACTCCCGGTCGGTCAGGGTCATCGAGGGGGCCACGGTGATGCTGTCGCCGGTGTGGACGCCGAGGGGGTCGAGGTTCTCGATGGTGCAGATGACGACGACGTTGTCGTTCTTGTCGCGCATCATCTCCAGCTCGTACTCCTTCCACCCCAGGATCGACTCCTCCAGGAGCACCTCGGTGGTCGTGCTGGCGTGCAGCCCTCCCCCACCGATGCGCCTGAGGTCGTCGTCGTTGAACGCGATCCCTCCGCCGGCACCGCCCATGGTGAAGCTGGGGCGTACGACGACCGGGTAGCCGAGGTCCTTGACCGCGGCGAACAGCTCCTCCTGGGTGTGGCACACCGCTGACCGAGCGCTCTCGGCGCCGATCGACTCGACGACCTCCTTGAAGGCCTGCCGGTCCTCGCCCTTGCGGATCGCCTCGACGTCCGCGCCGATGAGCTCCACGCCGTACTGCTCGAGCACGCCCGAGTGGTGCAGCGCCATCGCGGCGTTGAGCGCGGTCTGCCCGCCGAGGGTGGGGAGCAGGGCGTCGATCGGATGGCCCAGGCTCGCCTCGCGGGCGATGACCTTGGTGACGAACTCCGGCGAGATCGGCTCGATGTAGGTCGCGTCGGCGAACTCCGGGTCGGTCATGATGGTCGCCGGGTTGGAGTTGATGAGGGTGACGCGCAGCCCCTCGGCGCGCAGCACGCGGCAGGCCTGGGTACCGGAGTAGTCGAACTCCGCGGCCTGCCCGATGAGGATCGGTCCCGACCCGATGACCAGGACGTGCTTCAGGTCGTCTCTCTTAGGCACGTGCCGACTCCATCAGGTCGCAGAAGCGGTCGAACAGGTAGGCGGCGTCGTGCGGCCCGGCCGCCGCCTCCGGGTGGTACTGCACCGAGAAGGCGGTGAGCCGCCCGTCCTTGCGCAGCTCGAGCCCCTCCACCACGTCGTCGTTCAGGCACACGTGGCTCACCGTCGCCTCGCCGTACGGCGTCGTCGTGGCGGTGTCGAGCGGTGCCTGTACGGCGAAGCCGTGGTTGTGCGCGGTCACCTCGACCTTGCCGGTGGTGCGGTCCATGACCGGCTGGTTGATGCCCCGGTGGCCGTACTGCAGCTTGTAGGTCCCGAACCCCAGCGCCCGGCCGAACAGCTGGTTGCCGAAGCAGATCCCGAAGTACGGCAGCCCCTCGGCGAGCAGGTCCTGCAGCACTGTGACGTCGTAGGTCGCCGGGTCACCGGGTCCGTTGCTGAAGAACAGCCCGTCGGCACCCACGGCGCGGATGTCGTCGGCGGTCGCGGAGGCAGCCAGGACGTGCACCTCGATGCCGCGCTCAGCCATCATCCGGGGCGTGTTGGCCTTGATCCCCAGGTCGACGGCGGCGACCGTGAACCGCTTGTCCCCCAGGGCTTTCACCACGTAGGTCTCGGAGGTCGACACCTCGCCGCACAGGTCGGCGCCGGTCATCTGCGGGCTGCTCTGCACGCGGGCCACCGCGTCGTCCGGGATGGTCCCGCTGAAGATGCCGCAGCGCATCGCGCCCCGCTCGCGCAGGTGCCGGGTGAGGGCGCGGGTGTCGACGCCGCTGATGCCCACGACGCCCTGGTCGGTGAGCGCGTCCGCCAGCGACCCCGTGGCACGCCAGCTGGAGTGCACCCGGCTCGGCTCGCGCACGACGTAGCCGCTGACCCAGATCCGGCTGCTCTCGGGGTCCTGGAGGTTGACGCCGGTGTTGCCGATCTGCGGGGCGGTCATCACGACGACCTGCCGGTGGTAGCTCGGGTCGGTGAGCGTCTCCTGGTAACCGGTCATCCCGGTGTTGAACACCGCTTCGCCGAAGGTCTCCCCCACGGCGCCGTACGCCTCGCCGTGGAAGGTGCGGCCGTCCTCGAGCACGAGCAGGGCGTCGGTCATGCGGTCTCCACCGGGAGCAGGGCGGTCAGGGCGTCGCGCAGTCGTGCGTGGTCGGCCGGGTCGTCGGCGCGGAAGGCGGTCGCGACCTCGCGGTCGCCGAGCTGCCAGGTCACCACCAGCATCCCGGTGCTGACGACCTTGCCGGCGAGGGAGGTCTCGATCGTCACCGACCGGGTTGCCGCGCAGGGCACGAAGACCTCGGGCAGGTCGTCGCGCAGCAGGTGCAGGCCGTCGCCGGCCACCGCAGCGGTGCCGGTGGCGCGGTCGGACAGCTGGTGCACGGCGATGCGGTCCATCCAGTGCTGCGCGCCCGTGGTCCCGACGTAGAGACCCGCGAACGGCCCGGCGACACGTGCTGCCCCCGGCGTCGCGACGGGCGGAGCGGGGAGGTCCGCCTGCCGGCGCTGCCGCGACCGCCAGCCCTTCAGCATCAGGGCGTAGACGATCGCCGCGAAGGCGAGCGTCCCGAGGGTCAGCAGCAGACGGTCCATCAGGCGGGCTTGCCCCCCAGCGCCGTCGGCCGGCCGCGCAGGAACGTCGCGGTGACCCGGGCCGGGAGGTCCTGCCCGGCGAAGGGGGTGTTGCGGCTGCGGGACGTCATCGCGCTCGGGTCGACGACCCAGCGCGCGGCCGGGTCGACGAGCACGACGTTGGCCGGCTCCCCCACGGCGAGCGGCCGGCCGTGCCCGTCGAGCCGACCGATGCTGGCCGGGGTCTCGCTCATCCGCTCAGCGACCTGGCGCCAGGTCAGCCGACCCGGCTCGACCATCGTCAGCGCGACGACGCCCAGCGCCGTCTCGAGCCCGGTCATGCCCATGGCCGCGGCGCCCCACTCGGTCTCCTTGTCCTCCAAGGCGTGGGGGGCATGGTCGGTCGCGACGCAGTCGATGGTCCCGTCGGCGAGCGCCTCGCGCAGCGCGTCGATGTCGGCCTGGGTGCGCAGCGGCGGGTTCACCTTGTACGTCGGGTCGTAGGTGTGCGCGCAGTCGTCGGTGAGCAGCAGGTGGTGCGGGGTGACCTCGGCGGTGACGTCCCACCCCTTGCCCTTGGCCCAGCGGATCAGCTCGACCGACCCCGCGGTGCTGACGTGGCAGACGTGCAGGCGCCCGCCGACGTGCGCGGTGAGCAGGCAGTCGCGGGCGATGATCGCCTCCTCGGCGACCGCGGGCCAGCCGGCCAGTCCCAGCAGGCTCGAGTTGATGCCCTCGTTCATCTGCGCGCCATCGGTCAGCCGCGGCTCCTGCGCGTGCTGGGCGATGACGCCGTCGAACGCCTTGACGTACTCCAGCGCCCGGCGCATCAGGCTCGCGTCGCTGACGCACTTGCCGTCGTCGCTGAACACGCGCACCCGTGCGGCGCTGTCGGCCATCGCGCCGAGCTCAGCCATCTGCTGGCCCTCGAGCCCGACGGTGACGGCGCCGACCGGGAAGACGTCGCAGTGACCGGCGGCCTGGCCCAGGCGCCAGACCTGCTCGACGACCCCGGCGGTGTCGGCGACCGGCGTCGTGTTGGCCATCGCGTGGACGGCGGTGAAACCACCGACGGCCGCGGCGCGGGTGCCGGTGTCGACGGTCTCGGCGTCCTCGCGACCGGGCTCGCGCAGGTGGGTGTGCAGGTCGACCAGCCCGGGCAGCAGGACCCCGCCGGTGAGGGTCTCGTCGGCGGACAGCCCCTGGCCGATCTCGGCGATGACGCCGTCGCGCAGCACGACGTCGACCGGCTCGCCCTCGCCGTACAGCAGGACGTCCTTCAGGAGCCAGCTTCGCTCGCTCATGCGTCTCCTCCGATGGCGGGCTCGGCGCCGCCGAGCAGCAGGTAGAGCACAGCCATCCGGACGCTGACGCCGTTGGTGACCTGCTCGTTGATGGTGGAGCGGGCGCTGTCGGCGACCTCGCTGGCGATCTCCATGCCGCGGACCATCGGGCCGGGGTGCATGACGATCGCGTGGTCCTGCAGCTGCGCGGCGCGGTCGCGGTCGAGGCCGTAGCGACGGGCGTACTCACGGGTGGTCGGGAAGTAGGCCGCACCCATCCGCTCGCGCTGGACGCGCAGCATCATGACGACGTCGCTCTTGGGCAGCTGCGCGTCGAGGTCGTAGGACACCTCGCAGGGCCACGCGGAGACGCCGACCGGGAGCAGGGTCGGCGGCGCGACCAGGGTGACCTCGGCGCCGAGGGTCTTGAGCAGCAGGACGTTGGAGCGCGCGACGCGGCTGTGCAGGATGTCGCCGACGATCGTGACCTTCAGCCCCTCGAGGCGGCCGAGGCGCTCGCGCATCGTGTAGGCGTCGAGCAGCGCCTGCGTGGGGTGCTCGTGCGTGCCGTCGCCGGCGTTGACGACCGACCCCTGCACGATGCGCGCCAGGTTGACCGGCGCCCCCGACCAGGAGTGCCGGATGACGACGGCATCGGTGCCCATCGCCTCGAGCGTCAGGGCGGTGTCCTTGAGGGTCTCGCCCTTGGACACGCTCGAGCCCTTGGCGGCGAAGTTGATGACGTCGGCGGACAGCCGCTTGGCGGCGAGCTCGAAGCTGGTCTTGGTGCGGGTGCTGTCCTCGAAGAACAGGTTGACGACCGTGCGCCCGCGCAGCGTCGGGAGCTTCTTGACGGTGCGGTCGCTGACCGCGGCCATCTCCCGCGCGGTGTCGAGGATGAGCGTCGCGTCGTCGAGGTCGAGGTCGGCGGCCGACAGCAGGTGGCGCTTCACGAGCTGGCCGGGCCGAGCAGGACCGCGTCGACGTCGTCGTGCTCGGTGAGCTGCACGTGGACGGTCTCCCGCAGCGAGGTGGGGATGTTCTTGCCGACGTAGTCGGCGCGGATGGGCAGCTCCCGGTGGCCCCGGTCGACGAGCACCGCGAGCTGGACCGCGCGGGGACGACCGAGGTCGGCGAGGGCGTCGAGGGCGGCACGGACGCTCCGGCCGCTGAACAGCACGTCGTCGACGAGGACGACGAGCTTGTCGTCGATGCCGTCGCCCGGGACGTCGGTCTCCTCGAGCGCGCGCGGGGACTTCAGGCGCAGGTCGTCGCGGTAGAGCGTGATGTCGAGGCTGCCGGTCGGGACCTCGACACCCTCGAAGGCGTGGATGCGGGCGGCCAGGCGACGGGCGATCGTCGTACCCCGCGTGGGGATGCCGAGCAGCACGACATCGCCACCCCCGCCGGTCTTCTCCAGCAGCTCGTGGGCCATGCGGTCGACGACGCGGGCCAGGCCGGGCGCGTCGAGCACGGGCCGGGCGGCGAGCGGATCGCCCGAGACCGGGCGCCTGTTCGGGGCAGCCGTCACCGGCTGACCTCCTTCCCCCGCCTCACGGGACGGGCTGACCCCGCCTCACGGGACGGGCTTGGCTGGAGATGCTCCGACGGTAGCAGCCCGGATCTGGTGACCGTGCTTGACCCCGATGGCTACAGCGCGTTATCGTCACGGTGCGTAACCGAACGGCGAGGCTATGACGTCGGGGGGTGCACGGTCACCCTGCTCCACTGTGGAGCGCCCCCCTTCCGAGCCAGTGGTGAGACCGACGCCGCGCACGAGACAGCTTCGTGTACGACGAGAGGATCCACCCCAGATGAGCGACTACGCCAAGGCCCTCGGTGCCCGACTCCGCGCGATCCGCACGCAGCAGGGCCTGTCCTTGCACGGCGTGGAGGAGAAGAGCCACGGCCGCTGGAAGGCGGTCGTCGTCGGCTCCTACGAGCGCGGGGACCGCGCCGTGACCGTGCAGCGCCTGTCCGAGCTCGCGGACTTCTACGGTGTGCCCGGTGGCCGAGCTGCTGCCCGAGGGCGTCAGCTCCTCGACCGCCGCCGCGAACGAGCCGGCCCCCCGCCTGATCATCGACCTCGAGCAGCTGTCGGCGGTGCCGGCGCAGCAGTCCGCGCCGCTCGCGCGCTACGCCGCGACCATCCAGAGCCAGCGCGGCGACTACAACGGCCGGGTGCTGTCCATCCGTCAGGAGGACCTGCGGTCGCTCGCGGTCATCTACGACGCCTCCCCCACCGCGCTGACCGAGCAGCTCATCGGCTGGGGCGTGCTCAACGCCGACGCCCGCAAGGCCCTGGAGGCGTAGTCCCGCCCCGTTCTGCGGTGATCTACCTGTCCTTGCGGCCGACACGCCGCGAGACAGCACCACGAGGGGTAGATCACCGGGCACGGAGCGTCCCGAGCGCGTACGGCGAGAGCTAGGCGCCGAGGACGGGCTTGAGCTGCAGCAACCGACCGAGCAGGCCGTTGACGAAGCCGGGGCTCTCGTCGGTCGACAGCGACGCCGCGAGCGCCACGGCCTCGCTGACCGCGACCTCGTCCGGGACGTCGTCGCACCACAGCAGCTCGAACGCCCCGAGCCGCAGCACCGCGAGGTCGACCGCGGGGAACCGGTCGAGCGTCCACTCCTGCGCGTAGGTCTCGAGCAGCTCGTCGATGCGCACCTGGTGCGCGACGACGCCCTCGACGAGGGTGACGGCGTACTCCGGCACCGGCGGGTCGGCCAGCCGCAGCCGCTCGCGCAAAGTCTCGATCGGGTCGGCCCCGCGCTGGTCGGCCTCGTACAGCACGTCCAGGGCGCGCTTGCGCGCTTTGCCCCGCGCGCTCACTTGTCGTTGATGCGACCCAGGTAGCGCCCGTCGCGGGTGTCCACCTTGATCTTCTCGCCGGTGGTGAGGAACAGCGGGACCTGGATCTCCGCGCCGGTCTCGAGCGTCGCCGGCTTGGTGCCACCGGTGGACCGGTCGCCCTGCAGACCCGGGTCGGTGTGCTGCACGAGCAGCTCGACCGACGCGGGCAGCTCGACGTACAGCGCGGAGCCCTCGTGGACCGCCACGATCGCGTCGGTGTTCTCGAGCATGTAGTCGGCATTGCCGGCGACCGTGGTCTCCGGGACGTACATCTGGTCGAAGGTGTCCTTGTCCATGAACACGAAGTCCGTGCCGTCCTTGTACAGGAACGTCATGTCGCGCTTGTCGACCGTCGCGACCTCGACCTTGGTGCCGGCGTTGAACGTCTTGTCGACGACCTTGCCGGTGACGACGTTCTTCAGCGTCGTCCGCACGAACGCCCCGCCCTTGCCGGGCTTGACGTGCTGGAACTCGTTGACCGCCCACAGCCCGTTGTCGAGCTGGAGCACCATGCCGTTCTTGAGGTCGTTCGTGGAGGCCATGAGCGTGCAGGCTACCGGACACGCATACGGCGAGTGCGGGCTCAGCGCAGGGGGCTGGCCCACCCCTCCAGGACCGCGGCGACGTCGGCGACCTCGCGCCGCGTACCGTCCGCGACCGAGATCACGAAGTCGTACGCCTCATCCTCCTCGTAGGTCAGCTCCCAGCCGTTCTTCAGCAGGAACAGCACCGTTCCGGCCAGGCCCAGTCGCTTGTTGCCGTCGACCAGGGGGTGGTTGGTGACGAGGGACAGCATGAGCGCCGCGGCCTTGTGGAAGACGCTGGGGTACGCGTCCTCGCCGAACACGCTGGCCGCCGGGCGCGCGAGGGCGCTGTCGATGAGCCCCCAGTCGCGCACATCGAGCGCACCGCCGAACAGGATCGGGCCGAGGGCGACGATGTCGTCGAGGTCGAGGTACCTCGTGGGCTCGGCCGTCACTCGCCCAACCGCTGCAACAGGGAGGCGTTCCTCTCTGCCCAGTCGGCCATGTAGGTGTCGCGGGTGCGCGCCCACCGCGCGTGGTACTCCCGGATGGCCTTGCGGGCCACCTCCTGCATGCTGGTGCCCTCGCGTTCGGCCATGACGCGGAGCATCTCCTGCTCGTCCTCGGTCAGTCGCAAGGTCATCGCCATGCGGGTGATGATACCGCTGTGATACCGCTCGGTCAGGTGCTGTGCAGGGCGCGGATCGCCGCGCGGTAGCCCTCGACGCCGAGGCCGGTGATCGTGCCGCGGCAGACCGCGCTCAGCACGCTCTCGTGGCGGAACTCCTCGCGCGCCGCGACCTGCGACAGGTGCACCTCGATGACCACGGGCGCGAGCGCCGCGGCGTCGCGCAGCGCGTAGGAGTAGTGCGTCCACGCGCCGGCGTTCAGCACCACCGGCGTACCCGCGTCGGCGGCCTCGTGCAGCCAGCCGATCATCGTGGCCTCGTCGTCGGTCTGCCGGACGTCCGCCTCGGGCTCGACCTCCTGGCAGAGCGCAACGAGCTCGGCGTAGGTCGTCAGGCCGTAGACATCGGTCTGCCGGGTGCCGAGCCGGCCGAGGTTGGGTCCGTTGAGCACGAGGATCTTCACAGGTCGATGGTCCCAGAACGCTCGCGCCGCACCTCTTCCCACGCCGCGACCAGGTGCGTCGGATCCGGGTCGTCGAGGATCCGCGGCTTCGCGAGCGCGTCGAGCACGACGAAGCGCAGGCGGTCGGCGCGCGACTTCTTGTCGACCTTCATCGCGGCGTGCAGCCGCGCCCAGTCCCCGTCGTACGACGTGGGCAGGCCGACGGAGCTGAGGATCTCGCGGTGGCGGTTCGCGGTCGCGTCGTCGAGCCGACCGGCCAGCCGCGCGAGCTCGGCGACGAAGACGAGGCCGACGCTGACGGCCGCGCCGTGGCGCCAGCGGTAGTCCTCGACCTTCTCGATCGCGTGCCCGAGGGTGTGGCCGTAGTTGAGGAACTCCCGGCCGCCCTGCTCGGTGAGGTCGTCGCCGACGACACCGGCCTTGACGGCGATGGCCCGCTCGATGAGCTCGCGGGTGTGCGGCCCCTGCGGCGTGGTCGCGCTGTGGGGGTCGCCCTCGATGAGGTCCAGGATCACCGGGTCGTGGGTGAAGCCGACCTTGATGATCTCGGCGAGGCCGCTGACGTAGTCGTGCCGGGGCAGGGTCTCGAGCGCGGTCAGGTCGCAGAGCACGCCGGCCGGCTCGTGGAAGGCACCGACGAGGTTCTTTCCGGCTCCGGTGTTGATACCGGTCTTGCCACCGACCGCCGCGTCGACCATCCCGAGCAGCGTGGTGGGCACGTGGACGACGTCGACCCCGCGCAGCCAGGTCGCGGCGACGAAGCCGGTCAGGTCGGTCGTCGCTCCCCCACCGACCGCGACGAGCGCGTCCGTGCGGGTGAAGCCGGCCTGGCCCAGGACGTCCCAGAGGTACGCCGCGACCTTCAGGTCCTTGGACGCCTCACCGTCGGGCACCTCGACGCTGTGTGCCTCGAACCCCTTCTCCCGCAGGTCCTCAGCGATCGTCTCGCCGGTGATCCTGAGTGCCGCCGGGTGGACGACCGCGACCCGATGCGCGCGGGGCAGCAGCCCGGGAAGCTCACCGAGCAGTCCGTCGCCGACGACGACGTCGTAGGGCCGAGCGGTGCGGACGGTGATGCGGCTGGTCACGTGACGGGCACCACCGTCACGACCTCGAGCCCGTCGATGCCGCTGAAGTCTGAGGGGTTCGCGGTGTAGACCGGAAGGGATCGCGAGAGCGCGATCGCCGCGATCATGGCGTCCAGCGACCTCGCCGAGCGCTTTCGACCCTGCTCGCGCATGCTGGCGGCAACTTGACCGTAGGCACGCGCTGCGTCGCTGTCGAA
The DNA here is from genome assembly GCA_963784705.1 of uncultured Actinomycetota bacterium. GTDB lineage: Bacteria > Actinomycetota > Actinomycetes > Mycobacteriales > SCTD01 > RYN-111. The sequence continues at coordinate 54,962 of CAWASC010000003.1, forward strand.
GGGGATCGCGTCGAAGTCGGCTTCTGCCTGCTGCAGGACTGCCTGCCTCCCGGCCCGCTCACGGGCGGTCGACGCGACAAGCGGCCCCACCGAGAGTTCCGCGAGCGTGACACTGGTGATCAGCGGCTCGCCAGGTAGGTGAGCAGCATCGAGCGCGGGCAGGTCGATGACGGCACTCGTGTCGAGGATCCCTCGCGCCGTCACAGCGACGTGTCCAGCAGGTCGTCGATGTCCGCACGCAGCCGCTCACCGTCCAGTCGCGGCAAGCGACGCCATCGCGCCGTGAGCGCCTCGGCACTGAGCGCCCTACGGCCTACCGGCCGGAGCTCCGCGACGGGGGTGCCCCCGCGGGTGATGATCACAGACTCCCCGCTGGCGACCCGGTCCACGACCTCACCCCCGTGATTGCGCAGATCCCGGATAGAGACATCAGTCATGTCTCACACGGTATCACCAGGAAGCGGCCTCAGGGATGCCCGCGGGTTCAGCGCGTGCAGCGACAGACGCGCGCGTCGTCGCTGTTGAGGTCTCGCCCCGCTCCTGCGCGCCACCTGTCCTCTGCCGTGTGCCTGCCCCAAGGTCAGGGGGCGCAGGCGTTCGGGCTGTCGAAGTGCCCTGGCGTCCCGGGGAAGGCCGGACCGGAGGCGTGGTCGTTGTCGCTGCCGTTGTAGACCAGGGCGAGCTCGTCGAACGCCGACGTGCCGCTGGTCGTGGCGTCCGACTGTCCCTGCCCGGCGCCGCTGCTGTAGGCCCAGCGCTGCAGGAAGTCCTGCATCGTCGGGCTGTGCTGACGCACGTCGTTGAAGCCGCCGTACGCCGAGTTGCAGTGGGTGTAGAGGTTGTAGGCGCCGTTCCAGTCGAGCAACCGGTCGCCGTCGTTGGGCCCGTTGTCGGCCAGGTCGGCCTGCAGCACGTCGCGGTCCCAGCCGCCGTAGATCCAGTCGACGCCCTGGTGGTGCTGGTAGGTCGAGGCGTCGGACGACGTGATGTCCGTCATCAGGAACCAGTCACAGGGGTCGACCGTGTCGGTGGCCTTCTTGTTGACCGTGTAGTCGAGCGGGACCGAGTCGGGCGAGCAGGTGCCCGGGCCCGGGTTGGTCGCGCTGTAGGTGCCGCGCGGCCGCCAGTCGAGGATGTCGGCTCCCATGGTGCTCTTCCTGCCGCCGGTGTTTGCCCCGCCCTTGCCGCCGAAGACGTAGTCGACGAGCGAGTCGCCGACGCCGCGGTCGCTCAGGATTGGCCGGGTCGTCCGAGCCCTTGCCGCCCCAGAGGACGTCGGCTCCGTCATCGCCGAAGACGATGTCGCCGCCACTGTCACCGTTGGCGAGGTCGTCCCCGAAGCCGCCGTGGATGCTGTCGTTGCCGGCGCGGCCGCGGATGCGGTCGTCGCCGCCCTCGAGGTCACCGCGGTGCGGCATGGCCGCACTCGAGGCCCCACCGAGGAACGCGTCGCCGTTCACGTCGTGCTGGAGGTCCACCTGTCGGGTCACCGTGCCTGCCTGGAACCCGTCGTAGTGGATCTTCGGCACCTGGCTGTTGTCGATGGTGAACCCGTTGCTGCCGGTCTGGTAGACGTCGACGATGCCGCCGCGGTCCCCGACGATCGCATCGCGGCCGTTGCCGCCGTCGATGGTGTCGTCGCCGAGCTCGCCGTAGAGGTCGTCGTCACCGTCGTTGCCCCACAGGACGTCGTTGCCGTCCTGGCCGTAGGCGGTGTCGTCGCCCCCGTCACCGAACAGGGCGTCGTTGCCGAACGCCCGCCCGATCTCGCACGTCGCCTGCGCGGTCGTGCAGAAGCGCGTCGGGGTCGTGGGGCTGGTGCCGTGCCGGACGAACGCGCCCTCGGTGCTGCCCGGCGCGTAGCGCTTGGCGTAGAGGCGGTTGGTCAGGTCGGTGAGCCCTGCCGCAGCTGCCTCGGTCAGCGGCGACTGCGGAGCGGAGACCCGCACGATGTCGCGGACCACCTGACCGTTGTCGCCGAGCTCGTAGTCAGCGCCGCCGTCACCGTGGACGACGTCGCTGCCGTCCCGGAACCCGGGCAGGGTCGACCCACCGATCAGGTCGTCCTGCTCCACTCCGGCCACGTCGGCGTTCGGCTCGTCGCTGCGATCTGGCCGACCTGGGGTGATCAGCGAGCGACCGGCGTCGGTCAGCGCCACCGGAAGGGTCCGGTCGCCGTAGAGGAAGTCGTTGCCGCCGTTGCCTTCGACGTAGTCGTCCCCGGCGTTTCCGGTGAGGACGTCACTGCCGTCCTGCCCGAGGAGCAGGTCGACCCCGGAGCCACCGCTGACCTGGTCGTCTCCGGAGATCACCCGGCTTCCGACCGGAGGCACGCTGCCGTCTCCGAGGTCGTACGCCGCCACGCTGCGCCGCGCCTCGACCGCGCCGAGACTGCCGACCCGGAACGTCCGGGAGTCGTACGGCGCGACGCGGGTCACCAGGCCGTTGTCGCCGAGTGCCACATCGTCACCGGCGCCGCCGTAGAGCAGGTCACCGGCATCCAGCTGACCCACCGTCGGCGTCGCCCCGTTGAGCGGGGTGGAGCTGCCGCCGACCAGGTCGTCGTCGCCGTCGTTGCCCTCCACGAGGTCGGTGCCGGGACCACCCTCGGCGTAGTCGCCGTCCTGGCCGCCCTGCAGCACGTCATCGCCGCGCTGGCCGAGCATCACGTCGGACCCGGCCTGTCCGAGCATCAGGTCCGCCCCGGAGGTGTTCGGCTGCGGGGAGTCCCCCAGGTCGTAGAGCGTGATGCTGCGCTCGACGATGCCGCGGTTGCGCGTGATCAGGCTGGAGGCCAGCGCTGGGTCGCGCAGGACCGCGCCGTTGTCGCCGATCATCACGTCCCCACCGTCGCCGCCGCGGAGCACGTCGGCCGTGTCGAGCTGGCCGGCGTCCGCGACGGTCCCGTGCCGGGTGTACTCCCCACCCACCAGGTCGTCCTGGCCGGCGTCTCCGTCGATCGTGTCGCTGTCCTGACCGCCCTCGACGTAGTCGTCACCGGCATCGCCGTGCAGCAGGTCATTGCCCCGCTGGCCCAGGATGACGTCGTTGGCTCCGTCGCCGTGGACGTCGTCGGCGCCGAACTTCCCGGTCGCCGGCCCGGTCCCGAGGTCGAGCAGGGTGATGGCCCGCTCACTCGTCAGCCCGCGACCCTTGGTCAGGGCAGAACCACTGAGCACCTTGGAGATCTGCGCGTTGTCACCCGCGATGACGTCGTCGTCCCCGCCACCACTGATGACGTCCGCGGCGTCGGCGTGCCCGACCCCCGCGCTCTCGGTCTGGCTGGAACCGCCGATGAGGTCGTCGGCGCCCGCCTCACCGAACAGGGTGTCCGCGCCGTTGTTGCCCTCGACGTCGTCGGCACCGGCGTCGCCGTGGACCTCGTCCGCGCCGAGCCCGCCGTACGCCTTGTCGTCGCCGAGTCCGCCGGACAGGAAGTCACCCTCACCTGCGTTCGCCGGTGAGGTCGTCAGGTCGGTCGGGTAGGTCGCCGGGGCTGCCGCGTTGTCGGCGTTGTCACCGATGAGGACGTCCGCGCCGTCGTCGCCGTACAGCTGGTCACGGCCCACGTCACGCGCACCGATCGCACGCGTGCCGCCGATGACGAGGTCGGCATCCGGGCCGCCGAACGCCCGGTCGGCGCCGTCGTTGCCCTCGAGGATGTCGACGCCGAACCCGCCGTCGAGCCGGTCGTCGCCGTCGTTGCCGAAGACCTGGTCGTCCCCGCCCTCGCCGTACGCGAGGTCGGCGCCGGAGCCGCCCCAGACGGTGTCCTTGCCGTCCCCGGCGTAGATCTCGTCGCTGCCGGCCTGGCCGCAGAGCAGGTCGTCGCCGCCCTTGGCCAGGACCCGGTCGTCCGCGCCGCCGGCCTTGACCTTGTCGATGCCGTCGCCACCCAGGATCAGGTCGCGTCCGGGCGACCCGGCGGTGGGCTCCGCCGGCGCTGTCGACAGCGGGGAGAGCACCGGGGTGCCGCACGGGTTGGTCTCGTAGCGGTCGCCGAACAGGACCGAGGCCCCGTCGCCACCGACCACGTGGTCGGCGTCGTCGCCGCCCACCAGCAGCTTGCTGCTGGGCAGTGTCCCTGCCGGAAGCGGGGTCTTGCTGTAGGAGCGCGTGACCCCGAACACGTCGGTGCCGCTGACGTCACCGACCGCGGCCGGTTCGGCGACGACCCAGTCCTGACCGGGGCCACCGAACAGCTGGTCGGCACCCAGGCCGCCGAGGACGACGTCCTGACCGCCACCGCCGCGCAGGTGGTCCGCCTCGTTGACCAGCGAACCGCCCGTGATGAGGTCCGGGGCGTTTCCACCGAAGACCGTGTCCGACCCGGCGCCGGTGTCGACGACGTTGCGCAGGGCTCCGCCGTCGTCGCCGCCAGAACCGTCGACGTCGGCCAGGTTGGCGCGCGTCTCGGTGGTCTTCCGGGCGGTCCAGATGGTGTCCGCGGCCGAGCCGCCCTTGAAGGTGTCCGCACCCGTCCCGAGCACCACCGTGTTGCTGTGCGCCCGCAAGGTGTCGTCGGACGGACGGGTGGCCAGCAGCGGGCTGTCCGCGGCGACGCCGATCGCGTCGTCCTTCCCGTTGCCGAACAGCGCGTTGACGCCCAGTCCGACCGCGATCCGGTCGTTGCCGTCCGTGCTGGCCTCGGCGTCGTTGGGCGCGGTCAGCGCGCTCCAGTCGACGAGGTCAAGCAGGGAGGCCGTGCCCCGGGTCGTCGTCACGTCCGTCTTGGCCGTGAAGGACCTCGTGTTGCCCAGAGCACTGTCGCCGGCCATCGAGCCGCCGCCGCTGCCCGTGGTGATGCTGTCGTCGCCCGGTCCCCCGGCGATCAGCACCGGCTTGCCCGGCAGGTCGGACGTGGTGAGGGAGTCGTTGCCCGCGCCACCGTCGAGCTTGGCGGTCCCGATGCCGCCCTTGACCGTGTCATCGTTCGAGCCGCCGAGCACGACGGTCTCGAGGTCGAACGCACCGGTGGTGTTGGGCGCCTTGTTGGCCTTGTCGGCCGCACCGGTCTGCTTGCCGTCACCCAGGAAGGTCACCTTGATCTTGCCGGGGAAGCCGCGGCCGTCGAGCACGACCCGCTTGAGCCCCGTGTCCAGGAAGTCCTCGCTGATGCCGAGGGCCTGAACGCGTACGCCGGTGAAGGCGGCGCCATGGTCGTAGTCGTGCAGCGCCGTCACCTTGAACGTGTCGTCCTTGCCGGTGTTGTCCCACGCCGAGTGCCCGCGCGGTCCGCCGCCGCCGAACTTCCCGGCGAACAGCACCAGGGTGTCCCCGGTCTTGCCGGCCAACAGAGGCGGGGGCGGGTCGCAGTTGGGCTTGACGCTGAAGTCGAGCAGCGTCACGTCGACCAGGTTGAACGAGAAGCTCACGCTGAACGGCGAGATCCCGATCGTGATGTAGACGCGCAGGAACAGCGCCAGCCGACCGGACACCTGGAACAGGCAGATCGGGTTGTTCAGCGCGACCTGACCGAACTCGAACAGCCGGAACTTGCCGTCGCTGTTCGGGTCGTTCCAGGAGAACGCGACGGTGAGGGAGACCCCGCCCTCGACACCGACCGTGATGATGACGGCGCTGACGGCCGCACCGGCGGCGATCTCGCCGTACAGCGTGATCACCGGAAGCGGGGAGCCGTCGGGGTTGGTGCTGGCGAAGTAGAGCCCGTCCAGGACCTGAGCCAGCCCACCGGTGTTGTCGCCCGCGGGGTCGCTCTCGAAGGCCTTGCGGATGCCGTAGGTGTCGAACCCCGCCTTGATGCGCGCGGTCACCGACGCGGAACCGGACAGGGTGATGAAGACCGGCGGGGGCGCGTAGACCGGGCCGAAGCTCTGGCGCCAGGTGAAGCCGAGCGTGAGGTTGCCCGAGTCGAAGGTGACCAGGTCGATGTCCTGTCCCATGATCAGGCTGAAGACCGAGGCCGGGTTGTCGAGCAGCGGGAACGCGAAGCCGGCCTTCGCGGCCGTCGAGTCGGCGCCACCCAGGGCGGGCGCGCCGTTCGTCTTGGCGTTGATCCCGTCCTTGAGGTTGGCCACGTTGGTCTTCGCCCCGATGAGGCTGGCGCCGTTGTCAGGCGTCGCCTCGGTCGCGAGCGCCGTCTTGCCCGTCACGTCGAACCTGCCGACCGGGATGATCAGGCTCTCGCCGGTCTTCGGGATCGGCAGCGTGTTGACGAACGTGATGATGGCCGCCACGGTGTCGACGAAGTCCAGCTTCGGACCACCGGACACGGTGCTGAACGCCTTCGCCAGGGTGATGAGGGTGACGTCGTCTCCTCCAGCCAGCTTGGACAGGTCGGACAGCACCGGCAGCGGGGCGTAGAGCGTGTCGATCACGGGCTGCAGCGGTCCGGTCACGGACTTGAGCTGCTTGACGATCGGCCCGAGGACGTAGGTGAGGAAGCCACCGGCGTCGATCGCGACGTCCTCGAAGGCGATGTGGAGGTCCTGGCCCTCCTTGGCCAGCTTGTCGGCGGGGGTGGACCCGGTGGGGTCGAAGGCCTTGACCCAGTCGATCGTCAGCCGCGCCTGCAGACCCGGCAGCGCCGAGTCCTCGGTCAGGCCTGCCTTGAGGAACCAGTTGACGTGCGCGTTCAGGGTGATCCTGGCAGCGACGACGTTGGAGAGGCTGCTCGCGCCCTGCAGGTCGGCGAAGCCCAGCCGGGCGTTGGTGTCGACGGCGCAGGACGAGGCGCAGAACGCGTCGGCCGGGCGCTTGAGGTCGATGAAGATGCCGCCCGCGAACGCCGGTCGGGTCTCCCCGGCCGGCTTGGAGATGCCGATGTTGAGGAACGCGAGCTCTGCGGTCAGCGCAGGAGCCGCGGGGGTCCCTGCTGTCGACAGGTCGGCGGAGACGCCGAAGCTGATCTCCGGGGTGGCACTGTCCTTGGTGAGGATCGACAGGCCGTGGTCGCGGTCGAGCTCGAGGGCCAGGTGGATGCGCCAGCCGACCTTGCCGGTGATGCCCGCGGGGTCACCGTCGACGCGCGAACCGCGCAGCGACAGGCCCGGGATGCCGATGTCCAGGGGCAGGGTGCCCTCGAGGCAGCCGGTGCCGGTGCACCCGTTCACGGCGTCAGGCGTGCCGCTGCCGATGTTGGCACGCAGGACCACACCCTGGACGTCCTGGAGGCTCACGCCCGAGCAGGAGTCGACCCGGGCGGTCTCGGTCGGTGGGGTGTACGCGCTGCCGCCGCCGGTGTCGGTCGCCGTCAGAGCGGTGACGTCGGCGACCTTCTTCCAGCCCGCGCCCTCCTGCCTGAGCAGGTAGTAGCGGGTGGCCCCCGGCACGCTGGCCCAGTCGACCTTGATCTTGTCGGTTGCCGACAGCGCGGTCGGGCCGTGGGTCGTGCCCATCGTCGCCCCGAGCTTGGTGGCTACCGGATTGCCGCCGCTGGTCCCGACAGCCACGACGCCGTAGGTGTAGCTCTTGGCGTTGTCGGCCCCGCTCGGGGCCACGGCCGTCACGTTCGAGGGCTGCAGGTTGCAGGTCAGCGACAGGGAGAAGTCCTCGGGATGTGCCCCAGCAGCGACGAGGGCCGCCTGGAACTTGGTGTCGAGGTACTCCTGAACTTTCGCGACGTCAGGGAGCCGACCACCGTTGACGGACTCCACCTGCTTGAACAGCGCGTCCAGGTTGGTGCGCAGGCTCCCGACGAAGTCGCTGCCGGCCTGCAGGTCACCGCCGACGAGCGGGAGCTTGCCCTCGAGGCTGGCGGTCTTGAGGTTGTCCTCGATGAGGGCGAGGAAGGCGTCGATGCCGTCGCCGATCGTGCCGAAGTCCAGCAGGGCAGCCTGGAACGCTGCTGCGAGCTGCGCCGCCGAGGGAGCCGCGAGCCGCGCTCGGGTGTCCGTGCTGCTGACGGTTCCCGACAGCGTGAACAGCTGCGAGGGTGCGCCGCCCTTGGGCAGCCGCAGGGCGATGTCGTCCACCGTCGGGCTGGGCTTGGTGAAGGTCGTGCCGTTGGTGCTGACGAACAGCGGGAGCTTCGCGCACAGCGCCAGGGGGTCGTTGGTCGAGGCGGCAGCGTCGCCGCAGTCGACGCCACCGCCGGTGTAGCCGTTGACCGTCGGGGTGACGGTCGAGAGGAACGTGCTCAGGGAGACGGGGTCTCCGGTGCCGCTGCCGGTGAAGCCGAGGCTGTAGTGGGCGCGCGCCTTGGCCTTCTCCCCGCCGTCCGCGGGGTCGCCCAGCGCGAGGCTGAGCGGACCGACGGTCGCGCTGATCGAGCCGTCGAGCTTGGCCTGCGCGTCGACGCTGACATGGCTGGTCGGCTTCACCAGCAGGTCGATCGAGGACAGGTCTGTGGTGTCGAGCGGGACCACGACCCCGAGGCCGAGCTCCGCCCCGACGGTGACCGACGCGCTGCCCTTGGCCGCCGCACCGGCCAGGGTCTGTCCACCCACCTCGAGCTTCACGGGCGTGGAGGTGCTGAAGCCGCGCTTCCAGTCCACGTCCAGGGACAGGGCCGGAGCACCGCTGACGGTCGTGGAGCTGAACGTCACAGGGCTGTCCGCGCCGAGCCGCGACTGGACGACCTGCACCAGGCCCTGCAGCGAGTCCGGCGGTGAGGCGGTCAGCAGGGAGATGACGTCGGCGATCTCGCTGCGAAGGACGTACGGCGATCCCACTGCCGGGACCGGGTCGAGCAGCTGGGTCAGCGTCAGCGTCGTGCCGTTGACGACCTGCTGCACGACCGCGGGCTGGGTGCCGATGAGCAGGCTGCGCCCTTCCAGGCTGGCCGGGAAGGCTCGCTCGGCCACCCGGCTGGTGTCCACGAGCTGCGTCCGCGCGGCGTCGCCCGTCCCGAGGGTCGGGTAGGTCACGGTTGCCCCCGCACCGGACTCGTCGGAGCCGAGGTAGTCCCCGAGCGAGTGGTCGAGCAGCGGGATCTTGCTGCCGAGCAGCCCGCCGGCTCCGGGCGCGGAGGACTGCTGGTCGAGCAGCTGCAGCACGCGGATCACGACGCCGAGCAGCGCCTGGGGGTTGGTCGGGTCGATGTCGAACGCGGTCAGCTCGGACAGGTCGCTGACGTTGAGGGTCGGGGTGCCGCCGGTGGTGATGTTGGGCCAGTCGCCGCTGAAGTGGGCCGTCGCGCCGGCCGGCAGGAACGCGTCGGTGCCCGGGACGGACACGTCACCGCTCACATGCCCACTGATGCTCGCGGTCGCCGAGAGCACGGCAGCGGGGTCGGTGGTGACCTTCTTGAAGAACGTCACGATCGAGACGTACCGGTCGGCGGCCGTGCCCTGCGGGACGAGGTCGACCGTCAGCATCGGGCCGGACCCGCCGGCGCAGCTCGCGTCCGCGCTCGCGCGGCAGATGCCGACATTGCCCTGCAGCCGCACGCCGAGGAAACCCACCCGGGCGGTGAGGTCCGCGGCCGCGGTGATCGGGAAGTCCGCGGTCAGCAGGGGGGCGCCGGTCTTGAGCAGCAACCGCTCGACCGGCAGCGGCTCCTGCGTCACGACGACCTTCGAGCCGTCCCCGTTGTCGCGCTCGTAGGGGCAGGTGCCGCCCGTGCAGTCCGCGCCGGTGCGCGGCGCGCTCAGGTCGAGCGCGATGCCCAGGCTCACGGTGTACGACGGGGTGACGTTCGCCGTGGAGGTCACCGCGTTGGCGTTGATGATGCCCTTACCGCCGGACTGCAGCAGGTTCGCGAGGTTGACCGCGCCCGCGTCGACCTGCGGTCCGTTGATGGCGTAGGGCGTCCCGACGGGCGGCAGCCCACCGGTCCAGGGTCCGGTGAGGGTCAGCGTGTGGCCGTCGGACGAGACGGCCTGGACGGTCCCGCCGGAACTGCCGGCGACGACCCGGTTGTTGACCAGGGCCGCCGGGAAGACCTTGCCGGTGTCCTTGAGCGTGTTGGCGCCGTACGTCCCGACGCCGGAGCTGGCGACGTTGTTCTCGACCATGGGTACGGCGCTCGGTGCCGTGCGGGCGAGGGTGAGGGTGATCGGAAGCCGGTGCCCGGCCGTGTCGTAGTCACTGGCCACCGCGGTGATGGTGGCGCCGGAGAGCAGGGGCGTCGTGCCGTCGAGCTTCGTGGAGGAGTTGAGCTTGGTCAGCAGGTCCTGCACAGAGCTGAACAGGGGCTGGCCGATGCGCGCCGGGTCGACAGCGGGAGGCGCAGGCAGCGTCGGGTCGGGCGGCTGGACGACGTACTCCTTGAGGAAGGCGACCAGCGACTCCGAGCCCTTGACCGCGTCGGCCAGGCTGCCGGACAGGAACGGCAGGTTGACGTTCTTGCCGTTGTCGCGCTGAGCGGACGTGATGACGGTGGTGAGCTGCGACAGCAGGTCGGCGAGGTCGCGGGGCGACATGCGCAGGAAGTCCTGCACTCCCGTCAGACCGCTGGCGGTCACCGTTGGCGAGCCGGTGGAGACATCGGCCCAGTCGGCCTCCACCGTCGCGTTGATCGCCGGCACGGAGAAGGACGTGCTCGCTGCGGCGGTGATGCCCATCTTGAGGTGGACGCTGCCGGCACCCGACGGTGCGAACCCGACGGTCGCCAGCCCCGCCAGGGCTCCGGCACCCGCGAGCTCACCGGCGGTCGTGTCGGCGTTGGTGAACAGCATGCGGCCATCGGCGTTGGGGTCGTGCAGGCTGCCGACCAGGTGCAGGGACGCATCGTCACCGGGCTCGTCGCCGCCCTCGGTGACGTCGACCCCGAGGATGCCGATACCGGCGTGCAGGGTCGTGCCGTCGGGGATGTTCGCCGAGACGTCCACGGCCAGCGACGGCGAGCTGGCCGTCGACACGAGGTAGGGCAGGTAGGCGTTGGACGGGAGCTTCTCGACGCCGAGCGTGAAGGCGAAGTGCACGTGCCCGTCCACGTCGACGCCGTCGGTGGAGGTGATGCTCAGCGCCGGGCTCGCGCTGGTGAAGGCGAACGGCTGGTGCCCGATGTGCTTGGTGACGTCGAGGGCGAAGCCCAGCTCACGCGAGGCGTCACTGCCTGTCGAGGTGACGATCAGGCTGCCCGTGCGTCCGTCGGCGAGCGAGATCGGGTAGGTGTGGTTGAGGTCGCTCCAGGAGGTGGTGGTGGCGATCTGGTCCGCGACGGCCTTCTGCACCAGGTCGGGGAAGCCCAGGACCGCCCCGGCGCTCGAGCCGACGGTGGGGATCGCCTCGGCGAGCTTGCCCACTGTTGCCAGGCCGCTCGTGAACGTGGCGAACTGGGTCAGGAAGGCCTTGGCCTCACCGAGCCCGGGATCGTCCGTGCTCGCGACCGCACTGGTCGGCGCGAGGGCGCCTCCCCCGAGTGAGAGCAGAACCGATGTCGATGCGACCATCGCGATTGCACGCATACTGCGTAGCGCCATGCGCTGAGACCCCCAAGACCCCCGTGAACCCGCCAGATGGGCTCACCTCGGGGACCCTCCTCTTAGGCCGGATGGCTGTCAAGCCGCCAAATGGCGCACAACGGACACCCTCAGACAGAGGGGATCTGCGCTAGCACCTGCTCCGGAGTCCGGCCGTCGGTGTCGACCTCGAGCGTGGCGACCTCGCGGTAGAGCGGAAGTCGCGCTTCCATCAGCGCCCGCAGCGAGGCCCTCGGGTTCAGCGCCAGGACCGGGCGGTCCCTGCTCAGCCCCACCCGCTTGGCCCCGTCAGCGAGCCCGACGTTGAGGAAGACCACCCGGTGACCTGCGAGCAGGGCTCGGGTCTCGGCGGCGAGCACCGCTCCCCCGCCGAGGCTCAGCACACCCTCGTGCTCCGCCAGTGCCGTCGCGACCGCCGCCCGCTCGAGCGCCCGGAAGTGCTCCTCACCCTCGTCGAAGAAGATGTCGCTGATCGCCTTGCCTGCGCTCGCCTCGATGTCGGCGTCCGTGTCCCGGAAGGCACGACCGTCCCGCTCCGCGAGCATCCGGCCGACGGTCGTCTTCCCCGCCCCGGGTGGGCCGACCAGCACGAGCGTCATCGGATGGTGAGGCTCTTCAGGTAGCTCTCGCAGTTGCGCCGCGTCTCCTCGACCGAGTCCCCGCCGAACTTCTCCAGCGCCGCATCGGCCAGCACCAGCGCGACCATGGCTTCGGCCACCACCCCCGCGGCAGGTACGGCGCACACGTCGCTGCGCTGGTGGTGCGCGACGGTCTCCTCACCGGTGGCGGTGTCGATGGTCCGCAGCGCGCGGGGGATGGTGCTGATCGGCTTCATGGCGGCGCGCACGCGCAGCACCTGGCCACTGGTCATGCCGCCCTCGGTGCCGCCGAGGTGCCCGCTGCTGCGGGTCAGGCCCTCGTCGCCACGGATGATCTCGTCCATGACCTGGCTGCCGCGCAGGCTCGCGACCTCGAAGCCGTCACCGACCTCGACGCCCTTGATGGCCTGGATGCCCATGAGCGCGGCGGCGAGCTTGGCGTCGATGCGGCGGTCCCAGTGCACGTGGCTGCCCAGCCCCGGCGGGAGCCCGTAGGCGAGCACCTCGACGACGCCGCCGAGGGTGTCGCCCTCGGAGTGCGCGGCGTCGACCTCGGCGATCAGGCGAGCCTCACTGTCCTGGTCGAACACCCGCACCGGGCTCTGGTCGATCTGCGCCAGGTCCGCGGGCGTCGGGAGCGGTCCATCGGTCGCTGCCGAGCCGATGCGCACGACGTGGCTGAGCACCTCGACGCCGTACGCCTGACGGAGGAAGTGGCGGGCGACGCGGCCGAGGGCGACGCGGGCGGCCGTCTCACGGGCACTGGCCCGCTCGAGCACCGGTCGGGCGTCGTCGAAGCCGTACTTCTGCATGCCCACCAGGTCGGCGTGACCGGGGCGGGGGCGGGTGAGCGGGGCGTTGCGGGCCCGGCCCTCGAGCAGCGCCGGGTCGACCGGGTCGGCCGACATGACCGTCTCCCACTTGGGCCACTCGGTGTTGCCGATGGTCACCGCCACCGGTCCGCCCTGCGTGACGCCGTGGCGGACGCCTCCGAGGAAGCTCACCTGGTCCTGCTCGAACGCCATCCGCGCACCGCGGCCGTGGCCGAGGCGGCGGCGCGCGAGGTCGTCAGCAAGGTCCTGCGTGGTGACCGAGACGCCGGCGGGGAGCCCCTCGAGCACCGCCACGAGGGCGGGGCCGTGGGACTCCCCAGCGGTGATCCAACGAAGCATGGAGCCAGTCTGGGCCTTCTAGAGGACGGTGAGCTTCTCCCCGACCTTGATGGTGACCGGGTCGTCGTCGCCGACCTGGATCAGCGCGCCGGTCGGGTTCGTTCTTCGCGTCCTTGGTGTAGGCCAGGACGACGATCTCGCCGTACTTGCCGAAGCGCTGCGCCGGCACGACCGACTTGGTCACGCCGTCGAAGCTGAACGCGAAGACCTTCACCTCACCCGAGGTGGTGATCGTCTTCAGCGTCAGCGCGTACGGCGACGAGGTGGGCGCGGCGGGGGCGGTGTCGCCACCGCTCGTGCTGCTCCCCGAGCCCGCCGCGGGGTCCGTGGTGACCGGTGCCGCAGGCGTGGTGGTCGTCGGCGGGGCCACCACCGGGACGGTGTAGAGCGCGAGGAACGGGTCGCGACCGAGCTTCACCGTCGAAGCGGCCGGCACGACCGGCTTGACGGCGGGCTTCGCCGCCGGCTTCTTCGCCGGTGCGACCGCGGCTGCCTTGGGCTTGGGCAGGGTCGGCGGGACGCCGAGCGCGAGGTCGTCCCCGCCACCGGACATCAGGCGTGTAGCCGCCGTACCCGAGGGCCAGGGCCGCGGCGAGACCGCCCGCGATGATGAGCTTCTTCTTGTCACTGCCCGTCGACTCGTCGACGGCCTGGAACTCTGGCGTGGTCATGTCACTTCCCCGCTGCGGTCGTCGTCGGTCACGCGGCCCGAGGCCATGTAGACGGTGCTGGTGATGGCCGCGCCGAGCACCTTGCCCGGGTCCGACGCGGCGGCCGCGCTCGGAGGCCTTGAGCGGGTTGCTGCCGGGTGCCAGCGAGAAGCCGGTGACCTTCGTGGCCCGGGAGAGGTTCTCGACCCGGTCGAGGAACTGCTCGATCTGGAAGTAGCCGCCGACGACGTTGAGGCTCAGTGTGATGGACTGCAGCGTCCCGATCGACGGGGCCGCAGCGGCGGGAGCGGCGGCGGCCGCAGGAGCGGCCGCGCCGTCTGCCGTAGGTGCTGCGGCGACCGGTGCTGCGGCAGCCGGTGCGGCGACGGCGGTGGGTGCCGACGGCGACAGGCTGACCAGCTCGACGTTCGCCTCGTCCGCCGCCTTGGTCAGCGACCGGATGAGTGCCGGCAGGGCCGGGTTGTCCGGGATCTTGGCCGCGACGGCGGCGAGCTTGGCCTGCTGCTTGGGCAGGTCCTTGGCCTGGGCCTTCAGCATGGCGATCTGC
>CAWASC010000004.1:0-15599 GCA_963784705.1 uncultured Actinomycetota bacterium
TGGACCCGCGCGTGACCACCGGGTCTGCCTGGGTCACCGGTGCGAACGAGGTGGGCAAGCACGCGCGCAACGTCGTCATGGGCCGGGACTTCGTGCCCGCCGGGGTGATGCCGGCCGCCGAGGTGCGCGACGGCGACCTGTGCCCGCGGTGCTCCTCGCTGCTCGAGATCAACCGCGGTATCGAGATCGGGCACGTGTTCCAGCTCGGCAAGAAGTTCGCCGACGCGCTGTCGCTCGACGTCCTCGGGCCCGAGGGCAAGCCGGTGCGCGTCACCATGGGCTCCTACGGCATCGGGGTGTCGCGCGCGGTCGCCGCGATCGCCGAGCAGTCGCACGACGAGCGCGGGCTGATCTGGCCGCGGGCCGTCGCCCCCGCTGATGTGCACGTTGTCATCGCCGGTCAGGGCGAGCAGAAGGTGGGCGGGGAGTCGCTGGCGCAGGAGCTCGAGGCAGCCGGTCTGAAGGTGCTGCTCGACGACCGGCACAAGGTCAGTCCCGGGGTGGCGTTCAAGGACGCCGAGCTCATCGGCATCCCGACGTACGTCGTGGTCGGCAAGAACCTCAGCACCGACGGGACGGTGGAGATCCGCGACCGCCGTACCGGCAGCAGCCGCACCGTCGCGATCACCGACGCCGTCTCCGAGGTCCTCGCCGACGTCCGCCCGCCGACCCCTGCGTGAACGGAAACGCGCGGGTCGTCCGCAGCCCCCATCTGTACCCGCGCGTTTCCGTTCGCGCCGGGAGCTGCTCGTGATCCGGGGGGTGCTGTTCGACTGGGGCGGGACGTTGTCGACGCACGGAGACTTCGACCTGCTCGCGATGTGGCGGGCCGCCGCTGAGGTGCTGCAGCCCCAGGACCCCGAGCCGCTCGCGCAGCGGCTGCTCGACGCCGAGCACGCCTGGTGGGACGCGCGGGTCAGCGACGGTGACGGCACGGGCAGTGGGACCACCGAGGACATCGTCCGCGCCGTCGAGGCCCGCACGCACGTCCCGCTGCACGACGCGATCGCCGCCTACCACGGCGCCTGGGAGCAGGCGGTCGACCACGACCCCGCAGCCGAGCGCGTGCTCAGGGACGTGAAGGCCCGCGGGTGGGCGACCGGCCTGCTGTCCAACACGCACTGGCCCCGTGACCTGCACGAGCGCTGGCTGCACGAGGCCGGCCTGCTCGAGCACCTGGACGCCCGCGTCTACACCTCCGACCTCACGCACATGAAGCCCCACCCCATCGCGTTCCTCACCCTGCTCGACGCCGTCGGCATCGCCCCCGAGAACGCCGTCTTCGTCGGTGACCGACCCCGCGACGACATCGCCGGGGCCCAGGCGGTGGGCATGCGCACCGTCCTGCTCACCGGGCGCGGCGTCCCTGCCCACGACGTGGAGCCCGACGCTGCGATCCCCGAGCTGGCAGGGCTGCTGGACGTCCTGGACCGCTGGTGACCCCGCTCGTCCTGCCCTCGGACCTCGCCCGCGCCGACGCCGTCGCCGCCGGGTGCGCGCGGCAGCTTTCCGGCCACGGACGGCGCACGCTCGTGCAGAGGGCGCAGGCCCTCGCGGACGAGGCCGCCCTCGGCGGAGAGCCAGACATGTACGGCGGTCAGGGCGTCGTGGCGGAGGTCGAGGCGCAGATCCGTGACCTCCTCGGCGCCGAGGCGGCGGTGATGTTCCCCAGCGGCACGCTGGCGCAGCAGGCTGCCCTGCGGCTGCACGCCGACGACCGCGGGTTGCCCCGGGTGGCCATGCACCCCACCAGCCACCCCCTGCTGTGGGAGGAGGACGCGGTGCAGGTGCTGCACGGGTTGTCCGTCCTCGCGAGCGAGCAGGTGCCCGACGACCTCACCGGCCTGGCCGCGGTCCTGCTCGAGCTGCCCCGGCGCGAGACCGGCGGCTTCCTCCCGACCTTCGAGCAGGTCGTGGACCTCAGCTTCCGGTGCGCCGAGGCGGGTGTCGCGCTGCACGTGGACGGCGCGCGCCTGTGGCAGTGCGGACCGGCCTTCGCCCCGCACTCACTCGCCGACGTCGTGGCGCTGGCCGACACGACCTACCTGTCGCTGTACAAGGACCTCGCCGGACCGGCGGGTGCGGTCCTGCTCTGTCCCGAGGACCGCGCCGCCGAGCTGCGCACGTGGCGGCACCGGCACGGGGGGACGCTGCCGGCGCTGTGGCCGCTCGCCCTCGGCGCGCGCCGCGGACTGCGCGACCTGCTGCCACGCATGCCGTTGTTCGTCGCGGCTGCACAGGCGCTCGCCGCCGTCGTCGAGACCACTGAGCCGGTGCAGGTGGCGATGCTCCACGTCGTGCTGGACGGTGAGCCGCAGCGCCTCGCCGACGCGCTCGTCGACGTCTCCGAGCAGTCGGGCGTGTGGCTGTCGATGGGGGTGCGGCAGGGACCGCGCCCCCTGACAGCGGCGGTGGAGGTCTCCGCCGGTGAGGCGACGCTCCAGGTCGCGCCGGACGAGGCGGCGGAGCTGCTGCAGCGCGCGTCAGCCCTCGCCCGGCAGGACCGCACCGGGTAGCGGGACCGTCGCCGCGACCCCTCGGGTGCGTCGCCAGGTCGCCGCGCGGACGGCCGTGTCGGACAGCTGCTGCACCGCCAGCCGGCGCAGGCTCACGTCGTCGGTGAGGCCGACCAGGTCGCGCCACCGCACCCCCAGCTCGCTCTCGACGCGTACGGCGAGAACCAGTGCCCCGGCCCGGCCGGTCACCTCCACGTCGTAGGCGAGCGCGGGTCCCGGGACCTCGGCGCCGAGCCCCCGCAACCGGGAGGCGAGGACGTCACGAGCGGCCTGGTGGCTGTGGAGGGCCGACAGCGCGGCGGCGCGCTCGGCCAGGTCCAGGCGTGCACCGAGGACGCCGTACGCGTAGACCGCCTGGTGCTCGGTCGCGAGCAGGTCCCGCAGGGCGGCGGGCACCGTCCTCATAGCAGCGCCGCGTGGGAGGCCTCGCACGCAGCGAGGCTGGCGAGCAGGGGCGCGAGCGAGCGCGACGCGGTGATCGCCGCGTCGCGGTGCGCAGCCTGCGCGGCCCGCTCCTGACCCCGCAGCGCCGTCCGGCGGGCCGCCGGGGCGTCCTTCACCGGCGCGACGACCGGCGGGGCCGAGGGCGTCGGGGACATCACCGGATCCGTCAGCTCCTCCAGCCGTGCGAGGTGCACGGCGTGGTCCTCCCGCAACGGCGCGAGCACCGCGCGCAGCGCCGGGTGGTCGACGAGCGCCGCGTCGTAGGCAGCGAGCAGCTCCCGCTCGCGCAGGACGGCGGCCGCGCGGAGGGCGAGGTCCGGGTCGACCCGTGCGGGGCGCGCGTCGGGTTCGCCGGTGCAGCCGACGACGAGCGCGCCCGCTGCGATCGCCGTACCCCCCAGCAGGAGGTCGCGACGGGTCAGGGACACAGCGTCAGCCTAAGGCTCGGAGCACACCGGACAGGGCCCCGCTCGGTGCGACGAGCGGGGCCCTGTGCCGGGAGCGTGGAGGTCAGCTGACCTCGAGCGTTCCCTTCATGTACTGGTGGATCGTGCAGATGTAGGAGTAGGTGCCGGGCTTGTCGACCTTGAAGGTGAAGGTCTGGCCCTTGGCGAGGTCACCGGAGTCGAAGCTCTTGTCGTCCGCGGTGATCGTGTGCGGCGCCCGGTCCTCGTTGGTGACCGTGATCTCCTGCCCGGCCTTGACCTTGAGGTCCATGGGCGTGAACAGGAAGTCCTTGATGGTGATGGCGTCCCCGGACACGGCGGCACCGGTCGAGGGGGTTCCTTCGCCCGTGCTGCCGGCCTTGGTGGAGCTGCCGCCGCCGCAGCCCGCGAGGGCTACGACGGCGACAGCCGCCATCAGGCTGACAACAGGGCGTCGGTCAGCCCGCATCGGTGCTCGGGCGAGCACCCAGCGAGGTGGCCGTGGCGCCCAGCTTCACGAACGTGTCCGGGACGGGGTACTCGCCCAGGACGAAGTTCAGGATCGCCGAGTGCTGCTGCTCCACCGGGGCGATGGTCGCGACGGCCGACAGGGCCATCGGGGACATCAGGGTCGACATCTGCTGGATGTACGTCGCGGCAGCGGTGTTCTCGAGGGTGAGCGCGAGCTTCGCGAGGCCGACGACGTCGGTGAGCTCACCGAACATCTTCGTGACGGTCGCGGCAAGAGCCGGGTCCGGGTCGGTGTAGGCCTTGCCACCCGCAGCCACGAGAGCCGCGTTGAACGCGTCCTGGTGGTCCTGGTGCTGCTTCTTCGCCACGGTCGCGAACTCCGCGACCGCCGCCGGGACCGACTTGCCGAACTTGCCCATCGGCGCAGCCTTCAGGGCGGCGTCGTAGGCGAAGACCGCGAGAGCCTCGAGGGAGGCGTTGGTCGCGAGCGCGGCCTTGTCCCCGGTCGCCCCGCCGCCCGTGCTGGCGCTGGCCGACGCCCCGGGCGTGGCCGTCGAGTCACTGCTGCCGCAGGCGGCGAGCAGGAGCCCCCCGGCCACGACGCCGCTGCCGGCGAGGAAACCGCGGCGGGAGGCGAGCTTGCCGCCCACCTGGGCGCCCTTGGTGCGCAGGGTGGCACCGAGGTCCTGCAGGTGGGAGGACAGCACGGGGAAGGTCTCCTCGTGCATCTCCTCCAGGTGCGCGGTCATGCTGCGCAGCTCGGACTCGCTGATCTGCATCTCGTTGCGGTCGGTCATCAGAGGGCCCCTTCTGCGGCCGGGCTGGCGGAGGCGGTCTTCTTGAAGGCCTCGGGGAAACCGACGCTGCCGGCAGCGGCCGGCAGCTTCGCGGCGTCGGTGGCTCCACCGGTCGCCTTGACGGTGATGAGCGACGCGCCGCCGCCCTTGAGCAGGGCCTGTACGGCGTACAGGGTCGCGAGGTGCTGCGACTCCACACCCGCGACGGTGCCGAACAGCAGGCGGACCTGC
The DNA here is from genome assembly GCA_963784705.1 of uncultured Actinomycetota bacterium. Lineage (GTDB taxonomy): Bacteria > Actinomycetota > Actinomycetes > Mycobacteriales > SCTD01 > RYN-111. Next base: position 4,885 of record CAWASC010000004.1, read on the forward strand.
GGGTCGGTGACGTCGGAGATGTTCTTGACGTACGTCGAGGTCGCGACGTCCTCGAGGGTGATGGCCAGTGCGACGACGTCGAGCGGGCCACCCTTCTTCAGAGCCGGGATCATGCCCGTGACGATGGGCGTGTACTTCGGGTTGGGGTCCTTCTGCTCCTTGCCGCCGAGCGCCTTGACCCGCGCGTTGAACGCGTCGGCGTGCTCCTGGTGCTGCTTCATGGTGATCGTCGCGAAGGCGCCGACCGTCTTGAGCGCAGCGGAGTCACCCTTGAGGTACGGCAGCGTGAGTGCCGTCTGGTAGGTGATGACCGCCAGGTTCTCCAGCGAGGCAGCGGTCTGCAGGGCCATCACGTCGATGTCCGCGGCGAACGCCGGGGAGGCCGCGGCGGCGACGAGGCCGACCGCACCCGCCGCGACACCGAGGCCCAGCATCGCGTTGCGACGGCTGTCCTCCTGGTGCTCGCGGAGCATCTCGGCGTACTCCCTGGAGGCGCGCCGCTCCTTGCCTGCCTCGACGATGTCGTCGAGCGGGGCCTGGGCCTCGCGCATCGCATCGACCTGCAGGTCCTGTGACTCCTCGATCAGCTCGTTGAACTGATCGATGTCCAGATCCCTCATGAACTCTCCTCATCCGGTGCGTGGGAGACCGCCACGTGATCCACATGGCAATCGGGGCAACGGAAGACCCCGCACACGTCGTCAACCGTCATCCCGTCTTCGACGGTCGGCGCCGAGCGGATGGCCCATCAACGAACTTTCGTGAACCCGTCGGGTCACGGTTCGGTCACGGCCCGGCGGGCGACGGGCGGCTAGGCTCACCACCAGCCCGTCCCACAACTCCACACGCAGGGAAGTGACACCGTGTCCGCGTCAGTGTCCGCCTCAGGGTCCGCCTCAGGGGCCGCCTCACGAGCCCGGCTGGTCCAGCTCCTCACGCCGGCCGTCGAAGCCGTCGGCCACGACCTCGAGGACGTCACGGTCTCCCCAGCGGGCAAGCGCCGGGTCGTGCGCGTCCTGGTCGACAACGAGGACGGCATCACCCTGGACGACGTGGCGAACGTGTCCCGCATCATCTCCGACCTGCTCGACACCGCCGAGGTGGACGAACCGGACCTGCTCGGTGGCGCCTACGTGCTCGAGGTCTCCAGCCCGGGCGTCGACCGACCCCTCACCGCGCCGCGGCACTGGCGCCGCAACCGGGGCAGGCTGGTGACCGCCACCCTCGCCGACGCGCAGGTGACCGGACGCGTCGTGGCTGCCGACGACGCCCAGGTCGTCCTCGACGTGGACGGGACCGAGCGCACCCTGCTGCTCGGCGAGATCGTCCGCGGCAGCGTGCAGGTGGAGTTCCGCCGCACCGACAGCGAGACCGACAGCGAGACCGAGACCGACACGGAGGAGGACGCGTGAAGATCGACATGACCGCCCTGCGCAGCCTCGAGCGGGAGAAGGACATCTCCCTGGAGCTGGTCGCGACCACGATCGAGTCGGCGCTGCTCACCGCGTACCGCCACACCGAAGGCGCCGCCGCCCACGCGCGGGTCGAGCTCGACCGCAAGAGCGGCGAGATCGTCGTCCTGGCGCAGGAGCTCGAGGACGACGGCACCCTCGCGCGGGAGTACGACGACACCCCCGCCGACTTCGGACGCATCGCCACGATGACCGCCAAGCAGGTCATCCTCCAGCGGCTGCGCGAGGCCGAGCACGACGTGACGTACGGCGAGTACGCCGGTCGCGAGGGTGACCTGGTCAGCGGCATTGTCCAGCAGGCCCCGCAGCGTCCCGGCGGGCCGGTCAACCGCAACGTCATGGTCAAGCTGGGCACCCGCGAGGACTCCCTCGAGGCCACCCTGCCGCTGCCCGAGCAGGTCCCCGGCGAGGTGTACGAGCACGGCAGCCGGCTCACCTGCCGGGTCGTCGGTGTCTCCCGTGGGCACCGGGGCCCGCAGGTGATGGTCAGCAGGACCCATCCCGACCTGGTGCGCGGCCTGTTCGCCCGCGAGGTGCCGGAGGTCGCTGACGGCACGGTGGAGATCGTGGCGCTCGCGCGCGAGGCCGGCCACCGGACCAAGATCGCCGTACGCACCGAGGTCGCCGGGCTGAACGCGAAGGGCGCCTGCATCGGGCCGCAGGGCTCGCGGGTTCGCGCGGTGCAGAACGAGCTGCACGGCGAGAAGATCGACATCGTCGACTGGTACGACGACCCCGCCCGGTTCGTCGCCGAGGCGCTGTCGCCGGCGACGGTGCTGAGCGTCGAGGTGGTCGACCTGCTGAACCGGTCCGCCCGCGTGGTCGTCCCGGACTACAAGCTGTCGCTCGCCATCGGCAAGGAGGGGCAGAACGCCCGCCTCGCCGCGCGCCTGACCGGGTGGCGGATCGACATCCACAGCGACACCGAGGGGGAGCGCGACGGCGGTGAGCCGGGCGCCTGACGGCCCGGCCCGCACGCTGCGCGGGGTAGACTCATCGACGGCCCAGGACTCGGGCCCGGTGCGCACCTGCGTGGGTTGCCGGGAACGGGACCGCAAGCCAGCCCTGCTGCGTGTGGTCGTGGTGGACGGTGTCCTCACCGTCGACCCGACCGGCCGCCTGCCAGGTCGAGGCGCCTCAGTGCACCCCGACCCGGCGTGCGTCGACCTCGCCGACAGGCGCCGCGCGTTCTCGCGGGCCCTCAAGGTCCCGGGGCCGCTCGACGCCGGACCGGTGCGAGAGCACGTGGCGCGGCAACGCACGTAGCAACGCACTTACCAACGCACGTACCAACGCACGTCGTGACACACCGAAGCTGATCAGTCCACCTACCCGAAAGAGCAGGTCGAGACGGCATGAGCCCTCGATGAGCAGCACCCGATGAGCACCCACAGATGAGCGCCCACAGATGAGCACCGCCATGCAGTAACACCGACGGCCAGGGATCGACCCGGGCCCCACCTTCCACGAAGGAGCACAGTGCCCGGCAAAGCCCGCGTCCACGAGCTCGCCAAGGAGCTCGGCCTCGAGAGCAAGAAGCTGCTCGAGTGGCTGAAGGAGAACGGCGAGTTCGTCAAGAGCGCGTCCTCCACCATCGAACCCCCCGTTGCGCGCAAGGTCCGCGAGGCCTTCCCCGCCCAGGCCGCAGCAGCCGCTGTCGCCCCGGCTGCCCCGGCCAAGAAGGCCGCCCCGAAGCCGGCGGCAGCTCCCGCTGAGACATCCTCCCCCGCTGCCGCCGCGTCCGCCCCGGCGCCCGCCGACAGCGCGCCCGACTCCGGCGCGCCCGCCCGCCCGGCTGCCCCTGGTCCGCGCCCCGGCAACAACCCGTTCATGACGCCCGAGGACGGCGGCAGCCTGCCGCCCCGCCCGGCGGCCCCGCGCCCGGCCAGCAGCCCCGCTGCGAGCCCCGCGCCGGGCATGCCCCCTCGTCCGGCCTCGCCGGCTGGTCTGCCCCCGCGCCCGGGCGGCTCCACGCCCGGGATGCCCCCCCGACCGGCTGCTCCGCGTCCTGCGGCGGCTGGCCCCGGCGGAGTGCGTCCCGGTCCTGGCTCCTTCGCTCCCCGCCCGGGTGGACCCGGCGGCCCCGGTGGACCTGGCGGTCCCCGTCCCGGTCCCGGCACCTTCCAGCCCGGCGCCCGTCCCGGCATGCCCGGCGCTCGTCCCGGCATGCCCGGGGCCCGTCCCGGTGGCGCCCCCGGCGGTCGTCCCGGTGGCGGCCCCGGCGGGCCCGGCGGTGGCGGCGGCTTCGCCGGTCGTCCCGGCGGTGGCGGCGGCTTCGCCGGTCGTCCCGGCGGTGGCCCTCGTGGTGGCGCGGCTCGTGGTGGCGCGGCGCCCGGCGCGTTCGGTCGCGCAGGCGGCGGTCGTCCGGTCCGCGGACGCAAGAGCAAGAAGCAGCGTCGTCAGGAGTTCGACAACCTCGCCGCCCCGTCGATGGGTGGCGCCGTTGCCCGCGGTAACGGCGAGACGGTCCGTCTCTCGCGTGGTGCCTCCCTGAGCGACTTCGCCGACAAGGTCAACGCCAACCCCGGCTCGCTGGTGCAGGTCGTGTTCACCGAGCTCGGTGAGATGGTGACGGCCACGCAGTCCTGCACAGACGAGACCTTGCAGCTGCTCGGTGCGCACCTGGGCTACGACGTCCAGATCGTCACCCCCGAGGAGCAGGACGCAGAGCTGCTCGACCGCTACGACCTCACCTTCGGTGGTGACTACGACGACGAGGCCGAGCTCACCCCGCGCCCGCCGGTCGTCACGATCATGGGTCACGTCGACCACGGAAAGACCAAGCTGCTCGACGCCATCCGCTCCACGGACGTCGTCAAGGGCGAGGCCGGTGGCATCACCCAGCACATCGGCGCCTACCAGGTGCACCACCCGGTCGAGGGTGGCGTCCGTGAGATCACCTTCATCGACACCCCGGGTCACGAGGCGTTCACCGCCATGCGTGCGCGTGGTGCCAAGGTCACCGACATCGCGGTGCTCGTCGTCGCGGCGGACGACGGCGTGAAGCCGCAGACGATCGAGGCGCTCAACCACGCGCAGGCGGCAGACGTCCCCATCGTCGTCGCGGTGAACAAGGTCGACAAGGAGGGCGCCGACCCGGCCAAGGTCCGCGGTCAGCTCACCGAGTACGGCCTGGTCGCCGAGGAGTACGGCGGCACGACGATGTTCGTGGACGTGTCTGCGAAGGCGGGCTCGGGTCTGCAGGAGCTGCTCGACGCGATCCTGCTGACCGCCGACGCTGCCCTCGAGCTGTTCGCCGACGCATCGGTCGACGCGCAGGGTGTGGCCATCGAGGCGCGCCTCGACAAGGGCCGCGGTGCTGTCGCCACGGTCCTGGTCCAGCGCGGAACACTCCGGGTCGGTGACTCGATCGTCGCCGGAGACGCCTTCGGCCGCGTCCGGGCGATGCTCAACGAGCGCGGCGAGAACGTCGAGTCCGCCGGTCCGGCCCAGCCGGTCCAGGTCCTCGGCTTCACCTCGGTGCCCCGCGCCGGCGACAACTTCCTGGTCGTCGGTGAGGACCGCATGGCCCGGCAGATCGCCGAGCAGCGGCAGGCCCGCGAGCGCAATGCCGCGCTCGCCCAGACCCGTGGTCGCCCGACGCTCGAGTCGCTGTTCGAGCGGCTCAAGGACGGCGAGAAGACCCAGCTCAACCTCATCCTCAAGGGTGACGTGTCGGGTTCGGTCGAGGCCGTCGAGGACGCGCTGCTCAAGATCGACGTCGGCGAGGAGGTGTCGCTGCGCATCATCGGGCGCGGCGTCGGTGCCATCACCGAGAACGACATCAACCTGGCTAAGGCCTCCGAGGCGGTCATCCTCGGGTTCAACGTCCGTCCCGAGGGCAACGCCCGCGAGCTGGCGGACCGCGAGCACGTCGACATCCGCTACTACTCGGTCATCTACGCCGCGATCGAGGACATCGAGGCTGCCCTCAAGGGCATGCTCAAGCCGGTCTTCGAGGAGTCTCAGCTCGGCACCGCCGAGGTCCGCGACATCTTCCGCTCCAGCAAGTTCGGCAACATCGCCGGTTGCCTGGTGCGGTCGGGGACCATCGTTCGCAACAGCTCCGCGCGGTTGGTCCGTGACGGCGTCGTCGTGGCCGAGAGCCTCAAGATCGAGTCGCTGCAGCGGTTCAAGGACCAGGCGACCGAGGTTCGTGAGGGGTACGAGTGCGGTATCGGTCTCGGGTCGTTCAACGACATCAAGATCGATGACGTGATCGAGACCTTCGAGATGCGCGAGGTGCCTCGCAAGTAGGTCGGGTCTGCACGTGGTGGACCCTCTGGCGCTGGGCCTTCGGCCCTTGAGGCGCCGGACGGGTCCACCACGTTCCGACCCTCCCCATTCCGCTGCACGGAAGGAGCCCAGCCAGTGTTCACCGGGTCGTTGGCGCTGGATGTGGTGCTGGGGGATGTGCGGTCGCTGAAAGAGAAGCGGTCGGTGGTGCGGCCGGTGGTGGCGGAGCTGAAGCGGAAGTTCGAGGTGTCGGCGGCGGAGGCCGGGCATCTGGAGCTGCACCGTCGGACGCTGATCGGGGTGGCGGTCGTGGCGGCGGACGCGGCGCACGTACGGGAGGTGCTGGACAGCTGCGAGCGGCTGGTGGCAGCACGCCCGGAGCTGGAGGTGCTGTCGGCTCGACAGCAGCTGTTCGGAGCAGAAGACGGAGATGACTGACCATGGTGGACGTCGCGAGGGCGCGCAAGCTCGCCGTACGCATCCGCGAGATCGTCGCGGCCACGCTGGAGATGCAGGTCAAGGACCCGCGCCTGGGCATGGTCACCATCACGGACGCCAAGGTCACTCCCGACCTGCGTGAGGCCACGCTCTACTACACGGTGTACGGCGACGACGTCGTGCGGCAGGAGTCGGCGCAGGCGCTGGAGAGCGCGAAGGGCGTCCTGCGCAGCACGGTCGGGAAGCAGACGGGCGTGCGGTACACCCCCAGCCTGACGTTCATCGCCGACGTCGTGCCCGAGACCGCAGGTCGGCTCGAGGAGCTGCTGGCGCAGGCGCGGGCGGAGGACGCCCGCGTGCAGGAGCTCAGCCGGGCGGCTGCGCCGGCGGGTGAGGCCGACCCCTACCGCGCGCCGCGCGTGCTCGACGAGCCGGACGAGGACGACGACTCGGCATGACCGTCGCCGAGACCGACTGGGAGCGGGCGGTGGCCCTGCTCCGCGAGGTCGACGAGGTCGCGCTCGTCTGCCACGTCGGGCCGGACGGGGACGCGCTCGGTTCGATGCTCGCCCTCGGCATGGCCCTGCGCGACCGCGGTGCGACCGTGCGGGCCTCCTGGGGGAGCGAGCCGTTCGAGGTGCCTGTGTCCTACGCCGGCCTGCCTGGGCTCGACCTGCTGGTACCCGCGTCGGAGCTGCCCGCCGCACCTGACCTGCTGGTCACGTTCGACACCGGCAGCGCCGACCGGCTCGGCTCGCTCGAGCGGCTGGTCGACGCGGCGCGGGAGGTCCTCGTCGTGGACCACCACGTCAGCAACACCCGCTACGGCACGGTCAACCTCGTCGACGAGGACGCGGCCGCGACCGCCGTCGTGGTCGTCGACCTGCTCGACCGCCTGGGCCTGCCGTTGACCGCCGACATCGCGGCCGCGGTCTACACCGGCCTGGTCACCGACACCGGTTCTTTCAAGTACGCCGCGACGACGCCGTCTGTGCACGCGCTGGCGGCGCGGCTGCTGGAGACCGGCATCCGGCACGACGTCATCAGCCGCGACATCTGGGACTCCGCGTCCTTCGGCTACGTCAAGCTGCTCGGGCTGGTCTGCGCGCGCTCGGTCCTGGAGGTCGACGAGGTCGGTGGCCTCGGGTTGGTGTGGACGGCCGTCGGCGCCGACGACCTGCACCGCTACGACTTGGCCCTGTCCGACGTCGAGGGCGTCATCGACGTGCTCCGGACCACGCGGGAGGCCGAGGTCGCCGTCGTCGTGAAGACCGACCCCGAGGACGGCCTGTTCAAGGTCTCCACCCGCTCGAAGGGTCGTATCGACGTCGGCGCCGTCTGCACCGGTCTCGGCGGTGGGGGTCACCGGTTCGCCGCCGGGTTCACCTCGGACGCGCCGCTGGGCACCACGATGGAGCGCCTGCGCACTGCGCTGGCCACCGCCGAGCACCTGCCCGGATGACCGCACCCGACGGGCTGGTGGTCGTCGACAAGCCGTCCGGTTGGACCTCGCACGACGTCGTGGGCCGGACCCGACGGCTGGCCCGCACCCGCAAGGTCGGCCACGCCGGCACCCTCGACCCGATGGCCACGGGTGTCCTCCTGCTCGGCATCGGCAAGGCCACCCGGCTGCTCGGTCACCTCGCCCTCACCGACAAGGCGTACGACGCGACGATCCGCCTCGGTCAGACCACCGTGACCGACGACGCCGAGGGCGAGGTCACGTCCGACGTCGATGCCACGGGGGTCACCGACGCAGACATCGCCGCGCAGATCGCCGTGCTCACAGGGGAACTGCTGCAGGTGCCCTCGTCGGTCAGCGCGGTCAAGGTCGACGGCGTGCGGTCCTACGCACGGGTGCGGGCGGGCGAGGACGTCGTCCTCGTGCCCCGCCCCGTGACCGTCAGCCGCTTCGACCTGCTGGCTCGACGGGGCGTGGACCTCGACGTGGCGGTCACCTGCACGAGCGGGACCTACATCCGCGCCCTGGCCCGCGATCTCGGCGCAGCGCTGGGTGTCGGGGGGCACCTCACGGCCCTGCGCCGGACGCGAGTCGGACCGTTCGAGGGCGGGCGGACGCTCGAGGAGCTGGCCGAGGACTTCGACGCGCACGTGGTGCCGCTCGACGAGGCGGTCGCACGGTCGTTCCCCCGACGGGAGCTCGACGCGCAGGCGGCGCTGGACCTGTCGCACGGCAAGAAGCTCAGCCCCACGGGCCGCGTCGGTACCCACGGCGCCTTCGACCCGGAGGGCCGTTGTGTCGCCCTGGTCGAGGACGCCGAGGGCGTTGCCCGCGCCCAGGTGGTGTTCCGCCCGGCCGCGACCTGACACCCTGGCTCGCGTGACGCTGCACCGCGAACAGGCCTGGCTCCTGCTCGTCGCCTTCGCCCACACCTGGCCGGCGCTGTGGCTGGGTGCGACGGACGGCGACGTCAGCCTGCTGTGGGTGGCGCTGCCGTTCGTCGTCCTGACGCTGGTCGCGGCGGCGGTCGTCCGTCGGTGGCCCGGGGTGTCGCTCACCCTCTGCGTGATCGCCGCGACCCTGTCGGTCATGAGCGTCGGGCTCTACCTGCTCGGCCTGCTCCACCTCCTGCAGTGCGCGGTGGCGCTGGTGGTCTGCGTGCGGGCGGCCTCCCGCCCGCGGGTGAGGGCACAGACCAGTCACTAGGCTCTCGCGCATGGAGCGGTGGCGTGGCGTCGAGGCGATCCCCACGAAGTGGGGCCGCTGCGTGGTCACCATCGGGGTGTTCGACGGTGTCCACCTCGGGCACCAGAAGCTCATCGGGCGAGCGGTCGAGAAGGCGCGCGAGCTCGGCGTACCCAGTGTGGTCATGACGTTCGACCCGCACCCGATCGAGGTGATCCGCCCGGGCAGCCACCCCCCGATGCTGTCCGGCCAGCGCTACAAGGCGGACCTGGTCGAGCAGCTCGGCGTCGACGTGTTCTGCGTCCTGCCGTTCACCCTGGAGTTCATGCGGCGCGAGCCGTCGGAGTTCGTGCACTCGATCCTCGTCGAGCGGCTGCACGTCAGCGCCGTGGTCGTGGGGGAGAACTTCCGCTACGGCGCAGAGGGCGCCGGGACGGTCGAGGCGATGACCGAGGACGGCCTGCGCTGGGGGTTCACCGTCGAGGGGTTCCCGCTGCAGGGCACCGGTGACATGCGCTGGTCCTCGACGTACGTCCGGTCGTGCGTCACCTCCGGCGACGTCACCAGCGCCGCCGAGGCGCTCGGGCGCGAGCACCGCATCCACGGCGTCGTGGTGCGCGGCGACCAGCGCGGCCGGGAGATGGGCTACCCGACGGCCAACCTCGAGCCGCTGCCGTGGAGCGCCGTACCCGCGGACGGCATCTACGCCGGTCGGTTGGTGCGGGGGAGCGGCCCGACGTCCACGCTGCTGCCCGCGGCGATCAGCATCGGCACCAACCCCACCTTCGCCGGGACCGAGCGACGGATCGAGGCGTTCGTCCTCGACTTCGACGGCGACCTGTACGGCGAGCACGTCGGTCTGTCGTTCACCGAGCGCCTGCGCGACACCCTGCGCTTCGACGGCATGGAGCCGCTCCGGGCGCAGATGGCGCTCGACGTGGAGCGGACCCGCGCGCTCGTCCGCTGACCGCAGGCGTGATCACCCGTCCGGGTGACCTCACGGGCGGGGCCCGGCGCCGACGACAACGGTGAGCACCCGAGGAGGAACCACCTGTGCCCGACATCCTCGTCATCGACGACGACCCGTCCATCCGTTCGCTCGTCTCCGACGTCCTGGAGATGGAGGGGTATACCGTCCGCTGCGCCGAGGACGGCTTCGCCGGCCTGAAGGCCATCGAGGGCAACCGCCCCGACTGCGTCGTCCTCGACGTGATGATGCCGGGCCTGGACGGGCACGCGGTCCTGCAGCGCATCCGTGCCACCGACGGGGGTCCGGACCTGCCCGTCGTGATGCTCACCGCTGCCGCGGACGACGCGCAGGCGTGGCAGGCGTGGACTGAGGGCGTGGACTACTTCCTGGCCAAGCCGTTCGACCCGGTCGAGCTGCTGCGCTACCTCGACTACCTGTTCAGCGGCGCGGACGTCACCGTCGGCTGAGTCGAGCCATCAGCGGGCCTCGGTCCGCGGAGCGTGCTGGTAGCGTGGACCGCACGCCGGGAAACCGGTGGTGTGCTCACCTGCCCGGGTGCAGAAGACCCCGGTCACACACCAGAGAAAAGAAGAGGTCGACCTGTGGCGCTCACCACTGAGCAGAAGAAGACGATCATGGCGGAGTACGCCACGGTCGAGAACGACACGGGCTCGCCCGAGGTCCAGATCGCGATGCTCTCCAAGCGCATCAGCGACCTGACCGAGCACCTGAAGGAGCACAAGCACGACCACCACACGCGTCGCGGTCTGCTCGGGATGGTCGGCCGGCGTCGTCGCCTGCTGAAGTACTTGGAGAAGACCGACATCGCGCGGTACCGCGCGCTCATCGAGCGCCTCGGCCTGCGCCGCTAGCTGCACGACAGGGGAGTGCCCGTCCGGGTGCTCCCCTTCGTCGTTGGGCGACCGTTCAACGACATGAGGCGCCGTCTCGG
>CAWASC010000005.1:0-54523 GCA_963784705.1 uncultured Actinomycetota bacterium
ACATCGCCGACACCACCGGCCGCGAGGACCAGTCAGTCGGAGCAGCGGTGGTGGGCATGCCCCAAACCTAGACCCGACCACCGACAAAACCAGAGCCGAAAAATCCTTTGTGGACAGGGGATTGTGGCGCATCAGTCGTCGATCTCGTCTGGCCGTCGGCGCCTGACCGCATCACCGCATGACCCGCGCGCAGTGGCCCGCAGTCAGGTCCGTCCTGGCGTCACTCCGTCTGCGTCCGGGAGCGTGGACACGTCGATCCAGTAGCGGGCCAGGTCGGACACACCATCACGCAGGCCGGTGAGGCTGGCCGGCTTGGTCACGTAGGAGTTGGCCTTGCGGTCGTAGCTGTCCTGGATGTCCTGAGGGCGATCGGACGAGGAGAGCACGACCGTCGGGATGGTCCGCAGGGCCTCGTCCTCCTTGATGGCTTGCAGCACCTCGAGCCCGTCGATCTTGGGCATCTTCAGGTCGAGCACGATGAGGTGCGGCCGTAGCGCATCGGCGTAGTCCCCCCGCTGGTGGAGGAAGTCAAGCGCCTGCTCGCCGTCCTGCACCGTGGTGATCTCTACGCCGCTGCCGTGCGCGTCCTGGAACGCGCGGACCGTGAAGAAGGCGTGGTCCGCGTCGTCCTCAGCGACCAGGATTCGTGCTCTCATGTCGTTGCCTCCTCTTTGATCGCTGGCCGGCCGTTTCGGTCCAGTCGGGGCGTGGGGATCAGCGTGGGCTCGATGACGACGCCGCGCAGGGTGACGTCGACCGTCGTCCCGGGTCGGCCGTCGTCGTGGCCCCCGATGACGATCGACCCGTCGTGGCTGTCGGCGATGCGCTTGCAGATCGCCAGGCCGATGCCTGTGCCAGGACTGGACTTGGGCGCGTCCAACCGCTCGAACACGCGCAGGACGCGCGAGCGGTACTCCTCCGGGATCCCCCGGCCGTCATCGGCGACCTGAAGCCGGAGCTCGCCGCGGCCAGCGTTCTCGCCGCTGATGGTGATGCAGAGGTCGTCGCGACCGCCGTACTTGAGGGCGTTGTCCACCAGGTTCGTGAGCAGCTGGCGGGCGCGGACCTCGCTCAGGCTGACCATGGGGAGCTCGCCCACCACCTCGAGCCGGGCGTGGGGGTGCAAGCCGCGCGCGCCCTCCAGCACGTCCTCAGCGAGGGCTTGCAGGTCGAGCACCTGCACGTCAGGGTCAAGGCGCCCGATCCGCGACAGCTCGAGCAGGTCGGTGATCAGGTGCTGCATGTAGAGCGCGTTGACGCTGATGCGCTCCAGGTAGTGCGGCGCCTGGCCGCTCAGCTGCTCGCCGTACTCCTGCCGCAGGAAGTCGAGGTAGCCCAGGACGGAGATGAGCGGGCTGCGCAGGTCGTGAGACACGCTGTAGAGCAAGGTCTCCAGCTCGGCGTTGGCGACCTCGGCAGCCAGTCGGCTCGTCCGCTCCTGTTCGAACAGCGCGGCCCGCTGCAGGGCGAGGTCGACCATCACCGCGACCCGCCCCAGCAGCGAGGCCTCGTCGTTGCCCACCACCGGGCTGAGGACACCGAGCCCGACAACGAGTGTGCACTCGGTGAGCCGCGCGGCCAGCGCACCGTCGCCTGCGCGACGCACGGGACCGCTGCCGGGCCCGTCGAAAGCGATTCGCGCCTCAGCGAGCACCTCCGGCGCGAGCACCCCGCTGAGGTGGACGGGCCGCCCGGTCTCGTCGAGCAGCGCGGCGCCGCTTCCCCCGAACACGCTGGCCAGCGCAGGCACGATGGTGGCGCCCACGTCGTCCCGGGTCAGGGCCTGCATGAGACCCCGCTCCGCCTGCGCCAGCACGATCAGGTCGTCCTGCCGCCAGATCAGCCGGAGCGCAGGAGGGACGAGGAAAGCGACCGCGTAGAGCAGCACCGCAAGCAGGCCCAGCACTGAGATCGCGATGGTGACGGGAGTCGGCGTGGTCGTTCCGGCCACGCCGGACAGGATGATCGTCACCGCCATGAGGACCGCGCCGGCGCTCAGGGTGCGCATGCGGTGCCGCACGACAGACGACTCGCCGCGGCTCAGTCGCCACAGCCCGCGGGAGGCGACGTAGGCCTGCACGCTCCAGGCGACGAGGACGAGAGCCGTGAAGGCCACCGACCACCACCGCGGAGGTTCGCCTGGCTGCGGCAGGGGCGGCAGGACGACCGTCGTCGCCAGCTCGAGGAAGAGCAGCCCCAGGACGAGGCGGTGGGCGCCTCGACCGGTGCCGCCGAGCAGCCAGGTGAAGCGGGCCAGCAGGTAGGGAAGGCAGAGCAGGACACAGATCAGCACGTCCAGGTAGATGGCCCCCCAGCCGTGCTGGGGATCTGCCGGCGTGACGAAGCTGGAGGCAACCACGGCGGCCAGGACCGCGTAGACGCCGAGCACGCTTGCCGTCGCGGACGAGCGGTGGGCGGACCACCGGCGCGCCAGCACCACGACCACTGCGACGCTCACGAGCAGCTCGACGACGCTCACGGACCTCAGGAACGCGGCAACAGCGCCGGTGTGCTCGATCACCACTGGCCCTCGCAGTCCACTGGTACGTCGAGCGAGCGGGTGCTGAAGGACTCCTCCGCGGGTGGTCCTGACTGCGGGAGCAGCGGCGGGGCGGCCGTCTCCTGTGCCCACCAGGCGTCGTCCGACGAAACAGCCTTGCCCCAGAGCCACCCCTGCGCGGTGGTGACACCCAGCCCAGCCAGGCGATCCCGTTGGGACGTGGTCTCCACGCCCTCGGCGATCACGCCGAGGCCCAGGCTGTTCGCCAGGGCCACGACCGCCGACGCGATCGCCAGTCCGGCGCCGTCCACGCTCATGGCGGCCACGAAGGTCCGGTCCACCTTCAGCACGTCCAGCGGCAGCGCGAGCAAGTAGGCCAGCGAGGAGTAGCCGGTGCCGAAGTCGTCGATCGCGATCCCGACCCCGAGCGCCCGCAGCTGGGCGAGGAGCAGACCGCTGGCGTCCGGGTCGCCCATGAGCACCGTCTCGGTGACCTCGAGCGTGAGCAGGTACGGCGGGAGCTGGCTGGCGGTGAGTGCTGCCTCGACGACGTCGAGCAGGGCGCTGTCGGCGAGCTGCCGCGCGGAGAGGTTGACTGCCACGGTCAGCGGCTTCACCCGCGACCGGTTCCACTGCGCGGTGACCAGGCAGGCATCGCGGAGCACCGCGGCGCCCAGCTCGACGATCAACCCGGTGTCCTCGGCCTGCGGGATGAAGGCGTCCGGTCCGAGCAGCCCCCGCTCCGGGTGCTGCCAGCGCACGAGCGCCTCCGAGCCGAGCACCCGGCCGCTGTGCAGGTCGACGACCGGCTGGTAGTGGACGACGAGCTCGTGGCGCGCCAGGCCCTGGCGCAGCTCGTGCTGTGTACGCAGCCGGGCCGTGGCACGGTCGCGCATCCCCTCGTCGAAGATCTCGAACCTGGCTCGACCCCGCTCCTTGGCGCGGTACATCGCGATGTCGGCGTCGCGCACCAGCAGTTCGGCGGCGATCGTCGCCCCCGGCGCGGCTGTCGCCACGCCGAGGCTCGCGGTGACGGTGACGCCGTCCAGGCGCTGGCCGTCCTGCTCGGCCAGCGAGAAGGGCTCAGCCAGTGCGGCCATGATGCGGTCGATCAGGTCGAGCAGCTCGGACTCCTCAGCCAGCCGCTCGCACAGGACGACGAACTCGTCGCCACCGAACCTCGCCAGGGTGTCGCTGGGTCGTACGACGAGCTCGAGGCGCCGGGCCACCTCCACCAGGAGCCGGTCACCGGAGCTGTGGCTGTGACTGTCGTTGACCCACTTGAACTGGTCGAGGTCCAGGAAGATCACAGCAACCATCGAGTCGTCGTCCCGCGCCCGTGCGAGCACGCGCTCGAGCCGGTCCAGCAGGACACCGCGGTTGACCAGTCCGGTCAGGTCGTCGTGCAGGGCCTGGTGGGCCAGCCGGTCCTCGGCGTTCTTCTGCTCGGTGATGTCCTGCATGGTGCCGAGGACGCGCATCGGCCGCCCGCCGACGTCGCGGGCGATCGCGGTCATGTGGCCCAGGACCCAGCGCACCTGACCGTCGCGCGCCGTCATCCGGTGCCGTACGACCACCGTGGAGCTGGACGTCTTCCCCGGGCTGAACAGCCGCGACACGTCGCGCCGGTCCTCGGGCGCCACCAGCGCGAGGTAGTCGTCGAAGGCGCCGACGCCGTCCACGTCAAACAGCCCGCTCATGCGCATCAGCTCGTGCGACCAGACGACCTGCCCGGTCGACACGTCCCACTCCCAGCTGCCGAGGCCGGCCAGCCGCTGCGCCTCGGAGAGCTGCGCCTCCCGCACCGCCAGTCGCGACCCCAGCAGCTCTTGATCGCGCTCGGCCTCCTGCCGCCGTGAGCGCTCCATCGCGAAGCGGACCGAGCGGCTCAGGACATCGGCGGCGTGCTGGCCCTTCACGAGGTAGTCCTGCGCACCGCTCTGCAACGCCTGCAGTCCGACGGACTCGCTGTCGAGTCCCGTCAGCACAACGATCGGGACCGCCGGGTTGGCGGCACGCAGCGCTTCCAACCCCTCCATCCCGCGGGCATCCGGCAGGGAGAGGTCGAGGATCACGCAGCGCACGTCCGCGGTGCGCAACCGGTCCCGCGCCTCGGCGGCGGTCGTGAGGTGCACGAGGGTGTGCTCGCGGGGTCCGTGCTCGGCGAGCTGGCGCCGGATGAGGAAGGCGTGGTCCGGGTCGTCCTCCACCAGCAGCAGCACACCGCTGGTCTCGGTCTGCTCGGGGTCCGGGAGCAAGGGTCACACCTCCATCAAGCGGCACGTGACGCCGCACCGTTACCGAGCGTGACGGCAGCTCGGGGGGACCGCCATGGCCCATCCTGACCAGATGCGCTCTGGTTTCTGACAGCTTCGGTCGTGTTGTCCGGATCGCCGCTGCGTCAGTCTCCGCACGGAGAGATGACGCTTCAGCGACGGCAGAGCCCTGCCGCGACGTAGAGCAGTGCCATCGCCGCCAGGTCGACGGTGACTCCGCTCGGGTCCCGGGTCGCGTCCACCTCGACCACGTCGACGGCCCGCACGCTGGCGTGCCGGCCGGCCTCGACGGCCGCTTCGAGCAGCTCGCTCGGCGACAGCCCGCCGGGTCGCGCGCCCGGGCAGCCGGGCACGAACGCGCTGTCCACCACGTCGACGTCGAGGTCCACGTAGAGCGCGTCGCAGGTCTGCGCCAGGCGGTCGAGCTCTCGGCGTACGACGACGCCGACCCCCTCGCTGCGCGCCCGAGCTGCGCTGATGACGGTGATGCCCTGCAGGTCGCACCAGCGCCGGTACTCCCGAGAGTTGGTCAGGTCGCCGATGCCCACCTGGACGACGTGATGACCGGGCAGGCCGTCCTCGACCAGCCCGCGGACCGGGGTGCCGTTGGTCGGGCCGGCGTGGAAGCCCCGCACGTCGTGGTGGGCGTCGAGGGTGAGCAGCCCGGCGCGCGGCAGGTCCGGCAGCAGCGAGCGCAGCGCAGGACGCGTCACCGCGTTGTCGCCACCGAGCAGGACTAGCAGCTCCTCCTCGAAGGGCCCCGCCAGCCCGACGTCGACGGCCCGCAGGGCTTCCTCGCCTGTCAGGGAGGCGACCGCCAGGTCGCCGTGGTCGACGACCTGAAGCACCTCGAGGTCGACGTCGAGCCCGGCGTGGAAGGTGGCGAAGCGGCGCAGCGCTGCACGGACGGCACGGGGGGTCTCGTCCGCGCCGGACGGCGAGATCGAGGTGCGCGACAGGGGGACGCCGATGACTCCGAGGCAGCGGCCACCCGGTGCGCCACCGGAGCGCAACCAGTCCGAGGCTCGTGGCCACAGCGGGTCCTCGGTCACCGGACCACCTCCCCGCTGCGCAGCACCGTGCGCACCAGGTCGACGCCGGGGCGGTAGGCCAGGTGCACCGGCGAGGGAGCCTCGAGGACCACGAGGTCGGCCCTCGCACCGACGCGCAGGTGCCCGATCTGCTTGCTGCGCAAGGCTGTTGCCCCACCCAGCGTCGCCGCGCGCAGGGCCTCCAGCGGGGTGAGACCGAGCTCGCGGCAGGCCAGCGCTATAACGAAGGGCATCGAGGTGGTGAAGCTCGTGCCGGGGTTGCAGTCGGTGGCCAGCGCGATGGTGACGCCGGCGTCGGCCAGCTGGCGACCCGGTGCGTAGGCGGACCGGGTGCTGAACTCCGCGACGGGCACGAGAACCGCGGCCACCTCCGCGTCACGCAGGTCAGCGATGTCCTGCTCCGACAGGTGAGTGCAGTGGTCCGCGCTCGCCGCCCCGAGCTCGGCGGCGAGCGCCGCGCCGCCGCTGTGTCCGAGCTGGTTGGCGTGGACGTGCACGTCGAGGCCACGGGCAGCGCCGGCGCGCAGGACCTCGCGGCACTGGTCGACGTCGAAGGCCCCCTGCTCGCAGAACGCGTCGATACCGGTGGCCACGTCGGCAACGGCGTCGAGCATCGGACCGCGCACGAGGTCGACGTACTCCGTCGGGTCACTGCCCTCCGGGACGACGTGCGCGCCGAGGAACGTCCGGTGGGCGGTCAGCGTCGCCGCCACCTCCAGGCACCGCAGCTCGTCCACGACCGTGAGCCCGTAGCCGCTCTTCACCTCGAGCGTCGTGGTCCCCGACCGCAGTGCCTCGGCCGCGAGCCCCGTCGCCCGCACCGCGAGCTGCTCGGTCGTCAGCCCACGCGTCGCCTCGACGGTGGTCCGGACACCGCCTGCGGCGTAGGGCTTTCCAGCGAGACGGGCCTCGTACTCCTGGCTGCGGTCACCACCGAAGACGAGGTGCGTGTGGCTGTCGACGAAGCCAGGGATCACGGTGCCCCCGAGCGCGTCCAGGAACCCGTCGGCAGCCGGGGCCTCGGCGGCGGAGCCCACCCACGTGACCCGGCCGCCCTCGACGACCAGCGCCGCGGCCGCGCGCACGGGCTGCTCGTCGTCCCAGGTGACGAGCGTCCCGATGTTGGTGACGAGGAGCGAGCTCACAGCATCGGCATGTCGATGCCGCGCTCACGCGCCACGTCCCGCGCGATCTCGTAGCCGGCATCGGCGTGCCGGACGACGCCGGTGCCCGGGTCGTTGGTGAGCACCCGCTCCACCCGGAGTGCTCCGTCGGCGGTCCCATCAGCCAGGACCTGCGCGCCCGCGTGGATCGACTTGCCCATGCCCACGCCGCCGCCGTGGTGCACCGCGACCCAGGACGCCCCGGACGCCACGTTGAGCAGCGCGTTGAGGACGGGCCAGTCGGCGATGGCGTCCGAGCCGTCCTGCATGGCCTCGGTCTCGCGGTACGGCGACGCGACCGAGCCGCTGTCGAGGTGGTCCCGCCCGATCACGACCGGAGCGCTGATCTGCCCGGAGGCGACGAGGTCGTTGAGGATCGCCCCGGCCTTGGCCCGCTCGCCGTAGCCGAGCCAGCAGATCCGCGCGGGAAGCCCCTGGAAGGCCACCCGCTCGCGCGCCATCGGGATCCACCGCTGCACGTAGGGGTTATCGGGGAACGCAGCCAGCAGCGCGTCATCGGCGACCGCGATGTCCTCCGGGCGACCGCTGAGCGCGACGAAGCGGAACGGCCCGATCCCCTCGCAGAACAACGGTCGGATGTAGGCCGGAACGAAGCCCGGGTAGTCGAACGCCTCGGCCAGCCCAGCCTCCTTGGCCTCGCCGCGCAGGTTGTTGCCGTAGTCGAAGACCTCCGCGCCGGCCCGCGAGAACCCCACCATCGCCCGGCAGTGCTCCACCATCGAGGCCCTGGCACGCTCGACGTACTCCTCGGGCTTGGTCCGACGCAGCTCGTCGGCCTCCGCCAGCGACAGCCCGATCGGCAGGTAGCCGTGCAGCGGGTCGTGTGCGCTCGTCTGATCGGTGACGACGTCGAACTCGTCTCCCCGCGCGAGCAGGGCAGGCAGCACCTCCGCGGCGTTGGCGACCACGCCCACCGATAGCGCCCGGCCGGCAGCCGCGGCCTCGCGCACCAGGCGCAGACCCTCGTCCACCGAGGGCGCGAGCTCGTCGAGGTAGCGCGTCTCCAGCCGCTTGGCGATGCGGGCCGGGTCGACGTCGAGGCACAGGGCCGAGCCGCCGTTGAGGGTGACGGCGAGGGGCTGCGCGCCGCCCATGCCACCGAGGCCGGCGGTGAGGACGACCTTGCCGCGCAGGGTCCCGTCGTAGCGCTTCTCGGCGAGGGCGGCGAACGTCTGGAAGGTCCCCTGCACGATGCCCTGGCTGCCGATGTAGATCCACGAGCCGGCGGTCATCTGGCCGTACATCGTGAGACCGAGGGCCTCGAGCTGCCAGAAGTCCTCCCACGTCGACCAGCTCGGCACGAGCAGCGAGTTGGCGATGAGCACCCGTGGCGCGTGCTCGAAGGTCCGGAAGACCGCCACGGGCTTGCCGCTCTGGACCATCAGCGTCTCGTCGTCCGCAAGGCGCATCAGGGTGCGCTCGATCGCCTCCAGCGAAGCGTGGTCGCGCGCCGCCTTGCCGTTGCCGCCGTACACGACCAGGTCCTCCGGTCGCTCGGCGACGTCCGGGTGCAGGTTGTTGCGCAGGCAGCGCAGGGCCGCCTCCTGGTGCCAGCCCTTGCACTCCATCAGCCCAGCCCTCCTGTGACTCCTTCGACGGCGGCGAGCACCGCACCCGATCGCACGAGCTCCACCGCAGCCTCCACCTCGGGGCTGAGGAAGCGGTCCGGTCCTGGTCCTTCGACCACGGCGCGCAGCGCCGCCACCGCGGCAGCCGTCGCGGCGGCCGGCTGCAGCGGGCCGCGCAGGTCCAGCGCGCGCGCCGCCGTCATGAGCTCGATCGCGAGGACCCGGGTCAGCCCGTCGACGGACCGGCGCAGCTTGCGCGCCGCGCTCCAGCCCATCGAGACGTGGTCCTCCTGCATGGCCGAGCTCGGGATGGAGTCGACGCTGGCCGGGGCCGCGAGCCGCTTGAGCTCGCTCACGACGGCGGCTTGCGTGTACTGCGCGATCATCAGCCCAGAGTCGACGCCCGGGTCGTGCGCGAGGAACGCCGGCAGCCCGTGCGACCGGTTCGGGTCGAGCATCCGGTCGCTGCGCCGCTCGCTGATGGAGGCGAGGTCGGCTGCGGGGATCGCGAGGAAGTCCAGGACGTAGGCCAGCGGAGCCCCGTGGAAGTTGCCGTTGCTCTCCAGCCGGCCATCGGGCTGCAGCACCGGGTTGTCGATGGCGCTGGCCGACTCGCGGGCCGCGACCAGCCGTGCGTGCGCGATCGTGTCGCGAAGCCCGCCGGCGACCTGTGGCGCGCAGCGGACGGAGTAGGCGTCCTGCACGCGGGTGTCTTCGGGCCCGCGGTGCGACGCGACGATCGCCGAGCCCTCGAGCAGCCGGCGCATGTTGCTCGCGGCCACCGACTGACCGGTCTGCGGACGCAGCGCCATGAGGTCCTGCGCGAGCACCCGATCGGTGCCCAGCAGCGCCTCCAGGCTCATCGCCGCGGTGAGGTCGGCCGTCCGGGCGAGGCGCTCGAGGTCGGCGCAGGCCAGCATCAGCATGGCGAGCATGCCGTCGGTGCCGTTGATGAGGGCCAGGCCCTCCTTCTCGGAGAGCACCACGGGCGAGATCCCTGCTGCAGCAAGGGCTTCTCCGGCCGGCAGCAGCGCTCCGTCGACGCGGACGTCGCCCTCCCCCATCACCGCGAGCGCGGCGTGGGCCAGGGGGGCGAGGTCGCCGGAGCAGCCGAGCGAGCCGAACTCGCGCACCACCGGGGTGATGCCGGCGTTGAGCAGAGCCGCATACGCCGCTGCCGTGCCGGGCCGCACGCCGGTCCGCCCGGTGGCCATGGTCTGCAGCCGCAGGAGCATCAGACCGCGTACGACCTCAGCCTCGACCTCGTCCCCGCTGCTCGCAGCATGCGAGCGCACCAGGCTGCGCTGCAGCTGCGCCCGCAGGTCGGTCGGGATGTGCCGGGTGGCCAGCGCACCGAAGCCCGTGGAGATGCCGTACACGGCTCGGTCGGAAGCCGCCATCTCGTCCACGTGGCGGCGGGCGCCCTGCAACCGCTCCTGCGCGCCCGCCGAGAGCGCGACCGCCGCACCTGCCCGCGCGACGCTGACCAGGTCGGGCTCGGTGAGCGGCGTTTCCCCCAGGACGACGGCGGTCGGCGCCAGGGCGTGCGGGCTCGTCATGGCGCGAACCTAGCCGTCGTCGGCCGCTCTCCGCGGATACAGTGCGGGCATGGCGCCCTGGGTGATCTGGCTGGTGCTCGCGGCTGCACTCGCGGTTGCGGAGATCACGACCCTGACCCTGCTCCTCGGCCTGCTCGCCGCTGCCGCGGTCCTGGCCGCCGGGTCCGACCTGCTGGGTCTGCCGGTCGCGGGGCAGATCGCCGTCTTCGCCGCGTCGGGTGCCGCGCTCACCCTCGGCGTGCGACCGATCGCCCGACGGCACCTGCAACCAGGCTCGGGCGTCGCCACCGGCATCGCCGCGCTGCACGGCCAGAGCGCCGTCGTCACGACGGGCATCGACGGTGTGGGCGGCCGAGTCAAGCTCGGCGGCGAGTCGTGGGCGGCGCGCGCCCTCGACCCCACGAGCCCCTTGCCCGAAGGCACCACCGTCACCGTCGCCAAGGTCGATGGCGCCACCCTGATCGTCTACGCCTCGGAGCTCACATGACCTCGCTCATCGTCGTCCTCGCCATCACGGCGGTCGTGCTCGCGGTCCTCGGCCGGGCGGTGCAGATCGTCCCGCAGGCCAACGCCCAGCTCGTCGAGCGCCTCGGCCGCTACCAGCGCACCCTGGAGCCCGGCCTCGCGCTCGTCGTGCCGTTCGTCGACCGCATGCGGGCCCGCATCGACCTGCGCGAGCAGGTCGTGAGCTTCCCGCCCCAGTCCGTCATCACCAAGGACAACCTGGTGGTCGGCATCGACACGGTCATCTACTTCCAGGTCACCGACCCTCGGGCGGCGACGTACGAGATCGCCGACTTCATCCAGGCCATCGAGCAGCTGTCGGTGACGACTCTGCGCAACGCGATCGGCAACCTGCAGCTGGAGGAGACACTCACCAGCCGCGACCGGATCAACGGCGTCCTGGGCACCGTGCTCGACGAGGCGACCGGCAAGTGGGGCATCAAGGTCAACCGGGTGGAGCTGAAGTCGATCGAGCCGCCGGCGTCGATCAAGGACTCGATGGAGAAGTCGATGCGCGCCGACCGCGACAAGCGGGCCGCGATCCTCACGGCCGAGGGCCAGAAGTCGGCCGAGATCCTCTCGGCGGAGGGACGCAAGCAGGCGATGATCCTCAGCGCGCAGGGCGACGCGGAGGCCGCGACGCTGCGCGCGCAGGGCGAGGCACGCGCGATCGAGACCGTCTACGCCGCACTGCACACCGCCAACATCGACGACCGGATGCTGGCCTACAAGTACATCGACAAGCTGTCCGACATCGCGGCCGGCGACGCCAACAAGGTCTGGTTCCTGCCCAGCGACATCCCCGCTGCGGTGGCGCAGGGCCTGAGCGCCGCCGTGAAGGCGACCCAGCCCTAACCCGTACGGCGGCGGCGCGCCAGCACGAGGCCGAGGCTGGCCACCAGGAGGGCACCGGCGGCGAGGACGGCTAGCCCGACCTCCGTGCCGGTCCGGCGACTACCGGCGAGACCGGTCGGGCCGACCGTCGGGGAGTCCGCGAGGGGCGCTGCCACCACCGTGGGGCTGCCGGTAGGCGTGGGCGACTCCGGCGCGGCGGCGCTGGCCGGGAGCGCGCTCGTCGGGCTGCTGGCGCCACGCACGGGCACGGCCAGCGCGCGGGGCGCGGTCGACCCCGGGCACTCGCGGGCCGCTGCGGGCGCCGAGACCGTGGCGGTGCCCGCGCCGGGCGGCAGCGCCAGCGTCGTGTCCGCCGTGCCGTCCGCCCGGATCGGCGCGCTGCCCCGCACGGACCGGCCACCCAGCACCACCTGCAGGGTGAGCCGACCGCCCGGCCCGTCGCAGGTCGCCGCGCGCACCCGCACCCGCCCGCCGGCGGCGGGCCGGCGCGGCGAGGCGCTCAGCGCGAGCGCGCTGCGCGCGACGCGGACGCTCACCTGGCTGCTCGGCGGGTACTCCTCCGGCGGGCCGCAGAACGGTTCGGCGTAGACACGCGCCGCACCGGGACGGGCGCGCGGCGGTACCGGGATGCGCACGGAGTAGGGGTACTTCTCGCGCGCCGCGTCGTACCGCGTGGCCTGCTTGGCACGCACCACCACGTTGTCGGCGCTGCCGTCGTAGCGGGTGAAGAGCAGGTGACCGTCGACGACGGCGCAGTCGCTGAACCCGCTGAGCGAGAGCACCCCCCGGTCCGGGAGCACCCTGGGGCTGACGGTCAGCGTCGTCGCGCTGTCGTACGGCGAGGGGCTCGCGGCCAGCGCACCCGGAGCACCGGTCAGCGCCGCCAGCACGATCGCGCAGGCGAGCCGGGCGCGCACGGCCGGTCTAGCCGCAGGGGATCGTGCGGGCGCGCGGGATGCCGAAGCCGGCCTGGTCCAGGTGCAGGTCGACCCGGATGCCCATCGACGGCAGCGGCAGGTACTTCAGCAGCACGCAGGTGCCGGTCTCGAGGTCGGTCAGGCGCAGCTTGTAGCTGCCGGCGTACACGGTGCCGGTGCTGTAGTAGCCGCCGGAGGCCGTGAAGACCGAGAAGGCCTGCAGCAGCTGGCCCGTGCTGGTGCGGCCGTTGGCGTCGTTCTCGAACATCGACACCCGCACCCGGTTGCCCTCGGCGCGGGTGGTGCCCTTCGCGAAGACGATGCCCTGCAGCCGCGCCGCCCCGGCCTCGTAGGCCTTGAGCGGACGGATGGTGCCGTAGTCGGCGGACACCAGACCGGACCCGGACCGCCGCGGGAACGAGCTCACGCTGAACCGCGGGCGCACGTAGTCGAAGTCGGTCACCGTGCCACCGGTCTCGGTCTTCTTCTTCAGGTAGATCTCGACGTCGAACCGGCTGAGCCGCTCGGCCCAGTGGTGGTTGCACACCACGACGCACGCGGGCGTCGCGTCGGCGTTGGTCATCACGATGCCGTTGGGGAACTGCGGCGCCTGCTTGCCCAGCCCACCGGTGAACGGCCCGCTGCGGTAGTAGCTCGGGTCGACCGTGTTCTCGCAGGCCGCCTTGTAGGGCTCCCCGCCGTAGACCGGGTCGACGACGGTGGGCAGCGCCGTGGGCCGACCCTTGCAGGGCGCGTAGGACGCTCCTCCGTTGACCGAGGACGAGCTCAGGCCCGGCTCCACACCGATGACCCCGCCATCGACGCTGTTGACCCCACCAAAGCGGATCCGCACCGCGTCTGCGGTGCGGATCTTGGGGTAGTCCTCGGTGTTGGTCGTCGAGGTGATGCCCGGTGATGGCGGATCTGGTGGGGCTGCGGGCGGGGTCGGCACCGCCCAGGCGACGGGGGCGAGCAGCGCCAGCGCCGCCAGTGGTGCCAGCACGATGCCGCGCCGCACCCCCCAGATCGTCACGGAGCGAGCATAACCGGGCACGTTGCGTTGTGGCCGCTTCCCGGTCCCGGCGAAGCAGGTGCTTCGTGCCCGGACGCGAGCAGGTCCGGTCAGGGCCGGAGCGGCCAGGTCGGGCGCGACATCGAGACGCCCTGCCGCCTGCCCACGGCCACCGCTCCCACCGCCGTACCGGTCAGCAGCGCAGCGGTCAGCGCGACGAGCCCGAGGGGAAGGTCGGCGGAGGGCACCGCGCTGGACGCGGTCGGCGTCGCCGCGACCGGCACCCCCGATGGCGCGGGCTGAGCGAGGTCCACGGCCAGCTCCCCCGGCGGTAGCTGCTGGGGGGCGCTCTCCGACGCAGCGAGCGCTTCGGCGACCCCGGTGGTGAGGCGGACGGTGAACAGGGTGGACCGCAGGCCCAGAGACCTCTGCACGGCGACGCCGGTGAGCTCGACGGCACCGGCGCTGCCGTCGAGCCGCACCCGGGTCACTCGGCCCGACGCGCCACGCGCCGTCACGGTCATCGCGGTGAGCCGGCCGGCGTAACCGAGCCGGGCCGCCACTGCCTCGGGTGTTGGGCGTACCTGCCAGGCATCGACGTCGCCGGGGGCCACGACGTTGGTCGGCAGGTACGGCGAGGTCTCGTCCCCGCCGAACCCCTCGCCCGGCGCTGCCGTGCGCCCGCCGGCATTGGCGCTGTAGTAGGTGGTCGCGAGTCGCCCCGCGTACGTGACGACCTCGCCGCGCGTCGCCTCCGCAGCAGCGGACGTGGCCGGTCCCTCGTTGCCCGCGCCGATGTAGACCTGGCACCGCGTGTCGTCGCAGATGTCGTAGCCGAGCGGCCGGCCTCGACCGGTGGCCTTGAGCGCGTAAGTCCGAGCAGCCACGGCCTGGGTCTGCAGCGCTGCTGGGCGCCAGCTCTTGGGCACCTCGCCCAGGCCGCGCACGTAGTCCTCGAGATCCACCAGGTTGATCAGGCGGAAGCCCTGACGCGCCAGCGCCTGCACCTGCCCCCGGTAGGACCGCCCCGTGTCGCGCACCTGGGTGAGCCCACCCGCGGCAGGGATGACCGTGATCGACGCCGTGCTGTCGAAGACCAAACCGGGCCGGGTGCTCGCGCTCGCGCTGGGCGCCGGGCTCGCGGTGGGCGACGCAGACGGCCGGGGTGAGCTGCTCGGGCTCGGCGACGCTGTCCCCGGGGGCGGCGCCACGGACGGGGACGGAGTCGCTGTCGGCAGGCCGCTGGGCACCGGGCCGTTGCTGGTCGCCTCCCGTGAGGGCGACGGCGCGAGCAACCCAGCTCGCAGAGCGGAGCCCTGCGCGGGTGCCGCGGTCCGCTCCCGCACGTGGTAACCAGCGGCGTCGACCGAGACGACCAGGACGGCGCCGGGCTGGGCGGCGGCTGAGCGGCTGCCATCGGTCACCTGGCCGCCTTGCGGGACCTGCAACGTCACTGAACCGGTGGGCGCATCGGCCTCCCACACGTCGACCGCGAGGGTCGCGCTGCGCCGCACCCGACCCGTCCCGGGGTAGAAGTGGCTCAGGATCTGCTCGTGGTCCAACCCGGACAGGGCCATCGCCTGCGCGCTCACCTGCGCCATGCCCACCCCGTGGCCGTAGCCCTTGCCGTCGAGCTGGAAGACCGGCTGCGCCGAGGGCGTGGCCGCCACGGCGGGGACAGCCGTGAGGACCACCAGGGCGACCGCGAGCAGGGCGCGCGTCATCGCCGTGGTCCGAGCAGGCATGGTCACCAGGGTAAGTCGGGCCGCGTCAGTCCGCGGCGCGCCAGCTGCCGTCGTCGCTCAGCCGGGCCACGCGCACGTGCATCGCCGACTGGTGGTGCAGCGCCGCCTGGACAGCCCGGTGCAGCCCGTCGTCGAGGTAGAGCTCGCCCTGCCACTCGAAGACGTGACCGAACAGGTCCCCGAAGAAGGTGGAGTCCTCCGCGAGCAGGACGTCGAGCCGCAGCTCGGCCTTGACCGTGATCAGGTCGGCCAGGCGCACCTGCCGGGGCGGGATGGTCGCCCAGTCGCGCAACGACATCTGCGGAGCGTCGTACGGCCTCTCACTGAGCACGCCGTTGAACACCTTGCCGCCAGACGCCGGTCGGCGGCGGGGGATCGAGGGACGAGAGGGGTGGGTCACGGCTGCCAGTCTGCCCCGATCGCCGCGGTTTGACCCACTCCACGTCCTGCGTCGGGCGCCTATGTTCCGAGGATGACGCCTTCCACCACCGCCGACCTGTCCTCGCGGCTCGACGAGGTCATGGGTGCTGCCCGCGCTGACCTCGAGTCCCTGGCGCGCATCCCGTCCATCTCGGCCGACCCCGAGCGGTCTGCCGACGTGCGCCGGGCCGCCGACGCGGTGGCCCAGCACGCCCGTGACGCAGGCGCCGCGCAGGTCGACGTGGTGAGCAGCGGTGACGGGGCCCCCGCGGTCATCGCCACCTGGCCGCCGCCGCCCGGGGCGCCGACCGTGCTGCTCTACGCCCACCTCGACGTTCAGCCGACCGGGCCGGAGCAGGAGTGGACCGACCCGCCGTTCACCCCTACCGAGCGCGACGGGCGGCTCTACGGACGCGGCGCGGCCGACGACAAGGCAGGGGTGCTGATGCACCTCGCGGTCCTTCGCGCCTACGACGGCAAGCCCCCTGTGGGGGTCACGCTCTTCATCGAGGGCGAGGAGGAGATCGGCTCCCCCACCCTGGTAGACCTGCTCGCCGCGCACCGCGATCGGCTGCGCGCCGACGTCATCGTGATCGCCGACTCGGCCAACGCCGCGGTCGACGTCCCGTCGTTCACCACCAGCCTGCGCGGGCTGGTCGACCTCGTCGTGGAGGTGCGGCTGCTGGACCGACCGGTCCACTCCGGCATGTTCGGCGGACCGACCGGCGACGCGCTCACCGGCCTGTGCCGGTTGCTCGCCACCCTGCACGACGACAACGGCGACGTCGCGATCAAGGGCCTGCACGTCGCGACGTCGAGCGCACCCGACCTCGACGAGGCGGTGTTCCGCGCTGACGTCGGCCTGTGCGGCACCGGTCAGCTGATCGGCACGGGCACCCTGCCCGAGCGGCTGTGGCACCACCCGGCGCTGTCCGTCATCGGGCTCGACGCGCCCAGCGTGGCCCAGTCGTCCAACGTGCTGCTTCCCCGCGCCCGGGCCAAGCTGAGCCTGCGGATCGCGCCGGGCGACGAGCCGCAGCGCGCCATGGCCGCCCTCACCGACCACCTGCTGGCGCACGCGCCCTGGGGCGCCGAGGTGACCGTGTCGGAAGGCTCGACCGGGGCGCCGTACGCGCTCGAAGCCAGTGGTGCCGTCTACGACCTGGCCAGGACGGTCTTCGCCGAGGCCTATGGCAACGAGGCCGTGGAGAGCGGGATCGGTGGCTCGATCCCGTTCATCGCGGAGTTCGCCCGCACCTACCCGGGCGCCACGGTGCTGGTGACCGGCGTCGGCGACCCGGCGTCACGCTGGCACGGCATCGACGAGAGCCTGGACCTCGCCATGTGGCGCCGGGCCTGCCTGGCCGAGCTGCTGCTGCTGCAGGGGCTGGCCGATGCGGGGCAAGCAGCGCACGGATGAGACGGCTGCTGCCGCTCCCGGCGACGGAGGTCGAGGACCTCTGGGACCTGTACGACCTGCCTGAGGCTGCGCACCTGCGGGCCGGCTTCGTGCAGTCGCTCGACGGTGTGATCAGCGTCGACGGGTCCTCGCGACCGCTGTCCAGCCCACCCGACCGCGCCGCCCTGCGGACCCTGCGCGCGGTCGCGGACGTCGTGCTCGTCGGCGCCGGGACCGCCCGTCGGGAGGACTACGGACCGATCCCGCTGCCCGCAGACCTGCGCCTGCGTCGTACGCGCAGCGGCCGCCCGGAGCGGCCCGCACTGGCTGTGGTCACGCGGGATGCCGGCCGGCTGAACCCGGGTGCGCGGCTGTTCCAGGACCCCACCGCGCGCGTCCTGGTGATCACCGCGACGGCGGCGCCCGACCACCTGCCGGCGCACGTCGAGCTGGTCCTGCTACCTGGACCGGAGCTTGACCCGACGAGCGCGGTGGAGGCGCTGCGCGAGCAGTGCGGCCCGCGGGTGCTGTGCGAGGGCGGCCCGCACCTGCTGGCCCAGCTGCTCGAGGCCGACGCCGTCGACGAGCTGTGCGTCACCATCGCGCCGCATCTCGTCGGCGCAGGCCCGGGACTGCTGCCGAGCACCCTTGCCCACCCGCTAGCCCTCACGCTCGCCTCCCTCGTCGAGCTGGACGGTGTGCTGCTGAGCCGATGGGCCCTTGTGCGCGAGCCCCGGACCTGAGACAAAAGCACTGATGAGGATCCGGTTCTGGGGCACCCGCGGCTCGATCGCCACACCGGGACCCGGCACGATCCGGTACGGCGGCAACACAGCGTGCATCGAGGTGCGCAGCGATGCTGGCGCCCTCGCGGTTCTGGACTGCGGTACCGGCGCGCGTGAGCTGGGCATCGCCTTGGCTGCCGAGGCGCTCGCTGCGGGGCGGCCGTCGCACGGCAGCCTGCTCATCGGTCACACCCACTGGGACCACATCCAGGGACTGCCGTTCTTCACCCCGCTGTTCGCTCCCGGCAACGCCTGGCAGGTCTACGGTCCACGCGGCCTGGGTCAGTCTCTGGCGGAAACACTGGCTGGGCAGATGCAGTACGTCTACTTCCCCGTCGCTGTCGACCAGCTCGGTGCGGAGGTGACCTTCCACGATCTCGTCGAGGGCGAGCTGGACATCGATGACCTGCATGTCACGGCGCAGTACCTCAACCACCCGGCGCTGACGCTCGGCTACCGGATCGAGGCCGACGACGGCGTCCTCGTCTACGCCTCCGACCACGAGCCGCACGACCCCGACCTCGCGCAGGGGGGCGACCTGCTGGCCAGCCCGGCCGATGCGCGGCACGTCGCGTTCCTGCACGGCGCCGACGTGGTGGTCCACGACACGCAGTACCTCGGCGCGGAGTTCGGCGCCAAGACGGGATGGGGCCACAGCACCGTCGAGTACGTCGTCGACGCCGCCCGGCTGGCCGAGGTCGGCACCCTGGTCTTGTTCCACCACGACCCCACCCGCGACGACGAGGCCGTTGACGACCTGCTGGCGCTGGCGCAAGCCCGCGCCACGAGCACCGGCTACACCGGGCGGATCATCGCGGCCGCCGAGGGCACCGAGCTCGAGGTCGCCCGCCGTCCAGCAGCCGCGTTGCGAGCGCAGGGCACCCGCTCAGCCACCTTCACCCCGCGCGAGGAGGACCTGACCGCGTCGGTGCTGGTCACCGCACGGGACCCCGAGCTGCGTCAGCTCATCCAGGCCGCAGCCAAGGCGGAGCAGCTGCGGCTCTCCGACGGCTCCGACGACACAGAGCCAGGCGTGCTGGTCATCGACCACGACGAGACGACCGGTCGCACCGACGCCGTGCGCCGGCTGGTGGACAGCTCGCTCGCGGCGGGGAGGGCGGTCATCGGGCTGACCCGCTCACGCCCGCCCACGGACGCCTCGGTCACCGACTGGCTGGTGTGGCCCTCCTCGCTCGGGCACGTGCGCACCAAGCTGCGGGCGGCAGTTCTGCGCAAGGCGTGCCGCTGGCAGAGCGCACCGCTCCCTGCCGACGAGGAGCAGCGCCTCGCGGCCCTGCGCTCCCTGGACCTCCTGGACACCGCGCCCGAGGAGCGGTTCGACCGCTACACGCGCCAGGCGTGCGACATCCTGGAGATGCCCATGGCGATGGTGTCGCTCGTCGACGCGGAACGGCAGTGGTTCAAGTCCCGCCAGGGCACCGCCCGCGAGGAGACGCCGCGCGACGAGTCGGTCTGCGCGCACGCGATCCTCGGATCCGACCTGTTCGAGGTGCCCGACCTCGCCGCTGACGACAGGTTCGCCGACAGCCCCATCCGCGACACGGCGCGCTTCTACGCCGGCGTACCGCTCGTGCTGTCGGACGGGAGCCGGGTCGGCTCGTTCTGCGTCGCCGACGACAAGCCCCGCGTGCTCGACGACGCCCAGCGCGAGGAGCTGCGCGCCCTTGCCGCCCTCGTGCAGGCCGAGCTGGAGAAGCCCGCCGCTGCCGGGTGAGCGGGAGCGGCAGATGCCGCCCGGGCTTCGCCTCGCGGCGCCGACCCTGTTGCCGCAAGGGACGGAGGTCCTGAACTCAAGGGTCGTCCAGCCCTGTCCCAGGTGACGTCCGCGAGTCAGGCTCGACCAGGGCAACGCCCACCGGATCACCGACGAGGGAGACGCGCTGATGATGGGTTACGACGAAGGCGGCTGGGGAGCGGGTCAGTGGCTCGCGATGGGCGCCGTCATGGTCGTCTGCTCGGTGCTCGTGACCGGCCTCGTTGTCTGGGCCGTGCGCGCGTATGGCAACGGCGCCACGAGCCGGTCTGACGGCATCGGTGGCGCTGATCGCGTGCTCGCTGACCGCTACGCCCGGG
Organism: uncultured Actinomycetota bacterium; assembly: GCA_963784705.1. GTDB lineage: Bacteria > Actinomycetota > Actinomycetes > Mycobacteriales > SCTD01 > RYN-111. Next base: position 19,871 of record CAWASC010000005.1, read on the forward strand.
GCGAGATCGACGAGGAGGAGTTCGCCCGCCGGCGTGGGGTCCTCGGCGGCTCCCCGGGCTCTTCGCCGCGGGGCGCAGCGAAGCGGGCCGAGTCCTGAGTCAGCGTCTGCTCGCGCCTAGCTCCAAGGAGACCCAGGCGCGGCGGGTCTGGCCGGGCGCGAAGGTGATCGCGGTCCCGTTGGCGTGGGCGGCGTCGAGGCCGGCGCCCGGGTAGCTGGAGGCGGGCTCCACGGCGAGCACGTAGGCCTGGCCGTGCCAGGGCGGGCCAGTGGTGCCGCGCACGTCGAGCCAGTACCAGGCGTACGGGAACACGTCGGCGTCCCAGCGCACCGTCGCCGTCAGCCCCAGGGTCGGGTTGGACAGCGCGTACCAGGGCTCGGCGAGGTCGAGCAGGTAGCCGAAGCGGTCGATGCCGGCGTGCTCATCGGGGACGATCGACAGGTCGCGCGACGTGCCGTCCTTGGCGGCCACCAAGGGCCACCCACTGCGCGCGCCGGCGGCGAGGTCGGTACCCGCCGTGTCGTAACCGGGGTCAGCGAGGAACGCTCCGGCGCTGGTCGTGAGTCGACAACTGGCGTCCAGAAAGGGAGCCCCGAAGGCCGGGTGGTGGCTCCACATCGCTTGCTGCGCCTGGGCCGACGTGCTCGTGAACTCCTCGGTGACGGTGAGCAGCACCCCGCTCAGGTGCACCGTGCGCCGCAGTCGGAACGGGCAGAGCGCGAGCGTGGTCGTCAGGACCACCGCGACGCCGTCGTCGACCTCGACAGCGGCCCAGCCCCACGCGGCCATCGTGGCTTCGCCGTGGAAGGGCTGGTCCCCGCACGCCGTACCGCCATTGGGGAACAGGGTCTGCCACCCACCGGGGTAGCTCGCCAGGAAGCGCTCCTGGCTGTCGTCGAAGACGGGGATCGTGGCGGGATCGCGCAACCCCCAGGGCGTCGACCACAGGACGGCGATGTCACCGTCCCGCCAGCGGACCGACAGGATGTCGCCGCCCTTGCCGGGCAGGACCTCGACCACCACCTCGGCACTGGTCAGCCGCACGACCTCCCAGTCAGCGCGGCGTACGACGTCCAGCTCTGCCCGGGTCACCCCCGCAGGATCGTGCACGAACGCCTGGCCGGGTCGGACGACACACGCTCCCGGGCGCAGTCCGCCGTTCGGACGGCCGCTGCGACCGTCTGGTGACTCAGCGTGACCACCTGCGGTGGTTCATTCGGCTCAATTGCGCTTGGCCGCTCACCGGAGCGTGCCGCCCGGGACACAGTTGCCAGCATGATCACCCGGGAGAGCAGCAGGTGGCTGGGCTCGGGTGCCTCCAGTGACCTCGATGCCTACGCCGCGGGGGCGGCGGCGTGCCGGCACGCGGTCACCGGTCAGTCGCAGCCAGCGCTGCTCGTGATCTTCGCCTCGGACTCCTACGACCTCGCCGCGCTGTCGGAAGCGGGATCCTCTTCGAGCTCAAGGCGTTGGGGGTCCGCCTGGCGATCGACGACTTCGGGACCGGCTACTCCTCGCTCAGCTACCTGGCGCAGCTCCCGGCCGACGTCATCAAGGTCGACAAGGCCTTCGTCGGTGGCGTCCACCGGGACACCTCCGAGGCACGACTTGCCGCGACAGTCGTGGCCATGGCGACCTCGCTGCTGCTCGAGACGGTGGTCGAGGGCGTGGAGACGCTCACCCAGCTGCGGGTGCTGCGCGCCCTCGGCTGCAGGCTCTTCCAGGGCTACCTGTGGTCAGCGCCGCTCGACGCGAGCAGCTTCGAGGCCTTTGCCCGTACGGCAGACCACGGGGACCTGGGATGTCCTGTCCCGCTGCCCCGAAGCGCCGAGCAGGTGAGGGACTCGGAGCCGAGCAGACTGGCTTAGGGTCCCCCCATGAGCGACCTGCAGGAGCTGACCCGCGAGCACCGCCGCACGCTGCACGCGGCCCCCGAGGTGGGCCTGGACCTGCCGCACACCCAGGAGACCGTGCTGCGCGGGCTGGACGGCCTCCCGCTCGAAATCACCCTCGGCGGCACGAGCAGGTCGGTCACCGCCGTGCTGCGCGGAGGGAAGCCAGGTCCGGCGGTCCTGCTGCGCGCCGACATGGACGCGCTGCCGGTGAGCGAGCAGACCGGACTGGCCTTTGCCAGCACGAACGGCGCGATGCACGCGTGCGGGCACGACCTGCACACCGCGATGCTGCTCGGCGCCGCCCAGCTGCTCCACGACCGGCGCTCTGAGCTGGCCGGTGACGTGGTGCTGGCCTTCCAGCCGGGCGAGGAGGGCCACGACGGGATGGCGCACATGCTCGCCGAGGGGCTGCTCGACGCCTCCGGCAGCAAGCCCGTTGCGGCGTACGCGCTGCACGTCATCGCCAGCCTGCTGCCGGCCGGGCTGGTGGCGAGCCGCCCCGGGCCGCTGCTCGCCGCGGCCGACGTCCTGGAGGTCACCGTGACCGGGCCGGGCGGGCACGGATCGCAACCGCACCTGACCCGCGACCCCGTGCAGGCGCTGGCCGCGATGGTCACCGCGCTGCAGGTGGCGGTGACGCGCGAGTTCGACGTGTTCGACCCGGCGGTGGTGACGGTCGGCGAGCTGCACGCGGGGACCGCCGACAACGTCATCCCACCGACCGCGTCGCTGAAGGCGACCGTGCGGTCGTTCTCCCCTATGGCACAGGAGAAGCTGGCCCGCGTGCTGCCCCGCGTGTGCCGCGGGGTGGCGCTCGCGCACGACGTGGAGGTTGACGTCGTCTACCGGACCGAGTTCCCGGTGACGGTCAACGACGCGACCGAGGCGGAGTGGGCGCTCGAGCGGGCGCGCGGGCAGATCGGCGCCGAGCAGGTGCTGGTGATGCCTCACCCGTCGACCGGTTCTGAGGACTTCTCCCGGGTCCTGCAGGCGGTGCCCGGCGCGATGCTGTTCCTCGGTGCGACCCCCGCGGACCGCGACCCGTCGACAGCGCCGTACAACCACGCGCCGACCGCCGACTTCGACGAGTCGGTGCTGGAGACTGGGGCGAGGCTCTACGCCGACCTGGCCGAGGCCCGGCTCGCCGCAGTCTGAGGTCGCCTCGCGTCGATCGCACCGGAGGCAGGAAGCAACCCTTCCCTCGACATACCGTTACATGTAACGTTGCGTCATGGCTGTACGAGAGCGCGTGAGCGCCTATCGAGCCCGGATGCGCGCCCAGGGACTGCGGCCGGTCCAGATCTGGGTACCCGACGTGCGGTCCCCGGAGTTCAGCGCGGAGGCGCACCGACAGTCCGCCCTCGTGGCGACTGCGGACCGAGCCGGTGACGATATGGACTTCATCGAGGCCGTCTCCGACGACTGGGCCGAATGAGGCGCGGGGACATCGTCACCGTCGCCGGAGGCGTCTACGCGAGCAAGCCGCGTCCCGCACTGGTGGTTCAGGACGATCGTTTCGACGTGACCGACTCGCTCACGGTCTGCCCCTTGACGAGCACCGCCGTGGAAGCGCCACTGCTCAGGGTGCCCGTCAGGGCCGACACCGCGAACGGGCTCGACCAGAACTGCTTCCTGATGGTCGACAAGCTGACGACCGTACGGCGAGCAAACGTGGGCAAGGTGGTCGGACGGCTCGAGGCCACCGCGATGGTGGAGTTCGAGCGGCGTCTGCTCGTCTTCCTCGGCTTTGGCGCCTGAGGCGGGCCGCTCAGGCGTGCTTGTCGGTAGGTTGAGCCGTCCGCCATCGGAGGCTTGACATGCAGATCTACCTGCACACAGACAGCAACATCGACGGAACCGCTGAGATGTCGGCCCACGTCGAGAGCGAGGTCGGGACCGCCCTGTCCCGGTTCAGCGACCACCTCACCCGGGTCGACGTGCACCTGAGCGACGAGAGCGCCGGACGCGTGACCGAAGCCGACACGCGATGCATGATCGAGGCGCGGCCGGAGGGTCAGCACCCCGTCAGCGTGACCGCTCACGCGGACAGCGTCGACGCGGCCCTCAGCGAAGCCGTCCATCGGCTCGATCACCTGCTGAGCAACCAAGAGGGCCGCCAGCAGGACCAGCGCGGGCGCGACACCATCCGTGGCACCGAGAGCTAGGCGGTGCTGCCCTCGCTGACCGCGGTGACGTGCAGCTGCTGGGTCGAGGCGTTGCTGCAGGCCTGCACCGGGTCGGCCGCGGTGAGGAACGCCGTCTGGCCGGGCGGGTAGACGCGGACCTGGCTCGCCGGCTTGGGCTTGCAGGCGCTGGCCGGGTAGTTGCCGGCGTTGGCCACGCTCAGCACGACGTGGGCGGTCGCGCCGGCGGCGAGCAGCAGCGGCTCACCCGCGGGACCGGTGTGCTGCGCGGCAGCACCGAGCTGGCCGTTGGCGTCGCGCAGGGACACCCCCGGGAAGCCGGCGAGCCGGCAGGTCGTCGTACTCGTGTTGGTCAGGACCAGGGTCTGGTAATCGGTGCCCGCTGCGCCCTGCTGGTCGCCGACCGTCAGGTTCAGCTGGCTCGTGGCGCACGGGGTCGGGCCGCTCGGCGCCGAGGATGCGGGCGAAGCGCTCACCGAGGCGGGCGCGGAGGTCGGCGACGGCGACGTGACGACGCTCGGTGCGCTCTCGCTCGGGGTCGGCTCGGCTCCACCGGTGACGGAGCTGCTGCTGCCGGAGCAGGCGGCGAGCAGCGCGGTCAGGGCAGCGGTCGCCGCGGTGCGGGTCAGGGTCGTACGACGGGTCGTGATGGGGCACCTCCAGGGCTCGACCTCAGTGTGCCCCTCCCCCTGCCCGGTCTGTCACCGTCTGCGTCGACCTCGGCGCGTCGCTCCCCACCTGCTCGGATCCGACCTACCTTGGACGGGGAGGCAGGCCCCAGCAGGGTGCGGCCGATCGGATAGGTGGCGCCCGCTAGCGCGCCCGCGCGCCGCACCGCGGCCCGGCAGAGGAGCACGAGTGAGAAGCGTTCGCAGTCTGGCCCTGGCGGCCGTCGTGGCCGTGCTAGCCGGGCTCGCCGCGACCACGCCGGCGTCCGCTGCCTACACCCCGCCCGGCCTGTCCGGGCCGGACGTGGCGTCCTACCAGCACCCCAAGGGCGCCTCGATCGACTGGGTCAAGGTGCGTCAGGACGGCCGGCGCTGGGGGTTCGTCAAGGCCACCGAAGGCGTGACCTACAAGAACCCCTACTTCGCCGACGACTGGCGGGCCATCAGCGCGGCCGGCCTCTACCGCGGGACCTACCACTACGCCCGGCCCACGACGGCGACCGGCAACGCCGAGGCGCAGGCGCGCGAGTTCGCCAACACCATCGGCTCGCAGCAGATCCCCGGGACGCTGCCGCCCATCCTCGACCTCGAGGACGCGGGCGGCCTGGACCCGACCGCGCTGATCAGCTGGACCACGCGCTTCCTCACGACCCTGGCGAGCGCGACAGGGCGGGTGCCGATGCTCTACACCTACCCGAGCTTCTGGAAGAACCAGATGGCCAACAGCACGGAGTTCACGCAGTACCCGCTGTGGATCGCCAACTACGGCGCGACCAACCCGCCGACGTTCGCCTGGGGGCACTGGACGTTCTGGCAGTACACCTCCGCCGGCACCGTCGACGGCATCCAGACGCCCGGAGCCACCGACATCAGCGTCTTCAACGGCACCGCCCTCGACCTCGCTGCGCTGGCCATCGCCGGCACCTGGGGCCCGGCGAAGACGACGGCGAGCGACGGGGGCAACCAGGGCGGACTGTCCCGCGCGCCGGTCAACAGCCGCTACGTCGCCCTGCCAGCCACCCGCTTCGCCGACACCCGCTCCGGCCAGGGCGGCACGTCCGGCCCGGTCAAGGGCACTGCGACCTTCCAGCTGCCGGCGACCGTTCCCCTCGACGCGACCGGCGTCGTGCTCGACGTCTCGGCGGTCGACCCGCGCGGCACCGGCTGGTTGCGCGTCTCCCCCAGCGGTACGACGCCGACCACCACGGCGCTCAACTTCGTCAAGGGCCACGGCTACACCGGCTTGGTCGTCACCGCCGCCGACGCTGCCGGGCGCATCGACATCACGACGTACGGCGGGATCACCGACCTCGTCGGTGACGTCGTCGGCTACTACACGGGGTCGTCAGGAACCGGCGGCCACTGGTCCCCGCTGGACCCGTCGCGCGTGGTGGACACTCGCCTCGGCAGGGGCGCAGCCAAGGGCCAGCAGAGCGGCTCGGTGACCTTCACCCTGCCCGACAGCGTCCCCGCAGACGCGATCGGCGTGGCGCTGGATGTGACGGCCGTCGACCCGGTCAACGACGGCTACCTGCGCCTGTCACCGACCGGTACCCCGGCGAGCACCACCGCGCTCAACTTCCAGGGCGGCGGCTCGACGACCGGGCTCGCGCTGACCAAGGCGACCAACCGCCAGGTGACGGTGGACATCGCCGGTGCCAGCACCAACCTCGTCGTCGACCTCATCGGCTTCTACGAGGGCACGGCCACCAGCGGCAGCGAGTTCGTCGCGGCCACGCCGCAGCGCGTCGTCGACACCCGCACCGGGCTCGGCGCGCAGGGACCGGGCAGCGGGCCACTGTCGGTGACCCTGCCGGGCGTCGTACCGCGCGACGCCACCGCTGCGCTGCTCGACGTCTCGGTGGTCGGTCCGGACGGCAGGGGCTACGTACGGCTCGCCGCACCGGGCACCGCCGCGACGACGACCGCGATCAACATGATCGAGGGGCAGTCGTCCACCGGCCTCGTGCTGACCGGGATCCGCGATGGTCAGCTCACGCTCGCGGTCTTCGGGGCCTCGACCGACCTGGTCATCGACCTGATCGGCTACCAGACCAGCCAGACCAGCCAGACCCCATCGTCCGCGTCACCGTCACCCTCCCCCACGCCGAGCTGAGAAGGGCTCAGAGCTCTCGCGGCACGTCCAAGAGAGCGCGCGTGAGGCCTCGCACGAAGCCGCGCCCGTAGCTCATCTTCTCCTCGTAGCCCTTGCCGAACGGCAGCGGAAGGTAGCCGTGGTACTCCGGAGCCAGGCCGGCGAGCAGCACCCGATCATCACGCGCCCGCTCGATCTGGCGACCGAGCTCGTGGAACGCCTCGCCCGGCACGGACACGAGCCGGACTCCGCCCAGCGACCACTCGAGGAGCTCGACCGGGACGGTGCGCAGGGCCACCCTGTTGAGCAAGGCGGGCAGGGTCAACCCCGCCCGCAGGGGGACGACCCGCGGGGGCAGGAGGTGCGCGGTGTCGGGGATCTGCTCGCAGGAGTCGAGCAGCGTGGCCACGCAGTCAGCCACCTCCGAGCCGAGCACCTCGGCGGTCTCCCAGTTGCCCCCGACGTCCGGGTCGGTGTGCGGGTCACGGCGTGGGTTGACGTCGCCGAGCGCGCCCTGGAGCAGGACTGCCGGAGCTCCCGTCTGCTGCTCGACGTGCGCTCGGTACGTGGTGACCCAGTCGCCGGACACCTCACGGCAGGTGACGCCCAGTGCGACCGGGTGGATGCCGACCCCGCCGATGCTGCCGAGCCGGCTGCCGTCGGGTCGCCGTACGTCGAGCACCGAGCAGGACGGGTCGAAAGGCAGGCCGCGCCTGTTGAGGGACAGCTCGGCGGGCAGGGGCGCACGCGCGTAAGCCAGGGTCGCTGGTGCGCAGCTGGCGACCGCGCGACGTACGGCCGTGAGGCAGCCGTCGACGAGGCGGTCGAGGTAGTCCGACGGCATGGGCCACAGCCGGCGGACGGCGGCCGTCGCCGCAGGACCGGAGTGCGTGTGGGTGCACGACGTCATCACGTGCTCCGGTGCGATCCCGAGCTCGCGCCCGACTGCCTGGCGGAGCGGACCGGCGACGTCGGCGCCCAGCAGGAGCAGGTCGAGGACGAGCAGGCACAGGCTCGTGGTGCCGGACCGCACCAGCACCGCCTGGGCCAGCAGTTCGTGCCGCACCCCCGTCGCCGGGCCTTTGCGGTCACCGAACCCGGCGAGGACGATCGGCAGGTCAGGGGTGATGACCCCTTCACCGAAGCCCACCTGGATCGCCACCGCGGCCTCCCCTCGATCACGAGCAGGGGACTGGCCCGATGCCCGACGTTCCACTAGTTTGTCATCGACCACTACTTATTTCCACGGGTCGGGAGGGGATCGGCAGTGACTGACCCCAGCGCTCACCTGGCCCGCCTTCGGCCGGGGGTGCAACGCCGCCGAGCGTCCACCTGGGACCGGACCGGCGGCAACGACGACTACCTGACGCTGGCAGCGGGTGCGACGTACGTGCTCGCGCAGGACGACGGACCCGGTCAGATCACCCACCTGTGGTTCACCGTCGCCACCGCGGACCTGTGGTGGGGGCGCAGCCTGGTGATCCGCGCCTACTGGGATGGCGAGCAGTCCCCCTCGGTCGAGGCTCCGCTTGGCGACCTGCTGGGCACCGGCAACTGCCTCACCTCGACCTACTCGTCGGCGATGTTCGCCGCCGCGCCGCGCGACGGGCTGTCGCTCCACTCGTGGTTCCCGATGCCCTACGCGGACGGCTTCCGGCTCACCATCACCAACGACGGCCCACTGCCGGTGACAGCGCTCTACGCCTACGTCGACTACGAGCGGTGGCCTGCGCCCGACCCGGAGCTGGGCCGGTTCCACGCCTGGTGGAACAGGGAGCGCCGCACCTCTCCCCCGCAGCCGGACGGCACGTATGCACCCGGTGTCAACCTCACCGGCGCTGACAACTACCTGCTGCTGGCGGCCGAGGGCCGCGGCCACTACGTCGGGGCGGCGCTCTACGTCCACTCCGCGGACGGCGGCTGGTACGGCGAGGGCGACGACATGGTCTTCGTCGACGACGACACCTGGCCGCCGTCGCTGCACGGGACCGGCACCGAGGACTACTTCGGCACCGCCTGGTCGCCGGCGACGGCCTTCTCCCATCCCTACTACGGCCAGCCCATCGCGGACCGCGAGGACTGGGCCGGCTTCGCCAGCCTCTACCGGCTCCACGTGCCCGACCCGGTCCCGTTCGAGCGACGGCTGCGGGCCACCCTCGAGCACGGTCACGCCAACGACCGTGCTGACGACTGGTCTTCCGTCGCCTACTGGTACCAGCTGGACCGCACCACCGCACTCCCCTCGCTCCCGCCGATGCCTGACCGCGAGCCGCCGTGGCCTCCGGACTGGCAGTCCAGGGTGCGCACCATCCACGCGCTGTACGCCGAGCAGCTGGTCGAGCCGGAGCCCGATCCCCTCCGGCAGAGCCGCTTCCAGACCGGCGTGCGCTATCTCACGCGCGCAGCGCACGACCGAGACGGCGAGGCAGATCGACCGCGCGCTGGAGTGGCTGACCGGCCGGCCGCAGCAGCACAGCCTGCCGCGGACGACACCGGCGCCCGGTCCCCTCGCACCGCTGGTCCGCAGCGATGACGACGCCCTCGTCGACTGGGTGGGCGGCCAGTCAGCCGACGCGCTCCTCGAGGCGGTGGCGACCGACTGGGCCGCGCGCTTCGACGCCGCCGCCGCGGGCGAGGCGCGCCTGACGGTAGGGCTGCGTCTGCTCGCCGACCCCGACAGTCCGGGTCGGCAGCTCGTCGTCGCTGCCGGGCGCTGCACCGTGCAGGCCGCCGCCGGTGCCCCCGAGCGGCTCACCGTGATCGGTGCGCCGCTGACGCTCGTCCGCTGGTCGCTGGGCCGCCTCGACCCGTGGGAGGCGCTCCTGCGCGGCGACCTCGTCGTACGTGGCGACGGAGACCTCGGACTGCGCCTGGTCGCGCTCTTCCCGCCGTACCCGCTCGACCCCGACCTGCTCGCCGAAGGCTGAGGACCCACCATGGCTGCACCCACCTGGCTCGCCGCGATCGAGGGCTTCTACGGCCCGCCGTTCACGCACGAGCAGCGCCTGGACCTGCTGCGCTGGCTGCCGTCGGCGGGGTTGACCGACTACGCCTACGGCCCCAAGGACGACCCGTTCCACCGGGACCGCTGGCGCACGCCCTACCCGCCCGGGCACCTCGAGCAGTTTGCGCAGACGCTCGCTGTCGCCCGGGAGGTCGGCGTCGAGCTCACGCTGTCGATCTCACCGGGGCTGGACTGGGCCGGGACGCCCGACCACGAGGCGCTGGTCGCCAAGCTCCGGCAGCTCTACGACCTGGGGGTGCGCTCGCTCGGCGTCTACTGGGACGACGTGGCCCCCGGGGGTGCCGACCTGGGCACCTCGCACGGTGAGGGCGTGGCCGCAGCGGTGTGCGGGCTGCCCGACGACGTCCGCTGGCTGACCTGCGGCACGGATTACGCCACGACCTACGCGACCCCGTACCTCGCCGCCTTCGCCGCTGCCCTCCCGCCGGGTGTCGCGATCGCCTGGACCGGCCCGTCGATCACCAGCCCGGAGGTGCCCGCCGAGGTCGCCGCCCGGCTGGGCGAACAGCTCGGGCACCCCTTGCTGTTCTGCGACAACTGGCCCGTCAACGACCTGGGGATGTCGCCGGTGCTGCACCTGGGACCGGCGCCCTACCGCGAGCCGGCCCTGCGCAACGCCGTGGCCGGAGCCGGGTTCAACATGATGAGCCTGCCGCTCGCGAGCCGCCCCGGACTCGAGCTGGCCGCCCGCCACTGGCGCGACCCCGCCGAGGACCGAGAGGCAGCCTGGAGCGGGGTCATCGCCCGCACCCCAGGGCTGCTACCGCTAGCGCGGGCCTGCCGTTCGTGGCTCACCGAGCCGGGACCCGACGCGGAGCTCGCCTCCTGGGTCGCACCGGGGCTCGCGGGCGACGACCGGTTGCTGCGGTTCCTCGAGGCCGGTTGCCGGCAGGACCTGTCGGACGCGTGGCAGGTGGAGCTCGAGCCGTGGCTGGCCTGCTGGGAGGCGGAGGCCCGCGTCGCCGCCGGCGTGCTCCGGGTCTTACGGGACCCCTCGGCCGTGGCCGACGCCCCGGACTTGGGCGTGGACTGGCCGCGCCTGCACCGGGCCGACCGGCAGGTCTTCGGGATCCGGTTCGCGGTGTACGGCGTGTCCTACCGGGCCGGGGACCGGCTGCTCCCGCACCCGGACAGCGTCGTGCGCGGCGACAACCTCACCGACCTCGTGGTCACCGGGGCGTTGCGCGCCCTGCACACCGGCGCGGAGGCGCAAGGATGACAAGCATGTCCACCCCGCCCTACGGCGACGCCAGCCGTCCTGTGCTCCTCACGACGCACCTGATCGGCGACGTCAACCGGTCGCGGGTGCTGCAGGCGCTCGTGGACAACGGTCCGCTGAGTCGCGCTGACCTCGCCCGGCTGGCAGGGGTCCCGCGCGCCACGATGGGGACCATCGTTCAGGCGCTGCTCGACGCCGGGTTGCTCGAGGAAGGCGATCACCACCGGGACGGGCGGGTCGGCAAGCCGTCCCGACCGCTCTGGTTCGGCCCACGGGCCGGACTGTCGGTAGCCGTCGCCTTCGACGACGCGTCGGTCCGCGGGGCCCTGGTGAGCGCCCGTGGTGAGCGCCTCAACGACGTCAGACTGCCGCTCGTCACCGCCGACGCGTCGTCGGAGGCGCTGATCAAGACCCTCCGGGAGGTCATCACGGCAGTCCTCCCCCCGGATGAGGCGGTCATGGGCATCGGCATCGCCGTACCCGGCGTCTGCAACACACCGGCCGGCGAGGTGGTCGGCTCAGGGCAGCTCCCCGGAGCTGTCGGTACGGCGATCACCCGATCCCTGGCGAAGGCGTTCGGGGTCCCGGTGCTGGTCGACAACGACGCCAGGGCACAGGCCCTCGGCGAGCGGTGGTTCGGCGACGGCCGCGGGACGGCGACGTTCGCGTCCCTCCAGACCGGGACGGGTCTCGGGGTGGGACTGGTGCTCGATGGACGGCTGTTCCGAGGTGAGGACGGCCGCGTCGGCGAGCTCGGGCACACGCAGGTGGTGCCCGGCGGCGACCGCTGCCGCTGCGGGCTTCGCGGCTGCTGGGAGACGGTCGCCACCTTGCCGTGGTTGCGCGCCGAGGCCCGCCGCCGCCGGCTTCCCGACGCGAGCCGCACCACCACCGCAAGTCTCACCGCACTGACGACGAAAGCCGCAGCGGGACTGCTGGCGGACTACGCGACCAACCTCGGTGCAGGTCTGTCGTCGCTGGTCAACCTCCTGGGAGTCCGGCGGATCATCGCGCACGGAGACATCCTCGGCGGGGGCGAGGCGATGCGACTGCTGGTCGAGGACGCGGTTCGCGAGGCGTGCCTCGGCTACCTGCGACCGGAGGTCACCCTCACCTTCTCCGAGCTCGAGGCAGACGCCACCGTCACCGGGGCAGCTGCGCTCGTGCTGTCCGAGACGTTCCGGCTCGCCGCATGAGGGCAGCCGTCGGCGATGTCGAGCTGGAGTACGACGTCCGAGGCGAAGGCCCGGAGGTGGTCTGGCTGCACGGGCTGTCCGGCAGCCTGGAAGAGTCCCGGCCGCTGGCCGAAGCGCTCGCGCGCACCCACCGCGTCCTCTGGTACTCCACCCGCGGACACGGTCGCTCGACGCCGGTGCACGAGCGGGCCCGCTACACCTATGACGTCATCGCCGATGACCTGCAGCAGCTGATCGAGCGCGTGGGCTTCACCCATCCGGTCGTGGCAGGCGGCTCCCACGGGGCGAACACCGCCCTCCGGCACGCCCTGCGGCACCCGGGTTCGAGCAGCGCGCTGCTGCTCGTCGCCCCCGGCGCCAACGCGCTGCGCAAGCCCGACCCGCTGCGCTGGGCGATCGTGCGCGGGCACATGATGCTGGCCGCGGGTCGTGGGGAGCACGCGGTCGTCAAGGCGATCTCGGGCTACGACCCGCGTGATCCGGCCCTGGATGACAAAGGCACCGCCGCGGTGGCCGCGGCCCGCACCCACGACCTCGCCTCCCTGCTGTCGGCGATGCGCCTCATCCCGTACCAGCAGGTCGTGGCCCCGGAGGCGCTCACACGCATCACGGTGCCCGCGACGGTTGCGGCCTGGCCGAAGGACCCGCTGCTGCACCCGATCGCGGTGGCGCAGCGGATCGCCCAGCTGCTCCCGCGCGGGACGTTCGTGGAGATGTCACGAGCCACCGACCTGGAGCCGACGGCAGCGGCGGCCCTCATGGGCGGGTGGATCGCCGACCTACTCCTGCGCAGCGCTGACACCGCGTAGCTCGCGAAGCAGCCGCGCCAACCGCTTCCGCGCGAACAGCGGGACAGCGTGCCCGAGCCCGGGCAGCACCTCGAGGACGGCCCCGGGGATCCTGGCCGCGTAGTCCTGCGCGTGGCTGAGGGGCACCACGTCGTCCTGGTCTCCGTGCAGCACCACGACACCGCACGAGGCGCCGGCTGTCCAAGGGGCGCACTCCCGCGTCCGCTGGATCTGCTGGGCGTCGTTGCGGAGCCCCGTGCCGCTCGTCCACGACGGCTGGTCGCGGTGGAAGCGGGCAAGGGCTGACTGCACGCCAGGCTCGTCCAGCACTGCCCGCTCGGTCTCGGTGTAGCTCTTGGCTTCCGGCGGCGTGGGCGGCCGGCGACGCGCCCTGGCCCGCGACAGCGCAGCGAGCGCCGGCCACACCCCGGGCACCGCGGCCACCGCGCGCATCAGCGGCGGCAACGGCATGAGGTGCGGCTGCAGGGCGCAGCACAGCAGCAGGCCCGCGCAGCGCTCCGGGTGAGCGACGGCGAAGGCGTACGACGACGGTCCCCCACCGGAGATCCCCAGCACGACGGCGTCGGTGATCCCGAGGGCGTCGAGCAACCCGGCGTACAGATCAGCCGACTCGCTCGCCGACCGGCCCGAGGCCAACGGGGTCCGGCCGTAGCCAGGGCGGGTCACCAGCAAGACGCGGGCCTGACCGGCAAGGTCCTCCGCGACGGTCTGGGCCTGCCGCCAGTCGCCGGGCATCCCGTGGACCACGAGCACGGCAGGACCCTCCCCCGTGTCGCACACCTCGATCGGCCCCTGCTCGGTCAGCACGACGCGGGCGGTCAGCGCTGCCATCGGACCTCTCCGCTGACCACGGTTGCCCGCACCTCGAGGTCTCGGCCGAGCACAACCAGGTCGGCCGGATCACCGACCCGCAGGCGGCCGTACGACGAACCGCCGACGAGGCGTGCCGGCGTCACCGAAGCCATCGTCAGAGCCGCGGCCAGCGGCACCCCCCAGCCGACGAGGTTGCGCACGGCCTGGTCGAGGCCGGCCCGACTGCCAGCCAGGGTGCCGTCAGCCAGCCGGACCCCGGTCTCGCCGGGAAGGTCCACGTCGACGGCATCGCTCACGAGGCACACCCGGTCAGCGCCGACGGCGGCGATGAGGATCCGCGCGACGGCGGGGTGGACGTGAGCGCCGTCGGCGATCAGCTCGACGGTCAGGCCGGGGAGGTCCAGGGCAGCTCCGGCCAGCCCGGGTGCCCGGTGGTGCAGCCCAGACATGGCGTTGAAGCAGTGCGTGATGTGGCTGGCCCCCAGCCCCACAGCCCGGGCCGCCTGCTCGTACGTCGCCCCGCTGTGCCCGAGCGAGACCACCACACCAGCCTCGCGAGCACGGGTGATGACCTCGTCGGCACCGGCGAGCTCGGGTGCCAGCGTGAGCAGGGTCGGCGGGCCGGCGACGAGCAGCCGCTCCAGCCCGTCGAGATCGGGCTCCTGGAGCGCCTCGACCGGTTGGGCGCCGGCGTGGCCGGGCGCGAGCCAGGGCCCTTCCAGGTGCACCCCGAGCAGTCGCGCGCCCGACGCCTGGCTGCGCGAGACACCCGCGACGAGCGCCACCAGGTCGTCCACGGGGGTCGCGATCGTCGTCGCCAGGAAGCCGGTCACGCCTCGGCGCAGCAGCGCCTGAGACAAGCCTTCGACATCAGGGGCGCCAGCACCGACCAGTCCGCGACCGTCGAGGGCGTGCACGTGCAGGTCGACGAAACCCGGCGCGACCACCTCCCCCGAGAGCACGGTCGGCGCCGTCCCCAGCGCGCCCGAGGCACCCACCGCCACGACGCGACCGTCGTCGATGAGGACGTCCGCGGGCTGCAGCGCAGATCCGAGGAGGACCTGCGCGCCCCGGATCAGCAGAGCGGGCACGCGCCATCTTGACACCGGGTCCGCTATTTGTAAAGATCGACTACTTATCCAGGGAGGTCGCCGTGGCCGCGGACGTCACCGCCTGCGTCGAGGTCGGCGCGAGCAGCGTGCAGACCGTGTTGCTCGGTCCCGGCACGCGCGTCGACGTCCTCGCAGGCGCCCAGGACCCCGGTGCGGGCTCCCCCCTCCTCATCGCCGTCCCCGGGCTCATCGAAGGCACCCGCGTCGTCGCGGCCTCCAACGTCGGGTGGTACGACGTCGACCCCGCCGAAGCCCTCGGCCTGCGGGCCCCCGCCGACTTCGTCTGCAACGACGCCGAGGCCGCCGCTGTCGGCGAGTCGGCGCTCCGGCCGGGGGCACCCGACCTGGTCTTCGTCGGCCTCGGCACCGGAGTCGGAGGCGCCGTGGTGCACGACGGGTCGGTCGTGGCCAACCTCTTCGCGCACCTGCCGGGCTTCAGCGATCGGACCTGCACCTGCGGCCGCACCGGCTGCCTCGAGACGGTCGCGGGCGGCTGGGCGCTGCCTCCGAGGCTCAGCGACGCGGACCTTCCTGCCATCGCGCGCGCCCTCGGCGACGCGGTGGATCGGGAGCCCCTCGCCACGCCGCGGCTCGTCGTGCTCGCCGGCGGGATGAGCCGCACCTACCCCGCGTTGCTTCCGCTGGTGCAGGCGGCGCTTCCCCGCCGTACGGTCGAACCATCGCTGGCCCGGCACGCCAAGTCCGCGGCCGCCTGGGGGCTGCGGCACCTCTGGCAGCAGTCGGCCGCGGCTCCGGCGGCCGGACGGTGAGCCAGCTCGCGCGCGAGATCGGGCAGCAAGGCGCCGTCCTGCGGACCGTCCTCGCGCGCGAGGCTGCGCCCCTCGTCGCGGCCAGGGCCTGCTTCGAGCGAGCTCAGCGCCGCTTCCTCGTCGGCATCGGTTCCTCCCGGCACGTGGCGGCCTATGGGGCGGCGTGCGCACAGTCCCTCGGCCGTGGCCCGGCCCTGCTGCTGGACTCCCCCGGTTCGGGCGTCAGCGTCCCCGCCCTCGGCGACGGTGACGTGCTCGTCGCCGTCTCGCAGTCCGGCAGCACCCCTGCGCTGCTGACCCTCGTGGCCGACGCCCGGGCACACGGCTGCGCGGTCGTCTCGGTCATCAACGCCGAGGGCTCAGCGCTGGCCGAGCAGTCCGACGTCACGCTGCACACGGGCGCAGGGGCCGAGCTGGTCGTGCCCGCGACCAAGTCGGTGACGGCGAGCATGCTCCTGCTGCGCGCGCTCATCGCAGCGGTGGACCCGGCTGGGGTCGTGCGCCTTGCTGACGCGGTCGACCACGCCACCCAGGCGAGCACGCGGTCGACCACGCTGCCCGATGTCGTCGTCGCCGGCGGGTTCGCCGCCGAGGCCGTGTCTGACGAGGTGGCTCTCAAGCTCGCCGAGGTGGCAGCGCACCTCGCCGTACCGGAGACGCTTGTTGACTACCTGCACGGGCCGGTTGCCGTCGCCGCGCCGGTGCTCGCGTTCCTCGACGGCGATGACCCCAACAACGCGCTCGTCGAGGGCCGACCCGACGTGCTGGTCGTCGGGAGCGGCGCGCGGTCCGCCGTCCGCCTTCAGAGCTCCGGCGATGCCACGCTCGATGCGATCGTGAGCGTGGTCGCCGGCCAGGCACTCGCCCTGCGCTGGGCGGAGCTGCACGGGCTCGATCCGGACGACGCGCGCGGTCTGCGCAAGGTGACGCTGACCGCGTGAGGCGCTCGCTGCTGCCCGACCTGCAGACCGTGCGGTTGCTGGTCGGAGCCTGCCTGGCCGACAAGCGCGAGCAGGGGCACGACGTCGAGGGTCTCGAAGCCCTGCTGGCGCAGACCCCGGACAGCTACGACGCTCTCCTGCAGATGGCTGAGCAGGTCGCCGACAGCCCCCTCCGGCCCGACTGGCCCTACGACGAGCCGCACAGCCTCGGGGACATCGCTGCCCGCTGCGACCCACCCCCTCCCAGTCCTGCCGCAGCGGACGTCAGCAGTCGGGTCGAGACGGCCTTCCTGGCCCGGGTCGCGGGCTGCATCCTGGGCAAGCCGTTCGAGTTCGACCCCACGCTCGCCGAGCTGCGCGAGGTGCTCGAACCCGCTGGGGAGTGGCCGCTCTCGGACTACGTCACCGAGGCCACGAACGCCCGGTTGCGTGCCCCGCAGGGACAGTGGCCCGAGCTCGTCCGGGAGCGGATCACCCACGTCTGCGAGGACGACGACCTCAACTACACCGTGCTGGCGATGCTCCTGCTGGAGCAGCACGGCGACGCGTTCACCTCCGCCGACGTCCAGCGCCAGTGGCTCTACCAGTTGCCCGTGCTCGCGACCTTCGGCCCGGAGCGCACCCAGCTGCTGTCGGTTGCCGCCGCCCACCTCGTCGGCACCCCTGGCGAGGACGACACCTGGGGGGACCTGCTCAACCCCTACGACGAGCACTGCGGTGCCCTGATCCGCGCCGACGCCTACGGCTACGCCTGCCCCGGAGACCCCTGGCGCGCAGCGTCCCTGGCCCACCGGGATGCCTCGACCACCCATCGACGTACGGGGGTCTACGCGACCATGTTCGTCGCCGCAGCCATCGCCGCGGCGCTCGTTTCCACGGACCGCTTAGCCCCGTTCCACACGGCCCTACGGGTCGTCCCCGAGCGATCGCGCTTCGCCGAGATCGTCCGCCAGTCCCTCGCCGAGGTCGAGGCCGCGACCGACTGGCTCGACGGTTACCAGCGCATCCACGGGCGCTACGCGCAGTACAGCCACTGCCGGGTCTACCAGGAGATCGGGACGCTGTTCGTCACGGCTCGGTTCGCCGAGGACGTCGGGCACGGCATCGGGATGCAGGTCTGCCAGGGCAATGACACCGACTCGTTCGGTGCCACCGCCGGGTCCTACCTCGGCGCGCTGCTCGGCCCGTCGGCGTTCGACCGCGACCACTGGCTGGGCCGGTTCCAGGACCGGATCCACCTAGCCCTCGCCACGTGCCACGTGAGCTCGCTGTCGGAGCTGGCCGAGCGGATGGCCCAGCTCCCGCACCGCCTGAGCTGACCCGGCTCAGCCGAGCGAGAGCGTTCCCAGCCACGCGAGCAGGTCCCGCTCCGGCACATCCGCGGTGACGGTGGCCACCAGGCCCTGCGGACCGGCGAGACGGACCTTCACCCCCGCCGCGACGGCCTGCACCCGGACAGTCCGGCCTCCCACGGTGACCGCGGTCCCGTCGGTACCGACCGTCAGCCGGCGGGTGAGCCCCCGCTCGACGCGGAGCAGCACCAGCCGATCCCCCTGGCCCCACGACAGCACCCCACCCTCGACGGCCACGCCGGCCCCGCCGGGGTCGAGCTGGATGACCGCCACAGACCGGCCGACCGGTAGCCCGAGCGGCGCCGCCGGCGTCGGGATGCCGAGCGCTGTCACGAGCGTCTGTACCGCCACGTCCTTGACCGTCTCCCGTCCGGCCTGCTGCGGCGACCCGCTCGGCGCCGGCCCCGGGAACAGGCCGTCACCCGCCAGGCTCGGCCCCGATCCAGCGGACACCAGGGTCCGGCGACGCACGACCTGACCGTCAATGGTCCACGCCTCCTGCACCAGCAGCCCCGCCTCCGTCACACAACTGGTGGCGCTGTCCGTGGCAGTGGCCGCCCGCACCGGGCCGGCGTCGAGCGGCTCGTACGTCCGCCACTGGGTGCACGACCGCGTCCCGACCGTGCGGGTCCCCTCGGCGGTCGCCTGCCCGTGCGCCGCTGCGACCATCAGCGCCGTTGCCAGGTGCCAGGCCGGCCCGGCGAACGTCGGCGCGATGTCCTGGACGAGCGCGCTGGTGCCGTCGGGCTTGAGGAGGTACTGGCCGCGTTCGCTGTAGGCGACTCCCCCCAGCGATGTCCCGGTGGTGGATTCCCCGGCGTGGACGACGCTGCGCGCACGCTGTGGCGAGGCGACGTCGACCACCTCGGTGCTGACCCTGGCCGGCTCCTGAGCGAGGTCGTCGATCCGGTAGACCAGCCGGGTCGACCCGCCTGCGGGAGCGTCACCGGAGGCGCCGGCGCAGCCGGCCACCGCGCACAGGACGACGGGGAGCAGGAGGGTCCCGCGTGGCCGCTTCACCGTCCGATCCTCGCGCGTCCGGCTACGTCGGCTGGTAACCGGTCCAGTACTTCGTCAGGGCCACCGAGCCGGACATCCCCGGGCCGATGGTGACCCAGTACTTCGGGTACTGCGGGAAGCGGTAGGTCTTGGCGTTAGCGTCCCAGGTCACCACCGTCAGGTGCTGCTGCCCCTTGGTGACGAACGGCCCACGTGGCCCGGGGAAGCTGAAGAAGAGCGGCACGTGGGCGTCGTAGAAGAACCGGCCCCGGATGGCGTCGGCTCCGAGCAGCAGCGAGTCGGCGTTGAGCACCCCGGTCCGGGCGACCCCGAACCGCATGATCGCCGCTGAGGTGAGGATCTGCGCGCAGGACAGCTGCACCGCCACCGAGCCGTCCTGGCCGTCTCCGTTGTTGTACTTGTTGTAGATCCGCTTGCAGTTGCCCTCCGCACCGTGCCCGCTCCCGGCGGGGACCCGGGCCGACAGCCCGATCGCCTTGCCCCACTGCTGCTGGTCCATGAGCGAACCGGCCAGGTCGCTGTCCGCGAGCACCGTGTATGACGTGAACGTCCACTGGGGGAACCACTGCTGCTGGGTCATCGCCTGGGTGAAGAAGACCCACGCGATCGGGTTGGTGGAGGCGATGTAGACCTGGTCGCAGCCCTTCGCCTTCACCCGGGTGGCTACCGCTGAGGAGGTCTGCTGCGCCTGAGAGATGTCACCGCTGTAGGCCTGCTCGTCGGTGAAGGCCAGCCCCACCTTCTTCATCTCGGCGTTCATCGTCTTGGCGTAGGTCGGCCAGTCGCCGCTGGCGTCGCTCTGCGGGTGGACGAAGCAGGCCTTGTGCTTGGCGGTGTCGATGACGTTCTTGCCCATCGACGCCCACGCCCGGAAGCTCGGCTCCAGGGCCTCGGTGATCATCAGCCCGTTGGCGCCGATCTTCTTGAGCGAGGCGGGGTCGTCCCGGCCGCCGAAGACGGGCAGGTGACGCGCCATCAGGTAGTCGGACTCGACGTGCAGGCCCGGGATGGCGAGGAAGTCCTTGTTGTCGTCGGCCATCTGCTTGGCCGCGGCGATCGCCTGCTGATCGCAGGCACCGCCGCCACCGCCGCCGTCATCGACGGTGTCGAGGACGAGCGTGCGGCCCCCGATGCCGCCGGTCTCGTTGATGTAGCGGACGTAGGCGGCATAGGACTTGGCCGGGTCTCCGGTCTGCGCGCTGCCGAACAGCGCTGAGACCTGACCGGCCTGTCCGCAGCCGGACACGTTGTAGCTCACGCCGACGCGGACCTCCTTCGCCGTGACCCCTTGCGTCTTCAGGCCGAAGGAGGGGAGCGTGGCCCCGGGCTTGAACGTGGCCACCGGGCCGGGCCGAGTGGGGTCACCGGGGACGGCCGCCGTGGCTCCGCGCGGCGCCGTCGACTTCCCGGTCGAGGGCGCCTTTCCACCTGAGGCAGCCGCCTTGGGCGCGGTGGCGGCAGCCGACGGCCGCGCGGCCGTGCCGCCCACGATGGCACTTCCGGGCTCGCCCTGCCCCGTGGTCAGCGCGCTCGTCGTCCGGTCGCGGTTGGCGTAGTTGACCTGCCCCACCGAGGCGATCGAGGTCACGAGCACGCTCACGGCGACCACCGTCAGGACGCGCTGCCCCCTGTTCGAGGTGAGCGCTTCCACCAGTCTGCTCATCGTGCGACCTCCGGGTCACTCACCGGTGCGACCCGGCGCCTTGCAAGAACACCGATCTGAGCAGATCGGTGCGGTCGAGCAGCTCGCTCGTGGGTCCCGAGAAGCGCACCTCGCCCTTCTCCATGAAGTAGGCGCGGTCCGCCAGGGTCAGAGCGACGTTGACGGACTGTTCGACGAGGACGACGGACGTTCCTGCCGCGTTGATCTCCCGGAGTGCGACGAGGAGCTCCTGCACCACGGTGGGCGCCAACCCGAGGGACAGCTCGTCGATGAGCAGCAGCTTCGGCCTGAGCAGGAACGACTGCGCCAGGGTGAGCATCTGCCGCTCACCCCCGGACAGCACACCCGCCGGCTGTCGGAGGCGCTCGCGGAGCCGTGGGAACAGGTCGAGCGCCTCTGCCGTACGCCGGCCGACGAGGTCGCGGTCCTTGCGGATGAGGAAGGCACCCATCGCGAGGTTCTCCTCGACGGTAAGTCGGGGGAAGACCCCGCGACCGCCCGGCACCTGCACGATGCCGCGGGCGACCGTGCGCTCGGGGGCCTCCCCCGTGATCGCCTCGCCCTCGAACCACACGTTGCCGCCGTCCGGCTCGACGACGCCGGAGATGGCGTTGAGGATGGTCGACTTCCCCGCCCCGTTGGTGCCGAGCAGAGCGACGATCTCGCCCGCCCGGATCTCCAGGTCCACCCCGAACAGGACCTGCACCCCGCTGTAGGACACCGTGACGTCCTGGGTCTGCAGCAAGACGTCAGGGCGCAGCCCGCCCGCGTCACCGCTCCCGGTGCTGGCGAGCAAGCGGCGAGCCGGGTCGAGCCGGGCGACATCGGCATCGATGTAGCGGCAGGCGATGAAGAAGTAGCGGATCCCGATGATGAACAAGACCCCGAGGTAGACCATGGCGCCCCGCAGCGAAGCGCTTCCCAGAAGCACTCCCAGGAGCGCCAGCGGCACCCCGGCGAGAGCCACGACTCCTTGCAGCGCGAAGGCCGTGCTGCGCGTCTCCGGCGAGGCGATCGTGGCCGTCACGGCGAGCAGCGAGGGGCTCAGGACGGCGAACAGCATGACGATGGCCCACAGCAGCGGGACCACGACCCAGAGCGTCGGAGCTCCAGCCGTGAGCACCATGAGAACGCCAGCCAGCCCACCGATCAGGCTCAGCGTGCGCAGCCCGACGCTGGGAGCCACGTTGAGCCGCCGCTGGATGTACGCCGTCCCGTAGATGACGGCGGGCAGGGTGAACGCCGTCCCGATGCCCGTGATGTAGCCGCGACCGCTGGCCGTCACCCCGAAGTCGTCCTCCAGGTAGAACTGGAAGACAGTGCGGGCCGGGATGAGCCCGGCCGCCGCGAACGCCGTGCCGATCCACTGGTAGCGCAGGGAGCGGATCCGCCAGAGGTCACGGACGGTCTGCTGGAACGGTGGTGCTTGTGGGGTCTCCGCCGGCTCGTGCCGGCCGCGCTCGGGCTCGGCCAGGCGCAACGCGACCAGGATCATGACGAACGTCGGGACGGCAAGGACGAAGAACGGGACGCGGAAGCCGAAGCGCTGACCGAGCTCGCCCGCGGCGAACGCTCCGAGCGCTCCCCCGACGGTCTGGCCGATGCTGTAGACGCCGAAGGCCTTCATGCGGGTGGCCGGCGTGTAGGAGTCGGCCATGATGCTGCCGTGCACGGGGGTGTTCACGATCTCGCCCGACGTGGCGATCACCCGGGCGACGATGAGGAACCACAGTGCGGGTGCGAGGCCGGTGAAGATCGAGAACACCGACCAGATGACGGCTCCCCCGACGGCAATGGGGACCCGCTTCCAGCGGTCGGCGAGGTAGGCCAGCGGCATGCCCAGGATCGGTCCGACGACGAGCACGAGGATCGCGATCGAGCCGAGCGTGCCCTCGCCGACGTTGAAGTGCCGGGCGATGTCGGGGCTGAGGATGGTGAACGCCTGCGTGTCGATCTGATCGGCCATCGTGAGGCCGAAGAGCACGAACAACGGGAACAGCGGCTCGCCGCCGAGGTAGGCCGAGAGCTTGGCGCGCAGAGCCGAGGGCCTCATGCCGTCGCCTCTGCCCTGGCGGCGAGGCCAGTCGTCGCCCCAGCCAGGTCGACCTCCGCGTTGACGCGGACAGCGATGTCGTCCCTGGGGTCGATCCCGGTCACCTTCGTGGCGAGCAGGTCGCGGCCAGCGAGGAGCGGACGGATCAGGCCGCCGGGGAGGAAGAGGAGCAGGACGAGGAGACCGACGCCGGTGGAGAGCAGGCTGATCACGGCCGCCTGGTGCGGGAAGACCTGCGAGGCGAAGTACTGCACCGCGAAGATGTAGGTCCCGCCGATGAGCGCTCCGGACAACGAGCCCAGACCCCCGATGACCGCCGCAGCCAGCAGCGCGAGCGAGTTGACCGGGGGAAGCGCGATGGGTCCCCGGAACCGATGGCATCGACGAACAGGAACCCGGCCGCTCCTGCCATCATCCCTGTGATCGCGTAGGCCGTGAGCTTGGTGCGCACGACGGAGATCCCCATGGAGGCGGCTTGCACGGGGTTCTCCTTGACCGCCCGGATGGCGCGTCCGAGCTGCGAGGCGTCGATGAGGCGCGCGGCGCCGAGGACGACCGCGAGGAGCACGAAGGCACAGACGTACTGCACGTTCGTCGTCATGTAGGTCGGTAGGCGCAGGTTCTGCCCCGGCTTGATCCACGACTGCTGGAACAACCAAGACGTGCACGTGACCGCGAACGCCAGCGTGACGACCGCCAGGTTGACCCCCTGGAGCCGAAGCGCGGGTAGTCCGACCAGAGCCGCGGCGATGCCGCCCACCACCACCGCGACGAGGAAGGCCAACCAGAACGGGACGCCCAGCACGGCGTAGGCACGGACGCCCACCAGTCCACCGAGGCCGGCGACCGCCCACTGCCCGAGGGAGAGCTGTCCCGCCCAGCCGGTGAGGATCGTCGCGGAGACCACTGCCGTGCACAGCAGGACGGTGGCCGCCACGAAGTAGGTGTTGTGGTCCGACAGCAGCATGGGCAGGACCACGACGGCCCCCACACCCAGGCACTGGCCGAGGAAGCGCAGGTTCGACCAGCGCGGGTCACTCGCGATGCGCGCCGCGAGCGGACGGATCGGCTCTCCCGTGTCCGGCGCGGACTCCGCGGCGCTCGAGGCCTGGCGCAGCAGGTCCTTGCGGGTCAGGAGCACGCCGACGACCGCGATGAACAGAACCAGGTCCGTGAGTCCGGACTGCCCGGTCCAGACGAAGATGCACTGATCGGCCACGCCGAGCGCCAGGCCCACTCCGAACGCCACACCCACCGAGGAGAGGCCGGCGATAGTGGCCGCCGCCAGACCCCGGAACAGCAGCGACAGCCCTACGGCCGGATCAGAGGAGTAGCCCACGACGGGGGCGAGCAGGATCGCCGCAACGGCGGAGAGCAGTGCTGCCAGCACCCACGCCAGCGTCGACACGCGGCGGACCGGGATGCCCAGCAGCCGCGCGCGCTGGGCGTTCTCGGCGGACGCCCGCAGGGCGATGCCGTACGGCGACCAGCGGAGGAAGACGAACAGCGAGGCCGCGACGATCGGGCCGACGACGAGCACCAGCAGGTCACCGGTGTGGAACACGACCCGACCGAACGACACGGGCGCGAGGTCGAACGGCAGCGGGAAGGTGGCAGCGCCACCGAAGACGACGTCGTTGCCGGCTTGGGTCTTGGGCTTCGGGATGCCCGCCCGACCAGCCGTGATGATCTGCGACACCCCGATCGTCGCGATCAGGACGATCAATCGAGGACTGGCGAAGAGCCGCCTGATGACGGTCAGCTCGATCAGCGCACCGACCGCCGCCGTCGCGAGCAGCGCGCAGGCCAGCGCTGCCACGTAGGGGAAGTGAGCGCGGTTGGTGAGCGAGAACATCATCGCGACAGCCAAGGGCGCCGAGCTCACCCTGGGCCAGGCTGATGGAGCGGTTGGACATGTAGATGAGGACGATGCCGGCCGCGAGCAGGCCGTTGGCAACACCGAAGACGAGGCCCTGCAGGACGATGTCCACTCAGGCCCCCACGACGGCTGCGCCGGAGCGGTTGATGGCCGCCAGATCATCGCCCAGGTAGGAGGCGATGACCCGCGGGTCTCGGACCACATCGCCCGGAGGACCGGACAGCACGACCGACCCGGTCTCTAGCGCGTAGAGGCGGTCGGAGATCCCCATCAGCAACGGCATGTCGTGCTCGATGACCAGGACCGCGGCGCCGGTCTGCTCCCGGATCCGGACGATCAGCGGTCCCAGGGCCTCGGCCTCCCGCTGCGCGATGCCGGAGGAGGGCTCGTCGAACAGGATGACCGACGGCCGCTGGATGAGCAGGCAGCCGAGGTCCACGACCCGTCGCGTGCCGGTGCTGAGCTCGCGGATGAACTTCCCGGCGTACGACGCGAGGCCCATCAGCTCGATCATCTCGTCTGCGGCAGCGAGGGCGGCCTGCTCGGCCCGACGAGATGCCGGGCTACCCGGCACCCTGGCTGTCCAGCCCAGGTCGTGCAGCGCGAGCTCCGATGCCGTGCGAAGGGTGTCGCGCACCGTCATGGACGGGTAGAGGCGGGCGTCCTGATAGCTGCGGCCGAGGCCGGCGGCGGCCCGGTCGTGCGGCGCCATGCTGGTCAGGTCGGTGCTCCCGAGACTCACCTGACCACGGCAGGGAAGGTGCCCGGTGATGCAGTCGAACAGGGTGGTCTTGCCTGCCCCGTTGGGCCCGATGATCCCGACGATCTCGTGGGGCAGCACGTCGAGGGACACGCCCGCCAGAGCCCGGACACCGCCGAAGGAGACGGCGATGTCGCGCACGGCGAGGGCGGGCGAGACCGCACTCCTCGCTCCTTGGACCATCGATGACCCTTCCGCGCTGGGAATAAGTAGTAAACGCCTGCAAATAGGCCGCCGTCAAGGGCCCATGCCCTTCTTGACAGGCCCCGGATCTATTTGCAAGAGTTGGCTACATATCTAGAGGAGCCGCATGCGCCGCACCCTGACCTCCGCATCCCTCGCCCTGGCGATCGCGCTCACCCTGGGCGCCTGCTTCGGCGCACCTGCGACGGCTCTGAGCCCCTTCGCTCCCCCCGCCGCACTGCATCGGACCGCTGGCCTGCGGCGCTGACGCCAACATGGCTGAGCTGCTCGAGCGCAAGATGGCAGACCACCTCTGGTACGGGCTGTCGCTGCCCATCGACTACGGGACAGCGGATCGCATCCCCGGGGACGTCGCGCGGATCGGCCCGGCCTGGGGCGACGCCGGCCTGTGGAGCGGGGCCTACCTGGGCGCGGAGTCCTACCGCTACGCCGTGGCGAGGGCCAAGGTGACCCGAGGCGAGCAGCCCGGCAAGTGGAAGAAGGAGCAGGCAGCAGCGAAGGCTCGCATCGACGACCTGCTGTCGCAGATCGACGTGCGCACCAACATCGCCACGTCCTGGCAGACCCGCTTCTCACCCTCCGTCGGCTCGGGCACCCCGCCGACCGTCAGCTTCGGCGGGGGTCTGGTGGCCGGGCAGAAGGGCATGCTCATGTACTCCTGCGCCCCGGCAGGCGCGCCGCCCGGCCGCAACATGGACCCGAGCCCCGACGTACGAGGGCCCTGGACGTGGAAGGGAGTCGGGAGGCCGGCACGACTGGCTCAGCCCAACGACGACTACGTCTGCGAGGCGTCCACGACGCGCGACACCTACGCCGGCGTCTTCTTCGGTCTGCTGACGGCGTACGACCTCGTGGCGCCTGACGACGACGAGGTACGCGACCTGATCCGCGACGACATCCTCGCCATGGCTGACTTCCTGCTCGCCTACGGGTGGAACTACGCCCACCCGCACGGCGACATCAACGTGCCACCGTTCGGCGACGTCTACGACAACAGCGTGACGCCCATCATGATCATCTCGCCGGTCTACCGCCTGGGGATCTCGCAAGCCGCGCTGCACGTCGCGCAGACCGCTGGACCCAGCGACGAGGCGACCAAGTGGCAGGCCGTCTACACCGAGGAGCTGGCCACCCAGCTGCCGAGCGATGTCATCGCGGAGGAGGTCAACGACCCCTCCCCCACCGCGGGCTACTTCGGGTGGAACCTGGCTCACTTGATGTTCTCGTCGCTGATCCGGCTCGCAGCCGGGGATCCCGTGGTCAGCGAGGTGGCCCGCCGCAACTTCAGCATCGTCGACCGGCAGACCTCCGACGACGACAACGCCTGGTTCGAGACCGTGACCTATGCGATGAGCGGTGAGCCGGGTCGGCTCGACAAGGCACTCACGCATCTGCGCGAGTGGCGCGACTACCGGGCCAACACCGACCTGGGCGGGGTCGTCGATGCCCGGGCTGCCTGCGGCACCACGCGCGCCTGCGTCCCGGAGGACGAGTACGACGTCATCGTCGACACCCCCGCCGGCGAGCGCCGCACCACCGTCCCGGGCTCGTCCTCGACCTTGCGTGCCGCTGAGCCGGTGCCCGTCGCGGAGCGCGCGCCGCAGGACTTCCTGTGGCAGCGCTCGCCCTTCACCGACATCACCGGCTCAAGCGCCGCCACGCACGAGGAGCCCGGGATCGACTACCTGCTCCCCTACTGGATGCTCCGCTACAACACCGAGGTCGCCCCGCCGGCCCTCGACCCCCTGCCCGTCTATGCCGGCCCGCGCTACAGCGGCACCTGACCGAAGGACCCACACCGTGCGCAAGATCGGACTCGTCGGCACCGGCCTCATGGGCGACCACCACCTGTGGGCGCTGCAGCGCCTTCGCGCAACCGGACTCGTGGACGCAGAGGTCGTGCTGGTCCACGACCTCGACACCGCCCGGGCCGAGGCGTTCGGCGCCGCGCACGACGTCGCGGTGGCGGCTAGCCTGGACGACCTCGTCGCCCAGGTCGACGTGGTCTGGATCACGACCTGGACCGCAGGGCACCTCGACCCGGCCCGTGCGGCCGCCGCGGCGGGGAGGGCGGTCTTCGTCGAGAAGCCCCTAGCGCCGACCCTGGCGGAGTGCGAGGAGCTCGCCGAGGTGCTGCGCACCGTTCCGCACCAGGTCG
Source organism: uncultured Actinomycetota bacterium (assembly GCA_963784705.1). Taxonomy (GTDB): domain Bacteria; phylum Actinomycetota; class Actinomycetes; order Mycobacteriales; family SCTD01; genus RYN-111. Next base: position 47,647 of record CAWASC010000005.1, read on the forward strand.
GGCTGATCCTGCGGCACGCGCCGGCCTACCGGTTGCTGCACGAGCTGCTCGTCTCCGGCGACTACGGCCGACCCATGGGCGTGATGTTCCGCGATGACCAGCGCTTCCCGCTCGACGGGCCCTACGGCTCGACCTGGCGCGCCGACGTCACGAAGGCCGGGGGTGGGACGCTGATCGAGCACTCCGTCCACGACGTGGACGTGCTCGCCTGGCTGCTCGGCATCCCCGCGTCCGTGTCGGCGCACACCGCCAGCTTCGCCGGGAACCCTGGGATCGAGGACCTCGCGATGCTCCGGCTCGACTTCCCGGAGGGGCACAGCGCCTCGCTGATGTCTGTCTGGCACCAGATCGAGGACCGGACCATCGCCCGCCGCCTCGAGGTGATCTGCGAACGCGGGGTGCTCTCGATGGACGGCGAGGTCGGCCCGGTCCGGGTGCAGACCTCCGAGGGGACCATCGAGCACGAGACCCCCTTCCCTGCCGGACTCGCAACCCTCGGCCTGCACGAGGTCCCCGAGCGGTGGCGCGACGCCGCCGGAGGACTCGCCCTGCAGGCGAAGGCCTTTCTCGACGGTCTCGATGCCGGACAGCCTGGCTGGCCCTCTGTCGACGACGCTCTCGTCGCCCACCGGCTGGTCGACGCCGCCTATCGCTCCGCCGCCCAGGCCGGCGCTGCCGTCCGCACCTCATGACCGCCCTTGTCTTCGGCTGGGTCGGCACCCTGCTCATCCTCTCCTTCAACATCCCGCAGGTATGGCGCACCTGCGTGCTCGGGCACACGGCCGGCGTACCCACCTCGCGCGCCTGGGTCGCCATCGCGGTGGCCACGCTGTGGCTGGGCTACGGCCTGGCCGGCGGTGGCGTGATCCAGGTGGTCCTCAATGGCGCCACGATCACCCTCAACGTGCTGCTGCTCGCCGGACTGCGGGCCACCGCAGAGCGACGGGGTCTCCTGCTGGTCGCCGTCACGGCCGTGCTGGCGTTCGGCCTTGTCGACGAGGGCGGGAAGGCCGCGATCGGCCTCGTGGGGGCTGTCGTCGGAGCAGCGGTCTACGTCCCCCAGCTGCTCGCACTGCGCAGGTCCGGCCCCGTCGACGGCGTATCCCGGCTCGCCCTGCACCTCCAGCTGGCCGGCGGCGCGTGCTGGCTGCTGTACGGCGGCCTGCGCGAAGAGACCGTCGTGTGGGCACCCAACGTCGTCGTGATCCTCACGACGGCCTGGACGATCCTGCTGCTGCCCCGGGAGCCGATCCGGGTCAGCGCGGCCGAGGTCCCGGCCCATGCCTGAGGTGGCCGCAGTCCCGGGTCAGGTCGGGTGGGCGATCTGCGGCACCGGCGGCATCGCCAGCACCTTCGCCCAGGCACTGCGCCGGGTCGACAGCGCGACTCTTGTGGCCGTCAGCTCGCGAGCGCAGGACCGCGCAGACCAGTTCGCCCAAGAACAAGGGGCCCAGCGCGCCTATGGCTCGCTCACGGAGCTGCTCCAGGACCCGGCGGTGGACATCGTCTACGTCGCTTCCCCGCACTCCGAGCACTGCAGGGAGGCGCTCCAAGCGGTCGAGGCCGGCAAGCACGTCCTGGTGGAGAAGCCCTTCGGCTTGTCGCTCTCCCAGGTCGAGCCGGTGCTCGCTGCCGCCGAGGCCAAGGGGGTGCTCGTCATGGAAGCGCTCTGGTCGCGCTTCCTGCCGGCCTACGTGCGGCTGCGTGAGCTGGTGGCGTCCGGGGCGATCGGCTCGGTGCTTGCCGTGGAGTCGGGTTTCGGCTTCTCCGCGCCCTACCTCGCGACACATCGCATCTACGACCCGGCACTCGGGGGCGGGGCGCTGCTGGACCTCGGGATCTACTGCGTCGACGTCGCCGTGCAGCTGCTCGGCCCCCCGGCCCACGTGTCGGCGCAAGCGGTGCTGTGCCCGACGGGCGTCGACGTCAACACCCTGCTCGCCCTGCGCTGGGAGGGCGGCGCTCTCGCCTCGGCGCACTGCTCGTTCACCACTCCGCTAGCCGGCAGCGCCCGCGTGATCGGAACCGAAGGGTGGATCGAGCTGCCGCAGACCTTCCCCGACACGCTGCTCCTCCATCAGCACCGAGGCGCGGACCCCACGGAGGCCGCCGTCACGGTCATCGACGCACCCGTCGGCGGTGACGGCCTGCGCTACCAGGTGGAGGAGGTGCACCGGTGCCTCGCTGCCGGACGCACGCAGAGCGAGACCATGTCTTGGCGGCACACACGGGACCTGATGGGCACGCTCGACCGCGCGCGTGCGGAGTACGGCTTGCGCTACCCGCACGAGCGGACGCTGGACGCGATCGGTCCAGCGTCCTGACCGCACCAGACCGGTGCAGGGCCCTCGGAGGCGGCGCGGGACTCATCTGCCCGCCGGCTAGGCCGTCAGGTCGCGCCGCTGGAACAGCTCCGCACCGATGACCGTCGCGACGACGGTCGCGAGCGCCAAGATCAGGACCTCTCTGCCCCCGAAGCCGGTGCTGAGCGGGGAGTTGCCGAGGTACCAGTGCCAGCAGCTGAGCGGGCGCAACGGCTGCAGCCACTCAACGGCGTCGGCCAGGCCGTTGACCACGTAGGCCAGCACGGTGTAGCCGACGACGACGGCGAGCCCCGTCGCACGACGGCCGACGGCAGCGGCGATCGCCTGGCAGGAAGCGGCGAGTGCGAGGCACATGAGGAACAGCTGGGTGCAGGCGGCCGCGAGCGCCGACAGGCCGACGTCGAGCTGGACCACGCTGTCGAACACCGCCAGGGGCAGCCAGACGAAGAGCGTCACGACGAGCAGCCACACCGCGACCGCGCAGGACTTCTGCACGTACAACGAACGACGCGAGACCGGCTGCGCCAGCAGCAGGTCCAGGGTCCGCTCCTCCTCCTCACCGGCCACCGTCGTAGCAGCACGCCCGAGCCCCAGGACGAGAAGGACAGCCGGCAGGAAGAACGCGAAGAGCTGCGTGTTCAGGTAGCCGACGCCGGACACCAGGTCGGCGCCGCCCAGGAGCGCCTGGACGGCGGGGGTCAGCCCGGAGTACAGGTCGTTCAGGGACGTGTCCTGACGGACGGACGGGTAGAAGGCGACGATCAGCAGCGTGAGTCCGAGCACGGACAGCGCCCACAGCGCGGTCGAGACCCACCGCTGCTGCCACTCGCTCAAGGTCAGGCGCATCAGGTCTCCGCCGAGGAGAAGAACGCGTCCTCGAGGTCACCGTGCGCCAGGTCCAGGGAAGCCAGCTCGAACCGGGCGAGCGCCTTGACGACGGCGTCCACCGGTCCGGAGCAGCCGAACGCCACGTGACCCTGGTCCTGCGCCGTGGTAGCGACCGTCTCGACCTCGCTGACCCCGGGCACCCGCCGCAAGGCGTCCGCGAGCTGGCTCGTGTCGCTCACGTCGGACAGGCGTGCGCGGCCCCGTCGCAGCGCACGCGAGAGCACTGCCGCGATGTCGTCGTACGCCGTGAGCCTGCCGTCGCGCATGAGCGCGACCCGGGTCGCGATGTGCTCGACCTCGCTCATGACGTGACTGGACAGCAGGACCGTCGCTCCTTCCTGTGTCCGCTCGCGGACCATCGCGGCGAACTCCCGCTGTAGCAGGGGGTCGAGCCCGCTGGTCGGTTCGTCCAGGACGAGCAGCTCGACGGGCGGAGCCAGCGCCAGGAGCAGGCCCAGCTTCTGCTTGTTGCCCTTCGACAGCTCATTAACCCGCCGAGACAGGTCCAGGTGCAGTCGCTCGGCCACCTCGTTGACGCGGGTCGCCGGGACGTCGCGGCGCGCAAACATGAACCTGCGCACGGCAGCGTGACCGGTCAGCCGCGGCGGCAGGACCAGCTCGCCGGGGAGGTAGGAGACCCGTCGCCGGACCGCGACCGAGTCCAGGACCGCGCTGCGGCCCAGGACCGACAAGGAACCACTGGTCGGCCGCAGGAAGTCCAGGACCGTGCGCATCAAGGTGGTCTTGCCTGCACCATTGGCGCCGACCAGTCCGACTACCTCGCCCCGCGGGACCTGCAGGTCGACCTCGACGATCCCCCGATGCCGCCCGTACGAGACCGTCAACGCTGTCGCCGCCAGCGCGGTCTCCCCGCTGCTGACCATAGCGGGAACGGGGCTGCCCATGAGCTAGGCCGTCTCGACCTCGACGTAGACGTCGTCACCGTCAACGGTCACGGCGTACGTCGTCAGCGACGACGGCTTGCGGCCCAGCGCGATCAGCTTGCGCGACCATCGGGGCATGTCGATGCCCGCGAAGCCGGGCGTCCAATCGAGGTTCTCCCCGGACGCGAGGTCGAAGCGCGAGTTGTGCCACGGGCAGACCACCTCACCGTCGGCGTAGCGCAGACCCCCCGGCCCTGCGGTGAGCGAGAAGCCCATGTGGGGGCAGCGGTTGCGCGCCGCGCAGAGCCCCTCGCCGACGAGCCCGACGACCACGGAGGTGCCGCCCGCATCCACGGGGTGCAGCTTGCCGTCGCTGAGCTCGGCGACCGATCCGACCCTGACTCGACCTGACATGGCACGTCTCCTCACCCTCGAGGTCCTGTCTATCAGCGGAGGGCCGGCTTGGTCGCGTTCTGCGGAGGTCGGCTCGTAGCCTTGGGCTTCGAGAACGTCCCCACCGACCAGACGAGACCGAGATGCTGAAGTCGTCCGACCACGGGCGACGTTGCACGTCGGTCCTGCCCCGCCTAGGTTGGCTGTTCAGTCCGCGACTGGTTGACCAGTCGCTTCGTGGCAGGACGGCGTGAGTGGTGCGCACGCGCAACCCCGCCAGCGCCGGCGCACTGGTCCTGCTGGGTGTGCTGGGCCTGCGTGCTGTCCGGACGGCGCTGGCCCGACACGTCGCGGTCCGCTACGGGCGGCCCCGGGGCCGCCGGGGAACCGGCGCTCTCCCTGCCCTGCCCGACGTGAGCGACGTGAGCGACGTGAGCCTGCCCGGACCGGGCGGAGCGGTGCTGCGCGGATGGTTCCTCCCCGGCCCGGCAGCGACCGGGCGGCGTCCGGCTGCGCTTGTCATGCACGGCTGGGGAAGCAGCGCCCTCGACCTGGTGCCACTGGCCGCACCGCTCCGGGAGGCCGGGCTGCACACGCTGCTGCTGGACGCCCGCGGTCACGGACGCAGCGATGAGGCCACGGTCACCTCCATGCCCCACTTCGCCGACGACGTCGCAACCGGGCTGCAGTGGCTGCGCGCCAACGCCCTGGTGGACCCTGATCGCATCGTCCTGGTCGGGCACTCCGTCGGCGCAGGGGCCTGCCTGCTGGCAGCCCATCGCGACCCGGACGTCGCCGCTGTGGTGAGCCTGTCCTGCATGGCGCAACCGAGCGAGGTGATGACCCGGCTGCTGTCCGGTGCCCACGTACCCCGGGTGGCCCGTTGGCTCGTGCTGCGCTACGTCGAGCACACCATCGGGATGCGCTTCGCAGCCTTCGCCCCGCTGGTGACCCTGCCGACCCTGGTCGCTCCCGTGCTGCTGGTGCACGGCGAGCAGGACCAGGTCGTGCCGGTCTCCGACGCCTACCGGTTGGCCGCAGCTGCTCCCGGTGCCCGCCTGCTCGTCGTGCCCGGCGTCGGGCACGCCGACATCGAGGCCGTACCCGCCGTCAGCGCCGCCCTCCACGACTTCGTGACGGGCCTGAGCGAGCGCCTGGCTACGTTCGAGGCATGACCGTCACGCGCATCGTGCCCAACCTGCCCGTCCGCGACGTCACCGCCGCTACCGCCCTCTACGCGCGGGTCTTCGACCTCCGCGTCGGCATGGACCTGGGTTGGGTCGGCAACCTGGCCCCGGCGGAGGCCCCATCCGTACAGCTCCAGGTGATGACGAGTGACGCCGCTGCCCCGTGCAACCCCACGATCAGCGTCGGCGTCGCGGCACCGCCGGAGGTCGACGCCGTCCACGAACGGGTAGTCGCAGCCGGGCTGGAGGTCGTCCACCTGCCCACCGACGAGGAGTGGGGTGTACGCCGGTTCTTCTTCCGCGACCCCGACGGCAACGTCGTCAACGTGGTCGCCAACCTGTGACGCGCGCGGCCCCAGCTCAGCTGGTCCGGCGCGTCGCCCAGGCGTAGACGGCCACATCCGACGGAGTCGGCGGTGGCGGCTCTCCCGGTTCGCGGACGACGCGCTCCAGCACCTCCACCTCCACGGTCGGCGGGAGGGCGGCAGCGAGGCGGTCCACGGTCAGCAGCCGGTCCGGGTCGGGAGGTCCGTGGTGGCCGAGGTTGCCGAGGTCGTGGCCCACGACGAACAGGTGACCGCCGTCGACCAGCGCCGACGCGGCCGCAGCCAGCACTGACGCCAGTGCCGCGGTGCCCGGGTGGAGGTTGGCGACGACGACCAGGTCGTACGACGGCTCCGGCGGTTGCCATGCAATCACGTCGGCGTGCACCGTCGCGACCTCGAGTCCGTCAGCGTCCGCCCGCTTCGCGGCCTGGCTGAGGGCGACCTCTGAGGCGTCGAGCAACGTCATCGACCAGCCCTTGGCTGCCAGCCACAGGCTGTTGCGGCCCGGCCCACTGCCGAGGTCGAGCCCCTTGCCGGGGGGGAGCGGTTCTGCCCGACGGACCAAGAGCTGGTCCGGGTCGGTGGGCCACGGCTGCTCGCTGAAGCGCCGGTCCCACATCTCGCCCGCTGCGATCATGACCCCTCCTTCAGGCGCGCGTGCCCGACCCCGTCAGTCTCGACCGTAGGCGGGTTCGCCCCTCCCCTGTGGGGCAGGCCGACACCGTGACACAACAGAACTCCGGCCCCACCCCGCCCGCTTGCCTGGCGGAGCGTCAGCTGCGGCAGGGCCGATGACTGCCGCAGGCGTGGTCGTCCACGTCAACCAGGCCTCGCCGCCGCGAGGTGGGCTGCTGAAGCGCTGCCGCGCACTGTCT
>CAWASC010000006.1:0-59603 GCA_963784705.1 uncultured Actinomycetota bacterium
GGCCAACTACTCGACCGGCGCGCTGCTGAACTGCTCCGGCTGGCTGACGGACTACGCGTGATGGGCGCGCACCGGACGTTCCTCACCAGTCGGACGCTCGGCCGGTCGGCCGCCGGGGTCGGTACCGCCGCCCTCTGCTCGGTGCTCATGGCCGCCACGCCGGCACTGGCCGCCGACGGCGTGGCCCGGGCCGCCGGGAGTGCCGCCGAGACCTGGTACCGCGACTACACCGGCTTCACCGACGACCTCATCGTCGTCACCGACCGCGTCAAGGACGGCCATGGCGCGGTAGGGGTGGATCGAGGTGAGGCAGGCCGACGGGTCGTGGAACCGGTTCCCGAAGATCTACAACGGCAAGGGCTACAACACCTCCGTCTCCGTCCGGCAGGACGTGCTGCGGGAGGGGGCCCAGGTCAAGGTCGTCTCGTGCCTGCAGGACGGCGTGGGCGGCTCGCCGTACAACTGCGGGATCGCCTACGGCGGAGGCAACTCCGGCTACTGACCGGCGGACACGAGGAACTGGGTGGCCGCCAGCTCGCCGTAGAGCGGGTCGCCGGCAGCAGCTCGGCGTGGGTGCCGACCGCGCGCACCCGGCCGGCGTCCATGACGACGATCCGGTCGGCCAGCGTCACGGTCGAGAGCCGGTGCGCGACCACCAGCACCGTCGTGGTGCGGGCGACGTCGGTGACCGTGTCGCGCAGCGCGGCCTCGTTGACGGCGTCGAGCTGCGAGGTCGCCTCGTCGAGCAGCAGCAGCCGGGGCCGGCGCAGCAGGGCCCGGGCGATGGCCACCCGCTGCCGCTCGCCCCGGACAGCTTCATGCCGCGGTGGCCGACGGGGGTCTCGAGGCCGTCGGGCAGCGCGGCCACCATCGCGTCGAGCCGGGTCGTGCGCAGCACCTGCTCCACCTCGGCCTCGGTCGCCTCCGGCGCGCCGAAGAGCAGGTTCTCGCGCAGGGTCCCGGACAGCACCGGGGCGTCCTGCTCGACGTAGCCGATGGCCGCGCGCAGCTCGCCGATCGGCCAGTCGCGGACGTCGACGCCGTCGACGAGCACCCGGCCCGAGTCGGGCTCGTAGAAGCGCTCGATCAGCGAGAGGACGGTGGTCTTGCCCGCCCCCGACGGGCCGACGAACGCGGTCATGCCGCCCGGCGGGACGGCGAACGTGACCCCGTCGTGCACCGCGGGCAGGTCGGGGCGTAACGGAACCGACGTCGTCGAAGGTGACGCGGCGCCGGCGCGGCTGCCGGGCGGGGGGCAGGTCGCGGGAGGGCGTCTCGGCGGCTCGACCGGCAGGGCGTCGGCCTCGTGGATGCGGACGACCGCGGCGGCGCCCACCTGGTACTGCGTGACGGCGCCGGCGAGCTGGCCGATCGGGGCGATGAGGAAGAACACGTAGAGCAGGAAGGCGACCAGGGTGCCGATGCCGATGCTGCCGCCGGCGACCCGGGCGCCGCCGACGCTGAGCACGGCGATGAAGGCCACCTGGATCGGCCAGCCCGGCGACGTTGCTCGCGACCGCGCCCCAGGTCGCCGCCCGGACGCTGGCCCGCCAGGCCTCGGCGGCGGCGTCGTCGAGCCGCCCGCCCTCGCGCTCCTCGGCCCCGGACGCCTTGACCGTGCGGAAGGCGCCGAACACCCGCTCCAGCGCCGCGCCGATGACGCCCGACCGCCTCCTGGGCCCGCGGAGGCCCGGTTGATGCGCGGGACGACGACGGCGACGACGAGCACCGCGAGGGCCAGCGCCGCGAGGGTGACGGCGAGCATGACGAGGTCGAGGACGGCCATGAGGACCAGCGTGGCGCCAGGGTGAGCACCCCGGTCACGCCGCCGACCAGCGAGCCGAGGATGACCTCGCGCAGCAGCGTCGTGTCGGCGGTGACCCGCGACATCAGGTCGCCCGGCTCGTGCCGCTCGACCGCGGAGAGCCGCAGCCGCAGCAGCCGGGCCAGGAGGCCGCGCCGGGCGGTGAGCACGACCGACTCGGCGGTGCGCCGCAGCACGTAGCCCCGAGCGCCCCGATGAGGGCGTTGGCCAGGACGAGCAGCGTCATCAGGGCGACGAGCCCGGTCGACCCGCGCGTCGGTGCCGAGGGCGGCGATGAGCTCACGGACGACCAGCGGCAGGGCCAGCCCGCTGGCCGCGGTGGCGAGGCTGAGCACGCGCCCAGGACGAGCATCCGCCGTGCGGGCGGGCGTAGCCGGCCAGCACCCGCCAGGTAGGTGACGCCACCCGGTCAGCGTACGTTCAGCCCCCGCAGGGGTGGGTCAGCCGCTCACGTAGCGGAAGCCGCAGTTCCAGGGGCGGCCGTAGGGACCATCCTGTCCAGGCCGCTGACGATCTTGACCGTGGCGGCCTCGCGGCGCACGTCCTGCACGACCTGGGTGCAGTGGTTGTAGCCGTCGCCCTCGTAGAGGTGCGGGAAGGCGTTGTCGGACCCGTCGGCCTCCTTGACCTCGATCCAGCCCGACCGCGCCGTGGCTGTCGTAGGCCTTGTCGCAAACGGGTGGCGTAGTCGCCGGAGTCGAAGAAGTAGGTGACCGCGGCGTGGTCGGCGGCCCAGGCCTCGCCGTTGCTGGCGAAGGCGGCGTGCGAGGTGGCCAGGATGACCGCGGGATGACGGCGATGGCGAGCCAGCAGCGGCGGACGAGACTTCTCATGGTTCCCCCCTGTTGGACGGTGTGAGCCGAGACACGCCGAAGGTACTGCGGCCCGGCGCCCGCCCGGCTGCGCCACGCGCGAGCCCGGCTCCGCGGCATACTTCCGGTTCGTGGGGACGGCGCTGCTGGTGGTGGACGTGCAGGTGGGCGTCGTGGCCGAGAACCCGGGCGCGGAGAGCGTGCTGCCGGCCCTCGCCGGCCTCGTCGACGCGGCGCGAGCGGCCGGGCGGCCCGTCGTGTGGGTGCAGCACGACGACGAGGAGCTGGTCGCCGGGAGCGACGGATGGCAGGTCGTGCCGGCGCTGGGGGACCGGGACGAGCTGCACGTACGCAAACAGCACCGCAGCGCGTTCGGCGACACGGGACTGGGGACCGCGCTCCGCGAGCGAGGGGTGGACCGCGTCGTGCTCGCCGGCGTGCAGAGCGCCTTCTGCGTCGACCTGGCCGGGAAGCACGCGCTAGCCGAGGGGTTCGACGTCACGCTGGTCGGCGACGCCCACGCCAACGGGCCCCTCGACACGTCGGCCGGCACGCTGTCGGACGAGCAGGTGCGGGCGATGGTAACCGCACGTGGTCGACGCTGCGCCACCCCGGCCGCCGCGTCGAGGTGACGACGGCCGCCGAGGTCGCGTGGTGACCGAGCCGACCGACGAAGGAGGGTTGTGGCCCCGATCAGGGCCACAACCCTCCTTCCTGGCGAGCGGAACCCGGCGTCAGGCGTTGGCGCGCAGATAGCGGCCGAAGTGGGGGACGGTGAAGGCGATCCGGCCGCGCTCGCCGGAGTAGATGAGGCCCTTCTTGAGCAGGGCGTCGCGGGCGGGCGAGAGCGACTGGGGCTTGCGGTCGAGGTGGGAGGCCACCGCGGCGGTCGCCACCGACTCCGCCTCGCCGGGCGCGACGTCGCCGCCGTCGGAGCCGGCGACGGCGGCCTCGGCCATGGCCTGGAGGTACTCCCGCTCCGCCGGCGTGGCCCGTTCGTAGCGCGACCCGAAGAACCCCACGCCCAGCTCGGCCTCGGCCTCCGGCGCCGCGACCCGCACGTCGTCGAGCGGTGATCGGCGACCCGGACGCGGCGTCCCACACCGCCTTGCCGTAGGCCTGGACGAAGTACGGGTAGCCGGCGGTCACGGCATACATCTCGGCCAGCGCGCCGGGGGTGAACTCCACCCGCTCCTCGCGGGCCGGCGAGGTGAGCGCGCGGTCGGCGGCGGCGCGGTCGAGCCGGTCGATGCGGGTGTAGCGGAACAGCCGCTCGCTGTAGGACTTGCTGGCGCTGAGCACCGTCGGCAGATGCGGCAGGCCGGCACCGACGACGATGACCGGCAGCCGGTTCTGCGAGATCTCGTGGCACGCCGCGCACAGGGCCGAGACGTCGTCGGGGCCGAGGTCCTGCATCTCGTCGACGAAGACCGCGATGCCCGCGGCCGAGGTCGGCGGCCAGCCCGCCGACGTCGGTGAGCAGCTCGACGAGGTCGATCTCCATGTCGCCGGAGTCGGCCCGGCCGATGGTGGCGGGCGCGTCGATGCCGGGGTTCCAGCGGTCGCGCAGCTTGGTCTGGGCGCGCGCGCGGGGCCGGGCCGCCGCGTGGCGAACGCCTTGAGCGTGCCGAGCACTTCGTCGGTGTCGGGGTGGCCAAGCTCGCGGATCGCCATGTGCAGGGCGGCGGCCAGCGGTCGGCGCAGCCGCTGGTCGGGCCGGCCTCCAGCTTGCCCGTGCCCCAGTCGGCGCGAACAGCCGCCGACCGCAGGGCGTTGAGCAGAACCGTCTTGCCACACCCCGCAGCCCGGTGAGAACCACGGACCGCTCGGGTCGCCCTTGGCCACCCGCTCGAGGGTAACGTCGAAGGCGGTCAGCTGCTCGTCGCGGCCGGCGAGCTCGGGGGGGCGCTGACCGGCGCCAGGGGCGTACGGGTTGGGACCCGGGTCCATGCTCGGACTGTATGGGCGTGTCTAGCGCTGCCCCGAGATGCGGCAGAGAGCGGGAGGCGTGTCGCGCGGGGACGCGGGAGCAAACCGGTGGCGGCCGTCGGTCCGGGGTGGGAGCGTCGGGCCATGGCCTCCGGACGAGCAACTTCTGCATCGACGCCGCCGACCCCTACGCCCAGACCCAGTGGTGGGCCCAGGTCCTCAGCGACCACCGCCTCCCCGACGACGACGACCAGCAGCCCGACGACGAGGAGTGCGGGCTGGAGGGACGGCCGTGCTGTTTATAACCTGGTCGAGGCATATACTGACCCTCGCCAGCCTGTCGGCGTGCGGCAGCGACGACAACACCGCTGCCAACGGCACGCCCACCGCGACGGGCAGCGCCAGCGACATCAGCTGCGCCACCGGCGACCTCAAGGGTGCCGGCTCGACGTTCCAGAAGAACATCGTCGCGCAGTGGATCAAGGACTACACCGCCGCCTGCTCCGGGGCGAGCGTCGACTACCAGGGCATCGGCTCCGGTGCCGGCATCAAGCAGTTCGGTGAGGGCACCACGGCGTTCGCCGGCTCGGACAGCACCATGAAGGACGACGAGCAGACGGCCGCCGACAAGCGCTGCGGCGCCCCGGCCATCCACCTGCCGATCACGGCCGGCGGCATCGCCATCGCCTACAACCTCAAGGGCGTGCAGGGCCTGCAGCTGTCCGCGGGCACCATCGCGAAGATCTTCCAGGGCACCGTCAAGACCTGGGACGCGCCGGAGATCAAGGCCGACAACCCCAGCGCCACCCTGCCGTCCACGGCGATCACCGCCGTGCACCGCGAGGACAGCTCCGGCACGACGGACGTCCTGTCGAAGTACCTCACCGCGACGGCCGCGTCCGACTGGACGCTCGGCACGGGCAAGGAGCTCACCTGGCCCAAGAGCGTGCAGGGCGCCCCGAAGAGCGACGGCGTGACCCAGGCCGTCGCCGGCACCGAGGGCGGCGTGACCTACGTCGAGGTGTCGTTCGTCGACCCGGCCGGCCTGCAGTCCGCAAAGGTCAAGAACGGTGCGGGCGAGTACACCGAGCTGTCCGCCGCCAACGTCTCCGCCGCGCTCGGTGGCGCGACCGTGCCGGACAGCGGCAACGACCTGAAGGTGAAGTACGACTTCGCCAACACCACGGCCGGCGCCTACCCGATCAGCGCTGTGTCCTACCAGATCGTCTGCACCAAGAACAGCGCGGCGCAGGACCTGCTGAAGTCCTTCCTGTCCTACGAGGCCGGCGACGGGCAGAAGGCCGCCGAGGCGAACGGCTTCGCGCCGCTCCCCGACGCGCTCGTCAGCCGCGTGAAGACGGCGATCGACAGCCTCAGCTAGTCCGGCCAGTAGTCCGGCCAGCCGCGCACCGGCTGCGCGGCACGTCTGTCCGCCAGGCGCCGCGGGGTCTCCACCCGGAGACCCCGCGGCGTTCCCGCGCCCAGCCCGTACCTTGTTCTCGACCCCGCAGCTGACCCGACGCAAAGGACTCGCGATGACGGCCTCCCCGGTGGGACCCGCCGGTCCGACCGTCGTCGAGACCAGCGGCCTGGGTGCCGTGACCTCGCGCCGTGGTGACCGCATCTTCTTCGCTGCGACCGGTCTGTCCGGCACGCTGATGGTCGTCATCATCGTCGCCATCGGGGCGTTCCTCGTCGCCGAGGCCCTGCCCTCCCTGCGCGACAACACCGCCAACTTCCTCACGAGTACGACGTTCCGCCCTGAGTCGGACCCGCCGGCGTTCGGCATCGCGGTCCTGCTCGCCGGCACGGTGCTCACCAGCCTCGTAGCCATGGTCCTCGCCGTCCCGGTCGCGCTCGGCGTCGCGCTGTTCGTGACGCAGTACGCGCCCCGACGGCTGGCGGGGTTCCTCGGCGGCGTCGTCGACCTGCTCGCCGCCGTACCGTCCGTGGTCTACGGGCTGTGGGGGCTCGCCTACCTCAACGGCAAGATCCAGCCGTTCAACGCCAGCGTGCACGACAACCTCGGGTGGATCCCGCTGTTCGGCGACACCGGCGGCCGCTACGGCAAGTCGATCCTGCTCGCGTCCGTCGTCCTCGCGATCATGGTGCTGCCGATCATCGCGGCCCTGTCCCGCGAGGTGATCCTCCAGGTGCCGACCGCCCTCACCGAGGCCGCGCTGGCGCTCGGCGCCACGCGCTGGGAGGCGATCCGCACGGCGGTCCTGCCCCCGAGCCGGCCGGGCATCGTCTCGGCGGTGATGCTCGGGCTCGGGCGGGCGCTCGGGGAGACGATCGCCGTGGCGCTGGTGCTCGGGTTCACCCCGGAGCTGACGATCAAGATCCTCGGCCCGGGCAGCAACACGATCGCCGCGAACATCGCGACGAAGTTCTCGGAGTACGCCCAGACCGGGCGAGGGGCGCTCATCGCCACCGGCCTCGTGCTGTTCGTCATCACCTTCGCGGTCAACGCGCTCGCCCGCACCATCGTGCTTCGCTCGGCCCGGCGGAGGCTCACATGACCGTCACAGACAGGCCGCCGCCCCTGCTGGACGGGCGCATCCGCCCCACCCGGTCGGTCTCCACGGCGGGGTTCTCGGCCGTGGGGGTCGCCGCGCTGCTGGTCGGGCTGGCCCTCACCGCGCTGCTCGGAGGCGGGCTCGCGACCGTGGTCCTGCTCGCTGCCCTCGCCTACGCCGTCCTGGCGCCGGTGTCCGTGGCGGTCGTCCAGGGACGTCGCCCCGCCGTCGACCGGCTGTTCACCACGCTCACGTGGGGCGCGTTCCTGATCGCCCTCGTCCCGCTGGTGAGCGTCGTCGGCCTGGTCGTGAAGAACGGTCTGGCGCGCTTCGACGTCGACTTCCTCACCCACTCGCTGCGCGGCATCGGTCCCCGCGACACCAACGGTGGCGCCTACCACGCGATCATCGGCACGCTCGAACAGGTGGGGATCGCCAGCGTCATCGCCATCCCGATCGGCCTGCTCGCCGCGGTCTACGTCGTGGAGAAGGGCACCGGCGTGCTCGTCACGGCCGTCCGGTTCGTCACCGACGTCATGACCGGCGTCCCGAGCATCGTCGCCGGCCTGTTCATCTTCTCGTTCTGGGTCATCGCCCTCGGGCAGGGCTTCAGCGGGTTCGCCGCGGCACTGGCGCTGGCGATCCTCATGCTCCCCACGGTCGTCCGCACCACGGAGGTCGTCCTCGGGCTGGTCCCGGACTCGCTGCGGGAGGCCTCGCTCGCGCTGGGCGTCCCCCGGTGGAAGACCGTCGTCCGCGTCGTCCTGCCGACCGCCGCGTCCGGCATCACCACCGGCGTGGTCCTGGCGATCGCCCGCGTCACCGGCGAGACGGCCCCGCTGCTGCTCACCGCGCTGAACTTCGACTCGATCAACACCAACCCCTTCTCCGGGCAGCAGGCCGGTCTGCCCAGCTTCGTGTTCGCGCAGGCCGGCCAGCCGCAGCAGGCGGCCATCGACCGCGCCTGGGCGGGCGCCTTGACCCTGCTGCTGCTCGTACTCGTCCTCAACCTCGCGGCGCGGCTCGTCGCCCGCCGTACCCGTCTGAAGGGCTGACCCATGGCCAAGCGCATCGTGGCGACGGACGTCGCCGCGTACTACGGAGGGCTCAAGGCGATCGACGGCGTGTCCCTCACGATCGAGCCGAAGAGCGTCACCGCGCTCATCGGACCGTCCGGGTGCGGCAAGTCGACGTTCCTGCGCACGCTCAACCGGCTGCACGAGGTGATCCCCGGCGCCCGCGTCGAGGGCAAGGTGCTGCTCGACGACGAGGACCTGTACGGCGAGGGCGTCGACGCTGTCGCGGTCCGCCGCACGATCGGCATGGTGTTCCAGCGACCCAACCCGTTCCCGACCATGTCCATCTACGACAACGTCGCGGCCGGCCTGAAGCTCAACGGCGTCCGCGGCCGGCAGGTCCTCGACGAGGCGGTCGAGCGCTCCCTGCGCGGGGCGAACCTGTGGAACGAGGTCAAGGACCGCCTGGGCAAGCCGGGCGCCGGCCTGTCCGGTGGGCAGCAGCAGCGCCTGTGCATCGCCAGGGCGATCGCGGTCGAGCCGCAGGTGCTGCTCATGGACGAGCCGTGCTCGGCGCTGGACCCGATCTCCACGCTGGCGATCGAGGACCTCATGACCGACCTCAAGGACCGCTACACGATCGTCATCGTCACGCACAACATGCAGCAGGCGGCCCGCGTGAGCGACCGGACCGGGTTCTTCACCATCGAAGGACCGGGCGAGCCGGGTCGCCTGATCGAGATCGACGACACCTCGACGATCTTCAGCAACCCCTCGGAGAAGCGCACCGAGGACTACATCACCGGTCGATTCGGCTAAGGGGCCCCACGTGAGAGACACCTACCACGAGCAGCTCGCCGAGGTCGGCGACGGCCTCATCGAGATGAGCCGCCTGGTCGGCTCCGCCGTCAGCAAGGCCACCACGGCACTGCTGGACGCCGACCTCGACGCCGCGGAGCACGTCATCGCCGCGGACGAGAGGGTCAACGAGCTGTACCGCACGCTCGACGACGTCGCCGTCCAGCTGCTCGCGCGCCAGCAGCCGGTCGCCACCGACCTGCGCGCCATCGTCACCGGCCTGCGGATGAGCTCCGACCTCGAGCGGGTCGGCGACTACGCCGTCCACATCGCCAAGGTCGCCAAGCGCCGGCACCCCGCCAACGTCGTCCCGGTCGAGCTGCGCGCCACGATCCTGGAGATGGGCCAGGCCGCGACCCGCATCGCGATCAAGGCCGGCACCGTGATCGCGACCCGCGACCTGACCCTGGCCGCCCAGCTGCTCGCCGACGACGACACCATCGACGACCTGCACGCGGCGCTGTTCGCGAAGCTGCTCGACGGCACCTGGGACCACGGCGTCGAGGCGGCGATCGACCTCGCGCTGCTCGGGCGCTACTACGAGCGCCTCGCCGACCACGCGGTGTCGGTGTCCCACGCCGTGACCTACCTCGTCACCGGAGAGCACTCCGACCCCGAGTCGTACGCCGCAGAGTGACCGCGTCTGCCATGCTCGGAACGTGACCACGCCTGCCCCTCTGCGGGTGTTCCTGCTCGATGACCACGACGTCGTCCGCAAGGGACTCGCTGCGCTGCTGAGCAACCGCGACGACGTCGTCGTCGTCGGCGAGGCCGACACCTGCGCCGACGCCCTCGCGCAGGTCCCGGTGCTGGCCCCGGACGTGGCGGTGCTCGACGTCCGCCTGCCCGACGGCGACGGCATCACCGTCTGCCGCGAGCTCCGCTCCCAGCTCCCGGGCCTGGCCTGCCTCATGCTGACGTCGTACGGCGACGAGCAGGCGATGGTGTCGGCGGTGCTCGCCGGGGCGGCCGGCTACGTGCTGAAGCAGACCGACGGGCCGGACCTGGTCGAGGCGATCTGCACGGTCGGGCGCGGCGGCACGCTGCTCGACCCCGCGGCGACGACGGCGATCATCGAGCGGATGCGGTCGATGGCGCGGGCCGACCCGCGCGACGTGCTCAGCCCCCAGGAGCGCCGCATCCTGTCGCTCATCGGTGAGGGGTTGACCAACCGGGAGATCGGCAATCGGCTGACCCTCGCCGAGAAGACCATCAAGAACAACGTGTCGAGCATCCTGGGCAAGCTCGGGCTGGTCAGCCGGACGCAGGCCGCCGTGCTGGAGACCGAGCTGCGCGGGGGCCTGCCGGAGTCCGACGGCCCGGGCTGACCGGTCCCGGGGCTGTGCTGTTGCGGTCGGCCGTGGCACACTCTGCGCATGGGAATCCCCACGGGAGCAGTAGGGAACGGTGGCCAGGAGCTGTGCCGCTGCCTGCTCGCGATGTCGTTGACGGTCGTTGACGACAGCCTGTGTCGCTGCTGACGCCTTCGCGCCAGCCCTCCGACCTCCCTGACCGATCCCCTGACAGGACCCTCCCGTGCCCGTTGCCCCGCGCGTTTCCGCTCACCCTCACCCGCTCGTCGCCGCGCACGCGCCCGCCACCGAGACCCCGCCCGTCTCCGTGAGGACGCTGCCCCGTCCGCGCGCAGCAGACGGCTCGCGGGTGGGCTCGCGGGTGGGCTCGCGGGTGGGCGTGCTCGCGGCCCTCCTGCGCGCCACCCACCAGGCCCGCATCCCCTTCTGACCCCCCCTTCATGATCATCGGAGTGGGCGTACACAGATCCACGCCCAGATCTGTGTACGGCGACTCCGATGATCACGGGCCGACTGGCCCAGCTCGGGAGCGTCAGGTGACCGTGAGGCCAGCCTTCTCGGCGTTCTCGAAGCTGTCGTCCAGGTGCACCACGGGCACCCCGGCGCGGTCGAGCAGCGACGCGGCGATCGACGCGCGGTACCCGCTGGCGCAGTGCACCCACACCGGCCCACCAGGCACCTCACCGAGCCGGTCGGTGAGCTCGTGCAGCGGTACGTGCACCGACCCCGCGATCTGTCCGTCGGCCACCTCGTCGTCACGGCGTACGTCGAGCACGGTCACCCCGGACGTCGCCACGAGGTCCTCGAACGTGCCCCGGCGGTAGGACCGCACCGGCGTACCGGAGGCGAGCTCCGCGACCGGTCCGTGCGCGACGCCGGCGAGGTGGTCGATCCCGATGCGGGTGAGCTGCCGCTGCGCGTCCGCGACCTGGGCCTCGGACTCCCCGAGGAGCGTGATCGGCGCCCCCCACGGGATCACCCATCCGGCGTACGTCGTGAACTGGTCACCACCGCCGAGGTTGACGCTCCCGGCGAGGTGATGGGCGGCGAAGGCCTCTCGGTCGCGCAGGTCGATGACCCACTCACCGGTGCGCAGCCGCCCGGCGAGGTCGCCTGGCGTCACCGCGGTCGGCGGCGTGAGGTCGGAGGCGTCCGGACCGAGGGTGTTGAGCGGCGCCATGTGGGCGTAGTACGCCGGGTAGGCGGTCAGCCCCGCGACGAGCGCGTCGACGAACGCCTGCTCGTCGTCGGTGGTCAGCGCGTCGTTGACCTGCTTCTCCGCACCGATGGTGCTCTCGGACGCGCCGGTCGCGCCGCCGGAGGAGCAGAAGCTCCCGAACCCGTGCGTCGGGTAGACCGCCGCGTCGTCAGGCAGGCTCGTGGCGAGCTTGCGCGCGGAGTGGAACTGCTTGCGCGTCAGGTCGTCGGTCCGGTCGGTGCCGAGCAGGTCGGTGCGCCCGACACTGCCGTAGAGCAGCGACCCACCGGTGAACACGGAAGGCGGCGCGTCCGTGTGGTCGCGCACGACGTACGCGAGGTGGGTGTCGGTGTGCCCGGGCGTCGCGACGACGTGCACGAGCATCCCGCCGGCGGTGAGCTCGTCGCCGTCGTGCGCCGCGCACCGGGCGAAGGGCACGTCGTCGCGGCCGGCGACGACGTAGGTGGCGCCGGTTCGGCGGGCCAGCGCGTGCCCGCCGGTCACGTAGTCGTTGTGCAGGTGCGTCTCGAGCACGAGGACGACGGGGACACCGAGGCGGTCGAGCACCTCGGTCACGCGGTCGAGGTCGCGCTGGGGGTCGATGACGATGGCAGCGGTGTCGTCGCTGACGACGTAGCTGCGGTCGCCGAGGTCGGGGGTCTCGATCACGTCTACGCGCACGGGGTCCTCCTCAGGGGGTTTCCCTCTCCAACCTAATGTCCGTACAATTGTTCCCGTGACCCTGTCCCGTCAACCCCGCGCGCTCGACCGCGGCGCAGCCGAGCCGCTGTGGGCACAGCTGCTCGCGGACCTGCGACGTCGGGTCGCGGCGGGCGGCTTCGCCGACACCTTCCCCGGCGAGCTGGCCCTCGTGCAGGAGTACGACGTCAGCCGGCACACGGTCCGGGAGGCCCTCCGGCGACTGCGCGCCGAGGGCGTCGTCACCGCTGCGCGAGGACGTCGGCCCCGCCTCGGACCGGTGGAGGTCGAGCAGCCCCTGGGCCTGCTCACCAGCCTGTTCGCCGCGGTCGAGGCGACCGGCCTGGAGCAGCGCTCCGTCGTCCGTGCCCTCGAGACCCGCCAGGACGGCACGGTCGCGGCGCGCCTCGGGCTCGAGGAGTCGACGCCGCTGGTGTTCCTCGAGCGCCTGCGCCTGGCCGGGGACGAGCCGCTCGCCCTGGACCGCGTCTGGCTCCCCCTCGCGCTCGCCGAACCGCTGCTCGAGGTCGACTTCCGGCGTACCGCCCTCTACGCCGAGCTGCTCGCGCACTGCGGGGTCCGGCTCACCGGCGGGCGCGAGCAGGCCCGCGCCGTCGTCCCGCACCCGGGCGAGCGCGCGCTGCTGAAGGTCCCGCCGCGGGTCGCGCTGCTCGCCGTCGAGCGGCTGGGCTGCCTGGACGGTCGACCGGTCGAGCTCCGCCACACCCTCGTACGCGGCGACCGCTACGCCCTCACCGCACACTCAGGCACGAACCTGCACGTCACCCGATCCCCCGAGGAGCACCGATGAACCAGCCCCCCGCCACTGTCACCGTCACCGACGCCGCCGCCCGCGCCTCCGCCGGCGAGGTGCTGCTGCTCGACGTGCGCGAGCCGCACGAGTGGGAGGCCGGCCACGCCGCCGACGCCGTGCACCTGCCGTTGAGCGCGTTCGACCCGGCCGCCGTCCCGACCGACCGCCCCGTCTACGCGATCTGCCGCTCCGGCAAGCGCTCCGCCCAGGCGACCGAGGCGCTGCTCGGTGCGGGGATCGACGTCACCAACGTCGAGGGCGGGATGCTCGCCTGGGACGAGGCGGGGCTGCCGGTGACGACCGACGGCGGTACGCCGGGCAGCATCGCGTGACGGTCCCCCCGTGATCCTGGGTGCTCTCGCACTCGGGCTGGCGATCGGTGTCGCGCTCGGCGCCCTCGGCGGCGGCGGGTCGATCCTCACCGTGCCGGCCCTGGTCTACGTGCTCGGGCTCACCGCCCAGCAGGCGACGGCCGGCAGCCTGGTGATCGTCGGGACGTCGTCGGCGGTCGCGGCGCTCGGACACGCGCGCGCGGGCAACACCCGCTGGGGTCGCGGGGTCGTCCTCGCGCTCGCCGGGGTGCCGGCGGCCCTGCTCGGCACGCTGCTGAACCGACGGGTGAGCGCGTCGCTGCTGCTCGTGCTGTTCGCCGCCGTGATGGTGCTCGCCGCGCTCGGGATGCTGGCGCGGACCACCGGTGATCCCGCGCCGCCGCGCGTGCCGTCGACCGGTCGCGCGGCCGCCGTCGAGGTCGTGCTCGCCGGGAGCGCGATCGGCCTGCTCACCGGGTTCCTCGGCGTGGGCGGGGGGTTCGTCATCGTGCCGGTGCTGGTCGTGCTGCTCGGCTACGCCATGCCCGTAGCCGTCGGGACCTCGCTGCTGGTCATCGCGCTGAACTCCGGGGTGTCGCTCGTCGCGCGCCTGGGCCACGGCACCCTGGTCTGGCACGTCGTGCTGCCGTTCACCGCCGCTGCGGTCGTCGGTTCGCTCGCGGGACGGCGGGTGTCCTCGTCGGTGGACGAGACGGTCCTCACCCGCGCGTTCGCCGTGCTGCTGCTCGCCGTCGCGGCGTACGTCGTGCTCCAGACCGTGCTCACCTGAGCTGGTCCCACGGAGCTCTCCCGCGTGAACGGATACGCGCGGGTGCTCGGGAGGGGGTCAACCCACCCGCGCGTATCCGTTCACCGCGGGTGTGGGGGTGTGCGGGCGCGCCGTCCACGCTCGCCCTTGCCCCTCTCATCCCTCGACCAGTGAGGCGAGCGCCGCCGCGAACCGCTCTCGCCCGACGCCGACCGGCCCGCCGAAGAACTGCTCGGCCAGGTGGTGGCCCACCAGCGCGAACAGCACCACGGTGGCGACCGCCTCGGCGTCGCGGTCCGGGAGGTCGCCGTCCGCCATGAGCTCGCGCAGGCGGGCCGCGTCGAGGTCGGCCCCGCCCTTGGCGAGCACTGCGCGGACCCGGTCGACATGCGGCAGCCGGGTCCCCTCACGCACGAGCAGTGCGATCAGCGGTCGCATCCGGTCCAGCGACGCCAGCGCCTGTGCGTACGACGACGCGAGATCACCCGCGCTCGCGCCGCTCGGCACGGTGCGGTGCTGCTCGGCGCGGTCGATCTCGCGCGACACGACGGCCGACACGACCTCGTCCTTGGACCGAAAGTGCCGGTAGAAGCTGCCGTTCCCCGGCTTGAGGCCCGCGCCGGCCTCGAGGTCGGTGACCGACACCCCGGCGACCCCTCGGGACAGGAACTGCGCCAGGGCCGTGTCGAGCAGCCGCTCGCGCGTTCCTGTCGCCATGGCTGCAAGATAGCTCTTGCGGCCGCAAGACATCTCTTGCACACTGGGGCCATGTCTCTCGCCGCGACCCGGTCCCCGCTCGTCGACGACGCGCTGCTCGCGCAGGCAGCGCACGGCCTCCCCCCGCTGACCGTCCTGGTGGAGGACGACGCCGTCACCTTCCGACCGGGCGACCCGCTCACGGTCGACGAGGGCGGGCGCGACGGAGCGGTCGTCGTCCGGATGGACCGGGCGGCCTGGGGCGACCTCACCGGGCAGATCCGCAGCTTCATCAACCTGTTCCTCACCCAGTCGCTGGTGTTCGAGCAGGGGACCTTCGAGGACTTCGCCGACTGGGACCCGGTCCTGACCTACCTGCACGCCGGCGTCCCGCCGTACTCCCCGCAGCGCGCGAACCTCGGCGGGCGCGACCCGGAGGCGGTGCACACCCTCGACGACACCGACGAGGAACTGCGCGCCCAGCTGACGACCATGGGGTACCTCCACCTGCGCGGGGTGTTCAGCGCCGAGGAGATGGCGGTGGCCAACGCCGAGGTCGACCGGCTCGCCGGTCTCGCGGCCGAGGGTGACGGGCAGTCGTGGTGGGTGACCGGTGAGGACGACACGAAGGTGCTGTGCCGCCTGGTCTACGCGACGCAGCGGTCCGAGGCGCTGCGCGCGCTCGAGCAGGACCCGCGGCTGCACCGCCTCGGGACCCTGCTCGACCCGTCGCTGCGCGTCGCCCCGGACCGGATGGAGGGCAGTGCCGTCCTGCTGAAGGTGCCGGGCACGACCAAGGGCCTGTCGAACATCCCTTGGCACCAGGACTGCGGCATGGGCGGTCATGCGATCTTCTGCCCCGCGGTGAGCCTGGGCATCCAGCTGACCGGCTCGACCGCCGAGAGCGGCAACCTGCACGTCGTCCCGGGCAGTCACGGCCAGACGCTGCACTACGCCTGGCAGCAGCGGCTGGCCGGCGTCCCGGTCGTGCGGATCGACACCGCGCCGGGCGACGTGACGGTGCACGTGCAGGACGTCATGCACGCCTCACCCAAGCCGACGGGTGCCGGCGGTCGGCGGACGATGTACGTCACGCACTACCCCTCGACGCTGTGGGACCACATCGGCCCGGGCGAGGCCTACAACGACCTGGTCCGGGACCGCACCGAGCAGGTCGCGGCCCTGGCCTGAGCGGGGACTGTGCTCGCGCCGTACCCTCGCTGCTGTGTCAGTGGTGCGGCTGGACAACATCGGCGTCTTCGTGAGCGACCTGGACGCGGCGATCAGCTTCTTCGAGGAGCTCGGGCTCGCCCTGGAAGGCCGCCAGATGATCGAGGGGGAGTTCGCCGACGCCTGCACCGGCCTCACCGACCAGCTGTGCGAGGTCGCGATGATGGTGACGCCGGACGGTCACAGCCGGCTCGAGCTGTGCCGGTTCCACCGCCCTGCCGCGGTGGGCAACGGGGCCGACGGGCCGGTGAACACCCTGGGCGTGCGCAAGCTCATGTTCGCGGTCACCGACATCGACGACACGATCGAGCGCCTGCGGCCGCACGGCGCGCAGCTGTTCGGACGGGTCGCGAACTACGAGGACGTCTACCGCCTGTGCTACCTGCGCGGCCCCGACGGCATCATCGTGGCGCTGGCCGAGCAGGTCGCTGAGCCCGCCCGCTGACCTGCGGCGATCCACGTGGAAGTGAGTGGGCGAGGGGGGAGTTGAACCCCCACGTCCTTACGGACACACGGACCTGAACCGTGCGCGTCTGCCATTCCGCCACTCGCCCGAGTGTGCGCCGCAAACGGTAGCAGGGTCACGAGCGCGCTCGCGGATACGATCACGAGGACCAGGGAAGGGGTGCGAGCGTGGGAGTCCTCCAGCGCTTCGAGCGACGGCTCGAAGGCCTCGTCCAGGGTGCCTTCGCCAAGACGTTCGGTGGCTGGGTCGAGCCGGTCGAGGTCGCCGCCGCGCTGACCCGCGAGGCCGAGGACAAGAAGACCATCGTCGCCGCCGGCCGCGTGCTCGTCCCCAACACCTACGTCGTCGAGCTCTCCCCCGCAGACACCGAGCGCCTCGGGGCGTGGCAGGACCAGGTCCGGTCCGAGCTCGCCACCATGGTCGGGGAGAGCGCGCAGGAGCACGGCTGGAGCTTCGTCGGACCGGTCGAGGTCGCCTTCGAGCAGGTCGATGCCCTCGACACCGGCGCGTTCCGCGTGCGCAGCGCGGTCACCGCCGGCGAGCTCCCGCCGTCCGCTCCCGAAGAGGGTCCGCACCTGCTGCACGGCACGCGCGTCGTGGCACTGGACGGTACGACGGTGATCGGTCGCGGCGTCGAGGCCGACCTGCAGCTGCACGACACCGGTGTCTCCCGCCGGCACGCCGAGCTCCGTCGTACGCCCGAGGGGGTGGAGGTGCACGACCTCGGCTCCACGAACGGCACCCGCGTCAACGGGCAGCGCATCGCCGCCGCGACCCTGACCGACGGGGACGTGCTGACCCTCGGCACCAGCGACCTGACCTACCGAGCCGGCACGCGGACGGGAACCTGATGGGAAGCGCCCTCGTCGTCGCCGTCGTGAAGTACGGGCTGCTGGCCCTGCTGTGGGTCTTCGTGATCCTCGCGGTCCGCACCGTGCGCAGCGACCTCGTCGGCCGCGCCACCCCACCGGTCGTGCCGGCGAGCAGCACCAAGCAGCCGAAGCAGCCCAAGGCCGCCAAGCCGGTGAAGGCGAAGAAGGGAACGCCCCGCACCCTGGTCGTGACCGAGGGCAGCCTCGCGGGGACGACGGTCACCCTCGGGACGAGCGCCGTGACCCTGGGTCGGGCGCAGGACTCCACCGTCGTGCTGACCGACGACTACGCCAGCACCCGGCACGCGCGCCTGGTGCCCGACGAGGACGGCTGGCAGGTCGAGGACCTCGGCTCGACAAACGGCACCTACCTGGCCGGGGCGAAGGTCAGCCGCCCCACCCCGGTGCGCATCGGCCAGCCCATCCGGATCGGCAAGACCGTCCTCGAGCTGCGTTCATGAGCTGCTCATGAGCCTCGCCGTCCGCTACGCCGCGCGGTCCCACGCCGGTCTGCTGCGACCGATGAACGAGGACAGCGTCTACGCCGGTCCGCGCCTGCTCGCCGTCGCCGACGGGATGGGGGGGCACGCCGCCGGCGAGGTCGCGAGCGCCGTCGCGATCGCCAGCCTCGCGCCGCTG
The DNA here is from genome assembly GCA_963784705.1 of uncultured Actinomycetota bacterium. Taxonomy (GTDB): domain Bacteria; phylum Actinomycetota; class Actinomycetes; order Mycobacteriales; family SCTD01; genus RYN-111. The sequence goes on from CAWASC010000006.1 coordinate 17,967, forward strand.
GACGAGGACGTCCCCGGCCCCGACCTGCTCGACGCCCTGCGGTCCGCCGCCAACCAGGCCAACGCGCACCTGCGGGACATGGTCGCCGCCGACAGCGACCTGCAGGGCATGGGCACGACGCTGGTCGCGCTGCTGTTCAGCGGCTCCCGCCTGGGACTGCTGCACGTGGGCGACTCCCGCTGCTACCTGCTGCGTGACGGCGAGCTCGCGCAGATCACCCGCGACCACACCCTGGTGCAGGCCCTCGTCGACGAGGGCCAGATCACCGAGGAGGACGCGAGCACCCACCCCCAGCGCTCGGTCATCACCCGCGTCCTGGACGGTCGCGACGACGTCGACCCGGACCTGTCGGTGCGCGAGGCGCGCGCCGGCGACCGCTACCTGCTGTGCAGCGACGGACTCACCGGTCCGGTCGGCAGCCTCGAGACCCTCACGGCTGCGCTGACGATCGCCGAGCCGCAGGAGGCGGTCGACCGGCTCGTGGACCTCGCGCTGCGCGGCGGCGGCCCCGACAACATCACCGTCATCGTCGCCGACGTCGTGGACCAGGAGGTCCCACCGGCCGCGCCGGTCGTCGCCGGCGCCGCCGCGGAGGCGCCGCAGGAGGCACCGCCCGGCATCGCCGACAGCCCCGCGAGCCGCGCCCGTACGGCGGAGGGCCGCGACACCCCCCCTCCCCCGCGCACCCCAGCGCCCACCACGCCCCGTCGACGAGGTCGACTCGTCCTGGGACTGGTCCTGGTCGTCCTGCTGCTCGGCGGGATCGCCACCGCGGGAGTGCTCTACGTCCGCTCGCAGTACTACGTCGGGCTCGACGGCGAGGCGGTCGTCGTCTTCCAGGGCGTGCACGGCAGCCTGGCCGGCATCGCCTTCCACACCGTCGCCGAACGGACCGAGCTGACCTCCGCCGACCTCGCCGAGCTCGAGCAGAGCAAGCTCGAGGACGGCATCACCGCCCTCGACCGCCGCGACGCGGAGCAGATCGTGCAGCGGCTCATCGACAGCGCCTGCGCGACGCCGCAGCCCGGCAGCACCCTGGCCTGCCCGTGACGGCTCCCGCCCTCACGCCCCGGATGGGCCGGGGCACGCGGCGCGGCGTCGAGGCCGGCCTGCTCCTGCTCGCCACCCTGCTCGCCGCGCTCGCCAACTGCTCGGTCTCGCTCGCCCAGGACGGCACCGTCCCCCTCGACGCGCTCACCTACGCCGCCGGCCTCGGGATCCTCTACACCGCAGCGCATCTGGCCGTACGCCGATTCGCGCCGTACGCCGATCCGCTGATCCTCCCCTGCGTCGCCCTGCTGAACGGACTGGGGCTGGTGCTCATCCGCCGGCTCGACCTCGCGGCGCAGGCGAGCGCCCGGCAGGCCGCCAAGACGGTGCCGAGCGGGGACGCGTCTCAGCAGCTGATCTGGACGGTCGTCGGCATCGTCGGGTTCATCGCGGTGCTCGTCGTCATCCGCGACCACGCCCGCCTCGCGCGCTACACCTACACCAGCGCGGCGGTCGGGCTCGTCCTGCTGCTGCTGCCCGCCCTGCCGGGCGTCGGCCGGACGATCAACGGCGCGCGGCTGTGGATCCGCCTGGGACCGCTGACGATCCAGCCGAGCGAGATCGCCAAGATCCTGCTGATGATCTTCTTCGCCGGGTTCCTCGTGGCGAAGCGCGACGTGCTGTCACTGGCCAGTCGTCGCGTCATGGGCCTCGACCTTCCGCGCGGGCGAGACCTCGGACCGGTGCTGCTCGCGTGGGCGGCGAGCATCGCCGTGCTCGTGCGCGAGAAGGACCTCGGCAGCTCGCTGCTGTTCTTCGGCATCTTCGTCGTGATGCTCTACGTCGCCACCGAGCGGACGTCGTGGCTGCTCATCGGCGTCGGGTTGTTCGGCGCCTCCAGCGTCGTGGCCTACTACGCGTTCGGGCACGTCGCGCGTCGCGTCGACACCTGGCTGCACCCGTTCGCCGATGCGAGCGGCAGCGGCTACCAGCTGGTGCAGGGACTGTTCGGCATGGGCACCGGCGGCATCCTGGGCACCGGACTCGGCGAGGGCTCGCCCAACACCGTCCCCTACGCCAAGACCGACTTCATCCTCGCCGCCCTCGGGGAGGAGCTCGGGCTGGCCGGCGTGATGGCGGTCCTCGTGCTGTTCGGGCTGATCGTCGCGCGCGGCCTGCGCACCGCGCTGTCGTGCCGCGACTCGTTCGGCAAGCTTCTGGCCGGTGGACTGTCGTTCTCCCTTGCGCTGCAGGTGTTCGTCATCGTGGGCGGCGTGACCGGTCTCATCCCGCTGACCGGCGTCACCCTGCCGTGGCTGTCCTACGGCGGGTCGTCTGTCGTCAGCAACTACCTGCTCGTCGCGCTCCTGCTGCGGATCAGTGACGCCGCCCGCCGACCCGCGCCCGCACCCGTGAGTCCGGCGGCTGCGCGCGCGTCATTGCAAGAGGCCCACACCACCGTGGTCCGCCGGTGAACAGGCCGCTGTCCCTGAGGGCGGCCCCGTGAACAGGCCGCTTCGCCGCGTCGCGACCGCGTGTCTGGTGCTGTTCGCGCTGCTGCTGTTCCAGGCGAACTGGGTGCAGGTCATCAAGGCCAAGGACTACCGCAACGACCCCCGCAACCGTCGGGTGCTCCTGCGCACCTACGACCGCGAGCGCGGACCGATCGTCGTCGGCAGCGGCCGCGACCGGCAGGCCGTCGCCGTGTCGAAGGCGACGAACGACACGCTGAAGTACCTCCGCACCTACCCGGGCGGTCCGTCGTACGCGCCGGTGACCGGGTTCGCCTCGCTCGTCTACGGCTTCAGCGGCCTCGAGAAGCTGCAGGACCCGGTGCTGTCCGGTGACGACGACCGGTTGTTCGTCCGCCGGCTCTCCGACTACATCACCGGGCGCAAGATCACCGGCGGCTCGGTCGTCCTCACGATCAACCGCGCCGCGCAGCAGGCGGCGTACGACGGGCTCGCCGGTCGGGTCGGCGCTGTCGTCGCGCTGGACCCGAGCACCGGCGCGGTGCTCGCGATGGCCAGCCGACCGTCGTACGACCCGGCTGTGCTGAGCTCGCACGACCCGAAGGCGATCCGCGCGGCGTACGAGCGGCTGCTCGCCGACGACCTGTCCCCCCTCACCAACCGGGCGGTCGAGCGGACCTACGCGCCGGGCTCGACGTTCAAGCTCATCACCGCCGCGGCGGCGCTGACCAACAAGGTCGCGCAGCCGGACACGCTCATCGACGCGCCGACCGTCCTGACGTTCCGCAACGGCAAGCCGCTGCGCAACTTCGCCGGGGAGACCTGCGCGGGCAGCGGGAAGCAGACCCTCGCGGCGGCGCTCGCGACCTCGTGCAACACCGCGTTCGGCGCGCTGGGCATCAAGGTCGGGCAGGACGACCTGGTCAAGCAGGCGAACGCGTTCGGGTTCGGCGGCAACGACCTGCGGCTGCCGCAGCCGGTCGCCGACAGCACCGTGCTGGGCCGGGAGAGCGACCTGGCCGAGCCGTTCCTCGCCCAGTCCGCCATCGGTCAGTACAACGTGCAGGCCTCGCCGCTGCAGATGGCCATGGTCGCCGCAGGCATCGCGAACCGCGGCGAGGTGATGACGCCGTACCTCGTGGACCAGGTGCAGGGACCGGACCTCAAGGAGCTCGACCGCACCTCCCCGAGCGTCCTGTCGCGCGCCGTGTCGCCCGCGGTCGCCGCGCAGCTCACCGCCATGATGGAGGGCGTGGTCACCGGTGGCACGGGCACGCGCGCCCAGATCAGCGGGGTGCGTGTCGCGGGCAAGACCGGGACGGCGCAGGGGGCCGCGGGCGCCGACCCGAACGTGTGGTTCGTCGGGTTCGCTCCCGCCGACAGCCCCAGGGTCGCGGTGGCGGTGTTCCTCGACCGGGCCAGCGGCTACGGCTCACGGGCGACCGGCGGGACGCTCGCCGCACCGATCGCCGCCGCGGTGATGAAGGCGGTGCTCGGCCCGTGAGCACCCTGGTCGGCGGGCGGTACGAGAGCGGACCGGTCATCGGGACCGGGGGCATGGCCGAGGTTCGCCGCGGCCGCGACGTCCGGCTCGGACGCGACGTCGCCATCAAGTACCTGCGCGAGGACCTCGCCCGCGACCCGACGTTCCAGGCTCGCTTCCGGCGTGAGGCACAGGCCGCCGCCTCACTGGACGACCCGGGCATCGTCGGGGTCTACGACACCGGCGAGGACGAGCGCGGGGTCCCGTGGATCGTCATGGAGTTCGTCGACGGCCGGACCCTGCGGGAGGTCCTCACGAGCGAAGGTCGGCTGCTGCCCCAGCGCGCGATGGAGGTCACGGCGGACGTCTGCTCCGCGCTCGACGCCGCGCACGCCGCGGGCATGGTGCACCGCGACATCAAGCCCGCCAACGTCATGCTCACCGCGCGCGGCGAGGTCAAGGTCATGGACTTCGGCATCGCCCAGGCCGCCGCCGGCAACGAGTCGACGAAGACCAGTGCCTCGGCCGTCATCGGCACCGCCGCCTACCTCTCGCCCGAGCAGGCCCGCGGCGAGCACGTCGACGGCCGGTCGGACCTCTACTCCACCGGCTGCCTGCTCTACGAGCTGGTCACCGGGGCGCCGCCGTTCGTCGGCGACTCCGCCGTCGCCGTCGCCTACCAGCACGTGCGCGAGGACCCGGTGCCGCCGTCGGAGTTCGACCCGACGCTGCCCGCGCAACAGGCAGCGAACCTCGACGCGGTCGTGCTCAAGGCGATGGCGAAGAACCCCGCGAACCGCTACCAGTCCGCCGACCAGATGCGCGAGGACCTGCTGCGCGCGGTCGCGGGGCAGGCGGTGCAGGCGACGCCGGTCCTGACGGCTGACGAGCGGGTCGCCGTCCCTGTTGCCGTCGTCCCCGACCCGCGCCGTCGCGCCCGTGTCGTCTACACGGTGGTGGCGATCGTCGCGGTGCTCGCGCTGCTCGGCTCGGCGCTGGTCGTGCGTGCCCTGCTGTCCAACGGCACCGACCTCATCAAGCCCCCACCGGTGCTCGGCCTCACGCAGAGCCAGGCGATCGCGCAGCTCGCGACGTACGGGCTGCGCGTGGAGAAGGTCACCGGCGCGTACAGCGCCAAGCCCATCGGGACGGTCGTCTCGCAGAGCCCCGACGCCAACTTCTTCGTGCGCAAGAGCGGGACCGTCGACCTGGTGATCAGCCAGGGCATCGAGCGCGGGCAGGTGCCGTTCGACATCGGGCAGTCACAGGCCGCCGCCGAAGCCGACCTGGAGCTGGTCAAGCTGACGCCGGTCGTGCAGACCCGCGACGTCCTGGCGCCGGCGGGTCAGGTGCTGAACATGTCACCGGCACCGGGGACGGTCCTGGCGGTCGGCGCCGAGGTGACGCTGGTCGTGGCGTCCGGCAACATCGCGGTGCCCGACGTCCGCGGGACCACCGTGGAGACCGCCGTCGCGACGCTGGACCGCTTCGGGTTCGGCATCGGCATCCGGTACGTCGACACCGACCCCGCCGACCCCGCTGCCCCCGCGGACGGGACGGTGCTGCAGCAGACGCCGGCGTCCGGCCCGCAGCCGATCGGGTCCGACGTGGTGATCGACGTCGCCCGCGCCGCCGCACCCACGCAGCCCACGCCCACCGACTCGCCCACCCCGACCGACTCCCCCACCCCCTCCGCCTGAACGGAAACGCGCGGGTGGGTGGGGCCGCTCCTACGCACCCGCGCGTTTCCGTTCGCGCGCAGGTGGGTGCTGGGCTCAGGCGAAGGCGGACAGGCGAAGCTGCTCGACGCGCTCGGACAGCGCCGGGGCGAGCGCCGACGCCTCCGCGTCACCGCACTGGCGCAGCCACGCGGCGAGCAGCAGGTGACCGCCCTGCGTGAGCACCGACTCGGGGTGGAACTGCACGCCCTCGATCGGCTTGTCCTTGTGCCGCAGCGCCATCACCACGCCGCCCTCGGTCCGGCCGGTCACCGCCAGCTCAGCGGGCAAGGTGTCCTCCTCCACCGCGAGGGAGTGGTAGCGGGTCGCGGTGAACGGCGTCGGCAGGTCGTGCAGCACCCCGGCATGCGCGTGGTGCACCTCGCTGGTCTTGCCGTGCAGCAGCTCCGGTGCGCGGCCCACCGTCGCGCCGTGCGCCACCGCGATGGCCTGGTGCCCCAGGCACACGCCCAGGAGCGGGACGCCACGGTCCTCGCAGACCCCGACCAGCTCGACGCTCATGCCGGCGTCCTCCGGCGCGCCCGGGCCGGGCGACAGCAGCACCCCGTCGTACCCGTCGACATCCGCGGCAGCCACCGCGTCGTTACGCACCACGACCGTGTCGGCACCGAGCTGCTGGAGGTACTGCACGAGGTTGAACACGAAGCTGTCGTAGTTGTCCACGACGAGGACGCGGGTCACCTGCTCACCGTACGACGCGAGCGGGTGCGCTCGATCAGCGCGCCGCCTTCTTGGCCGGTGCCTTCTTCGCGGGAGCCTTCTTCGCGGCTGCCTTCTTCGCGGGAGCCTTCGTGGCAGCCGGGGCCTTCTTGGCAGGGGCCTTCGTCGCGGGAGCCTTCTTGGCCGGTGCCTTCTTCGCCGGCCCCTTCTTCGCCGGACCCGCTGCGGCGGTGATCTCCGCTGCGCCCTCCGCCGGCACGTCCGCCCGCTGCGTCGCCGTCGGCCGCGACGTCGCGCGCGCCTTGGGCGCTGCCGGCGGAACCGACGACGTGCCCGAGCCCCCCTCGGTCGGCTTCTCGGCCTTGGCCCGCTCCTGTTCGACCAGCACGCGGCGCAGGACCTTGCCCACCGCCGTCCGCGGGAGCTCGGTGCGGAACTCCACCAGCTTCGGCACCTTGTACGCCGTCAGCGACGCCGCGCAGTGCGCGACCACCGCGTCCTCGGTGAGCGTCGAGCCGTCCGCGCGGACGACGTACGCCTTGACGGTCTCGCCGCGGTACTTGTCCGGCACGCCGACGACGACCGCGTCGGCGACGCCATCGAGGGTGAACAGGACCTCCTCCACCTCGGACGGGTAGATGTTGAACCCACCCGCGATGATGAGCTCCTTCTTGCGGTCGACGATGGTGAAGTAGCCGTCGGTGTCCATGACCGCGACGTCGCCGGTAAGGACGTACCCGTCCTCGGTGAACACCCCGCTCTGGTCGTCACGACCCCAGTAGCCGCTGAAGACCTGCGGGCCGGCGATGGCGAGCTCGCCGGGCTCCCCGATGGGGACGAGCTTGGTCGAGTCGTCCTGGTCGACGATCTTGCAGTCGGTGCCGGGCAGCGGTAGGCCGATGCTGCCGGCCCGGCCCCCCGCGGTGCCGTTGACGATCGGGTTGGCGTGCGTCGACGGCGAGGTCTCCGTCATGCCGTAGCCCTCGATGAGGGTCGCGCCGGTGAGGCGGGTGAACTGCTCAGCCACCTCGACCGGCAGCTTCATCGCACCGGACACGCACAGCCGGATGCTCTTGAGGTCGTGGCTCTTGGCCTTCGGGCTGTCGGCGAGCGCCTTGTAGATCGGCGGGACACCGGGGAACAGGGTCGGTTTCCAGGTGTCGATCGCGTCGAAGACCAGGTCGAGGTCGAACCGCGGCAGCAGGACCAGCGTCCCGCCGAGCAGCATCGTGTTGGTCATCGCGACGGTCAGGCCGTAGGCGTGGAACAGCGGGAGCACCGCGAGGGTGACCTCCTTGCCGGCCTTCGCCTCGGTGTCCCACAGCCGGTTCATGTAGGCGTTGCTGAGCAGGTTGCGGTGGCTGAGCATCGCGCCCTTGCTCAGGCCCGTGGTCCCTCCGGTGTACTGCAGCAGCGCGAGGTCCTCGGCGTCGACCGGCGTCTGCCGGACCTGCGGGCCCGAGGCACTGGCCTTCAGCAGGTCGGCGAAGTCCTTGACCGGCGCGCTGGCGGGCAGCGCGGTGGTCAGCTCCGCGCGTCGGCTGCGGGCCTTGGCCACCGGCAGCTTCAGCTGCAGCTGCGCGCGCTTGGGCAGGAAGTCGACCAGCGAGGTGGTGATGACGTGCTCGACCGCCGTGTCCTGCTTCACCTTCGCGACGTTCGCGTAGACGCGGTCGAGGCAGACCACGACCTTCGCGCCGCAGTCGGTGAGCTGGTGGCGCAGCTCGGTCTCGGTGTAGAGCGGGTTGTGCTCGACCACGACCGCACCCAGCCGCAGCGTGGCGAAGAAGGCGATGACGTTCTGCGGGCAGTTCGGCAGCACCAGCGCGACCCGGTCGCCCTTGGTCACCCCGAGTCCGGCGAGCGCGCCGGCGAACGCGTCGACCTGAGCCTTGAGCTGCTTGTACGTGGTCTTCGCGCCGAGGAAGGCCAGCGCCACGTGCTCGGGGTACGCCGCCGCCGCGTCGTCGAGCAGCCGCGTCAGCGGGTACGTCGGGAAGGCGTACGACGCCGGCACACCCTTCGGGTAGCTGGCCACCCACGGCCGGTCGGCGTACCCCTGCGGCGCCGCCGCGGGGGTGCCCGTCGCCGGGGCCTTTGCTGGGGCCTTCTTCGCCGGGGCCTTCTTCGCCGGGGTGCTCTTCGCCGGGGTGCTCTTCGCTGGAGCCTTCACCGGCGTGCGCTTCGCTGCCGCCTTCTTCGCGGGGGCCTTCGCGGCGGGTGCCCGCTTCACCGTCGCCTTCGCGGTCGTCGTCGGCGCGGAGGGACGGGAGGTGCTGGCAGGGCTGGGCACGACGGAGCCTCTCGGTGCACGCGCGTCACGCGCGCGTGGGACAGCGAAGGGGAAGGGAGCGCTCCCGTCCCGGGGTCGGGGGAGATTGTGCCACGAAACGGGCCATCACCGTCAGTGACGACGAGCTCTCCGCCTCAGCGGTCGACCGTGACGTCGGAGTAGGGCAGCAGGTCCTCGACCGCGGGGAACACGACGAGCATCAGCAGTGCGACAACGCCCGCGAGCAGAGCGAGCGCGAGGAGGAGTCGAACGGCCAACGGGCCGGGCAGCCGTCGCCACAGCCAGGCGTACACCTCAGGTCGTCCCCGTCAGGGCGGGAGGACGGCCGGCCGCTTTCGGCAGCGCCGCTTCGAGGAGTCCGCGCACGACCAGGCGGGTGCGTGCGGAGTACCGGGGATGGCAGGTGGTCAGCGTCAGCAGCGGCTGCTGGGCGGCCGCGCCCGGCTGGCCCGGGACGGGCGCGAGCTGCTCCACGGCGTCCGGCGCCACGACCCGGCTCTGGGTGACCCGGTAGGTGAACCACTCGGTCCGGCTCTCCAGCACGATCGGGTCACCCACCTTCAGCTCGTCGAGCCGGTTGAACGGTGCGGCGTAGGTCGTCCGGTGTCCGCTGAGCACGACGTTGCCCACGGCACCGGGGAGCGCCGTACCGGGGTAGTGCCCGGGGCCGCGCTTGAGGTCGTCATGGCTGACCCCCTCGACCACGACCAGAGGATCGGCGGGGCCGTCGAGCGTCGGGAGGTAGAGCCGCGCGAGGGCGCGACCCTCGAGCGGCCGGTCCGGGCTGGTGGGCGACGTGGTGGTCGAATGGGTGTCAGAGGTGGCGGGGGAGGCGGCCCAGGTGCGGGTCAGCTGCGCGCCGAGCGCCTGCTGCTGGCCGTCGGTGTAGTGACGCGTGACCGCGAGCTCGTACACGCAGAACAGCCCGAGGACGACGCCGGCGGTGACGAGCAGCTCGCCGAGCGTGCGGGAGACCCGCCGGAGCCGGTCGGTCACGGGATCGCGCGGGCCACGTGCGGCAGGCTCAGCGCACCGTCGTACCCGGGCAGCTTCAGGGTCCGCTGGGTGCTGACGGCGTACCCGAGACCGAACCGGTCGACGTACTGCTGGAACAGTGCGACGCCCGGCTCGAGGTCGAGGGCGCGTTGCATGCCCGGCACGTCGCCGACGGCACGGACGACGAACGGCGGCCCGACCAGGCGGCCGGCGATGAGCAGCGTGTTGCCGACGCAGCGCACCGCGGTCGTGGAGATGATGCGCTCGCCCATGAGCGTCATGGCCTCCGCGCCGCCGGCCCACAGGGCGTTCACCACGGACTGGACGTCCTGCTGGTGGACGACCAGGTCGTCGGGGTTGTCGCTGGCCGGTGGCTGACCCGTCGCCGGGCGGGGGGCGTCGTCGAGCGCGACCGTGATGCCCGGACCGGTCACGGCCTGCATCCCGGCCGGTCCCGTCAGCCGGTCGCCGAGCTCGGTCTCGCGCGCCACCGTGCTCGACCCGGCGGCCGCCTGCGCCTGGGCGTCGGCGATCTGGGCGCGCAGCGCGGCGGCCGCCTGCTCCTGCCGCTTCACGCCGGCGGCGGTGGCGTCGATCAGCTCGGTGAGCTGGGAGAACCGCCCCGCGCGCAGGTCGGTGCCCTGCGCCGTCGAGGCGCTGGTGGCGAACAGCAGACCCGCCCCGAGGGCGGTCACGGGGACGAGGACGCGCCACGCCGGCGAGCGGCCCGGTGGGCGATCCATGTGCGCTCCTCCCGGTCGGCGGCGGTGTCCCCCGTTACGCTAACCCGGACAGCGCGATGGACCACGGGTGAGACCACCGCGGGACACGCCGACGGGACGACGACGAGAAGGGGCCTGGACGTGCCTGAGTCCAAGAAGCGGAAGAAGAGCGTCTACACGCCACCGCCCGCTGCCGGTGGCTCGCGCAAGAAGGGCCCGAGCCCGGTGTGGCTCGCTCCGCTGATGCTCACGTTCTTCCTGCTGGGCATCGCCTGGCTGGTCGTGTTCTACCTCGTCGGCAACGACATGCCCTTCGTGGGCGACCTCGGCAACACCAACCTGCTGGTCGGCTTCGGCTTCATCATCGTCGGCTTCGGCCTGTCCACCCAGTGGCGCTGAGCCGGTCTGGGCCGGTCTGAGCCGGTCTGAGCCGGTCGCTGTCGGTTGCGCACTGAGAGCACGACTCACACGCGTGTAGTTCTCCCCAGGAGATCTCCACAGTGTGGACAACCGCGCCCCTTCCCCGTCGATGACTGATCCACACCTTTCCAGCGTCGCGTTCGCGCCGCGCGCGTCGATCGTCACGCTCCGGGCGGTCGGCGGCACGGTGCTGCTCGGGCTGGCCGGGGTGGTGGACGTCCTGGGGACCGTGCTGCTCGTCCCGGCGGCGGCGGCGCTGCTCGCGCTCGCGCTGCGGGACCTGCTGCTGCGCCCGACGATGCACGCCGACGGGGTCGGCCTGACCGTGGTGGACGGGTGGCGTCGCCGTCACGTGCCGTGGCGTGACGTGCGGGGGCTGCGGGTGGTGCGCGATCGCCGTACGTCGTTGCTGGAGATCGACCTGGGGGAGCCGCCCGGAGGACAGGCGGGGGGAGGCGCGCTCGTCGTGCTGTCCGCGGCACGCCTCGGCGTCGACCCCGACACCGCCCTGCTCGAGCTCACCCGCCTGCGCCCCCCACCTCCCACCGGCTGAACGGAAACGCGCGGGTGGGTCCAGGGCCTGGGACGGACCCGCGCGTTTCCGTTCGCGCGGGACAGACAGCGCGGGGGGGCGTGGGTCAGGTGAGCGTGAGGTCGGCGGTGCGGACGGCCACGACCCCGATGATGAGCAGCGTCACGACGAGGAACCCACCCGCCTGCAGGAGCGTACGGCGGTCGCCGCGCGGCGCGTAGACCAGCGCCGCGGCCAGCAGCGCACCGGTGACCAGCCCACCCACGTGTCCGCGCCAGTCGATGAACCGGACCTGGAAGCTGATGAACAGGTTGAACCCGATCGTCACCGCGATCGGGCCGACGTCGCCACCGCGGTGGCGCTCGAGGACGTAGTACGCCGCGAACAGCCCGAACACCGCGCCCGAGGCGCCGGCCGCCTGCGCGAAGGTGGGCCCCAGGCCGTAGGACAGCGCCCCACCGCCGATGCCGGACAGCAGGTACAGCCCGGTGAAGCGCAGCCGTCCGAGCGAGCGCTCGACGTAGGGCCCGAGCTGGTACAGGCAGAGCATGTTCAGGGCGATGTGGATGATCCCGTAGTGCAGGAACATCGCGGTCAGCAGCCGGTAGTAGCCGCCGTTGGCCACGCCGTCGCCCACCGAGCCGGGCAGGGTGAACCCGTTCACGGAGGTGATCGGCACCATGGCCAGCGCGCGGAACAGCCCGGACGGGTTGCCACCGGCGAGCAGTCCGGTGCCGGTCGCCGTCGTCAGCAGGAACACCGCGACGTTGATCCCGATGAGGACGTACGTCACCAGCGGCTGGGAGTGGGCGGTCCCGCCGTACGCCGCGCGGGGCTGACGGACGGTGGCGCTGCCCTCCTTCACGCACACCGGGCACTGGAAGCCGACCGACGCCGGCCGCATGCAGTCAGGGCAGATCTTGCGGCCGCACCGGGTGCAGGACACGAACGTCTCGCGGTCGGTGTGCCGGAAGCAGACCGACAGCTCCGACGGCGCGCCGGACGACGGGGAGGACGGAGAGCTCAGGACTCGACCTGCTCGATCGTGATCTTCTCGATGACGACGTCCTGCACGGGGCGGTCCTGCCGCCCGACCGGGGTGGTCGCGATCTTGTCGACGACGGCACGGGAGGCGGCGTCGGCGACCTCACCGAAGATGGTGTGCTTGGCGTTCAGGTGGGGGGTGTTGGTGACGGTGATGAAGAACTGCGAGCCGTTGGTGCCGGGGCCGGCGTTGGCCATCGCGAGCAGGTAGGGCTTGGAGAACTGCAGCTCCGGGTGGATCTCGTCGTTGAACCGGTAGCCCGGGCCCCCGGTGCCGGTGCCCAGCGGGTCGCCGCCCTGGATCATGAAGCCGTTGATGACCCGGTGGAACACGGTGCCCTCGTAGAGCGACCCCTCGCCCTTGGTCCCGGTCTTCGGGTCGGTCCACTCACCGGTGCCGTCGGCCAGACCGACGAAGTTCTTCACGGTCTTCGGCGCGTGGTGGGGGAACAGCTGGACGCGAACGTCGCCGAGGCTGGTGGTGAGGGTCGCGTACAGGTCGGTGGCCACAGGGGCTCCCATCGGGGTCAGGACGCCAGGCTCCCTGGCGTGGGCTGACCTCGACTGTAGCCGCGCCCCGCCCGTCACGACCCCGGCAGCCCGTGCCTGCGGGCTAGTCCTGCGACCGGGGTGCAGGGGCGGTCATGTCGCCGTCGCCGGGGCGGCTCAGGCGCTGGCTGACGGCCCGCCGGACGAGCGCGTCGACCTGCGCCTCGGGCGACACACCGCGGGACGCGGACGTGCGGTTGCGCCCGGCCGCCTTGCTGGCGTAGAGCGCCTCGTCCGCCGCACGGACGAGGGTGTCGACGTCACCGGCGTGCGCCGGGAAGGTCGCGACGCCGGCCGACGCCGTCACGGGTACGACCCCGGGTGCCTGGGAGACGCTGGCGCGCAGCCGGTCGGCGATCTCGAACGCCTCCTCCGGTCCGCACCCCGGCAGGATGATCGCGAACTCCTCCCCGCCGTACCGCGCGGGGGTGTCGAAGTCGCGGCACTCGCACGACAGCGCCGCGGCGACGTTGCGCAGCACCTCGTCGCCCGCCTGGTGTCCGTGGTCGTCGTTGAGCGCCTTGAAGTGGTCGATGTCGACCATGACCAGGCTGACGTGCTCGGCGCTGCGGGTGGCGCGGGCGATCTCCCGCTCGAGCGTGGTCTCGAACGTACGACGGTTGGCGATCTTGGTGAGGCCGTCGGTCGCTGCGAGCCGCTGGACCTGCTCGAGCAGCCAGGCGTTGCGCAGGGCCAAGGCGGCGTACGTCGCGGAGCGCTCGAGCCCGGTCACGATGCGCCGCTGGATCCGCAAGTTGTCCGGCGCCTCGACGACCAGCGCGCCGAGCGAGCGGCCCTCGGCCGAGAGGGGCACGACCACGAGGTTGGTCGCGCCGGGCAGCAGCCGGGACAGCCAGGGGTCGGCCTCCGGGTCCAACCCCTGGACGAGGACGGTCGCCTTCTGGGAGTGCGCCTCCTGCACGACCTCGCTGGGTCCGGCCCGTCCGGGGCGGCGGGCGACCGGCTCCTCCAGCCCGTACGACGCCAGCAGCGGCAGGTGCCCGTCGGCGCTGGCCAGGACGACGCCGCGCGGGAAGCCGAAGCTCGCCACCGCGGAGTCCAGCAGGGTCCGCGCGACGCTGCTCGAGTCGTCGGTCCGCTCGATCTGCTCGGCGAGGCTGGTGAGCGCCTCGAGGTCCCCGCGCCGCCGGCGCAGCTCGCGCTCGTTGATCGCCGACAGCGTCGCGGTGCTGATGGCTACCAGCCACAGCACGACGACGAAGATGGCCAGCCGCTGGTCCTGGCTGCCCGACCCGATGAGGTCCGACTGGGTGGTGTCCGCGAGCACCCGCGCGTCGACGAGGTTGCGGGTCGCGACCAGCAGGAGCGAGTGCCAGACCGCCAGCTTGACGCCGGTGCGGTAGCTGGCCAGCAGGGTCACCGCCCCCAGGTGCAGCAGGATGCCGTACCGGACGGGGCTGGTGGTGCCGCCGGACAGGTAGGTGAGGGTCGACAGCCACAGCCCGTCGAGGATGAGCAGGGTGCTGAACAGCAGGAGGGTCCGCTGGGGTCGAACCCGGGCGGCGACCTCGGCCAGCCCCGTGACCCCGAGGTAGCCGAGCAGCCACGGCACCATCTGGCGGGCGTGCGGCTCGAACGCGTCGGGCACCACAACGAGGCCCACCCCGACGAGGGCCACGGCGGCCAGGCGGAGGAACTGGCTGATGCGGAAGCGCTCAGCGACCGGGACGGAGTCGCCCACTGCCACCTGGATGCGGCTCATGGGTGCGCTCCTTGCACGGGGTATGCGGGTCGTGCAGTGCGGCGGCCGAGCACGGGGCCGAACTCGAGCTCCGGCTCGGCACCGACCGGTGCCTCGGCGAGCTTGGGGTCGCGCCGGTCGATCCGGTTCTGCAGCAGCAGGAAGCCGACGACGACCGAGAGCAGGACGAGCGGGATCGTCGGGCGCCGACCGAGGTCGGTGATCGCCTTGCCGATGATGCTCGGAACCTGGTTGAGGTCGGGGGTCGGGAGCAGGGGGCGGGCCGCGGGCACCGAACCGCGGCCGGGTGCCGCGACGGAGGGCCCGTTGCGCCCCGGGCCGCGCGGGACCTGGGTGTCGGTACCGCGGGGCGGTGTCGGCGTCGTCCCGCCCGGGGTCGACGGCCCGACACCGGGCACCGGCCGGGGCGCGCGCGGCCTCCCGCCCCCGCCCGAGCCGTTGGGGGTACCGACGGGGACCGGCGAACCGACGAACCCGCCCTGCACCGGCGGCGTGAACAGGTATTGCGCAAGACCGGGTGTCCCCCCCGTATACCCGTCGCCCAGCACGACAGCCAGTGTGTACGACCCGCCGACGTCCGGCAGGCCGATCGAGAAAGTCCCGGTGCTGCAGTCCCGTGCCTGCGCCACGCTGACCCCGCCCGGACCGGTCACCGAGCACGCAGCGGTGAGGCCGCGCGGCACCGGGAAGGTCCACGTCGGTGTCGCGTCACCGCCCGCGACCGGACCGCGCGGGAGCACGGACGGCACCGGCGCGAGGTAGCGGTACGTCGACGACAGCGTCCCGAGCGAGGTGTTGCCGACCTGGTCGACCGAGGCGACCTCGAAGGTCCAGGCGCCCGGGCTGCCCAGCGTCATGGCGAGCGGCGACGTGCACGGCTGGTAGTCCGTCGCCCCCGGTCCGGCGGCGGGCCCCCTCACCACCCGGCACAGGTACCGGTCGTTCTCGTCGGTCGTGCCGAACGACCACGACACCTGCGAGGTGTACCCGTGGTCCGGGGCGGGCGCGAGCAGCGCCGGTACGGCGGCAGGCACGTCGTCGTAGTGGTAGAGGCCCGTGGTGCGCGGCGTCTGCTGACCGTCGGCGGTGACCGCCCGCACGGTGAGCACGACGTCCCCGTCACCAGTGATCGGCGGGTCGACGTTGAGGTCCAAGGTGACCGGGCCGGGTGCGCACGGGGTCACGGTCGCGGGGACGCCGTCGAAGCGCGAGACCGCGCACACCAGACCGGCGGTCGTCGTGTCCTCCGCCTGTCGCACGATCTGGAACACCGGGTTGCGGGTCCGCGCCCGCTGCGGGTCCGGGGGGACGATCTCGACGGTCCACGGGGCGCTGGCGTCCAGCGTGTAGATGCCGGAGCTGGCTATCGGAGACACGTTGCCGGCCACGTCGCGTTCGCGCGCCTGCAGCTGGAAGACCCCGCTGGTCGCGGGAGCGAGGTCGAAGGTGACCGGCGTGCTGCACGGCGCCCACGCCGGCGACGGCAGCCCCAGCAGCTGGCACTCCAGCACGTCACCCGGCGAGGACAGAGCGACCCGCCAGGTCGGCGTGGTGTCCGGCGAGCGGTTGGCCGGCGCCGCCACGATGACCGGCGCGTCCGAGCCCTTGCGGTCGAGGACGTACGTGCCCGACACCGTCGGGCTGTAGTTGAAGGCCGCGTCGCGGGCGCGGACCGAGAGCGTGTAGCTGCCGTCGCCGAACGGCTGCAGGTCGGTGACGAACGGCGAGGTGCACTCCTGCTCGCCGCGCTGGACCTGGGCGGCCAGGCTCAGGGTGCACAGCGCGACCGACCCGGGCTCCACGGTGAAGGTCCAGGCGATCGTGGGCTCGCGGTCCGGCGTCCGCGGGGGCATCGGCACGGTCGGGGCGGCGGGCGGGATGGCGTCGAGCGTGTAGCTCGAGGTCGTCTCGGGACCGAGGTTGCCGGCGTCGTCACGGCTGCGCACCGTCAGGACGAAGGTGCCCTCGGTCACGGTGAGCTGGGCGGTGAACGAGCCCGCGCCCGGGACGCCCGGGACCGTGGCGCACGGCGCGAAGGCCGTGCCGGTGATCCCCGGGCCGGTGAACCGGCACTCGAGCGTCGCGTCGGTGTCGCCCACCAGCTGCCAGACCGGGGCCGTGCTGTTGCCGGGGCTGGCCGGGGCGGTGACGAGCACGGTGTTGGGCTGGCCGGTGTCGAGGACGTAGGTGCTGGCGGTCTCGGCTCCGCCGTTGCCCGCCTGGTCGGTGAGGCGCACGAGCAGCCGGTAGCTGCCGTCGACCGCGCCGGTCAGGTCGAGGCGGTACGGCGCACCGCCCTCGGTGACCGGGCACGCGGCGTACGCCTTCAGCGGAGCGCCTGTGGGCCCGACGACCGAGCACTGCGCCGAGGCGCCGGCCTCGGGTGTGGCGACCGTCCACGTCGGGCCTCGGTCCGTCCCGGGGGAGGTGGGGGCGGTGAGCAGCGCGGCGGGGGGGCCGACGGTGTCGAGCACGTAGCGGCTGACGACCTCGCTGGACGCGACGCCCTTGGCGTCGACGACTCGCACCGCGAGGGCGTAGCTGCCGTCCCCGTCGACGAGCGTGGCGCTGTACGTCGGTCCGCAGCCGCGCCAGTCGCGCAGGACGGTCGTGCCCTTGAGCAGCCGGCACTGCACGGTCCCGGACGTCGCCGAGACCTGCCAGGCCACGAGGGTGCTGCGACCCGGGCTGGACGGACCCACGACGTCGGCGGTCACCGGCGCGGTCGCGCTCAGCACATAGCTGCTCGACAGCGGCGCGCTGCTGTTGCCCGCGGCGTCGGCCGCCCGCACGGTCAGCGTCCAGGTGTCGTCGGTCGGCAGGGCCGCCGGCGTGTAGGGGCTGGTGCACGGACCGTCCGCCACGGTCGTTCCCGCGGCCGACGTGACCTTGCAGGTGAAGGTGACACCAGGTACGGCGGAGAACGACCACGTCGGGGTGCGGTCGGGGCTGATCGCTGCCGGTCCGGTGAGCAGGACCGGCGCCGCGGGCGGCGTGGTGTCCAGGACGTAGGTCGAGGTGGCCGCCGGACCTGCGTTGCCCGCGGCGTCGGTCGCCACGACCGCCAGGGTGTACGCGCCGTCCGGCAGGGGGTCGGTGCCGTTGGTCAGGGTGACCGTCGCCGGGCTGGTGCACGCGGTCGTCGACAGCACCTTGGGCCCGACGCTGAGCCGGCAGGTGAACACCGCGCCGGCCTCGGCGGTCCAGCCGAACGCGACGCTCCGGGTCCGCCCCGGGCTGGTCGGCGTCGTGGTGAAGACCGGCGCCACCGGGGCGAGGGTGTCGAGCACGTAGTCGGCGGACGCGACCTTGCTGGTGAGCCCGGCCGCGTCCGTCGCACGGACCGACAGGGTGTAGGGGCCGTCGGCGGGCAGGTCGGTCGTGACCGGCAGCTGGCACGGAGTGAAGGGCCGGACCAGGTTGCCCCGGCTGGTCAGCTGGCACTCGGTGGTCGCACCGGCCTCGACCGTGGCCGACCAGGACGGCGAGGTCGTGCGGCCAGGGCTCGTCGGGGGCACGACGACCGGCGCCGCCGGCGCCGTCGTGTCGAGGACGTAGCCGCCGCTCTGGGCCACCGCGCTGCGGTTCCCGGCGAGGTCGAGCACCTGAACGGTGAGCACCCACAGGCCGTCCTTGCCCATCGCTCCCGCCGGCGGCGAGTACGGCGAGAAGCACGACGTGCCCCCCGTGCCCTGCAGCACCCCGTCGAGCTGGAGGCGGCAGACCGAGCCGGTGCCGGCCTCTGCGGTCCAGGTGAAGACAGGGGAGGTGCTCGGCGAGGGCCCCGACGGACCGGTGACGACGGGCGTCTCCGGTGCGGTGGTGTCGAAGGCGTACGGCGCGCTCTCGCCGACCGGCGAGACGTTGCCGGCCGGGTCGGTGACCCGGACCTGCAAGACGTACGGGCCGTCGGGCAGTCCGGTCAGGTCGCGCACGAACGGGCTCGTACACGGCTTCCAGTCGTCGACGAGTGCGCTGGCGCGCACGACCCGGCAGGCAGGGGCGGATCCGGTCTCGCTGCTGAACGCCCAGGTCGGCAGCAGCTGCGACGACGGGCTGGCCGGAGCGACCACGGACGGTACGGCGGGGGCGGTCGCGTCGAACGCGTAGACCGGGCTGACCCCGACCGGGCTGGTGTTGCCGGCTGCGTCGGTCTGGCGCACCTGCAGCTGGTAGTTGCCGTCCGCCGTCAGCGTTCGGCCGTCGCCGCTCGCGCACGACGTCCACGGTCCGGCCGTCCCGTCCTGGACCAGCCGGCACTCCGGGGCGGCGGCCGCCTCGATCGGGAACGTCCAGGTCGCCCGCGGGTCGTTGCCCGGACCGCTGGGGCCGGTGACGACCGGGGTCACCGGCGCGACCCGGTCCAGCAGGTAGGCCGGGAGGCTGGCCGCAGCGCCGGTGTTGCCCGCGTCGTCGGTGAGGGACACGACCAGCTGGTAGCTGCCGTCAGCGGGCAGGGTGACGGTCAGGGTCCCGGGGCCGCACGGGGTGGGGAGTCCGGGCGTCCCGTCGCGGTCCAGCCGGCAGGTCGCCTGCGTGCCGGCCTCGCCGGTC
Organism: uncultured Actinomycetota bacterium; assembly: GCA_963784705.1. Lineage (GTDB taxonomy): Bacteria > Actinomycetota > Actinomycetes > Mycobacteriales > SCTD01 > RYN-111. Next base: position 37,144 of record CAWASC010000006.1, read on the forward strand.
CAGGTCCACGTCACGGTGGCCTGCGCCGCGGGTCCGGTCGGCCCGGACAGCACCGGGGCGAGGGGCGCGGTGCGGTCGGACCGGTAGGGGGTGCTGGCTCCGGGCGTGGAGGTGTTGCCGGCCAGGTCGGTGAGCTCCACCTCGACCACGTAGGTGGCGTCGGGCAGTCCGCTCGCGTCGTACGTCCCGTCGTTGCAGGCGGTCCACGCACCGACCGACAGGTCCTGCACCAGCCGGCACTGCGCCTGGGTCCCGCTGGGTCGGAGGAACGTCCAGCGCAGGTCGACGGCGTTGCCCACCGTCCGGCCGGAGGCGTCCGGCCCCGCCACGTCCGGTGCCGCCGGCGCGGTGGTGTCGAGCTCGTGCAGGTCGGTCGCGGTGACGGAGTTCCCCGCCGGGTCGGTCGCGGTGACCGTCAGCGTGTAGACGCCGTCCGGCTGGCCGGTGAGGTCGACGACGAGGCCGTTGGTGCAGGCCGTCGGCGTGGTGATCACCGTGGGCGTGAGCGTGCAGGTCAGGGGGGTCCCGTCGCCGACGATGCCCCACGACACGAGCCGTTCGCTGCTCGGCGACGTGGGCACCGTCAGCTGGGGTACGTCGGGCGGGGTGGTGTCGAGCAGGACGTCGGTGCTCCGGGTCACGGCGTTGCCGGCCCCGTCGCGCACCGTCACGGTGAGGGTGTAGCTGCCCTGGGCCAGGATCGGAGGGGTCCACGGGCTCGTGCTGCAGTCACTGCTGTCGAGCGGGGCGCCGCCCTGGGACAGCACGCAGGTCGCGCTGCCACCTGGTTCGACGCCGACCGTCAGCGTCGGCACGGTGTTGGTGACGGCGGGGACCCCGGACAGGTCGGGCGGGTCGGGCGGGGTGCCGTCGTAGGTGACGTCCGGCCCGACACCGGTCGCGCCGACGTTCCCGAGGTCGTCGACCAGCCGAGCCTCGACCCGGTAGGTACCGTCCTCGGCGAGGGTGACGTCGAGCGAGCCGGTCGCGGTGCAGTCGCCCCAGGTCGGGTCGAGGACCGTGCCACCGACCGTGGTCCCGACCAGGCGGCACTGGGTGGTGGTGCCGCTCTCGCTGGCGCTGGGGGTGATCGCGTAGGTCGCTGCCGGGACGTTGGTGAGCCCCGCTGGTCCGGTGACCGAGGGGGCCGTCGGTCCTGTGGTGTCGACCGTCCAGGTCGGGGAGGGCGAGAGGGTCGCGGGATTGTCGGCACCGTCGTACGTCGTGACCTCGAGCGACCACGTTCCGTCGGTGAGACCGCTGAACGACGCCACGCCGTCCTGGCAGTCCGCGTCGACCCGGTCCGGCTGACCCGGCGAGGACAACGTGCAGCGCGTCGTCACGCCCGGGGTGGTGAAGGTCCAGTCCGCCGACGTGGCGGTGCCCCGACCAGCGGTCGGGCCGGAGACCAGGACCGGGGGGTTGGTCGGGGTCGTGTCCACCACGACGTCGTCCAGCGCCGCGGAGGTCCCCGTCACCGCATTGCCGGCGGCGTCGGTGAGGGCGACCTGCAGGGCGTAGGTGCCGTCGGACGGGACGGTGACCACGTAGGAGGTGAGAGGGCCGCAGGAGCCGGACACCACGGCCGTGCCGCCGCGCAGCAAGGTGCAGGTGGCCGTGACGGCGTCGCCTGCTGACCAGGTCCAGGTCACGGTCGGGTCGTTGGTCAGTCGCGCCCCGCTGGGGGTGGGCGTGGGGGTGGCCGGTGCCGTCAGGTCGATGACCACGTCTGCCGTGGCCACGCCGGTGTTGCCCAGGTCGTCGGTCACCGCGACGGTCAACGTCGTCGTGCCCTCGGGCAGGGCGACGGGGGTGGTCCAGCTGCCGCTGCACGCCTCCGCCGCGGTCATGCCCGGGACCTGGCAGGTCGCCGTCGAGGTCGGCGTCTCCGGGGTGACCAGCCAGGACGGGGTCGTGTCGTTCGTCGGGCTGCTGGCCGGGCTCACCGTCGCCGTCGCCACCGTGTCGCGGGTGTAGGTCGCGGACTGCCCGATCAGCCCGATGTCACCGCTGACGACCTGGCGCACCGAGAACACCCAGTCGCCGTCGGTCGTCAGGGTGGGCGTGTAGTCGCTCGTCGGTCCTGGTGTCCCGCACGGCTGCCAGGCCGCGGGTGAGGTCGCCGGTGCCGGGTCGACCGAGCACTCCCACGCCGAACCGGCGCTGGTGTCGAAGGTCCACGTCGGGGTGCTCGAGGTGGAGGGGGACGTGGGCTCGGACCTGACGGTCGGGGCGGGCACGTCACCGAGCGCTGGGCCGGCGAGGGTGACGATGCCGGTCGAGGCGGCCGCCGCGGCGAGGGTGAGCGCGGTGAGCGCGCGCACGCCGGAGGAGCGCCAGAGCTGCGCTCGCGCCACTGATCCTCCTCCGTCGGTCCGTGCCAGGCTCGACGGAGGCTCGAGCACCCGCCGTCGTCCTTGTGTGGTTCGGTCCGATGGTGCCGGATCTGGAGGTCCGATCGGGCCAGGAAGGGTGATCTGGCCTCGCGGGTCGGCCCAGGCGCGCTGGGCCGAACGGCCTAGCGGTCGGCCGGGGGGGTGGAGCCACGGGGATTCGAACCCCGGACCTTCGCCTTGCAAAGGCGCTGCTCTACCACTGAGCTATGGCCCCCGGTGGGTCAGCGCAGGTCGCGCACCGCTCCCTGATCCGTGCTCGGGGCGGTGCTGGGGTCCGTGCTGGGGGCGGTGCTCGGGGTGGTGCTCGGGGTGGTGCTCGGGGTGGTGGCTTCGGTCCAGAGGTCGGCTTCGGCCTGCTGGGCCTGCCGTCGCCGTACCGCGCTGGCGAGGGCTCCCGCAGCGGCGAGGGCCAGGACGAGGACGGCGGGTCGGCGCACGGGGCTCTCCTCGCTCGGGCGGGTGTGCGGTCGTGCAGGTGTGCGGTGGGCCTAGGAGGACTTGAACCTCCGGCCTCATCCTTATCAGGGATGCGCTCTAACCATCTGAGCTATAGGCCCGGGCGGACCGGGTCCGACACAGCCGGGAAGCGTACACGACCTGACGGGTCGGCCGGCCGCCTCAATCGCGCTCGGCGAGCGTGACCTCCACGCCTCCGGTGAAGGACGCGCAGAGGTTGTAGAGCAGGGCCGCGAGGGTGGCGAGGACGGTGAGAAGCACGACGTTCGCTGCCGCGAGCAGAGCGGCGATCCCCAGGAAGCGCCCCTGGGTCAGCACGTCGGTCCCGCCCTTCACGTCACTGACGCTCTTGTTGATGCTGGCGGGGATGCCCGCCGCGTCCAGGACGGTGTACAGGACGAGCCCGGCGACGACGGTCATCACGGCAAGGAGCAGAGACAGCATCAGCGACACGACGAACACCGACCAGGGGTCGACCCGGCGCAAGCTGAGCTTCGCCTTCCGCCCACGGACGGGGCGTCCCTGCGGGGCCAGCGGGGGACGGGGCGGGGCGGGGCGCGCTCCGGCTCCCGGGCCCGGGCCGGTCCGTCGCGTCGGTACGACGGTCGGTACGACGGTCGTGGCCGCCGCTCCCGAGGCGGCGCCGGCGGGCGGGCGCGGCAGGGCCGACGTCGGGGCGGAGGGGGTTGGGGAGCCCATCGAGCCTGCGGCGGCGGCCGAGGTCGGCGGGCGGGAGGAGGAGGCAAGCGGCCCGACGGTGCCGTGCGGGTGGTCGCTCTGTGCTGGGGGGCTTGCTGGGGGGCTTGCTGAGGGGCTTGCGGACGGCGGCGGGAGCGGGGTCGGGCGATCCGGGATGCCAGCGCCGGCGGGCATCCGGGTGGCACCGAGCGCGGGGAGCGCGCTGGGGCTGCCTCCCGTACCGCCGGTCCATCCCGTCGCCCGGGGCGGCGACGGCGTCAGGGCAGGAGCGACGCCGTACGCCGGGCCGGGTGGTCGGGTCGGCACCGGCGGCAGCGGTGGCGCCGTTGCCGGCGTCTCGGCCGGCGGCTGGGTAGGTGGATCGGCAGCCTGCGGCTCCTGGGGAGGAGAGGCCGCGGGAGGCGCAGGCGCCGCGGCCGGCTGGTCCGCGTTCTCCTCGTCCGGCGTGGTCACGCCTCAGGCTCCTGCTCCGTCTCGGTGGTGTCCACCGGCGGACCGTCGAAGGGCTCCTGCGCCTCGGTGCTCCCTGACGGCTCCGGGGTCTCGTGCACTCCGTCGGCGCTCTCGTCGGTCGGCCCCCCCGGCTGCTCAGCGTCGGGCTCGGGCTCGGGCTCGTTGCGGGCGAGGGCGACGACCGCGTCCCCGTCGTCGAGCTTGACGAAGGTGACCCCCATCGTGTCGCGGCCCTTGGGGGTGACGCCGGAGACCGGGCTGCGGGTGACGCTGCCCGACAGGCGGATGCACATCACCTCGTCGTCGTCGCCGACGATCAGCGCGCCGACCAGGGAACCCCTGTCGTCGGGGAGCTTTGCTGCCTTGATGCCGAGGCCGCCTCGACCCTGGACGCGGTACTCCCCCACAGCCGTGCGCTTGGCGAACCCGCCGTCGGTGACAGTGAAGACGTACCTGGACTCGGTCAGGTCGGACGGCACGACGTCCATGCTGAGCAGCTGGTCCCCGGGCCGGAAGCCCATGCCCCGCACGCCACCGGTGTCCCGGCCCATCGGCCTGAGCTGGCCGTCGTCGGCGGTGAAGCGGATCGCCATTCCCTTGCGGCTGACCAGCAGCAGGTGATCCTCCGGCCCGCACAGGCCGGCGCCGATGAGCTCGTCGTCCTCCTCGAGGTTGATGGCGATGAGACCGCCGGAGCGGTTGCTGTCGTAGCGGCTCAGCTCGGTCTTCTTCACCTTCCCGCTCCGCGTCGCGAGGACGAGGTACGGCGCAGCGGTGTAGTCCTCCAGCGCGATGACCTGGGCGATCTTTTCGTCCGGCTGGAAGGCGAGGATGTTCGCGACGTGCTGTCCGCGCGCATCGCGGTTGGCCTCGGGCAGCTCGTAGGCCTTCGCGCGGTAGACGCGGCCCATGTTCGTGAAGAACAGCAGCCAGTGGTGCGTGGTGGTGACCATGAAGTGCCCGACGACGTCGTCCTGCTTGAGGGTCGCGCCGCGCACCCCCTTGCCGCCTCGCTGCTGCGAGCGGTAGAGGTCGGTGCGGGTCCGCTTGGCGTAGCCGCTGGTCGTCACCGTGACGACCACGTCCTCCTGGGCGATGAAGTCCTCGGCGGACATGTCACCCTCGAACGGGATGACCTTCGTCCGCCGCTCGTCGCCATATTTGTCGACAATCTCGGTGAGCTCCTCCCCGATGATCCGGCGTTGGCGCACCGGGTCGGCGAGGATCGCGGTGAGGTCGGCGATCTCGGCCTCACGCTCGGCGAGCTCGTCCATGATGCGCTGCCGCTCGAGAGCAGCCAGCCGGCGCAGCTGCATGTCGAGGATGGCGCGGGCCTGCAGCTCGTCGATGTCGAGCAGCGTCATCAGGCCGGCGAGGGCTGCGTCGGCCGACTCGGACCCGCGGATGAGCGCGATGACCGCGTCGAGCTGGTCGAGGGCCTTGGCGTACGCGCGCAGGATGTGCGCCCGCTCCTCGGCCCGACGCAGCTGGTAGCGGGTCCGGCGGACGATGACGTCGACCTGGTGGGCGACGTAGTGGCTGACGAACTCGTCGAGGCGCAGCGTCCGCGGCACACCGTCGACGATGGCGAGCATGTTCGCGCCGAAGGTGAACTGCAGCTGGGTGTGCTTGTAGAGGTTGTTGAGGACGACCTTGGCGACGGCATCGCGCTTGAGCACGATGACCAGGCGCTGGCCGGTGCGCAGCGAGCCCTCGTCGCGCACGTCCGCGATACCGGCGATCCGGCCCTCCTTGACGCCCTCCGCGATGGCGAGCGCGAGGTTGTCCGGGTTGACCTGGTACGGCAGCTCGGTGACGACGAGGATGGTGCGGCCCTTGGGGTCCTCCTCGACCGTGACGACCGAGCGCATCCGGATGCTGCCGCGGCCCGTGCGGTAGGCCTCCTCGATGCCCGCGCGACCGACGATGAGGCCGCCGGTCGGGAAGTCGGGGCCTTGCACGCGCTCGAGCAGCGCGTCGAGCAGCTCCTCGCTGCTGGCCTCCGGGTGCGCGAGCGCCCACTGCACGCCGGCTGCGACCTCCCGCAGGTTGTGCGGCGGGATGTTCGTGGCCATGCCGACCGCGATGCCGCTGCTGCCGTTGACCAGCAGGTTCGGGATACGGCTGGGCAGGATGTCCGGCTCTTGGCTGCGGCCGTCGTAGTTCGCGCTGAAGTCGACCGTCTCCTGGTCGATCTCCCGCAGCATCTCCATCGCCAGCGGAGCCATCCGGCATTCCGTGTTGTGGCTGACGAACCCGCCGGATACAAAGCTGTGGTCCTCGCTGTCCACCCGGACGCTGAAGACCGGCTGCACACCTGCGGGGGTCACCTCGGCGACCTCGGCGTAGTAGTAGAGGCCGCTGACGAGCGGCTCCACGACGGCGCGGGCCTCGGTGTCAGCGACGTGAGCCCAGATCTCGTCGGCGTCACGCTGCCAGCGCTCGATGCGGTCGACGTTGTGCTTGGCGAGCCACTGCCTGTCGCGGCCGACCTCGCGCAGGTACGCCGCGACGTAGGGCACGTGGTCGCTACTCAGGCTCGTGGTGTCCCAGCGAGAACCGCCCACGAGGACGCGCAGCTTCGTCTGCTTGTTGCCCCAGAACCCCACGCGACTGCTGAACAGTCGGACATCACGCTCGCTGCCGATGGAGGTCTTCCACTCCCCCCGTGCGCTCTCGGACAGGCGGCTCACCACTCCGAACTCGAGAAGCAGCTCCTGCACGTCCCGAGCGAGCTGCTCACTGCGCGTGCTGTAGCTGACCTGGAGCGTGCCGCGGCCGAGCGCGCCGCAGGAGCCATCGCCTTCGAGGAGCGCTTGGAGGAAGCGCCGCTTGAACGCGGGAGAAGCCTGCCAGACGAAGCTCGGAACCCTCTTGTCCGCACTCCGTAGCGACAACAGCTCCTCGAGCGGCGTGCCGACCAGGTGGTCCGAGGCGATGCGGACCTGCCAGAACGGCTTCCCGCTCTTGAGCGTTGACGGCTGGAGGTAGGGCCGCTTGCCCGTCAGTGCCTGCAGTGCGTGGCGAACCTCGTCGACGAGCATCTGGTCGGTGTTGCAGAACTCGGTCCAGGTCTCGCCGGCCCAGCCCTTGCTGACCAAGCCGCCCGCGGCCACAGCGAGCTGGTCCTCGGCGTCGCTGAGCTGTCCCTCCTCGTCGAAGCCACCGCGGTAGAGCGCCACGCGGTCGCCTGCCTGGAGCTCGTCGAGGCGCTTCCACAACAGCATCGGGACACCCACGACGTCCACCAGGCACAGGACCGGGTGGTTCTCGGAGCCTGTGAGCCGGTAGCCCTCCCGCGTGGTCACGCGAAGCGTCGAGTGGTCGCCCGAGTGGAAGAAGGTCGTCGCCAGCACCGGGTCACCCGACCGGTCGAGCAACTTGACGTCCACCAGGTCGGTGTCGCTCTGTGGACGAGCCCCTGGAGCGAGATCCGCGATGGGGACAGTGGTGCCGTCGGCGCGAGAGATGTGACTCTCAGCGACAAGACAGTAACGCATGGCGGCAGCCGGGTCGTTTCCTGGTGACCCGAAGTTTCCGTTGCCGTCCACCAGCGGGTAGCGCAGCGACCACGGCTGCGCGAGGCGCACCAGGGTGTCGTAGATCGCGCTGTCGCCGTGCGGGTGGTAGTTGGCCATCACGTCGCCGACGACGCGGGCGCACTTGAAGTAGCCGCGGTCCGGGCGGTAGCCCCCGTCGTACATGGCGTAGAGGACCCGACGGTGCACGGGCTTGAGGCCGTCCCGGACCTCCGGGAGCGCGCGGCCGACGATGACCGACATCGCGTAGTCGAGGTACGAGCGCTGCATCTCGACCTCGATGCCGACGGGCTCGACGCGGTCGTGTGGGGGCGGCGGCAGGACCTCGGTCACTCAGGTGCCTCTCTCAAGGGGGACGTTCCACGTGGAACGACAGGGGTGAAACTCCGTGCGTGTGTTCCACGTGGAACTAGATGTCGAGGAAGCGGACGTCCTTGGCGTTGCGCTGGATGAAGGAGCGCCGGGCCTCGACGTCCTCCCCCATGAGCACGCTGAACAGCTCGTCGGCCGTCGCGGCGTCATCGAGGGTGACCTGCAGCAGGACGCGCTGCGACGGGTCCATCGTGGTGCTCCACAGCTCTTCGGCGTTCATCTCGCCGAGACCCTTGAAGCGCTGGACCGCCTCACCGGTCTTCGGCAGCTTCTTGCCTGCCTCCTTGCCGGCCGTGATCAGCCCATCGCGCTCGCGGTCGGAGTAGGCGTACATCACCTCGCCACCGTTCCACTTGATCTTGTACAGCGGCGGCTGACCGAGGTAGACGTAGCCACCCTCGATGAGCGGGCGCATGAACCGGAACAGCAGCGTCAGCAGAAGCGTGCGGATGTGCTGGCCGTCGACGTCGGCGTCGGCCATGAGCACGACCTTGTGGTAGCGCAGCTTCTCGATGTCGAACTCGTCGTGGATGCCGGTGCCCAACGCCGTGATCATGGCCTGAACCTCGTTGTTCTTGAGCACCCGGTCGATACGGGCCTTCTCGACGTTGAGGATCTTCCCGCGGATGGGCAGGATCGCCTGGAACTTCGAGTCCCGGCCGCCCTTCGCGCTGCCGCCGGCGGAGTCGCCCTCCACCACGTAGATCTCGGACTCGCGCGGGTCGGTGCTCTGGCAGTCGGCGAGCTTGCCCGGCAGCGAGCTGCTCTCCAGCAGGCCCTTGCGGCGGGTGAGGTCGCGGGCCGCGCGGGCCGCCAGCCGCGCACGCGCCGCCTGCGTCGCCTTCATGATGACGTCCTTGCCGTCCTGCGGGTGCTCCTCGAGCCAGTCCCGCAGCCGGTCCCCGACCACCTTCTGCACGAAGCCCTTGGCCTCGGAGTTGCCGAGCTTCGTCTTGGTCTGCCCCTCGAACTGCGGGTCGCTGATCTTCAGCGAGATGATCGCGGTGAGGCCCTCGCGGATGTCGGAGCCCTCGAGGTTGGGCTCCTTGTCCTTTAGGTGCCCCTTGGCCCGCGCCCAGTCGTTGACCACCCGGGTCAGCGCCGAGCGGAAGCCCTCCTCGTGGGTGCCGCCCTCGTGCGTGTTGATCGTGTTGGCGAAGGTGTAGACCGACTCGGAGTAGGAGTCGTTCCACTGCATCGCGATCTCGACCGACATCTGCTGGGTCGTCGAACCCGGCACCGTCTCGTCCTCGAAGGAGATGATGTTGGCGTGCACCGGGGTGCGCGTCGCGCCGAGGTGCCGCACGAAGTCGGCCAGGCCGTCGGGGTAGCAGTAGGTGACGCGGAAGACGTTGCCGTCCTCGGTGAGGGCCACCCGCTCGTCGATGACGTTGATCGACAGGCCCTTGTTGAGGAAGGCCATCTCCTGCAGCCGGCGCAGGATCGTCTCGCGGCTGTACGTGGTGGTCTCGGTGAAGATCGTGGGGTCGGCCCAGAAGGTCACGGTCGTCCCGTTGCGATCGGTCTCCTCCCCCTCGACCAGCTCGCCCGCGACGGCGGCGGTGAAGGTCATGCGGTGGATGCGTCCCTCGCGGTGCACCTCGACCTCGAGCTTGGTGGAGAGCGCGTTGACGACCGCCGAGCCGACGCCGTGCAGTCCCCCGGACACGGCGTACGCCTGGGAGTCGAACTTCCCGCCGGCGTGCAGCGTGGTGAAGACGACCTGGACCGCCGGCACACCCTCCTTCGGGTGCAGGTCGATCGGGATCCCGCGGCCGTTGTCCTGCACGCGCACGCCGCCGTCCGCCATCAGCGTCACGAAGATCTCGTCGCAGTAGCCGGCCATCGCCTCGTCGACCGCGTTGTCGACGATCTCCTGGACCAGGTGGTGCAGGCCACGCTCACCAGTGGAGCCGATGTACATGCCCGGGCGCTTGCGCACCGCCTCGAGCCCCTCGAGGATCGTGATCGACGAGGCGCCGTACGACCCGTCGTCCACGAGCCGCTCCACCGGAACCGGCTCGGTCACCTGCTCGGTCACCGGCTCGGGCACGGGCGTCTGCTCGGGCGTCTCGTGGGGCACCGGGTCAACCATGCGCAGGGCTCCGCTCCACCCGCGTCCGCGGGTCGTGAGGGCGCCCCGCCGGGACCGCGGGCCGCCTGCTTCGTCCTGTCCCCCGGGGCACCGCACGGTCAGGGCGGCACGAGGGACACTCTGCCAGGAGTGTAGCCGTTCGCACCGACACGCCCCGCGAGAAACGGCCCTGGGTGTGGATGTGGCGCGCGTAGGCCTCCCGCGGGTGTCCCCCCACAGGCCCTCCCCCCCAACCCGTACGGCGGTCAGCCCTGCCAGTCAGCCGTGCCGGTCAGCCCTGCCAGCCGGCCCTGCCAGCCAGCCGTGCCGGTCAGCCGTAGGTGTCGCGCGGTCCGCGGCCCTGCACCCGGCGCGGTCCCTTGCGCCAGTCCGGCTGCGCCGGCCCCTGGACGACGACCTTGTCGGCCACTCCGTCGCCGGCGTGGTCGCGCACCCGCGCGAGCAAGGTCTTGGTGAGCAGGCGCAGCTGGGTGGCCCAGGCGGTCGACTCCGCGACGAGCACAAGCTCACCGTCGACGAGAGACACCGGCCGGCAGTGGTCGGCGATCTCCGGGCCGACGACCTTGTCCCAGTTCGCCAGGACGTCGGCCCGGGTGGTGGTGTCCTCCCAGCCGCGCTCGGCGACCAGCTTCTGGATCGCTGCCCCGAACGTCACCGGATCTCGCGCGTCACCGGTCGCTCGGCGCGGACCGCGCGGTCGTTGACCGGTCGTGCGCGGGGACGTGCCGCGCGCCCGGCTGGCGGCCTTCGCCTCGGCCAGCGCCTGCCGCACCAGGTCCGGCCCGCTCACCCCACCCCCCGGCTGACCGGAAACGCGCGGGGTGTCGGGAGCCCCCGGAACGACCCGCGCGTTTCCGTTCACGCTGGGCTCGGGGGGCGGGTCAGCGGACACGGGTCACCGTGCCGTCGTGGACGTCGTACCGGCCGCCGACGAGCTGCTCGGGGACGTCATCCGGTACGGCGGCCGTGACGATGACCTGCCCCGCACCCTGCACCAGGGTGGCCAGCCGCTCACGCCGGCCGGTGTCGAGCTCGGCGAACACGTCATCGAGCACGAGCACCGGCTCCCCGTCCCCCCCGGCGTCGTCGGCCCGCAGCAGGTCGTAGCTCGCCAGCCGGAGCGCCAGCGCCACCGACCAGGACTCCCCGTGGGAGGCATAGCCCTTCACGGGCAGGCTCCCGAGCGACAGGACGAGCTCGTCGCGGTGCGGTCCGACGAGCGACACGCCCCGCTCCACCTCCTGCGGTCGCACCCGCGCGAGCTCGGACAGCAACGCCGCCGAGAGCACGTCGCGCCCCGTCTCCCCGACCGGCAGGGCCTCCCCGAGCGAGCTGCGGTAGGCCAGCCCGAGCTCGGTGTTGCCGTTGGAACGCGGACCCTTGCTCACCTCGCGGTAGGCGACATCGGCCAGGGGCTGCAGGAGGTCGACCAGCTCGAGCCGGGCGGCGAGCAGCTCCGACCCGGCCTGCGCGAGGTGGGCGTCCCAGACGTCCAGGGTCCGCATGTCGGCACCGCCGGACCGCTTGGCGAGGAACGCCGTCTTCAGGAGGGCGTTGCGCTGCTTGAGCACCCGCTCGTAGTCCGAACGCACCCCCGAGAGCCTCGGTGTCCGCGCCACCAGCAGGTCGTCGAGGAACGCCCGCCGCTCCGACGGGTCCCCCCGCACGAGAGCCAGGTCCTCCGGTGCGAACAGCACAGTTCTGAGCAGTCCCAGCACTTCTCGCGCCCGCGGGACCGCTCCGCGGTTGATCCGCGCCCGGTTCGCCTTGCCCGGGTTGAGCTCGAGCTCCACCAGCGTCGTGCGCTCCGCCCGCTCCACGCGAGCGCGTACGACGGCCCGCTCGGTGCCCTGACGCACCATCGGCGCATCGGTCGCCACCCGGTGCGAGCCGAGCGTCGCGACGTACAGCAGCGCTTCGACGACGTTGGTCTTGCCCTGCCCGTTGCTGCCGATCAGTGCGGTCGGTCCTGGCGCGAGCTCGAGGTCGAGCTGACTCCAGGAGCGGAAGTCGGTGAGCGACAGGGCAGAGACGTGCACTAGACCGCCGGCGGTGCGGTGTCCGCGCCGGGCGCGTCCGCGCCCTTCTCCGTCGAGCCGGCCGTCGCGGTGACGGCATGCCCACCGAACTGGTTGCGCAGCGCCGCGATCATCTTCATCGCCGGGCTGTCGTCCTGACGGCTGGCGAACCGGGCGTAGAGCGCCGCGGTGATGACCGGTAGGGGTACGGCGTGCTCCACCCCCGCCTGGACGGTCCATCGCCCCTCGCCGCTGTCCTGCGCGAACCCGCGCAGCTTGTCCAGGTGCGCGTCGTCATCGAGCGCGCGGACCATGAGGTCGAGCAGCCACGACCGGATGACCGTCCCCTGCTGCCAGCTCGCCACGACCGCCGGGACATCGGTCACCAGGTCCGTCGCCTCGAGCAGCTCCCAGCCCTCGGCGTACGCCTGCATCAGGCCGTACTCGATGCCGTTGTGCACCATCTTCGCGAAGTGGCCGGCCCCCACGGCGCCGGCGTGCACGAAGCCGCTGTCGCCCACGGGCTTGAGCACGTCGAAGAACGGCTGGACCTTCGCGACGTCCTGCTTCGACCCTCCGACCATCAGCGCGTAGCCCTCGGTCAGGCCCCACACGCCGCCGCTCACGCCGGCGTCGACGAAGCCGATTCCCTTGGCCTTCAACGCTTCTGCATGGATCTGGTCATCGGTGTAGCGGCTGTTGCCGCCGTCCACGACGACGTCCCCCTCGGCCAGCAGCTCCCCGAGCTTCTCGATCGTCTGGCTCGTCGGATCACCCGCCGGCACCATCACCCAGACCACCCGCGGGGTGGGCAGCGCCTCGAGCAGCGCCGGCAGCGAGTCGACGTCCCGCACACCGGGGTCCCGGTCGAACCCCACGACCGTGTGCCCACCGCGCCTGAGCCGCTCGGCCATGTTGCCGCCCATCTTGCCCAGGCCGATGATTCCGATCGTGCCGGGGTCCTCCGCGGTCGGGACGGTGGGGGCAACGCTGCTGTCAGGCATGGGGCTCCTCGGATCAGGTGGGTGGCGTGCGGGTCCTACCCCCAGATCAACCGGACAGGCGGACCGGCATGAGCAGGTAGCGGTAGTCCGCGACCGATCCGTCCGGTGTCCGCTTGCCCGTGAGCACCGCAGGGCGGGTCGGACCGGTGAACGACAGGGTCGTGACGTCGCTGTCGACCGCGCCGAGCCCGTCGAGCAGGTACTGCGGGTTGAACGCGATCGCCATCTCGCTCACGTCCCCGCTGCCCTCCCAGCCGCACTCGAGCCGCTCGGACGCCTGGGCGTCGTCCTGACCGCCGGCCTCCAGGACCACACCCTCGGCGCTGAAGCTCAGGCGCACCGGCGCGTTGCGTGCCGCGACGAGCGCCACGCGCTTGACCGCCTCGACCAGGGGCGCGGTCTGCACCTCGGCGAACGCGGTGCTCTCGTTCGGCAGCAGCGAGCGGTACTTCGGGAACTCGCCCTCGAGCAGGCGAGACGTCGTACGGCGACCGCCACCCGCGAAACCGATCATCCCCTCGCCGGCGGACCCCTGCGACAGGGCGAGGGTGACCTCCGGACCGTGGGTGAGGGCGCGCGCGGTCTCGGCGAGCGTGCGGGCCGGCACGAGTGCTGTCGTGGACAGGTCCGGCTGCTCCGGCTTCCACGTCAGCGTGCGTACGGCGAGGCGGTAGCGGTCGGTCGCGGCAAGGGTCAGCTGGTCGCCCTCGATCTCCACGCGGACCCCGGTGAGCACAGGCAGCGTGTCGTCCCGACCGGCGGCGAGGGCCACCTGCGCGACCGCGGCAGCGAACACGTCGCTCTCCAGCGCCCCGGCGGTCGTCGGCATGGCCGGCAGCGTCGGGTAGTCGTCGACCGGCAGCGTCGGCAGCGTGAACCGGGCGGCGCCGCAGGTCAACACGACCCGGTTGCCCTCCAGGCGCAGGTCGACCGGCTGGGCCGGCAGGGCGCGCACGATGTCCGCGAGCAGCTTGCCGGGGACCAGGACCCGACCGGCCTCGGCGACGGTGACCGGGATGTCGATCTGCGAGCTGACCTCGTAGTCGAAGCCGCTCACCGACAGCCCGTCGGTGCCCGCGTCGCCCCCGGCCTCGAGAAGGAGACCGAGCAGGACCTGCATGGGCGGGCGGGCCGGGAGGGACCGGGCGGTCCAGCCGACGGCGTCCGCGAGCGCGTCGCGCTCGACCCTCAGCTCCATGCCGACCACCGGGTGCTCTGGAAGGGGCTCATGTCGTGTCGTGCCTTTCGGGGTGCGGGCCGGGTTCTGGAGGAGCCGGTGTTCCGGGAGCAGTGAGTGTGCCGCATGCCTGGGTCAGTCCCGACCTGGGCCGTGAGCTGGCGCCTGTCCTGAGTCTCGTCGTGTGGCTCGTCTTGAGTCTCGTCCGGGTCCTGTTCCAGCCGGGGGTTGTGGTTCGTGGGATGCACGTCCACAGGTCGGCACCTGTCTGAACCTGAACGGGGTGTTCTGAGAAGGAGAGAGGGAGTCGTCGTGGTAGGTGCCTGCAACCCTGTGGACAGCGGGCATCGGTGCAGGTCAGCGGGCGTGGCGCGGTGTGCGGCGGCTGTGGACGTCCACCCCGTCGTCGTGGGGAGGACTGTGCACGGACGGGCGACGTTCACCGGCTGTCCACCACGACCGGCGTTCGTCCACACCCTTGTCCCCACACTGTGCAGAGGTGGTGTGGCCACCGTCACGTACGAGGTCGTTGGCGAGGTCACTGGCGGGACCGGGTCTTGATCCGCTGGGTCAGCTCGGCGACCTGGTTGTACGTCGCACGGCGCTCGGCCATCTGGCCGCGGATCTTGCGGTCGGCGTGGATGACGGTCGTGTGGTCGCGACCGCCGAACATCTGCCCGATCTTGGGCAGCGACAGGTCGGTGAGCTCGCGGCACAGGTACATCGCGATCTGCCGCGCGGTGACCAGCACCCGGCTGCGCGAGGACCCGCACAGGTCCTCCATGGTCAGGGAGTAGTACTCCGCCGTCGCCGCCATGATCGTGGCCCCCGTGATCTCCGGGCCGCCGTCGGCAGGGATGAGGTCCTTCAGGACGATCTCGGCGAGCGACAGGTCGACCTGCTGGCGGTTGAGGCTGGCGAAGGCCGTGACGCGGATGAGTGCGCCCTCGAGCTCGCGGATGTTCGTCGCGATCTTGCTGGCGATGAACTCCAGCACCTCAGGCGGGGCGAGCAGCCGGTCCTGCGCGGCCTTCTTGCGCAGGATGGCGATGCGCGTCTCGATGTCGGGCGGCTGGACGTCGGTGATCAGTCCCCACTGGAAGCGGGTGCGCAGCCGGTCCTCCAGCGTCGACAGCTGCTGCGGCGGGCGGTCGGAGGTGATGACGATCTGCTTGTTGGCGTTGTGGAGGGTGTTGAAGGTGTGGAAGAACTCCTCCTGCGTGCGCTCCTTGTTCTCCAGGAACTGGATGTCGTCCACGAGCAGCACGTCCACCTCGCGGTAGCGGCGCTGGAACGCGTGCTGCTTGTCGTCGCGCAGGCTGTTGATGAAGTCGTTGGTGAACTCCTCCGAGCTCACGTAGCGCACCCGCGCCCCGGAGAACAGGTGCTGGGCGTAGTGCCCGATGGCGTGCAGCAGGTGGGTCTTGCCGAGGCCGCTCTCGCCGTACACGAACAGCGGGTTGTAGGCCTTGGCGGGGTTCTCGGCGACGGCGACCGCGGCCGCGTGGGCGAACCGGTTGGACGAACCGATGACGAACGTCTCGAAGGTGTACTTCGGGTTCAGCCGCGCCGGCTCGACGTCGCGTCCGCGGGAACCTCCGGAGGGCCGGGAGAAGTCCAGCACGGAGCCCCCTGTGGACGCGTGGCGCAGCGGGTCGCCGTCCCGGTCCCAGGTGCGGTCGCGTCCGGTGCCCGGCAGGGCCCGCGTGAGGTCGTCACCACGCGGCCCCCGCTCCTCGCTACGACGCTCGTGCGGGTACGACGCGGCGTCGCGCCCCTCGGCACCGGCCGCGCGCTGCCTGTCTTCGGGGTTGTTTTCGCGGTTGTCTTCAGGATTGTCTTCGGGATTGTCTTGGGGAAGCGGCTGCACCGTCACCGCGATGCGGATCTCCCGGCCGTACGCCGCCGACAGCGCCTGGGCGATGAAGGGCCGCAGCCGGCTCTCCAGGACCTCCTTGGCGAGGTCGGTCGGCGCAGCGAGCAACGCCGTGTCCTCGACCAGGCCGAGCGGGCGGGTCAGGTTGACCCACGCCCGCTGCTGCGGCGAGATCTCGTCGACGAGCGCCTCGACCACCTGCGCCCAGACCACGTCCAGTCCCGGCGCCGCGCCCGCCGGGTTGCCGTCGCGCAGCGGTAGGCCGGGCCCAGCGAGGTCGAGCGGTGCGGTGTCGAGCGAGCCGAACGGATGGGTCACGAGGGTCCTCGCAGACGAAGGGCGGGTCACGCAGGTCGGTGCTGTGCGGTGCTGCTGGGAGGTGCTGGGAGGTGGTGCTGGGAGGTACTGGTGGGAGGTCTGCTGGGAGGTGGTGCTGAGCGGGTGAACGATCCCCCCTGCTCTGTCCACACAGTTGTCCACAGGCTGTGGAGTACGGCGCGAGGAGGACGTGCGACATCGCCACCGGGCACGCCGGCTCGCGGCCGGGTGTGCGAGGAGCAGGTGGTGGGTGCAGCGGGTCGTGCCAGGAGGACGTGACAGGAGGTCGTGACAGGAGGTCGTGACAGGAGGACAGGGGACGAGCTGAAAGGACGAGCTGAAAGGACGAGCTGAGGGGCAAGGGCTCAGAGGTCCGGCGACCAGGGGTCGGGCGAGGAAGTGACCGACCGGGGAAGGGCCAGGCGGGACCGGAAGGCAGGACGCTAACAGGCCAGTTCGGCGACGAGCAAGGGTTGTCCACAGGGTTCACCGGTGTCCAGCCTGGGTTTTCCCCCCGTGGTGCGGCGTGTCGCGGGCGCGGTGCTTGACAGCCGGGGTTCGTGAGCCGCCACGTGCGAGGCTGACCCGGAGGCTGACCTGGAGGCTGACCCGGAGCCCGCGTGGGAGGCTCGGATGCGCTGCGCCGTTTGACCCAGGTGGGCGCCATCCGTACCGTGGACAGGTCCGCGCCTGCACCTTCTGTCGGCGCTGGTCCCCGCACGTTCCCCCGCGAGCCCCCAAGCGCGCCTCAGCCCGACGCCGGTCCACCTGGTCGATTCGCGCGAGTGCACGTCCCCACATGTCCAGGAGCAGGTCCCGTGAGCAAGCGCACCTTCCAGCCGAACAACCGCCGTCGGGCGAAGACGCACGGCTTCCGGCTGCGCATGCAGACCCGCGCCGGTCGCGCGATCCTCGCGTCCCGCCGTCGCAAGGGCCGCTCCGAGCTGTCGGCCTGATCAGCAGCGCCGCTGCCGTTCCCGGCTGTCGTCCGCTTCACCACTGCTCCACCCGATCCGAGCCGGAGGCGCCGGTGCTGTCCGCTGCCCACCGGCTGCGTGCCTCGCAGGACTTCTCCGAGGTGCTGCGTCGCGGGACGCGCGCGAACCGCGGCACCGTCACCGTCCACCTGCTTCCCGCCGAGGCCGGCCGCGTCCCCTCGGACCCGGCGTCGCACCCGGCACGGGCGGGCCTCGTCGTGAGCAAGGCCGTCGGCGGCTCGGTCGTCCGACACCAGGTGGCCCGCCGCCTGCGGCACGCGCTCCAGGAGCCGGTTCGCACGCTCCCCGCCGGCACCCGGCTGGTCGTGCGCGCGGCCCCCGCGTCGGCGAACGCCTCGTCGGTGGTCCTGCGCGCCGACCTCGCGTCGGCGCTGCGCTCAGCGCTGGCCACGGTGGAGCGAACTGGCCAGCGCCGGGCCCAGGTTGGGGCGCACCGATGATCAGCCGCGCGCTCGTCTGGCTGCTGCTGGCCCCGGTCCGGGTGTACCGCACCCTGCTGAGCCCCGTGCTCGGCCCGCGCTGCCGTTTCGCGCCCACCTGCAGCCGCTACGCGATCACTGCCCTCGAGACCCACGGCCCCCTGCGCGGCACCCTGCTCGCCGTACGCCGGATCGGCCGGTGCCACCCGTGGAACGCCGGCGGGCACGACCCGGTGCCTCCCGCGCGTTCGTCCTCCGCAAGCATGTTCCCGAGCACGCCCCCGAGCACGGCCCTCGATCTCGCACCTGATGTGACACCTGACCTGACCCCTGACACGCGCCGCCGCGCTGGAGCACCTTCGTGAGCTTCCTCGACACCCTCGCCACCCCGATCGCCCGGACGCTGCAGGGCATTCACGCGGCGCTGGCGACCGTGCTCCCGTCCGGCAGCGGCTGGACCTGGGGCCTGTCGATCGTGTTCCTCACGATCACGGTCCGCATCGTGCTGTTCCCGCTGTTCGTGAAGCAGATCAAGAGCCAGCGCCGGATGCAGGAGCTCGCCCCGAAGATCAAGGTGCTGCAGGCCAAGCACAAGGGCGACCGCGAGACGCTGAACACCGAGCTGATGAAGCTCTACAAGGACCACGGGACCAACCCGATCTCGGGCTGC
Source organism: uncultured Actinomycetota bacterium (assembly GCA_963784705.1). Classification (GTDB taxonomy): domain Bacteria; phylum Actinomycetota; class Actinomycetes; order Mycobacteriales; family SCTD01; genus RYN-111. The sequence goes on from CAWASC010000006.1 coordinate 55,634, forward strand.
CTGCCGCTGATCCTGCAGCTGCCGGTGTTCTTCGCGCTGTTCCGCGTGATGAACGAGTTCAAGCCGCAGAACGGCGAGTTCGTCGGCAAGTTCGGCCTGCCGAACAGCCTCATCGAGGAGGCCGCGAAGGCGAAGGTCTTCGGGGCTCCGGTGTCGTCGGCGTTCACCAGCGCCCCCAAGCTGCTCACCCAGCTCGACGGCAACGCCACGACCGTGAAGATCGTCGCCACGATCATGATCGTCACGATGGGCGCGACGACGTTCTTCACCCAGAAGCAGATGATGGCGCGCAACGGGGCGCCGACCGACCCGCAGCAGCAGCAGATCCAGAAGATCATGCTGTACGTCCTGCCGTTCTCCTTTGCGATCTTCGGCTTCAACTTCCCGATCGGCGTCCTGCTCTACTGGCTCACCACGAACGTCTGGTCCATGGGCCAGCAGTACTACGTGATCAAGCGGATGCCCCCCATCACGCCCGGCGGCGCGGCCGTCGTCCCGGCCAAGGCCGCGAAGGGTGCGCACGCCAGCGACACGAGCAAGGACAGTGGCAAGCCGTCGGCCGGCACCGCCGTCGCGGAGCCGCCCCGGGTCAAGACCACGCCGAAGCAGCCGCAGAACCGAGCCGGGGGCGCGCGCGTCGCCGGTAGCCGCAAGAACAAGTCCCGCAAGGGCGGCCGGCGCTAGCCGACCCGAACCCCAGACCTGCACGACAGACTCGACGAACCGAAGGAACGCGCATGACCGAGAACGACACCCCCACCGGCACGGACCTGCTGGTGCAGGAGGGCGACATCGCCGGCGACTACCTCGAGCGGCTGCTCGACATCGCCGACGTCGACGGTGACCTGGACATGGACGTCGAGGGCTCCGGCTCCAGCGCCCGCGCGGTCGTCGCGATCGTCGGTGACGGCCTCGACGCCCTCGTCGGCCCGAACGGGCAGACCCTCGAGGCGCTCCAGGAGCTCACCCGGCTCGCGGTCATCCAGCAGACCGGCGTACGCAGTCGCCTCATGCTCGACATCGGTGGCTACCGCGCGCGCCGCAAGGTCGAGCTCACCGAGATCGGCACTCGCGCCGCTCAGCGCTGCCTCGACGACGCCGCGCCGATCAAGCTCGCGCCGATGACACCGTTCGAGCGCAAGGTCGTGCACGACGCCGTCGCCGCGGTCGAGGGGGTCCACTCCGAGTCCGAGGGCGTCGAGCCCGAGCGCCGTGTCGTGGTGCTCCCGGACGCGTGACCGCTCCCGCGCTGGTCCCGGCGCCGCCCGCTTCGGCGGCGGCGGTCTTCAGCGACCGGTTGCCCGCCCTCGAGGCGTACGCCGATCTGCTCGCCGGCCCCGGGGTGGAGCGCGGCCTGCTCGGTCCGCGCGAGACCCCGCGGCTGTGGGACCGGCACCTGCTCAACTGCGCCGGCCTGTCCTCGCTCATCGAGGACGGTCAGGTCGTGGCCGACATCGGCGCCGGCGCCGGGCTGCCCGGCCTGGTGCTCGCCCTCCAGCGCCCGCTCGTCCAGGTGGTGCTCGTCGAGTCGTTGCAGCGCCGGGCGACGTTCCTGTCCGAGGCGGTCGAGGCCCTCGGCCTCCGCAACACCGTGGTCCGCCGGGCCCGCGCGGAGGAGCTGCACGACAAGGTGCTCGTCGACGTGGTGACCGCCCGGGCCGTCGCGCCGCTCGACCGGCTCGCCACCTGGGCACTGCCGCTGCTGCACCCCGGCGGCCGGCTGCTCGCGCTCAAGGGCGAGCAGGCCGCCACCGAGCTCGCTGCTGCGGGAGCGACGCTCCACCGGTACGGCGGGACCGCCGGTGAGGTCGTGGAGATCGGTGACGTGGACCTCGGCACGTCCGCGCGCGTGGTCGTCGTCGTACGCACTGCTTCAGCCACCCCGGGGAGCCGCGCCGCCGCCCGGCCCACGCCGCGCGCCGGGGGGATCAGCGGCCCGAGCAAGCGGAAGAACAGGCGATGACCGACCTCAACCCGGCCGACCGGCTCAGGGAGGCGCTCCGCGAGAGCGACGCCAGCACCCCCATCGGTGAGCAGGCGGCGGCCGCCGTACGCGTTCGCTCGGGGTCTGAGGTGTTCCCCAAGCCTGCGCAGCGCCGCGTCATTACCGTCGCGAACCAGAAGGGCGGCGTCGGCAAGACCACCACGACGGTCAACCTCGCCGTCGCGCTCGCGCTGCACGGCGCGACGGTCCTGGTCGTCGACCTGGACCCGCAGGGCAACGCCTCGACCGCGCTCGGCGTCCCGCACCAGGCCGGCACCCCGGACACGTTCAGCGTGCTCGTCGATTCCGAGCCCATCGCGTCGGTCGTTCAGGTTGCCGACGGTGTCCCGCGGCTGCGCGTCGTCCCCGCGACGATCGACCTGGCGGGCGCCGACCTCGACCTGGTCTCCATGGTGGCGCGCGAGTCGCGGCTGCAGCGGGCGCTCGAGACGTACTTCGCCGGTGAGGGCGCCGACGTCGACTACGTGTTCGTCGACTGCCCGCCGTCGCTGGGCCTGCTGACCGTCAACGCGATGGTGGCGACCACCGAGGTCCTGGTGCCGATCCAGTGCGAGTACTACGCGCTCGAGGGTCTGGGCCAGTTGCTCAAGACCATCGAGATGGTGCGTGCCCACCTCAACCCGAAGCTGTCCGTCTCGACGATCCTGCTCACGATGTACGACGCCCGCACCCGGCTGGCCGACCAGGTCGCCGAGGAGGTCGTCACCCACTTCGGCGACACGGTCCTCGCCACGCGCGTGCCGCGTTCGGTCCGGGTGAGCGAGGCTCCGGGGTACGGCCAGTCGGTCGTGACCTACGACCCCGGCTCGCGCGGGGCGATGGCGTACGTCGATGCGGCGCGCGAGATCGCCCACCGCGGCCTGGCGCCGGCCGACGCTGCCCCGGAAGGAACGCCATGACCACCCCTGGCAAGCGCGGCGGTCTCGGCCGCGGCCTCGGCGCCCTGATCCCGACCGCCCCTGCTTCGGCGGAGGACCCGGCTGAACTGTCGGAGGTCTCCGGAGCGCGGTTCGCCGAGCTGCCGATCTCCTCGATCGTCCCGAACCACGTGCAGCCCCGGACGGTCTTCGACGCCGAGGCGCTCGCCGAGCTCGAGCACTCGATCCGCGAGGTCGGGCTGCTCCAGCCGATCGTCGTCCGCACCGTCGGCCCGGACTCCTACGAGCTGATCATGGGCGAGCGGCGCTGGCGCGCGTCGCAGAACGTCGGGCTGACCACGATCCCGGCGATCGTGCGCGACACCCCCGACACCGACATGCTGCGCGACGCGCTGCTGGAGAACCTGCACCGCAGCCAGCTCAACCCGCTGGAGGAGGCTGCGGCGTACGCCCAGCTGCTCGCGGACTTCGGTGCGACGCACGAGGAGCTGTCGCTGCGCATCGGTCGGTCCCGCCCGCAGATCTCCAACACCCTGCGGTTGCTGAACCTCCCGCCGGCCGTGCAGTCCAAGGTCGCCGCGGGGGTGCTGTCCGCAGGGCACGCCAAGGCGATCCTCGGATTGGGTACGCCGGAGGCGATGGACGCGATGGCCCACCGGGTCGTCGCCGAGGGAATGAGTGTGCGGTCGACCGAGGAGGCCGTGGCGTTCGCCGCCTCGGACGCCCCGGAGAAGACGCGCTCGAAGTCGGCGAAGCGGCTGGTCCCCGAGGCCGCGCAGCAGGTCGCGGACTCGCTGTCGGACCGGCTCGAGACGCGCGTCAAGGTCGACGTGGGGCGCTCGCGCGGCAAGATCAGCATCGAGTTCGCCACGCTCGAGGACCTGGCTCGCATCGCTGCGATCCTGGACGGCTCCTGACCGTCAGGTGCTGATCGGTAAGGGCCGCGGGTTGAGCCTTTGGGGGGTCCGTGCGACAGGCCTTGCCGCACCAGCGAAGAACGAGCTCTTATCCACCCAGGCGAACGGGCTCGGGTGAGATGATCTAGCGGCAGTTCTACTCGCTACCGGCACGACGGCTAACGACGCCT
>CAWASC010000007.1:0-119363 GCA_963784705.1 uncultured Actinomycetota bacterium
GAGGGGCCAGCAGGCCGCCGTACACGAAGCTCACGCCCCACCTCCTGCCGTCGATAGTATCTGCATTCGAGAACCATGGCAAGCCCTGACGCCTTCGCCCACAGCGAAATCGGTCCGGCAGACTGACGGCGTGCCCGAGCTCGCTGACGCCGTCCTCCCGCTGATCCGCACCCGGTCCGAGCTGTGGCGCTGGAGCGCCGCGAACGCGCACGGTCGCCAGATGCACCAGGCGGTCGAGCTCCTCCAGGCCGCTGAGGACGTCGCGCCGTCCGAGCGCCTGGCGGTCTGCCAGAAGGCGATCAGCAGCGCCATCACGGTGATTCTCAAAGCCGACGACTCCAGCGGCATCATCGGCGATGCCGTACGCCGGTTGCTGGCGCTCCACCCGGCACTCGCCGCCGCAGCCCAGCCGCCGGTCGCTCGGCTGGTCGAGTGGCTCATGGCGTTCCAGTTCGACGGCAAGCAGGACTTCTTCGAGATCGACCCCGTCGCCTACGCACCGGCCCTCGGCGAGGCGGGGCTGCGGCGGTACCGCGAGGAGCTTCAGCGCCGACGCGACGAGCTCGGACCCAGCACGGGCAGGCACGACACGCACGACCACTTCGTCCTGGACTGGAACGCCCGTCGCCTGGCGATCCTGGACCGCGACGTCGACGCCATCATCGCCACCCACGCTCGCGACCGGGCCGTTGCCCGCTGGCTGCACGACACCGCCGAGGCCTTGGCCGAGATCGGCCGCCCTGACCTCGCGATCGACTGGGCCAAGCAGGCCACCGATCACGGCAGCGGTCACCAGTCGATGCACGCGGGTGACTACTGGTGCGACCTGCTCGCTGCGCACCGGCCCCAGGAGGTCGTCGCCGCGCGTAAGGAGGTGTTCAACCGCTGGCCCAGCTCAGGAACCGCGGCCCAGCTGCGCGAGGCCGTCGGCGCCGACTGGCCGGCGTACCGCGAGGAGGTCCTCGACCGGCTCGCCTCCCGGCCCCGCGATGCGGTGTTGTTCGCGCTGCTCAGCCTGCACGAGCCCGCGCTCGCGTGGGAGCTCGCCCACGAGCTGAACCTGCATGATGCCGACGCCTGGGACCTGGTGCTGAAGGAGTACGAGACGCTCGACCCGGTCGCGACGCTCCCCGTCCACACCCGGCTCGTCGAGGAGCAGCTGGTCGACGCCGGCGCGCAGAACTACCAGCGCGCCGCGCGCAGGCTGCGGAAGATGCGGGGGCTCGCAGCAGGTACGTCGAGTGCCGTCGAGGTCGACGCCCTCATCGCCGAGCTGCGCGAGACCCACCGCCGTCGGCCCCGACTGCTTCAGGAGTTCGACCGCGCCACGCTCCTCTGATGCTCAACGTCCCTACTGTTGCCGCCATGGACCCGTACGCACTCCCCTGCCACCCCGAGATCCGCATCGACGCCGACGACCGTGACTGGCGCAAGATCGGGGTCAAGGGCAGCGACGACGTGCTCCGCAAGGAGACGAACTGCCCGGTGTGCAAGACGACGTACCAGGCTTACCAGCGCACGTACGGCGACGCCGGGACGGTCGAGTGGATCCGCCCCAAGCCGTTCCGGGTGACGGCCGTCCCGGTGCCCCTCGACCTCCCGCACCTGCCCTGGTGGCAGGACGATATGGACCTGCCCGGCGCGGTCGGCTCGGTGCCCGAGGACCGGGAGCAGGCGCTGGCCGCGATGCAGGACGCGACATCGGAGCAGGACGAGTGGCGCCGTTCGACCCAGCTGTGCACTCCGGTGCAGACGCTCACCGCCCAGGGGCACGTGTTCGCCGAGCCCGGTGACCTGCTGCTCGAGCGGTTCCTGCCGTGGAACGCCAACAACCGACGGCTCGCCCTGCTGTGGTCGCCGCGCCTGGGCCGGCCGGTCGTCGCGTGGCACAGCTTCGCCCGCCTGCGCGAGGCCTGACCTCACCCGGAGCGGGTTGGCGAGCCTGCGCTGTGGGCACGGCTCGGATCACCACCTGACCCGACCCGAAGGGACGACGATGTCCACCTCCGTCGACCAGAGCACGACCCAGGACCTTGTGAAGATCGCCGAGGACGGCGAGCAGGGCTACGCCAAGGGTGCAGAGGAGCTGAGCAGCAGCGACCGCCCGGAGCTCGCCGCGACCTTCACCCGGCTCAGCCAGCAGCGCGCCGGCTTCTCATCCGAGCTGCAGGCTCTGGCGGCGAAGTACGGCGACACGGTCGAGGAGAAGGGCTCCGCCGCCGCTGCTGTGCACCGCGGCTGGATGGCGCTGCGTGACGCGGTGACCGGCTCCGGCCCGGACAGCGTGCTGAAGACGGCGCTGCAGGGCGAGGACCACGCCATCGGTGCGTACGAGAAGGCCCTGGACAAGGACATCTCGTCGGAGACCCGTGAGGTCGCTCAGCGTCAGCTGACCGAGATCCGCGCCGCCCGCGCAGAGGTCCAGGCACTGGTCGACAGCACCAGCTGACCGGTTGCTCAGCGCAGGAGCGCGCTCGGCGTCACGGTGACCTCGAACGGCAAGATCAACCGAGCGGTCTCCTCCTCGAAAGCCAGCGCCACCTCGACGTACGAGCCGTCGACGTGGTCCCACGCACGCAGCGACGGCTCGTCCGGATCCACCACCCAGTACGACGCGACGCCGACCTGCTCGTACAGCCCGCGTTTGAGCAGCAGGTCCTTCGCCCGCGTCGACGGCGACAGCACCTCGACGGCGAGCAGCAGCGGCGCGACGATGTTCAGCTCCCCGACGTCCTCGCGGCGGACGACCAGCAGGTCCGGCTGCAGGCTGGTTTGCCGGGTCGGCTGGAAGTCCAGCGGCGCAAAGAACACCTCCATCTCCGACGGAGCCGCTGCAGCCACGAGGTGAAAGAGGTTGCCCAGGACCCGCTGGTGCCGCGGTCGCGGACTCGGGGTCACGAGCAGCATGCCGTCGGCGAGCTCGTACTGAAGCCCATCGTCTGGAAGGTCGCGCAGGTCGTCGACCGTCCACTCACCCCCACGCGGCATCATGCTGGAGACCCATCGCCTGCGCCCATCAGCCCGGCCAAGCGAGCAGAGTGCTCAGTTCACCGATGTCCACTCCGAGCGCCGCGCTGGTCGTGAGCTGCTCCCCCGTCCCCGGGGCGTAGCAGCGCAGCTCTCTCGCCTCCGGCAGAGCCACGATCACCTCCACCACCCCGTGGTCGGCGTAGAAGCCGAGCTTGGCGAACGTCTCGTCGTCCGGCGACACGATCTCCACGACGACCGGAGCCGAGGCGACGTAGACGCCCGTCGGCTGAGTCCGATGAAAGCCACCGTCCGGCACTCGGTAGTCCTCCGGCGTGCCGAGGTTGAACGCGCCGCTGCCCATCAACCCTGCGCGCGTCGCGTACGGGTCGAGCAGCACCCCGAGTCGGTGGGCGATGAGGCCGTGATGGCGGTGGGCTTGGGGAGCCACGTGGTACTCCCCTTCCCACACCTCGTCGAAGCCGTCCTGCCCCAGGGCACGGCGACGCGAGATCAGCTCCCCGAGCTCGACCTGACGGTCACCCAGCACCACCGTGCGCACCCCTTCAGCCTGCCCCAGGACAGCGCAGCACGTCCGCACGCCTGTGGACAAGCGAACCTCAGCTCCAGGATCTACGAGATCTCTGTCAAGGCGACCCTCCGAAAGTCCGAGACCAAGGGCAACGAACACCCGGGGGGATTGGCACGTGTCCGAGGTACGACCTGATGATCTGAAGCGCTCGGCGAGCGGTCGGACGCCGCAATGGGTGATCGACGAAGCGAAGGGCATGTCGCCAACGCAGTTGGCGCCGTTCCGTGCGACGACTTTGCCACCGGCACAGGTGGCGACCCGACCAAAGCAGCGGTCGACCATCGGGCTGACGAACACCACCACTTGGCTCGTCACTTTCGCGATGATCGTGGGCCTCACCTTCCTCGCGCGCACGATGCACTCAGCCAGCCCCGGCTCAACGCCGCTGGCCATCACGACAGAGCGCACCGGCCCGAAGCCTGGGCACGAAGAGCAGGGGCACGCGCTGGGACATGCCGCTCCGCTGGTCATCACCTCGTCCAGCTACCGCTTCCTCCACCATCAACCAGAATCGGAAAAGCCCGTCACCTGGTCCCCCTGCCGCCCGATCCACTACGTCGTGCGCCCAGATCACGCGCCTGCTGAAGGCCCCCAACTCATCTCCAACGGCTTCGCCACCTTGGCTGCCGCGACCGGCCTGCTTTTCGTGGACGACGGAGCAACAACGGAGGGGCCCGCCGACGATCGCGAGTTCTCTCAGCCGGACCGGTATGGGGATCGTTGGGCTCCGGTCCTCGTCACGTGGGCCACGGCCGACGAAGTGCCGGACTTCGGCGTCGATATCGCTGGTGAAGCCGGCGCGGTCGCATGGGGAACCCCCAGTGGCGATAGGGCATACGTCAGTGGACGCGTCGCGTTGGACGCCGACTACTTTCAACAGCAGCTTCGCGCAGGCGACACGCTCCTGCCCCAAGCGATCGTGCTTCATGAGCTGGGCCATCTGGTCGGGCTGGCGCACGTCAACGATGCAACTCAGGTCATGTATCCACGTGCCTCGCGCGCCGTGCTCAACTACGCACCGGGCGATCTCAACGGCCTCGCTCAGCTCGGTCAGGGACCCTGCCAGCCGGACATCTGACCCGGTTCAAGGCTTGCCTGACACCTCAACCCCCCGAATCTGACCCAACCACGTGCGAAGCTGCCCCGGTGCCTGACCTCCCCGCTACCGGCATCTACGACGCCCTGCTCACCACTCGGCTCCTGGCGAGTCTCAATGGCCTCCGCACCACCCTCGCCACGGTCGACCCGTCCGAGCGCGCCACCCTCCTCGGCGAGTACGTCGGACGCCAGGTCGCCGAGGCGCTCAAGCACCTCCCCGAAGACGAGCACGTCGACCGCGTCAATTCCCTGCTCGCCGGCCTCGCCGCCGACGTGCTCGAGCCTGGCCCACAGCAGCTCAAAGCCGTGGCAACGAACGAGGCCCCCGGCGTCTGGCGCCTCCTCCAGACCCGGCCCACCGTCCCCCTCGGCCGTCCCGCTCTGCTCACCAACGCCAGCTCCGACCCCAAGCTCGGTTCCGAGCTACGCGCCGAGCTGGCCACCGCCGATCGCGTGGATCTGCTGTGCGCGTTCGTGAAGTGGTACGGCCTGCGCGTCCTCGAGGCCGAGCTCGCCGATCTCAAGGCCCGCGGTATCCCGATGCGTGTGCTCACCACGACCTACATGGGCGCGACGGACCGCAAGGCCCTCGACCGGCTCGTCCGCGACTTCGGCGCTCAGGTCCGCGTCAACTACGAGACCCAGAGCACCCGCCTGCACGCCAAGGCATGGCTGTTCCGACGCGCCTCCGGCTACGACACCGCGTACGTCGGCTCCTCCAACCTCAGCCGCGCGGCGCTGCTCGACGGCCTGGAGTGGAACGTCAAGCTGGCCGGCTCCCACACCCCCGAGCTGCTTGACGAAGTTCGAGGCGACCTTCGACTCCTACTGGGCCGATCCCGCGTTCGCGCCGTACGACCCCGATACCGACGCCGCCCGCCTGGATGAGGCGCTCGCCATCGCCGGTGGCCTGCAGGACCGCGGCACCGTCACCTTCATGGTGAGTGGACTTGAGGTCCGCGCCTATCCGCACCAGCAGGAAATCCTGGACCGTCTGCAGGTCGAACGGGAGGTGCACGATCACCACCGCAACCTGGTCGTCGCCGCGACAGGCACCGGCAAGACGGTCGTCGCCGCTCTGGACTACGCCCGGATGCCCGGCCGACCGTCGCTGCTGTTCGTCGCGCACCGCAAGGAGATCCTCGAACAGTCACTGCGCACGTACCGCGAGGTTCTCGCCGACGGCTCCTTCGGTGAGCTGTACGTCGGAGGAGCTGTCCCCGACCAGTGGCGGCATGTCTTCGCGAGCATCCAGAGCCTGTCCACGGCCGCTTTGGACCGACTCCCGCCCGACCATTTCCAAGTTGTGGTCGTCGACGAGTTCCACCACGCCGAGGCCGCGACCTACCAGCGACTTCTTCAGCGAGTCGAGCCGGTCGAGCTGCTCGGGCTCACCGCGACCCCCGAGCGCAGCGACGGCGTCGACGTCCGCGCCTTCTTCGACGGCCGCACGGCCGCGGAGCTGCGGCTGTGGGACGCGCTGGAGAACGATCTGCTCTGCCCGTTCCACTACTTCGGCGTCAGCGACGCGACGGACCTCAGCCAGCTGGATTGGCGACGGGGCGAGTACGACGTCGCGGGCCTCGAGCGCGTCTTCACCGCCGACGACGCGCGCGTCCGGATCGTCCTGCGCGAGCTTCGGGACAAGATCCAGGAGCCCGGGTCGATGCGTGCCCTCGGCTTCTGCGTCTCGGTCAGGCACGCGGAGTACATGGCGCAGAAGTTCCGTGACGCCGGCATCCCCGCCCTGGCTGTCTCCGGCGCCACCCCGCGCGACGATCGAGCGCGGGCGCTCACCGCACTTCGCGAGCGCACCGTCAACGTCCTGTTCGCCGTCGACCTGTTCAACGAGGGACTCGACATCCCGGACGTCGACACCCTGCTGCTGCTGCGCCCGACCCAGAGCGCCACGGTCTTCCTGCAGCAGCTCGGTCGCGGCCTGCGCCGTACCGTCGACAAGCCGGTGCTCACCGTCCTGGACTTCATCGGCATGCAGCGCAAGGAGTTCCGCTTCGACCTGAAGTACCGCGCTCTCACCGGCACCAGCCGCGCCGGCCTCGAGCGGCAGCTCGAGAGCGGCTTCGCCTTCCTGCCCTCGGGCTGCGAGCTCGTGCTCGACAAGGTCGCCCGCGAGGTGGTGCTCGAGAACGTCAAGCGCCAGCTCAAGCTCAGCAAGAAGGAGCTGCTCAACGAGATCCGCAGCCATGGCGACCTCGACCTGGCGGGCTGGCTCCGCGAGAGCGGCCGCGAGCTCACCGACGTCTTCCGCGCCGGCTCGTGGACCGGGCTCCGTCGCGCGGCCGGCCTGCCGACGGCTGCGGAAGGCCCCGCCGACGAGGCGCTCCTCAAACGCACCTCTGCGTTTGCCCACGTCGACGACATCGAGCGTGCGGCGGCCTACACGAACCTGCTCGCCGACCCAGTGGACTACGACGCGCTCAGCGAGCGGGAACAGCGCTTCGCTCGCATGCTCTTCTTTTCCCTCTGGCCGAACGCCGGCGGCCATGCGAGCTACCAGGCAGGCTTCGACGTCCTGGCGCAGAGCCCCGCGGTGCGGGAGGAGCTCCGCCAGGTCATCGGGCTCGGATTGGCCGGCGCGGAGCACGTGAGCCGTCCCCTCGAAGCCGGGATGCAGCAGGTCACGATGAGCACGAACGCCCACTACAGCCGCGAGGAGGTGCTTGCGGCATTGGACTGGGCCGATCTCAGCCGCAAGCCGTCCGCTTTCGTCGCCGGAGTGGTCTGGTCCGAAGCCGTCGATGACCGACGCCTTCTTCGTCACTCTGCGCAAGAACGAAGCCGACTACTCCCCCACGACGATGTACGCCGACTACGCGCTCAGCCCGGAGCTGTTCCACTGGGAGTCGCAGAATGCGACGGCCGTGAGCTCACCGACCGGTCAGCGCTACCTCAACCACCGAGAACGCGGCAGCCACGTTCTCATCCTCGCCCGCGAGACCAGGTCCAGCGACTGGAACGGCCCGCGCCCCTTCCTGTGCCTCGGGCCGGCGGAGTACGTCGAGCACAAGGGTGAGCGCCCCATCGCGATCACCTGGAAGCTGCGCCATCCTCTCAGCGCGGACGTGTTCCGACGGGCGTCGCTCACTGCGTAGCGGTGCCCGCCGGCTCAGTGGGGTTCTTGCGGGGAGGTCGGGTCATGGGAACGAGGGCAGTCAACCGGTCATCCTCAAGCTCATGTACCTCGGCGCTTCGCAGCCGATCAATGATGCGTGGATATACCGGATGAGTCAGGAACGGTCCTAGCAACTCCTCGCGAAGCAGTCGGGCAGGCAAACGCTGCTGCCACGTCGTGAGCTCACCAGGGTTCTCCAGAAAATCCGACACGGCGTCCAGCCACAGGGGTCCAAACGGAGGCAGATCCGACAGCATTGCCTTGCGCGACAAGGCGAAAGTCGACTCCGTTGCTGTTCCTCCTTCGTTCAGCAAGCGAAGGATTGCCTCGTTCAGGAGACGACCCGCGAAGCTGGCGTGCACCCAGTCAGCGCCCTCCCTCCAGACCGGCACCCCCTCGACGAGCGAGGCGCCCAGCTGCCGACTTGCGTCGGTCCACCACTTCGCGGTGGCAGAGTTCATGCTGAACAGGTCCGCGGGGCTCTGAACCACGCGCGGGACCAACTCGACCAATGTCGGATCGAGACGGGCACCCAACGCGTCGTAGATGAGTTGGACCCCGGGCCGGCCCGCGGTCTGTTCCACCTTGACCTGGTTCCGGAAGATGCCCAGCACCTTCCACACGCGCCCCTGAAGGCCGAACGTGACGCCGGGCGCTAATCGCATCACGTTGCCGTACGCAATCTCACCGAGAGTGCGTCCCCGCTCGACGACGCTGAGCTTGGACGAGCTCGTGGGAAAGTTGCCCCACGCCTCCATCCGCTTTTCCACGTCGTCAAAACCGAAGGACAAGCCCCACTTTTTCTGCACCGGATGCCGCTGGAGAATGTCGAACTCAATCAACTCCGCGATGATGTCCTCAAGGATCGGCTCAGTGTCCTCGCCCAGGGCCTTAAGAAGCGACCCACGCGTCTCCCAGTCACCGCCGCCGCGAAGATGACTGACGACTTGCTGGCTCGCGCTTCCGTAGAGGGGGCCATCATCGGCTTCGCGTGCGCTCCGTCCCTCCAACTGATGCGCGAGCGCAAGAAATACGGACGCCTCCCACGCGGGCCGCTCGGACCACGGCCCGATCAGGCAGAGAACATCCACGGTGTCAGATCGTCGATTCCCGCGTCCAAGCCGCTGGCTGAAGCTCTTCCAGTCACTCGGAGGGGAATGTAGAACCACAAGATCGACGTCACCGATGTCGATCCCGAGCTCAAGGGTGCTTGTCGCAACGCACAGGGCACGTTCAGGGCTTCTCAGTTGGTTCTCGACATCCAGGCGTACGGCCCGGTCGAGAGAGCTGTGGTGGACGAAGACCCGGCCGTCGAAAGCGTTCGCCTCACGCAGCACGCTCGCCAACTGCTCGGACGCTCGGCGTGAGTTACAAAAGACCAACACTTTGCGCGGCCCCTTGAGACCGACGAACAGCCGCGCGAGGGACTCTTCTGTCCGTTCGCGGCGAAGAATATAGCGACGTTGTCGCAGGTCGGGCGCGTGTACCACGGCGGGCACCGAGTCTCGCAGCCGCTGCCAGACCGCGACAGGCTCGGCCACCGTCGCAGACATTGCCGCGACCTGGAGACCAAGGCCGAGGTGACTTTCAAGCCGTCGCAGGAGAAATTTAACCTGAAGCCCTCGCTGCGTGCCCGCGAGCTGGTGGACCTCGTCGATCACGACCACTCGAACGGCGGCCAGCACTTGTTTCGGTCCAGCCAGGAGATTGTCTAAAGTCTCGGGCGTCGTGATGAGGAACGTTGGCCTTTGCTTCCGCCCTAGGTCTTTGCGCTCGCCGTGTTGAACGCCAAGACGAACATGCAACCCCTCCAGGGGAAGCTCAAGCCGAGCAAGCAGGTCATTCGCGAGCGCTCGAGTGGGGGTCAGATAGAGAACAACCGGCCCGTCGCTGTGGATCAGCTCGTGGAGGTGACGGTCCACGATCGGAGCGATAACCGCCTCCGTCTTGCCCGATCCCGTACCGGCAACGACCAGGGTGTCCAGGCCATCGAGCAACGGACGCAAGGCGTCTTGTTGTGCCGTGCGCAGCGCGCGTGGTCCATAGAAGGCGCGCCCGACAGCTTGAGAGAGCACGATCAGCCTTCGATCCGCTCAAGCTCGGTGTCCAGCAGCGTCACGAGCGCCTCGCAGGCCAAACGGACCCGCTCAGGGGCGTTCTCTTTCCATTCATCAATGAGGAAGGTCGCCACCTTCTTGAAATCGAGCGTCTCTTCCGGCTGCCACTCGAACGCTGTCGCGTGCACAGTGAGAATCCGAGCCGCAAGTGAAAGCATCTCGTCAAAGGTGATCGGGGAGAGCTTAAACGTCTCTAATTCATCAAGACGCTGGAAGGGGAAGTCGTACACCCCCTTCATCAAGAGCAGGTCTTGGCACTTGCGGACAAATTCGGGCGTGACCGCGAAGAAGTTCCCTCCGCCGTAGCGGCCGACGAAGAAGTCAAAGAGGTTATGGAGTGCCTGCGCCGTCAACTGTCGGTTGTTCAGATTCGTGATGACGTCTTCAAACTCGTCGAAGAGCAGTACCAGACCCCTGAAGCCCGAAAGCCGGGCCAGCTCGTCGAGGCCGTTGAAGGATTGCCAGATACCTTCGTAGTCGTCCGATTGGAGTGTCAGGACGCTCAAAATCTCTCGAGCACCGCGCGGATCAGCAACGTACAGATCGTCAACAAGTCGGTCCTTCAACATCTTCTTCTGCGTGCGAAAGCGATCCGGATGGCTCAGGAACTCGACGGCAAGGTCCCTCACATCGTCATCCTCTGTGGCGCAGAATCCGCGCAGGGCAAGGTAGAGCGCGTCTCCACTGAGTGCGTCGGAGAAGTCCCAGCGCCCGTCTGAGGTGACGGCGTGGCGTTCCTGCTGAAGATTGTCCCCCCCGCCATGGAGAGAGAGGTCCTCGAAGCGCTGTAGCAGGTGCCGAACGCCCATCTGGTCCGGTGCAATCTCCAGCCGGCGACACACTTCGCCGAACACCGTATCCATCCGATTGAACCGGACACCCTGCTGTGCGCCGATCACCACGTAGCTGACGCAGAAGCCGGCGTTGAGAGCCATGTCGCGAATGAGCCGAAGCAGGTGCGTCTTGCCGGACCCGTAGTTCGCTTGGAGGAGCAGTCCACCACCAGCGTCGGGCTTGGTAAGCCGGCGCTCAAGTGAGGCCAGCTCGTCCTGACGACCCACTGTGAACTGCCGAACGAAGCCTGGAGGAGGTGTTCCATAGCGCAGCTTCTCGACGATGTCTTGCGCCTCAGCGACGGAGAGGGCGTCGAGCGGATCAGTCACCGGTCAACTCATCGTGAATACTCCGATGAGCCGTCGCCGCATCCTTACCCGCGCCACCCTGGGCTCGATCATCGAAGTCCCGCACAAGGGCCGTCATCAGCACGCGCCAGACGCTGATTTGTGAGTATTGAGGGTGCTCCTCCACGAGCGCCGCAACCCAACTGTCCAGCTCCGCCTCAGACGGAAGACCGATCTCCTCCTCGTCCGCGTAGGCCGCCAGATACAGATCACGGAGCTTGCGGGCTGTGCTCTGGAAGTCCTCGATCTCAGTGGTCGCCTCGTCGATATTCCAGACACGGTCCAGCGCTCGCGGACCGTGCTGCTCGGGCAGGCCGATGCGCTGGGCCAGCGCGCCATACGTCTGAATCCCCCGCATCGGGTCGCTGTAGAAGTCGGGCACCGCGGCGTAGACGAGAACGAGTCCCTCACTGTCCTCGACCCCGTTGATCAGGTGCAAGAGATTGTTGTGCGCCTGCTTCAAAGCCGCCTTCTGCATAGTCGCAAAGGCCATTTCCGCTTCGTCCATGAGTACCAGAATTCCGCGGTGACCTAAGTGCCGAGCAAAGCGCGATAGCGATTGCAGCATCAGATGCGCATTCGCTCGATCCACGACCTTCTGAACGCCGTATTCGCGGCGATACGTGGCCAAAGTTCCCTCGCCGCTGAACCACTGGATGAGACGGGCCCGCTCCTCTTCCAAAGAAGAGGGGTCGTCGACCTCGGCGGTGAAAGTCTCCCAGAATTTGTCGACCACGCGCCGAAAGTCGATATCGATATCGTTGGCATGCAAGAGCGCAGCGCGCGCACGAGCGTACGTATCGGCGATCTTCTCCTCAGGCTGCTGCTGCTTGAGCAAGGCTCTTTGCAAGACCACGCCAAACGGCGTGGCTTGCCTAAGATCATTGTCTCGGTACATTTCTGGCGACGTCAGTCCCCTGACAATGCGGTAGAACACCTGCTCAAACTTGTTGAACGGTGCCTCATCCTTATTCAGCTCAATGGTGCTCACGAGGTAGCCAGCGTCAAAGGCTTCCTCGGACAACAGCCGGAGCAAGTGCGTCTTACCGGACCCCCAACTTCCCGACAGGAACCGGATCTTTCCGCGGGCGCTCTTCGCATCCAGATGACGCCGCCGGACCTTGGACACGAAGTCGTCGAGACCCGAGGAGTACGCAGAGACGAAACGACTGGGTGGCACTCCGGAGCGCAGGCTCTCAACAACCTCGTCCGCTTGGTACTGCTCCAACGACGTCACGCGGTCCCCCGAATCTCGATACTTCCGACATAGCCGCCTTGCTCAAGCCCGTAGAGCAGCAAGCCCTTGTCGGTATCACGCGTGTGGCTCGCCAGCAGAGCCTGTCCGGAACCGCTCGTCAGGAGTCGCCCGAGATCGACGGCGAACTCATCGAGTTTGGGCTTGCCCGGCTTGGCGATCTGAGTAGCGAGATCACGCACGAGTACAGCAGTGATCGGGACCCCCTTCTTGGGCTTTGAGAGGACGGCGTAGGCAGCCCTGAGCTTCTTCAAGAACGCTCGCTCGTCGAAGGGCCGGTCGAGCAATCGCTGGCACTCGTCTCTGACGCGGGCCGCCACGTACGCCGGATCGAGCGGTTCGCGGACCACCTGACCATGTCTGGGTCGAATAACGGCGAGGTAGCCGCGCGTGTCGAGCTCAACATCGACCAGACGCTGGCCCACGGAGTAGCGGGGATGCCGACTGCTGTCATCGACGGTCAGACCTAGTTCTTCCAGCTGGTCAGGAAAGGTGCGGACCAGCTCTCGCGACGCTGCCTGCGTCCGTTCGGCACACTCCCGCCAGACGTCGCGCAGGGAGGACTTAAGAGCCTCGTCTGCGGTATCCGTAACGGACTTCTCCTTCTCCAACAGCGAGAGGCAGAAAGCCGGGCGATCGAGAAGGGCACCGACCACGCCATCGAGAAGGCCTCGCAGCCGCTCGGCGGACTGCAACCGGTGCTTCAGGAGGGCGATCTCGTCGGTCTTGGCTGCGAGCGCCTGGGTGAGCTCAGGATGATCGGTCGTCACGAACTGGGTCCTCCCAGGGATCGCTGCGGAATCCCCACCATGCGCGATGTGAGAGAGTCCCCCCTCACGTGATCGTCGGGATGGAACGCAAGGTATCGGGTGGAGCTGAGTTTCGTGAGTGAGTCCCCAATCGAACTTCCCGTTCTTCGCGGTCGACAAGGCGAGCGGACGCTCTACGTAACGCTTCCGAGCAACGGCGACATCGACCTGAAGTTCTCGCGGGAGGTGGAACTCCCCGGCGACCGGGCCCAGCGCTCCCTCAATCCCAAGCATGCAGAGGGGATCGCTGACTACATCGTCGACAATCGATCTGAATACCTCCTGGGCGCCATCACCTACGCGGTTGACGTGGAGGGCACGTTTTCGCCCATCGCTCCGGGATCTGCCTTCGGAACCTTGATTCTTCCCGCTTCGGCAAAATTGCGGAGCGTTGACGGTCAGCATCGTCGTCATGGCATCCGCAAAGCGATGGAACTCGTCAACGACGTTGCCGACGACAACACCGCTGTGCTGATCTACGTCGAGGATGACCTGGCAAGGCGGCGTCAGATGTTCTCCGACATGAACTGGACAGCCCGCAAGGTGTCCGCCTCCCAAAATGTCGCCTTCGATAGTCGTGATCCCTTTTCGCGCGCGACGCAGCGTCTGGTTAAGACGCACCCCCTGCTCAAGGACCGCGTCGAAATGGAAATGGCGCGTGTTCCGCGGGGCAGCACAAGCTTGTTCACGTTGGGCAGCATCTACGACGCGTGCAAGCGGCTCATGCTGGGGCCTAGTGGCCGAATTAAAAGTTTCGCCGGTCACGACGAGGAAACGATCGTCGAGCGTGGAAAGAAATTCTTCACGCTGCTCCAGGTTCGCAAGGAGCTCACAGAGGCGACCTCGCCGGAAGCCATCGACGGAATCCGGGCGACGACGATTCTCGTGAGTTCCACAACTCTTCGAGTCTTGGCCGGCAGTGTCTTCGCCTGTATCGAGCACCACCGCAAGCAGGGAACCCCCTTCGCGATCTCGGACCTCCAGGGCCCCTTGACGCAGGTGGACTTCCGACCGACCGCCGACCTTTGGCAACGCGCTGGTTTCGTGAGTCCGGGCAAAAGCACTCCGAACGCACGAAACCAGGAAGTCGTGCAGGCGACGAACCTCCTGACTGGTGCTCTGCTCGGCCTTCGGGAGCGCTAGCTTCTTGCTCCGACGTCCTCGGCGGCTTGACGCAACATGTCGAGGAGGCGGTCGGCCCGGGCGTTACCGACCTCCGCCGCAGGGGCCTCCTCAGAGGCTGGCTCTGATGTCGCTACAGCTTCCGGCTCGACCCTGCGCAAGAGCAGAGCACGAAGTCGTTCCAGTTCGACGTCCTTCGTGGTCAGCTGAGCGTCCGCGACGGAAACGCGATCCTGCAGCCGCGCGATCAGGTCCGGAACAACCTGCGCCAGCTGGGCCGGAGAACGCTCGGGAAGTCCTAGCTGTCGGCTGGCTTGGTCGGCAAGGCGCTGCAGGTCACTTACTGACATCTTGAGAACTTCATGACGGTGCATGGCGTCCGCCAGCCGTTGCTGAGCAGCCCGCTGCTCGGATTCAGCCTTAGCTGTTGCGCGCTCAGCCTCGCGTAGCTGGTCCTCCATGTCCTCACGTCGCCTGACTTCGGCCGCCCGGCGCTCGTCCAGCAGCCGCACGTGATTTTCGTGAGCGGCGAGCTCAGCCTCGGCGACCAGCACCGACCCAGAAGGGACGGTCAAGGTCCGCGGAGGAGCAGCTCGTGGCACCTCGTGCTCGATGTGAGGAGTCGTGGACAAGTTAGACAGCTGCAGTTCCAGCTCGGCGCGTTCTTCGACAAGACCGGCGATGGCCTCATCGGCCTCGGCCCTGGCCGTGCTCAGCTCAGCAGTGAGCTGGGCATTGTGGCGCCGGCTCTCCTGAAGCTCGGCGTTGACGTGGTCTCGCTCCTTGAGTCGCCGGTCGAGGTCTCTGATGAGGCCGGTCGACTGGGCGTGCAGAGCTGCACGCTCTTCAACGAGATCAGCGACTTCCGAGCGGAGCTGGGCGATCTCAGCACGGAGTCCTTCATCCCCGCCGTTCGTCACATGCTGCGAAGCCGCGGACATCGCGCCTTCGACCTCCGCTAGGCGGCCCGCAGCCCCCGCCGCTGCCTCCCGCGCGCTAGCCAACTCAGTGCGAAGCTCCAACAGCTGACGGCGGCTGTCTTGAAGCTCAACCAGGCTGTGGTCGCGCTCCTGTAGTCGGCGTTCGCTCTCTTTCAGGAGCCCCGTAGCCTCCGCCCGCGCACTACGTTGCTCATCAACAAGCGTGGCCCTCTCCGTCTGCAGCAGAGAAAGCTCCTCTCGTAGCCTCGCGAGCTCAGCTTCAAGGGACTCACGATCCGAGCCTGTCTGGTGTGCATGACGCAGCGCGTCGTCCCGCTGTTGAACGCTCTGCGCTAGCGCCTCGTTGAGTGAGTGGGCCTGCGTCGACACCTCTTCCAGAAGCCGCTCCAGTGTTGCCACCCGCGCCTTCAGGACGGCCCCTTCGTCCCGGGTGCCGTCGGTGGCCTCGTTAGCGGACTCGACGAGTTGGTGCTGCTTCTCGAGCCGTTCGCGCTGCTCGCGAACAAGTCCCTTCAGTTGAAGGAGCTCCGCGTGGACCTCGGCGAACTCCCCCGGAGAGACGACGAGTTGATTTCGTGCTTCGGTCACCTCAGTTTCCAGATGCGACGTGACAGCTCGAGCCGCGTCACGTTCAGCCTCAAGCGTCGCCAGCGCCCGCTTGAATTCGGCAAGCTCGACCGTGAGGGCGGCGCAACGCGATTCGAGCCCCGTGGCGGCCTCCTGAAGACCCCCCGACAGGGTCGAGGTCTCCCTCAGATCCTGTTGCGCGTGGAGAAGCCGGTTCTTTGAGTCAGCGTGATCAGACCTTTCGCGGTCCAGTTGGTGCTCCAGCTGCTCCAGTCTCATCTGCAGCTCGTCGCGACCAGCCTCGGCAGGCGACTGAAATTTCCGGCTGCGTCCAAGCAATCCGGTTCGACGGAGGCCCTCGGGCAGAACGTTCTTCGAGCCTGCCGATCCGGACTGCTGCTCGTCAACCACCGGAAACAGCCGAGCCACGTGGAACGCCTGGTACTCGGCGTCGCGCCACCATCGTTGTCCCTTCGTACCGGCATGCTTTTGAAAGCCCGAGCCGGGAGTCTTCCCTACCACTGTGACAACGACCACCCGGTGGAAGCGTTACGCGGATCGCCGTAGCCCTCACCGGCCCAGGGCCGCCCGGACCAGGGGCGTGGGGTCGGCAGCCGGATTGGTCCACCCCGCGCGGCTGGGGTGGGTCAGCGTGAGGACCCAGATCCCCGACGGGGCGCTATGGGCAGTACTCACCCAGCCACGTCTGTTGTGCTCCGTGAAGCTGTCGACCAGCCTGTTGGCGCTTAGCTGCTCCCGTGCCCAGGCTCCCACGGTCTTCCCCAGGCATACGACCGTCCGGATCTGGAGGTCGCGCAGGATCGTTCGGTGCACAGGCCAACACGCATTCATCAGTGACTGCATCTCACCCTTCAGCTCCTGCTCGCTGCGAGACCGCACGAACACCAGGTTGCTCGCCGGAACGGAACGTGGATCGACACCGATGCCCCGAAACAGGTGCAGCAGCTCCGGCTGGATCCCTCCGCGGCCGGGTGGCATGCCAGCCCAACGCTCATCGACGTAAGCCGACCAGCCATCCTGCTCGCGACCACGCCAGTTCTCGATACTTCGTTCGATGGTTTCGGCGGCCAGCGCCTCGGGGTCCCCGCCGGGGTTGAGCCCCAGGACGTAGATGGGCGCGTGCCCGTCTCTGAGCGAGGCCCTTCCGCCATACAGCACCGCACCTGACCGCGCCAACAACGCGGGAGGGACGAGGTCGAGCGGGTCCACACTGGCTCCTTCATCGCTGCACGCAGCAGCCTTGGTCCCGAGTACGCAGTGTCGCTGCCGGCTAGGACATCTTGCGAGCCAGGACCGCGCGGCGGGCGGCCCTCATCGCAGACTGGAAGTCGGCATCGTCATCGGGGTCGGACTCCCCCGGGAGGGCAGCGAACGCCTCTTGCGCCTGGTCCAGCGCCTCCAGGACCGCGAGTCCCCCATCGGACGCCTGCGGTGCTGCGGCCCATTGGCTCGTCGGGTCCTTCGCGACGGCGAGCTGAAAGATGAGCAGCTCGACATCGGCGACGGCCAGCTCCAGCTCCGTGCCCCACGCCTCGAGCGTGCCGACGTAGCGCTCGTACGCCATGACGTTCCAGTCCATCCGCGGCCACCAGCCGGTCTCCGCGCCGAGCCAGCCCCGCACGAGGCGGTCCAGGATCGGCGCAGGCGAAACGCCAGCCTCTGCGCAGAAGAAGAGGTACTTCGTGCCGAAGGCCACCCCGAGCCCATCGAGACGATCGCTGGCCAGGTGACGGAACGCGGCGACGCCGCCCTGCTTCTTCGCGACGGCCGCAACCTCACGCAGGCGTCGCGCCGCATTCGGGTTCTCCGCCAGCACGCGCTCCGTGCGGTACGCGCCGTACCCGACCCGACCATGGCCCCAGACCATCGCGGTCAGGAAAGCTCTCTCGGCGTCGGTGTCGCTCTTGGCGGCGTTGCGGAAGTTGGTCAGCACGTCTGCTCTCGTCATCGCTCAGGTAGCGAGGCGAACAACGTGGCGCGTTTGGGCAGCATTCGCGTCCACGTCGCGCGGTTCCACGCCGTGGCTGGCTGCACCGGGCGTGCCCGATCGAGGACGGCGGCCGCGCGGCGGAGCGGGTTGGGAACAGGACCCCACTCGGTCATACGTCTCTCCTGAGGCGCTTAAGCACCTGTCGGACGGGAGTGGGGGCGATTTCGGCCAGGTTCAGTGGCGGGTCGAAGCGCTCGAGGGCCCCGCGCTCCAGCGGGCCGACCGCGGCGCCGTCCGCGACGGGCAACACGACGAGGGCCAGGTGATCCTGCATCCAGGCGGTCAGGCGCTGGAGTGCGACCGCGCGCGGTGCGTCGTCAAGCGCCAGCTCGGTGCGCAGCAAGGCGAAAATCGTCTTGCGCCACGTCGACGACGCGGTGTTCCCCCTCAGGTGCTGGCCACCGATTCTCGAGCGCAGTGTCGCCTGGGACGTGCGTCCCGCGAGCGCACTGGTGGCGCCGGTTTGCCCGACGTACACGAGTCCGGGACGCACCTCGAACCCGAGCGCCGCGGAGAACGTGGCGGCTCCGGAGTCGTCGACGTACCAGGCATAGAGCCCCGGCACACCGAGGTCGGTGCGGTCCCAGGGGAAGCCGAGCGGGCTGCGCGCGGCTGAGACATCGCCCAGCAGATCGAGTCCGTCCGAGGTCCGGCCGTACCACGCAAGGTGCTTCCCCTGGCTCATCCCCGCGAGAGGTGCGCGAACGACGGCACCGGCAGCGACCAGGTGCGGGCGCAGGCTGTCCACGTACGGCGCGCCGGCGTGGATCTCGACCACGGCGCCGTCGAGCCGCAGCCCAGTCGCGCACAGCTGCTCCCCCACCCGCGTGCCCCACGCACGGCGGTACGCGACGGATTGCTTCGCCAGGGCCAGGTCGTACGGCGCGAGGAGTTGCTCGGGTGAGACGAGCCCATGTAGGGCGCTGAGGATGAACCAGGGCTTGCCGGAGCGCTCGGCGTACGCACGGCGCTTGCGGAACAGCGGGCTGACGTAGAGGTTCTCGGCGGGCGCGTCGTGGGCGAGCTTGAGCTTGACGCAGCCGATCAGCACGAGGTCGAGGTGAGCCGTCCCCGGCGAGGCCAGCTCTCGGGGTGCGGGGACCGCGCGGGCGACGAGTACTCGCGGAGTGACATCCCCCGTGACCTCGAAGCCCAGCGCGCGCAAAGCCCCCGCTGCTCCGCGCACTCCCCCGGAGAACGCCGAAGCGGGCAGCGGCCCCTCGTCGGGGTGGTCAAAGCCGTGGGCCACGCCGGCGATCGCCTTGGAGTCGTAGTCCACGCCCTCGTCGACCAGCAGGTATTGCCGCGATGGCCTGAACCCGTACCGCTCGAGGAAGGCCTCGCGACCGAGGCGGCGGTACTCCGCAAGTGCGCGCTCGACAGCGGCCCGGCTCTGCAGCCTCAATCCCATGATCGCAACCTAGACCGGACCGCCGACAGTTGGGGCATGCTCAAGGGCGTGACGGGGGCGACGGATCCGATCGACCTTGCTCAGCGGCTGGCCGCGATCCTCGACGGCGGACGCCGGGTCGCGACGTACAAGCTGGCCGACGCTCCTCGCGATGCTCGACGCCTGCGCCGAGGCGGAGACGCCGCCGGGGCCGGACGAGCCGTTCGCCCTGTCGATCCTGGACCTCGCCGACCGGGTCATCGACCTGTACTGGCCGCAGGTCCGCACCTACAGCGACGCCGGCCTGCTGCGGCAGTCCACCCAGTCGCGGTCGCGGATCCTCGAGGAGGTCATCGCCCTCCACCAGCTCGCACCGCGCGCCGCCAGCGTCCGACTGGGCCACATCGGCGCGTACGACCAGGCCCGCCGCCGCGTGGCGCACACCCTTGCCCGGCAACCGCTCCCGAAGCTCCAGACCCCCGGCGGCCAGGCCACGACCCGGACCTGCTTCCTGTACGACGACAGCTGGCTCGGCGAGGACGTCGCCGTCCGCGAGCTCGACGCCCGCGGCTGGACGCTCGAGCTGCTCCCAGGTGTCGCGGACAGCCTCGTGCGACTGGGCGGACTGCTGCGGCCGGTCATCGAGCGGGCCTGGACCGACGACGTCGCGCGGCTCAACCACCTCGACACCGAGTACGCCGATCTGCCGCAGTTCCTGTTCGGCGCCGAGCGCAGCAGCCTCGCGCGGGCGGCGTCGGTCCTGCGCGAGATCGAGGGGGCCGAGTGCTTCTACTGCAACGACCGCATCCGCGGAGCCCTGCACGTCGATCACTTCCTGCCGTGGGCGAAGGTGCCCTTCAACGGCTTGTCGAACCTCGTGCTCGCCGACGCAACCTGCAACGGCGCCAAGTCGGACACGCTCGCGAGCCTGGTGCACCGGGAGCGGTGGGAACTGCGCGACCAGGTCGGGCTCGCCGAGGCCGGCAGCGAGATCGCTTGGCCCGCCGAGTGGGAGCGGTCCCAGCGCATCGCGCGGGGGTTGTACTCACGACTTCCTACGGGGACGCCGCTCTGGCGCGCCAAGGGCGTCTACGACCTCAGTCCCTAGCCAGGGGCGAGGTCCAGCCCAGGAAGCGGTCAAGGGGTCGACGCCCTCGGTGAGCGACCCACTCGCGGCAGCGGCGGACGTTGCGCAGGTCGTCCTAGCAACTGTCGGCGGGTTCGATCACCACAGATAGCGCTCGGCGAAATGGTCTTGTGTCGGGCTTCCTGCTGGGAAGGCAGGCACGAGCACGTCCTCTAGTGTGCGAGAGATGAACGACTCGTCGCCGTCAATGAGCAGTTGTTGATAGCTCCTTGCGGCCTCGCTGAAGCTGATGTTGCGCCCGGGGTGGATGAGCACGTAGCGGCTGCGTGCGTCCCATCGTTCCGGGTGCTGGCGCATGGAAAGGACGAGCAAGTGGTCGCGCCAGATCTGGCGGAGACCGGTGGTCAGGACGGCATCCTGCCATCCGGCTCGGAAGACCCCTGAGGTCTCGGCGATGCCCACGAGGAAGTCGGTCTGCTCTGATCGACGCCGGGCCGCAACTTCGGATTTGGGGACAGGCTCCCGAGCGCAGTGCTCGTGATACTTAGTCTCGATCCCGACCACAATCGGGGGGCCGGAGGCCGGGTCGAGCCGCAGGACGACGTCGAAGGCGGTTCGGTCACGGGTGTAATCAGGGTCGCGCCGTCCGGGCGACCACTCGAACTGGATTGATGACTCTTGGGCACTTTCCGCTGGCAGTCCGAATGTCGCTGCGAGGGCGCCGCGTGCGTCGAACGCGCCGGTGGCCGCTGCTTCGCCGAAGAGGTTGAAGGCCATTGGCATGGACGACAGCAGGTCGCCACGTAGCCGGGTTGTGTCAAGCGTCTGGTGGGGCTGCGGGTGGCCGAGGCGGTCCTCCACAGCGGTCAGAATGGCAACGCTAAGGAAGTTCGCGCCTGTCTCGGGCGCCGAACCCGGCAGCTTGGTGCCGTTCCGCACAACACGACCATCTGGACCCGGACCCCCGACGCGGTGGTGACCGAACTCAGTAATGCCCAGTCGCCGGGTTGCCCATAGATGCTGTCGCCAGCGCGCCTCGCGCTTGAACGCCGTCATCTCCGGCGAGTCGGCGAGATCCGCCGTGAACCAGCAGTCGGCATCCACGAGGTCCTGTTTGCTCACGGTCACTCCACCGGTGTAGCAGGCTGCCCAGACACCGTCAGGCAAATGAGCCGTTTTCGGCCGAGAAGCGCGGGCGGCCTCGCATGAAACGCACACCCGCCGCGGCATGTGCGTGCGTTCGGACTATCAGCGACGCTGCATGTCATAGGCAAGGTCGATGGCCGTGCGCACAGCACAAGGCTGTGCCCGGTCGAGATAGGCCTCGACTTTGTGGTGTGCCTCCATGCGAGGCGGCACGCCAAAGCTTTCCGGGTAGTCCTCAAGCAGCGACTCTCGCCCGCTCAAGGGGACCCGAATCACCAGCGTGTTCTGGTCATGCAGGCGCGCGACGAGGCGGTCGTTGACATACCAGGCCGGACGCAACTCGGTTCCCTTGCGCTTGAGCTGCGGTAGCGACTCCGCATACCGACGAACCTCATCCGGGGTCATCTGCGAAGCGTAGGCCCGCACTCATCGAGCTGCGTCACACCATCCGCTCGTCGGCATGAGCGGTAAACGACATGGCAGGTTGGTCCTCACGCGCTCGACGGCGTACGGCCTCCCGCCACGGGGTCGGCGCCAAGTACATGGCGAAGGGCACCCAGTCGTCAGACTGGGCGCCCTTCGCCTACTTCAGGCTCAGCTGCAGCCGCTGGTGCTGCCGCAGCTCTCGCACACGTAGCAGCTGCCAGCCGGGCGCATCTTGACGCCGCAGGTCATGCAGAGCGGCGCATCCGCACCGATCCCCTGCTGCGCCTCGAGCAGCTCCATCGACGAGCCGACGTGGGCGACCGGAGCCGCCACGATCGGGACGCCCTGGCGGAGCGCCTCGACGTCCACGTCGGCGTCCTCAGCAACCGGCGCCGAGCCGTACCCAGCAGCCACCGTCGCGGCGCGCTCCTCGGCGGTGAAGATGCCGAGGGCCTCGCGCTGGTCGTAGGGCAGGAAGTCCAGCGCCAGGCGGCGGAACAGGTAGTCCATGACCGAGGCGGCGATGCGGATGTCGGCGTCGTCGGTCATGCCGGCGGGCTCGAAGCGCATGTTCGTGTACTTGGACACGAACGCCTCCAGCGGGACGCCGTACTGCAGGCCGATGCTGATGGAGATGCAGAACGCGTCCATCACGCCGGCGAGCGTGGAGCCCTGCTTGCTCATCTTGATGAAGACCTCGCCGAGGGTGCCGTCCTCGTAGGCGTTGGCCGTCATGTACCCCTCGGCGCCGGCGATCGAGAAGCTGATCGTGCGGCCCAGGCGGTTCTTGGGCAGGCGCTTGCGGACGGGACGGGTGGCCACGAGGACATCGTCCCCCGCAACCTTCTCGCTGTCCTTCTTGGACTGCAGCGGCTGGCCGACCTTGGAGTTGTTGCGGTAGATCGCGAGCGCCTTCAGGCCGAGCTTCCAGCCCTGGTAGTAGACGTCGGCGACGTCCTCGACGGTCGCCTCGGCGGGCAGGTTGACCGTCTTGGACAGCGCGCCGGACACGAACGGCTGGATCGCGGCCATCAGGCGCACGTGGCCCATCGCGGAGATGGAGCGCTCGCCCATCGCGCAGTCGAAGACCTCGTAGTGCTCGGTCTTCAGGCCCGGCGCGTCGATGACGTTGCCGTGCTCGGCGATGTGCTCGACGATCGCCTCGACCTGCTCCTCCTGGTAGCCCAGGGAGCGCAGCGCACGCGGCACGGTCTGGTTGACGATCTGCATCGAGCCGCCACCGACGAGCTTCTTGAACTTCACCAGCGCCAGGTCGGGCTCGAGGCCGGTGGTGTCGCAGTCCATCATCAGACCGATCGTGCCGGTCGGGGCGATGACGGAGGCCTGCGCGTTGCGGTAGCCGTTCTTCTCCCCCAGCGCCAGGCACTCCTGCCACGCCTT
Source organism: uncultured Actinomycetota bacterium (assembly GCA_963784705.1). Classification (GTDB taxonomy): domain Bacteria; phylum Actinomycetota; class Actinomycetes; order Mycobacteriales; family SCTD01; genus RYN-111. The sequence goes on from CAWASC010000007.1 coordinate 23,244, forward strand.
GGTGGCCTCGTGCAGGATCCGCGCGTCGTCGGCGCCGACGGTCCGGACGCTGTCGTTGGCCGCGGCGTGCTTGCGCATGACGCGCTTGTGCGCGTCGGCGTTCTGCGCGTAGCCGTTGTACGGGCCGACGACACCGGCGAGCTCCGCGGAGCGCTTGTACGCCGTACCCGTCATGAGGGAGGTGATCGCGGCGGACAGCGCGCGGCCGCCGTCGCTGTCGTACGCGTGGCCGGTCGCCATCAGCAGGGCGCCGAGGTTGGCGTAGCCGATGCCGAGCTGGCGGAAGTCGCGGGTGGTCTTGCCGATCGGCTCGGTCGGGAAGTCGGCGAAGCAGATCGAGATGTCCATCGCGGTGATGACGAACTCGACGGCCTTGGCGAACTTCTTGGCCTCGAACGTGCCGTCCTCGCGCAGGAACGTCATGAGGTTCAGCGAGGCGAGGTTGCAGGAGGAGTTGTCCAGCGACATGTACTCACTGCACGGGTTGCTGGCGTTGATGCGCCCGGACTCGGGGTTGGTGTGCCAGTCGTTGATCGTGTCGTCGTACTGGATGCCGGGGTCGGCGCACTCCCACGCGGCGGTGGCGATCTTGCCCCAGAGGGTCTTGGCGTCGACGGTCTCGATGACGCGGCCGTCGGCGCGGGCCTTCAGGCCGAACTCGCTGCCGTTCTCGACCGCGCGCATGAACTCATCGCTGACGCGGACGGAGTTGTTGGCGTTCTGGTACTGGACGCTGACGATGTCCTTGCCGCCCAGGTCCATGTCGAAGCCGGCGTCCCGCAGCGCGCGGATCTTGTCCTCCTCGCGCGCCTTGGTGTCGATGAACTCCTCGATGTCGGGGTGGTCGACGTCGAGCACGACCATCTTGGCCGCGCGGCGGGTCGCGCCACCGGACTTGATGGTGCCGGCGGAGGCGTCGGCGCCGCGCATGAACGACACCGGCCCGCTCGCCGTACCGCCGCTGGACAGCAGCTCCTTGGAGGAGCGGATGCGGGAGAGGTTGAGGCCGGCGCCGGAGCCGCCCTTGAAGATGCGCCCCTCTTCGGCGTACCAGTTGAGGATCGAGTCCATGCTGTCGTCGACGGCCAGGATGAAGCAGGCGCTGACCTGCTGCGGCGCGGTCGTGCCGACGTTGAACCAGACGGGGCTGTTGAAGCTGAACACCTGGTGCAGCAGCATGTAGGTGAGCTCGTGCTCGAAGATCTCGGCGTCGACGTCGCTGGCGAAGTAGCCGTGCTCGACGCCGGCCTCGGTGTACTTGTGCACGACGCGGTTGATGAGCTGCTTGAGGCTCCACTCGCGGTTGTCGTGGCCGACGGCGCCGCGGAAGTACTTCGTGGTGACGATGTTGGCGGCGTTGACGCTCCAGGACTCGGGGAACTCCACGCCGCGCTGCTCGAAGTTGATCGAGCCGTCGCGCCAGTTGGTCATGACGACGTCGCGGCGCTCCCACGTGACCTCGTCGTACGGGTGCACGCCGGCGGTCGTGTAGAGCCGCTCGAGGCGCAGGCGGGCGTTCTTCTTGTTCGGGCTGGCGGTCTGAGCGGGCACGCCCATCGTCTCGGTCATCGTCGTCCTCATTCATGGTCGTCGTAGTGGTCAACACGCGCGGCTCTGGCCGCATTGCTTGTGGGGTGGCTGCTAGCTGGCGGGGACGAGCAGGTGCTGCGGGGGCGTGGGGTCCGGCAGGTGGATCTGGCTGGACTGCGAAGCGCGGTGATCTCGGCCTCGAAGTCGGCGAGCTCGAAGTTGCGGTAGACGGCGGCGAACCGCAGGTAGGCGACCGGGTCGAGGTCCTTGAGCGGGGCCAGGATCGCCAGGCCCACCTCGTCGCTGGGTACGGCGGCAGCGCCGCCCTCCCGGATCGACTCCTCGACCCGCTGGGCGAGCAGGATCAGGTCGTCCTCGGTGACCGGCCGGCCCTGGCAGGCCTTGCGCACGCCGCTGATGACCTTGGCGCGGCTGAACGGCTCGGTGACGCCGCAGCGCTTCACGACCGACAGGCTGGTCTCCTCGACCGTGGTGAAGCGCTTGCCGCACTCGGGGCAGTTGCGGCGCCGGCGGATCGCGTCGCCGTCGTTGGTGTCGCGGCTGTCGACGACGCGGGTGTCCGCGAAGCGGCAGTAGGGGCAACGCACGGCGGGTTCTCCACAGGCTGTGGGTGCGGTGATCCACAGCATGTGGAGAACTACACCGGTGTAAGTACTAGATGTTGTGTCCGAGAACTTAGGGACACGCCAGGGCTGGGGTCAACGATTCTGAGGCGCGAGTTTCGGCCACGCGAGGGCCCTGAGCGTGGGCCACGCTCAGGGGTCGCGGGTCGCCGCGACGCGCCTCGGCGTGTCGCGCCGTCGTGACCGGGGTCACACCGCGCCGTCGGCTGGCGGGGTGGCGCGCGATCGCTGCGGCGAGCTGGTCCTCGAGGTCGGTGTCCACAGGTCGAGACTCGCGCAGTGGTCCGACAGAAACGGGCTGGCACGGGGTGGCTCGGCTCGGGGCAGCTCGGGGCCGGGCCGGGGCCGGGTCGGGGCCGGGTCGGGGCCGGGACACCACGACCGCTGATCCCGTCCAGGCGCCTGCTGCACCACGAGCGATGACCTCGATCGGACGACAGCGCCCTCGATCGGGCGACAGGACGTGGGCAAAAGTGCTCCCGCGAGGCCGCCGGCGACCCTCCCCTACAGGCCGTCCCTACAGGCCGTCCCTACAGGCCGACGGTGAGCAGGGCTGCGTCGACGACGTCCTGCTCGCGCACGGCACTGCCGAACGCGACCTGCTGCAGCGTCAGTCCCTGCAGCAGCGCCAGCAGCCGCTGACCCACCAGCCGGGCCTGAGCCGGCGACAGGGACATCAGCTGGGCGAGATCGTCGACCACGCCGGCCAGCAGGGCCTCGTACGCCGTGGACAGCGCCTCGGCCACGACCGAGTCGGTCCGGGCGAGGCTGACCAGGTCGAGCTGGGCCAGCACGAGGTTCATCCCCTCCGTGGTCTGCACCGCGGCGTGGTAACTGCCGGCGAAGGCGGCCACCGACTCCGTCGCACTGCGCCCGTCCAGGGGTAGCCGCGCCTGCTCGGCCGACCGGCGCACCAGGGCAGCGGCGAGCAGCGCCCCGCGACTGCCGAAGGTGCTGTAGACCGCGCCGGTGGTCAGGCCGCTGCGCCGCGCCACGGCCTGCAGCGAGCAGGCGTTCCAGCCGCGCTCGGCAACCAGCTCCTCCACAGCGTTCAGCAGCGCCTCGCGGGTCTCCGGCCGTCCGCGTACCGGCACGACGGCGTCCGCCAGCAGGACAGGTGTTGCCGGTGTTACCGCCATGTGGCCTCCCTTGACGCGTCGACGGGCCAGCGTCATAGTAACGACATTATCGTCTGCGAGGCCAGGACTGACCAGGGCAGAGCCAGAACCCGCCGTGACCAGCAGGAGGACCGTGTGCGCAGCGCATCGGCCGTACGGCGCAGGCTGCTGCTCGCGGCCGTCCTCGTGCCGCTGCTGGTTCTGCTCACCGCCTGCGGCAGCACCGTCCCGCTGACCGGCGGGGTCGTCACCGGGTCCGGCACGACCTCCCCGACCGGCGGAGCGCTGGACGGGACGTCCGACGGGGTCACCACCGGCTCCGGTTCGACCAGCGGGACGGGTGGGTCCAGCACCACCGGCGGAGGGGGGCCGAGCAGGAGGGCCGTCCCCGCCGGCTCCGTCGCCACGGGAAGCCCCACGACCGGCGGCAGCACGTCCCCCTCGACAGGCGGTGGGACCTCCACCGGCACCTCCACTGGCACGTCATCCGGCGGAGGGCCCGCGATCCGCACACCGATCAGCGTCGGGATCCTCACCGCCAACAACGACGCGGCCGGCAGCGTGGGCGTCGACAACGGCAACAGCTTCACGCCCCGCAAGGCGTTCGAGGCCCTCGTCGCGGCGTTCAACGCCCGGGGTGGCCTGGCCGGCCGCAGGATCGTCCCCGTCTACGCCGAGCTCCAGTCCAGCTCGAGCTCCTACGGCACCGACCTCGCGGCGGCCTGCTCGACGTTCACCGAGGACAACCACGTCGCGGTCGTCCTGTCGGTCGTGGGCCTCTACCTCGAGAGCTTCGACGCCTGCCTCGCCAAGGCCGGGGTCCCCCTCGTCACCGGGGACTACGCCCTCGGCGACGACCAAGCACTCCGAGCCGACACCGGACTGCTGACGGCCACCACCATCTCCACCGACACCCGGATGCGCGTGCTGCTCGAGCGGCTCACCGCCGCGAAGGGCTTCACCGCCACTGACAAGCTCGGCGTCATCGTCGAGGGCTGCCCCTACAACCAGCGGACGTACGACGGCACGGTCGTCCCTGTCGCGCAGCGCCTCGGCCACCCGGTCGCCGACCACGTCACCGTCCGTTGCTTCGGCGGCATCAGCGACCTGTCCGGCCAGGCCTCCGACATGTCCAGCGCCGTGCTGCGGTTCCGCCAGAGCAACATCACCCAGGTCACGTTCGTGTCCGGCGGCAGCGAGGGCAACCTGCTGCTGCTGTTTGCCACGGCGGCCGAGTCCCAGGACTACCACCCGCACTACGCCCTCACCAGCGTCGCGATCCCCACGGTCCAGGAGGCGAACACCCCGCCGGCGCAGCTCGCCAACGCCCGCGGCCTCGGTTGGCTGCCCAGCGTCGACACCACCCAGGGCGCCGACGTCCTGCGCCCGGCCCAGCGCAGCTGCCTGGCCGACCTGAAGTCCGGCGGCCTCGTCCCCGCCTCGCCCGCCGACCGCACCTTCGCCTACACGACCTGTGACGCAATCGGCCTGTACGCCGCCGTGCTGTCCCGCACCTTCGGCGCCAGCGACCGCAGCAGCGTCCTGGCCGGGGCGCAGGCGCTCGGGACGTCGTACTCCTCCCCCGCGACGTACGGCGGCCTGACCGACTTCCGCAGCGGCCGGCGCACTGGGCCGGCAGAGGGGCGGTTGTTCGGCTGGTCCACCGGCTGCTCCTGCTTCACCTACACCGGCTCGCCGTTCCCCCTGTTCTGACCTCACCGTCATCCACCCGCACCCGACACACCCGCAGAAGGATCCCGCCGTGCCCCTCGACGCCACCGCCCTGCAGGACCGCCTCACCGCGCTCGCCGACAAGCACCGCGTCGTCGGCACGAGCCTCGCCGTCGCCCTCGGCGACCAGACCGTGACCGCGGCGTCCGGCGTCCTCAACGTCCGGACCGGCCAGCCCGCCACGCCTGACAGCGTCTTCCAGTTCGGCAGCATCACCAAGACCTGGACCGCCACGCTTGTCCTGCAGCTCGTGGACGACGGTCTGCTCGACCTCGACGCCCCGGTCGCGTCGTACCTCCCGGGGTTCCGCGTCAGCGATCCCGAGATCACCGCGCAGGTCACCGCCCGCCACCTGCTCACCCACACCAGCGGGATCTCCGGCGACTTCTTCCCCGACAACGGCCGCGGTGACGACTGCCTCGAGAGGTACGTCGCGGAGCTGGCCGAGCCGACGAGCAGCCACGCGCTGGGCGCGGTCATGAGCTACTGCAACGCCGGGTTCTCCGTGCTCGGCCGGATCGTCGAGGTGCTGCGCGGCGCGACCTGGGACACCGTGCTGCGCGAGCGGCTGCTGCAGCCGCTCGGGCTCGAGGCGGCGGGGACGCTGCCGGAGCAGGCGCTGCTGTGGGGCGCCGCGACCGGCCACCTGCTGACGCCCGACCCGGTCGTCGCGCCGCAGTGGGGCCTGTCGCGCTCGGCCGGCCCCGCCGGCCTGCTGCACGGCCAGGCCACCGACCTGATCGCGTTCGCGCGGCTGCACCTGGCAGGTGGGGTGACCGCGGACGGGACCCGCCTGCTGTCGGAGGAGTCGGCCCGCGCCATGCGCACCCCCCAGGTGGACGTCCCGGACCGCTGGACGCTCGGGCGCAGCGTCGGGCTGGCGTTCCTGCTCAACGACTGGGGCCAGCCGGTCTTCGGCCACGACGGCTCGACCCTCGGCCAGAACGCCTTCCTGCGCGTCATCGACGCCGAAGAGCCGCTGACCGTCGCGCTGCTCACCAACGGCGGCGGCGCGATGGACCTGTTCGCCGACCTCGTCGAGGAGCTCGCCGCCGAGCACACCGACGCCCGGATGCCCCCGCGGCTCGGACCACCCGTCGAGCCGTTCGCGTTCGACCCGCAGGAGTACGTCGGGACCTACGGTCGCGAGTCAATGGTCTACGACGTCGTGGCCGAAGGCGAAGGCCTGTCCCTGGTGGCGCGGCCCAGTGGCGTGCTCGCCACCTCGCTCGGCACCGACCGCCTGACGTGCCCGCTGATCGCCGTCGGCCCGGACACGTTCGTGACCAAGCTGCCCGGGCTGACCGGATGGATGGCTGCCGTGTTCCTCACCCTCCCGGACGGCACCCGCTTCCTGCACCTGGGCGGGCGGGCCACCCCGCGCGTCTGAGCCTGCTGGTCAGGCGACGGGCACGGCCGGTGCGAGCAGGCCGAGGTCCTGGGCGCGGGCCGCGGCGTCCCGACGGGACGAGACCCCGAGCTTGCGCAGCAGCGCGGACACGTGCTTGTCGACCGTCTTCGACGACAGCACCAGGCGCTCGGCGATCATGGGGTTCGACAGGCCCTCGGCCACGAGACCGAGCACCTCGACCTCCCGCTCGGTGAGCAGGGCGGGGTTGGCGAGAGTGCTCGTGCGCGGACCCCGCGGGAGCTCGCGTACCCCGGCAGTGCGGAGGTCCTTGGCGACGCGGGCCGCCGTACCCCTGGCGCCGATGAGCTGGAGCAGCGCCAGCGCCTCGACGGGCTCCCCCAGCTCGAGCAGGCTCAGCGCGGCGTCGTACCCACAGCCGACGGCCCGCCAGTGCTCGACGTTCGGTGTCGACAGCGCCGTCCGGCCGGTCGTGGGCTCGTCGGTGACCCCGGCCAGGCGGCGCCACCGGAGCAGCCCGTCGACCCCCCAGTCGTCACCGACCTCCCGGCACGCCTGCAGCACCTCGTCGGTCAGGGCCCTGACCTGCCCAGCATCGACGCCTTCGACCCACGCGAGCTCGGCGGCCAACAGCGCCACCGGCAGGCTCCACTCCGGTGCCACGTGGCCGTCCGCGAGCGTCGTGGCGAGGTCCAGCGCCTCCCGTACCCCGGGGTCTCCACGGCGCAGTCGCGCGGTCGCGGTGACGCACCAGGCGAGCACCCGCAGCAGTCCGTCGCCGACGGGAAGCGCCAGCAGGTCCGCGATGCCGTCGACCGCGTCGTCCCAGCGACCGAGCGTCAGCTGGAGCTCCGCCCGGCTCACCGCGACGTAGCGGCGCCACAGCTCCAGCCCCCGTCGTTCGCAGTCCGCCAGCCCCTGTTCGAGAAACCCGAGCTGGTCCACGCGGCGATGCGCCGCGTACACGCCCCCGAGGTTGAGCCAGGCCCGACCGACCGCCTCGTCGAGATCGTGCTCGCGCGCGAGCGCGAGGCTCCGCAGCACCAGGTCAGGATCACGGCCGCCATGCAGGTCCGCGATGCCCATCGTGTTCAACGCGTGGACCACGACGTCCGTGGCGCCGTGCTCCTCGGCCAGCTCGACCGCCAGCCACCCCCACTCCCGCACGCCCTCGAGATCACCGAGCTCGAGGCAGGTGTAGGCGTGCAACGCGAAGGTGCGCGCCAGCTCACCGGTCGGCGGCAGCGACTCCAGCACCTCGTGCGCCGCCGCGAGTGCCGCGGGGCCCTCGTCCTCGCGGCCGGCGCAGCCGAGCCGTCGGACGAGTCCGTTGAGCACGCGACCCTCCCCGACCCGGTCGCCGGTCTCCCGCCGGATCTGCAGCGACTCCTCGAGCGCGGCGATCGACTGCGCCATGCCGTCGAGCAGGAACACCGCCGCCGCGTACTCCTCGAGCAGGTCGGCGCGCCGCTCGCGATCGCTCTCGGGACAGTGCCGAAGGGCCTGCTCCCAGTGGGCCACGGCCTCGCGCTTGGCCCCGACCCGAGCCGCGCGTTCGGCCGCCACGGGCGCGTGCAGCAGGACCGCGGCAGGGTCCTGAGCCAGCTCGGCATGGTGCGCCAGCCGCGCCGAGTCCGGTGCCGGCCGGTCGAGCAGGGCGGCCAGCGCAGCACGGTGCAGCAGGAGCCTGCGGTACGGCGGGAGGGTTCCCTCCACCGCGCGGCGGGCGAGCTCGTGCCGGAAGCTGACGCCGTCCTCGTGAGCCACGAGGACCCCGCCGGCGACCGCCTCGTCCAGGTGCGCCAGACCGGCGAGCGCCTCGACCAACCAGAGCTCGCAGCGCTGCGGGACGACCGCCACCGACTCGGCCACGGCACGCGCCTGCGGCCCCAGTCGGGCCAGTCGAGCCAGGGCTGCGTCGCGGACCGTGGCGGGCAGGTCCCCGCCGCCCGCCAGCACCTCGGTGAGGAAGAACGCGTTGCCCCCGGTCAGCCGGTGCAGGTCCGAGGCGTCCCGTCCCGTGCCCCGGGCGAGCTCGGTCACCGCTGTCACCGACAGGGCCGGGACCTCCAGCCGCGAGGTCTCGGGACCCCGCAGGTCACCCAGCGCCGTCTGCAGGGACGAGCAGCGGTCGATCTCGTCGTCGCGGTAGGTCGCCACGACGAGCACCGCCCGGTCTCGCAGGGGCCGGGCCAGCAGGCGAAGCACGTCCAGGCTGGCCTCGTCGGCCCAGTGCAGGTCCTCCAGCACCACCACCGTCGGACCGTCGCCGGGCAGGAACCGGCTCAGGGCCCGGGCGATCTCGTGCGGCTTTCCCTCCCCCGCCACGACCTCCGCGAACGTGCCCCCCACCTGGTCGGCGACCTCGGCGAACGGGCCGAGCGGCCGGGGGGTCGACAACGGGTGGCAGCTGCCCCAGGCCACCGGACCGGTCACCTGCTCGGTGAACCGCCGGAGCAGCGCCGTCTTGCCCGAGCCGGCCTCCCCGCGCACGAGGACGACCTGCCCTCGACCGGACCGCTGCACCTCGACCCAGGCAGCGTCGAGCGCCAGGACCTGAGCGTCCCGCTCGAGCAGCGCCCCCGCCGTACCCATGCCCCACATGGTGCGCTCTTCGTCCTGAGATGGGTAGAGGGAGGGGCCAATCTGGGTGATGGTGCGCTGTCCCGAGGCGAGCCTGCGGACCAGCCTGAGAGCAGCCGTCGCACCGGGCGACGGCCCGCTCCTGAAGGAGAACACGATGCCTCGCTACCTGGTTCAGCGCACGTTCGACGGCGGCCTGTCGATCCCGGCCGACGACACGGGAGCCGCGGTCTGCGCCGCGGTCGTCGGCAAGAACCTCGACCATCACGTGACGTGGGTGCACTCGTACGTGAGCGACGACAAGCGCACGACGTTCTGCATCTACGACGCCCCCGCACCGGAGGCGATCCGCAAGGCAGCCGCTGACAACGGCCTGCCGGTGGACAGCATCACGCAGGTGTCCGTCCTCGACCCGTACTTCTCCCACTGATGCGCGCGCGTACGGCGGTCGCCGCCGCCTGCATCGCCGCTGCGGCCGGGGTCGGTGCTGTGGTGGTCACCACGAACAGCTCGGCCTCCCCGTCCGGCGTGGATCGCGCCCGCAACGCGACCGCCCGCTACCACGACGTCGCGGCCGCTCGAGCGGCCGGCTTCGCCGAGCTCAAGGACGCGGCCGGGATCGCGTGCATCGACAAGCCAGGCACCGGCGGGATGGGCATCCACTACGTCCTCGGCGCACGCGTTGAGGACCCGTCGATCAAGGCCGACGAACCGGAGCTGGTGATCTACGCCCCGGCCGCCAACGGAAAGCTGAAGCTCGCCGCCGTGGAGTACGTCGTCATCGCCGACGCGTGGTCGGCCGGCCACTCCACCGGGCCCAGCCTGTTCGGACAGCCCTTCACCCTTGTCCCCGAGCCGAACCGGTACGGCCTGCCGCCGTTCTACGAGCTGCACGCGTGGATCTGGGACACCAACAAGGCCGGCATGTTCGCGGACTTCAACCCGGCGGTCAGCTGCCCGTAGTGCCTGGGTCTGTCGGGTGGCCAGGCACCGTCGGGGCAGGATGGCGACATGGCCGTGACCCGCAAGACCCTGCGCGACGCCCGTGACAGCGGCAAGCCGGTGCAGCTGCGCCGCAAGGGCGTGCTGCAGGTCAGCGGGCTGGTGCTCGGCGTCGGGCAGCAGTGGTGCGGCGTGCTGACGCTGTCTGGTCAGGTCATGCTGCTGCGCAACGCCGACATCCGCAGGGTCCGTACGGCGCACGAACCGCGCGCGGACAAGCTCGAGCGCACCGCCGCACGGCACCGGGTGGCGATGCTCGACCTCACCGACACCCGGGGCCTGCTGTTCACCGCGGGGTCGCTCGCCCCGGTCCTGGACCTGCGCTGCGAGCAGCGGCGGCGGGTCATCGTGGGCAACGTCGTCCGGGTCGGCCGCAAGCGCGTCGAGGTCCTGCCCCAACGCCCCGACGGCTGGGCACCCGAGTCGCTGAGCCTGCGGCACAAGCACATCACCCGGATCGTGCTGCCTATCTGCTTAGTCCAGGTGGCGGGCCTCGTACGCCGCCCGCGCGGCCGGGTCGCCCTGCTGCACCTGGTCCGGCACCAGCCGCCGGAGCATGAGGTCCCGACCGCGTTGCGGGAGCAGGCCGAGCACCCGGGTGAGGGCTGACACCCGCCGCGGGACGAACGTCTCGAACCGCGGCGTGGCGATCACGTCGGCCACCGCGCGCGCGACGTCCGCGGGAGCGAGCGGGGGCACCCCGCCCGACACGGTGCCGGCGGCTAGGTCGGTCGTCACGACGGTCGGCAGCACGAGGCACAGCTCGACGCCCCGCCCACGCAGCTCGGCGCGGACGCCCTTCATCCAGCCGAGGACGGCGTGCTTGGTCGCGGCGTACGTCGCCTCCCCCGCCGGCGTGATGTACGACGCGACGGACGCCACCGTGACGATGGTGCGTGCTCCCCCGGCGATCGCGAGGCGGGTCCCCCGCATGACGCCGCCGACGTTGACGTCGAACTGCTTGCGGACCACGGACTCCGGCTCGTCGGCGTACGGCCCGACCCACATCACGCCGGCGTTGTTGACCAGCACGTCGACGTGCGGCACGAGCGCCAGCCACGCGACGTACGACGCCTGGTCGGTCACGTCGAGCACCCCGCTGACCCCACCGAGCTCGGCCGCGAGCGCCGCGCAGCCGTCGAGGTCGCCGAGCAGCAGGTCGTAGCCGCGCGCCCGCAGCTCCTGGGCGATCGCCGCACCGATCCCGCGTGCTGCACCCGTGACCGCCACCGTCGTCATGCGCGAGATCGTGGCACGTTCGCGCACCGACGCTGTCCGGCGTTCGCGCGCGAAGGGTGCGGGGCATGATCACGCCATGCCGACCCCGTCCCGACCCAGGTCCCGCATCCCGCTGATGGCCTGGCTGACGCCGCGACTGGTGGCGCTGTCCGAGGCGGCACGGACCGGGTTCTGGTTCGTTCCCAGCGCCTGCATCGCGGGCAGCGTGCTGCTGGCCCTCGTGCTGGTCCACGTCGACCGCACCTACCCCGACGGGCTGCGCGGCACCTTCGGCGCCGGGCCGGACGGTGCGCGCGAGGTGCTCGGGCGCGCTCACCACCGCGATGATCACCTTCACCGGTCTGGTCTTCTCGATCACCGTCGTCGTGCTGCAGCTGACCAGCAGCCAGTTCAGCCCGCGGGTGCTGCGCACGTTCCTGCGCGACCGCGTCAGCCAGCTCGCGCTCGGCACGTTCGTGTCGACGTTCGTCTACGCCGTCCTGGTCCTGCGGACCGTCGACAACGGCGGCACCGACGCCGAGGCGTTCGTCCCTGCCCTCGCCACGACGGTCGGCGTCGGCCTGCTGCTCCTCAGCGTCGCGCTGTTCATCGCCTACATCCACCACATCGCCACCGCGATCCAGGCGTCGTCGATCATCGCCGCGATCGCGCGGGAGACCCGGCAGGTGCTCGAGCGCCGACACGAGGCCGGCCGCGCGGCGTCCGGTGCCACGCCCCTGCCGCCATTGGACCTCGTGACCTTGCTGCTGCCCGCGCCGCGGCTGGGCATGCTCATCTCGATCGACGAGAAGCAGCTGGTCTCGCTGGCCGCTGAGGCCGACGTGGTGCTGCGCTGCTGCGCCGGCGTCGGGGAGTTCGTACCCGAGGGAGCGCCGCTGCTCGAGGTGCTCGGCGACGCCAGCACCCTCGACGTGGCGACCACCGCCGCCGCCCTGGTGCAGGGGCGCGACCGGACCATGCAGCAGGACGTGGCCTTCGGCCTGCGGCAGCTCGTGGACATCGCCGAGCGCGCGCTCTCGCCGGGCGTGAACGACCCGACGACCGCCGTCCAGGCCCTCGACCAGCTGCACGACCTGCTGCGCCGGCTCGTCACGCGACCGCTGCGGCCAGGGATCCACTGCGACGACCGCGGCCGGGTCCGGCTGGTGCTGCGCGAGCTCGGGATCGAGGACTACCTCGCGCTGGCCCTGGACGAGATCGAGCAGTACGGCGAGGACTGCCAACCGGTGCAGCGGCGTGTCGATCTGCTGCTCACCGACCTGCGGGCGGCCGCGCTGCCCGAGCACCAGGGCGCGGTGCAGGAGCGGATCGACCAGCGGATCAGTCAGGCGGCGGAGCGAGCGGGAGGTCGTGCCGCGCCGCGCGGCTGATCTCCTGCGGCAGCGGCCAGGGGTTGGGCAGGCAGCCGTTGAGCTCGGTGCTCTGCTGGGACATGACCCTCGCCCTCACACCTCGCCTCGGGCACTGCGGCGACGGTGGGTGGTGCTGCCCGAGCAGGTGACCGACCTCGTGGTTCACCAGCATCTGCCGGTACGCCGCAAGGGATCCCGTCCACTCCGGCGTCGCGTGGCGCCACCGCTCGGCGTTGAGCACGACCAGCGGACCGTTCTGGCAGGAGTACTTCCGGTAGACGTCGTACGGCTCGCACCGCGCCTGCGCCTCGTCCGGCTCCACCAGCATCACGACGTACGACGCCCGCGGGTCCTCGACCAGCCGGAACCCTGCGCGCTGCCAGCCACGGGCGTCGTGCAGCGTCGTGTCGACCACCCGCGCGAACTCGGGGGCGTCCGGGACCCGCCGCTCCACCCGGTACCGGACCTCGACGACACGCGGAACCGGGGCGGTGCGGGTCACGCGCGGCGCCGGTGTCGGGGGCTGCGTCGGGCTGGGCGTGGGTGACGGGGCGGCTACCGGCGTGGGCCGCGGGGGCGAGGTCCCGCAGCCGGCGACCAGCAGCACCGCGGCCACGGCGAGGGCACACCGGCGCTGCATGACCTCACCCTGGCACGGCAGCTACAGGACGAGCCGGTCCAGGACAGCCATGAGGGCCGCACCCAGACCGACCCCGCCGAGCAGCGGAGCGACGGCAGGCGGCAGGACGAGCCCGCGCGTGGCCCCCGTGGTCGGCGCGTGCTCGGCGACGGGGGCTGCCGGCTGGGGAGTCGGCTCGGGTACCGGCTGCGTCGGCACGAGCACGGGGAGGGTGGGAGGCGAAGGTGCGACCGACACCTGATCCGGGACCTGATCCGGGGCCTGATCCGGGACCTGGACGTACGCCCGACCGCAGATGCGGCAGAACGAGCCGTCACCGACCGGGTGGGCAGTCTGGACGCACGCGAGAGCCATACCTGTTCGATCGACCCGGTCGCCGGAGCCCTTGAGCCACCTCGGATGGCGGCTCTGTGACAGTCCGGTCAGCTGCCGCGGACCTCCCGGCGGGCGTTCTCGAACATGACGACCTCCTCGTCGGAGAGCAGCTCGGGGTAGGTCAGGCTGTCCCACACGTGCAGGGCCGCTCTCAGCTCGCCGGCGGCGTAGCGCTCCCGGGCGGCGGCCCGCTGCTCGGCCTCGAACGGCAGCTCGGGCCGGGCGTCACTCATGACAGCAGGCTAAGCCAGACGGTCAGACGGTGCGGACGGCGCCGGCGGTGCAGCAGGAGCAGCGCGAGCCCCGCGGTGCCGAGCAGGGGCACCGTCCCGAGACCGGTCGTCGGAAGGGACGCGCCGGGCGCCGCGGGTCCCCGTGCGGGCGGCGCCGCCACGGGTGCGGCCGCCGGCGTCCCCGCGGTCAGGTGCGTCGTGCTGAGCGTGGCGGCGAGGACGTCGGCGCGGCAGAACCGGTCGGTGACCCAGCGGGAGGCGCTGAACAGCTTGGTCTGGTCGACGTAGTGCGGGCTGTTCGGGTTGGCGGACTGGCTGTAGGTCAGCAGCGTCCGCGCATCGGGGCAGCCGCTGCCGGTGAAGGAGACGGCCTGGATGAAGCTCGACCCGTGGGGCAGCCGACCGACGTACCCCTTGGCCGGGTCCCACGGGGCAGCGAGGGCGTTGAAGACCCCGAGCCCGCCGGGTCCCCCGTGGTACGGCGTCGCGGTGCCGTCGGGGCGCAGGTCGACCTGGTAGCTGCCGAGCTTGGCGTCGAGGGGGATCTTCGCGCCGTTGAGGTCGGCGACGGCGTCACCGAACGCGCGCGCGACGAGCGGGTTGGCGATGTTCAGTCCGCGCGGGGTGTGCACCGGGTCGGCCGTGCTGAACGGCGTCTTCCAGATCGGCGCCTGCTGGGTGGGGCTCTTGACCCCGACCTGCACGGCGGTCGCGCGGGTCCAGAACCGACGGAACAGCAGCGCCCCACGGGCGTCGAGGCTGTCGCGGCCGTTCCAGCCGGCGAGGATCGCGCAGCTGTTCCCGATGTTGATCGGGCCGTTGCTGCTCGGGGCGTACCCGCCGGGGAAGCTCCCGCACAGCTGCAGCAGGTCGGGCTTGACCAGCTCGAAGGAGTGCTGGCGGTCGCTGAACAGCAGGTCCTGCAGGCCCTGCCGCGTGAACTTCCCCTTGGCCAGCTGCTCGGCGACCATGACCAGCCCGGAGCGGGTGCGGGTGGTGCGTTCCGTGCCCTCGTCACCGATGATCGTCGGGAAGCCGGTGAGCGGCTGGCTCGGGTTGCTCAGCCAGTAGGAGTCGTTGGAGTTGGTGACGTAGTCGCGCCGGATCAGGCTCGGCATCTCGTTGGCCCCGAACGTGCCGGGCTGCACGGAGTCCGGGTCGCTGCCCCACTCGCAGCTCGAGCGCGAGCCGTCCAGGACCGGCAGGCGCAGCGCCGCGAACGTCGCCTCCCCCACCGGGGTGGCGCACTGCGTGACCTGCGCGTTGGTGACGTGCGGGGTGACGGAGATGTCGGCGTACAGCGCCTCACCCGCGTCGTCCGCGGCGATCGTGTTCACCCACGGGATGCCCTGGTTGCGCTTGAGGACCTGCAGCACCTCACGGCTGCTCTGGGCCTTGTTCACCTCGAAGAAGTGGTTGAGGTAGCGAAAGTTCGGCGCGTTCGCGTCGCCCATCGCGAAGGCGATCGTCGGGGTCCAGGGCAGCGGGATGCCGAGCAGGCTGCTGAAGATGGAGCCGTGGCGGGTGGCCCAGACGGTGCGGGTGAGCGTCGTCCCGTTCTTGAGCACGACCTTCACGTCGCGGTGGGTCATGGCGGTCGGCACCCCGTCGTACAGGTAGGTCGTGGGCGACCCGGGGACCAGCGTCTCCTGGAACGGCGTGAAGCGGTACGACGTCGAGACGGTGTGCGACCACGCCTGGTGCGCGGTGTGGCCGATGAGCACGATCGGGACGCCGAGCAGCGAGCCGCCCGTCACGTCGACCTGACCCGGGATGGTGAGGTGGGCCTGGAAGAACCGCTCGGAGCCGATCCACGGGAAGTGCGGGTTGCCCAGCAGGGTGCCGCGCCCGGTGGTCGTCGCGTCGCTGCCGAGGGCGACGGCGTTGGAGCCGATCGCCAGGCCCTTGAACTCGTTCTTCAGGCCCTCCGCGACGGCGGCGGTGTCGAGGCTG
Organism: uncultured Actinomycetota bacterium; assembly: GCA_963784705.1. Classification (GTDB taxonomy): domain Bacteria; phylum Actinomycetota; class Actinomycetes; order Mycobacteriales; family SCTD01; genus RYN-111. The sequence goes on from CAWASC010000007.1 coordinate 39,013, forward strand.
GTGGGGACCGGTGCCGACGGTGTCGGTGGCTGGGCGGACCCGATGCCGTCGATCGCGACGCCGCTGCTGGCGAGCAGGGCCAGTTGGTAGAAGCGGCGGTAGGCGTCGATCTCGGTGATCGGGGTGACCCACGGCGCGCCCTTGCAGGCGGGGTCGGTGATCCCCTTGGCGCCACCCTGGTCGGCGAGCCAGCGGTTGTAGCCGGCGACGTACCCGGTGACGCCCTGCCGGACCTCGGGCTTGGGGGCGTTCGGGCCGGTGTCCGCGAGCAGCTTCTCGACGCGCTTGTCATCGATGATCTGCTGGAAGAACACGTCGCTGTTGAGGTTGTTGACGCTCGCGCCGTTGCCGCGGAAGACGTAGCCCTGGTCCTCGCCGAAGAAGCGGCTGCGCTGCGCGCGGACCGTGGTGTAGGTGTCGGCGAGGATGCAGATCGTCTCCTTGGCCACCGAGTAGCCGTAGCCGTAGCCCAGGCTGGACCAGTTCTTGGCCTCGATGTGCGGGATGCCGTACTCCGTCGTCCGGATCGTCACGTCGTACCGGGGCCCGGACGACGCTCTCGCCGGGGCCGCCTGGGCGATGAGGGGACTGCTCGCCGCGAGGACGGCGAGGACGGCGGTGGCGGCGAGCAGGGACGGACGGCGCTTCACGGGGCTCCAGCGGTGGGGGGTGAGGTCGAGGGCGTTGCGGGAGTGTTTCGACACACCCTGCCCTGCCCCTGCCCGGTGCTTCAGACCGGATGCGCGAGGATCTGCAGCATGTCCCTCTCCGAGATCTCCCTCACTCGCCTCGACGGCACGCCCGGCTCCCTCCCCGCCGGTCAGGCGCTGCTCGTCGTCAACGTCGCGTCCAAGTGCGGCCTCACCCCGCAGTACGCGGGGCTTGAGGAGCTCCAGAAGACGTACGGCGAGCGCGGGTTCAGCGTCGTCGGCTTCCCGTGCAACCAGTTCCTCGGTCAGGAGCCGGGGACGTCGGAGGAGATCGCGGAGTTCTGCTCCGCGACGTACGGCGTGAGCTTCCCGCTGTTCGAGAAGGTCGAGGTGAACGGCGAGGACCGACACCCGCTGTTCGCCGAGCTGACCGCCGTGCCCGACGCCGAGGGTGAGGCGGGCGACGTCCAGTGGAACTTCGAGAAGTGGCTGGTCGCGCCCACCGGTGAGGTCGTCGGCCGGTTCCGTCCCCGCACCGAGCCGCTCGACCCGACCGTGGTCTCCGCGATCGAGGCCGTCCTGCCGCAGTAGCTGGGGGGCTGCTTCAGTTGGGGGGCTGCTGTCCGACGAGGAGGACACAGCCACCCTCCCAACTGTCGGACAGCTGGGCGGCTGCAGTGGTCCGCGGTGGGGTCATGGCGTGGCGGCGTGGCGGCGCCTTGGCGCCCGACCTGCCTGTTGCCAGCGCGATCGAGGCCGTCCTGACGCATGAGCAGCCCCTCGTCGGCTCCGCTGCCCGACATGGAGGACACAGCCACCCTCCCGAGTGCCGGACAGTTCTGATGAGCGCCATGTGGGGCGGGCCTCCACAGACACCAGCGCGGAAATTCTTATACACAGCAGCGCTTTTCGCTCGAGACTGTCGTCGAACAGGTGTACTATCCATGTCATGTCCGAGCTCGCTGCGCCGCTGACCCGCCCCGCGCGGGCACGCGCACGACTGGGTGTGATCGAGGACCTCGTCGCCCGTCGGGCGCAGCTCGACCACGAGCTGCGGGTGCAGCTGAACGCGTTCGCGTCCGAGGACGTGCTGATCGGGCATCGTGACTACGTCAGTGACGAGCTCGCGTTGGCGTTGTCGGAGAGCTCGGGGACGGCGCAGCGGTGGATCGAGAACGCCCAGCTCTACAGCGCGTTCCCCGCCGTCATGGCCCGGGTCGGGACCCCGGCGTCGCAGGGGGGGTGGAGCATCCGGCACGCTGATGCGCTGCTCGACACGATCTGCGGCCTCGGCCTGTCCCGTGAGGTGCAGGAGCAGGTCATCGACCTCGTCCAGGGCGCCCACGATGCCCGGACGCCCCATCAGCTGCGGCAGGCCGCCCGCGCTGCGGTGATGGTGCTGGACCCGGACGCGGCAGCCAAGCGGTGGGACAAGGCCAAGCGGGAACGGCGGGTCGGGGCCGACCAGACCGACCCGGGAGGCAACGCGAGCTTCTGGGCCACCGGCACGACCAGTCAGATCGCGATGATCCTGGCGAGCATCGACACCCTCGCCCTGCCCAAGCACCCCGGGGATGAGCGGACGCTGGACCAGCGCAGGTTCGACACCCTGATGGACCTGATCTGCGGACGCGTCCAGCCCGGGTCGTGGCAGGCGCTGGTGATCGTGAGCCTCGCGACCCTCGAAGGTGGGGACGAGCCAGGAGAGATCCCCGGCCTCGGCCTCATCAGCGCCCCAGAAGCGCGTGAGCTCCTCACCCAGGCCGAGCTGCGCCGGGCTGTCGTCGACGAGCACGGGACGCTCGTCAGCGTCGACAGCACCGTGCACCGCCCCGACCTGCCGGCCGACACCGCGGAAGAGGCGGCCAGGCAGCACGGGTGTGGGCACACCCACCAGACCGAACCCGAACCCGAGGCAGCGCCGGAGGTCCGGCCGGAGGACCAGGACGACCCGGAGCTCGAACACCTCATCAGCACCCTGACCAGCGACCTCGAGCAGCAGCTCACCGCCCTGCTGCACCACCACGCCCGCACCCACATCCCCGCCGGACACGGCCGAGCCGCGTGGGACGAGGTCCGTGACCGTCGCCTCACCGTCCTCATCACCGTGCCGCCCCACGGACGAGGCGACAGCGACAGCCAGGCGGCGAACCAGGCGGCGAGGCGGCGGCGCAGGTGGAGGCGGTGGCCAGACGGACCGACCAGCCCGACGACCAGCCCGAACGACCGGCCCGACCACGACAGCCCGACCACGACGGTCATCCCGAGCCCGAGCCGCCGAGTGAGTCCGACCTGCTCTGGAACGACCACACCCTCGACCGCACCGAACCAGCCGACCAGAGCACGCCGCCCCCGGAACCGGACGACAGCACCTGCCCCGCCGGCTGCCCGCCCCCGGAGCGAGCACCGCAGGACCCCAGCAGCTGGAGCCACCAGGCGCTGACCCGTGCCCACGCGCGCCTGACCACCGCCGCCGTCGACGAGCGGCCACTGGACAGCAGCAGCTACGCCCTGCCTCCGCGACTGGCTCGGTTCATCAAGACCCGCGACCTCACGTGCACGTTCCCAGGATGCCGACGCCTCGCCCGCGACTGCCAGTCCGACCACCTCGTGCCTTGGCCCCAAGGACCCAGCACCGCACGCAACACCAGCAGCGAGTGCACCCACCACCACCAGGCCAAGCACCACTACTTCACCGTCACCCGCGAACAAGACGGCAGCCTCAGGTGGACCACCCCCCTCAACCGCAGCTACCTCCGCCGACCAAGGCCCCTGCTCCGCGGCTGGTAGGTCCGCTGCTGCCAGCCGGTCAGGTCGTTCGCGGCAGAAGCAACTGCTGGCCGGCCTGGACCGAGGCGGTAGGCAGGGAGTTCAGCTCGCGGATGCGCTGGACCAACGCGCGCGGGTCCTGCCCGGGGGCGACCCGCTTGGCCACCGACCAGAGCGTCTCGCCGGAATGGACCGTCGTGGAGGAGTACGTCGTGGCCGCCGGTGCGTCCGTCGCCGCCTGCGAGTCGCCGACCCGGCCCAGGGTGAACGACGCGACGAGGAGCAGCACCAGCACACCGAGGACCGCGACCCGCCCGCGGCGGGTCAGCCGCAGCCCACGCGGAGCAGCCTGCGTCGTACCGGCCTCGGCGGTGCGGGTCTGGTGCGTCACGGTGGTCATGGGAGCTCCTCTGAAGCGGCTGGCAGTCGAACGGATGTTCTCTCGAACGCGTGTGCCATGTCTAACAGAGGGCTCCGACAAAATCCACGACACGTCGAACAGGTGTTTGGGAAACGGGGGGATTCGCGTTACGTTCCTCGGGCGTCGCCGGGATGACCGGGGACAGCAGGAGACCACTGAGAGGAGTCACCGTGGCAGGCAAGAGCACCGGTTCGAAGGCGGGCGGGCGCACCGGCCCGACGGCCCGGATCTCGCCCGAGGAGGCGGAGATCCTCGCGCGCACCAAGCCCGGACCGAAGGTGGGCACCACGCGCCCGCCGAAGGCTGCTGCGTCCGGCGAACCCGCCCGCGGTCGCCCGGGCCGCAAGGCGGGCGTGCCTCCCAAGACCACCCACATCCACAACCTGCCGGACGGGCCGGCCGACGACGACGGCCTGACGCTGCGCCAGCGCAAGGTGCTGGAGTTCATCCGCGAGTCGGTCGAGCAGCGCGGATTCCCGCCCACCATCCGCGAGATCGGTGACGCCGTGGGCCTGGCGAGCACGTCGAGCGTGTCCTACCAGCTCATCAACCTGCAGAAGCGCGGCTACCTGCGGCGCGACGCGACCAAGCCCCGCGCCGTCGACGTCCGCCTGCCCAGCGAGATCCCGACCCCGCCCGAGGACGGTACGACGGCGGACGAGCGCACCGATCAGCCCGCGCCGGCGTACGTCCCCGTGCTCGGTCGGATCGCCGCGGGTGGTCCCATCCTCGCCGAGCAGGCCGTCGAGGACGTGTTCCCGCTCCCCCGCGAGCTCGTCGGTCAGGGCACGTTGTTCATGCTCAAGGTCGTCGGGGAGTCGATGATCGACGCCGCGATCGCCGATGGCGACTGGGTCGTCGTGCGGCAGCAGCCCAACGCGGAGAACGGCGACATCGTCGCCGCGATGATCGACGGCGAGGCCACGGTCAAGACGTTCAAGCGTCGGGACGGGCACGTGTGGCTGATGCCGCACAACCCGGCGTTCGCCCCGATCAACGGTGACGAGGCCACGATCCTCGGTCGCGTCGTCACGGTGCTGCGCAAGCTCTGAACCAGGTCCGGGGGCCAACCCCGAGGGACGCCCCGGCGGAAAAGAAACTTCCGTCGGGGCGTAACCCTGAGTGACGGTCTGCCGATGACTGGTGTGACTCGCTACCGGTGCGGGCTGGCTCTCTCGGAGGAATCGCATGTCGTCTGGCCTCGGCACCCTGCTGGCTCAGCTCTCGGGCAAGTTCGCCGCCGCCAGCGCGGCCGGCAAGGGCCTCGCCGTGGCGGGTGTTGCCGTCGTCTCCATGGGAGCCACCGGCGCGGCCCTGTCCGTTCCCGCCGCGTTCGCGCCCTCCGACACGTCCGTCACCACCGCTGCTCCCCCGTCGGACGACGTCGTGGTGACGACCTCCCCCTCCGCCGAGACCGAGGTGTCCGACCAGTCGGACGCGGAGTCCGAGGACACGCTCGCCACGTCCGCGCAGGGCACCTCGGCAGGCGACACGGCTGTCTCCACCCAGGCCGCCAAGACGTGTCCGAGCAAGGCACCGCACGATGCGGCCGAGGAGGCCGACGAGGCCGACGAGGCCAGCGAGGCTGACGGGGCTGCCGAGGCCGACGAGGCAGGCGAGAACGCGTCGGTGCCGGAGGCGGACAGTGCGCAGGAGTCCGCGCCGCGCGAGGACGCCCGCGGCGACCTCAACGGCGACGGCCACCCGGACTGCGGACGCCACACCGGCCAGCTGAAGGCCCACGACAAGGCGGACAAGACATCGCACCAGCAGTCGGCTGAGCAGAAGTCCGAGAAGAAGTCCGAGAAGAAGTCCGAGGAGAAGAGCCAGAGGAAGTCCGAGAAGGCGTCCGGCACAACCTCTCCCCGTCCGTCCGCGTCGCAGGACCACCGTGACGACCACGCGGACAGCAACGACGACAGCCACGACGACGGCAACACCCACGACGGCAACACCCACGACGGCAACACCCACGGCGGCGACAGCAACGACTGAACGGGCTGACCCGCTTCCCGCCGTACCGACATGCCGTTCCCTGCCTGGCGCCGGTGGACGGCATGATCGTGTGATGACGTGGCCCCCCGGGCGAGCCAGGGATCTCCCCCGGTGAGCCCCCTCGACGACGCCTTGCCGGCGGCGCAGCTCGGGGAGCCGTGGGCGCTCCGGATCGTGTACGACACGCTGGCCCCCGCGGTCGAGTCCTACCTGCGGACCCGCGGTGCGAGCGAGCCGGAGGACCTCACCAGCGAGGTCTTCCTCACCGTGCTGCCGAAGCTGCCCACCCTCACCGGCGGCGTGAGCGGCCTGCGGACGTTCACCTTCTCGGTGGCCCACGCGCGACTGGTGGACGACCTGCGCAAGCGCAGTCGACGAGCGCCGGTGGTGGAGTACGACCCCGCTGACGACCCGCGCCAGGCACCGTCGTCGGAAGAGCAGGCCTTGGTGGACCTCGGCGCCGCTCGGGTGCGAGCCCTGCTCTCCACGCTCGTCCGGGACCAGCGCGACGTGCTGGTCCTGCGGATCCTCGGCGACCTGACCGTCGAGCAGGTGGCCGAGGCCCTGGGCAAGAGCGTCGGTGCTGTGAAGCAGCTGCAGCGTCGAGGACTCATCGCCTTGCGCGCCGCCCTGAGCAGCGAGACGGCCGTACCCCTGTGACCGGTCCGGACGATGACGCTGATGTGAACCCCACTCCTGGCGAGCAGCCCCTGGACGAGCGCACCATCGAGGCGCTGCTGTCCGGGCGGGCCGTCACCGGCCAGGAGGACCTCGCCTCCTTCGTGACGTTGCTGCGCGCCCAGGTCACCGCCTCGGCCCAACCCTCCAGCGAGCTGTCGGCGCTGCTGGACAGCGGCTTCGACGCCAGCGACATCGCCAGCGGTGCCTGGACCACCGCGCGGACCCGCTCCACCACGTGGACCCGCTCCACCAGCTGGACTCGCTCCACCACCTGGACCCGGCGGGCCTGGCTGCGCCCCGCGCAGGTCGCCCTCGTCGGCGCGGGGATGATGGGACTGACGGTCGGCGCTGCGGCCGCCGAGCAGCTCCCCGGCCCCGTGCAGAACGCAGTGGCGGACGTCGTCGCCACGGTCACGCACGTTCAGCTTCCGCGGACCAGCAGCAGCCAGCCAGAGTCGCCCACGCCGCCTGCCCCGCGCCCCGCCGTCCAGCCGTCGCACACCCCCCGACCTGCCGCGACGGCCACCGTCGCGCCCGGGACCCGGAGCACGGCTCGTCCTGGGCCGCAGACCGGCGGATCGGAGCGCTCGGACGAGGTCCGCCAGGACGGCGAGCACCGCAAGGACGACCAGGTTCGCCCGTCTGCGAGCAGCACCCGCGAGGCCAAGCCCAAGGACGACGGCCGCCACAGCACCGGCGAGTCGAAGCCCAAGGAGGAGCCCCGTTCCACCTCCAAGCCCGATCCGGCGCGGTCGTCCGGGCCGAGCGACGAGGAGCACGAGCAGTCCCACGGCAGCAAGCTCGCCGACCGCTCCCCGCACTGATCGGGGACCGCACGGTCAGGCGCTGAGCTCGACCGTGCGTCAGGCCACGAGGTACGACGAGAGGTCGGCCGCCAGCGCCGGGCCGACCCGCGCCTCGAGCCGGGTGCCCTCGTCCAGGTGCTCCTCGACGAGGACCTCGCCCTCGTCATGGATCCGGGCGACCAGCCGTCCCTCGGCGTAGGGCAGCACGACCTCGACGAGGGTGTCGAGGTGCGGCACCTCGTTCTCCAGCACCTGCAGCAGATCTGCCAGGCCGGCACCCGTCTTCGCCGACACGAGCACGCAGTGCTTCTCCCGCCGCTGCAGGTGCGACAGCACCAGCGGGTCGGCGGCGTCGGCCTTGTTGATGACCACGATCTCGGGCACGTCGTGCGCACCGATGTCGGCAAACACCGCCCGCACCGCCTGCAGCTGTCCTTCGGGGTCCGGGTGTGAGCCGTCGACGACGTGCAGGATCAGGTCGGCGTCCGCGACCTCCTCGAGCGTCGAGCGGAACGCCTCGACGAGCTGGTGCGGAAGCCGCCGGACGAACCCGACGGTGTCGGCGAGGGTGAACTCGCGCCCACTGGGCGTCTGCGCCTTGCGGACCGTCGGGTCGAGCGTCGCGAACAGCGCGTCCTCGACGAGCACCCCCGCGCCGGTGAGGCGGTTCAGCAGCGACGACTTCCCGGCGTTGGTGTAGCCGGCGATCGCGACCGACGGGACCTGGTGGCGCTTGCGCTCCTGCCGCTTGACGTCGCGCGCGGTCTTCATGAGCTTGATCTCGGCGGCGAGCTTGGCCTTGCGGTTGCGGATGCGCCGCCGGTCCGTCTCGATCTTCGTCTCCCCCGGGCCGCGGGTGCCGACACCACCGCCGGACCCACCGGCGCCACCACCCTGGCGGGACAGCGACTCCCCCCATCCGCGCAGGCGAGGGAGCATGTAGGTCATCTGGGCCAGCTCGACCTGGGCCTTGCCCTCTCGCGAGGTGGCGTGCTGGGCGAAGATGTCGAGGATCAGCCAGGTCCGGTCGATGACCTTGACCTTGACGAGCTCCTCGAGGGCCCGCAGCTGGCCGGGGCTCAGCTCGCCGTCGCAGATGACCGTGTCGGCGCCGGACGCGAGGACCGCGTCCCGCAGCTCCTCGGCCTTTCCTGATCCGACGTACGACTTGGGGTCGGGCTTGTCCTTGCGCTGGGTGAGGCCCTCCAGGACCTCGCAGCCGGCAGTCTCGGCGAGGGCCTTCAGCTCGAACAGCGAGGTCTCCTCGTCGTCGCCGCGGGCGTAGACGCCCATGAGGACGACCCGCTCGAGGCGGAGCTGGCGGTACTCGACCTCCGTGACGTCCTCAAGGTCGGTGCGGATCCCGCTGACCCGCCGGAGCGCGTTGCGCTCCTCCAGGTCGAAGCCCTCGCCCTCGAGGTCGTGCCAGTCGCCCTCGATGACGGGATCGAGATGGATGGCGCCGTCGCCCGCGCCACGGCCCGCACCGGAGCGCGAGGTACGGCGGCCGGTCGGCTGCGGGTCAGTCATCTGCACTCGTTCCTGGGCGGCACCGCGCCGCCCGTCGCCCCCCATCGTCGCACCGTGAACGACGGGGGGCGAACGGGTTCAGGCGCGGGGTCAGACGGGCCGGCGTTGCCCGCGACGGCGCAGGAGCAACCCACCCCCGAGCAGGGCCAGGCCGAGCGTCCCGAGCGCGACCGGCAGACCCGTTGCGGGCAGCGGGGTCCGCGGCTTGGGCGTGACGACCGGCGGCGTGACCGCGGGCGGAGGCGCGGCGTTGGAGAACGTGTAGGAGTAGACCCCGCGCCCGAAGGTCGCCAGGACGACCTGGTTCGGCTTGCCCGGCCAGTTCTTCACCGAGACGACCGGTGCCTTCGGCAGGCCCTTGAGCGCCGCCCAGGTCGACCCCTTGAGGTCGCTGGACAGGAACACCCCGATGTCGGTCCCCACCAGGATCTGGGAGCCGCGGATCTCCACCGAACGCGCAGGCACGTCCGGTACGGCGCCACTGATGTCGGTGAAGGTCTCGCCCGCGTCCGTGCTGACGAAGACGTGCCCCTCCCCGCGGTTCGGGTTCTTGTCGTTGAACGACCCGGCCGGCCACCACTGGCGGTTGGCGTAACCGGCGAGCACGACGACGACCCGCTTCGGGTTCTTGGGATCGACCGCGATGCTGCTGATGTAGCGGTCCGGCAGCCCCTTCGCCGCCGCCATGTGCCAGCCCGCCGTGCTGCCCGCGGCAGGCTCGGCGTCGCCACCGACGTTCGTCGCGATGCCCGAGGCGAACACCTGGCTCGGGGTCTTGTTGATGATGTCGCAGATCTGGCACCAGCCGACGTAGGCAGCGTCACCCTGCAGCTCGACCGCCGTCATCTGGTGCGGGTCCCCGGCGGTGTCGTCGAGGTTGAAGACCTGCTTCCACGAGCCACTCGGTCCCGTGGTCCGCTCGACGATCTCGGGGCCACCGGTGAGCAGGTGGTTCGCATCAGTCGGATCCATGACGAACGCGTTGGAGAACTGCGGGTTGGTCACCGGTGGCGAGATGTCGGTGTAGCTCTGCCCGCCGTTGCGCGTCACCTGCATCGTGGCGAGCGTGACCTCGTTGTAGTACGTGTTGCTGTCGTCGGGGTCCACGGCGGCGTAGAACCCGTCACCGCCGTACGTCCCGAGGATCTTGCCCTGCGGGGTGATGTGGCCCGATCCGTTGTCCTGCAGGCCGAAGACGACCGTGCCGTCCTTGGCGGCACTGGCGTCGTACGGCAGGAGGGTGTTGTAGCCCTTCTGCGAACCGCGGCCCCACTGCTTGGTGAGCTCGGCGCCGCGCGCGACCGTCTGGCGGTAGGTGCCACCGTCGTTGCCGACGACCAGCGTGACCGAGCCGTCCGCACCGGGGATCCAGATGCCGGACTGCTGGTCGGGGTGCGTCGTCTTGTCCCCGGACTGCGTCTGCTGCGTGACGCAGACCGGCAGCGGGTTGGCCAGGAACCCGCACGTGTCACCGGAGAAGTACGGGCCGATGACGCGGAACGACGCGGGCTCGACGGACTGCGTCTGCCCGTCCTGGGGCGTGTTGGGCACGCGCGACTCCCACAGCTCCTCGAGGCCGAAGACCAGGCGCGTCGGGATGCCTGCCTCGGTCTGCCGGGTGGGGTCGGGGGCGATCCACTGGTTGTACCAAGCCTGGACGCCGGGGGCGTAGAGCGAGGCCTGGCTCGCACCGATGAGCGCTGACTCGGTGATCGGCGACTGGAGCTCGAGCTCGTCCGCCATCCGGGTCCAGCTGGACCCCCAGTCCTGCGAGACGTAGATGCCGTTCAGGGCGGTGTTGTTGGGGACGCCGCCGGTCACGGACGTCTCGTCGGCCAGGTCGAGCCCCGGCACCCCGCCGTTGAACAGCACGGCGTCCTCGACGATGGCGTAGACGAAGTCGTGGTTCTGCGACGCCCCGATGGCAGCGCCGAACTCGGTGCGCCCGATGCGCTCCTGCGGCGCGAAGCCGACCGGTGTCTGCCCGTCACCGGAGACATCGAGCATCGTGAACGTGCCCGGGGCGCCGGTCTCGGAGCGGTAGATGCCGTTGGCGGGTGACTGCGGGGTGTCGGTGCCCGGGTAGGGAAGGCGTCCGGCGCGGTAGCCGACGACCGCGAGGACGCGACCGCCCTTGGCCCCCGTGGTACCGCCGGGCGTCTGGATCTCGACGTCGGTGACCCAGTTGCCGTTGTGGCAGATGTTGCCGTAGCCGGTCTTGCCCGCGCAGGCACCGGTCGGGAGGTTGACGTTGCGGTAGGTGCGACCGGTGTCGGTGCTGCGGAACAGGCCCTGGCTGGTGGCCGCGTAGACGACCTTCGGGTTGCTGGGGTCGACCTCGATCTCGAAGCCCATGAGGCCGTCCGGGATGCCCTTGCTCTGCACCCAGGTCGCGCCGAGGTCGGTGCTGTAGAACGCCCCGAGACCGACGTAGACGCTGCCGCCGCCGGAGGCCTCCCCGGACACGACCAGGAGCGTCCCGTTGGCCGCGGAGCCGTCGCGGCTCCACGTCACGGCACCCACCGACTGGTAGGGCAGGGAGTCGCCGATCGAGCGCCAGCTGGCTCCGGTGTCGGTGGACAGCCACACGCCACCGGTGCCCGGAGCGGAGAACAGGCGCTTGTGCAACGGGTCGTAGACGTAGCTGTCGACCCGACCGGCCTGGTCGGCCAGCCCCAGGCCGTTGACCTCCGGCGCCTTGGGGTCGTCCGTGATGAGCGGGGTGGTGCCGACCTTGGCGAAGGTGCCCGCGGCGCCGGGAACCGTTGCTGCCGCCTGCTGCATGGCCTGCTGCTGGGCGAGGGCGGCACGCAGGCCCCCGGGCGGGCTGAAGCCCTGCGGACCTGCCGAGAGGACGGCCTGCTGGTCGGCGAGCGCCTTGACCTCGGCGTAGCGCTCGGGTGACTTCACCGGGCGGCAGTACCGGTCCGCGGCAGCGTTCACCGCACCCAGCAGGTCGCGGTACGACGGGTCAGCGGTGCGCGTGTCGTGGGCGGACTGCCCCGGGCTGCGGGTCGCCACGGTGGTCCCGGGCGGGCACACCGGCTCGGCCGACGCGGACGGCGAGCCACCTCCGCCGGCGAGCAGCAACGGCGTCGCGGCGAGGCCGGCGAGGGCCAGCAGCGCGCGCGCCCGACGGGCGGTCAGGGCAGTGCGGAAGGCGTGCGACATGGGGACAGTCCACCACGATCGGTCAGAGCGCGCGCAACCCCGCGGCGACCTCAGCGCGCTCCTCGTCGCTCAGCGAGCCCCACGCCGGAGCGACCATCGCGTCCGTGACCTGCTCGACCGCCTGCATCGCCTCGCGAGCGGTCTCGGGGTCCGGCCAGGGCTGCGGCCAGCCGAAGAACTCGGCATTCGTGGCGCCGTACCGGCCGGACATGACGGCCTGCAGGGGTGGGATGCCGGCGGCCGTGACGGCGGCGAGGTGGCAGGAACCGCGGTGCTCGCGGGCGGCCTGCAGCGCCAGCGCGAGGCGCTCCGGTCCGGTGGCGTCGGCGTGCGCGAGCAGCACCGCGCGCCACCCGGCGAACAGCGGTAGGCCCATCACCTCGGCGCCGGTCATGGCCCTCGTGACCAGGTCGGCCAGGCGGCCTGCGCCGGCACCGTCGCCGTCACCGTCACCGTCACCGGCAGCGAGCGTGCGGGTGCCCCAGGCGGCGCACGCGGCGGCGTACTCGCGCGCGATCTCCGAGGCCGGCAGGACGGCGACGCCCTTGTTCCAGGCCTTGGTCTGGATCGCCGGCGGGAAGAAGCCGAAGGCCGCCACGACGACCGACGGGTCGGGATCGCCGAGGACACCACCGCGGCCGCAGTGGTACCAGGCCCAGGTGTCGAGGCCGAGCTCGGTGCCGCGGGCGTGCACCTGCGCGTCGAACATCCAGGCGCCGCCGAGCTTGCCCACCGGCCCGGCCACCGCGCGCGTGCACTCCAGGGCGGTCAAGGTGTCTGTCACAGGTGGACCTCTCCTTCGGCGACCAGCACGGCGGGGCCGGTGAGTGTGACGTGACCGTCCTCGCGCCAGGTGACGACCAGCCGACCCCCGGGCACGTCGACGTCGTACGCCTCCCCGCGCGGGAGGCCCTTGCGCAGCACGGTGGCGACGACGGCGGCGCACGCGCCGGTGCCGCACGAGCGGGTCTCGCCGACACCGCGCTCGTGCACGCGCATCCGCAGGTGGGTCGGGCCGAGGTCCTCGACGTACTCGACGTTGAGGTCCTTGCGGTCCGGGTCGAGGGTGCCCAGTGCCTCGACGGACGCGACGTGGACGACGGCGTGCGGGTTGCCCATGTCGACGCTCGTGGCCTGCGTGCCGTCGACCGTGACCGGGTCGCCCACCACGGCGGAGCCCATGTCGACGAGGACGACGTCGGCGTCGACGAGGACCTCCTTCACCCCGCCTCGGGTCGCGAGCAGCAGCGTCCCCGCCTCGGCGAGCCCGGCGTCCACGAGGTAGCGCGCGTAGACCCGTACGCCGTTGCCGCACATCTGCGCGATCGACCCGTCGGCGTTGCGGTAGTCCATGAACCACGGGGCCTGCCCGGCCTGCCCGACGGCCTCGGGCGCCAGGGCCGTCGGCACGACGCGCAGCACCCCGTCCGCGCCGATACCGGCGCGTCGGTCGCACAGCCGCTGCACCAGCTCGGGCGTGAGGTCGAGCACGCCGTCCGGGTCGGGGAGCAGCACGAAGTCGTTCTCGGTCCCGTGACCCTTGAGGAAGTGCACCTGCGGAGCGTACGTCGTGCTCACCGGCAGGCCCGGAGACGCTCCTGCTCCAGGTAGTCCGACAGTCCCGCGACGTCCAGGGCGACGCGCACTGATGCCCGCAGCTTCGTCATCGCAGGGGTGGACAGGTCCAGCGGCAGCAGGTCCGGCGGGGAGGTACGGCGGGCCGTCACGAGAGCGTTCCGGGCAGCCGCGCAGTCACGCACGACGGGGTGCAACGTGAGGAGCCGCTCGAGCGCCCTCGACGTCCCGAGCACGGGGCGCCGGCCAGGCAGGGTGAGCGGCAGCGCGGGATCCGCGCGCAGCGCGAAGCCGGCGTAGGTGACGGCATCGACGAGGACGTCGCGGGTGCTGCGGTTCGTCAAGCGCAGGACGATGGTGGTGTCGCGCGGACCGCGCGCGATGCTGCTCGCCAGCAGGGTGACGGCGTTCTCGGGGGGCAGGGTCCCGCAGGCGAGCTCGAGGGGTGACGGGCCGGGGTTGTCGTCGGGCTGCACGATGGTCGCCTGCAGCACCCGGCTGGCGACCCCGTCGGCGTGGACGGTCAGTCGCACGCTGGCCGGTGGCCGCAGGGGGGTGCGGCAGTCCAGGTCGTGGCGGAGCACGAAGCTGCGGGCCGACCTCGCGTCGAGCCGGCTGGGCAACGGCGCTGCGTCCGGGGCGAGCACCCAGCCGGCGTCGAGGGCGACCGCGCGCAGGTCCAGGGCCACGGGGCTGTCGGGGAACAGCAGCAGGCGCGCGCGCAGGCTGTCCTCGCGCAGCTCGATCCCGGCGACGGTGGCTCGCAGCTGGAGCCCGGTGAGCTCGGCCCGCACGTGCTGCTGCCGACGCAGGTCGGCACTGACCGCGATGCCCACGAGGACGAGCAGGACGACCGCCGTCGCGACGGACCGCTCGAGCAGGGACCAGCGTCGCCGTGGGCTGTGCTGGTCGGGTGGGCGACGGTCGAGTGGGGGACGGAGCGGCGTACCGGTCTGGGGGTTGGTGATGGTGACGGGCGGCGCGGGGAGCCGTCCGTCCGGGGTCACCCGACGATCATCCCCCGTCGGAGCCGGTCAGGCGGTCACCCGGGGCGCCGGAACCGGCGGGAACGACGCGGCCTGGACGTCCGGGGTGACGATGCCGCCGCGCCAGCCCATCCCCTGGGTGAGCAGCCAGCGGGCCTTGTCGGCGCGCTGCGCGGACGCGAACAACCAGCCGTGCGCGCGGTCGCAGCCGAGCTCGATCAGCCGGGCGTGCTCGCCCCAGGTCTCCACGCCCTCGGCCACGACGAACAGGCCGCGGGCGTGCGCACGGGTGATCACCTCGGCGACGAAGCTGTCGTCGTGGTCGGCGTCCCCCACCCCACGGACGTAGCGGTGCCCGAGCTTGACGCCGTCGACCGGCAGCGCCTCGATGGCCCCGAGGGTGGCGTAGAAGGAGGTGAAGTCGTCGATGACGAGGCTGACACCGGTCGCCCGCAGCTCGTGCAGGACCGCGGCGGCGTCGCTGCCGAGCTGGAGGACGGTGTGCTCGCTGACCTCGAGCCCGAGCGCTCCCCCGGGCAGCTGGTGCTCCTGGACGACCTGCGCGACCAGCTCGGCGAAGCCCTCGGCGCGCAGCTGCTCCACGCTCACGTTCAGGCGCAGCTGCCGTCGGGGACCGCGCAGGTCGGACCAGGACGCGGCCTCGGCCGCGCCGGTGCGCAGCACCCACTCACCGATCGGGGAGATCTCACCGGACCGGATGGCCAGGTCGAGGAAGGCGTCCGGCCCGAGAACGCCGAGGTCCCCGTGGTGCCAGCGCAGCAGGCCCTCCATCGCGACGATCCCGCCGCTGTCGAGGTCGATCTCCGGCTGGTACACCAGCTCCAACGAGCCGTCGGTGGTGGCGCGGTGCAGCGATGCGGGGTCGACCACGGTCAGCGTCATGGCTTGAGGATCGACCGATCTGTCCGATTGCGGCATGGTGATCCCGGGTGGTTCTGCCCTAGTCCGTCGTGCTCACCCGGGTGTCCTCATGATGGTGGCGAGGGCGCGGTCGAGCAGGTCGTCCCCCGGCTCGAGCCAGGTGATCCGGGGATCCCGTCGGAACCACGCCCGCTGCCTCCGGACGAACCGCTTGGTCGCACTCACCGTCGCCTCCTTGGCCTGCTGCTCGGTGAGCTCACCGTCGACCTGCGCCAGTGCTTGCGCGTAGCCGAGTGCGCGCCGCGCCGTGACCCCCTCGCGCAGGCCGTCCAGGGACGCGGCCTCCTGCACGATGCCCTGCTCCCACATGCGGTCCACGCGGACGGACAGCCGCTCGGGCAGGTCCTCTCGGTCCAGCCCGAGGTAGGTCGTCGGGAGGTGTGGCTCGTAGTCGGTGAGGGCGCCCGGCATGCCGCCGGTCAGGGTGACGACCTCGAGGGCGCGGACGATCCGCCTGCCGTTGCTGGGTTCCATCCGCGCCGCCGCCGCAGGGTCGAGGGCCTGCAGCCGGGCGTGCAACGGCCCCGGTCCGACCTCGGCGAGCTCGGTCTCCAGCGCCGCCCGCAGGTCCGGGTCGGTGCCGGGGAACTCCATCCGGTCGAGGGCCGCACGGACGTAGAGGCCGCTGCCACCCACCAGGACCGGCAGGACCCCTCGGTCGTGGAGGTCCCCGATCACCTGACGGGCCAGGTCCTGGTAGGCCGCTGCCGTGGCCGTGACGCGCACGTCCCAGACATCGAGCAGGTGGTGCGGGACACCCTGCTGCTCCTCGGGCGTGAGCTTCGCCGTACCGATGTCCAGACCGCGGTAGAGCTGCATGGAGTCGGCGTTGACGACCTCACCGCCGAGGGCCTGGGCCAACGCCACGCCGAGATCGGACTTGCCGGTGGCCGTGGGACCGACGACCGCCACGACCTGCATGCACCCATCGTTGCGCGTCCGCCGGCAGCGGCGCACAGCGAGGGGATCTCGAGGTCAGCGTCCGCGGGCTGCGCCTCGCCCTGTTCGCCTAGGAGACGGTGGCCTTGAGGGTGTAGCTGCCCGCCTTCGTGCCGCTGTAGGTGTAGACGCCGAAGTAGTAGTAGCCCGCGGTCGGGGCGCTGATCGTCAGCGTCTC
The DNA here is from genome assembly GCA_963784705.1 of uncultured Actinomycetota bacterium. Classification (GTDB taxonomy): domain Bacteria; phylum Actinomycetota; class Actinomycetes; order Mycobacteriales; family SCTD01; genus RYN-111. Next base: position 55,656 of record CAWASC010000007.1, read on the forward strand.
GCTGTTGCCGCCCGTGGCGCTCGAGGCGTCCGAGGCTGTCGTGGTGGGCTTCGCACCCGCCTTGGCGTACAGGTCGAGGTCGGGGTTGCACGACAGCCCGAAGGTCCCGCAGGACGGACCGGTGAGGGTCACCGTCAGCGAGCTCGCGCCCGCGGGGACGGCGATCTTGGCGTAGCGGAACGCGCCCTTGGCGGCGCTGGTGCCGCTGGCGGCGACCCCGCTGGTCAGGGTGGGCGTCGCGGGGTCCGGGTCACTGGTTCCCGTCGCCGTGGGGGTCGGCGTGGCGGTTGCGGTCGCCGTCGGGGTCGGCGTCGCTGTGGCGGTGGGGCTGGGCGTCGGGCTCGCGGTGGAGGTGGCCGACGGGGTGGGGGTGACGGTGTCGTCGTACGCCGCGAGCAGGCCCTTGCCCGCTGCCTGGTAGGCGATCGTGGCGTAGGCGCTGCTCGACTGCGCCTGCGTGCCGTTCGGCCCGGCGCAGGTGCTGATGCAGCCGTCGGCGTACCCGACGACGACCCGGCCGTCCTTGCTCATGCTGACGTCCATGAAGTCGAGCAGGTTGCGCCCGCTGTTGCAGGTCGTGCCGTCAGCGCACATCCAGCCACGCTGCACGGGGTCGCTCGTGGCCTTCACCGTCGACCAGGTCGTGCCGGCGTCGTAGGTGTAGGACACGTAGAGGTCCCACACGCCCGGCCAGCTGCTGGCGAACGGGTCCCCGCCGGTCGTGCTGCCGAGGTAGGCCACGGCGGCGCGGCCGTTGTCACCGGCGATGACGGACTGGAAGGTGCTCGTGACGATCGGCGGGTTCATCGTGGCGCCGAGGTCGACCGGGGCGCTCCACGTGCTGCCGTGTGTGGTGGACGTCGCGACGTACGGGTGGTGGTCAGCCCCCTCCCAGCTCTCGTACACGCGGTTGTCCGGCGTGGTCCCGACCGACGGGTCGAACCCGGTCGCGGCCTCCGTGCTGCCCGGGATCGTGTACGACGTCCAGGTGCCCCCGTTGTTGCTGGTGATCCCGCCGCCGGCCTTGCCGCCACAGTGGCTGTTCGGCAGGTAGGCCGTTCCGTCCGCGCTGACCTTCACGTGCCCGTGCAGGCTGCTGCACGCGCCGCTGACGACCACCGGCTGGCCGAAGGTCAGGCCGCCGTTCGTGCTGGTGACGCAGGCGTCGTTCCCGGTCTGCGCGCAGTAGTAGACCGCGCGGCTGTACGTCGACCCCAGCGGCGCGCTGCCCTTCCACGCGCCGGAACCGATCGTCTCGTGGTCGACGACGCCGGCACAGGCGTTGCCCATCGGCGTCCAGGAGCCGCCGTCGTTGTCGGTGTAGGCGAGCGCGGAGCACTCCCCGGCGAGGCCGCCGGCGAACGTGCGGCCGGTGACGCGGTCGGTGGCGAGGATGGGGTCGATGTTGAACACGCTGTTGGGCGGCGTCACGTCGGTCCACGTAGCCGTACCCGTGGGGCTGACGGTCACCTTCAGCGTGCTCGTGCCTGCCTGGTAGAGGATCGCGCCGGTGTTCGCGTTGACGCCGATGCTCGGCTCGCCGGCGTTGCTCGCGCCGTACAGGCTGCTCGGGGCGGCGTAGTTCACGAAGGCGGGCGTGCCGCTCAGCGCACTCGCTGTCCCCGGTGCCCCCAGCAGAGCGGCGGCGACGAAGGTTGCGGACGAGGCGATGAGGACAGGGACGCTCAGGCGTCGGCGCATGCTCGGTACTCCAGGCTCGGGGGGCGGCCGCGGTACGGCGGTCACTCTCTACGACGGATGAGGCGGGAGATCCTCGCGCGCCACCCTCTGACGAGCGCAAGATCGCCTGCTGTCCGACGGCGGGGCCCTGCCACGCGCGCAGAAGACCTGGCTCGCGGATGGGGACGACAGGGGCACCCGTCGGGGGCGGCGTCCGTGCCGACCTCCGACCCGAGGTGTCCGCACTCGCACGTCCCGGTCGGAGGAGCTGCCCCGGCTGGTCCGCTGTCCGACGATGCGGACACAGCCACGCTCCCGACTGTCGGACAGCTCTGACGGGGTCATAAAGGGCGGAATCTAGACAGACGCGTCGTCCGGAATTCCTATACACAGCAGCAGTTTTCACTCGATTCTGTCTTCGAACAGGTGTACTATCAACAGCATGCCCGAGCTCGCTCCGCCGCTGACCCGCACCGCGCGGGCACGCGCACGCCTGAGCGTGATCGAGGACCTCGTCGCCCGCCGGGCGCAGCTCGACCACGAGCTCCGGGTGCAGCTGAACGCGTTCGCGACCGAGGACGTGCTGATCGGGCATCGTGACTACGTCAGTGACGAGCTCGCGCTGGCGTTGTCGGAGAGCTCGGGGACGGCGCAGCGGTGGATCGAGAACGCCCAGCTCTACAACGCGTTCCCCGCCGTCATGGCCCGGGTCGGGACCCCGGCGTCGCAGGGGGGCTGGAGCGTCCGGCACGCTGATGCGCTGCTCGACACGATCTGCGGCCTCGGCCTGTCCCGTGAGGTGCAGGAGCAGGTCATCGACCTCGTCCAGGGCGCCCACGATGCCCGGACGCCCCATCAGCTGCGGCAGGCCGCCCGCGCTGCGGTGATGGTGCTCGATCCGGACGCGGCAGCCAAGCGGTGGGACAAGGCCAAGCGGGAACGGCGGGTCGGGGCCGACCAGACCGACCCGGGAGGCAACGCGAGCTTCTGGGCCACCGGCACGACCAGTCAGATCGCGATGATCCTGGCCAGCATCGACACCCTCGCCCTGCCCAAGCACCCCGGGGATGAGCGGACGCTGGACCAGCGCAGGTTCGACACCCTGATGGACCTGATCTGCGGACGCGTCCAGCCCGGGTCGTGGCAGGCGCTGGTGATCGTGAGCCTCGCGACCCTCGAAGGAGGGGACGAGCCAGGAGAGATCCCCGGCCTCGGCCTCATCAGCGCCCCAGAAGCGCGTGAGCTCCTGAGGCAGGCCGAGCTGCGCCGGGCCGTCGTCGACGAGCACGGGACGCTCGTCAGTGTCGACAGCACCGTGCACCGCCCCGACCTCCCCGCCCCCACCGCAGAAGACGTGGCCAGGCAGCACGGGTGCGGGCACACCCACCAGACCGAACCCGAACCCGAGGCAGCGCCGGAGATCCGGCCGGAGCACCAGGACGACCCGGAGCTCGAACGACCTCATCAGCACCCTGACCAGCAACCTCGAGCAGCAGCTCACCGCCCTGCTGCACCAGCACACCCTCCGCCACACCCCCGCCGGACACGGCCGAGCCGCGTGGGACGAGGTCCGGGACCGTCGCCTCACCGTCCTGATCACCGTCCCGCCCCACGGACACGAGGAAACAGGCGGCGACAGCCCAGGCGGCGCTGGTGGAGGCGGTGGCTCAGACGGAGGGAGCGGCCCGAGTGGCGGTGGCGCGGATCCCCCCGACCTCGACGGTCATCCCGAACCCGAGCCACCGACCGAGTCCGACCTGCTCTGGAACGACCACACCCTCGACCGCACCGAACCACCCGACCAAGACCCACGCCAGCACGCCAGACGGCCCGAGCCGGACGACGGCACCTGCCCCGCCGGCTGCCCACCACCGCCCGAGCCCCACCTGCGAGACCCCCGCGACCGCAGCAGCTGGAGCAGCACCTGGAGCAGTTTCTGGAGCACCACGGCGCTCCACTCGCGCCTACGAGCGCCTGACCACCACCCCCGTCGACACGCGCCCCCTGGACAGCCGCAGCTACGCCCTCCCAGCCCGCCTGTCCCGGTTCATCAAGACCCGAGACCTCACCTGCACCTTCCCAGCCTGCCGACGCCTCGCCCGTCACTGCCAGAGCGACCACCTCGTGCCCTGGCCCCAAGGACCCAGCACCGCCCGCAACACCAGCAGCGAATGCACCCACCACCACCAGGCCAAGCACCACTACTTCACCGTCACCCGACAAGCCGACGGCAGCCTCCGCTGGGACACCCCCCTCGACCGCAGCTACCTCCGCCGACCGAGACCCCTGCTCAGAGGCTGGTAGGACCTGACCTTCGCGCCCTGCGCCGACGCCGTACCTCTCGCGGAAGCCGGGCACGACATCACGATCCCGACCCCGCCACGTCCCGGTCTGGTCGAAGCGCGACGACGGACCGTAGACGCCGGGGCCGCAAAGCAAGTGGAGCCGAGCACCGACGCGCCGACGTCCGACCACCGCGGCGCCGTGGAGCGACGCGAACTGGCCTTGTGCAACCGCGAGCCGACTCGTCAGCCTGTGGCAACGCGTTGCCCAGCGCTCCACGCCGTCAGCCGGCTGGCCAGCAGGTCAGCTGGGGACGCCCACCCGGGGCATGCCCAGCAGAACCCCCGGGGTCGAGACGGCCCGACCGGCCTCGGCCAGGTCCCCTGCGCGGGTGCGCCGGTGCGACAGCAGCGCTCCGTCGGCGAGCAGGTAGTGCGGTCCTGCTCCGGTGACCACGGTCTCCACGACGTCACCCGGACGCACGCCGTCCACCGGCGCGAGGTGCACCAAGCGGTTGTCGCGCGCCCGACCGGTGAGCCGCTCGCCCTTGCCGGCGCGGCCCTCCCCCTTGCTGACCAGGACCTCGACGGTCCGACCGACCTGCTCCTGCATCCCCTCGTAGGTGATCCGGTCCTGCAGGGCGGCGAGCCGCTGGTAGCGCTCGGCGACGACCGGCGCAGGCACCTGGTCGTCGTACGACGCTGCGGGTGTCCCGGGGCGGGTGGAGTACTGGAAGGTGAACGCGCCGGCGAACCGGGAGGCCTCGACGACGCGAAGGGTGTCCTCGAAGTCCTCGTCGGTCTCCCCCGGGAAACCGACGATGATGTCCGTCGTGATGGCGGCGTCCGGCATCGCGGCGCGCACCCGGTCGAGGATGCCCAGGAAGCGCTCGGAGCGGTAGGACCGGCGCATGCGGCGGAGCACGTCGTCGGAGCCGGACTGCAGGGGCATGTGCAGCGACGGGCACACCGCGGGGGTCTCCGCCATCGCGGCGATGACGTCGTCGGTGAAGTCGCGCGGGTGCGGGCTGGTGAAGCGGACCCGCTCGAGCCCCGACGCGCCGACGGTCCGCAGCAGCATCCCGAACGCGTCGCGCTCGCCGAACGACCGGCCGTAGGAGTTGACGTTCTGCCCGAGCAGGGTCACCTCGAGCACGCCCTGCTCGACGAGCACCTCGACCTCGCGCAGGACGTCGCCGGGGCGCCGGTCCTCCTCCCGACCGCGCAGTGACGGGACGATGCAGAACGTGCAGGTGTTGTCGCAGCCGACACTGATCGACACCCAGGCGGAGTACGTGCTCTCGCGGCGCGCCGGCAGGGTCGAGGGGAACACCTCGAGCGCCTCGAGCAGCTCGACCTGCGAGGCCTGCTCGACCCGGGCGCGCTCCAGCAGCACCGGCAGCGATCCGACGTTGTGGGTCCCGAACACGACGTCGACGTACGGCGCCTTCGTCGTGATGAGCCCCTGGTCCTTCTGCGCGAGGCACCCCCCCACGGCGATCTGCATGCCGGGGTTCGCGTCCTTGACCGGCTTGAGGTGCCCGAGGTTGCCGTACAGCTTGTTGTCGGCGTTCTCGCGCACCGCACAGGTGTTGAAGACCACGACGTCAGGGGTCTGTCCGTCGACGACGGGGACGTACCCGGCCTCGTCGAGCAGACCGCTGATGCGCTCGCTGTCGTGCACGTTCATCTGGCACCCGTAGGTGCGTACCTCATAGCTCCGGCTCACCCGCCCAGGCTACGGGCGCGCTAGCTCAGGCGCCGGTGCTGAGGCGTAGGTGCTCAGGCGTAGGTGCTCAGGCGTAGGTGAACGTGTACGTGACGGTGCCGTCGGGCGTCCCGGCCAGGTTGCAGACCCAGATGCTCATGCTGGTCCTGCCCTTGACCTTGTCGACGGTCTCCTCCATGACCCCGGCGGACTCGCTGGAGGACAGCAGGTCGCCGTTCGCATCGAGCGTGTAGAGGTCCCAGTCGCCGTTACCGGCCGCCGGGCCCGGCAGGTCTCCACCCGCCAGGGAGACCTTCAGGGTGCCCTTGGCCGGCAGCGCGATCACGCGCTCGTCCTGCGCCGCAGGGATGACCGCCGAGCACGCCGTACCGACGTTGAGGGTCGGGTCGGGCACGAGCGACACCTTGTAGGTGACGGTGATCGGCTTGGGCTTGGCTGCCGCCGCGTACGACGGAAGGGCCGCGCCGGTCAGCGCGAGCGACGCGGCGACCGCGCCGACGATCAGCCGGCGGCTCACGCGAAGGTGAACAGGTAGGTCACGGCACCGTCCGGCGGACCGCCCAGGTTGCACACGATGAATGACAGAGCGGTCTTCTTCTTCAGCTTCAGCGAGACCTCCTCGTGGGCGGTACCGCCGTGCGAGGAGCCGACCTCACCCTGCGCGTCGTGGACGTAGAGGTCCCAGTCGACCCCCGCGGGGAGCCCACCCTTGGCCGGGTCGTTGCCGTCGAGGATGACGCTGAGCGTGCCGGCCGCGGGGGCGGTGAACGCGTGCGTGTCGGCGGTGGCGTCGTTGCAGCCTGACGAACCGGTCTGCGCGCTCACGTTCGGCGTCGGGTCCGGAAGCAGGGTGACGGTGTAGGAGCCCTTGATCGGCGCGGGCTTCTTCTTCGCGGCATCGGAGGGGACGGCCGCGCCCGCGAGAGCGAGGGAGGCGGCAGTCGCAGCGACGAGGACGCTGCTTCGGCGGGACAGCGACATGGGGGACCTCACTTGTAGGTGAACGTGTAGGAGATGACGGCGTCCGGGAGGCCGTCGAGGTTGCAGACCTCGATCGTGACCGGGGTCTTCTTCTTGAAGTTGTCGACGGTCTGCTCCGCCGCCGTGGCACCGTCGCTCGCGCCGAGCAGGCCGCTCGCGTCATAGGTGTAGAGGTCCCAGTCGAAGCCGGCGGGCGCCGACCCCTTCGCCGGGTCGTCGCCCTCGAGCGTCACCTCGAGCGTGCCCGCAGCCGGCACGGTGAAGGCGTGCCGGTCCACGGCCGCCGGGCTCAGACCGGAACAACCGTCCGCGGTGAGGCTGGTGGCCTCCTTGGTCGGGTCCGGCACGAGGTTCACCGTGTAGGAGCCCTTGATCGGCGCGGGCTTCTTCTTCACCGCTGCCTGCGACGGAAGCGTGAGGGCGGTGGTGGCGACGGCAGCGACGGCGAACGTCACGGTCAGGCGGCGGTGCATCGGGGGTTCCCCTCGCTGGGTGGCGATGTGGTCACCTCAGGGTTTCGACAGCCGGCGGAGGGTTCCTGCTAGCCGGTGAACAGCAACCGGTTGGGCGTCGAGGAACCCGCTCCGGTCACGACGCCCTTGGTCGACGCGGCCACCAGCGCGGCCGCCACCGCCGCCGGCGACCGGTAGCCGCGGGACAGGAGCAGCGCCGCCGCCCCGACGGCGTGCGGCGTCGCCATGGAGGTCCCGTCGAGGGTGTTGGTCGCCGTGCGGGAGGTGTACCAGTCGCTCACGATCGCCGACCCCGGTGCGAACAGGTCGACGCAGCTGCCACGGTTGCTGTACGACGCCCGCGCGTCCGTACGGTCGGTCGCGGCCACGGTGAGCGCCGCCGGCACCCGCGACGGCGAGCCGTTGCACGCGTCGGACGCGCCGAGCAGATCGGTGACGAAGCCTCCGTCGTTCCCGGCGGCGACCCCGACGGTGATGCCGTCGTTGATGGCGGCGGTGACCGCCGCGTCCAAGGCGGTGTCGGCGCTGCCGCCGAGCGACAGGTTCGCGACGGCGGGCACTCCTGCCCGGTGGTTGCCCGTGACCCAGTCCAGCCCGGCCACGACCGTCGCCGTGCTCCCCGAGCCGTCGCAGTCCAGCACCCGCACCCCGACCAGGCGCACTGCCTTCGCCACGCCGTACGCCGAACCGCCGATCGTGCCGGAGACGTGCGTGCCGTGACCGTTGCAGTCGGCCGCCGTACCGCCTGGGGTCACGGCGTCGAAGCCCGGAACGGCACGGCCCCCGAAGTCGGCGTGGTCGTAGCGCACCCCGGTGTCGATGACGTAGGCCGTGACGCCCGCGCCCTGGGATGTCGTCGTGTAGGTCCCGCTGAGCGGGAGCGCTCGCTGGTCGATGCGGTCCAGGCCGTACGACGGCGGGGAGGTCTGGGTGACCGTGGCGCGGACCGGCAGGTCACGCTGGACCGCGACGACGCCGGGCAGGGCGGTGAGAAGGGGCTCGGCGGCCGACGGCAGCGTGACGGAGAACCCGCTCAGGGCGTGCGTGTAGACGAAGCCGAGTCGACCGCCGAGGGGACGGGTGAGGGCACCCACCGCGGCGGGCGACGCACCCGGCGCGAGCGTGACGACATAGGTCTGGAGCAGCGGGGCGGTCGGCGCCGCGGCGCCAGCGGGCGCCACGAAGGCGACACCGAGCGCCACCCCGACCAGGGCCGGCAGGGCCCGGCGAGAGGGGCGACGGGCGGGTGGGGGTGCCGTGGTGGGTGCCGTGGTGGGTGTCGTGGTGGGTGTCGAGGGGGGTGTCACAGCAAGGCCTCCGGGGGGATGCCCGGGATGCCACTCCCGGGGCAGGCGTGGACAGGGTGAGGTGCCGGGGGAAGCGCCGCCACAGGTCCGCTCACGTCGTGCTCAACGCTCGCGAGCCGAGGCGGGTACGGCTCGGCCCGCACGGGGCGCGAACAGAACCGGACAGATCGGAGGGTATCGCCGGTCCGGCATGCCGTCACTGTCGGTGAGGGCCTAGTCGGGGAAGGGCCCGCTCGGTGGAGGCGAGGGCGCAGATCGCGCGGTGGCTCAGGCGGACTGGCGGGCGGGAACGCTGAGCTCGAACCAGACGCACTTGCCGGTGGGGAGGCGATCGGCGCCCCACAGGTCGGCGAGCGCGTCGATGAGGACCAGGCCTCGACCGCTCTCGCTGTCCCAGTCCGGTGAGCCGGTCATCTGCGGGAGCACCTGGCTGGTGTCGCACACCTCGACGCGCAGGGTCACGCAGTCGACCCCGGCGGTGACCTGCAGGTCACCGCCCACGTGACGCGCGGCGTTGGTGACGATCTCGGTCACCAGCAGGGCCGCGGTGTCCCGCGCATCCTGCTCGGTGTGGCGCTGCAGGAGGCTGGACACCGCGCCGCGGACGACACCTGCGCAGGCCGCATCGGCGGGCAGATCGAGGTGCAGGGCCCGGAAGGGCGTGTCGTTGCGGAGTTGTGTCGTCACGACCATGGGCCCGCTTCCTGCGTCTGGCCGCCCACTGCTGGACAGCTCAGTACAGCCCCTGCCCTCGATCGGCACCTACATGCGTCACCAGCGGGTGTTTCGGGCAGGTGTGCGAAGGGTGTGGCTAGAGGGCAAGGATGCTGATGAGGTCCCGCGCTGCCTGGCCGCCCTCCTCGACGGCGAGGTCGAGGGCGCGGGGGACGTCGAGGTCGTCGGCCAGGGCCTCGAGCACCGCTCGCTGCGTGGTCTCGTCGGTGTGCGGACGCCCGGCCGCCTGGTGCAGAGCGTCCAGCCGCTGTCCCGCGGTCTCCAGCAGCGCGTCGGTGTGGTCCCAGGCCTGACCGTAGCGCCGGTCGAGCAGCAGGGCGCGCACCGTCGGGCCGCTGGTCTTGGCGACCAGGTCGGCCACGAACACCAGGTTCCCCACGGACTTGGCCATCTTCTCCCCGGCCAGTTGCACCGTCCCGACGTGCATCCAGGCGCGCGCGAACGGCGCGACCCCCGTGGCGGCCTCGGCCTGCGCGCTCTCGAACGCGTGGTGCGGGAAGCGCAGGTCGGCGCCGCCGGCATGCAGGTCCAGGCTCGGCCCGTAGGTGCTCAGCGCCATGGCCGTGCACTCGGCGTGCCACCCGGGCCGGCCTGGACCCCACGGGCTCGGCCAGGACGGCACGCCCTCGCTGCTGTCAGCCGAGCTCGCCTGCCAGACGGCCTGGTCGAGCGGGTCGCGCTTGGCCAGGTCGTCGACGCGGCCACCGTTCTCGCGCAGCAGCCGCTCCGCCGTGGCTCGGTCCAGTCCGGCCCGCTCCGCCACGGGTCCTCCGTGCAGGTAGACGCTGCCGGCGCTCTCGTACGCCGCACCTCGGTCCAGCAGGGCTTGGGCAAGGGCGATGACCGGTTCGATGAACCCGTGGGCCCGCGGCTCGTGCGTCGGCCGGCGTACGCCGAGGGCATCCATGTCACGGTCGAAGTGGAACTGCTGCACGGCGGCGAACCGGTCGTAGTGCGCGCCGGCCCGCGCGGCGGCGTCGAACAGCACGTCGTCGACGTCGGTGACGTTGCGGCACACCTCGACCTGCACGCCGAGCCGTCGCAGGACGCGCTCCGCGGCGTCGACCCAGACGAACGTCGCGGCGTGCCCGAGGTGCGTCACGTCGTACGGCGTCACCCCGCAGACGTACAGGCGCGCCCGGCCGACCACGGAGACCGCCTGGCCGGCCAGGCGGAGCGAGGGAACAGTCGCGGTGCTCATGCCCCTGAGCCTGCCACGACCCCTTGCCCCCGCTCTCAGCCGAGCGGGTCGTCGCCCTCGAGGGCAGCAAGGGCGTCGGTGTCGAGCTCGAACGCGCCCAGGTCGGACCCTTCCCGCTCGAGCTCCTCCTTGACCACCCGGAAGGCGAGCCCCGGGCCGTACCCCTTGCGGGCGAGCATCCCGACGAGTCGCCGCAGCCGGGCGTCTGCGGGGACGCCGCGGGTGCTGCCGAGCTTGCGGCGCACGAGGTCGCGCGCGGTCGCGGTCTCCTGGTCGGGGTCCAGCTCCGCCACCGCCTCGCGGATGGTCTCGTCGTCGACGCCCTTGCGCCGCAGCTCCTGGCTCAGGGCTCGACCGGCGAGCCCACGTCCGCGATGGCGGCTGCTCACCCACATGCTGGCGAACAGCGCGTCGTCGATGATCCCGACCTCGGCGAACCGGCCGAGCACCTCCTCCGCCGCCTGGTCCGGGACCCCCTTCTTCGCGAGGGCCCGCTCGAGCTCGACCCGGGTCCGGGGGCCGATCTCGAGCAGCTGCAGGCAGGCGTGGCGCGCGAAACCGACGGGGTCGGACGCGATCTCGTCGGCGCGTTCCTGCTCCCGAGCCGCGGTGCGCACCTCGCGCTCCTCCCGAGTCGGCCACGCCTTGCGGGAGGAGCCGCGAGAACCCCGCGATACCTGGGGCACCGGGCGCTACAGGTCGACGGGGACGGGAGCGCGCAAGTTCCCCAGGGCGTCGTCGTCCAGCGCTGCGTCACCCAACGCCGCCACGGCAGCGTCGGTGACGTCGAGGATCGGCTTGCCGATGCCGAGTTTGTCCTTGATCTTGCGCTCGATCTCGTCGGCGAGCTCGGGGTTGTCGCGCAGGAAGGCGCGGGCGTTCTCCTTGCCCTGGCCGAGCTGGTCACCCTCGTAGGTGTACCAAGCACCGGACTTGCGCACGAAGCCGTGCTCGACGCCCATGTCGACGAGGGAGCCCTCGCGGCTGATCCCGACGCCGTAGATGATGTCGAACTCGGCCTGCTTGAACGGCGGGGCCATCTTGTTCTTCACGATCTTGGCGCGGGTCCGGTTGCCGACGGCGTCGGTGCCGTCCTTGAGCGTCTCGATCCGGCGGACGTCGATGCGGACCGACGCGTAGAACTTCAGCGCCTTCCCCCCGGTGGTCGTCTCCGGTGACCCGAACATCACCCCGATCTTCTCGCGGAGCTGGTTGATGAAGATCGCGGTCGTGCCGGTCTGCGACAGCGCGCCGGTCATCTTGCGCAGCGCCTGGCTCATGAGGCGGGCCTGCAGACCGACGTGGCTGTCCCCCATCTCGCCCTCGATCTCGGCGCGCGGCACGAGCGCAGCGACGGAGTCGATGACGAGGATGTCGATGGCACCGGAGCGCACCAGCATGTCGGCGATCTCGAGCGCCTGCTCGCCGGTGTCGGGCTGGCTGACCAGCAACGCGTCGGTGTCGACACCGAGCTTCTTTGCGTACTCCGGGTCGAGCGCGTGCTCGGCGTCGATGAAGGCGGCGATCCCGCCGGCCCGCTGCGCGTTCGCGACGGCGTGCAGGGCGACGGTGGTCTTGCCCGAGGACTCCGGGCCGTAGATCTCCACGACGCGCCCCCGGGGCAGTCCGCCGATGCCGAGCGCCACGTCGAGGGCGATGGAGCCGGTGGGGATGACAGCGACCGGCGGGCGCGTCTCGTCCCCGAGGCGCATCACCGAGCCCTTGCCGAAGTTCTTGTCGATCTGGGCGAGGGCCATCTCGAGGGCCTTGGCGCGGTCCGGTGCAGCAGCCACGGTGTCTCCTGGTGTCGTAGGGGGTGTTCCGATCTGCGGTGGACGCTAGGTCCGGGGACCGACAGTTCGCGGACCCCGAGCGCAGCCTGTGGACCACCCGGAACGCTGTGGACAGTACGTCGAACAGTCGTTCGAGTGGAAGCCGACACGCCGGGTTCGACCTAGCCCGCGTGGGACTCCTACCGGTCGTGCACGGCCTGGTTCGCGTCGCACACGGCACGCCACACGGACTTCACGTCGTCGCCGTCCGTGAGTGCCTGCGCGACGGTGCGCGAGCCGAGCTCGGCGAGGACCATGTCGGCGGCGTACGACCGGGCGTACGTCACGCCGAACCGGCGCTCCATCCGGTTCCAGAACTCCGTCAGGCGCACAGGGCCCAGCGTAGGTCAGTGCAGGTGTCACCGCAGATGGGCGGCGGAGGTACCCACGAGCCGGCGCGGCTGCCGCTCCGGGTCCGGGCCCGGGGGCAGCAGGCGCACCCCGGCGTGCAGCACGACCGCGCCCGACTCGCCCACGAGCACCGGGTCGAGCAGCACCTCCGCGACCTCGGGCAGGTCCTCTGCCAGCCGGGCCAGCCGGTGCAGCAGGTCCTCGAGCGCGGCGAGGTCCTGCCCCTCGAGCAGCGCGAAACCACGCACCCCGCGCACCATCGCCGCGGCGTCCAGGTCGGTCAGCGGGAGCGTGCGCACGACCGGGTCAGCCAGCAGGTCGGCGACCGGACCGCCCAGTCGCAGCGACAGCAGCGGACCCACCGCGGGGTCCTGCACCAACCGCACCACGACCGAGACCCCCGGCGGGGCCATCGGCTGCACCAGCAGGTCGGTCGCGCCGAACTGGTCCTGCAGCCGTCCCCACTCCCCGTCGAGGTCGGCGCGCAGCACCGCCAGCCGCACCGCGCCCAGGTCGACGCGGTTGCGCCAGCGGTCGTCCGGGTGCTTGAGCGCGACGGGCCAGCCCAGTCGCTCGGCTGCCGCACGGGCCTGCTCGAGCGTGCTCACCCGCTCGGTCGGCCAGCCCCCGATGCCGTACGACGTCAGCACGTCCGGGTCGACCCACGAGCCGTCGCGGGGCAGTGCCGGCTCCAGTGCCGGCTCCCGGTCGAATGCTGACACGTCCAGGACCGGCACGACCCCCTCGGGCCGCGCGCGCCATGCGCCGTACGCCACGGCGCGCGACAGCGCGAGGGCCGCGGACTCGGGCGAGGCGTACGACGGGACCGACCCGCGACCGGCGACCTCGTCGCCGTCGGCGACTGCCAGGGCGGCGGGTACGCCGTCCTCGCCGAGGTAGGAGGCGAGCACCGGGACGTGCTCGGCGCGCGACACCTCGACCAGGGCCGCGGCGAGCGCGTCGCTGTCCGGGTGGGGGGTGACCAGGGCGAGCAGAGCGTCGACCTCATCGGACGCCGCGACCTCCAGCAGCGCCGCGCGGACGTCGGACGGCGCAGCGGTGGGCCCCAGGTCGACGTGCCTCGTCACGACCAGCCCACCGGCCCGGCAGGCGTCCAGCGCGAGGGCGGCAAGCGCGTTCGACGTACCCACGATCCCGACCCTCGGACCCCCCGGCACGGGCTGCGTGGCGAGCAGCTGGGCGGCGTCGAACAGCTGCGCCAGCGTGTCCACGCGGATCACCCCGGCGGAGGCGAACATCGCGTCGACCGCGAGGTCCCCCTCCCCGCGGCCGCTCTTGAGGGCGACGACCGGCGTGGTACGGCCGAGCTCGCGGGCGATGCGCGCGAACTTGCGCGGGTTGCCGAACCCCTGCAAGTGCAGGGCGACGACCTCGGTGCGCGGGTCGTCGCGCCAGTGCTGCAGCACGTCGTTGCCGGAGACGTCTGCCCGGTCGCCGAGGGACACGAAGCTCGACAGGCCCAGCTGGCGCCGGTCGAGGGCGCCGAGCACCGCCCCCGCCAGTGCGCCGCTCTGCGTGAACACCCCGAGCCGCCCAGGGAGCGCACGGCCCGCGGCGAACGTCGCGTGCAGCCGGACCTGCGGGTCGGTGTTGACGACGCCCATCGTGTTGGGGCCGACCAGGCGCATGCCCGCGCCGCGGGCCGCCCGGACGAGCTCGGTGAGCATCTTCTCGCCCTCCGGTCCCCTGTCGGCGAACCCGCCCGACACCACCACCAACCCGTGCACGCCCTGGGCAGCGCAGGCGGTGACGGCGGACAGGACCTGCGCAGCGGGTACGGCGATCACGACGAGGTCGAGGGCGTCGTCGTCCACGTCGGAGATGTCCGGCACGCACCGGACGCCGAGCACCTCGTCCGCGGCGGGGTTGACCGCATGCACCGGACCGGTGAAGCCCTGCTCGAGCAGCGCCCGCAGGACCTCGTGCCCCGCCGACCCGGGTTGCCGCGACGCGCCGAGCACGGCGACCGAGCGGGGAGCGAGCAGGCGCGCGACGCTGCGGGCCTCGGCGCGGTGCTCGCGGGAGCGGACGACCGACATCGACGCGGTGGTGGGCTGGATCGGGTAGCTCAGCTCGACGTACCCGTCAGCCATGTGCCGCTGGATCTCGAACCCCGCCGCGCGGAAGACCTGCAGCATCCGGCGGTTGCTGGGCAGCACGTTCGCGACGAACCGTTCGATGCCCCGCTCGGACGCCGCGGCCGCGAGGTGCTCGAGCAGCAGCGGTCCGAGGCCACGACCCTGGTGCGCGTCCTCGACGACGACCGCGACTTCGGCGGTGACCTCGGCGCTGGTGTCGGCGCTGGTGTCGGCGAGGCGGTCGCACCGGACCACCCCGACGAGCTCGTCGCGCAGCAGCGCCACCAGGGCGATGCGACGGTCCTGGTCGACCTCGGTGAGGTGGGCGACCTCCTTGTCCGACAGGACCCGGATCATCGAGAAGAACCGCATGTAGACGGTGTCCGGGGACAGCCGGCTGTGCATCGCGCGCAGGGCGTCGGCGTCATCGGGGGTGATGGGCCGGACGTGCACCGTCCCGCCATCGGCGAGCACCGCGTCTGCCGACCAGGGGTCCATGGGTGCATCTTCTCAGCACGAGGCAACCGGACCGGTCGGTCAGGCGTCCCTGGGACAGTTCCGACGAGAGTTCCCGACGAGAGTTCCCGACGAGAGTTCCTGACGAGAGGTCCGGTGAGGGCGTGCCCATGGACCAGGCCACGCGCGAGGTGTTCGACGCGTTCGTGCGCGCGCGGCACCACGCCCTGCTCCGGTACGGCACCGTCCTCACCGGCGACCCGCACCGCGGGGCAGACCTGGTGCAGGACGCCCTCGAGCGCACCGGCCTGGCCTGGTCGAAGGTCGAGCAGCAGGGCGACCCGGAGGGCTACGTGCGCCGGGTCATGGCGAACCGCAACATCAGCACCTGGCGCCGGCTGCGTCGCGAGCGGCTCACCGACGCGCCTCCGGAGCGGGTGCAGGAGGACCGGGCCACCGACGACGTGATGTGGGACGTGCTCCGGCAGCTGCCCCGCCGACAGCGCACGGTGCTGGTCCTCCGCTACTACGAGGACCTGTCGGAGGCCGAGATAGCCCGCGTGCTGGCCATCGCCCCCGGCACCGTGAAGAGCCAAGCCAGCAAGGGGATCGCGGCGCTGCGCGCGTCGCTCGGAGACCGGGAGTCGTTGTGGACCTAGAGAGCAACCCGCTCGAGGAGCAGCTCGCGCGCGTCCTGCGGACCCGGTCTCAGGTGCCGGGAGCCGTCGACCCGCTGCCGGCAGTGCACGCCGGCATGCGCCGGCGTCGTCGCCAGCGGGCCCAGGGGGCGGCCGCCGGCCTGGCCGCGCTGACCGTCGTCGGGGTGGCTCTCGGCGCCACGGTGCTGTCCGGCGGAGTGCCGCACCGCAGCGCACCGGCACCACGACCGGCGCAGCAACCGACCGACGGTCCCGTGACCGGCCCGCCGGTCACCGTCACCGACGTCGACCTGCAGGGCAGCCGCGGCTACGCCTTGGGCAACGAGGTCTGCCCGGGAGGCGGCTGCGCTGCCCTCCTGGTCACCAGCGACGGGGGCGCGACGTGGTCGCGTCGTACCGCTCGGGGGCTGGCGAGCTGCGCGGGGGCGCTGTGCCCGGAGCACGTGCGGTTCGCCAACGAGCGGGTGGGCTACGCCTACGGGCACGGGATGTGGATCACCACGGACAGCGGGCGCACCTGGGCGCAGGCGTCCACGTCGCAGGTCGTCGCGCTCGAGATCAGCGGTGACGTGGCGGTGCGGGTCCAGACGACCGAGCCCGACTGCGGACCCGCCTGTGGCTTCGTGGTGCAGACCAGCGCCGTCGGCAGCCTGGTGTGGAAGACGACGTACGCGCAGCCGATTGGTTCGTGGGTGTCGGCCTCGCTCGCTGTCCGCGACGCCCGCGTCACGGCCACCTTCCACGGCCACACCAGCGGCGGCTCGTCGGACGCGCGCAGCGCCCTACTGCGCAGCAGAGACGCAGGTCAGACGTGGTCGGTCGACACCGACCCGTGCAGCCCCGCACCGTTCGACCCGAACGCGGAGAGCGACACCCTCGACCTCGCGCTCGGCCCGAACGGGACCGCCGTCGCGCTGTGCGTCGGCCGCCAGGCCGGGAGCCCGGCGGGGGTACGCGTCTCCGCGGACAGCGGCAGCACGTACGGCGGACTGGCAGCCCTCGACGGCCGGCCCGAGTCGATCGCCGCGCCAGGTGCGCAGGTCTATGTCGCGCAGGTGCGACGACCCGACGCGCTGGTGCTCTCGCGGACGACCGACGGGGGCGCGACCTGGACCGACGTCGCGCACCAAGCCGCTCCCGCACCCGACACCTCCGGCATCGTGGCTCCCACGCCGGTGCGGTTCTCGTCCGCGACCAACGGGACCTGGCTGAGCTCCGACGGCCGGTCGGTGCACGTGACCACGGACGGCGGCAGCACCTGGTCGACGTACCCGTTCTGAGCTCTCCAGGTCGCGCGCCGGCACGGGCCCCGGTGATCTACCTCTCGCTGCGCCCGACACGCCGGGCGGGAGCACCACGGGAGGTAGATCACCGGAGACGTGCCGAGTCCGCTGGACGTGGCGGCGCTGAGGTCAGGTCGTACGGCGGCGGCGGAGCACGAGGGCGCCGGCCAGTGTTCCCAGGGCAAGCAGCGGCAGGGTCGTCGCGAGCCCCGTGGTCGGCAGGGTCGGACCGGGCGCGGGCTTGGGCGCCACGACCACCGGCGGCTTCGCGGCCACTGCCCGCGGACGGTGGCTGGTCAGCTTGACCGCCTGCTGGAAGGTCGGCCGGTTCTGCCAGTCGATCGGACGCGAGCCCACGACGCCGGCCGTGACCGAACGGATGAAGTCCTTAGACTTCGCGTAGGTCAGCGCCCCGACGGTCGTCACGTTCTGCTGCGCCAGCAGGGCGGCGGTCGCGGTGTGCAGCGACGCGGTCAGCTGCGCCTTGCAGACCGCGCGGTCGACGCAGTAGGTCCGGCTGTAGCGGCCCTGGACCGCCCGGCCGAGCACCTGGCGCAGGTCCTTGCTGACGTAGCCGTACCACGCGATCCCGTTGAACGCCGAGCCGATGCCGGCCCGCGGGTGGTCGTCGAGCCCTTGCGGCAGCACGTCGACGAGGTCACCGAGCGTCGGCCGCAGTACGTCCCGCGGCAGCGACGCGGTGCTGCCGGTCAGCCCAGATCCCTTGGGGTCCCACCACGCGTCGAGGAGCGCGATCGCCTGCTGGTGACCGTAGGCGCCGGTCCGGGCGCGGTCGACGCGGTGTGCCCCGTCCGCGACCCACGCGCGAAGTGCCGCGACGGCGGCGGCATCGTTCGGGTCTGCCGGTGTCCCGAGGACGGCAAGGGCCTGCGGGAGCAGGTAGGCACCACGGATGTCCACCGTCCCGCCGTCGATCATCGCGCCGACGAGGGCTGGGCGGGTGGTCTTGCGGCCCCCGGCGATGAGCGCCTTGACGCGGTCCTCCAACGCGAGCGACCGGTACACCGCGCCGTAGCCCCACTGGTTGTCCGCGGCAGCGAACCCAGGAGCCTGCTTGTTGTTCCACGACACCAGGTAGCCGGTGCTCGGGTTCGTCACACGCGGGTGGCTGCTGAAGGGCAGCGTGCCGCGGTCGTCGTACCTCGTGTCACCCCAGCGCGGGAGGTCCCAGTCCCACCCGGGCGCGCGCTTGGGCAGCAGCGCGGAGCCGTAGTAGGAGATGTCCTTGTCGTCGGTGTAGAACCAGTTGAAGGTGTAGTCGATCCCGTCCGCGGCCTTCTGGAAGCTCGCCGCGTCCTTCACGTAGCCAGGGTTCTGCAGCCGCGCGAAGCCGACGGCGCTGTCGACCTCGTGGCCGTAGGTGGTCCGCTGCGTGACGATCGCGACGGGCTTGCCGCCGACCGTGGTGCGTCCCTGCACGATGCCGTGGCGGGTCTTGAGCACCCGCAGGTTGATCGTCGCGGGCGGGACCTGGGCCGCCGCGCCGGGGTAGCCCGTCTCGGTGTGCGTGTAGGCCTCCATCGCGGTGCAGGTACTGCCCACCAGGTACGAGGTGCTGTTGACGGTCGCGGCGCTGCCGTCGGTGGTGCACAGCCGCTCGACGACGGTGTCGACGATGTCGGACGACGCACTGGTCGCGGACCACGCGTAGTCGACGCCGTGCCCGAGCTCGACGACGAGGTTGGTGCCGGCGAACGACACCCCGCGCGCCTTGATGGTCGGGCCGTCGAGGTCCTGCTCGACGAGCAGCTGCGGGGTGTAGTAGCCGGTCTGCGGTCCGAACACGACGGTCGGGTGCCCGTCCGCGGAGTGCTTGGCGTCCACCAGCAGCGCGTTGCTCATCCCGTGGCTCTGCAGGTTCAGCGCGATCTTCCCGAACGGCCCGTCGACACTCGGCTCGGCGACCGGCAGGGGGATGGGAAGCGTCGAGCCGCCGGCGTCCGAGCCGGTCCCCGGCGCCGTGGCGGTGGGGTTCAGGTCGGGCAGCGCGTTGCCGGGCCGGACGACCAGCCCCTTCTCGCCGTACGGCTGGGCGACCGGAGAGCTGACCGGCGCCTCGGGGTCGTTCTTCTCGCGCAGGTCGTTGAAGATCCGGGTGCCCTCGGCGGCGCCGAACTTCGCGGTGAGCTGCTGCAGCCAGTGGGCGTTGTTGGCCTCGCCGCCGCCGCCCTTGCCGAAGATGCCGCCGACCAGCGAGGCGATGTAGATGATGTCGGCGCGGGTGTACGGCGTCGGCGGCTTCTGCAGCGCGGCGTACTCCACCGGGCAGTGCTGACCGAAGCCCAGGCCCAGGGTCCCCGGCAGGACGACCACGGGCACCGAGACCGGGCACAGCGCGCTCTGCGCGGCGTTCATCCCGGCGATCATCGCGTCGAGCTGCACCAGCAGCTTCGCGCCCTCGACCGGGTAGCGCTTCACGACGGACTCGATCTGCGCCTGCGCCTGCTCGGGGGTGTACGCGGCGATGCGCAGCTGGGACGCGTCCATCGCGATGTTGCCGGGCGTCGGGCCGAGGAACTCTGCCAACCGCGCCGCGCCGGTGTGCCGCAGGATGTCGGTGAGGAACATCCGGTCCTCGATGTTGGCGTAGCCCGCACCGAAGGCGACGTCCGCGTCCGTGACGCCCTTGATGTGCGGCACGCCGAACCGGTCGCGCTTGATCGTGACACCCGCGCGGGGCGTCTCGGTGCTGACGACGTCGGCATCGGCGATCCCCAGGCGCGCGTTCTTGTAGTACGCCGTGAGGTCGCCCTCCTTGAGGGCGCTGGGCGTGGCCTTGTTGAGGGCGTCGTACATCTCGAGCTGGTCGGCGAAGTGCGCCGGGGTCGTGGGCGTCGCGGTCGTCGAGGGCGGCTGCCCGTTCGCCAGCGAGCTCGGCAGGTTGGTGACGCCGAGGGTGACGAGCGCCTGCGCGTCGACGTTGCCGTTGCTGCCCGGCGGCAGGATGTTGAGCACCTGCCCGTTCGCGGTGTAGCTCTCCGGGTCCGGGGCGGACAACGCAGCCGTGGCGGGGCCGGCCGCCAGCGCGAACAGGGACACCGCGGCACCGGCGGCGACGAGAACACGTTTCATGTCGCCATGGTCGCACCTGGTGTGCAGGTGCCGGAGTCAGACCTGGCTGCCAGGATGGACAGGCCATGACGCTGAACCGCTTCTCCCCCGCCACCCGCGCGTGGTTCACGGGTGCGTTCGCCGGCCCGACCGCCGCGCAGGAGGGAGCGTGGGACGCGATCAGCCAGGGCCTCGACACCCTCGTCGTCGCGCCCACCGGCTCCGGCAAGACCCTGTCCGCGTTCCTGTGGTCGTTGGACCGGCTCGCCTCGACGCCCCCGCCGGAGGACCCGAGGCACCGCTGCCGCGTCCTCTACGTCAGCCCGCTCAAGGCCCTGGCGGTGGACGTCGAGCGCAACCTGCGTGCGCCGCTCACCGGTATCCGCCAGGCGGCCCAGCGCCTGGGTCTCCCCGAGCCGGACCTCCGCGTCGCCACCCGCTCCGGTGACACCCCCGCCGACGAGCGACGTGCCTTCGCCCGCACCCCACCCGACATCTTCATCACCACCCCGGAGTCGTTGTTCCTCGTCGTCACCAGTGCCGCGCGCGAGTCCCTGCGGGGAGTGGAGACGGTGATCATCGACGAGGTGCACGCCGTCGCGAGCACCAAGCGCGGGGCCCACCTCGCCGTCACCCTCGAGCGCCTCGACGCGCTGCTCGACACGCCGGCGCAGCGCATCGGCCTGTCCGCGACCGTGCGACCGATCGAGGAGGTCGCGCGCTTCCTCGGGGGGGCGCGCGAGGTCACGGTCGTCCAGCCGCCGGCGAGCAAGACCATCGAGATCCGCGTCGAGGTGCCGGTCGAGGACATGGGCGCGCTCGGTGACCAGCAGGTCGGTGCCGGTGAGCGGACCGCTTCGATCTGGCCCGCCGTCGAGGAGCGCATCGTCGACCTCGTCGAGCAGCACCGCTCGACGATCGTGTTCTGCAACTCCCGGCGTACGGCGGAACGGCTCACCAGCCGCCTGAACGAGATCGCCACCGAGCGGGCGACCGGTCCTCTGCCCGGGGCCGAGAGCTACCCCGCGCAGCACCCCGGTCAGGGTGGCGTCGGGCGCCCGGCGCCGTGGGGCAACGGCGTCGGCAACGGCGGGGAGGGCGCCGTCGAGATCGCCCGCGCCCACCACGGGTCGGTGTCGCGCGAGCAGCGCTCGGAGATCGAGGAGGCGCTCAAGGCCGGGCGGCTGCCTGCGGTCGTCGCCACCAGCTCCTTGGAGCTCGGCATCGACATGGGCGCGGTCGACCTGGTGATCCAGGTGGAGTCGCCACCGTCCGTCGCGAGCGGCCTGCAGCGGGTCGGGCGCGCGGGGCACCAGGTCGGCGCCGTCTCGCGCGGCGTCGTGCTCCCGAAGTACCGCGGCGACCTGGTGCAGTGCGCCGTCGTCGCGGAGAGCATGGCCAGCGGCGCGATCGAGTCGATGACCTACCCGCGCAACCCCCTCGACGTACTCGCCCAGCAGGTCGTCGCGATGTGCGCCCTCGACGCGTGGACCGTCGACGACCTCGCCGGCGTCGTGCGCCGCGCCGCGCCGTTCGCCGGGCTGCCGCAGAGCGCGCTGGAGTCGGTCCTGGACATGCTGTCCGGGCGCTACCCGTCGGATGAGTTCGCCGAGCTCCGGCCGCGGATCACCTGGGACCGCGTCACCGGCGTGCTGACCGGGCGCCCGGGGGCACAGCGCCTGGCCGTGACCTCCGGCGGCACCATCCCCGACCGCGGGATGTTCGGCGTGTTCCTGGTCGGGGAGAAGAAGTCCCGCGTCGGTGAGCTCGACGAGGAGATGGTCTACGAGTCCCGCGTCGGCGACGTGTTCCTGCTCGGGTCGTCAGCCTGGCGGATCGAGGACATCAGCCACGACCAGGTGCTCGTCACCCCCGCCCCCGGGCAGCCCGGGCGGATGCCGTACTGGCACGGCGACGCCCCCGGCCGCCCGGTCGAGCTCGGCCGGGCCCTGGGTGCGTTCCTGCGGGAGGTGTCGGCCGACCCCGAGCCGCTGACCCGGTTGACCGCCGCCGGCCTGGACGCGTCGGCGTCGACCAACCTGCTGGCCTACCTCGCCGAGCAGCGCGAGGCGACCGGGGTGCTGCCCGACGACCGGACGATCCTCGTCGAGCGGTTCCGGGACGAGCTCGGCGACTGGCGCCTGGCGATCCACTCGCCGTTCGGCGCTCAGGTCAACCAGCCCTGGGCCCTGGCACTCACCGCCCGGCTCCGCGAGACGTACGGCGTCGACGTGCAGTCGATGCATGCCGACGACGGCATCGTCGTGCGCCTGCCGGAGACCGAGTCGGCGCCTGACGGAGCCGCGGCGGTGTTCGCCCCCGACGAGGTCGAACCGCTGGTGCAGGCCGAGGTCGGCGGCTCGGCGCTGTTCGCCAGCCGGTTCCGGGAGTGCGCGGCGCGCGCGTTGCTGCTCCCCCGGCGCAACCCCACGCGCCGTACGCCCCTGTGGCAGCAGCGGCAGCGCTCGGCACAGCTGCTCGGGGTGGCCGCGGAGTACGGCAGCTTCCCCATCGTCCTGGAGACGATGCGCGAGGTGCTGCAGGACGTGTTCGACGTCCCGGGGCTCGTCGCGCTGATGCGGGACGTCGAGAACCGGCAGATCCGCGTCGTGGAGGTCGAGACCCAGCAGCCGTCGCCGTTCGCCCGGTCGTTGCTGTTCGGCTACATCGGCGCGTTCATGTACGAGGGCGACTCCCCCCTGGCCGAGCGCCGGGCGCAGGCGCTGTCGCTGGACTCCGCACTGCTCGCCGAGCTGCTCGGGCAGGCGGAGCTCCGGGAGCTCATCGACGGCGACGCGCTCACCGAGGTGGAGGCGGAGGTCCAGCGCCTCACGCCGGAGCGCGCCGTCCGCGATGCCGAGGGCGTCGCCGACCTGCTGCGGGTGCTGGGCGACCTGACCACCGAGGAGGTGCTCGCGCGCGGCGGTCAGGCGGAGTGGTTGGTGGCGCTGGAGGAGCAGCGCCGGGCCATCCGGGTGCGCATCGCCGGCGAGGAGCGCTGGGCCGCGATCGAGGATGCCGGACGGCTGCAGGACGCCCTCGGCGTGGCCCTGCCGGTCGGCATCCCGGAGGCGTTCCTCGAGCCGGTGCGCGACCCGATCGGTGACCTGGTGTCGCGGTTCGCCCGGACGCACGGGCCGTTCGTCGCGGGGCAGGCGGCCGCGCGCTTCGGGCTCGGCGTGGCCGTCATCGACGGAGCGCTGGCTCGGCTGGGCGCCACCGGCCGGGTGGTGCACGGGGAGTTCCGGCCGGGAGGCAGCGGCCTGGAGTGGTGCGACGCGGAGGTGCTCCGGTCGCTGCGCAGGCGGTCGCTGGCCAAGCTGCGCAAGGAGGTCGAGCCGGTCGCCCCCGAGGTGCTGGCCCGCTTCCTGCCCTCCTGGCAGGGGCTCGGCGTGGGCGGTGGGCGCGGGGTGGACGGGCTGCTGCGCGCCGTGGAGCAGCTGCAGGGAGCGCTCGTCCCGGCCTCGGCGCTGGAGACCCTCGTGCTGCCCTCACGGGTCGCGGGCTATGCCCCGTCCCTGCTCGACGAGCTCACCGCCACGGGCGAGGTCCTCTGGTCCGGCGCCGGATCACTGCCCGGCAACGACGGGTGGGTGTCGCTGCAGCTCGCGGACAGCGCGGACCTGCTGCTGCCCGCGGCCGCCCCGGTGGAGGGCGTCCTGCACGAGCAGGTGCTCGCCGCGCTCGAGGGCGGCCAGGCGCTGTTCTTCCGGGGCCTGGCCGACCGGGTCGCGAGCACCGACGACGCCGCTCTCCAACAGGTCATGTGGGACCTGGTGTGGGCCGGTCTGCTCACCAACGACACCCTCGCCCCGCTGCGGGCCCTGCTCGGCACCGGCCGGACCTCGCACAGCACCCGGCGCGCCCCCGTCCGCACCCGGACCCGTCCCGGTCGTCCCGCCCTGCCGAGCCGCGCTGCACCGCCCCAACTGGTGGGCCGGTGGTCGCTGCTGCCCGACCGTGACACCGACCCGACCCGGCGCACCCACGCCCTCGCCGAGGCGCTGCTGGACCGGCACGGCGTGGTCACCCGCGGCGCCGTGGTCGCCGAGCGCGCCCCTGGCGGCTTCTCCGCGGTCTACGCCGTGCTCAAGGCCTTCGAGGAGTCCGGGCGCGTACGACGGGGGTACTTCGTCGAGGGCTTGGGGGCGGCGCAGTTCGCCGTGCCCGGCGCCGTCGACCGGATGCGCGCGCTGTCGAAGCCGCGCGAGGACGAGCCGCTCTGGACCACGCCCGTACCCGGCGGGTGGGACGCCCGCTTCGGTGACCAACGTCGTCGCCGCGACGAGGCCCGCGCGGTGGTGCTCGCGGCGACCGACCCGGCCAACCCGTTCGGGGGCGCGCTGGAGTGGCCACGGACCGACGGGCACAAGCCTGGTCGCAAGGCGGGAGCGCTGGTCGTGCTGGTCGACGGACGGCTGGTGCTCTACGTGGAGCGGGGCGGCAAGACGCTGCTGTCGTTCACCGACGACCAGGCGTGCGTGGGCCCGGCCGCCGATGCCCTCGCCCTCGCCGTGCGCGACGGGGCGCTGGGCAAGCTCACCGTCGAGAAGGCCGACGGCGCCCCGGCGCTGGCGAGCGCCCTCGGCGAGGCCCTGGAAGCAGCGGGCTTCCACCCGACGCCGCGCGGCCTGCGGTTGCGCGCATGACCGATCCGGTGGAGCTCACCCGGTTGAGCTACCAGCAGATCGCCGCGGACTACGAGGTCCAGACGCGGGACACCGCCCCTGAGCTCCGGGCGTTCCGGGACGCGTTCGCCGCTCAGGTGACCGGTCTCGTCGCCGACCTCGGCTGCGGACCGGGCCAGCACGCGCAGGCACTCCGCGCGGCCGGGCTCACCGTCGTGGGCGTGGACCTGTCGACTGCCATGCTGGCTCTGGCCGCGCGCCGCGGTGTGCCCGTCGTCCAGGGCGACCTCCGTCTCCTGCCGCTGGCCCCGGGGGCGTTCGGGGGGCTGTGGAGCAGCGCCTCCCTGTTGCACGTGCCGAGGGACGACGTCGACGCGACTCTCGTGGGCTGGCACGGCCTCGTGCAACCTGGAGGGGTGCTGGGACTGTCGACGTCGCTCGGCGGAGCACAGGGGTGGGAGCTCGTCCCCTACGCGACGCCGCTTCCGGTCGCGCAGCCGCTGTCGCGCTGGTTCGTCCACCATGACAAGGCCGACCTTCTCCAGCGGCTGGCACGGGCAGGGTTCACTGTCGAGCACGCGGAGGTCCGGGAGGCCAAGCGCACCTGGCTGACGGTCCTCGCCCGCGCCCGGTAACGCACACCGTCAGCGGTGTTTCCGGACCGCGCGCCGCAACTGCGTGATCCGGGCAGCGCCAGGAATCGCCACGAGCAGCACCCCGGCCACGGCGGACAGCAGCAGGGCCACCGCGAGCGGCATGCTCGCGTCGAAGCCGAAGAACGACACGGTCACGCTCTGGGAGTTCTGCAGGATGAACACCAGCAGGGCGACGAGCACCAACGCGGACGCGATGACCCCGATCCACAGCGCACTGACGCGGGTGTGGCGGACGTCGGCGATCGGGTCGCGTCGCTTGTCCTTCGGAGAACCGACCGGCTCGCCCGCGGTGGGGTCGGACGAGGGGGCGGTGGGCTTCGAGGTCGGCGCGGGCTCGGTCATGCCCTGAGTCTGCCCCAGCGCACCGGCAGGTACGCGTTCCCCCACGACGTCAGGTCACCGCCGCCCGCCATGACTGCCGTCTCACGACGGAGGCCGCCCACCCTTGCGGGTGAGCGGCCTGCGCCGTACGAGCTGACCCGGGACTAGCTGGTGACGCGACGCCGGTAGGCGAAGGCGACACCGGCCGCGCCGAGCAGCACGAGCGCACCCAGCGGGAGGGCCGGGTCGGTGCCCGTGGCGGGCAGACGCCCCGGGGTGACGACCGGCTTGGTCGGCTTTGCCGGGACGACGACCGGCTTGGCCGGAGCCGCAGCAAGGGCCTTGAAGACCTCGATCTCGGTGACCGTGACCTGCGTGTTGTAGTTGCTGATGCTGGTGCAGGCCGACGGCTGAATCGGGTCGGACTCCTCCTCGGTGCTGAACTGCTTCTGCCCCGTGCACGCGCTGGAGCGGATCACCAGGCGCACCGCGTCGGCTGTGACCGGCTTGGGCAGCTTCACCTCACGCTGGATCAGGTCCGGCGCGACGGGGCGCGGACGCACGCTCGGGAAGAAGTCGTCCGGGCTGCGGTAGATCGTCGTGAAGGTCGCACCCTTGTCCTTGCTGATCTGCAGGTCGAACGCCCGCAGGCCCAGGAAGCGGCCCTCGATCTCCGTGCCCCCCTCCGGCAGGGTCGCCGGCGGGTGGTGCAGGGCGCTGACGCCGACACGGTCGAAGGTCTGCTTCGGCGTCGCGAACGTCACCGTCACCTCGCGCCCGGCGACCGGCTGGCCGTCGAACGCGCCGTTGGTGGCCTCGGAGTCGTCGATGACGTTGCCCAGTCGCAGCGCGCCGTCGTTGCCCGTGACGTTCGTGCGGTAGGCCGCCGACGCGAGGTTCTGCGCGAGGCGGAAGGTCTGCACCTTGGCGCCCGGCACGTACGTCGCGGTGAAGCGCTGGATGCCGTAGCCGGTCGCCTGGACGGTGAACGTGTAGGTGCCCTTGACCAGCTTGGCCGTCGGGCCGACCTCGTCCCCACCGAGCGTCGTGGCGATCGCCGTGCAGCGCGCGTGGTACATGCCCACGAACACCGAGCCCTTGACCGGCTTGTTCGTGCTGCCGTCGACGAGCTTGAAGGTGACCGTCGCGTTGTCGGCCGCCTGCGGCGACTCGAAGCTCGGCGTCGGGTCGGTGTCGGCGCTCGACCGGGAGATCGAGCCCTTGCCGAGGCCGCGGCTGGCGAACGCGTCGGCGACCGTGACGTAATCGGCCTTGTCGCGCAGCAGCACCGAGGCGAGCTCGACGTTCTTCATGTCGACCATGGACGGCGAGCCGTTGGCCTGACCGATCATCGCGTCGAACAGGTAGGTGACGTAGCGCCGGTTGCCCGGGCACTTGTTCCACGCCGGACCGGGCGCTCCGGCCGCGGTACGCCCGACCGCGCAGGCCTTCTGGAGCACCTTGTCGGTGTAGGGGTACTGCTTGTCGTACTTGGTGATCAGCGCCTGGCGGACCGTCATCTGGATGGCGTTCCAGATCTCCCCGTCGGCGTGCACCTCGGGGCCGGTGCTGTCGAAGCCGAAGTCGCTGTAGTTCAGCGGGTTGTTCTTCGGGTCGGCGTTGTAGTCGCGGATGCCCTTGAACACGTTGCCCGTGGCGTAGGCACCCAGGGCCGTCTTGCTCTCGCCGCCGCCGCCGGCGAGGCCGAACGCGTTGAGGTACTCGACGGCGACCAGGTCGCTCCAGCTCTCGCCCATCGAGCCGCCCTGCTGGCCGGACAGGCCGACGTCGGGACCGGCGATGAGGCGGTTGCTGATGGCGTGGGTGTACTCGTGCAGGAAGATGCCCGAGTCGAGGTCACCGTCGGCGCACGGGCCGTGGAAGGTCGGGACGGGCTGGAAGAGGTACTGGTTGGTGATGCCCGGCACGCCGTCCTGCAGGGTGATCTGGTTGGCGTTGTTGCGACCGGTCAGCGGCACCTGTCCACCGGCCGGGCCGGGGGCACCGTTGGCCGCGGAGAAGGCCTCCTGCGACAGCGCGGCGTTCTGCGCGTTGCCCAGCTCGGGGTCGAGCTCGGCGCCGCCCTTGCCGAAGTTGGAGGTCTGCAGGGCACCGCGCGTCTCGGTGAGACCGAGTCGGTAGGCGAAGTCGTGCGTGCGGTTGTGACCGGTGAACAGGTTGACGATCGCGGTCTGGATGTCGGACTGGTCCGGGCCGAGCAGGCTGCTCGGGTTGCAGTTCGCCGTGTGCCAGGAGTCGGCCCAGGCCGGCTGGTACTCGCGCGTCGGGGAGACGGGCGGCAGGAACGGACCGCCGGGGGTCAGCGAGGAGGACGCGCGTGCGTCGCTCGTGACGGCGTTGTTGCCGATGGTGGTGAAGGTGGGCAGTCCGAGCAGCGGGTCACTGTCGTAGGGCAGCGGGGTGCCGTCGGTGTAGACGTAGTCGCACTTCGACACGTCCTTGCCCAGCAGGTTGGGGTCACCCTTCTTGCCCGAGCACGCGGGGTAGCGGGTGTCGGCGGCCTTGGCGATCGTCAGGGGGACGGTCGGGTTGGAGCCGAACACGTGGAAGATCGACGGACCGGTCTGGGTGCCGTCGGTCAGGGGACCCGGAAGGGCCGCGGTCGGCGTCTCCTGGTCGGTCGACAGGTAGTTGCCGGCGAAGTCGAACGGCGCGGTGTCGCTGGTGGCGAACGGGCAGATCTGCGCGGTGACCTTGTCGGCTGCGGTGATCGGCGGGCTGAACGGGACGGTGCCGGCCTCGGGCGTGCCGAGGGTGTCGATCGTGCTGATCTCCCGACCGTTGCGCAGCACCTTGATGGTGATGTCGTTGTTCGGGTTCGCCGCCGCCGCGCTGATGGCCAGCGTGATGTCGCCCGCAGCGACGCCGGTCAGGGCGATCGCAGCCGAGCACTTCTTGGCCTCGTAGGTGCCGGTGAAGAAGCCCGGCGTACCCGCGGCCGCCGCGGCCGTCGGGGCAGCCTGGGTGCTGATCGACCGCATCGACGGCGACGACGTGGTGCCCTGGGCGAAGGTGTCGACAGCGTCGCGGCGCAGCAGGACGTCACCGGTGATCGCGTCGACGAAGCCGATCGCGGCGAGCGCCCGGCCCCCGAACACGTCGGTCACGTTGGTCTCGTAGACCAGCCGCGCGCCCTTGCTGGTGGTCGGCAGCACCCGCAGGCGGGTGCGCTGCAGCTGGTGCAGGCCCTTGGCCGTCATGGTCTGGAAACCCGCGCCGTCGAGCTTGCCGAGCGACAGGTCGCCCAGCCCGAGGCCGGTGACCCCGGCGTCCTTGGCGGCGTTCAGGAACGCCTGCTTGGCGGACAGCTTCGGCGTGGTGGAGGCGAGCGTCCCGAGGACCGAGGTGGGAACGATCGACGACGTGACGTAGGCGATGTTGCCGCTGGTGTCGAGACCGACCGCGACCTGACCGTCCTCCGCGAGCTTCAAGCCGTTCAGGCTCTGGCGCAGCAGGACGACGTACGCGGTGGTGGAGTCCGACAGCGGGTCGGCGTGCACGACCTCGAGGCCGTTCAGCACGTCGGTCGAGAGGCCGAACAGCCCCTGGTGCTGGACGAGGAACGCCTTGGCCATCTGCACAGGCGTGCCGCGGAAGCCGGTCGCGAGGAACGCGCCCTCGCGGGTGAGGGTCAGCGGTGTGCCGTACTGCGTCCAGGAGACCTGCAGGTCACCGCCGTCCGCGACGGCACCCCCCAGACGGGTGAGCTCGGCGCGGGCGCTGGCCAGCGGCGCGAGCGCAGCGCCGCGGCGGTCGGCGTCCCCGACCGGCACCTCCGCGCCAGGGAAGTCGCCGGAGTCACCGCCCTGGAGCGCACGGGACAGGTGGGCTGAGGGGGCCGTCGCCGCCTGGGACGTGGGCAGACCGGCCAGCAGACCGGTCAGCGCCACACCAGCGGTGACAGCGAGGGTGGCGCGTCGACGCGTCACAGGGGGGACCTCCATGGAAGGGGCAGCACAACAGGGTCAAGCGTTCAACCAGGGCCTTCGACGCGAAGGACGCGCCTCCTGCCCTGAGGATCATGACAAATCACGACAGGTCGGGGTTGTGACCTTGCTGTGACCCGCTGACACGGACGGTGACGTGACAGCGGCACAGAGCGACCACCACCTGGGCGGTCAGCTGGTGGTCGAGCCCTCCTGCTGTCCCGCGGCGTCGGCCTCCGGGGTCGCGCCTGCGATCGGGGTGGAGGGCGCCGGCGCCGCAGCGGGCAGCTGTCCGCTCATCGACGCGCGGATCTGGTCCAGGCGGGCCTGGCCCGCGACGTCCATCGTGGACTTCTCCACCTCGAGCATCCGGCCCTCGACGCTGTTGCTCGCCAGCTCCGCCCCGCCGAGCGCCTTCGCGTAGCGCGCCTCGATCTTGTCGCGCACCTCGTCCAGGGAGGGGACGTTGCCGGACGCGGACAGCTCGGACATCGACTGCAGGCTCTTGGTGACCTGCTCCTGCATCTTGGCCTGCTCGAGCTGGCTGAGCAGCTGGGTGCGCTCGGCGAGCTTCTTCTGCACGATGCTCGCGTTGGTCTCGACGGCCTTCTTCGCCTGCTCAGCGGCCTGGAGCGCGGCGTCGTGCAGCGTCTTGAGGTCCTCCATCGACTTCTCCGCGCTGACCAGCTGGTTGCTGAACTGCAGCGCCGTCGACTCGTAGTCCGCGGCCTTGGCCGGGTCGGTGGCCCGGACCTGCTCGGCCAGCACCAGCGCCTGACGGGCGCTGCCCTGCAGCTTCTCGACCTCGCCCATCTGCCGCGCCAGCTTCATCTCCAGCTGCCGCTGGTTGCCGATGACCGCCGCGGCCTGCTGGGTCAGGGCCTGGTGCTGGCCCTGCGCCTCGGTGATCGCCTGCTGGATCTGGACCTTCGGGTCCGCCTTCTCGTCGATCTTGGCGCCGAAGGCCGCCATCATGTACTTCCAGAGCTTGACGAACGGGTTCGCGGCCAACGTGAGCTCCTCGTGGGTGTCCTGGTCTGGAACGTGTGCGCCCATCCTGTCATCACCCCTGTCATGACGTCCGGCGCATTCGCACTCATCTGGTCCTCATCTACCGCGACCACACTGTCCGGGTGCACCGCCCCCCACGACTGACCCCCGCCCTCGTGCTCGCCGTCGTCCTGAGCAGCTCTTTGCTCGCCGGCTGCGGCGGGCCGACGCCCTCGGCCTCCCCGCGCCCGAGCCCCCCGCGGACGCCCACCGCCGTGGCCACCCCGGCAGCGCGTACGACGGCCGCGGGCCGCTCGGCGGCGGCAGCCACCATCCCGCCCCTGCCCGACGTGCACGACCTCTACGCCGCCGACCGGCCCGGCCTGCTCTCGGCGGAGGCCACGCACGCCCGCCCGCTGATCTACGTCCCCGACGACGACGACGCGACAGTGCACGTCATCGACCCCGCGACGTACAAGGTGATCGCTGTCGAGAAGGTGGGGCGGCTGCCTCAGCACGTGACGCCGTCGTACGACCTGACGACGCTCTGGGTCGACAACGACATGGGCAACAGCCTCACGCCGATCAACCCGCGCACCGGCGAGTTCGGCGCGCCGGTGCCGGTCGACGACCCGTACAACCTCTACTTCACCGCCGACGGCGCGCACGCGGTCGTCGTGGCCGAGCGCCTGCACCGGCTGGACTTCCGCGACCCGCACACGATGGCGCTGCAGCACTCCCTGCACGTGCCGTGCTCGGGTGTCGACCACGCGGACTTCAGCCCCGACGGGACGCACGCGCTGTTCTCGTGCGAGTTCAGCGGGCAGATGCTGTGGGTCGACATGGTCCACCAGACCGTCGTCCGCACGATCACGCTGCCTCGACCGAGCGCGCAGCGCCCCAAGCCGCAGGACGTGAAGATCAGCCCCGACGGGCGGGTGTTCTACGTCGCCGACGAGAACAGCAACGGCGTCTTCCTCCTCGACGCCCGCACCCTGAGGGTGCTGTCCTTCCTGCCGACCGGCCTCGGTGCCCACGGGCTCTACGTCAGCCGGGACTCGCGCTCGCTCTACATCACCAACCGCAAGGGCGCGTCGGTGTCGGTGCTGTCGTTCGCCACCCGACAGGTCACGGACGTCTGGCGGATCCCCAACAGCTCGCCGGACATGGGCGGGGTGTCCGCCGACGGCAAGGTGCTCTGGCTGTCGGGGCGGTACACGCGAGAGGTCTACGCGATCTCGACCGCGGACGGGCACCTGCTCGCGCGGATCAAGGTCGGGGGCCAGCCGCACGGCCTGTGCGTGTGGCCGCAGCCCGGCCGCTACTCCCTCGGCCACACCGGTGTCCTGCGGTGAGAGCCGCAAGCGCCTTCCTGCTGCTCGTCCCGGTGCTGGCCGCAGCGTGCAGCAGCGGGACCTCGGCGGCGCCGCCCCCACGGGCCTCCACGCCCTTACCGCTCCCGACGGCTGCGGCCCCTCGGCCGACCCTCGCGGCGCCCCGCGCGACCCCCGCTCCCTCCTGGGTGACCGGAAACGCGCTGCCCCTCGCCGTGAGCGAGGTGGGGGTCACGGCCCTGGGCTCGCAGGTGCACGTCCTGGGCGGCTACGTCGACGGGCACCCCGGCTCCACGACCCACCTGGTGCTCGACACGACGACCGGCCGCTGGCACACCGCAGCACCGCTGCCTGCCTCGCTCGACCACGTCGGCGCGGTCGGCCTGGGCGGGCTCGTCTACGCCGTCGGCGGGTACGGCGGGAGGCCGGGCGGCACCCGCGGCGTCTACGCCTACGACCCCCGCACCGACCGGTGGACCGCGCGCGCGCCCCTGCCTGACCCCCGGGGGGCCGGCGCCGCTGTCGCGCTGGCGGGACGGCTGCACTACGTCGGCGGTCGCAGCGCCGGGCGCGACACCGGTGAGCACGACGTCTACGACCCGGCGACGAACCGTTGGACGACCGCCGCGCCGATCCCCACTCCCCGCGACCACGCGGCCGGGGCGGTGGTCGGTGGCCTGCTCTACGTGGCGGCCGGACGACCGGGCGACCTGGCGACGGGAGCAGCGTACGACCCGTCGACGAACACCTGGCGCACCCTGCCGCCGCTCCCCCTGGCCCGCTCGTCCGTCGCAGGAGCGGCGTACGACGGCAGGTTCGTCGTGGTCGGCGGTGAAGCGCACGGTGAGAGCACCGTGACAAGGGAGGTCGACGCCTTCGACCCTCGAACGGGGCGCTGGAGCCGGCTGCCGGACCTGCCGCTGGGACGGCAGGGCATCGGGGCGGCGGTCGTCGGCGGAGCGCTCTACCTGCCGGGCGGCGGACCCACCGGCGGGGGCTCGCAGCAGAGCGCCACCCTGTTCGTGCTGCGCTGAGCTCGTCCTGTGCCGACCCACCGGTCAGGTCAGGACGGCCAGCCCAGTCCGGCGGTCGGTGCCGTCGCGGTGGGCACCGGTGCACCGGCGGGCGCCACCGATTCCCCAGCCGACTCCCCCGCCGACTCCCCCGCCGACTCCCCCGCCGACTCTCTCGCCGACGACGCCGCAGCAGCACCTGCGCCACCGCCCGACAGGGCCGCGGCCAGCACCTGCGCACTGCTGCGCGCCTGCTCGGCGGTGAGCGGCCACAGCACCTGGCTGGCCGCCCAGCGGAGCACCAGCTCGACCTGCGCCGGACCGGCGGTGGCGCGTCCGGCGGTGAGCACCGCGGCTGTGCCCTCGCGGGCTACCTGCCACCCACGAGCCGGCCCCGGGGTAAGCAGCGGCGCCAGCAGGGCCTGCTCCCCCTCGGCGGCGCGCCGCAGGGCCGCACTGCCCCCGATGCGCTCGGCGACCAGCTGCAGGGCCTCGAGCAGACCAGAGCTGCTGGCGGTCGTGACGCAGGCGCCGACGAGGTCCGCGACGTGCTGCTCGACGACAGCGGCGAGCACGTCGTCCTTGGTGCGGAAGTGGTTGTAGAGCGTGGCCTTCGCGACCTTGCTGCGCGACGCGACGTCGACCATCGTCGTCTTGCGGATGCCGTACCGCGCCACGCAGTCGGTCGTCGCCGCGAGCAACGCAGCCCGGGTGCGGCCCATGCTGTTGCCCGACCGGGCCCGCGTCCCGGGCTCGCGCACGGGGGCATCGGAGGCGCCCACCGGCGAGGGGGCCGACGGCTCCCTGACGTCCGCGTCCGTCACGACAGGCAGGTCAGGCCGCGACGTCGGTCACGGTGTCGGTCACCGTCTGCGTGACCGACGATCCCGACGTGCCGCCCAGGGGTGCCGGGACGGTCTCGCGCACGGGCAGGGGGTGCGGCTCGACGACGGACAGCTCTTCGCTGACGTCGCGCAGCACGTCAGACAGGCGCACGCCGAGGGCACGGCAGATGCTGGCCAGCAGCTCGGAGGACGCTTCCTTCTGCCCACGCTCGACCTCGGAGAGGTAGCCGAGGCTGACCCGCGCCACGCTCGAGACCTCGCGCAGTGTCCGGTGCTGGCGAAGTCGCGTCTCGCGGAGGGCGTCGCCCAGCAGGGTGCGCAGCACCACCACGTCGCTCACCTCCGCAGATCGGGGAACCAGTACCTCAGCACGCTACCTGCCTCGCGGGTCCGCGGCAGCACCGGGCACAGGATCGGTGGGGGCGCCGAGCGCGCGTCGGAGCAGGTCGAGGGCGCTCGTCACCGCGAGCAGGCGCACCCGGTCCCGGTCGCCCGGCAGCCGTAGGGCGCGTGCCACCTCCACGCCAGGGCCGCTGACGGCGACGTGGACCGTCCCGACCGGCTGGCCCTCCTGCTCACTCGGACCGGCGACGCCCGTCACGCCCACGCCCCAGTCGGCGCCGAGGCGGGTGCGCGCACCCTCGGCGAGCGCCCGGGCGGTCGGTGCCGACACCGCTCCATGGGTAGCGAGGACCGCCGCAGGGACGCCCCCCATCGACTCCTTGAGGTCGGTGGCGTAGACCACCGCGCTCCCGCGGAACGTCGCCGACGAGCCCGGCCGAGCCGACAGCTGGGCGCCGAGCAGGCCGCCGGTGAGCGACTCCGCCACCGCGACCGTGTGGCCGGCCGCGGCCAGCAGGTCGTGCACCACCCCGTCGAGCGTCTGGTCGTCGTGGCCCCACACGGCGTCCCCGAGCTCGGCATCGACCGCCCCCACGAGCGGGTCGAGGACGGTGGCGTCACCCGCCGTCGTGAACCGGACCCGGACGATCGCCCCGCCGGCGAGGTAGGACAGCGCGACCCCGTCCGGGAGCGTCACGACCGCCTCGACGCGCTCGGCCACGGCCGACTCGCCCACTCCTGACACCAGCACCTGCCGGGTCGTGACCACCCTGCCGCTGCGGGCGGCCAGCCTCGGCCACACAGGGGCGGACGTCGCGCGCAGCTCGTGCGGCGGCCCGGGCAGCGCGAGCACCACGGCGCCGTCGTACTCGAGCCACAGACCGGGCGCCGTGCCGGACGGGTTGTCGAGCGGCTCCGCGCCACGCGGCACCTCCGCCTGGCGCAGCACCGCTTCGGGCATCGCGACGCCGTACGCCGCGAACCGGTCCCGCAAGACCTGCTCGAGCTCCGGGCGCCGCTCCAGGGGCGCGTCGCACGCCAGCGCCACCGCGTCGCGGGTCAGGTCGTCGACGGTGGGGCCGAGACCGCCGCAGAGCACCACGACGTCAGCGAGCGCCAGGCACCGGTGCAGCTCGGACACGACGAGCTCGAGGTCGTCCGCGACGGCCGCCGAGGTGACGACCTCGACGCCGCTGTCGCGCAGCCGGTTCCCCAGCCAGGCGGCGTTGCTGTTCACCACGTCACCGAGCAGCAGCTCGGTGCCGACCGCGAGGACCGCGCCTCTCATCGACGCGTGCTCACCGCTGGCGGGCGGCCCGGCGCGCGCGCTTCATCGCGGCCCGGTCGCTGGTCTGGCGCAGGGTCACCGCACGCGCGACGTAGTCGACCCCCGTGACCACGGTGACGATCACCGCCAGGGCCATGACGACGGACGCGCCCGTCTCGAGCCACCCCGACAGGGGCAGGACGTAGAGCCCGATCGCCACGCCCTGCAGCAGCGTCTTGAGCTTCCCGCCGCGGCTGGCCGGGATCACGCCGTGCCGGATCACCCAGAACCGGAGCAAGGTCACGCCGACCTCACGGACGAGCACCAGCACGGTCACCCACCAGGGCAGGTCGTCCAGGAGCGACAAGCCGATGAGCGCGGCGCCGGTCAGCGCCTTGTCCGCGATGGGGTCGGCCAGCTTGCCGAACGCGGTCACCAGGTTGCGGCTGCGCGCGAGCTTGCCGTCGAGGCTGTCGGTGTACGACGCGAGCGCGAACACCCCCCACGCCGCCCAACGCCAACCGTCGGCGTGCCCGCCGTCGGCGAACAGCGCCAGGACGAACACGGGCACCAGCAGCAGTCGGAACACGGTGAGGTAGTTCGCGATGTTCCAGGCGCTCGCCGGCGACAGCGGCGCGGCGACCGGGTCGGTGGACGCCTCAGGGCTGACCGGCCGGGGGTGCAGTCCGCTCATGGGCGATCGCTCACGGCAGGACGCGGGCGATCAGGTCGACGCCCTCGGAGCCGGTGACGACGCAGCGGACGTAGCTGCCGACGACCAGTCCGTCGCCGAGGACCGTGGTCGAGCCGTCGACCTCAGGGGCCTGGTGCGCGGCGCGTCCTTCCGCCGTACCCGCAGGGAGGTCGACGGTCTCGATGAGCACGAGCAGCTCCTCACCCACGCGCTCCTCCGCGCGCTGGCTGGTGAGCTCCTCGGCGAGCGCCGTGATCCGCGCGACCCGGTCGTCGACGACGTCCTGCGGCAGGTGGTCGGGCAGGCCCTCGGCCTCGGTGCCGTCCTCGTCGGAGTAGCCGAAGACGCCGATCGCGTCGAGCCCGGCCTCGGTGAGGAAGCGCTCGAGCTCGGCGACGTCGTCCTCGGTCTCGCCGGGGAAGCCGACGATCACGTTGCTGCGCACCCCCGCGGTCGGTGCCTTCGCCCGGACCTGCTCCAGCAGCATCAGGAAGCTGTCGGTGCTGCCGAACCGGCGCATCCGCCGCAGCACGGTGGCGCTGCTGTGCTGGAAGGACATGTCGAAGTACGCCGCGACGCCGGGTGTCCCGGTGAGGACGTCGACGAGGGTCGGCCGCATCTCGGCGGGCTGCAGGTAGGACAGGCGCACCCGCGGCACGATCGTCGCGAGCTCCGGCAGCAGGGTCTCGAGCAGCTTCAGGTCGCCGAGGTCCTTGCCGTACGACGTGGAGTTCTCGCTGACCAGCACGAGCTCTTGCACTCCGTGGTCGGCGAGCCAGCGGGCCTCGGCGATCACGTCACCGGGCCGGCGGCTGACGAACGCGCCTCGGAAGCTCGGGATGGCGCAGAAGCTGCACCTGCGGTCGCAGCCGCTGGCCAGCTTCAGGCTCGCCACCGGGGCGTCGTCCAACCGCTTGCGCAGGACGTGCGGGCCGCCGGCGTGACCGGGGATCCCGACGCTCTGGTCGGCAGCGGGCTGCTGGCGCTCGACGGGGCTGATCGGCAGGAGCAGGCGACGGTCCGACGGCGTGTGCGCCTCGACGTGCCCGCCGTTCAGGACGGTCTGCAGGTGGCTGGACAGGTCGGTGTAGGAGTCGAAGCCGAGCACGGCGTCCGCCTCGGGCAGCTGCTCGGCGAGGTCCCTGCCGTAGCGCTCGGCGAGGCACCCGACCGCGACCACCTTGGCGCCGGTGTCGCTGGCAGCCAGCAGGGTGTCGATGCTGTCCTTCTTCGCCGACTCGACGAAGCCGCAGGTGTTGACGACGACCACGTCGGGCGCGTCGTCGGTCAGCGTCCACCCGGCCGCATCGAGGCGTCCCGCGAGCTCCTCGGAGTCGACCTCGTTGCGCGCGCACCCGAGCGTGACGAGCGACAGTCGACGGGACTTCTCGCCCACCGCTTCTGCCACCTGCTCAGCCACCTGCAGAGTCTAGGTGCGTGCCCGCTCAGGCGTTGAGCGAGCGCAGCCCGTCGGCCGTGCACTCGAAGCGGCGCACGGCACCGGACGCGCCGGCGGGACCGCTGTCGACGCCGCCGCAGTTGAGGTTGACCGCCACGGCGTTCCCGACGATGACCTTCAGGCGCGTCGGGTCGGTGAAGTCGCGGAACTCCCCGTCCTTCAGCACGCCCTCGAACAAGGTGCTCCCGGCGTTGCGGACGCTGACCCACGAGGTCCCGCCGATGAGGCGCAGTCGCAGCTGCGCGCCGGTGACGGCCGGCTTCTGGGCCGACAGGTCCGGCTCCTGCGTCGGAGTGACCACCGGAGCGGTCGTCGGGCTGGGGCTGCCGGTCGGCGCACCGAGCCCGCTGGCGTCGAGGTTCCCGGCCGGTGACGTCGCCGGCTGCTGCAGCAACCCGACGGCGGTGATGCCCACGAGCGCCACCGCCGCGCCGGTCAGGGCGACACCCCAGCGCGGACCTCGTCGCTCCCGCCGCAACGCCGCGGCGCTGGCCGCAGCGAACGTGCTGATGGAGGTGTCCGAGGGGACGTACGTCGGGGCGGCCTGCGCGAGCAGGTCGGGCTGCTCGTCGGCGACCTGGACGCGGTCGAACAGCGCGAGCAGCGGCGCCGGGTCGGTGTGCAGCGAGGCCGCGATGGACTTCACGTGGCCCCGGGCGTAGACCCGGCCACCGCTGCTGTCGAAGCGGTCGTTCTCGAGGTCGCGCACCAGGGTTGCCCGGATCCGCGTCGCGGCAGACACCTGCTCCACCGACAGCCCGGCGTCCTCGCGCGCTCGCTGCAGGGCGAGCCCGAGGGTCAGGTCTGCGTCGGGCACGGGGAGACCTTCCGGGACGGCTGGTGCGGAACGGCGGTTGCTGGGTGGGGGCGCGGTCGCTGGGCTGGACGGGTCAACCTGGCCGCGCCATCAGTCTAGGGGTGGGTGGTCACGTCGACAAAGCCCCAGGTCCGCTGGGGAGCCGAGCGGGCACCCGTTCAGCGTGCGGACGTGACGAACGACCTGATCTGCTGCCAGGCCCGGCCGCGGACGGTGCTAGCCCCGCAGCAGGGCGAGCGTGCCGGGCAGGTCGTCCGGCGTCACCAGCACGTCGCGCGCCTTCGAGCCCTCGGACGGCCCGACGATGTCGCGGCTCTCCATCAGGTCCATGAGACGACCGGCCTTGGCGAACCCGACACGCAGCTTGCGCTGCAGCATGCTGGTGCTGCCGAACTGCGTGCTCACGACCAGCTCGATCGCCTGGCACAGCAGGTCCAGGTCGTCGCCCACCTCCTCGTCGACCTCCCGCTTCTCCGCCACCATGGTGATGTCCTCGCGGAAGGCCGGCTGGCGCTGCTCCTTGCAGTGCTTGACGACCGCCGCGACCTCGGCGTCGGAGACGTACGCCCCCTGCACCCGGATGGGCTTGGACGCCCCCATCGGGAGGAACAGGCTGTCGCCCTTGCCGATCAGCTTCTCCGCGCCGGGCTGGTCGAGGATGACCTTGCTGTCGGTGCCGGAGGAGGTCGCGAACGCCAGCCGGCTCGGCACGTTGGCCTTGATGAGGCCGGTGACGACGTCGACGCTCGGTCGCTGCGTCGCGAGCACCAGGTGGATGCCGGCGGCACGGGCGAGCTGGGTGATGCGGACGATCGCGTCCTCGACGTCGCGTGGCGCGACCATCATGAGGTCGGCGAGCTCGTCGATGATGACCATGAGGTACGGGTACGGGGTGTAGACCCGCTCGGAGTTCTCCGGTGCCTTCAGCTCGCCCCGGCGCACCGCGGCGTTGAAGTCGTCGACGTGGCGGAAGCCGCTGGCCGCGAGGTCGTCGTACCTCATGTCCATCTCGCGGACGACCCACTGCAGGGCCTCGGCGGCCTTCTTGGGGTTGGTGATGATCGGCGTGATGAGGTGCGGCACGCCCTCGAACGCCGTGAGCTCGACGCGCTTGGGGTCGACGAGGATCAGCCGGACCTCGTCGGGCGTGGCGCGGGTCAGGATGCTGACGAGAAGCGTGTTGATGCAGGTCGACTTGCCGGCGCCCGTGGCCCCGGCGACGAGGATGTGCGGGGTCTTGGCGATGTTCGCCATGACGAAGCCGCCCTCGATGTCCTTGCCGAGGGCGACGAGCATCGGGTGGTGGTCGTCGCGGGCGGCCTGGCTGCGCAGGACATCGCCGATCGAGACGTTCTCGCGGTCGGTGTTGGGGATCTCGATCCCGATCGCGGACTTGCCGGGGATGACGTCGATGATGCGCACGTCGGAGGACTTCACGGCGTACGCGATGTTGCGCTGCAGCGTCTTGACCCGCTCGACCTTCACCGCCGGGCCGAGCTCGATCTCGTACCTGGTGACCGTCGGGCCGCGGCTGAAGCCGGTGACCTGCGCGTCGACCTGGAAGTCGGTGAGCACCTGGGTCAGGGCGGCGATGACCTCGTCGTTGGCCGCGCTGCGCTTCTTCGGCGGCGTCCCCGTCCCGAGGATGTCGGCGGGCGGCAGGGCGTAGTCGCCCTTGAGGACGAGCTGCTCCGCCTTGGGGGGCGCCGGCGTGTGCACGGGTGGCTCAGGCTCGGGGCGGTCGTCGAGGTCGTCAGGCCTGGCGGTGACCACGACGTTGAGGTCGACCGGTCCGTCCTGCGCGACGGCGACGCGGCGGCGGGGGCGCGTGCGGTTGAGGGGCTCGAGCGGCTCGGGGAGCTCAGGCTCCGCGGCGGGCTTCGGCTTGAGCAGCAGCGTGTCCTTGAGCCCGCGCAGCGCTGTCGGCACCTGGTGCACCGGCGTGGCGGTGACGACGAGCAGGCCGAACAGCGCGAGGAGCAGCAGGACGGGTACGGCGACCCAGCCGGTGAGCATGGTCTGGAGCGGGTCACCGAGCAGGAAGCCGACGAGGCCGCCCTTGCTCTCGTCGGGACGGTCACCGCGCACGACGTGCAGCACGCCGAGCGCGCCGAGGCTGAGCGTGGTCCAGCCGACGAGCAGCCGACCGGTCGCGCCCGGGTGCGGGTGCCGCAGGACGCGGAGCCCGGCCACGAACAAGATCACGGGGAGCAGCATCGCGCCCCGTCCGAGCAGTCCCTCGACGAAGGACGCCAGCCCGTTGCCGGCGGTCCCCGCGTGCCACCACGCGCCGGTAGCGGCGAGCAGGGCGCCGACGAGCAGGGCGAGGCCGAGGCCGTCGCGGCGGTGGGCCGGGTCGAGGTCGCGCGCGCTGCTGCCCGCGGCGCGGCTGACCGAGCCCACGCCGGCGGCCAGGAGCCGGACCGAGCCACCGACGGCTCGGCCGGTGGCGCGGGTCGTGCGGCTCACGGTTCCGGGGCGCGCCTTCGCGGTGGGCCGGGTGGTCGGCTTGGCGCGGCCCTTGGTGGGCGTCGTGGCACGAGCCTTCCCCGTGCTGGCGCGCTTCGCCGTACCTCGTGCGCCGGAGGAGCCCTGTGCGGCCGAGCGGGAGGAGCCTGCGCGCGTGCCAGAGCCGGAGGGGCGGGTGGACGTACGGGTGGCCATGATCCGCACGGTAGCCCGGAAGCCCCATTCGTCACACCCGCCACACCCGTGACACGCCGCCGGCCCCCTACCTCGCCTGAACGGAAACGCGGGGGTCGCTGCGGCGACCCGAACCCACCCGCGCGTTTCCGTTCACCCGCAGGTGGGGGTCAGACCTCGAGGACGACGGGGATGATCATCGGGCGGCGACGGTAGGTGTCGCTGACCCAGCGGCCGAGCAGCCGTCGGCACGCCTGGCCGATCTGGTGCGGATCGGCGACGCCCTCCGCGGCAGCGCGGTCGAGCTCGGCCTCAAGCAGGGGCAGGACGTCGTCGAACGCCTTCGGGTCGTCGGTGAACCCGCGGGCGGCGATCTGCGGCGCCCCGGCGATCTTGCCGGTCATGCTGTCGACCGCGATGGTGAGGCTGATGAACCCCTCCTCCCCGAGGATGCGCCGGTCCTTGAGCGTCGACTCGCCGACGTCCCCGACCTCGAGCCCGTCGACGTACACGTAGCCGCACTCCACGGCACCGACGATCGACGCGCGGCCGTCGACCAGGTCGACGACCACGCCGTCCTCGGCGAGCACCACGTTGTCGACACCGGTGAGGTGGCCGAGCTCGGCGTGGGCGCGCAGGTGTCGCCACTCGCCGTGGATCGGCATGAGGTTGGAGGGCTTGACGGCGTTGAGCAGGTACAGCAGCTCCCCGGCAGGGGCGTGTCCCGAGACGTGCACCTTCGCGACACCCTTGTGGACGACGCGGGCCCCCCACCGGGCCAGGCCGTTGATGACGCGGTAGACGGCGTTCTCGTTGCCGGGGATGAGCGAGGACGCGAGCACGACCGTGTCATCCTCCTCGATCCGCACCTGGTGGTGCGAGCGGTTGGCCATCCGGGACAGGGCCGACAGCGGCTCACCCTGCGACCCGGTCGAGACCAGGAGCACCTTGTTGCGCTCGAGCTGCTCGACCTTCTTCATGTCCACGACGATCCCGTCGGGGATGCGCAGGAGGCCGAGGTCGGACGCGACGCCCATGTTGCGGACCATCGACCGGCCGACGAAGGCGACCTTGCGCTTGTGCTTCTCCGCGGCGTCGAGCACCTGCTGGACCCGGTGGACGTGCGAGGCGAAGCAGGCCACGACGACCCGTCCGCGCGCGGTCCGGACGACCTCGTCCAGCACCGGGCCGATCTCGCGCTCGGAGGTGACGAACCCGGGGACCTCGGCGTTGGTGCTGTCCGACAGCAGCAGGTCGACGCCCTCGGCGCCGAGCCGCGCGAACCCCCCGAGGTCGGTGAGCCGCCCGTCCAGCGGGAGCTGGTCCATCTTGAAGTCACCCGTGTGCAGCACCAGGCCGGCGCCGGTGCGGATGGCGACAGCCATCGCGTCGGGGATGGAGTGGTTCACCGCGAAGAACTCGAGCCCGAACGGCCCGACGTCGATCAGGTCACCCTCGGCGACCTCGTCGAGCACCGGAACGATGCGGTGCTCCTTGAGCTTGGCGGCGAGCAGCGCCAGGGTGAACCGCGACCCGATGATGGGGACGTCCGCCCGCTCGCGCAGGAGATAGGGCACCGCACCGATGTGGTCCTCGTGCCCGTGCGTCAGCACGACGGCCAGGATGTCGTCCAGCCGGTCCCGGATCGAGGAGAAGTCCGGCAGGATCAGGTCGACGCCCGGCTGCTCGGTCTCCGGGAACAGCACACCGCAGTCGACGACGAGCAGCTTCCCGTCGTACTCGAAGACCGTCATGTTGCGGCCGATCTCGCCGAGCCCGCCGAGCGCGACGACGCGCAGCGCTCCGGGGGCGAGCGGGGGGGGCGGGCCGAGCTCGGGGTGCGGGTGGCTCACGCGGGCACTCCGACGCCGGCCGCGACCAGGTCCGCGCGGAGGACGGCGACCTCGTCGGGGGTGGCCGGCACGAGCGGGAGGCGTACGCCGCCCACCGGGAAGCCGAGCAGGTCGAGAGCGGCCTTCACCAGCAGCGTCCCCTGCGTGCGGAAGATGCCCGTGTAGATCGGCAGCATCCCCTCGTGCAGCGCGCGGGCGCCGGCGACATCGCCGGCCAGGAACGTGGTCACCATCTGCTTGGTCCGCTCTGCAACGAGGTGCGTGGAGGTACCGACCACGCCGACGGCGCCGATCGCGAGAAGGGGAAGGGTCCACGGGTCGTGGCCCGAGTAGTACGCCAGGTCGCTGCGCGACAGCACCCACGAGCTGGACTCCAGGTCGAGCTTGGCGTCCTTGAGCGCGACGACGCGGTCGATCTCACCCAGCCGCACGATCGTCTCCGGCGTGAGCGGGATGCCGCTGCGCCCCGGGATGTCATAGAGCATCACCGGGAGGTCGGTCGCGTCGGCGACCGCGCGCTGGTGGGCGATCACGCCCTCCTGAGGAGGCTTGTTGTAGTAGGGCGTGACGCTCAGCAGCCCGGCGGCGCCGGCCTTCGCAGCGTCCTCGGCCATGAGGACGGCGTGCGCGGTGTCGTTGCTGCCGACGCCCGCGATGACGTGGGCGCGGTCGCCGACCGCGTCGACCACGGCGCGCAGCAGCGCCGACTTCTCGTCGCGGTGCGTCGTGGGCGCCTCACCCGTCGTCCCGCTGACGACCAGGCCGTCGTTGCCCTCCCGGACGAGCCGGTCGGCGAGCGCCGCGGCGCGGTCGAGGTCCACAGCGCCGTCGGCGGTGAACGGCGTGACCATGGCAGTCAGCACCTGCCCGAAGGGAGCGGTCGTCATGGCCCGAGGCTACTCGGCACAGGGCGTACGACGACGAGGCCGCGCTGGGCGGTGTGCCGGTCAGGCCGCGCCGGGCAGCCGGGTCATCGGCCACGCGGGTCCGGGTTCAGGTGGCGGAGCTGACCCGGGGCGCGTCGAGGGAGACGACCCGCGGCGGCGTGCTGCCGGTC
Source organism: uncultured Actinomycetota bacterium (assembly GCA_963784705.1). Classification (GTDB taxonomy): domain Bacteria; phylum Actinomycetota; class Actinomycetes; order Mycobacteriales; family SCTD01; genus RYN-111. Next base: position 99,662 of record CAWASC010000007.1, read on the forward strand.
GGGCTGGCGGCGTACGTCGCCAGGAGCATCTCGGACAGGTCCTGCACGGCCAGCGCCAGCTCGAGCGTCCCGATGCCCAGGACGACCTGCTCACCGATCACCTGCACCTGGACGGCGTCGTCCGCGCCTGCGCCGCTGGTCAGGCCGGCGGTCAGCAGCGTGCGGCTGAGGACGAGGGTGGCGAGGGCCTCGTCGTCGAGGACGGGGACGACGCGAACGCCCTCCGGGTCGTCGGAGCGGTGGTCGAGAAGGACGACGACGGCGAGCTCGGGCTGGTCCGGCAGGCGCAGGGCGCCGGGGACGGCGCGGCGGGTGAGGTCGGCGCTCATGTCCGCTCCCTTGGTCGTGTCGTGATCGGGTCGGTCCCCGTCACCCACCCTGTCGGCAGGACCGGACGGCCGATGAGCCCTGGCCTTAAATAACTACGCGCATTCACGCGACTACCGAGCGTCAGCCCTCGCCGACGAGCGGGCTGGCCGCCACCTCGGTGCCGTCCGGCAGCGCGCTGATGACGAAGTCGGCGAAGGCGTTGGGCGCGACGCGCTGCAGCTCGCGCAGCATGGCGATGGCGAGCTCGCGGATCTCGACGTCGGCGTGCTCGCTCGCGCGCATCGCCACGAAGTGCCGCATGGCGCGGTAGTTGCCGGTGACGACGATCCGCGTCTCGGTGGCGTTCGGAAGCACCGCGCGGGCCGCCTGGCGCGCCTGCTTGCGGCGGGCGGTGACGTTCTCGACGTCGGCGAACTTCTTCTCCAGGCCCTCGAGCAGCTTGGTGTAGCTGGTGAGCGCCGCCTCACCGGCCTCGAGGAACAGCGCGTGCAGCTCGGGGTCGCTGGCGATGACCTCCGGCTCGACCATCGCGGCGTCGCGCTCGGGGACGTAGCGCTGCGACAGCTGGCTGTAGGAGAAGTGCCGGTGCCGGATCAGCTCGTGGGTGAGGCTGCGGCTGATGCCGGTCAGGTAGAAGCTCACGCTGCCGTGCTCGAGCACGCTGAGGTGGCCGACCTCGAGGATGTGTCGCAGGTAGCCCTCGTTGGTGGCCGTCGCGGGGTTCGGCTTGCTCCAGCTCTGGTAGCACGCGCGCCCGGCGAACTCCGCGAGCGCCTGCCCCCCGTCGACGTCGGTCTCCCACGGCACGTCCACCGGCGGCTCGAAGTGGGTGTAGCCGATGACCTGGACCTTGAGCGGGGCGAGCGCGACCACGTGCGGTTCTCCGGGATCTTCAGCAGGGCTCGTCAGGAGGACCTGCAGGAGGGGCCGCGGGCGGGGAAGAGCGGCGCGGACCAGAGTAGTCCGGCACCGCGCCATGGCCCACGATGTCGGACGTGGACACGCAGGTCTGGACGACGCAGCAGTGGCGGGGCGAGGTGCTCGACTGGGTGGCCGAGCAGGGGGCGCGGCCGCTCGCGCCGGTGACCCAGCCTCGCCGTACGCCCTGGTCGACGGTGCTCCGCATCCCCACGCCGGACGGCGTCGTCTGGTTCAAGGCAGCGGGGCAGGGGTGCGCGTTCGAAGGCGGCCTGCTGCAGGCCCTCGCGGCGTACGACGCTCCGCACGTCGTGCGCCCGACGGCCGTGTCGGGCTCCCGGGGATGGGTGCTGCTGCCCGACGGCGGCCCGACGCTGCGCGAGGCCGGGGGGACGCTGGCCGACTGGGAACGGGTCCTGACCGGGTACGGCGAGCTGCAGCGCGCCGTGGAGGGGCTGCCGCTGCCGGGCGTGGAGGACCTGCGTCCGTCGGTGCTGCCGGCGGTCCTGGACGGGCTGCTGTCGACGGTGCCGGTCGAGCCGCTGGCCGAGCTGCGCGCCCTCGAGCCGGTCTTCGCGACCTGGTGCGCGGAGCTCGCGACGTCGGGGGTCGTCGCCTCGGTCCAGCACGACGACCTGCACGACGCGAACGCCTTCGTCGACGGGACGGTCTTCGACTTCGGGGACGCGTGCCTGGCGCACCCGTTCTCGTCGCTGCTGGTCACCTTGCGCGTCGCCGCCCATCGTTTCGGCCTGGCCGCGGGGGCACCCGAGCTGCGCCGGCTGAGGGACGCCTACCTCGAGCCGTGGACCGACGGCTGGTCCCGTGCGGAGCTCGAGCTGCTGGCGCTGTTCGCGACGCGGGTCGGGAAGGTGTGCCGGGTGCGGGCGTGGCAGAGGGCGCTGACCGGCGTGCGCGATCCGGGTGAGCACGCCGAAGCGGTGCCGGGCTGGCTCGAGGAGCTCCTCGAGCAGGACGTCTTCTGAGCGCTACCGGCTCAGTGCTGCCCGCAGGTCGCGGGCGAGGTCGCCGCGGTCCTCGACCACGACCTCGTCCAGTCCCTGCCACGATGCCGCGCTCCGCAGCTCGTCGGCGAGAGCGGCGGTGCAGTCGGACGGCTCCTCGCCCCAGGTCGCCTGCACCCGGAGCACCCCCGCCTTGCGGTCGGCCTTGAGGTCGACCCGCGCGGCGATCTGCTCGTCGTGCAGGAACAGCAGGCAGTAGTAGCCGTACACCCGCTTCGGCGCCGGCGTGTAGATCTCGAGCCGGTAGTCCACCCCCCACAGCCGCTGCGTCCGGCCTCGCTCCCACACCAGCGGGTCGAACGGCGACAGCAGCGCAGACCGCCGTACCCGCCGCGGGATCGTGAGACCGGGCAGGACGTACGCCGGTTCGCGCCAGCCCTCGACCCGCACCGGCAGCAGCGCGCCGTCCTCCACCAGCGCGGCCAGGGCCCGCTGCGACTCGGTGGGCTTGAGGCGGAAGTAGTCGCGCAGCTGCGCCTCGGTGGCGACGCCGTGCGCACGCGCCGCGAGCAGCAGCAGGGCGCGCTGGGCGTCTTCGCGCGTCGGTGTGGGCAGCGCCAGGACAGCAGCGGGGACGACGCGTTCGGTGAGGTCGTAGATCCGCTCGAACCCGCTCGTCCGTCGGGACGTCGTGACGCGACCTGCCCAGAACAGGTACTCCAGGCCGCGCTTGACGTCGTCCCAGCCCCACCAGGCGCCGCCACCGCGCGGGGTGTCGCGCAGCGCGCCGGCGCCGCACGGGCCCTCGTCGGCAAGCCGCCGCAGCAGGTCCGCGACGAACTCGGGTCGCTCTCGGAACACCCGCAGCGGACCGCCCCAGCCCTCCTCGAGCCCCTCCGCGCGGGCCATCCGCCAGCGCAGGAGCGGGTGCAGGGCCATCGGCAGGTAGGACGCCTCGTGGCCCCAGTACTCGAACAGCTCGCGACGCCGGAACGCGAGGTCGTCGAGCAGCGACGTGGGCCAGGGACCGAGGCGGCTGTACGCCGGAAGCAGGTGCGCGCGGGCGAAGACGTTGACGCTGTCGATCTGCAGCAGGTGCGTGCGGCTGAGCACCCGGCGCAGGTGACGGGCGTCGACCGCACCCGTGGGCAGCGGATCGGTGAACCCCTGCGCGGCGAGCGCGGCCCGGCGGGCCTGCACCAGGCTGAGGGAGTCCACGCCGTCATCCTGCCGTCCGTCCGGCACCTAGTCTGGCGCGATGGCCGATGTGAGCGTCCGACCGGCGCGTCCGGAGGACGCGGAACGGATCGCCTCGGTGCAGCTGGCGACCTGGCAGGCCGCCTACACCTCGCTCCTGCCGGCCGAGGCGCTGGACGTCCCGCTGGTGCAGGTCGCGGCCGTGTGGCTCAACGCGATCGAGGCAGCACCGTCACCCCGGCACCGGGTGCTCGTGGCCCTCGACGGGGTCGAGCTCGTGGGCTTCGCCGCGAGCACCCCCGCCACCGACGAGGACCGGGACGCCGCCGTCACCAGCGAGATCGCTGCCCTGCTGGTCGAGCCCCGGTGGGGTCGTCGGGGACACGGCTCCCGGCTGCTCGCCGCGACGGTCGACCACTGGCGCGACGAGGGCGTGCAGGTCGGCGTGCACTGGGCGTTCGAGGCCGACACCGTCGTCGTGGACTTCCTGCGCGCGGCCGGCTGGGACCTCGACGGCCTCGGCCGCGGCCTCGACACCGGCCCGCGTGTGGTCACCCAGCGTCGCCTGCACACGGCGCTCGCCTGACCGGCGGCCCTCCCCGTCGTCGACGGCCACCCCACCCATGATCAACGGAGCCGGCGTACGCACATCTGTGCCGACTTCTGTGCTCGCCGACTCCGATGATCATGAGGGGAGCGGGGCGGGGCCTGCCTAGCAGGTGGCGTCGGCGGCCCGTTGGGCGTCGAGGCAGGCAGGGAGCAGCACGGCAAAGCCGACCAGGACGCCGACCGACGCGGCCGGCGCCGACCCGAGCAGTCCCGCGACACCCGCGGCCACGGTCACCGGGGCGGCCTTCAGCAGCCAGACCGAGGCCGCGCGGTGCCCCGCGTACCAGGCCTGCTCGGTGCGCGTCACCTCACCGAAGCAGAACCCGAGCGCGGGGTTGGGTCCGACCCGGCCGAGGCGGAACGCCGTGCCGAGCACGAGGTGGTGCACACCGAGGACGAGGCCGAGGAGTGCGGCCTGCAGGGTGGCGGGATCGGGCACCGACCGAGGGTAGGAGCGGCCGGCGCGCTCCGCAGGCAAATGCGAGAAGTCCTCGCCGGGTCAGGCGCGCAGGAAGTGGCGGCCGCGGGCGTCGGGGCCCAGACCGGGGTGGTGACCCTCCCACAGCGCGGGACCGCTGAGCTCGACGGCACGACCGTCGCGGACCAGCCCGTCGACGATCTTCTGCACCGCCGACAGCGAGATCCCCTGCTGGGCGAGAAAGGCGGCAGGGACCTGCCCCGGGGCCGGGCGCGCTCCACGTGGCACCAGCAGCAGCGCGAGGTCGGCGACCCTGCGGGGCGTGGACGACAGCACCCGCAGCACGTCCTGGTCGGACACGGTCACGGGTGCTCCCGCTCCAGCGCGATGGCCTTGCGCATGGCGCGACGGCCGCGCTGCGGGTCGCGGGCGGCGTCGTACGCGGTGGCGAGGGCGAACCACGCGCGCCAGTCGTCCGGGCGTTCCTCCACCTCGGCCTTGCGCTGGACGAACAGCGCGTCGGCCGCCTCCCGTTCGACCCGTCCGCTGGCGGTCGTCGGCAGGTCCTGCTCGACGAAGCCCTCGGCGAACAAGCGCTGGCCCAGGCGCTGCGAGGCCAGCCCGAGCCGGAACTCCCCCACGACGAGCAGCCCGCCGACGGCCACCAGCAGCAGCACCCCGACACCCAGGAACGCCCCCGTGACCGAGCCGGTCTGGAACAGGTTCACGGCGCGGTAGAGCATGTACGCCCCCACGACCAGCGTGGCGGCGACGACGGCGTACGCCCCGCGCTTCACAGCGCGAGCAGGTGCTCCAGGCCCACCGTCAGGCCTGGCCGCGCGCTGATCTGCCGGACGCCCAGCAGCACCCCGGGCATGAACGACGCCCGGTCGTAGGAGTCGTGCCGCAGCGTCAGGGTCTCCCCCTCGCCGCCGAGGATGACCTCCTGGTGCGCGACCATCCCGGCCATCCGCACGGCGTGCACGCGCACGCCCTCGACGTCTGCACCGCGCGCCCCCGCGAGCGACTGGGTCGTCGCGTCGGGCATCGCGGGCATCCCGGTGCGCGCCTGCGCGACGAGCTCGGCGGTACGGCGGGCGGTGCCGCTCGGGGCGTCGGCCTTGCCCGGGGTGGTGCAGCTCGACGATCTCGACGGAGTCGAAGTACGGCGCGGCCTGCGCGGCGAACTGCATCATCAGGACGGCGGCGACCCCGAAGTTGGGAGCGACCAGGACGCCGACCGACGTGCCCTCGAGCAGACCCCGGAGCTCCGCGAGCCGCTCCTCGTCGAAGCCGGTCGTACCGACGACCGCGTGCACACCGGCGTCGATGCACGCGCGCAGGTTGCCCATGACCGCGTCGGGGTGGGTGAAGTCGACAGCGACGTCGACCCCCGACAGCTCGAGCGCGTCCCCCACGTCGTACGTCGGTCCGAGCTCGAGGTCGGCAGCAGCGGTCACCGCGCGCACGACCTCCGCGCCCATCCGCCCCTTCGCGCCGAACACAGCAACCCTCGTCATGTGAGCACCTCAGCGAAGTCGCGGTCGGGGAACGGTCCGATGATGCCGAGCGACAGCGGTCGGCGCAGCACCTCGTCGGCCAGGGCGCGTACGTCGTCAGGGGTGACCGCGGCCGATGCGGGAGAGCAGCTCCTCGACGGGCAGCACCTCGCCGTGCACCAGCTCCGCCTTGCCGATGCGGCTCATCTGCGAGCCGGTGTCCTCGAGCCCGAGCACGAGCGACCCGCGCAGCTGCCCCTTGGCGCGCGCGACCTCCTCGTCCGTGAGCCCCTTGTCGGCAACGGCCATGAGCTGCTCCCGGCAGAGCTCGAGGACGTCGTCGACGCGCTGCGGCGAGCACCCGGCGTAGATGCCGAACATGCCCGCGTCGTGGTGGCTGCTGGCGTAGGAGTAGACGCTGTAGGCCAGGCCGCGCTTCTCGCGGATCTCCTGGAACAGCCGGCTGCTCATGCCCCCACCTAAGGCGTTGGACAGCACGGACAGCGCCCAGCGCCGGTCGTCGTAGCGGTCGAGGGCGTGCATGCCGAGCACCAGGTGCGCCTGCTCGGTGGGCCGGTCCTCGACGACGGCACCGGACAGCGCCGGCGGGGGCGCGTAGGGCCGCAGGGGAGCCGGGATCGCCGTACCGGAGAGCCCGAAGGCGGCCGAGACCAGGCGGACGACGGTGTCGTGGTCGACGTTGCCGGCGGCGCTGACGACCATCTCGGGCGCGGTGTACCGGCCGCGGTAGTAGCCGGCGATCGCGTCGGCGGACAGCGAGGCGATGCTGTCGACGGTGCCGATGATGCGCCGGCCAAGGGGGTGGTCGCCGTACAGCGCCTCGGCGAACGCGTCGTGGACGACGTCACCGGGGTCGTCGTCGTGCATGGAGATCTCCTCGAGGATCACCCCCCGCTCGGACTCGACATCGGCCGGAGCGACCAGCGCCTCGGTGACCAGGTCGGCCACGACGTCGACCGCGAGCGGCAGGTCGGCGTCGAGCACCCGCGCGTAGTAGCAGGTGTACTCCTTGGCGGTGAAGGCGTTGAGCTCACCTCCGACCGCATCGACGACCGCCGCGATCTCCATCGCGTCGCGTCGCCGGGTGCCCTTGAACAGCAGGTGCTCGAGGAAGTGCGACGCCCCGTGCTCGTGCGGTGCCTCGTCGCGGGAGCCGACGCCGACCCACACGCCGAAGGCGGCGCTCCGGACCCCGGGCACCGCCTCCGTGACGACGCGCAGGCCCCCGGGGAGGACGGTCCTGCCGAACCCGTCCGGGGACCTGCGCGTCAAAGGACCTACTCCGCCGCAGCCGGCGCGGGCGCCTCAGCGCCACTGTTGTCGACCGGGGTCAGGCTGATCTTGCCGCGCTGGTCGATCTCGGTGATCTCGACCTGCAGCTTGTCGCCGACGTTGACGACGTCCTCGACCTTGCCGACGCGCTTGCCGTTGCCCAGCTTGCTGATGTGGACCAGACCGTCGCGACCGGGCACGAGGGAGACGAACGCCCCGAAGGCGGCGGTCTTGACGACCGTGCCCAGGAACCGCTCGCCGACCTTCGGCATGGTCGGGTTGGCGATCTGGTTGATGACCGCGAGAGCCGCCTCAGCAGCGGTCCCGCTGGTGGCACCGATGTAGATGGTGCCGTCGTCCTCCACCGTGATGTCCGCACCGGTGTCGGCCTGGATCTGGTTGATCATCTTGCCCTTCGGGCCGATGATCTCGCCGATCTTGTCGACCGGGATCTTCACGCTGAGCACGCGCGGGGCGTACGGCGACATCTCGTCGGGCTCGTCGATCGCCTCGCTCATGACCTCGAGGATCGCGAGGCGGGCGGTACGGGCCTGCTGGAGCGCGGCGGCCAGGACCGACGACGGGATGCCGTCGAGCTTGGTGTCGAGCTGCAGCGCGGTGACGAACTGCGGGGTGCCGGCGACCTTGAAGTCCATGTCGCCGAACGCGTCCTCGGCGCCGAGGATGTCGGTCAGGGTGGCGTACTCGCCGCCCTCGAAGATGAGGCCCATCGCGATGCCGGCGACGGGGGCCTTCAGCGGCACACCGGCGTTCAGCAGCGACATGGTCGACGCGCAGACCGAGCCCATCGACGTCGAGCCGTTGGAGCCGAGGGCCTCGGACACCTGACGGATCGCGTAGGGGAACTCCTCGCGGCTCGGCAGCACGGGCACGAGCGCCCGCTCGGCGAGCGCGCCGTGGCCGATCTCGCGACGCTTCGGCGAACCGACGCGACCGGTCTCCCCCGTGGAGTACGGCGGGAAGTTGTAGTTGTGCATGTAGCGCTTGCGGTTCTCCGGGTTGAGCGTGTCGACCATCTGCTCCATGCGGAGCATGTTGAGGGTCGTGACACCCATGATCTGGGTCTCACCGCGCTCGAACAGCGCCGAGCCGTGCACGCGCGGCAGCACCTCGACCTCGGCGGCGAGCTGGCGGATGTCCTCCAGGCCGCGGCCGTCGATGCGGACCTTGTCCGTGACGATGCGCTTGCGGACGACCTTCTTGTTCACGCTGCGGAACGCGGCGCTGACCTCGCCCTGGCGGCCCTCGAACTTCTCCGCGAGGTCGGCGAGCACCGACGCCTTGAGCTCGTCGGTCGCGCCCTCGCGCTCGGCCTTGCCGGCGATCTTCATGATGTCGCCCAGCTTGCTCTCGGCAGCACCCTCGACCGCGGCGTAGACGTCGTCCTCGTAGTCGAGGAACACCGGCACGTCGATCGGGTCCTTGGGCGCCTTCGCCTTGAGCTCGAGCTGGGCCTTGCAGACCGCGGCGATCGCGGGCTTGGCGGCCTCGAGACCGGCAGACACGATGGCCTCGGTCGGGGCCGCGCCGCCGCCGTTGATGACCTCGTAGACGTTCTTGGTGGCCTCGGCCTCGACCATCATGATCGCGACGTCACCGTCCTCGAGCATCCTGCCCGCGACGACCATGTCGAACGTCGCGTTCTCGAGCTCCGAGTGCGTCGGGAACGCGACCCACTCGCCGTTGATGCACGCGACGCGCGTCGCGCCGACCGGGCCGGTGAACGGCAGGCCGGACATGAGGACCGCGGCAGCGGCGGAGTTGATCGCGAGGACGTCGTACAGGTGGTCGGGGTCGAGCGCGAGCACCGTGCTGACGACCTGGACCTCGTTGCGCAGGCCCTTCTTGAACGACGGGCGCAGCGGGCGGTCGGTGAGGCGGCAGGTGAGGATCGCGTCCTCGGACGGACGGCCCTCCCGGCGGAAGAACGAGCCGGGGATCTTGCCGACGGAGTACATCCGCTCCTCGACGTCCACCGTCAGCGGGAAGAAGTCGAGGTTCTCCTTGGGCCGCTTGGAGGCGGTGGCCGCGGACAGGACGAGCGTGTCGCCCTGGTAGATGGTGACCGAGCCGGCGGCCTGCTTGGCCAACCGACCGGTCTCGAAGCGCAGGGTCCGGGTCGTACCGCCCGGGTTGGTGATGACGGCCTCGGTGAACTCCGAGCCGTAGATGTTGCTCTCGCCCGTCATGGGCACTCCTCTTTGTGACGGCCGCCGTCGGGTTGGTGCTCCCGAGACGGCGCCTGATGTCGTTGAACGGTCGCCCAACGACGAAGGGGAGCACCCGGACGGGCACTCCCCTGTCGTGCAGCTAGCGGCGCAGGCCGAGGCGCTCGATGAGCGCGCGGTACCGCGCGATGTCGGTCTTCTCCAAGTACTTCAGCAGGCGACGACGCCGGCCGACCATCCCGAGCAGACCGCGACGCGTGTGGTGGTCGTGCTTGTGCTCCTTCAGGTGCTCGGTCAGGTCGCTGATGCGCTTGGAGAGCATCGCGATCTGGACCTCGGGCGAGCCCGTGTCGTTCTCGACCGTGGCGTACTCCGCCATGATCGTCTTCTTCTGCTCAGTGGTGAGCGCCACAGGTCGACCTCTTCTTTTCTCTGGTGTGTGCCCGGGGTCTTCTGCACCCGGGCAGGTGAGCACACCACCGGTTTCCCGGCGTGCGGTCCACGCTACCAGCACGCTCCGCGGACCGAGGCCCGCTGATGGCTCGACTCAGCCGACGGTGACGTCCGCGCCGCTGAACAGGTAGTCGAGGTAGCGCAGCAGCTCGACCGGGTCGAACGGCTTGGCCAGGAAGTAGTCCACGCCCTCAGTCCACGCCTGCCACGCCTGCGCGTCGTCCGCGGCAGCGGTGAGCATCACGACGGGCAGGTCCGGACCCCCGTCGGTGGCACGGATGCGCTGCAGGACCGCGTGCCCGTCCAGGCCCGGCATCATCACGTCGAGGACGACGCAGTCGGGGCGGTTGCCCTCGATGGCCTTCAGGCCGGCGAAGCCGTCCTCGGCGCAGCGGACGGTCGTAGCCCTCCATCTCCAGGACGTCGGAGACGAGCGAACGGATGGACGGGTCGTCGTCGATGACGAGGATGTCGGGCACAGGTGGTTCCTCCTCGGGTGCTCACCGTTGTCGTCGGCGCCGGGCCCCGCCCGTGAGGTCACCCGGACGGGTGATCACGCCTGCGGTCAGCGGACGAGCGCGCGGGTCCGCTCCACGTCGAGCGCCATCTGCGCCCGGAGCGGCTCCATGCCGTCGAAGCGCAGGGTGTCGCGCAGGCGCTCGGTGAACGACAGGCCGACGTGCTCGCCGTACAGGTCGCCGTCGAAGTCGAGGACGAACGCCTCGATCCGTCGCTCGGTCCCGGCGAAGGTGGGGTTGGTGCCGATGCTGATCGCCGCGGGCAGCAGCGTGGACGTCGGGCCGCTCCCCCGCACCAGCCGACCGGCGTAGATGCCGTCCGCGGGTACGGCGCTCCACGGCAGCGGCTCGAGGTTGGCCGTCGGGTAGCCCATCTCCCGGCCGCGCTGGTCGCCGCGCACCACGACGCCGTGGATGCGGTGCTCGCGCCCGAGCGCCTCGGCGGCGCTGGTGACGTCGCCGGAGGTGACGCACGACCGGACGTACGTCGAGGACCAGCGCATGTCACCGGTGCCCTGCAGCGGGAACCCCTCGACGGTGAACCCCCAGCGCAGGCCGTCCTCGGTCATCGCCTCGACCGTCCCGGCGCCCTCTGCGCCGTAGCGGAAGTTCTCCCCCACGACCACGGCGCTGACGTGCAGCCGCTCGACGAGGATCGAGTGCACGAACTCCGACGGCTCGCGCCGCATGAACTCCAGGGTGAACGGCAGGACGCAGAACACGTCGACGCCGAGCTGCTCGACCAGGTCCGCCTTGTAGCGCTGGCCGGACAGCATCGGGGGGTGGCTGCCCGGGCGGATCACCTCGATCGGGTGCGGGTCGAACGTCATGACCACACTGGGTACGCCGAGCTCGCGCGCCTTCTCGACCGCTCGCCCGATGAGCTTCTGGTGCCCGAGGTGGACGCCGTCGAACACCCCGATGGTGACCACGCAGCGGCCCCACTTCGTGGGGATCGCCTCGACGCCACGCCACCGCTCCATGCGCGAGAGCCTAGTGACTGGTCTGTGCCCTCACCCGCGGGCGGGAGGCCGCCCGCACGCAGACCACCAGCGCCACCGCGCACTGCAGGAGGTGGAGCAGGCCGAGCAGGTAGAGCCCGACGCTCATGACCGACAGGGTCGCGGCGATCACGCAGAGGGTGAGCGACACCCCGGGCCACCGACGGACGACCGCCGCCGCGACCAGCGTCAGGACGACGAACGGCAGCGCCACCCACAGCAGGCTGACGTCGCCGTCCGTCGCACCCAGCCACAGCGCCGGCCAGGTGTGGGCGAAGGCGACGAGCAGGAGCCAGGCCTGTTCGCGGTGCAGCGTCACGCGAGCCAGGGTGTCAGGTCGCGGCCGGGCGGAACACCACCTGGGCGCGGGCAACGCCCTCGGCGTCCTCGACCAGGGCGACACAACGGCCCTCCGGGTCGAAGGCGCCGTGGGTACCGACGCGGCCCGTGGGGCTGAGCTTCTTGCCGTGCGACAGGTCCAGCGCCGCCTGCGCGTCGAGCTCCCGTCGGGGGAACGACCGTGCGACCGCCTCGTCGAGCGGCACCACGTGCGCGTCGAAGTCCTCGGCCAGCTCCTCGAGCGTCCGCCCGCCCTCGAACGGTCCGACTCGCGTCCGGCGCAGGGCCGTGAGGTGCCCCCCGACACCCAGCGCTGCGCCGAGGTCGCGGGCCAGGGCGCGGATGTAGGTCCCGCTCGTGCAGGTGACCGCCACGTCGAGGTCCACGCCCCGTCGAGCCAGCAGGTCGAAGCGGCTGACGGTCACGGGGCGGGGCACGAGGACGACGTCCTCGCCCGCCCGCACCCGTGCGTAGGACCGCACGCCGTCGACCTTGACCGCGCTGACCGACGAGGGCACCTGCAGCAGTTCCCCTGTGAGCACGGCGATCTGCGCGGCGATGTCTGCGTCGGTGACCCCCGTGGCATCGACGTCGGACGTGACCTCGCCCTCGGCGTCGTCGGTCACGGTGGTCTGACCGAGGCGGATCGTCGCGTCGTACGCCTTGTCGGTGAGGGCGAGGTGACCGAGCAGCCGGGTGGCCTTGCCGATGCCGAGCAGGAGCACGCCCGTGGCCATCGGGTCGAGGGTGCCGGCGTGGCCGACCTTGCGGGTGCGGGCCAGCCGTCGGGTCCGGCCCACGACGTCGTGCGAGGTCCAACCGGACGGCTTGTCGACGACCACCAGCCCGTCGGGTGCGGTCATCCGGGCAGGTGCTCGGCGGTGGCCAGCGCAGTGCGCAGGCGCTCCATCGTGGTGCCCAGCGGCGCGTCCGAGGTGAACCCGGCGGCGAACCGGTGACCCCCACCGCCGAGACCGGTGCAGACGGCGCCGACGTCGATACGACCCTTCGAGCGGGTGGAGACCTTGAACAGGCCGTCCTCGGGGTCGGTCTTCACGACGACGGCGACCTCGGCCTCCCGCGTGGTCCGGAGCACGTCGATGACGCCCTCGACGTCGGACAGGGCCAGGTCGTAGCGGTGCAGGTCGTCGGCGCCGACGGCCGTCCACACCAACCCGAGGCCACCGACCTCGTCGACCTCCAGGACCGAGCGCGCGCAGACCAGCCCGAGCAGCTTGACGTAGCCGAAGGACGCGGAGTCCCAGATGTCGCGGCTGATGACGTCGTGCCGGATGCCGGTCTCCAGCAGCCGCGCCGCCAGCGCGTGCACAGACGGCGTCGTCGCGGCGTACTTGAAAGAACCGGTGTCGGTGACCAGGCCGGTGTAGACCGCGGCCGCGATGTCGGCGGTCAGCGGCAGGCCCAGGCGGTCGAGCAGGTCGACGACCACGACGGCGGTCGCGGCCGCGTCCTCGTCGACGAGGTTGACCGTGCCGTAGCGGGTGTTGCTGACGTGGTGGTCCACGACGAGGACCTCCCGCGCCGCGTCGACCAGCCGCTCGAGCGAGCCGAGCCGGTCGGCGCTGCCGGTGTCGAACGTGACCAGCAGGTCAGGTGCGGCGGGCAGCTCCGACGCGGGTACCAGCAGGTCGAGCCCAGGCAGGCCGGCGTAGGACACAGGCACCTCGAACGGCTCGCTCCCCCAGGAGGCCCGCACGGTCGCACCGCGGTCGCGCAGGGCCATGCCGAGGGCGAGCATCGAACCGAGCGCGTCCCCGTCCGGCCCGACGTGGCAGACGAGCGCGACCTCGTCGACCTCGCGGAGCAGGGCCACCGCCCGCTCCCAGTCGGTCTCGGCGACGGTCATGCCGAGTCGTCGTCCTCGTCCGGCTCGTCGAGCACGCGCGGCGCGCGGTAGGGGTCGGCCTCACCCGCCGGCGCAGCCGCCCGGCTGAGCTCCTGCACGCGGGCGTCCTCCGCCCGCGCCTGCGCCAGCAGCTCCTCGAGCCGACCTGCGGTCTCGGGCACGACGTCGGCGATGAACGTCAGGCTGGGGGTGTACCGCACGCCCGTCTGCTTGCCGACCGTGCTGCGCAGGACGCCCTTCGCGCTCTCCAGCGCCTGCGCCGACTCCTGCCGCACGACGTCGTCGCCGTACACCGTGTAGTAGAGCGTGGCCTCACGCAGGTCGGGAGTGACCTTGGCGTCCGTGATGGTGACCATGCCCAGGCGCGGGTCCTTGACCTGCATCTCCAGCGTGGCCGCGACGATCTCGCGGATGCGTACGGCGAGCTTGCGCGCCCTCGCGACGTCCACCATGGTCAGTCATCTCCGTCTTCTGCTCCGAACAGCTGCTGTCGAGCCGACAGCACCTCCAGCTCCGGGCGTGCTGCCACCAGCCGCTCGCAGCTGTCCAGCACCTCCCGCACGTGCGCCGCGTCCGCCGCCACGACCGCCACCCCGATCAGCGTCCGACGGTGCAGGTCCAGATGACCGGCCTCCGCCGCCGACACCTCGAACTTCCGCTTCAGCTCCGCCACCACCGGCCGCACCACCGACCGCTTCTCCTTCAGCGACCGCACATCCCCCAGCACCACATCGAGCGCCAACGACCCGGTGAACACTGGCTGGGCTCCTTCCGTGCAGCGGAATGGGGAGGGTCGGAACGTGGTGGACCCGTCCGGCGCCTCAAGGGCCGAAGGCCCAGCGCCAGAGGGTCCACCACGTGCAGACCCGACCTACTTGCGAGGCACCTCGCGCATCTCGAAGGTCTCGATCACGTCATCGATCTTGATGTCGTTGAACGACCCGAGACCGATACCGCACTCGTAGCCCTCACGGACCTCGGTCGCCTGGTCCTTGAACCGCTGCAGCGACTCGATCTTGAGGTTCTCGGCCACGACGACGCCGTCACGGACCAGCCGCGCGGAGCTGTTGCGGACGATGGTCCCGGACCGCACCAGGCAACCGGCGATGTTGCCGAACTTGCTGGAGCGGAAGATCTCGCGGACCTCGGCGGTGCCGAGCTGAGACTCCTCGAAGACCGGCTTGAGCATGCCCTTGAGGGCAGCCTCGATGTCCTCGATCGCCGCGTAGATGACCGAGTAGTAGCGGATGTCGACGTGCTCGCGGTCCGCCAGCTCGCGGGCGTTGCCCTCGGGACGGACGTTGAAGCCGAGGATGACCGCCTCGGAGGCCTTAGCCAGGTTGATGTCGTTCTCGGTGATGGCACCGACGCCGCGGCCGATGATGCGCAGCGACACCTCCTCGCCGACGTCGATCTTGAGCAGCGCGTCCTCGACGGCCTCGACCGAACCCGACACGTCACCCTTGAGGATGAGGTTGAGCTGGGTCTTCTCGCCGTCCTTGAGCCGCTCGAACAGCGACTCGAGCGTCGGGCGACCACGGGTCTGGGCGAGCGCGGCATTGCGCTCGCGCGCCTGCCGCTGCTCGGCGATCTGCCGGGCCATGCGGTCCTCACCGACGACCAGGAAGTTGTCGCCGGCGCGGGGCACCGAGGTGAAGCCGAGGACCTGGACCGGCTGGGCCGGACCGGCGGACTCGACGTTCTCGCCGCGCTCGTTGAGCATCGCCCGGACGCGGCCGAAGGCGTCGCCGGCGACGATCGAGTCACCGACGCGCAGCGTTCCGCGCTGGACCAGGACCGTGGCGACAGCACCGCGGCCCTTGTCGAGGCGCGCCTCGATGGCCACACCCTGCGCGTCGACCGATGCGTCGGCGAACAGCTCGAGGGCAGCGTCGGCGGTCAGCAGGATCGCGTCGAGCAGCTCCTCGCAGACCCGAGCCCGCCTTCGCCGACACGTCGACGAACATCGTCGTGCCGCCGTACTCCTCGGCGACCAGGCCGTACTCGGTGAGCTGACCGCGGACCTTGGCCGGGTCGGCGCCCTCCTTGTCGACCTTGTTCACCGCGACGACGATGGGGACGTCTGCCGCCTGCGCGTGGTTGAGCGCCTCGATCGTCTGCGGCTTCACGCCGTCGTCCGCCGCGACGACGAGGACCGCGATGTCGGTGACCTTGGCACCACGCGCACGCATGGCGGTGAACGCCTCGTGACCCGGGGTGTCGATGAAGGTGATCTCGCGGACGCCGCCCTCGACCGGGTGGTGCACCTGGTAGGCGCCGATGTGCTGGGTGATGCCACCGGCCTCGCCCTTGACGACGTCCGTGGAGCGGATGGCGTCGAGCAGCTTGGTCTTTCCGTGGTCGACGTGACCCATGATCGTGACGACCGGCGGGCGCGGGGTGAGCTCGGCCTCGTCGTCGTAGTCACCACCGAAGGTGAGGTCGTAGCGGTCGAGCAGCTCTGCGTCCTGCTCCTCGGGGGTGACGATCTGGACGTCGTAGCCCAGGTGCGCACCGAGCAGCTGCAAGGTCTCGTCGGTGCAGGACTGCGTGGCCGTCACCATCTCGCCGAGCTCGGTGAAGACGACCTGCACCAGCGAGCCGGGGTTGGCGTTGATGCTTGTCGGCGAAGTCGGCTGAGCGAGGCACCACGGGAGAGGCGGACGGTCTCGCCGTTACCGCGGGCAACGCCGCCGCCCATCGACGGGGCGGCGAGGTTGTCGAACTCCTGACGACGCTGCTTCTTGCTCTTGCGACCGCGGACCGGACGACCGCCGCCTGCGCGACCGAACGCACCGGGCGCCGCGCCACCACGAGCCGCGCCACCACGAGGGCCACCGCCGGGACGACCGGCGAAGCCGCCGCCACCGCCGGGACGACCGGCGAAGCCGCCGCCACCGCCGGGCCCGCCGGGGCCGCCACCGGGACGACCGCCGGGGGCGCCACCGGGACGGGCCCCGGGCATGCCGGGACGAGCGCCGGGCATGCCGGGACGGGCGCCGGGCTGGAAGGTGCCGGGACCGGGACGGGGACCGCCAGGTCCACCGGGGCCGCCGGGTCCACCCGGGCGGGGCGCGAAGGAGCCCGGGCCGGGACGCACCCGCCGGGGCCAGCCGCCGCAGGACGCGGGGCAGCCGGTCGGGGGGGCATCCCGGGCGTGGAGCCGCCCGGGCGCGGGGGCAGACCGGCCGGCGAGGCCGGACGAGGGGGCATGCCCGGCGCGGGGCTCGCAGCGGGGCGCTGGCCGGGCGCGGGGCAGCCGGGCGGGGCGGCAGGCTGCCGCCGTCCTCGGGCGTCATGAACGGGTTGTTGCCGGGGCGCGGCCGGGGCAGCCGGGCGGGCGGGCGCGCCGGAGTCGGGCGCGCTGTCGGCGGGCGCCGGGGCGGACGCGGCGGCAGCCGGGGAGGATGTCTCAGCGGGGCTGCCGCCGGCTTCGGCGGCGGCCTTCTTGGCCGGGGCAGCCGGGGCGGCAGCGGCTGCTGCGGCCTGGGCGGGGAAGGCCTCGCGGACCTTGCGCGCGACGGGGGGTTCGATGGTGGAGGAGGCGCTCTTGACGAACTCGCCGTTCTCCTTCAACCAGCTCGAGCAGCCTTGCTCTCCAGTCCGAGCTCCTTGGCGAGCTCGTGGACGCGGGCTTTGCCGGGCACTGTGCTCCTTCGTGGAAGGTGGGGCCCGGGTCGATCCCTGGCCGTCGGTGTTACTGCATGGCGGTGCTCATCTGTGGGCGCTCATCTGTGGGTGCTCATCGGGTGCTGCTCATCGAGGGCTCATGCCGTCTCGACCTGCTCTTTCGGGTAGGTGGACTGATCAGCTTCGGTGTGTCACGACGTGCGTTGGTACGTGCGTTGGTAAGTGCGGTGCTACGTGCGTTGACGCGCCACGTGCTCTCGCACCGGGCCGGTGTCGAGCGGACCCGGGACCGAGGGCCCGGGCGAACGCTCGGCGCCGGTCGGCGAGGTCGACGCAGCCAGGTCGGGGTGCACGTGGGCGCCTCGTCCCGGCAGGCGGCCGGTGGGGTCGACGGTGAGGACACCGTCGACCACGACCACACGCAGCAGGGCTGGCTCGCGTCGCGGCCCGGCAACCCACGCAGGTGCGCACCGGGCTCGAGACCGGGCCGTCGATGAGTCTACCCCGCGCAGGTGCGGCCGGGCCGTCAGGCGCCCGGTCACCGCCGTCGCGGCCGCCTCGGTGTCGCTGTGGATGTCGATCCGCCACCCGGTCAGGCGAGCGGCGAGGCGGCGTTCTGCCCTCTTTGCCGATGGCGAGCGACAGCTTGTAGTCGGGGACGACCACGCGGGCGGACCGGTCGGAGGTCGACAACCTCGACGCTCGGCACCGTCGCCGGCGACAGCGCCTCGCGACGAACGGGGCCGGGTCGTCGTACCGGTCGACGATGTCGATCTTCTCGCCGTGCAGCTCGTTCTGCACCGCGCGAACCCGCGAGCCCTGCGGCCCGATGCAGGCGCCTTTCGCGTTCAGCCCGGCGACCTCGTGCGTACGGCGATCTTGGTCCGGTGGCCGGCCTCGCGCGCGAGCGCCACGATCTCCACCGGGCCGTCAGCGATCTCCGGCACCTCGCGGGCGAACAGGCCGCGCACCAGGTCGGGATGGGTCCGGCTCAGCATCATCTGCGGGCCCCGCGTGCTCCCGTGTGCACCGGCACCCGGCAGGTGAGCCGGCTGCCGTGCTCGTACACCTCGCCGGGGACCTGCTCGGCTAGCGGCAGGGGGGCCTCGAGGGAGCCTCGGGGTGCCGAGGTCGACCTTGACGTTGCGGTGGACCGGCTCGCTGGGACGCGCGGGGCCTGCTGGATCACGCCGGCGACCAGGTCGCCCTCGCGGCCGGCGTACTCGCCGTAGGTGAGGTCGTGCTCGGCGTCGCGCAGCCGCTGGAGGATGACCTGGCGGGCCGTCGTCGCCGCGATACGGCCGAAGTCGGCCGGGGTGTCGTCGTACTCCGCGCGTGGTGCCGTCGTCCTCGAGCTCGCGCGCCAGGACGACGATCTCGCCCGCTCTTGCGGTCGAGCTCGACCCGAGCATGGCCGGCGGAGCCTGCGTGTGGTGGTAGGCCGTGAGCAGCGCAGCCTCGATCGTCGTCGCAACCAGGTCGAGGGCGATGTCTTTCTCCCGCTCGAGGCTGCGCAGGGCAGCCATGTCGATGTTCACGCGTCCTCCTCCGTGTCGGTCTCGGTCTCGCTGTCGGTCTCGCTGTCGGTGCGGCGGAACTCCACCTGCACGCTGCCGCGGACGATCTCGCCGAGCAGCAGGGTGCGCTCGGTCCCGTCCACGTCGAGGACGACCTGGGCGTCGTCGGCAGCCACGACGCGTCCGGTCACCTGCGCGTCGGCGAGGGTGGCGGTCACCAGCCTGCCCCGGTTGCGGCGCCAGTGCCGCGGCGCGGTGAGGGGTCGGTCGACGCCCGGGCTGGAGACCTCGAGCACGTAGGCGCCACCGAGCAGGTCCGGTTCGTCCACCTCGGCGGTGTCGAGCAGGTCGGAGATGATGCGGGACACGTTCGCCACGTCGTCCAGGGTGATGCCGTCCTCGTTGTCGACCAGGACGCGCACGACCCGGCGCTTGCCCGCTGGGGAGACCGTGACGTCCTCGAGGTCGTGGCCGACGGCTTCGACGGCCGGCGTGAGGAGCTGGACCAGCCGGGCTCGTGAGGCGGCCCCTGAGGCGGACCCTGGCGGACCCTGAGGCGGACACTGACGCGGACACGGTGTCACTTCCCTGCGTGTGGAGTTGTGGGACGGGCTGGTGGTCGGCCTAGCCGCCCGTCGCCCGCCGGGCCGTGACCGAACCGTGACCCGACGGGTTCACGAAAGTTCGTTGATGGGCCATCCGCTCGGCGCCGACCGTCGAAGACGGGATGACGGTTGACGACGTGTGCGGGGTCTTCCGTTGCCCCGATTGCCATGTGGATCACGTGGCGGTCTCCCACGCACCGGATGAGGAGAGTTCATGAGGGATCTGGACATCGATCAGTTCAACGAGCTGATCGAGATCGCCCAGGACCTGCAGGTCGATGCGATGCGCGAGGCCCAGGCCCCGCTCGACGACATCGTCGAGGCAGGCAAGGAGCGGCGCGCCTCCAGGGAGTA
>CAWASC010000008.1:0-671533 GCA_963784705.1 uncultured Actinomycetota bacterium
GAGACGAGGGCCCGGTTGGCGTCGTTCTGCGACACCGTCTGGGCCCGCAGGTCAGAGGCCTCGCCCCGCTTGGGGCCGATGAGGAGGAACCAGCCCGCCACGACGATCACCAGGACCCCGAGGCTCGCCAGCGCGATCCACTGCTTCATCTTGTCCATGGTCAGCCTCCAGCCGGCTTGTTGTAGCGGTTGGAGAGCGCCTTGGACGTGACATCAGCGGTAGCCGTGAAGTTCACGACCTGACGCGTGCCGAGCAGGCCCTCCGTCGAGTTGGCGAAGTAGGGGTTCGCGTAGGCCTTGACGCCCGCGATGGCCTCGAGCCAGGAGGCGACGTCGTCATGCGCAAAGGCGGTCGCCGTCACGGACATCGTGCCGATGCCACCCGTGGGCGTGGCAGCGGAGTTGTAGGTGAGGTTCTTGAGCCACACGTTGCCCGGGACGGTCAAGCTCAGGTCGTTGAGCATCTGCGAGAAGCGCACCTCGTCGCCCATGGCCGTGGCGAGCTGAACGCGTGCCGCCTCGGCCTGGCCGTAGATGGCTGTCTGCGCCTGGAGCTTGGTCACCTGCGACTGCAGCTGGGACTGCGTCGCGGTCGCGACCGCGAGCTCGTCGGTCGCCGACGTGACGCTGTGCGTAGCGGCCACGTAGGCCGCACCGACAGCGAACACGGTGACGGCAAGCGCTGCGCCCAGACCCACCTGGATACGTCGGACGGTCCGCCCTTCGGCGATCTCCGGCGGCAGCAGGTTGACCCGCGGCAACAGGGCGGTGCTCGAGCCGACCAGGCGGCTCTCTGAGGTGAGGATGGTCACGACGAGACTCCCATGGCGAGACCCACCGGAACGCTGACCATCGGCTCGACGTACGCCAGCTGGTCACTCGTCAGGCCGGTCTTGCCCAGCTTCAGAAGGGACATGGGACGAGCCGCTTCGACGGGGAGTCGGGTGGCGGCGGCCAGTCGGCTGTTCAGGCCCTGCAGGCGCGAACCACCGCCGGAGATCACGACGCGCCCGATGCGTGCGGCGCCGGGCTGAGCCATGAAGTAGTCGAGCGATCCGCGGACCTCTTCGACGAACGTGCTGCCGACCGCCTCGATGGCCCGAGCGGCAGGGGTGGCA
This sequence comes from uncultured Actinomycetota bacterium, assembly GCA_963784705.1. Lineage (GTDB taxonomy): Bacteria > Actinomycetota > Actinomycetes > Mycobacteriales > SCTD01 > RYN-111. The sequence goes on from CAWASC010000008.1 coordinate 1,118, forward strand.
GCGGCGAGGGCGGGGTCAGCGGCCAGGCCGGTCTCCTGCTTGATCGCCTCTGCCTGCTCCTGCGGGACGCCCAGACGCTCGGCGACGGCGTCGGTGATGTCCGAACCACCCATGAGCAGGATGCGCACGAAGCGCGGGACGCCGCCCTGGTGCACGACGATGTTGGTGACGTTGGCGCCGATGTCCACGAGAGCCTCGGCCTGACCGGACGACAGGCCGGTCGTGTCCATGCTCACGAGCGAGCGAAGGACGGCGAAGCTGGTCAGGTCGACCATGGTCGGAGTCAGGCCGGCCCGCTGGACCGCCGCGACCGCACTGGACACCATGTCGCGAGCCGCCGCCACCAGCAGGACGCGGAGCATGCGGCCGCCCGAGTCGTTCACGAACTCCTCGAGCGGGTGGAAGTCGAGGATGGCCTGCTCGACAGGCATCGGGATGTAGTCCTGCACCTGGTAGGTGAGGGCCTTCTTCAGCTCGGCGGTCGGCATCCACGGGAGGTCGACCTGGCGCACCACGACCTTCTGGTTGGCCACACCGACGACCACGTTCTTGCTCGTGAACTTCGCCTGGGCCCACAGCTGCTTGATCGCCTCAGCCACGGCGTCCGGGTCGACGACCTCGCCGTCGCGTACAGCGCCCACCGGAAGGGCGACCTGGCCGAACCGCTCGAGGGTCGCACCGCCCTTTCCGAGGGTCAGCTCGGCTGCCCGGACGCCGGACGTACCGATGTCCAGTCCTACGACTCGTGCTGCCACCGCGCGTTCCCCTCGTACTGCGGCCGTGCCGGCTGACGCCAGCGGCCGGGGCCTGAGATTGTTGTCAGACAAGGCTTCGGAACCCGCGAGGTCAGGCTTAAGTAATTGGCTCGTTCCGATTGCGCCGGACGGCCCAGTGATCAGCCCAACGTGACGGAGAGGTAAGCGTCCGCGAGGTCCTGTCCGACGAGAACAGCGAGCAGTGCACCTGCCAGCATGAAGGGCCCGAACGGCACCTTGGTCTTGCGACCGGCACCGCGAAAGAGGATCAGCCCGACGCTGATGAACGCGCCCAGGACGAAGCCGCCGAAGAAGCCCACGACGCCGGCTCCGTAGCCCACCCAGCCGGTCGCCAACCCGAGCAAGCCGGAGAGCTTCACGTCGCCGAACCCCATGCCCTTGGGCGCGACGAACCAGATGGAGAAGTAGGCCGCCGACCAGGCAAGACCCATGACCAGTGCTCGAAAGAGCTGGCTCCACGCGTCATCCACTGCGGCGGCCGTCACAAGCAGGACGAGAAGCACCGGATAGGACGGCAGGGTCAGGACATCAGGGAGGCGCTGCACGTCGAGATCGATGAGAGCCAGCGCCACGCCCACCGCCGCCAGGTAGAGATAGGCGGGCAGGACCGGGTCGGCACCGAAGCGGAGCGCCATCGTGACGAAGAGCGCGGCTGTTCCTGCCTCCACCAGGGGGTAGCGGGCCGAGATCCGCGCTTCGCAGTCACGGCATTGCCCCCGAAGAAGGAGCCAGCCCAGGACGGGCACGTTGTCGCGTGGCCGGATCGCCGCCCCGCACCCAGGGCAGCTGCTCGGCGGCGACACGACGGACTCGCCCCGCGGGACCCGCCAGATCACGACGTTGAGGAACGACCCGATGGCCAGGCCGAGGACGCCGGCCAGCACGGCCAGGAACGCTGTCACGCTCTCATCCTTCTGTACGCGGAGAACTGGTCGGACGACGACCCCGGTCAGTAGGCCTTCTTGACCTCACCGGTGGTCTGCGCGCCCCAGACGGCGTTGACGAACTGCGGGAAGTACGGCGGGGCGGCGAACTGCAGCCGGGCGTCGTACGCGTAGTCCTTGGCGTAGCCGGTGCCGCCCGACGTGCCGACGGCGCCACGCCACTCCTGCGCGATGGAGCCGCGGACGCTGAGCTTGTCCATGGCAGCTCCGCGGTTGTAGCTCTGCACCCAGAAGCTGTGCTTGAGCGTCTGCATCGACGCGTAGATCCACCGCCGGTCTCCGGAGGCGGTCCCGCCCAGGTGGCTCAGGTTGGAGTAGCTGTTGCCGTAGTTGGTCGTGTCGGTGTAGTCGCACACCAGCTGGCGGCCGTTCTGGTTGTTGTTCGTCGAACCGCCGGAGGGCTGAGCGCTGTTGGTGCTGTTGCAGGTGCCAGTGGCGGTCCCACCGGAGTTGACGCTGCTGCCACCACTGCTGCTGCTGCGCTGGACCGGGTGGTAGGTCACGACCGAGTTCGTGGCGACGAGTCCCACCATGTCGCGGCCGGTGGGAGCGGCGCCGGCGGTGGTGACACCGGCCAGAAGGTCACCGGTGACGACGATGTTGTTCTCGGCAGCGATCGTGACCCGGCCCTTGACCGTGCCCTCGATGTAGACGTTGCCCAGCCCGCAGTCGAAGGTCGTCTGGTGGGTGTCGTTGGTCGTCGTGGTGGTGGGTCCCACCAGTCCGTTGTCGACCCAGGACCAGGAGCCGCCGGTCTTGGTCCGGGTCCAGGTGCGCGTCGACGTGCTGTCGACCTTGTCGGGGTTGTAGAAGCTGATGTCGGTCACCCCGCTCGGGTCCGTGCCCGACCCCTGCGGGATCACGTCGTTCGACGCGCTTCCCGAGGTCGACCCGTTGACCACCTGGCCGGGGACGCAGGTGGCGCTGGAGGACGAGTTCTTCACGTAGATGACCAGGTCGTCCGGCACAGGGACGCGCTGCTTCGCGGCGGGGTACTGCCTGCCCGCGGCAGGAACGAAGTTGGAGGCGATGCCGCAGTTGGTTCCCGCGGGCGTCCCGGGACCGGTCAGGCTGGTTCCGGCGCTGGCGGTGTTCCACACGTCCATCGTGCCGTCGGAGTTGAACCGGATGCGGGTGTCCCCGGTGTAGTTGCACCCGGGGTAGGACGCGAACTGGCCGCTGTTGTCCGCCAGGTAGAGGGGGCCCACCGGCTTGATGCCGAGCCGTGCCCACGAAGGGGATCGCGGAGCTGGTGCTGCGCCAGCACTTGCCCTGGCCGCCACTGGGCGGGAGGCCGGCCCCGTCGGGAGTCCCCAGGGCGACCGTGCAGCTGGGGTCGGCGGTCTCGTAGCCCTGCTTGAAGACCGGGCGGGTGCCGCCGAGCGTTGCCCATAAGAGGCGAGTCGTTGAAGTGCGCCTTGCCGTCGAGGACGTCGAAACCGGCGAACTGGATCTCGCTGCATCCGCTTCGACCCTGGTACCAGTACTTCGCTGTGGCCTGGCCGCTGGCCCCGCACGCATCGGTCGACGGCCCGTTGGGGTAGGACACGCGGTTGTCCGGGTCGGCGTCCTCGAAGTCGGTGTAGTAGAGGAACTGCGTCGTGCCGCCTCGCGAAACCCGTGCCTGGAGGCTGCGCGTGACCTTGTTGACCCGACCTGTCGAGGTGAGCAGGACGTAGCCGTTGCTGTACAGCTTGCCGACGTTGGCGTCGTAGTGGAACTCGCCCTGGGTCGGACGCGAGATGCTCACCGGGAGCCAGCCCGGTGCGGTGCTGGCCGACCAGCCGCAGGTGTTGCTGCCCACTGCCGGGCCCCGGAGGGCCACGTTCGGTGCAGTCGACGGTCTGGGCGTAACTGTCCTTCTGGTTGAGCTTGGACACGTAGTCGTCGATCCCGGCCTGCGCAGCGGCGAGGGCTGCGTTGGTGTCCTGGTCGCGGCGCGCCTGGGGCAGCGTCTGCATCGCATAGCCGAGCAGGCCGACGAGCAGGATCGTCATGACCCCGATGGTGCCGAGGACGAGGATCATCGCGATGCCCTCGTCGTTGGCATCGCGCATGCGGTGACGGACGAAGACCTTGGGGCTTGTCATCGAGATCTCCTCGGCCTAGCTCGTGGACGACAGCAGAGCGGAGTCTGCGTTCGGCAGGGTGACGCGCGTAGCGATCCCGGTGGCGGGGACCCGGGCGAGCCCCTGGATCTTGATCAGCAGGTCGACGCTGTCGACCGCCGCGAGCGTGGTGCTCGAGGACTCCAGAGGGCGTCGCCAGCGTCGTGCCGGCCTTGTCGTAGTAGGTGAACAGGGTTGCCGTCGTGCTGACGCCCGTCGCGACGGTGCGTACCGACTTCGCGCAGCTCGACAGAGCCGGGTTGCACCACGTGAAGTTGAAGTCGTTCGGCAGGTGCGCATCGGGACGCTGCACCGTCTCGGTCAGGTCCCCCGCGGTGGACACCGCGTAGGACACCTTCACCGGGCCGTCCGTGGTGTAACCCGATCCGTCCACCACCCCGTTGTTGTTCAGGTTGGCGTAGAACGACATCCGGCGCGCGTCGCCGGAGATGAACGCCGCGACGTCGCAGGTCGTGCAGGTCCCCTCGAGCTGCCTGGGAAGGATCGCCGTCCGCAGCGTCTTCGTGATGGCCTCACTCGCGACGATCGCCTGGCCGGCGTTGCCGAGCCGCGAGGAGTCGTCAGCGACGCTCCGCTGGGTCGTGATCATGGTGGTGGTGACCGCACCCATGAGCATCGTCAGGATGGCCATCACGACGAGCAGCTCGACCAGGGTGAAGCCCTCGTCCTGCCGGTCCTGCAGCCGCTTGTTCATCAGGTTGAGGCGCATCACTGGACGACCACTCCATAGCTCACGGGCGACGTGTACGACGAGAAGGCTGCCGTCTTCGGCCATGAAGAAGCCGGCGTCCGGCCGCTCACCGACAGGGTGTACTTCCCGGCAGGGACCGAGGTCTTCAGGGCGCCGGTCGCATCGGTCGCGCCGAGGCTCAGCGGGTTCTCGGCGCTCAGGCAGCCCGTTGTCGAGACTGGCGTCGCGATCACGGTGGCCCCCGGGACGGCGTTTCCAGCAGAGTCCGTGACCAGGATGTCCACTGGGGAGAGCGCCACAGATGCGGCGACTGTGGCACCCGACGTCAGAGGCAGGGCCGCCGGCCGCGTCGCACCCGCCGTGGCGGGATCTGCCTGCGCGCATGCGCTGGTCCACATGTTGTACCCGGACAGGAACGGCCAGAGGAGGGAGATGCTGCCGCTGACTCCGCTGCTGGCGTAGCTCTTGGAGTAGGTCGGCGCGGGCAGGCCCGAGTTGTAGACCGTGATCGGGGGGAGCGTCGACGGGAGCGCGTAGCCGGTCAGGGTCGTGAGCGTGGTCGCCAGGGTGGCGGCGCGGTCGTAGGCAAACGGGACGAGAGCCAGGCCGCCAGCCGCCACGGTGACCGGCTTCGAGGCACTCGTGTTGCCGTCCGACGAGACGTAACCGGCGGTGTTCACCGTCGCCGTGTAGGACCCCGGGGTGGTCAGGGAGAACACGGCGCAGCCGTCGGGCTCGGTGTAGCGGGTGAACGGACCGCTCGCGCCCGAGAGCGTGACCGGCAGCGAGGCGGTGCCAGACCCGTCCGCCCCACTCACCTTCACCGCGACGAACGCCAACGAGCCGCTCAGCGTCCCCTTCGGAGGTGTGAGGATGGTGTTCGTCGCGACCGGCTTGGTGGAGCCCATGCGCGGCCAGGTGACTTCGACGTGGACCGCGAGGGTGGGGTAAGTCACCGCAGTTCCGCCGTCACACGGGCTGCCGCCAGCACCCGCGGGCTCCCACTGCACCGACCTGGTGACCGTGAAAGGCGTGTTGTCGACCACGAGGGGCTGCCCAGCTGTGCCGCCCGACAGCGGGTTGGCGTTGACGACGACCGACGTTGCGCCGAGCGTCGAGGGCCCTGAGGCCGATGCCGTGAAGATGTTCCGCACGATCTCGGACTCACGGGAGGCAAGATTCGCCGCCTGGATGCGCAACCGACTGTCCCGCACGCTCTGCTTGGCGTAGACGAGTCCCATCGCGATGGCGCTGGCCGCGATCGCGAATACGGTGATGGACACCATCACCTCGATGAGCGACAGGCCTTCGTCAGCTCGCTCGTCGCGCGCGACTTGCTTCGACACGGAGTTACTCCAGGCTGATGACTCGGATGGGTGGCTCTGAGGACGCCGATAGATGGCTCGGCACTTCGCGCGAACGACTTGAACGTCGGAACGCCTACGGACGACTCAAACTGTCACCGGGCGCACCCGCGACGGTGACAGGACAAGCGACTGTCCCACGGGCTGCATCCCGCCGCTCTGACTGTCCCAGAAGAACATTCTGCCGGAGGCAGACGTCGCCGTGAGGCAGTACCCGCGGAAGACGTCGTAGCGAACGACAGCGACAAGTCCACCAGGGCTGAGCGAGTAGGTTGGCTCAGCGGCTTGGATCTGGGCGATAGTTCCGTACTGCTGGAAGTCGCTGAGGTAGATCTCCTCGAAGTTCGCCAGGTTGCGGAGGTCGTTACGGGCTTGGGCGTCGTACCCACGGTTTCTCTGATTGAGGTAAACCGGGATGGCGATCGCAGCCAGGATGCCAATGATGACGATGACGATCAGGAGCTCGATCAGCGTGAAGCCGTCTGACTCCGACGGTGAAGAACGAGCCATTTCTTCCTCATCTCCAATGCCGCACGTTCGGCCCTTGCGTGTCTTCGGGCCTTGCCGCGAGCGTGAAGCCAGCGGCTCTCATCCGTGGCAGCCTCAACGCTCCCTGCCCGTCAAGAGGGCAGTGGGACCAACAGGACCGGGGCCCGCACCTGACGGCGCGGACCCCGGTCCAGGTTCTTGGTTCCTAGCTGTTGGTGCAGGCGGTGGTGGTGACGCCGCCGCCCGAGCTGCTGTAGTAGAAGGTCTTGCCAGACGCGCTGTCCGACTTCAGGCAGAAGCCCGTGTTGGTGCTGGTACCCAGCACGACGGTTGTCGCGTTAGGGGAGGCCTTGAACACGATGCCGGCCGAGGTGAGCGCCGTGATGCTCGTGGCGTACGCGGAGTAGTCGGTGAGGTAGGTCTCCTCGAGCGTCGCCAGGTTGCGGAGGTCGCTCTTGGCCTGCGGCGTCGTAGCCCTTCTGGCGCTGGTTGAGGAAGACCGGGATGGCGATGGCGGCGAGGATGCCGATGATGATGATGACGACGAGGAGCTCGATGAGGGTGAAGCCCTCGGTCCTCCTGAGCCTTGCGGATGCGAGCGAGCATTGCGATGTCCTCCTGGACGGGATGATGTGAGCCACGCGAGTGTGGAGCGGTCCCTCGCGCGGCTCCTCCGAGGAGGTGCCGGCCGAGGCAGCTGGGCTGACCGCGGACGGTCCCCTGGCTTTGCGACCCCGCCTCACGGCGGGTGTGCCCTTGCTTGGCCTTGCGGCTCGATGACACGAGACTTCGACGCGTCGGCCACCTTGAGCGACTGAAGAGCTTCGAGCGCAGTCCGACATCGACGGCACTCGGCGAGCTGCTAGTTGATGAGGTCGAAGATCTTGAAGATCGGCATGTAGAGGGCGACGATCATGGAGCCGACGATGCCGCCCAGGAAGGCGATCATGAGCGGCTCGATGAGGGCGGTGAGGGACTCGGTGGTCGCCTCGACCTCTTGGTCGTAGAACTCGGCGATCTTCATGAGCATCGTGTCCAGCGCGCCGGTGTCCTCACCGACGGCCATCATCTGCACGACCATCGGCGGGAAGACCGGGTGCTCCGACAGCGGCTGCGACAGCGACTCGCCCGTGCGCACGGTCTCCTGCACGGCTCGCGTGGCGCGTTCGAGCACGACGTTGCCGGTGGTGTCCGCGACGATGTCCAGGCTCTGCAGGATCGGGCACGCCGGACTGCATCATCGTCCCGAGGTTCCGTGCGAACCGGGTGAGCGCGATCTTCTGCATGAGGACCCCGAAGACCGGCAGCTTGAGCTTGAGCGGGTCGACGACGTCGCGCACCCCCTTCTTGTGCTTCATGCGCTTCCACACCTGACGAGCACCGACGATGCCGCGACGATCATGGGGACGATCACGATCTTGAGCCAGGTCGACAGGACGACGAGGATCCGCGTCGGGCAGCGGGAGCGTGCCGCCGAGGGTGTTGAACAGGCCGGCGAAGATCGGCACGATGAACAGCAGCATGCCGACGACGGCCACGAGGGCGATGCACGAGGACGACGACGGGGTAGGTCATCGCGGCTTTGACCTTGCCGCGCAGCCTGACCTCGGCCTCGTAGTTCGCCGCGATCTGCAGCATGACCGTGTCGAGGAACCCGCCGACCTCGCCGGCGCGGCACATGTTGACCATCAGCGGCGGGAAGACGTCGGGGAGCTTCGCCATGCGCCGAGGACAGCGAGTTGCCGGTCTCGATGTCGTTGCGGACCTCCCCGAGGACACGGGCGAGCTCCTTGTTCTCGGTCTGCTCCGTGAGGATGTTCAGGGCACGCAGCAGCGAGAGCCCGCTGTTGACCATGGTGGCGAACTGGCGGCTGAAGACCGCGAGGTCCTTGAGCTTGACCTTCGGCTTGCCGCCGAAGCCGGGGATCTTGATCTCGGTGTTGAGGCCGGAGTTGGCCTGCGAGATCTCGACCGGCGCATAGCCCATGCTCTTGAGCTTCGCGGCGACCATCGCCGGCGACTCGGCGTCGAGCGTGCCCCGACTTCATCTTGCCGGACTTGTCCCGGACCTTGTAGTCGAACGTGGTGGTTGCCATGTCGATCCCTCTCAAACCCGGCCGCAGAGGCGGTTGAAGTCCTCGACGTGGTGGCACTTCTCGAGCGCCGCGTCGTAGGTGATCTTGCCCTTCTTCACCAGCTCGGCCAGGTGCTGGTCCATCGTGGCCATGCCGTGCTTGCGCCCCCGCCTGCATCGCGGAGTAGATCTGGTGCGTCTTGCCCTCACGGATGAGGTTGCGGATCGCCGGCGTGGCGACGAGAACCTCCGTCGCCACCACGCGACCCTTGCCGTCGGCGGTCTTCACCAGCTGCTGGCAGACGACGCCCTGGAGGGCGCCGGCGAGCTGCACGCGAACCTGCTGCTGCTGGTGCGGCGGGAACACGTCGATCACGCGGTCGATGGTCTGGGCGGCGTCCTGGGTGTGCAGGGTCGCCATGACGAGGTGACCGGTCTCGGCGGCGGTGAGGGCGATCTCGATGGTCTCGAGGTCACGCATCTCACCGACCAGGATGATGTCGGGGTCCTGGCGCAGCACGTGCTTGAGCGCGTTCTTGAACGAGTGGGTGTCCTCGCCGACCTCGCGCTGGTTGACCAGGCACGCCTTGTGCTCGTGGAGGAACTCGATCGGGTCCTCGACGGTCATGATGTGGTCACGCCGGTTGCGGTTGGCGAGGTCGACGACCGCCGCGAGCGTCGTCGACTTCCCCGAGCCCGTCGGGCCGGTGACGAGGACGAAGCCGCGAGGAAGCATGGCGAAGTTCGACACCGCCGGCGGCACGCCGAGGTCCTCGAGCGGCTTGATCTCGTACGGGATGAGGCGGAAGGCGGCGCCGAGAGCATCGCGCTGCCGGTAGACGTTGACACGGAAGCGCGCGCGTCCCGGCACGCTGTAGGCGAAGTCGAGCTCGAGCTCCTCCTCGAACTTCTCACGCTGCTTCTGGCTCAAGATGGCGTAGATGAGCTTCGTGAGCGCCACCGGGGTGAGGACCGGCCGGTCCTCCATCGGGGTCAGAGCGCCGTTGAGGCGCACGGTGGGGCGAGCGCCCGACGTCAGGTGCAGGTCGGAGCAGCCTCGGTCGAGGGTCTCGATGAGCAGGTCGGACAGGAAGCCGCTGTCGTCCGAGGTGTCTTCGGCTCCGATGCGGACCGACCCTCGTTCCTCGACGGGAGAGCTGGGCGGCCGGTGAACCGGGGCGGCTTCGGGTGCTTCGTCGGGCGTCGCAGCCGGCGCGACGGGTGCCTCGGCCACGGGAGCGACCGGCGGCGCCGCTGGTGCGGCGACCTGCACGCTCGGCGCGACCACTGGTGCCGCAGCGTCCGCCACCGAGATGTAGACGGACGCCGACGGCGCCTCATTCGCGACGGGATCCGTCACAACTGGCGTTGCCACTGCGGGCGCTGCCACTGCGGGCGCTGCTGCGAACGCGAAGGACGGCTGCGCCATGTCCAGGGCCTGCGTCGCCTGCAACTGCGGAGCAGGCTTCCACGCGGGGTCGAGCGGGTTGGCCTCGGGCGTACCGCCTGCCGAGCCGTAGTAGTCGTCCACCTGCACTCCTTCTGAGGACTCGCGCGTACGAGTCCCTGAGGGCTTCGACCGCTGGGGCGCGCGGCTTGAGCCGAATGGGTCAAGGAACGGCGTCAGGCGACGACGCGGAAGATCTCCTCGACCGAGGTGACGCCGGCCAGGACCTTGAGCAGCCCGTCGTGTCGGAGCGTGATCATGCCCTCCTCGATGGCGACCTTGCGGATGACCATGGAGGAGGCGTGCTCGACGGTGAGCTTCTCGATGGCCTCGCTGACACCCATCACCTCATGGAGGGCAAGCCGTCCCTTGTAGCCGGTCTTGGAGCAGGCGCTGCAGCCGCCCGGGCGGTAGAGCGTGGGCAGCTCCATGCCGTCCTGCCAGGGGAACTCGTTCAACTTGAGCATCTCGGGCGTGGGGACGTACGCCTCCTTGCACTTCGGGCAGAGCTTCCGGGCGAGGCGCTGTGCCAACACGCAGTCCAGCGCGGAGCCCACGAGGAACGGTTCGATGCCCATCTCGGTCAGGCGCACGATCGCCGATGGCGCGTCGTTGGTGTGCAGCGTCGACAGCACGAGGTGGCCGGTCAGGGCGGCCTCGACGGCGATGTGGGCCGTCTCGCCGTCACGGATCTCACCGAGCAGCACGATGTCGGGGTCGGAGCGCAGGATGGATCGGAGCGCTGCGGAGAAGGTCAGTCCCGCCTTGTTGTTGGTCTGGACCTGGTTGATGCCCGGAAGGCGGTACTCCACCGGGTCCTCGACCGTGATGACGTTGACCTCGGGCTTGCTGACGATGTTCAGCGTGGCGTAGAGGGTCGTCGACTTCCCTGACCCAGTAGGCCCGGTCACCAGGATCATCCCGTAGGGCTTGACGAAGGACTTGGAGTAGACCTCGTAGTTGGGGTCGGAGAAGCCCAGGTCGGACAGCTTGAGCATGGCGGTGCTGTTGTCCAGCACACGCATGACGATCTTCTCGCCCCACACGGTCGGGAGGGTCGCGACACGGAGGTCGATCTTCTTGCCGTTGGCGTTGACCGACAGGCGGCCGTCCTGCGGGATGCGGCGCTCGGCGATGTTGATGTCGGCCATGATCTTCAGGCGGCTCGTGACGCCAGAGGTGATCGTCTTGGGCGAGCGCATGACCTCGTGGAGCACCCCGTCGATGCGGAAGCGGACCCTCAGGTCGCGCTCGGTGGGCTCGATGTGGATGTCCGAGGCGCGGTCCTGGATCGCCTGCGTGATGAGCAGGTTGACGAACTTGACGATCGGGGCGTCTTCGACGATCTCCTTGACCTTGCCGAGGTCGTCCTCCTCCTCGGGCGCCTCCAGCGCCATGGTGAGGTCGTCCATCTCCGCGTCGCCGCGGTGGTACTTGTTGATCGCGGCGACGACGTCGGGCTTGGTCGCGACGACCGGCTTGACCTCGAGCCCGGTGAGCGAGCGGATGTCGTCGAGCGCGAAGACGTTGGCAGGGTCGGCCATCGCGACCACGAGCTTGCCCTCGTCGTACCCGATGGGCAGGGCGGTGTGCCGCCGGCAGACCTGGTCGGACACACGCGAGACGGCTGAGCCGTCGACGGAGTACTCGCTGAGGTCGACGAACTGCATGCCGATCTGGGTGGCGAGCGAGGCGACGAGCTGGGCCTCGGTCAGGATGCCGAGGTCGACGAGCACGCGGCCGAGGCGAGCGCCCCAGCCGCTGCTGCTCCTCCACCGCCCCGGTGAGCTGCTCACGCGTGACCAGACCCGTGTCGAGCAGGATGTCGCCGAGCTGCTTCATCCGGCCGCGCTCCTCAGGAGTCCTTCGCAGTCGAGCGAAGCAGTGGGGTCGCCCGGGTCCGGGGTGTCGGCGACGCGGTCGTCACGGGGCACGACCGAGTAGGCGCATCGACTCAGGTCGTCGTAGATCCCGCGGTCGAGCGTGAGAAGAGCCTTGAGGTGCTGGCCGGCATGCGTGTCGCGGGCCTCTTGGGTCAGGTAGGTCACGAGAAGCGCCCTGGCACGTGCGCGGTCCCCCAGGGCGGACAGCACCTGGGCGGCGTCGTCGGCGATCCCACCGCTGCGCGCCGGCCCGAGCTCAGAAAGGACCTGGCTCACCGCAGCGTCGGCCTCGCCGTCTCGCCCCAGGAGAGCCAGGCCCGCCGCGCGCGAGCACAGCGACCCGGGGCTCCACTGCGGCAACCTGCTCGGTGGCCGCGTACGGCCCAGGTGAGGTCAGCCGGCGACACTGCAGAGCCCGTGCCGTTGACTCTCGTGCCCGTGGCGAGGTTGAGGACACCTTCTGCCCAGCGGTAGTCCCGCAGGGGCTGGGCACCGATCCGGTGGAGCTCGGCCGCCCGCTCGGCCGCGGTGCCCCGCTGTCTGCCGATGTCGAGTTTCGTGTCGTCCCAGTGCCACGAGGCGACTACCGCGACGCCTGACAGCGACGAGCAGGACCGCGGCGAGCGGCGCCCGAGCCGCGACGAACGCGCTCCGGACGCGTGTCCCCAGAGGGAGGGACAGGGCGAGCGCCCCCAGGAGCGCGCTGAGCAGCAGGTCCGAGGTGTGGCTCCAGTCGAAGTCGACGAAGGAGTGAAGTGCTGACGCCCCGAGGGCAATCGGGAGGCAGATCCGCAGCCAGCGCTCCTCTGGGCGGCGTCGTGCGCTCAGCAGCCTGCGTGCGCCGCCCAGCAGGATGCCGACCCAGGCGAGCGCGAAGGGCAGCCCGAGGAGGAGTCCTCCGTCCGACAGAGCCTGGAGGTAGCCGTTGTGCGCGAGATTGGAGCGGGCAAGACCGGAAGGGACGAGCGGCTCGCTGGCGCCCACGAGCGCGTGGGCGCCTGAGCCGACGAGGGGCCGGTCCTCGAGGACGGCGACGGCGCGCTGCCAGAACTCCAGCCGGTAGGCACCGTTCTGCGCGACGGTCTCGCCCTCGCGCCGCCTTCGCCTCCGCCGCCGCGCCGAAGCCCCCGCGGTGGTCGAAGAACGGCGGCCCAGAGAACGCGAAGACCGCGGCAACACACAGACCCATCACGATCGAGACCCAGCGCAGCACAGTTCGCGCGCCAGTCCGCCCCCACGCAGACCAGGAGAAGGCCGAACAGGCCCGCGGCGAGCAGCGCGAGGGTCGTGCGGCTCGAGCTGAACACGATCCCAGCCGCACACAACGGCGTGCAGACCCAGCCGATCAGGCGCCACGGACGCTCGTTGCGGACGGCCAGCGCCGCGCCCAGGATCGCTCCGGGCAGCAGGAACGCGGCGTAGGGGTTCCACCAGTAGAACGTGCCGATCATCGACCGGGTCGGGATCCCCGCCTCCCCACCAGGGCAGGAACGCCTGGGCGAACTGCGCCAGCCCGGCAAGCGGGATCGCACAGAGGAGCAGCACGCGCCGTGTCGGCGTCGAGGCGTACGCCGCGAAGGAGGGCACCGCCAGCGCAAACAGGACGTATCCGGCGAAGTCGTCTGCGCCGTACCAGCCGGTTGGGGCCGCCAAGCACATGACCAGCCCGCCGACAGCGACCAGCGCGGCAGCGACCAGAAGGAGGAGCGAGACGCGTCGCCACGCTCGCGTCACGGCGAACAGCAGCGCGACCAGAACGACGGCCACAGCCGTCGCGGCCGGTCCACGCCCACCGAGTCGGGTCGTCATCGGACCGGCCCACCAGAGAACGGTCATGAGGCGCGACGAGGTGCTCGGCCACCGCGAACGACGCCGAGCGGAGAGCGGTGGGACACCACGTCAGGGCGCTGCTGAGTCGGCGCATCCACGAGCAGGGTCACTCTCCCCCTTCGGCCGAATGCCGGGAGGCTTTACCTTCCCGCCTCGGACCCGGCGGGAGCGCCGCGAAGCAGCGTGAGGTACGAGCCCCCGACGACCTCCCAGCTGTAGCGCTCCGCAGCGTGCTGGCGCGCCCCCTCCCGCCAGACCGCGAGCTCGCCAGGATCGAGAGCTGCGGCCCAACGCAGGCGCTCGGCGAGGTCGTCCTCGCCGGCGAAGAAGACCGCTGCCGTCGCCGGCCACCTCCCGGTTCTCGGGCGTGTCGAGCACGAGGCAAGGTTGCCCGCCCCCATCGCCTCGATGAGGGCCGGGTGGGTGCCCCCGACCTCGGTGGCGTGGACGTAGCAGCGGGCGTTGACCTGCAGCCCGCGGTAGCCGTCGCCGAAGAGCGCCCCCGGGCAGGTGCGCCCGCGCAGCACGGCTGCTCCTGCACCTCGCGTCCCAGCTGGTCGTCGTAGGTCGCCTGCCCGAGCATGACCAGGTCGAGGTCGCGCGCCGCGCGCATGCGCGCGCGCGACCATGAGCGGGTTGTTCTCGCGCTCCCAGCGGCAGACGTAGAGCGCGTAGCCGTCGGCCACACGGGAGTCTCGCTGGCGATCGGCACGCTGCCTCGCGTCGAGCAGGTCGGCGCCGTACGGGATCATGACCGAGTCGGTGTCGTGCCGGACGCGGTAGTAGGTCTGGACCTCGTAGGCGTCGGTGACCAGCACGCGAGCGAGCCGCACGCGACAGCCACTCCCCCATCCGGTACCAGGAGCGGCCAGCGACGCCCCACTTCGAGCGCCGCCACTCCAGCCCGTCGACGTTCAGGACGACCCGGCGACGGAACAGCCGCAGCAGCAGCAGGACGGGGGCGTTGGCGGCGTTGCACAGCACGACGTCCCGCGGCCACGGGTCAGCGACCAGATGCAGGGCCGACAGAGCGTGTGTACGACGGTGTCGAAGTACTTGCTCTGATCGTCGGCAGCGTGACGAGCGGATCCCCCGCCACGGGCTGGCCTCCGTGGCGTAGTGCGAGCGGCAGTAGACCGTCGTGGCGATCCCCCGGTCGACCAGCTGCAGCGCGAGCCGCTCGGCGAACGTCTCGAAGCCGCCGTAGTTGGCCGGGATCCCCCGCGTCCCCAGGATCGCCACGCCGTGCCGCGTGCGGTCGCGGGACGGGACGCGCGTTCGCTCCGCGCCGGGGCGCCATGCCCGCGACACGCGCAGCAGCGGCACGCCGTGGAGCATCGCGATGCTGGCGACCCGCAGCTCGAGTTCGCCGAACTGGGGGGCGACGAGGACGTCGACCCCCGAGCCTGACAGGCTGGGCGCCAGGCGCGCGCCCAGATCTGGCCGCTCCCGGCGGCAGGACGAGGCCGTCCAGCCGCAGCGCGATGACCTGCTCGACGACCTCCTCCGGGCGTCAGCGTCCGCGGGAAGAGTTCCGACGACGCGGAAGGGGGCGCCCGGCGCGCGCGTCAGGTCACCGCGAGCCGCTGTGCTGCGTCGTCGTCCCCGAGGACGGCGTAGCGCTCCAGCCCGAGCCCGAGCGGCACCAGGGCCCGTCGGCTGCGCCGCAGGACCGCTCGCGGATCATGAGCGCCGACAGGAGCAGCCCGAGGACCACCAGCCCGATCCAGGCCCGCGAGAGGTCCCCGGCCAGCAGCAGGGTGTTCACCACCAGGAGCCCACCCCGCAGACAGGGAGGTGGCGAACGCCGCCTCGAGGTTCGACGTGCCCGGGCGCAGGGCGCCCCGCCGGTACAGCCCCGAGCCCGCGCCACAGCGACGTAGGCCAGGGCGAGCACTGCACTCGTACCCACTGTAGCGGTGCACGTAAGCGTCGGGCACCGGCGGATCGCCCTCGAAGCGCAGCCGAAAGGCGACGAGAGCGACGAGTGTTGCGGCCCCAAGATCCACCAAGACCACCAACGGGTCCGAGCCGCGACGCAGCGCGGGGATACGGGCCACGCGAGTCAGCCTATGGCTTCCTCTATCGCCTGTCGCACCGCCACACCCGTCCGCTCCCACGAGAACTGACTGACCCTTGCTCGCCCACGGACCACCAGGCCCTCCGGTCGTGCAAGCGCCTCCCGGAGCGCGGCGGCCCATGCCAGGTCGTCGTGCGGGTCCACGAGGAGCGCGGCGTCACCCGCCACCTCCGGCAGGCAGGTCGCCGTGCTCGCCACGACCGGCAGGCCGGCAGCCATGCCCTCAAGCAGGGGAAGGCCGAAGCCCTCGTGCACGGACGGGTAGGCCAGGACATCGGCCGAGGAGTACTCCACCGCCAGGGCCTGATCCGACACAGCACCGACGACCTCGAGCGCGCCTCCGAGGAGCTGCTTCATCAGCGCGAGGTCGGCCGCCCCTGCCTTCAAAACCGGCCCCACCAATCGTAGCCGGACGTCGCCGTCGGAGCTGCGCAACCTAGCCACGGCGCGAGCCACTACAGGCAGATTTTTGCGGGGCAGCAGGGTGCCGACGCACAGCACGGTCCTGAACTCCCTCGGCGTCCTCGGCCGGTCCAGCCGTGCGGATAGGTCCGAGTCGAGCGCCAGCGGCGCCAGAAGGACCTTCTCCTCGGGCACCCGGTAGTGCCGGAGGAGCATGTCGCGGGTGTGCTCGGTGGGCACCAAGACCCGCCGCGCAACGCGGACGGAGGTACCGATAGTCACCCGATAACGCAGTAAGGAGCGTGGCGGGATCCACGCCCTGGCCTCGGGGGTCACGAAGGAGACGTCATGGACGACAACGACGCCCGGGACACGTGTGGTGAGGGGCAACGTGTATTGGGCCACAACCGCCGACGACTCCAAGCGGCGCAAGTGCCTCGGCAGGTCCACCATGAGGCGCTGAACACTGCCTTTGCCCACAAGGTGCACACGATCAGACGTCAGACCGAGTTCGGCCGCGCCTGCGATCGTGACCGCATAGTGCAGGGCTGCCCCGCCGTCTGCCTCCAGGACTCGCACGACATTTCTCGCCCAGGTCTCGTTTCCTGTCCCGCGCCCCGCGACCTGGTGCGCGTCGACGAGCGGTTGACCGGTCATGGGCCAGAACGCTGCCACACTCACAGGGTGCCCACGACCACCCCCAAGCGCGTGCGTGTCGTGATCGTGAACTACCGGTCCGAAGACGACGTCGCGGCGCGCTGGCGAGCCCGGCGCTAGCCGCTGCGACGTGATCGTCGTCGACAACGCGTCAGACCCTGATCGGGTACGGGAGCTATGCAACCGGCACCAGGCCACCGCCATCTGTTTGCCCGAGAACCGCGGATTCGCTGCTGGGGTCAACGCCGGTGTCGCGGCGGCCCAGGATCGTGCGCCGCTTCCTTGGCTCCTGCTCAACCCAGACGCCAGTATCAGCCCAGAGGCACTCGACACCTTGCTGGGCGCCTTGCCAGGGCATGACGGAGTGGGTCCGCTTCTGCACGAGGCCCCAGGGCGCGCCCAAGTGGGAGTGGGCGGTGGCCGGGTGACCGTGTGGTCGACGCTGGCCTACTTCCTGTTTGTCTCGCAGTTCGCCCGCCGCGTCCACGGCTTGTTCCTCACTCGCGCCCAAGCCGAGCGCGGGGGTCGGGTGTCCTGGGTGTGCATGGCCGCCCTCGTGCTGACCCCGGACGCGTTCGCACGCTTCGGACCGGTGCCGCAGGACGAACTCGTGTACGCCGAGGACATCGCATGGGGGACGGCCGCCTCCCTCGCAGGGGCGCGGTTCGCCGTGGATCCAAGGGCTGTGGTCCCGCATCCGCACGGGTCCTCGGGGAGTAGCAGTAAGTGGGTAGGAGCATTGAAGAGACTGCTTTGCCGACGTCTGGGGCGGGTCCGGGGGAGAATCGCCGTCGGCGTGATGAGAAGCGGACTACGTATCAGGAGGATGCGGCGTCGGTCTGCATTGAGATTACCGTGAGGGTCCCCGAGGAAGTTTCTGCAGTCGACGCAGGACGGTCGACGCGGCCGCGCCTGCGCCGTTCATGACATACGCGTTACGGACCATCTGCATCAGCAGGTTCGCCGATCGGCTGGCCTGCCGCCAGGACAGGCCGTCAGTTGGGGCGACCGCGAACCCTTCGAGGATCCGCAGGACTGGCTGCGTCACCACGGACCAGCGGTACTGGTCGCGCAGTGCCTGTAGGCTTGCCTTGGCCACCGCACGCGCTTCGTCGTCCTCGAGCAGTCCGTCAAGGCCGACCGCCAAGGCCCGTACGTCCTCGAACGGAACAGCAATCCCGGCGCCCCGTTCCACCACAAGTTCGGCCATCGAGTCGCCCTCCGTGCACACCACTGGCAGGCCCGCCCAGAAGTAGTCGAGGATCCGGGTGCGGAACGAGAACCTCGTCTCAAGGTGATCGAAATGCATGGACACCCCCACGTCTGCGTCCAGCAGCCAATTCTGCCGGTCCTCGTAGGGGATCCAGCCGAAGTTGAAGAACACGACGCGTCCCGTCAGCCCGAGCTCGTCAGCAAGAGCGACGGCTCGGCGCGCCATCTCCATCTCCGGTACGCGGGGATTGGGGTGCTGGAGACCCATGAAGACCAATCTGAGCCGCTGCCTCGTGACCGAGAGTTGGGCCACCGCTCGGATAAGTGTCAAGGGGTCGAACCAGTTCCAAATCCCCCCTCCCCACAGCAGCACCTCGTCATCGTCGCTCAGGCCAAATGCCTCACGAAGCCCTGGCCCTGACGTCACGGGCTCCACGTCCTGGATTCCGAAGGGGACGACGTCGACCAAGTGCCGCAGGGAGGCGTCAAAGCGGTACGCTTCCGGACTCACGCGCCCGTAGGCGAGCAGCGCACCGAGCCAAAGGTCCCGCTGCTTCTCGCTCGCGCAGAGAACGGCGTCGGCGACGGTCATAGAGAGCGTCATGGCTGCGTGGACGCTTGCGGCCGCGGACCGCTGCACCCTGGCTGGCGCCGTTGACCAGATTTCGAGCCCTTCAAGGGCGACAGGGTCATACGCGTCGACGATCAGGCGGGTACCGTGCCTCCTGGCGACGGCCGCCAGCCCGGCTGTGATGTCCTGCGCGATGACCACGTCAGCCTCTGCGACCAAAGTCCGCGCTGACGTTTCGGTCGAACTCACAACCCGGAATTTCTCCGAGGCCAGGCCTCCGGTCACGTCGGCCGCCAACGTGACGTCGTGCTGCCCCGACAGCGCTCGGGCAAGCTCCCAGGAGCGGATCGCTGGACCCGCCATCGCGACACCAAGGACATCCCGGCACAGGACGAGAACGTTCATGAGCCGATCTCCTCAGGGTTAGAGTTGCCCGATGGCGGCGGATGCGGTGGGCTCGCCGACGGGCAGCCTAGGGGGGCGCGCCCGCAATGGGGTGCTCTGGGTCGCACTGTCCATGCTAGGAGCCAAAGCGCTCTCGATGGCGACAACCCTAGTACTCGTTCGTCTCATCGCACCTGATGAGTTTGGCGTGGTTGCCGCGGCCACCGTTGCACTGTCCGCTCTCACGTTGTTCTCCGACATGGGGCTAGGGGCGGCGATCGTGCAGTCGCCGGAGGACCGGCAACGCATGGCGTCAACAGCGGCGGTGTTGATCCCGGCCATGGGAACGGCCCTCTACGGTGTTGCCTTTCTGGCCGCGCCGGGTCTTGCCCTGCTGCTAAATAGCCCACGATCGGCCGGCTTCCTCAGGCTCACCGCGCTGAGCCTCGTCCTCAGCAGCCTTGCGACCGTGCCCAGCATGCTGCTGGAGAAGGACATGCGTTTTCGGCGAAAGCTGGGCCCAGACCTTCTCCCCACTGTGGCTTTCGCAGTAACGGCCATCAGCCTCGCATCCATGACGACACTGGGGGCGTACGCGATCGGTTGGGCCACCCTGGTGTCCGGCATCGCCGCGGTCGTGCTCAACTGGATCGCAGCGGGCTGGCGCCCCTCGCTCGTGATCGACTTCGCGATCGCGCGTCGGCTGATCCGTTACGGTCGCCACGTCGCCGGCGGCAGTTTGGTCGTCTTCATCGTCACGAACCTCGACAACGTCATCGTCGCAAGGACAAACGGCGTGGAGGCGCTGGGCGTCTATGCCCTGGTGTACGGGCTCGCCAACCTCCCGGCGACCCATGTAGCTGACGTCCTCGGCCGCGTGCTGTTTCCGGCGTTCGTGAGCCTTGCCCACGAGCCTCGACGCCTCCGCAGCGTCTATTTGCGCTCGATGCGCATGACGGCGCTGTTGGCGTTTCCGCTCACAGCATGGCTAGGCGCCGCTGCGCCGACCTTTACACCGGTAGTCATGGGACAGCGCTGGGAAGCGGGGATCGGGGTCTTTCAGGGCTTGGTGGTCTTTGTGGCCCTGCGTGCCGTTTCGGGACCTACCGGGTCCCTGCTGCTGGCGTCTGGAGGCTCGAGATACATCCTTCTTACCGGCATCACCGGGATGGGCTTGCAATTTGGCGCTCTGCTCTTCGCGCTGGTCGTCCTCCCTGGTGGCATCACGGCGGCAGCCTGGGCCGTTTCAGGCGCGTCGGCGCTCAATGCCCTATATATCTGTCGCACGGTCCAGCGCTATATTCCGTTTCAGTGGTCCGAGTTGATCAAAGCGGGCGGCCGTCCTGGCCGCCGCGCCGGTCGCGATGGTAGGCGTCGTCACCGCGGTGAACTCCCTGCTAGCCACATCATGGGTCTCTTTAGCTGCCCAAGGCGTTGTGGGCGCAATTGTTTATGTCTTACTGGTGAGGCTCGTGGTGCCCGATGGGTGGCAAGAACTGCGAACACTGCTCATACGACGGGTCGTCGCTGCACCGTGACTATGTCAACGCAGTTTGAGTTGATGCGTCAGTGCCCGCTCGGGATACCGCTCCGATCTTGAGCCGCCAGGATGGGTCAGTCGCGACGCGTGAGAATCCCGGCGATCTCGGTCAGCGCCTTGGCTTGCTCTGAGTCTGGCGCAAGGGCCGCGACGGATCCATCGCGAAAACCCAGCTCCACGCGCGGCTGACCAGGCAGTGCGCTCTCGATTTCTGGCTGATCGGGCAGAAGGTTGACCGTAAGCCACATGGCTGCTCGACCCGCCACGCTGCGACAGGTTCAGGAGCGGCTGCAGTTCCGGCGGCGGGAACCAGGTCCTCGGCGGGTTGCTTGGCCGTCGGCACAGCCGCTTCCGGCGCGGGCACCGTGCGGACCAGCGACGGGATCGCGGTCACCGCGGCGCCGAGCTCCTGACGCTTGACGCGCGGCGGAAGGGCCACATCAGGCGTGGACGGCGGCCGGGGCCTCGTCGAGGGAGTCGACGACGGAGTAGAGCAGCGCGAGCAGCACGGCCTTGACCGACTCGCGGTCGGTGGCGTTGCAGGGCACGACGGCGACCTCGTCGTCCAGCCCCAGCACCGCGCGGACGTTCTCCTCGTCGTCGGGCGACACGCCCTCGGACCGGTTGAGCGCCACGACGAACGGCACCCGCGCCATCTTGCGGAACGCCTCGAGGATGCCGACGGCCTCGTCGAGCGAGTCCTGGCGGGAGGAGTCGACGAGCAGGATGTACCCGAGCATCCCCTCCCCGAGGATCTCCCACATGAAGTCGAAGCGGTCCTGACCCGGCGTACCGAACAGGTAGAGCACCAGGTCGCGGTCGATCGTGATGCGGCCGAAGTCCATCGCGACCGTCGTCTCGGCCTTGCGGGACTTGGTGTTGTCGGTGATGTCCTTCTCGGTCGACAGGACGGTGATCTCGCTGATCGTGCGGATCAGCGTCGTCTTCCCGGCGGAGAACGGCCCGGTCACGACGATCTTGACCGCCGTACCGCCGTGCTTGCGACGTCCTGCGCTGCGCGTGGTCACTACAGCCCCCTCACACCGGCGATGAGCCGAAGCAGCAGGCTCTTGTTCACGGACGGGTCACGATCGATGAGCGGCGACGTGCTCGGCACCAGGTCGGGCTGGAGGGCGTGGGCACCGTGCACGGCCCCCACACTGGCAGCCGGGCGCGCTCGGAGCGGGGGACGCCGATGCCGTGGCGCTCGCACGGGCCGCCGTGGCCATCCGCGTCAGGGCGGGCAGGGGCTCCTCGGCGTACTCCGGCCGGCGCTCCGGGGTGAACGGCTCGGGACGCTCCGGGATGACGGGGGCGCGCTGCTCCTGGACGGGCAGCTCGGGAGCTGGCTCGGGCTCGGGCTGCGGCTACCTCGGCTCCGGCTCGCAACGTCGCGCGACCTGGGCCACCCGGCGGGCATCGCGGGGGCGGGCCGTCCCTCGAGCGCGGCGAGCAGCTGCTGGCGCTGCGCGACGGCGGTACCCGCGGTCGGCCTGCCGACGGTGACCAGCCCACGCTGGGCGAGACCGGCCAGGACGGACACGACGACGTACTCCCCCGTGCCGGACAGCGACACCAGGTCGGCCACGGTGCGGGCGCCGTCGACGAGCGACAGCAGCGCCCACTCGTCGCGGCTCAGCAGCAGCTCACCCTCGGGCGCGGCGGCGAGCGTCACGACGGCCTGCGTGCTCGGGACCTGCTCCTGCAGCCCGCCCAGACCTCGAGCCGGCGTCGCCCCTCGGCCACGACGTCCTCGACCGTCAGCGAGGCGCCCAGGTCGTCGGGGTCGGCCTCGTCCATGACGAACGCGAACGCGCCGTTGTCCCAGCGCAGCAGCTCGAAGACGGCGTCGGTGGCCTGCTCGGCTGGCGACCGCGCGAGCACGGGTCACGTCCAGCTTGCCCGCTGTCCGCCAGCGCCTTGCCCAGGCCGGTACCCGGGGTCGCCCAGGACCGTCTCGACCGCGTCGGCGAGCGTCTCGTCGTCGACCAGCCCCGCGCCGACCAGCCGCCGACCGAGCGCCTGGCACGCCGCATCGCTGCGCCCACCGGTCACGGCACCCTCACGCAGGTGCACGACGCCGTGCAGCTGCTCGCCGTCGCGTCACGGCGCAGGTGCAGCGTTCCCGTCTTCTTCGTGAAGCTGAGCAGCTGGAAGATGTCGGGGAGGCTGAACGCGTCGAGCGTTCCCTCGAGTTTCACGTTGGTCCCGTCAGGTCAGGGGGTGGCGGGCAGTGGCAGCGTCAGGACCAGGCGGGCGGGTCACCGGGCAGGGCAGAGCTCGCCGGGGCGTACGACGACCAGGCCGGTGCCTCGGCGGCCGGGGCGTACTCCGCCGGCGGTGCGTACTCGGCCGGCTGAGCGACCTCGTGCGGCAGCGGGGGTACGGCGGACAGGTAGCTCTCGACGGAGGCGACCGGCGCCGGCGTGACCTCAGCAACGGGGGCTGACCGGCTCCTCGACAGGTGCCTCGGCGCGCAGGACGTCGGCCACGGCAGCGGCGGCCCGGCGTACCTCGTAGAGCATCATGCCGACCTTGGCGCCCTTGGCGGCCACGGCGACCAGGACGGCCTCGTCCTCGGCGGACACCAGGAAGACGGTGCCGTTGTCGCCCTCGATGTAGACCTGCGACAGCTCGCCCCGGCCGAGGCCCTGGGCGGCGCGCTCACCGAGCGACAGCAGCGCGGCGCTCATGGCGGCGACGCGGTCCTCGTCCATGGACGGGGGCAGGGCGGCAGCCATCGGCAGCCCGTCGAAGGACACGACCGCAGCCGCCTCGATCTCCGGGGTCTGCGCGAGCAGAGCGTGGATCGCGCGGTCCAGACGGTCCGACCGGCTTCCCTCGTGCAGCTCCGACATGGTGTCCGTCCCTTCCGACGTCCGAGCGCGTGGCCACGCGTCCTCATGTCACCTTCGGCGGGAGGGGCGGTTCGCTTGAGCCGGGGCCACGTGACGTACAAGCGGGACGCTCCAGTCCCGGCGACGGATGCCGACAACGATCACGTGGATCGCACCTCCTCGACGCGAGTCTTCGTCACCGTCTTCCTCCCGCTGGCGCTGCTCTTCGCGCTCACGAGCCAAGGCGACGTGAACCGGCTGAGCCCCGACCCGATTGCTGCGGCGGCGGCGGCGTGGTCCGTCGCGGAGCACGCAACCCTGGACCTCTCAGGCCAGACGCTCCCCGACAACCCCTGGCTGCTCGAGCACGACGGGAAGGTCCTCAGCAACCGGACCCCGGGCGTGATCGCCTTCGGGATCCCTGCCGCTCTGGTCGGGTCGACGGTGTCAGACGGCTTCTCCCTGTGGCCTGAGCGGCTCACGGGTGCTCTGACGAGCGCCGGTGCCGCCGGCCTCCTGGCACTGCTGCTGCTCGAGCTCGGGGCGACCGCGCGACAGGCGGTGTCCTTCGCGCTGCTCGGCGCGCTCGCAACGGGCACCTGGGCTGTGTCCTCCGACGGCCTGTGGACCCACGGCCCCGACCAGCTGCTCCTCACCGGTGCCCTGCTCGCCTGCGCGCGCAGGAACCTGTGGTGGGCCGGCGCTCTGCTGGGCGCAGCGGCGACGGTGCGGCTGCACCTCGTCGTGGTGTCTCTCGTGCTCGGCGTGGGGCTGGCGTGGTCGCGGAGGTCGCTGCGACCACTGAGCGCCTTCGGTCTGCCTGCCATCGCTGGCGTGATAGCCGTCGTCACCTACGGGAAGGTCGTGTTCGGCCTGTGGAGCCTGGCACCGGGGTACGCCGCGGTCGGTCAGCCCACCACGGCGAACGTTCTCGGTTCAGGCGCGTCCGGACCGGGGGGGTCGGTGCCGCTCGCGGACGCCATCAACGTTCTCGGAGCCCTCTTCTCACCGGACCGTGGCCTCTTCCTGGTCTCGCCGGTGGTCCTGGTCCTGCTCCTCCGAGCTCGCGACGGCTGGCGCTCCACCCCTGACTTCGCTCGATGGGCCGCACTGGGTGGGCTCGCCTACTTCCTGGTCCAGATGCGCCTGAACCACTTCACCGGCGGCCTGCACTTCTACGGCTACCGCCTGGTGCTCGAGCCGCTCACCTGCTGGCCCCGGTCCTGTGGCTGACCTGGCGGGCGTCCGCACCAGGGAGCGGCTTTCGGCGCGCCGTAGCGAGCACGCTCGCCCTGTCGATCGGCAACCAGGCCCTCGGCGCGTTGTGGATCTACCCCAACGGCCTCGTCTCCGAGTGGACCCACAGCTACGTCATCGAGGCGTTCGACCCAGACCTGCACCCCTGGCTGTGTCAGGTCGTCGTCCTGGGCTCACTCGCGGTCGCCGCCGCGTTCATCCTGGTTCGCCCACGACCGAAGTCGTCCTCGACGGATCTCCCCTCCCCAGCCCTGGTGTGAAGGTGCGCGGCCGCGCCACGTGGGGCATCGACCTGCTTGGGCCAGCGAGCGCGGGCAGGCTCACGGCGGTGCAAGGCTCGATGCGGTCCTCGCCCAGGCCGACGCTGCCGGGTAGACGGGTGCTCCTCACCCAGATCGAGAACGAGGCGTCAGAAGCCCAACGAGGTGACGTCGACCTCGACGTCGCCCCACGGGGTGGGGGCGGCGCCGGTCCCGGTGATCGGCGGGTGGGCGAGGTAGACCCCGTCCTCGAGGCTGAACGGGTGCAGGACGAGGTCAGGCTCGGTCTCCAGGCGCCAGAAGACCGCGATCCCGGCATCGGCGTACTCCCCCGGCTTGGCGAACCGGTCCGTGCGCCGGCTGCTCGGGCTGACCACCTCGACGACCAAGCCGACGTCGGCAGGCCCGATCGGGTTGCGCCGGCGCCCGGTCTCGACGGTCGGGGGCCACCGGAAGGCCGCGACGTCCGGCTGCCGCTGGGTGTCGCGCGAGAACGCGATCGGGAACTCGACGATCACCCGCCAACCCTCGGGAGCCGATGCCTGCAGGAGATCTCGCAGAGTCGTTGGACAGCCATTGGTGGAACTGCTCTGCCGGCGGGGTCACGACGAGGTGCCCGTCGACCAGCTCGTACCGGAAGTCGTCCTCCGGCAGCTGGTCGAGCTCGTCGACCGTCCAGGTGCGACGCAGATCTGTCGTCATCAGTCCAGGATGCACCTCATGGCGGACAAAGGGGCGGGGTGGCCGGTCATGAGCTCGACCTGGGCGGCGGCCTGGTGCAGGAGCATCTGCGCGCCACCCACGACCACCGCTCCCGCCTCGAGGTAGCGGGCGGCCAGCGGCGTCGGCCACGGGTCGTAGACGACGTCGAGCAGCGGCACCGACCCGTCGGGGTCAGCCTGCGAGGCGAACTCCCCGCGCGACGGCACGGTGCTCACCACCACCTGCGACCAGCCGTCCTCGACCTCCAGCGGGTCGAACGTCGCGTAGCGCAGCGTCACGCCCACCGCCGCCGCCACCGGCTCCAGCGCACGCGCCCGCGAGGCCGACCGCGCGACCACGCGGATGTCGTGCGCCCCCAGGTCGTGCAGCGCCACCACCGCCGACGCCGCCGTCGCACCCGCCCCGATCACCGCCGCCCGCGCGATCCCGTCCACACCCGCCTCGCGCAGCGCCGCCACGATCCCCTGCACGTCGGTGTTGTGACCGACCCGCTCACCGCCGGCCAGCACCACGGTGTTCGCCGCCCCCGTGACGTCCACCAGCCGCGACGCCGACGTCAGCAGCGGCAGCACCTCCTGCTTGAGCGGCATCGTCAGCGACAGCCCCGCCCACTCCCCCGTCAGACCGGCGAAGAACGACGCCAGCCCGCCCGACGCGACCTCGATCCCGTCGTACGTCCAGTCCAGGCCGAGCGCGGCGTAGGCGGCGCGGTGCAACGCGGGCGACAGCGAGTGGGCGATCGGCGAGCCGAGGACAGCCGCCCTCACCTAGTAGACGCCGTCGCGCTTGGCCTTGGCCTTCGCCGCCAGGAACTCGTCGTAGGAGTTGGTGAACAGCGAGTGGCCCTGCTTGTCGATCGTGATGAAGTAGACGTAGTCGCCCGTCGCAGGGCTGAGCGCCGCCTCGAGGGCCTTCTGGCCGGGCGAGTTGATCGGCGTCGGGGGCAGGCCCTTGTTCTGGTAGGTGTTGTACGGCGACTCCACCTCGATGTCCTTGAGCGACAGCCGCGCGGTCTTCTCGGCCCGCACGTAGTTGACGGTGCTGTCGAACTGCAGCGGCATCCCGCGCTTGAGGCGGTTCAGCACTACCCGCGCGACCTTGGGCCGGTCCTCGTCCAGCGGCGTCTCCGCCTCGACCAGGCTGGCGATCGTCACGACGTCGTACGCCGTGAGGCCCATCGCCCTCGCCCGGCTCTCGAGGTCGATCGCCGCAGCCACCTCGTCGAACTTCGTGGTCATCATCTGCAGCGCATCCACGGCAGCCGTCCCCGGCTCGACGTCGTACGTCGCGGGGAACAGGAACCCCTCGGGACGGTCCTTCGCGTACGACGGGAGCCCGAGCACCGACGGGTTCGCGATCGCCGCGAGCACGTCGGGGCGCTTCAGCTCGGTGAACCTCTCCAGCCGGTCAACGACCGTCGACAGCGGGATGCCCTCGGGCAGGGTGACCCGTCCGCGCACCCGCGCCTTCGGGTCGAGCAGCAGCGCCAGTGCCTTGGCGGCCTTCATCTGCAGTCGCAGGGAGTAGAAGCCCGGCTGGATCCTGGTCGACCGGGCGTCGGCCTTGGCGGCGTTGACGAACGCCTTCGTGCTCTTGACGACGTCCTTGTCGACGAGCGTCTGCCCGATGGCCGTCGCGCTGTCGCCGGGGCGCACCTGGACGACGACCGAGCCGGTGCCCGCGCCGGAGTAGTCCGCGGCGCCGAAGAACGACCCGACCAGCGCGCGCCCTCCCAGGACCAGCCCACCGATCAGGGCCATCACCACGCCGAGGACGACGAGGATCCCCACCGGCTTGGGCAGGCGCTTGGGCCGGGGCCGCGGGGGTGGGGCGGCGGTCTCGGTGATCGTCACCTGTTGATCCTAACGAGTGGACCGGTCAAGGAAGCCCTGCAGCAGCGCGACGGCCGCGGCCTGGTCCACGACCGCCCGGGACTGCTTGGCGCTCCGCCCCGACGCCCGAAGCGCCGCCGTCGCGCTCACCGTGGTCAGGCGCTCGTCGACGAGCTCCACCGGCACCTCGGACCGCTCGGCGAAGCTCGCTGCCCAGTCCCGCGCCATGTCCGCGCTCGCGCTGGTGCTCCGCCCGGACAGGCTCGTCGGCAGACCGACGACGACCAGCACTGCCTCGCGCTCCGCGACGAGCTCGAGCACCCGGTCGATCCCCGGGGCAGCCACCGTCTCGACGGGGCTCGCCAGGATCCAGTGCGGATCACTGGCGGCGACCCCGACACGCACCGTCCCCACGTCGACCGCGAGGACCACGCCTCTCACGTGGCGGTCGCGACCCGTCCGACCAGGTGCTCCGCGGCCTGGAGCGCGGCGACGATCCCGGCCGGGTTGGTGCCACCGCCCTGCGCGACGTCGTCCTTGCCGCCGCCCTTGCCGTCGACGGCGGGCCCGGCCTCGCGCAGCAGGTCGTTCGCGGACAAGCCGCGCTCCCGCCCCGCGTCGTTCACCGCAGCCACCAGCGTCACCCGGTCACCGCCGGCCGCGACGAGGACCGCACCAGGGCCGGACAGCCGCCCACGGATGTCGAGCGCGAGCCCGCGGACCAGGTCCCCGGGCGTGCCGGCGGGCGCCTCGACGCCCACGAACTGCAGCCCGAAGACGTCCTTGGCCTGCGCCGCGAAGGCACCCGCCTGCTGCAGGACGGCGCCCGCGCGCAGCGCCGCGAGCTCCTTCTCGGTCTCGCGCAGCTTGTCGATGACCGACTGGACCCGCTCGGGGACCTCCTCGGTCGGCACCTTGAACGTGCTGGCGAGGCCCGCGAGCAGGACGTGCTCCTTGGCGAGGAAGGAGTAGGCGTCCATGCCCGACCAGGCCCTCGACGCGGCGCACGCCGGAGCCGATGGAGCTCTCCGACAGCAGGGTGATCATGCCGAGCTGACCCGAGCGCGCGGCGTGGGTGCCTCCGCACAGCTCGCGGGCGTAGTCCCCGACCTCGACGACGCGCACGCTGTCGCCGTACTTCTCGCCGAACAGCGCCATGGCGCCCATGGCGCGGGCCTGCTCCTGCGTGGTGACGAACGCGCGGACCTCGAGGTCGGCCAGCGCGATCTCGTTGATCTGCTGCTCGACGTCGCGCAGGGCGGAGACGGGTACGGCGCCAGGGTTGCTGAAGTCGAAGCGGAAGTGCCCCGGGCGGTTCTCCGAGCCGGCCTGGGTGGCCTGCTCGCCGAGGCTGTTGCGCAGCGCCTGGTGCACCAGGTGGGTGGCGGTGTGGGCGCGGCTGATCGCGCGCCGGCGCTCGACGTCGACGTGCGCCTGCGCGCCGCTGCCGACCGTCACCTCACCGGACAGCACCCGCGCCTTGTGCACGACGAGCTCGGGCAGGCTGCGCTGGACGTCGAGCACCTCGACGACCGCGCCGTTCGCGAGCACGATCCGGCCCTGGTCGGCGAGCTGCCCACCGCCCTCGGCGTAGAACGGCGTGCGGTCCAGGACCAGCTCGACGCTGCTGCCCTCCCCCGCCGCGCTCGCGCTGATCCCGTCGACGAGCAGGCCCGCGGACGACCGACTCGCTGACCACCTCGGCGTAGCCGGTGAACGCCGTCGCGCCTGCCGCGTCGAGCAGCCCGCGGTAGGCGCTGACGTCGACGTGACCGGTCTTCTTGGCCTTGCTGTCGGCCTTCGCCCGCTGGCGCTGCTCGTCCATGAGCGCGCGGAAGCCTTGCTCGTCGACGCTCAGGCCGGCCTCGGCCGCCATCTCCAGGGTGAGGTCGATCGGGAAGCCGAACGTGTCGTGCAGCGCGAACGCCTTCTGCCCGCTGAGCATCCCGCCCGCGGCCTTCGCCTCCGGCACGGAGGTGTCGAAGATGGTCACACCGCGGCTGATCGTCTCGAGGAACGACGCCTCCTCCGCCTCCGCGACGGCGTGCACCCGCGCGGAGTCGGTGACGAGCTCGGCGTACTGCGGCCCCATCGCCTCGATCGTCGTGGTGACGAGCTCCCGCATCGTCGGGTCCTGCGTCCCGAGCAGGCGCATGGCGCGGACGGCGCGGCGCACGATCCGGCGCAGGACGTAGCCGCGGCCCTCGTTGGCCGGCGTGATGCCGTCGCCGATCATCATCACAGCGGTGCGGACGTGGTCGGCGACGACGCGCAGCCGGACGTCGGCGCCGGCGTCGCGACCGTAGACCGCGCCGGTCAGGTCGGACGCCCGGTCGAGGATCATCCGGGAGGTGTCGATCTCGTAGAGGTTGTCGACGCCCTGCAGCACCGCCGCGACGCGCTCGAGGCCCATGCCGGTGTCGATGTTCTGCGTCGGGCAGCGGGCCGGCGATGTCGAAGTCGACCTTGCTGCGCAGCTCGGAGAGCTGGTACTGCATGAAGACGAGGTTCCAGATCTCCAGGTAGCGCTCGCCGTTGACCGCGGGGCCGCCCTCCGCGCCGTACGCCTCGCCGCGGTCGTAGTTGATCTCGCTGCAGGGGCCGCCGGGACCGGGGACGCCCATGTGCCAGTAGTTCTCGTCCAGCCCGAGGCGCTGGATGCGGCTCTCCGGCACACCGACCTTGCGCCACAGGTCGTACGCCTCGTCGTCGTCGAGGTAGACCGTCGGCCAGATCTTGGACTCCTCGAGCCCGTAGCCGCCGTCGGCCTGGGGCCGGGTGCACAGGTCGTAGGCGAACTCGATCGCCCCGGCCTTGAAGTAGTCGCCGAAGCTGAAGTTGCCGGCCATCTGGAAGAACGAGCCGTGGCGGGTGGTCTTGCCGACCTCGTCGATGTCGAGGGTGCGCACGCACTTCTGCACGCTCGTCGCGCGCTTCCACGGCGCCGGCTGCTCACCCAGGAAGTAGGGCTTGAACGGCACCATGCCGGCGTTGACCAGCAGCAGGGTGGGGTCGTCGGCGATGAGGCTCGCGGACGGGACGACCGTGTGGCCGTTGCGCTCGAAGTGCCCCAGGAAGCGCGACCGGATCTCGTCGGACCTCATCGGACGTCGATCTGGTCCGCCGAGCCGTCCAGGCCGAGACCCGCGCGCAGCTCGTCCTCGCGCTCGGCCATGCCCTCGCGGACGTTGTGGCCGAACTCCCGGATGGCGTCGCCGAGGTTGCCCAGAGCGCCGCTGACGCCGGTCTGCACGCCGGCCGGGGTGAACTTGTTCGCCGTGGCGGTGAGCTTGCGGACGATCAGCACGCCGGCGGTCGCGCCGAGCGCGACGTAGAACAGTCGTCGGGTCATCGCTGCTTCTTCTCCGCCTTGATCTCCGCCTTGACGCGCCGCTCGATGTCCTTGGCGCTGCGCTTGCTCGCGGCGTTGCGCACGCCGTACGAGAAGGCAGCGACCTTGACCACGGGGCTGCCGAGGGTGGCCGCGAACAGCGAGGTGAGCGCGCTGACGTTGCTGCTGATGCTCTGGACGTTCGCGGTGATGCTGTCGACGCGGACGAGCTCCTCGTTCACGTGGGTCACGCTCGTGGTGACCTCGCTCGAGCAGCGGCACGGTCTTGTCCGTGACGCCCTCGACCAGCCGGGTGAGCTCGTCCACGGTCCGCGTCAGGCGCAGCAGCAGGAAGGCCAGCACCAGCACGCCGAGGGCGAAGGCGATCGCGAAGATGAGGCCGATGACGTCTCCGACGCTGACCACTTAGCTCTCCTCAGGTTGTGGTGCTGGCTCTGGTGCTGCTGACTTCGGTGCGGTGGGCGTGCAGCGGGGACGGAAGCCGCTCGCGACGTCCTCGGCGACGACCTCGCGGTCCCCGCGCAGGACCTCGCGCAGACCCGCGAGCCGCTCCTTGGCGACGCGCTCGACCCCCAGGCTGCCGGGCGAGTAGTACTCCCGACCGACGACCGGGTCCGGCGCGTACTGCTGTGCGACGACCCGTCCCGGGACGTCGTGAGGGTAGCGGTAGCCGGTGTGACCGAGCTGCTGACTTCCCGCGTAGTGCCCGTCGCGCAGGTGCGGCGGCACCGATCCGGTCCTCCCCCGGCGTACGTCGGCCAGCGCGGAGTCGATCGCGGCGATGACCGCGTTCGACTTGGGTGCGAGCGCGAGGTGGATGGTGGCCTGCGCCAGGTTGATGCGGGCCTCGGGCATCCCGATCAGCTCGAGCGCCTGCGCGGCGGCGACCGCGGTCTGCAGGGCGCTCGGGTCAGCCATGCCGATGTCCTCACTGGCGTGCACGACCAGCCGGCGGGCGAGGAAGCGCGGGTCCTCCCCCGCCTCGATCATCCGCGCGAGGTAGTGCAGCGCGGCGTCGACGTCACTGCCCCGGATGCTCTTGATGAAGGCGCTGATGACGTCGTAGTGCTGGTCACCGTCCCGGTCGTAGCGGACGGCGACCCGGTCCACGGCCTGCTCGAGGTGCGCCAACGTCACGCGGTCGCCGTACGCCGCGGCCTCGAGCGCGGTGAGGGCCTTGCGCGCGTCGCCGCCGGCGAGCCGGACGAGGAAGTCGAGCGCGTCGTCGTCGATGGTCAGGTGCAGGTCGGTGTCGAGGGCGCGCTGCACGACGGTGCGGATGTCGTCGTCGGTCAGCGGCTGGAGCGTCAGCAGCAGGCTGCGGGACAGCAGCGGGCTGATGACGCTGAAGAACGGGTTCTCCGTCGTGGCGGCGACGAGCGTGACCCAGCGGTTCTCCACGCTGGGCAGGAGCGCGTCCTGCTGGGTCTTGGAGAAGCGGTGGACCTCGTCGACGAACAGCACGGTCTGCGTGCCGGTGCTCGCCAGGGCGCGCTTGGCGTCCTCCACGACCGCGCGGACGTCCTTGACCCCGGCAGTGACCGCGGACAGCTCGCGCCAGCGCCGGTGGGTGCTGCGGGCGATGGTCATCGCGAGGGTCGTCTTGCCCGTGCCGGGTGGCCCGTGCAGGATCACGGACAGGGGGGCGTCGCCCTCCACCAGCCGTCGCAGTGGGGCCCCGGGTCCGAGCAGGTGCTGCTGGCCGACCACCTCGTCGAGCGTCTTCGGCCGCATGCGGACGGCGAGCGGTGCGACGCGGGCGGCCGCGTCGGCGTCCGCGGCGTCGAACAGGCTCTCCTCGCGCACCCCGTCCACCCTGCGAACCCTAGTCGCGTTGGGCTGTTCGGCTGACAGGCTCGCCACTTCCTGCTGGACTCGCCCTCATGGGGGCAGACGTCGCCGTTGCGCCACCGGAGCAGGCACCGCTTCCGGTGCGCGCCGCGCTGTTCGTCGCGGGGTGCGGTTCGGTGCTCTCCCTGCTCGCCTGGGTCTACGGCCTGGGTTCGTTCGCCGTGTGGTCGTTCGCGGTCGGGGCGCCCCTGGTGGCGCTGACCGTCGCCGTCCCGCTCCTGCTCGACCGGTCCGGGCGGTGGCCGGCGACGCGTGCTGCGATCCGCGCCGGGGCTCTGGGCGGGCTGCTCGGGACAGTCGGGTACGACCTGTTCCGCGTGCCGTTCGTCTACGGGCTGGGTCTCGGGCTCTTGGCACCGATCGACTCGTACGGCGTCCTGCTGCTCGGGGCCGACAGCTCGAGCGCCTGGACCGGCGTGGCCGGCTGGAGCTACCACACGATGAACGGCGTCGGCTTCGCGATCGCCTACGCGGTGCTCTTCCGCGGACGGCACTGGGGCTTCGGCCTGGCCTGGGCGATGGTCCTCGAGTCAGCCACCGTGGTCAGCCCGTTCGCGACGACGTACGCGCTGCGCGGTGCCGGCGGGGTGCAGTGGCTGCCGATCGCGCTCGCGTACGCCGCCCACGTGCCCTACGGCGTCGCGATCGGCAAGGCCGCGCAGCACGCCGACCTCCTCAGCGAGCAGGCCCGCGCGGTGACCCGCGCGCCAGTCCTGGTCGCGAGCGGCGCGTCCCTCGCGCTGCTGCTGGTCTGGCAGCACCCGTTCTCCCCGGACGCCCGCGTCCAGCAGGGTGCCCGCGTCGCCGAGGGGGCGAGCGCGGTGATCGAACGCGGCCGGCTCTACCCGCAGTGGCTGCGCGTCGCGCCAGGGCAGTGCGCCACCGCGCGCAACCTCGACGACCTGACCCACGAGATCGGCGGGACCGTCGTCCCGGCACGCGGCACCGTCCGGCTCTGCAACCGCGCCGAGGGGGTGCACCGGCTCAAGGTGGACGGGCAGCCGTTCAGCGGGGGCTACCTGCTCGTCGACGCGCACGCCTGACGGCCCACGCCGGGCACCGGATGGGGCACCATCTGTGGACGCGCCGCGACCCGCGCGCCCCCGTACTCACGAAACGGCCCCACCCATGCGTCGTACCGCGCTCCTGCTCCCGCTCGCCCTCGCCGCCGGCGCTGCCCTGACCGGGCACTCCACCGCCGCGGCTCCGAGCGGCCCCACCTTCGGCGTCCCGCGGATCGTCGACCCGATCCACGTGTACGGCGAGCCCAACCTCGAGGTCAACCCGAAGACCGGCGCGATCCACGCCACCGGCCCGCAGGGCACGGGCACGCAGCGCAGCATCTGGAACGTGAGCGTCGACGGCGGCGACAGCTACCGCATCGTGCAGAACCTGCCGGAGAACTCCGACAAGGCCGCCGCCACCGGCGCCCTGCCGACCAAGAGCGCCCTCGGACCCGGCGGTGGCGACACCGAGATCAAGATCAGCCGCGACGGTCGCGCGTGGTTCAACGACCTCGCTGCCCTCGCGTCGTTCACCAGCGTCACCACCACCGACGACGGCGCGACCACCAGCATCGCCAACCCGCTCGCGATCCCGAAGCCGGTCGGGGACCGTCAGTGGATGGCGCTGTTCGACCCGCAGCCCAGCGACCACACCATCAGCCCCTACACCGGCAAGGTCCCGCTGAACTACATGGAGTACGCCGACCAGGTGAACGGCGACGACGTCGCCATGAGCACCGACGGCGTGGACTACAGCAAGAGCGCCGGCATCTACGGCAACGACAACGTGCACAACCCGAACCACGGGGTGCCGCTGGTGGACCAGCACACCGGGAAGTTCCTGGGCATGACGACCGGCAAGACCGGCAACAGCCTGGCGCTCGTCGTCGGCGTCCCTGCCGCCGACGGGACGCTCACCTACCACTACAACGAGATGGTCTCCGGCCTCGTCGGCGACCCGCAGACGCTGTTCCCCGTGCTCGCCCAGGACGGTGCTCGCAACCTCTACGCCGTCTGGGTCGAGGACAAGACCTACAGCGTCTACTACTCCTGGGCCGCCCCTGGCGCCGACAACGAGTGGAAGGCCTGGTCCGCCCCCCGCAAGATCAGCACCGCGCCGGCGAACGTGAACGTCTTCCCGTGGGTGGCGGCCGGCAAGGCCCCCGGCATCATCGACGTCGCGTGGTACGGCACCAAGAGCACGCTCAAGGAGCTCGGCAGCAACGGTCCGAGCGAGAAGAAGGACCAGGTCTGGCAGCTGTTCTTCGCCCAGGCGAGCAACGCCAACAGCAAGGCCCCGAAGGTCACTCAGGTCATCGCGGCACCGCACCCGATGCACTACAACGACATCTGCCTGCTCGGGACGCTGTGCATCAGCGGCGCCGGCAACCGCAACCAGGCGGACTTCTTCAAGATGGTCGTCGACCCGAAGAACGGTCGCGCGCGGATCATCTACACCGACTCGAGCAACCGACTGTCGCAGGCGAACGGGACCGACACCGCCGCCGACCACCAGGGCGCCGCGCTCGACACGATCGTCACCCAGAACACCGGGCTCAACGCCAACACCGGCAAGCCGCTCGCTGCCTACGAGTCGACCGCTCCGGTCAGCAGCATCACCGACCCGGCCGGCGACGCGCTCTTCAAGCCGCTGGGTGGCACGAAGGTCCCCGGCGCCGACATCCTGTCGGTCAAGGTCGCCAAGAACGGCAGCAACATCCGCTTCACCGTGAAGATGGCCGCGCCGCTGTCCGGCGCGGCGATCGCGGCAGGCACCCCCTCGGCCCAGCTCGTCGTCCGCTGGCAGATGGGCGACGTCCTCTACTTCGCCGCGGCCGAGTCGAACGTCGCCGGGGTCGAGAGCTACTACGGCGGGAAGACCGACGCGGTCGACCTGTGCTCGGTGTCGGGCTGCAAGCCCAACTACCTCACCTACAACGCCGCCCCCAACAAGGGCGTCGTCAGCGGCACGGGCAGCTCCGACGGCGGCAGCTACGTCATCGACGTACCGCTGAGCGCCGTCGGCAGCCCGAAGGACTCCAGCCTGCTCGAGGAGGTCATGGGCTTCGTCGTC
Source organism: uncultured Actinomycetota bacterium (assembly GCA_963784705.1). Taxonomy (GTDB): domain Bacteria; phylum Actinomycetota; class Actinomycetes; order Mycobacteriales; family SCTD01; genus RYN-111. The sequence goes on from CAWASC010000008.1 coordinate 36,781, forward strand.
GCGAGCCCCCAGTCAGGTGTCGTCCCGCAGAACAACGGCACCGACTTCGCCGACATCGCACCCCTGCAGCTCGAGGGGACGAAGACGTTCAACGCCCGGTTCGGCGCGGCGGCGGCGACCGGGCCGTCCGCCCCGCTGACGCCCGTCCCCCCGGCTGCGCCGCAGCCGCCGACCACCACGGGAGGCGGCTCCGGCCTGGCAGCGACGGGGCTCGCCACCGGCGTGCCGATCGCGGCAGTCCTGCTCCTGCTCACCGCTCTCGCTGTACGTCGCAGGCGGACGCACGCTGGCTAGCCTGACCCGGTGAGCCTGACGCCCCTGAGCTCCGCGGCGGAGCTGCTCGTCGCGACCGAGCACGACGCCTACGTGCGTGGCTCACTGCGTCATCCCCTCATCAGCGGCTGGCTGGGACACGGCGCCGTGGCGTGGCGCGCGACGGACGCCGAGGAGGGGACGCCGTACCTCATGACCCGCGGCGCGCCCGCGGCCGTCGCGTTGCTCATCGAGGAGCTCCTGACCGAGCTGCCCCACGGCACGCGGGTGACCCTGCCCCGCGGGACGCCGCCCCTGCTGCCCGCCTGGGTGGCGCTGGACGGGACCGACTGGGACTTCCGCTGGCTGGCCGGACCACCCCCGGTCCAGCCGGGTGAGGACCTCGTGGTCGAGGTCGACGGCGAGGTGGTGCGTGACCTGCTCTCCCTCGCGTCACCGACCGCCAGCGCGCTGCCGGGCGACGCGATCGTACGCCGGTGGGTGGCTGTGCTCGACGACGGCCGACCGGTCGCCTGCGCGGCAGACACCTCCGCCGCGACCGGGGTGGGGCACCTGTCGTCCATCGCGGTGCACCCTGACGTGCGTGGGCGGGGGCTCGGCTCAGCGGTCACTGCGGCGTTGATGCGGCGCCTGGCGCACGAGGGCTGCGACGTGCTCACGCTCGGGATGTACGCGCACAACACCGCCGGGCGGGCGCTCTACGACCACCTGGGCATGGCCGACGAGCACCGGTGGACCAGCGGCCCCCTGCAGGTCCGGAGCCGCTGGTAAGCCGGTCCTGGCTACCCGCGTCCCCACCCGCGAGCACCCTTGGCTACCGGTGTGGCGCCGCGCAGACCACACCCACGCTCGGGCCGGCTGACACGGGTAGCCACGGTGACCGGACGGGGAGGACGCGGGTAGCCAAGGGCGTCAGGAAGTGGGGTCGGCGGGGGTGGCGTCGACGCCGGCCTCGGCGCGCTGCTGGGCGGTGATCGGCGCCGGAGCGGCGGTCAGCGGGTCGTAGCCACCGCCGCTCTTCGGGAAGGCGATGACGTCGCGGATGGACGGCGCGCCGGACAGCAGGGCGCAGATGCGGTCCCAGCCGAAGGCGATGCCGCCGTGCGGCGGGGCGCCGTAGCTGAACGCCTCCAGCAGGAAGCCGAACTTCTCCTGCGCGTCCTGCTCGGTGACGCCCATGACGGAGAACACCCGCTCCTGCACGTCACGGCGGTGGATCCGGATGGAGCCGCCGCCGATCTCGTTGCCGTTGCACACGATGTCGTAGGCGTAGGCCAGCGCGTCCCCGGGTGCGCTGTCGAACGTCTCGAGGAACTCCGGCTTGGGCGAGGTGAAGGCGTGGTGCACGGCGGTCCACGCGCCCCCGCCGACGGCGACGTCCCCCGACGCGACGGCGACGGACGCCGGCTCGAACATCGGGGCGTCGACGACCCACACGAACGACCAGGCGCTCTCGTCGATGAGCCCGAGCCGGCGCGCGACCTCGACACGCGCAGCACCGAGCAGCGCCCGCGACTCGCGCACCTCCCCGGCGGCGAAGAACACGCAGTCGCCCGGTGCGGCACCGACGTGGGCGGCCAGCCCGTCCAGCTCCTGCGAGGAGAGGTTCTTGGCGACCGGGCCGGTGATGGTCCCGTCCTCCTGGAACAGCACGTAGGCGAGCCCCCGTGCGCCCCGCTGCTTGGCCCACTCCTGCCAGGCGTCGAGCTGCTTGCGGGGCTGCGAGGCTCCCCCGGGCATGACGACCGCCCCGACGTACGGCGCCTGGAAGACGCGGAACGGCGTGTCGGCGAAGTAGTCGGTGCACTCGACGAGCTCGAGAGCGAAGCGCAGGTCGGGCTTGTCCGACCCGTAGCGGCGCATGGCCTCGGCGTAGGTCATGCGTGGGATCTCACCGACCTCGTGCCCGATCAGCGCCCACAGCGACGCCAGCACCCGCTCGGCGAGCGCGATGACGTCGTCCTGGTCCACGAAGCTCATCTCGATGTCGAGCTGGGTGAACTCGGGCTGCCGGTCGGCACGGAAGTCCTCGTCGCGGTAGCAGCGGGCGATCTGGAAGTACTTCTCGGTGCCGGCCACCATGAGCAGCTGCTTGAACAGCTGCGGCGACTGAGGCAGGGCGTACCACGACCCGGGGCGAAGGCGCGCTGGCACCAGGAAGTCACGCGCGCCCTCGGGGGTCGAGCGCGTCAGGGTCGGTGTCTCGATCTCCAGGAAGCCCTCGTCGTGCAGGACCGAGCGGGCGGCGTGGTTGACGTCCGAGCGGAGCTTGAGCGCGGCCGCGGGACCGGTGCGGCGCAGGTCGAGGTAGCGGTACTTCAGCCGCGCCTCCTCCCCCACCGCGTCGTCGAGCTGGAACGGCAGCGGCGCGGCAGCGTTGAGGACCTCGAGCGACGTGACGGCGACCTCGATCGCCCCTGTCGGCACGGCGGCGTTCTCGTTGCCGGCCGGACGTGCCTGCACGTCTCCGGTCACCTGGATGCAGTACTCCGCCCGCAGGTCATGGGCCACCTCGTCGTGCAGGACCACCTGGACGATGCCGCTGCGGTCACGCAGATCGACGAACGCGACGCCACCGTGGTCACGTCGGCGGGCCACCCAACCGGTGAGGGTGACGGTCTGGCCGGCGTGCTCCGCGCGGAGCGTGCCGGCCTCGTGGGTGCGCATCATGCGTGCTTCTCCAGGAGTTCGGTGAGTCGTGCGAGCAGGTCAGGCAGGGGTACGGCGGTCTGCGCGCCGTCGGACAGGTCCTTGAGCTGGACCACACCGGCCTCGAGATCTCGGTCACCGACGACGACGGCGAACCGCGCACCGGACCGGTCCGCGGCCTTCATCGCGCCCTTGAGCCCACGGTCGCCGTAGGCGAGGTCCGTGGCGACACGGGCGGCCCGGAGCTCGCCCACGGTGCGCACTGCCCAGTCCTTCGCGGTCGCGCCGAGCGGGACGACGAACACCGCGAGACCGGCATCGGCGGGCAGCGCCACGCCCTCGGCCTCCAGCGCCAGCACGGTGCGCTCGATGCCGAGGGCCCAGCCGATGCCGGGCAGGTGCGGCCCACCGATGGCCTCCGACAGACCGTCGTAGCGACCACCGCCGCCGACGGCCGACTGCGCGCCGAGCCCGTCGTGGACGAGCTCGAAGGTGGTGCGCATGTAGTAGTCGAGCCCGCGCACCAGCCGGGGTGCGGGCTCGAACGGCACGCCGAGGGCGTGCAGGTGCCCGAGCACCGCCTCGTGGTGGGAGGCGCACTCCTCGCACAGGTGATCGGGCATCAGGGGCGCGTCGGTGAGCTGGGCCTGCACGGATTCCCGCTTGTCGTCGAGCACGCGCAGCGGGTTGAGCGCCGCGCGGGCACGCGTCGCCTCGTCGAGGTCCAGCCCGTCGAGGAACGCCAGCAGCCGCTCGCGGTACGCCGGTCGGCACGCCCCGTCGCCGAGCGAGGTGAGCAGCAGCCGCACCTGGGTGAGCCCGAGGCCGCGGAACGCCTCCCAGGCGAGCGCGACGACCTCGGCGTCGAGCGCCGGGTCGGTGAGCCCGAGGGCCTCGACGCCGACCTGCTGGAACTGCCGGAACCGGCCTGCCTGCGGCCGCTCGGCGCGGAACATCGGTCCGGCGTAGCGGAGCTTCACCGGCAGCTGGCCGTGCTGCAGCCCGTGCTGGACGACCGCGCGCACGACGCCGGCCGTGCCCTCGGGGCGCAGCGTCAGGGAGCGGTCGCCCCGGTCGGTGAAGGTGAACATCTCCTTGCTCACGACATCGGTCGACGCACCGACACCACGCGCGAACAGGTCGGTGTCCTCGAACACCGGCGCCTCGACGTACGCGTAGCCGGCGCGCACGGCCGGGGCGAGCAGGCCGTCGCGGACGCCCAGGAAGCCCGACCCGGGAAGGACGTCGTACGTGCCCTTCGGGGACTGGAACACCTACAGCCCCCGGGCGGGAGGTGGGGCAGCGAGGTCCTGCAGGAAGGGGTTGGTGCGCTTCTCGCGGCCGATGGTCGTCGACGGGCCGTGCCCGGTGTGCACGACGATCTCGTCGTCGCGGGTCAGGACGACGCGCGACAGCGACTCCTGCATCTGCTCCCACGACCCGCCCGGCAGGTCGGTGCGCCCGATCGACCCGGCGAACAGCACGTCGCCGCTGAACAGGGTCCGGTCGCTCTCGAACACCACCGACCCCGGCGTGTGCCCGGGCGCGAAGTCGACCGCGAAGTCCAGGCCCGCGAGCGACAGGGGCGTGCCCGGCTCGAGCAGCGCGACGTCGGACGGCTCGGTCCAGGTCAGACGGCCGCCGAACATCGTGCGGCTCTCCGGCGACAGGCCCTTCATCGGGTCGGCGAGCAGCTCGCGGTCTGCGGGGTGGATCCAGGCCGGGATGTCGCGCGCGCCGCACACCGGAGTCACGGAGAAGGTGTGGTCGAGGTGGCCGTGGGTGAGCAGGACCGCGACGGGCTGCAGCCGGTGCTGGCGCAGCACCTCGTCGAGCTGGTCCTCGACGCCGATGCCGGGGTCGATGACGACGCACTGCTCGCCCTCGGCGGGCGCGACGACCCAGCAGTTGGTGTCGAAGGCGGCGGCGGGGAACCCGCGGACGAACACGGTCGTCGACTCCTTGGGAAGGGTGCGGAAGAACAGGCGAGACCGACCCTACCGGCGCGGTCCCGACGCCCACGACCGCGATTCCCTAGACTCCCGACCAGTCTTGATCACCCGAACCGACCTGGAGGACCCGCGTGGCCAGCAGCAAGCGCGAGCGAGAGCTTGCCCGGATGCGCGCTGAGCGGCAGGCAGCCCGTCGGGCTGAGGCCGAAGCGCGCCGCAAGGCACGGCAGCGCACCTTCGCCATCGTCGGCTCGGTGGTCGCCGTGCTCGCCGTCGTGGCCGCTGTCGTGCTGCTGCAGGGCGGGGACGACAAGAGCACCGTCGCGGCGCAGCCCAGTGCCAGCGCCACCGCGGGAGGGGCCACCTGCACGTACGACGCTGCCGGCGACGCCTCCAAGAAGGTCGACGGGAAGCCGGCCACGAAGGACGTCATCGACAAGGGCGTCCGCAAGGCCACGCTGACCACGAACCAGGGCCCGATCACGCTGACGCTCGACGCGGCGAAGGCGCCGTGCACGGTGAACAGCTTCGCGTTCCTCGCCGGCCAGAAGTACTTCGACGGCACCAGCTGCCACCGGCTCACGACCTCGGGCATCTACGTGCTGCAGTGCGGCGACCCGACCGGCAGCGGCAGCGGCGGCCCCGGCTACCGCTTCCCGGACGAGAACCTCACCGGTGCGACCTACCCGCGGGGGACGGTGGCGATGGCCAACGCCGGTGCGGGCACGAACGGCAGCCAGTTCTTCCTCGTCTACAAGGACACCCAGCTGCCCCCGAGCTACACCCCGTTCGGCACGATCACCACGGGGCTGGAGCTGCTCGACAAGGTCGCGAAGGCCGGTTCCACGCCCGAGGGCGACGGCAAGCCCAACACCCCGGTGACGCTCAAGACGGTCACCGTCGTCTGATCGACCCACTCGGTACGACGGAAGCCGGTCCCCCGCACGGGGTGACCGGCTTCCGTCGTCCTGTCGCTCAGGTGGTGGGCGGCGGACCGTAGCCGGTGGGCGGCGGGCCGTCGCCGGCCGGCGGAGCGCCGAAGCCCTCCTGCTTCGGGTTCGGTCCGTGGGAGTTCTCGCCCGGGTCGCTGTCCCTGGCCAACCAGATGATCAACGGGATGATCCCGATGACCGTCAGCGCGATGAGCTGCCACCACCCGGAGCGGCCGGTGTCGTGCAACCGGCGGGCCGCCACGGCGAGATTGGGCACGAGGATCGCGAGGCTGAACAGGAACGCGACGTTCGACGCGGTGACCTGCAGCAGGATGTTGATGACCTCGACGCCCAGCACCCACCACCAGAACTCCGAGCGGCGTGCCCGGCCGGTGAACACGGCGTACTTGTTGAGCACGGTCTTGATCGATGTGGCGAAGTCCACGGGTGAGCCCCCTCGTCGGTCGCCCGGTCGGCGACGCACCCGCACAGCATGGAGCACGGCGCGCTGCCGTGGGTGGACCGTCGTGAACTCCTGGCTGCCTCAGCCGTCAGCAGCCGGCAGGCGGCGCAGGAACGCCACGCGACCGGCGCCTGGTAGCAGACCGTCAGCGGCCATCCCCCCGATCGCACGCGCCAGCGCCCCGATCCAGCTCCGGTCCTGGGGAAACGCGCTCGAGGACACCAGCACCACCCCGGCATGGACCCGGGAATCAGCGCGCCACTGGTGATCGAGGTGGAGGAAGTCCGGGATGTTGCAGGTCACCAGTACGCGCCGCTGATCACGTGCAAGGTCGAGCACGAGCTCGTCTGGCAACCCCCGAAGGTCCGGCCGCTCCACGACCCCGTAGGCGTCGAGACCGATGTCGCGCAGGGCGTGGGCGAGCTGCGGACCCACCATCTCATCGAGCAGGAGTCGTGCGTCAGCCACAGTCACCGGCGCAACAGCGCGTCCGTCCGCTCTGTCGCTGCCAGCGCTGCCGCTTCGACCCGCTCGGCATGCTGCACCAACGCATCGACCTCCGCGGGGTAGGTCCCCCAGTAGTCGACTGCCGTCCGCAGCTGCCGGGGCGGTAGCCCCGAGTTCACCTCGACCAGGTTGAGCAGCTCGACCTCTGACAACTCCGGCTCCGACGCTCGGGCCGCTCGCACTGCGCGAATGACCTCCCACACGTCCGGCCCACCCACGAGGGTCGCCCGACGGCCAACCGGCCCATCTCGGAAGATCACACCTGGGTGCTCCTCCATCCGAAGCCCTTCATCCACGAGCCGCGCCGCGACGGACGCACCCGATGTGCCGGGACGACGAGCCACGTAGTCAGCAAGGCGCGACACCACGCCCGGCTCAAAGCGGATCGACCTCGGAGTACTCATGACGACAATGTAGTCACCTGTCGTTGACGGTCAACCGTCGTGCGGCTGCCGTGGGTGGACCGTCGAGCCTCAGCTGGTGACTCTGTACGCGTCGTAGACACCCTCGACGTTGCGGACCTGGGCGAGCAGGTGACCCATGTGCTTGGGATCGCCCATCTCGAAGGAGAACCGTGACACCGCGACGCGGTCGCGGGTCGTCGTCACCGACGCGGACAGGATGTTCACGTGTGCGTCGGACAGCACCCGCGTGACGTCGGACAGCAGCCGGGTGCGATCGAGCGCCTCGACCTGGATGTTCACCAGGAACAGCGAGCCCTGGGTGGGCGCCCACTCCACCTCGGTGAGCCGCTCGGGCTCGGCCAGGATCTGCCCGGCGTTCGTGCAGTCGCGCCGGTGCACCGACACCCCACGCCCACGGGTGACGAAGCCGACGATGTCGTCCCCGGGCACGGGGGTGCAGCAGCGGGCCAGCTTCACCCACACGTCGTCGACGCCCCGGACCACCACACCGGGATCGCCTTGGGTGCGCGCCCGCGGTGCCCTCGTGGGTACGGCGGTCTCGGCGAGGTCCTCGACCGCGCCCTCGGCACCGCCGAGCGCCGCCATGACCCGCTGCACGACCGTCTGCGCCGACAGCCGGCTCTCGCCGACCTCGACGTACAGCGCGGTCACGTCGGCGAGGTGCAGCTCCTTGGCGAGGTTGGGGAGCGCCTCTCCCCCGAGGACGCGCTGCAGGGGGAGCCCGGCCTTGCGCATCGCCCGGCTGATCGCGTCCTTGCCGTGCTCGACGGCGTCCTCGCGGCGCTCCTTGGCGAACCACTGCTTGATCTTGTTGCGCGCCCGCGGGCTCTTGACGAACTGCAGCCAGTCCTGCGACGGGTGCGCCGACTCGGCCTTGGAGGTGAACACCTCCACGACGTCACCGTTGTCGAGCGTGGACTCGAGCGGCACCAGACGGCCGTTGACCCGCGCACCGATGCACCGGTGACCGACCTCGGTGTGGACGGCGTAGGCGAAGTCGACGGGGGTGGAGCTCGCCGGCAGCGCGATGACGTCGCCCTTGGGGGTGAAGACGAACACCTCGGCGCTGTGCAGGTCGAAGCGCAGGGAGTCCAGGAAGTCGCCCGGGTCGGCGGCCTCCTTCTGCCAGTCGAGCAGCTGGCGCAGCCACGCCATGTCGTCGCCCTTGACCGGCGCCGAGGTCCCGGGAGCCGCGCCCTCCTTGTACTTCCAGTGCGCCGCGATGCCGTACTCCGCGCGCTTGTGCATGTCGAAGGTGCGGATCTGCAGCTCGACCGGCTTGCCCTCCGGCCCGATCACGGAGGTGTGCAGCGACTGGTACATGTTGAACTTGGGCATGGCGATGTAGTCCTTGAACCGTCCGGGGACGGGTGACCAGATCGCGTGGATGGTGCCGAGCGCGGCGTAGCAGTCGCGCACGTCGTCGACGAGGACGCGGATGCCGACCAGGTCGTAGATGTCGGTGAAGTCGCGACCGCGCACGATCATCTTCTGGTAGATCGAGTAGTAGTGCTTGGGCCGGCCGGTGACGTTCGCGGTGATCTTCGCTGCCCGCAGGTCGGCCTCGACCTTCTTCACGATCTGCGTCAGCTGGGTGTCGCGCGACGGCGCGCGGTCCGCTACTAGGCGCACGATCTCGTCGTACCGCTTGGGGTAGAGGGTGGCGAAGGCGAGGTCCTCGAGCTCCCACTTGATGGTGTTCATGCCCAGGCGGTGAGCGAGTGGCGCGAAGATCTCCAGCGTCGTCGTGGCGATGCGCTCCTGCTTCTCCTGGCGCAGGAAGCGCAGGGTGCGCATGTTGTGCAGCCGGTCGGCGAGCTTGATGACCAGCACGCGCGGGTCGCGGGCCATCGCGACGACCATCTTGCGGATGGTCTCGGCCTCGGCGTGCTCGCCGTAGGTGATCTTGTCGAGCTTGGTGACGCCGTCGACGAGCTGCGCGACGTCGACACCGAACTCCGCCTGGACGTCCTCCAGGGTGTACGGCGTGTCCTCGACCGTGTCGTGCAGCAGCGCCGCGGCCAGCGTGGTGGTGTCCATGCCCAGCTCGGCGAGGATCGTCGTCACCGCGAGCGGGTGGGTGATGTAGAGGTCGCCGCTGCGCCGCTGCTGGTCGCCGTGCATCTGCTCGGCGACCTCGTAGGCGCGGACGACGATGCGGGTGTCGGCCTTGGGGTGGCTGGTGCGGATGGTGCGCAGCAGCGGTTCGAGCACCGGCGGGGTGCTGCCGGGCTTGGTCGGTGCGGTCAGTCGTGCCAGGCGGGCCCGCACGCGACGACCGCTCGGCGGGCCGCCCCCGGTGCCGGGTTCCGCGGCGCGGTCGTGGTCGTCGAGGTCTCTCGGGCCCGGGACGACGACCTCAGGGGCGGACGAGGGCGTTCCTGAGGCCTGCTCGTCCAGAGCAGGTCCGTGGGGAGCGTCCGGAGCCAAGGGGTCTCCCAGCCGTCGAGGTGTCCGTCAGTCTAGGCAACGCACCTCGCAGCGGCAGGCTTCCCCCGGGTCAGACGGTCAGGACCGCCTCCACCCGCAGTCCCTGCAGCGGCGCGCGCCCGTCGAGGAAGGAGAGCTCCAGCAGGACCCCGAGGCCGACGACGGTCGCGCCGCACTGCCGCGCCAGGTGGGCGGTCGCTGCCGCCGTACCCCCCGTCGCGAGGACGTCGTCGACGAGCAGCACCCGGTCGCCGGCGTGCAGCGCGTCGGTGTGCAGGGCGAGGGTCGCCGAGCCGTACTCGAGGTCGTAGGAGCGCTCGTGCACCTCCCGGGGCAGCTTGCCCGGCTTGCGCACCGGCACCACGCCCGCACCCAACGCGAGAGCGACGGGCGCGGCGAGCAGGAAGCCGCGGGCCTCCATGCCGACCACCTTGGTGACGCCGGCGTCGGCCCACGGCGCCGTGAGCTGGGCGACGACCTCGCGCAGACCTGCGGGATCGGCCAGCAGGGGCGTGATGTCCTTGAACACGATCCCCGGCGAGGGGTAGTCCGGGACGTCGTGGATCAGCGCGGCGAGGTCCACTCCGGTCACCGTCAGCGGCGCTTGCGCTTGCCGGCCTTGCCGGAGGGCCGGCCGCCCTTGGCCTTCTTGCGCGCCGGCTGCTTCGAGGGGCCGCGGGTGGCGGTCGCCGCTGGGGCAGCGACCGGCGCGCCGCCCGCCTCCGCGACGGCGGGGGTCCCGGCGTACGACGAGCGCTGCGACAGCCGCACCGGGGCGGCGTCGCCCTTCTCCCGCCGGTCGATGACCCGTTGGTGCAGCTTCTGGAAGCGCGGCTCGCGCTCCTTGAGGTCGGCCAGCAGCGGGGTCGCGAGGAACAGGCTGGAGTAGGCGCCGGACGCCAGGCCGACGAACAGCGCGAGCGACAGGTCCTTGAGGGTGCCGGCGCCGAGCAGCAGGGCCCCGACGAACAGCAGTCCGGACACGGGCAGCAGCGCGATGAGCGAGGTGTTGATCGAGCGCATGAACGTCTGGTTGACCGCGAGCTCGGCCGCCTCGGCGTAGGTCTGGCTGGCCTGCTTCTCCAGGCCGCGGGTGTTCTCCTCGACCTTGTCGAACACCACGATCGTGTCGTAGAGGGAGTACCCGAGGACGGTCAGCAGGGCGATCACGGTCGACGGCGTGACCACGAAGTAGGTCAGCGAGTAGATGCCTGCCGCGAGGACCAGGTCGTGGATCAGCGCGATGATCGCGGCGGCCGCCATCTTGGGCTCGAAGCGGATCGAGATGTAGATGATCACCGCGATGAGGAAGACCACCAGGCCCTGCAGGGCCTTCTTGGTGACCTGCTTGCCCCAGGAGGCGCCGACCGACTTGGTGTCGATCGACTCGACGTCGACGCCGTACTTCTTGGCGAGGGCGTCGCCGACCTTGCGGCTCTCCTCCAGGGTCAGCGGGGAGGTCTCGAGCCGCAGGCGGGTCTCCCCCGTGGACGTCTTGAGCGTCTGCACGATCGGCTCGCCGACGTTGAGGCCCTCGACGAAGCTGCGGGCGCTCTTGACGTCGACCTGGGTGCTCGCCGGCGGCGTGACGGTGAAGATGTTGCCGCCCTTGAACTCCACGCCCAGGTTGAAGCCGCGGAACAGCATGCTGCCGAGGGCGACGAGGACGAGGACCACCGAGGCGGCGTAGAACTTCTTGCGGGCCTGGATCAGCGGGAACGTGGTCTCGCCGTGGTAGAGCCGGTGGACGATCCCGTGTCGCTTCACGGCAGGGGTGGCCTCGGGGGTCGCGGTCATGTCAGGCCTCCTGCGGCGACACGGCCGCGGTGCTCGTGGTTCCGGGGCCGGTCAACGGTCGCCGGACGGCGCCGGTGGACGGCTCGCCGCCGTCAGGACCGAAGAAGCCGGTCCAGCGGCTGCGCGCGAACCACTGGTAGCGCGACAGGAAGCTGATCAGCGGGCGGGTGAACAGGAACACCACCGCGACGTCGAGCAGCGTGGACAGCCCCAGGGTGAAGGCGAAGCCCCGGACGCCGCCGACGCTCACGACGTACAGGATGACGGCGGCGAGGAAGGAGACCGTGTCGGCGGACAGGATCGTCCGGCGGGCGCGGACCCAGGCCCGGTCGACGGCGGAGCGCGGGGTGCGCCCCTCCTTGATCTCGTCCTTGAGCCGTTCGAAGTAGACGACGAACGAGTCGGCGGTGATACCGACCGACACGATCAGACCGGCGATACCGGCCAGGCTCAGGGCGAAGCCGAGCTGCTTGCCGAGCACGCAGATCGAGCCGTAGACCAGCCCACCGGACACCAGCAGGGACGCGATCGTGACCAGGCCGAGCGCGCGGTAGTAGAGCAGGGAGTAGAGCACCACGGCGACGAGCCCGAGACCACCGGCGAGCAGGCCGGAGCGGAGCTGGTCGTCACCGAGGCTGGCGCTGACGACCTCGGCGTCACCGGCGTCGAACGACAGCGGCAGGGCGCCGAACTTGAGGTTGTTGGCGAGCTGCTGGCCTTGCTTGCGGGTGAAGCCACCGGTGATCTGCGCGTCGCCGTTGATGACGCCCTGGATGGTGGGGGCGCTGATGACCACGCCGTCGAGCACGATGGCGACCTGGTTGGTCGGGGGCGTCTGGTTGAACGCCTCCTGCGTGAGCTTGGTCCACGCGTCCTGGCCGGAGCCCTTGAACTGCAGGTTGACCTGGATGCCGACGCCGTTCTGGTCGGTACCGACGCTGGCGCCCTTGACGTCCTTGCCGACGACCTTCGCGATCGCCAGGTGGTACTTCAGGCCGCCGTCGCGGTCACAGGTCACGATCTCCTGCTTGGGGATGTCGGGGGCACCGCCGGCGCGCACGAGCGGGTCGGAGCAGTCGATCGTGGCGAAGGCCGCGGCGGTGTAGGGGCAGCCGCTGACGACCTGCTTGGTGCAGTCGATGACCCCGGTCTCGTCCGCCGCCGCGGACGGGCTGGGCGTGGGGTTCGGGGTCGGCGTGGCGCTCGGGCCGGCGGACGGCGCGGCGAGCAGCGCACCGGGCAGGACGCGCTTGTTCGCCGTCGCGGTCGGGCTGGCCGCGGGCCCCGCAGAGGGCTGCGTGGCGGCACTCGCGGTCGGGTTCGCCGTGGGCGCCGTGGACGTCGTGGGCGTCGTGGGCGTGGGCTGGGCGACGGCCACGGGCTGGATGTCGATGACACGGCGGAACTGCAGCTGCGCGGCCTTGGTGACCGTGGCGATGCTCTCCCGGTTACCGCCGGGCACCTGCACGACGATCTGGCTGCCCTCGACGACGACCTCGGCCTCGGAGACGCCGGCGCCGTTCACGCGCTGGCGGAGGATGTCGACGGCCGCGGCGAGCTGGTCGGCGCTGGGCTTCTTCCCGTCCGCGCTCTTGGGCGTGAGGATGACCTGCGCGCCACCCTGCAGGTCCAGGCCGAGCTTGGGCTTGAGCCAGTTGCCCCCCGGGCCGGCGAAGGCCACGGTCGCGTAGAGGATCGCGAAGATGGCGAGCAGGGCGGCGAAGTACCTGCCGACGTGCAGCTGGCCGCGGGAGGTCGGGCCGGGACGTGCCACGAGGAGCGGTCTCCTGTCTCGTGCGGCGCCAGGGCCGCGGCTGCGTGCTGAGGCGGCGGACCGGGACGTGCCTGAGCACGTCCCACCGCTGCGCTTCGGGCGAGTCTACGCAGCGCGACCCCCGGTGAGCGGCCGCCGCACCGGCCAGGTTCCGGGCGCCGCCCTTAGCCCCGTGCTCAGCCGGCGTCCCCGAGGTCGAGCGGGAGCACGTCGACGGGGCCGGGGGGACGCAGGCCCAGGTGGCGCCAGGCCGCCGGCGTGGCGACCCGGCCCCGGGGCGTGCGCGCGATCAGCCCGGAGCGCACCAGGAAGGGCTCCGCGACCTCCTCGACCGTCTCCGCCTCCTCGCTCACCGCGACCGCGAGCGTCGACAGGCCGACCGGACCACCGTGGAAGCGGTGGCAGAGCGCCTCGAGCACGGCCCGGTCGAGCCGGTCGAGCCCGAGGTCGTCGACGTCGTACACCTTCAGCGCCGCGCGGGCGACGTCCCGGGTGACGACGCCGTCGGCGCGCACCTCGGCGAAGTCGCGGACCCGACGCAGCAGGCGGTTGGCGATGCGCGGCGTACCGCGGGACCGGCCGGCGATCTCCCTCGCGCCCTCGGGCTCGAGGGGTACGTCGAGCAGGCCGGCCGACCGGACGAGCACCCGCTCGAGCTCGGCGGGCGTGTAGGGCTCCATGTGGGCGGTGAAGCCGAAGCGGTCGCGCAACGGACCCGTGAGCAGACCGGAGCGGGTCGTGGCGCCGACCAGGGTGAACGGTTCGACCTCGAGCGGGATCGCCGTGGCGCCGGGGCCCTTGCCGACGATCACGTCGACGCGGAAGTCCTCCATCGCGACGTAGAGCAGCTCCTCCGCCGGCCGCGCGATCCGGTGGATCTCGTCGATGAACAGCACCTCGCCGGCAGCCAGGCTGCTCACCAGCGCGGCCAGGTCACCGGCGCGTTCGAGCGCAGGCCCGCTGGTGATGCGGATCCCGGTGCCGAGCTCGGCCGCGATGATCATCGCCAGGCTGGTCTTGCCGAGCCCCGGCGCCCCTGACAGCAGCACGTGGTCCGGCGGGCGTCCGCGGCGCTGGGCGCTCTCGAGCACGAGCGACAGCTGCTCGCGCACCCGCTCCTGCCCGACGAACTCCTCCAGCCGCTTGGGTCGCAGCGCCGCCTCGACCCGGTCCTCCCCCGGCTGCACCTGGGCCTGCACCAACCCGTCCGGGACACCCAGCTCCGCCGTACGCCGGGCCAGCTCCGCGGCCTCCCGTGCCTCGAGCTCGCTCATCGCGCCATCATCGCCAGCGCGCGCTTGAGCAGGGCAGGCACGTCGGCGTCCGTGGCGTCTGGCTGCTCGGCGGCCAGGCGGACGACGACCTCGTCGGCCTGCGGCTGCGACCAGCCGAGCCCGGTGAGGGCGTCGGTGAGGGTGTCGCGCCACGCCACCGTGGCGGCACGCGGCGCGGACCCGCCGAGCGCACCGACCTTGTCGCGCAGCTCGAGCACCATCCGCTGGGCTCCCTTGCGCCCGACGCCGGGCACCAGGCACAGCGCGGTGAGGTCCTCGGTGGCGAGCGCGCGGCGTACGGCATCGGGGGTGTGCACGGTGAGCACGGCCTGCGCGAGCTTCGGACCGACGCCCGACGAGGTCTGCAGCAGCTCGAACAGCTCCTGCTCGTCGGCGGTCTCGAAGCCGAACAGCGTCAGGGAGTCCTCGCGCACCACCAGCGTCGTGGCGAAGGTGACGGTGTCGCCGCTGCGCAGGCGGGCGCGGGTGCCGGGCGTGGTCTGGACGGCGAGGCCCACGCCCCCGACGAGCAGGACGACGCCGTGCGCCGTGAGCCCGGACACGACCCCGGTGAGGCTGGCGATCACGCGAGCCGGGCCAGAGCAGGCGCACGCCAGGCGTGGCAGATGGCCAGCGCGAGCGCGTCGGCGGCGTCGGCCGGCTCGGGCGCCTGGGCCAGCCGCAGGATGCGGGTGACCATCGCGCCGACCTGCGCCTTCTCCGCGCGGCCCGACCCGGTCACGGCAGCCTTGACCTCGCTGGGGGTGTGCAGCGTCACCGGGATGCCGCGGCGGGAGGCGGCGAGGATCGCGACCGCGCCCGCCTGGGCCGTACCCATGACGGTGCGGACGTTGTGCTGGGCGAAGACACGCTCCACCGCGACCGCATCGGGCCGGTGCAGGTCCAGCCACGCCTCGAGGTGGTGCTCCAGAGCGACCAGACGCGCGCCGAGGTCATCGGTGGCGGGGGTGCGGACGACGCCCACCGCGACGAGCGTGGCGCGCCCCGGCCGGCCGTCGACGACGCCGAGACCGCACCGGGTGAGGCCGGGGTCGACCCCGAGCACCCGCATCGCCGTACCCCCTGCTCGCCGTGAACACCTGTTCGCACGCACGATAGGTCCGGGGTGCCGCGCGGGTGGGGAGGCAGGGTTCGGTGTGTCGCCCCCGGAGGGGTCGCGGGCTGTGTCACCGTCGATCCCGTGACTGCTTCCCTGCGCCGCCCCCTCCAGGGCCTGGTCCTCGGTGCCGTGCTCGCCGCGCTCCTCGCCACCGTCCTCGTGCTCACCCTGCTGCCCGCCGGCGCGACGTCGGCGCTGCTGGTGTTCCCGGCGCTCGCACTGGCGGCTGAGGTGCTCGGTCGACGGGTGTACGGGCCGCTGCCGGTGAGCGTGGCGGCGCTGCCGGTGCTCGGGGCGGTGTGTGCCGGCGAGGTACGAGCAGGTCTGCTCGCCGCCCTGGTGGCTGCGGTGGCCACGACCGTGCGGTCCGGGAGCCGGCGCGTGGAGCAGTACGCCTTCAACCCGGCGGCGGCGGTGCTGTGCACCAGCCTCGCCGCGGTGGTGACGCACCCGTTCGTCGGCGGCCAGGTGTCCCTGCTGCTCGCCGGTGCGCTGGCGGGCGTCCTCTACTTCGCCGTCGACAACGCGCTGGTCGCCCAGGCCATCGGCCTGGACCAGCAGCGCCCCGTCCGGTCGGTCCTGCGCGAGGACCTCACCTTCGACCTCGTCGCCTTCGCCGTGTACGGCGTTCTCGCCGCTCTGCTCGCGGTGCTGTGGACACTGTCGCCGGTGTGGGGCGTCGTCGCGCTGCTGCTGCCGCCTGCGCTGCTGCACCGCACGCACCGGGTGGGGGCGGGTGCCGTCTCGGGAGTGGTGGAGACGACCGCTGACGTGGTCGACACCGACACCGGTCCGGAGGGCGAGACGGTCGGGGAGGTCGAGGTCCTGGAGTCGCCGGTCGCGCCCGCGATGGTGACCGTTGACGTGCCGGCGCAGCACACGGTGATCGACCTCGCCGCACCGGTCTCCCCCGCACCGGTCTCCCCCGCACCGGTCTCCCACGCACCGGTCTCCCCCGCACCGGTCTCCCCGCGCCGGTCGACACGGCGCCGCGGGCGCGGCTCGAGGACCTGCTCGCCGTACGCCTGCCCGAGGGTGCCGACGCCGCTCATGTCACCGCCGTCGCGCACGCCTTGCGCGAGCTCACGACGCCGGTGCCGAGCGGGTACGGCCGGACGCTCGAGGGGGCGCTGGAGGAGCTGCGCCGGCACAGCGGGTCGGCGTTCGACCCCGCCGTGGTCGCGGTGGCCTGCGCGATGTCCCCCGACCGCCTCGCCGCAGCGCTCGACCTCGGCGTGGACGCTCGCGCCAGCGCCTGACCCTCCCGACTTCCCTCCTCGCGTGCACCCTCTGCGCCGGCGACCGGCGCCCGTGCACGCTCAACCGCGCCCGAGTGCACTGCCGCGCCCGCGCACCACAGGAGGGAAGTCAGCAGGGGTGGGCGCGTGACGCTTCGTCAGGGTCAGGCGGGTCAGACGGGTCGGACGGGTCGGGTCAGGCGGGTCAGGCGGGTCGGACAGGTCAGACGGAGGCGAGGACCTCGTCGGACACGTCGAAGTTGGCGTAGACGTTCTGCACGTCGTCGAGGTCCTCGAGCGCATCGACGAGCCGGAGGACCTTGCGCGCCGGCTCGTCCTCGAGCTCGATGGACGTCGCCGGGATCCACGCGATGTCGGCCCCGTCCACGACGAGCCCACCCGCTGCGCACGCGTCGCGCACCGCGCGGGCGTCGCTGACGTCGCACACGACCTCGAACGCCTCGTCGTTCTCGTTGACCTCCTCCGCACCCGCCTCGAGCACCGCGAGCAGCACGTCGTCCTCGGTCACGCCCTCGCTCTTGAGGATGGTGACGATCGACTTGCGGGTGAACAGGTACGCCACCGACCCCGGGTCGGCCGGGTTGCCACCGTTGCGGGTGATCGCGGTGCGGACCTCGGCGTTGGCGCGGTTGCGGTTGTCGGTCAGGCACTCGATGAGGAACGCGACGCCGCCGGGCCCGTAGGCCTCGTACATGATCTCCTCGTAGGCGTTGGCGTCGCCCATCTCGCCGGAGCCGCGCTTGACGGCGCGCTCGATGTTGTCGGCGGGGACGCTCAGGCGCTTGGCGCTCTGGATCGCGTCGGCGAGGGTGGGGTTGCCCGCCGGGTCCCCGCCACCGGAGCGGGCAGCGACCTCGATGGTCTTGATGAGCTTCGCGAACAGCTTGCTGCGCTTGGCGTCGACGACGGCCTTCTTGTGCTTGGTCGTCGCCCACTTGGAATGCCCGCTCACGACTGTCCTCCCTGTTCGCCTCGCACGAGTCTAGTGACGAAGTACGTGTGCATCCGGGCGTCACCGGTCAGCTCGGGGTGGAACGACGTCGCGAGCAACCGTCCCTGACGCACTGCGACCGGGTGCCCCGCGACGCTCGCCAGCACCGTCACGTCCGGTCCGGCGCGCTCGACCCAGGGGGCGCGGATGAACACCCCGTGCACCGTCCCCACGTCGTCCACGTCGACGTCACCTTCGAACGAGTGCACCTGCGCCCCGAAGGCGTTGCGGCGGACGGTGATGTCCAGCCCGCCCAGCAGCTTCTGGTCGTGCCGTCCGTCGAGCACCTCGCGCGCGAGCAGGATCATGCCCGCGCAGGTTCCGTACGCCGCAAGCCCGTCCGCGAGGGCTTCGCGCAGGGGCGCGAGCAGGTCGAACAAGGTCAGCAGCTTGCCCATCGCCGTGGACTCGCCGCCCGGCAGGATGATCCCCTCCAGCCCGTCGAGGTCCGCCGGTCGCTTGACGGGGACTCCGTCCGCCCCGGCAGCGCGCAGCGAGACCAGGTGCTCGCGGACGTCCCCCTGCAGAGCCAGGACGCCGACGCGCGTCACCAGCCGCGGGTGGCCAGCAGGTCGCCCGCACCGAGCTGGTCGACGGCGATGCCGACCATGGCCTCGCCGAGCCCGCGGCTCACCTTGGCGATGCGGTCCGCGTCCTCGTAGTAGGCGGTCGCCTCGACGCACGCCCGCGCACGGGCAGCCGGGTCACCGCTCTTGAAGATGCCGCTGCCGATGAACACGCCGTCGGCGCCGAGCTGCATCATCATCGCCGCGTCCGCCGGGGTGGCCACGCCGCCGGCGACGAAGAGCACGACGGGGAGCCGGCCGAGCTCCGCGGTCTCGCGGACCAGGTCGATCGGGGCGCGCAGCTCCTTGGCGGCCTCGAACAGCTCGCTGGAGTCCATCGTCGTGAGCCGCTTGATCTGGCCGAGGATGGTGCGGATGTGCGTGGTGGCCTGCGACACGTCACCGGTGCCGGCCTCGCCCTTGGAGCGGATCATCGCCGCTCCCTCGGAGATGCGCCGCAGCGCCTCGCCCAGGTTGGTCGCGCCACAGACGAACGGCACCGTGAAGGCGGCCTTGTCGATGTGGTGGGCGTAGTCGGCCGGGGTCAGCACCTCGGACTCGTCGATGTAGTCGACGCCGATCGCCTGCAGCACCTGCGCCTCGACGAAGTGCCCGATGCGCGCCTTGGCCATGACCGGGATCGTGACCTCGGCCTTGATGCCGTCGATCATGTCGGGGTCGCTCATCCGCGCCACACCGCCGTCGCGACGGATGTCGGCGGGCACCCGCTCGAGGGCCATGACGGCGACGGCGCCGGCGTCCTCGGCGACACGCGCCTGCTCGGCGGTGACGACGTCCATGATGACGCCGCCCTTGAGCTGCTCGGCCATGCCGCGCTTGACGACGGAGGTACCGGTCTGGTTCATGCCCTCGAGTCTAGGTCAGGACAGGGCCAGTGAGCCGGTCGTGGGGAGCAGCACCACCCAGGTGGGGCCGGGCTTGAGAGCGACGTCACGCCCGGTCGCGTCGAGGAAGCGCGTCGGGCCGTAGCCGACCCGCTTCCAGGTGCCCGTCACCTGCGTGCCGTCGCGCAGCACCACCGCCTTGCCGCCGCCCGTGGTGACCGTGAAGGGCGTCCGGTTGCCCACGACGTCCTTGTACTTGCTGGGCACGATCTTCACGTACTGCACGATGACGTTCGCAGGGCTGACGGGGATCACCGAGCCGCCTTGGGAGAGCACCCAGGTGCCGCCCTGGGGGCGGATGCGCAGGGACGACGTGGTGGAGAAGGTCGCCGTCGCCGCGGTCACCGGCGCACCGGCCGCCGCCGCGCCGAAGGTCAGGCCGATGTCGGCCGGCCCCTTGCCGGCCTTCCGCGTGACCAGCTTCCCGGGGGTGGTGAAGAAGTTGCGCGCGTCCTTGCGCCGCTCCGCCAGCCGGTACGCGCCAGGGATCGCGTCGTAGGACGCGTCGACGACGTACCCCTTGCGCGCCGCCGCGGCGAACGTCGACTTCACGCCGGTGTTGCCGCCGGAGAAGGCCACCGCGACCCCGCCGTACTCGCGGAGCAGGTCGATGTCGCTCTCGCGGACGCTGCGGATCGGTCCGACCTCGGTGTCACCGGCCGCGTCGCTCTCGAGCACGGCGAGCAGTCGCGTCGCCCCGCCCTCGACGAGCTCCTGGTAGACGACGGCGGCCTGCTTCAGCCCGCGCTGGTAGGGCCGGGCGAGGATCGAGTTGTCCACCTTGACCGCCACGACCGGGGCGGTACGGCGGGGAGCGGTGCCCGTGAGCAGGTCGACCGGCGCGGGGGTCGGACTCGGGGTGGGGCTCGGCGTGACCGACGGGGTGGGCGTGGCGGTGGGCGCGGCCGTCGAGCTCCCGCCGGAGCAGCCGGCCAGGGCGCAGGTGAGCGACGTGGCGACCGCGAGTGCCGCGACGGTCCGGGGGGATCTCATGGGACGTGAGCGTAGGCGCGACATGCAGCCGCAGCGGTCAGGTCGTCCCCGGCGTCAGCAGCGTGTCGTCCATGTCGAAGAAGTCGGGCACGGCGCGGTGGCCGGCCAGGCGCAGCAGTCGCGGCAGCTTGCGGCGCCGCAGGACGCGGGTGTCCCGGACGGCGCCGTTGTGGAAGGACCGGGCGAGCCCGACCCGCTCGGCCGCCGCGATCAGCTCGTTGAGGTCGGTCGTCGGCGGGAGGACGTCGAGGGCGACGCGCAAGGCCCGGCTGAGGTCGTTCTCGATGCGGTCGCGAGCCCCCTCGCCGGCCTGGACGGCTCGGGTGGCTGCTGCGGCGAGCTCGGCACGGGTCGACCCGGGCGGGAGCTGCTCGACCAGGGCTTGCGCGGCGAACGCGCGACGGACCAGCTGGGCGTCGAGACCGGCCCAGGCGGCGTCCACGCGGGCGTGCATCCGGTCGAGCCGACCCGCGGTCCAGACGACGTAGGCGCCCAGCAGCAGGGCGACGAGCACGATCGTCCAGGTCACGGCGCGACCCGCTCACGCACGACGGCCAGCCACCGGCGCAGCGCCTCCGAGACGCGACCGGGGTCGTCGTCCTCGTCGACCGCCTCGAGCTCGTCGGGAACGGTGTCGTCGAGGTCCTCGAGCACCACCGGAGCAGCGGCCTCGACCGTCTCGTACACCGCGAGGACCTGACGGGTGACGTACGACCAGTCGTAGGCGTGCACGACGCGCGATCCGGCGGCGCTGAGCAGTCGCTGCTGATCGGGGTCGAGCAGGACCTCTCCCAGAGCCGTCGCCAGGGCCCCCGCGTCACCGACAGGGACGAGCACGCCGGCGTCGCCGTCGTCGAGCACCCTCCGGAACGCCTCGAGGTCGGCCGCCACGACGGGGGTACCGGCAGCCATCGCCTCCAGCAGGACGATGCCGAAGCTCTCGCCGTGGGTGTTCGGGGCGCAGTAGACATCGGCCGCGGCGTAGAGCGCTGCCTTGTCCTGCTCAGGGACGGCTCCCAGCCCGGTCACGCACGCCGGCAGGTCGTCGGGCAGGTCCCCCGGTCCGGCGACGAGCACCTGCACGTCAGGGACGGCGGCGACGAGTGCCGGGACCGCGGCCAGCAGGACGGCGAGGCCCTTGCGAGGTTCGTCGACGCGGCCGAGGAACAGCACCCGCGGTCCGTCGGGCAGGCCGGTCAGCGGTGTCGCCCCCGCGAACGCCGCGACGTCGACGCCGTTCGGCACCAGCACCGCGTCGTGGCCCAGGTGCTCCACGACGACCCGGCGAGCGGCAGCGGACACCGCGATGCGACCGGTGATCTTCTCCAGTCCGGGCTGGAGCGCCGTACCCATCACGTGCAGCGCGCGACTGCGGGAGGTCGCGGTGTGGAACGTCGCGACGATGGGCCCCTGCGCCGCGAACAGCGCCAGCATCGACGTGGACGGCACGGTCGGCTCGTGCAGGTGCAGGACGTCGAAGTCGCCGCGACGGAGCCAGCGCCGGGTCCGGGCGAGGGTAATCGGTCCGAACGCGAGCCGTGCCACCGATCCGTTGTAGGGCACGGCTACGGTGCGCCCCGCGGGCACGAGGTACGGCGGGAGCGGACCCGTGCCGTCGACCGGTGCGAGGACCGACACCTCGTGACCCAGAGCGAGGAGGCTCTCCGCGAGGTCGCGCACGTGCGCCATCACCCCACCGGGGACGTCCCAGGCGTAGGGGCAGACCAGTCCGATCCTCACAGGTCGTCCACCCACAGCCGCTGCAGCATGTGCCAGTCCTGGGGATGCGCGCCGATCGCGTCCTCGAAGGCGGCGGCGACGTCCTGGGTCATCTGCTCGGTCGTGGTGGGCCCGACGTACGGGTGGAAGCGGATGTGCCACCCGCCAGGGGTGAACGACAAGGTGGTGGGCAGCAGCCGCGCCCCGGTGTCGAGCGCGAGGCGCGCCGGTCCGGCGGGCATCCGGGCGGTCGCGCCGAAGAAGGTCACGTCGATGCCGCGGGCGGACAGGTCGCGGTCGGCGAGCAGGCACAGCGTCCCGCCCCCGGACAGCCGTTCGCGCAGGACGTCGAACGGCTGACGGTCACCGCCGGTCAGCGGCAGCACCTCCATGCCCAGGGACTGCCGGAACTCGACGAACCGCTGGTACAGCGACTCGGGGCGCAGCCGTTCTGCGACCGTGGTGAACGGCACCCCGGTGACGCCGCACCACGCACCGGCAGCGTCCCAGTTGCCGCTGTGCGGCAGCACCAGGATCGTGCCGGTCTCGGCGGCCACGGCGTCGCGCAGCAGGTGCTCGTCGGTCGTCGTCGTGTCGCGCACCAGGCGCTCGGGCGGGATCGACGGCAGGCGGAAGGCCTCGCACCAGTACCTCGCGTAGGAGCGGACGGCGTCGCGGGTGAGGTCCTGACCGGGTGCCACACGGGCCAGGTTCGCGGTGAGCCGGTCGATCCCCTTCCCTCCCCGACGTACGGCGAGGTCGGCGGCCTGGCGGAACGCGCGCTGCGCCACGGGCTCGGGCAGGGCGCGGACCAGCCGCCACCCGGCGGCGAAGGAGCCCGACTGCAGGGCCCCGGCGAGCCGCTCGATCACGCGGTCGCTTGGCGGCGGACCTCGAGCAGGCGCTGCACCACCGTCACGGCGGTCAGGACGGCGAGCAGCCACAGGCCACCGGCGAGCAGGCCGTCCGGGACGCCGAAACCGGTGAGGCCGGCCGCCACGAGGACCGCGATGAGCCGCTCCGGCCGCTCGGCGATGCCCACGTCACAGGTGAGCCCCAGGCCCTCGGCGCGCGCCTTCTCGTACGACACGACGAGGCTCGCGACGAGCACGAACAGCGTGACGCCCAGCATCAGGTCGTCGTCCTGGCCCGCGTAGTAGAGGGCCAGCCCGCTGAAGATGGCGCCGTCGGCGACGCGGTCGCAGGTGGAGTCGAGCCAGCCGCCGAACGGTCCGCTGATGCCGCGCTTGCGTGCGAGCGCGCCGTCGATCGTGTCGGTCAGGACGAACAGCGTGATGACCAGCGTGCCGACGAGGAAGTGCCCGCCGGGGTAGAAGACCAGGGCAGCGGCGACGACGCCCGCGGTGCCGGTGAGGGTGACGGCGTCGGGACTCACCCCGGCTCGGTGCAGCGCGTTGACCAGCGGGTCGAACAGTCGTCCGACGACGGGTCTGAGCTGGGAGCCGATCACGGCGCCTACGGTAGCCCCGACCAGCCCTTGTCCCCGGGACCCACCGGCGAGAGGCTGCCCACACCCGCACGCAGGAGGCTCAGATGTCGAAGTCGGGCAGGCAGGCAGGACCGGCCCCCGCCCCGAGGGACGCCGACCGCATCCGCAACGTGGTCGTCGTGGGGCACGCGGGTGCGGGCAAGACCACCCTGGTGGAGGCGCTGCTCACGCGCACCGGCGCCATCCCACGCGCCGGGTCGGTCGCCGAGGGGACGACCGTCACCGACCACGAGGAGATCGAGCAGCGGCTGCAGCGGTCGGTCGGGCTGGCCGTCGCGTCGTTCGAGCACGCGGGGGTCAAGCTGACCCTGCTCGACACCCCGGGCGCCCCCGACTTCGTCGGTGAGCTGCGGGCCGGGCTGCGCGCCGCGGACGCCGCGTTGTTCGTCGTGTCGGCCGTGGACGGCATCGACGGGCTCACCGTGCAGCTGTGGGACGAGTGCGCCGCGGTCGGGATGCCGCGGGCCGTCGTCATCACGCAGCTCGACAAGCCGCGTGCGGACTTCGACGACATGGTCGCGCTGTGCCAGCGGGTCCTGGGTGAGGGCGTGCACCCGCTGTACCTGCCGATGCACGGCGACGACGACCAGGTCGCCGGGGTCATCGGGCTGCTCAGCCAGCGGGTCTACGACTGGAGCACGGGCGACCGGGTGGAGCGCGACCCCGACCCGCAGCACCTGCCGCTCATCGAGAACCTGCGGGGCGACCTGATCGAGGCGATCATCGCCGAGAGCGAGGACGAGACCCTGCTCGACCGCTACCTCGAGGGCGAGGACATCGACCTGAAGGTGGTGACCACCGACCTCGAGATCGCCGTGGCGCGCGGGCAGTTCTACCCCGTCCTGCCCGTCTCCCCACTGACCCTGCTCGGCACCGACGAGCTGCTCGAGGTGCTGACCCAGGCGATGCCGACGCCGCTCGAGCACCCGTGCCC
The DNA here is from genome assembly GCA_963784705.1 of uncultured Actinomycetota bacterium. Classification (GTDB taxonomy): domain Bacteria; phylum Actinomycetota; class Actinomycetes; order Mycobacteriales; family SCTD01; genus RYN-111. Next base: position 61,254 of record CAWASC010000008.1, read on the forward strand.
GGTGGTCACCCGGCCCGACGGCTCGCCCGCCGCGCCCATCTCCTGCGACCCCGACGGGCCGCTCGTCGCCGAGGTCGTCCGCACCACCACCGACCCGTACGTCGGTCGGGTGTCCCTCCTGCGGGTGTTCTCCGGCACGCTGCGCCCCGACACCGCCGTCCACGTGAGCGGGCACGGGCTGGTCGAGCGGGGGCATCCCGACCACGACGCCGACGAGCGGGTCGGGCCGCTGTCCAGTCCGCTCGGCGCCGTCCTCCGTCCGGTTCCCGAGGCGCGCGCCGGGGACGTGGTGGCCGTGGCGAAGCTGACCACGGCCGAGACCGGCGACACCATCTCCGCCAAGGACGACCCGCTGCTCGTGCACCCCTGGGAGCTGCCCGAGCCGCAGCACTGCGTGGCGATCGAAGCGGCCTCACGAGGTGACGAGGACAAGCTCGGGACGGCGCTGCAGCGGCTGGTCGCGGAGGACCCGACCCTGCGGCTCGAGCGCCAGGCCGAGACCGGGCAGGTCCTGCTCTGGACCGTCGGTGAGGCGCACGCCGAGGTGCTCGTCGACCGGCTCGCCACGCGACACGGCGCGACGGTGCAGCAGGTACCGGTGCAGGTCGCGCTGCGCGAGACCCTCGCTGGGCCGACGTCGGTCACCGGCCGGCACGTCAAGCAGTCCGGGGGTCACGGTCAGTACGCCGTGGTGCACCTGACCTTCGAGCCGCTGCCGGCGGGCTCCGGGCTGGTGTTCGAGAGCGCCGTCGTGGGCGGGTCGGTCCCCACGTCGTACGTCCCGTCGGTGGAGAAAGGACTGCGCACGCAGATGGAGCGGGGGCTCAACGGCCGTCCGCTCGTGGACCTTCGGGCGGTGCTCACCGACGGCAAGGCGCACTCGGTCGACTCCTCGGACGCGGCGTTCCAGAGCGCCGGCGCGCTCGCGTTGCGGGAGGCCTGCGAGAGCGCCGGCGTGCAGGTGCTCGAGCCGTGGTCGGCGGTGGAGATCCGGCTTCCCTCGTCGTACGTCGGGACGGTGATGAGCGACCTGTCGGGACGGCGCGCCCGCGTCACCGGCAGCGAGGTCGTCGACGCCGACGAGGGGGGCGACACGACGGTGGTGAGCGCGGAGGTGCCGGACCTCGAGCTGCTCCGCTACAGCACCGAGCTGCGCGCCCTGACGCACGGCACCGGCGCCTTCACCCGCCGCCCCCTCCCCCACGAGCCGATGCCCGCGCACGTCACCCCACCCCCCGCGTGAACGGAAACGCGCGGGTGGTTCTGAACGCTCAACAGCACCCGCGCGTTTCCGTTCACGGGCCAGGTTGGGGCGGTCAGGTGGTGGGGTCGTCGCCGCGGTCGAGGGCGTCCCACACGGCCTTGTCCGGCGCAGGTCCGTCGCCGGTCCCCTCCGCCGGTGCGGGCTCCGCCGGGGCAGGTGCTGATCCGGGCGCGTCGTACGTCGCGGACAGCGCAGCCCACCGCCGCCCGCGTACGGCGACCAGTGCGCCCGCGAGCACGACCAGCACCGCTCCCGCGCCGGTGACCCACGGCCAGCCGCCGAACGAGGGCGACCCGGTCACTCCGACCCCGCGCAGCGGCCCGGACTGCGCCCGCGCGAGCGCCGCCGCGGGGTCGACCAGGGCACGCGCGACCAGCCACACCACCCCCGCCCCGGACAGCAGGACCAGCACACCCACGACGACGCGTCCGGTGCGCCGCGCGGCGAACAGCGCCGCCACCCCTGCCAGCGCCACGAGGGCCAGCGCCCGTGCCCCCGGCACGACCTGGGCACCGGTCACGTGCTCGACCAGCACCGGTAGCGGCAGCGGCTGGGGCAGCCGCACGGTCAACCACGCGCGGGAGGTCGACACCAGCACCAGCACCGACCCGAGGAGCATCAGCAGCACGGCGGCCTGCAGCTCGCCGCGACGGCTCACGGCGCGTTCACGCGGGGCGCAGCGTCGACGCTGCCGCGACGGCGCGCAGCACCGCCGCGGCCTTGTTCTGGCACTCCGCCATCTCCGACGCCGGGTCGGAGTCGGCGACCAGCCCACCGCCGGCCTGCACGACGGCGCGGCCCTGGTGCAGCACGGCGGTGCGGATGGCGATCGCCATGTCGAGGTCACCACTCGCGCCGAGATACCCGACGCATCCGCCGTACAGGTTGCGCCGCACGGGCTCGAGCGACTCGATGATCTCCATCGCCCGGGGCTTGGGCGCGCCCGACAGCGTGCCGGCGGGGAAGGTCGCGCAGAGCACGTCGAACGCCGTCCGGTCGCGCGCCAGCTCGCCCACCACGGTCGAGACGATGTGCATCACGTGGGAGTACCGCTCGATGGTCATGAAGTCGACGACCTCGACCGACCCGGCGGTGCACACCCGTCCGAGGTCGTTGCGCCCGAGGTCGACGAGCATCACGTGCTCGGACCGCTCCTTCGGGTCGGCCAGCAGCTCGGCGGCGAGTGCTGCGTCCTCCTCGGGTGTGGCCCCCCGGGGCTTGGTCCCGGCGATCGGGTGGAGCACCGCCTCGCCACCGCTGACGGTGACCAGCGCCTCGGGTGAGGACCCGACGACGTCGTACGGCGACTCGCGTCCGGCGAAGCGCAGGAGGTACATGTACGGCGAGGGGTTGGTGGCGCGCAGCACGCGGTAGACGTCGAGGGCGTCGGCGGTGGTGTCGACGGAGAACCGCTGCGACAGCACGACCTGGAACGCGTCGCCGGCGCGGATGTGCTCCTTCACCGTCTCCACGCCTGCGAGGTAGTCGGCGTGCGGCGTGCGCGAGGCGACGACGGGGTCGACGGCGTCGAACACGTCGACCGACGGCTCGCTCGGTCGGGCCAGGTCCGCAGCCATGGCGTCGAGGCGTGCGACAGCGTCGTCGTAGGACCCACCGCGTACGACGTTCGCGATGAGCCACACCGAGCCGTCCGAGTGGTCCAGGACCGCGAGGTCGGTCGCCAGCATCATCGTCAGCTCGGGCATCCCGAGCTCGTCCGGTGAGGTGGCGGGCAGGCGCTCGAGCCGCCGGACGACGTCGTAGGACAGGTAGCCGACCAGCCCACCGGTGAAGGGCGGGAGCCCGGGCGTGGCAGGAGAGCGCAGGAGCGCGTCGGCCTCGCGCAGCGCCTCGAGCGGGTCGGTCGAGGTCGTGGGCAGGCCGTCGCCGAGCCAGAGCGCCTCGCCGTCGCGCTCGGTCAGCACCGAGGCGCAGCGCACCCCGACGAACGACCAGCGCGACCACTGCTTGCCCTGCTCCGCCGACTCGAGGAGGAACGTGCCGGGTCGGTTGCCGGCGAGCTTGCGGTAGACCCCGACCGCGGTCTCGCCGTCGACGAGCAGCCGGCGGGCGACAGGCACCAGCGGCTGGTCGAGCGCGGCGAACTCCTCGGCGGACGGGGCGGTCGCGCCCAGCCTCATGCGGGCTTCTCGCCCACCACGGCCGGCAGCGGCAGCGCGTCGAAGCAGGTCCGGTCGCCGGTGTGGCAGGCGCCGCCGACCTGGTCGACCCGGACGAGCAGCGTGTCGCCGTCGCAGTCCAGCGCCACCGACTTCACCCACTGCTGGGAGCCGGAGGTCTCGCCCTTGACCCAGTACTCCTGGCGCGACCGCGACCAGTAGGTGCACCGGCCGGTCGTGAGCGTCAGGTGCAGCGCCTGGTCGTCCATCCAGCCGACCATCAGCACCTCGCCGGTGTCGTGCTGCTGGCAGACGGCGACGACGAGCCCGTCCTTGTCCCGCTTGAGACGGTCGGCAACGGCAGGGTCGAGATCGGTCGGGCGCACGGCGGTCATGCGGCCATCTTCCCAGACAGCAGCAGCGGGCCGAGGAGCGCCAGCAGCCCACCGACCACAGCCAGGCAGCCGAGCGCCACGGGCAGCGACGACACCGCCGAGATCGCGCCGACCAGTGGCGGTCCGGCGACGAAGCCGGCGTACCCCAGGGCCGACACCGCTGCGAGGTCGGCGCCCTGCCGACCGGGGGCGGCCCGGTCGCCGACGGCGGAGTACAGCACCGGCGCGAGCACCGAGGTGCCCGCGCCGGCGACCACCAGCGCCGCCAGGGCGACCGGCACGTTCGGCGCCATGGACAGGCCCAGGGCACCGAGCGCCAGCAGCGTGGCCGCCCCGCCGATGACCGGCCCCTCGGCGACCCGACGGGTGAGCGGACCGCCCGCGAGTCGGCCGGCTGCCATCGCGCCGGCGAACAGTCCCGGCCCCAGCCCGCTGAGCCCCGGGGACGCGCCGAGGCCGCGCTCGAGGCGCAGGGCGCTCCACGACTGCAGCGCGTCCTCGCACAGGAACGCCCCGGCGGTCAGCAGGCCGATCCCCACGAGCACCCACGGCAGCCGTCCCGTCCGGGCCGCACCGCTGCCCTCACCCGACGCCAGCCGGTACGCCGGTTGCGTGAGTCCCACGACCGCGACGATCACGCCGACCACGGCCAGGATCATCAGCGGTTCCGCGCCGGCCTCACGAGCCAACCCCGCCGCCACGCTCCCGAGCAGCACGCCGACGCTGAACGCCCCGTGGGCAACGCTCATCACCCGGTCGGACTCGAGCCGCTCCCAGGCCGCGGCAGCCGCGTTCGCGACGATGTCGAGCGACCCGGTCGCGAGGCCGAGCAGCACCAGCGCGGCCACCAGCACCGGCAGGCTGCGCGCGGCGCCTGCCAGCGGCAGCACCACGGCGAAGGCCAGCAGCGAGGCCGGCAGGGCCCGCCGGGCGCCGTACCTGTCCACCAGGCGCCCGGCCACGAACGTCACCGGGACGGCCGACAGCGCCACGGCGGTCAGGGCCAGCCCGAGCTCGCCGTCGCTGGCGCCCACCCGCGCGCGTACGGCGGGCAGGCTGGCCGCCCAGGCCCCCCAGAACAGCCCGAAGACGGTGAACGCGAGCAGCAGCCCGCGACGCTCGGCGTGCCTCACCGGGACTGGTTGACCCAGCTGGCGTGCAGGTCCGCGTAGACCCCGGGAACGGCCACGAGGGCGGCGTGCGGCCCGCGCTGCACCACGACGCCGTGGTCCACGACGAGCACCTCGTCGGCGGCCTCGGCGGTCGACAGTCGGTGCGCGATGGTGAGGGTGGTGCGACCCCGGGTCAGCGAGTCGAGCGCGCGACCCAGTCGCACCTCGGTAGCCGGGTCGACGGCGCTCGTGGCCTCGTCGAGCACCAGCAGGTCGGGGTCGGCGAGGTAGGCGCGGGCGATCGCGACGAGCTGGCGCTCGCCCACCGACAGCGACTCACCGCGCTCCCCCACGCGGGTCTGCAGACCCTCGGGCAGCCCGTCGACCCAGTCGTGCAGCCCGAGCTCGGTGACGGCCAGGACCAGGTCGTCATCGGTCGCGCCGGGTCGGCCGTAGCGGATGTTGGCGGCCACCGTCGTGTCGAACAGGAACCCGTCCTGCGGCACCATCACGACCCGGCTGCGCAGGGAGGCGAACGCGACCTCGTCGAGCGGGACGCCGGAGAGCAGGACGCGTCCGCTCGTGGGGTCCATGAGCCGAGTCAGGAGCTTGGCGAACGTCGTCTTCCCCGAACCGGTCTCCCCCACGACAGCGACGCGGGTCTGCGCGGCGAGGCTCAGGTCGACGTCGTGCAGGACGTCCGGCCCACCCGGGTAGGCGAAGCGGACGTGCTCGAAGGTCACGTCGACCGGTCCGGGCGGGAGCTGGCGTCCCGGCGTCGGGTCGGCGATGTCGGTCGGGGTGTCGAGGATCCCCAGGACACGGCGCATCCCGGCGACGGCGTTCTGCGCCTCGTTGAGCACCTCGGTGGCGACCTGCACCGGCTGCACGAAGATCGTGACGAGGAACAGGAAGCCGACCAACCGTCCCAGCGTGATGACGTCGTGCGTGGCGAGGACGACGCCGAGCACCACGACCGCGCTGTTGGCCAGTGCGGTCACGACCTCGCCGCTGCAGAAGGTCGTCGCGGCGATGGTCTGCGCCCTCGTCTGCGCGCGGATGGTGCCGGCGATCGCCTCGTCGACCCGCTCCGCCGTACGCGCCTGGGCGCCATACGCGCGGATCACGCTGGCGCCGACGACCGACTCGGAGACCGCGCCGAGCAGCTCGCCGATGCGCGTGCGCACCAGGCTGTACGCCGCCTGCAGCCGGCGCTGGAACACCCGCAGCGACAAGACCAGCGGCAGCAGGCAGGCGTAGACAACCAGCGTGAGCTGCCACGACCACCAGAGCATCAGCCCCGTGGTCAGCACGACCTGCGCTGCGCTGACCAGGATGAGGATGCCGCCGAACTGCATGAAGGTGCTGATCGTGTCGACGTCACCGGTGACCCGGCTCACCAGCGAACCGCGGCGCTCCGACGCCTGGTGCAGCACCGACAGGTCGTGCACCCGCCGGAAGGCGCTGGTGCGCAAGGCGAACAGGCCGTTCTCGGTGGTGCGGTACAGCCGCACGTTCATGCGGAAGTTGGCCAGCGCCGTGACGAGCACCGCAAGGCCGGCCAGCGCGCACGCGGTGCGGACCAGCCCCACGTCCGGGGTGGGACCGGTCAGACCGTGGTCGATCGTCTGCTGCACCGCGAGCGGCACGACGATGCGCCCCGCCGTGCTCAGCAGCGCCAGCAGGAGCGTCACGGGCAGACCGACGCGGAACTCCGGCGCGAGCCGCAGCCCGTGCATCAGCGTGGCGAGCGACCCGCGCTCCGCTCCGGCCTGTACGGCGGTCACGCGGTCACCTCGTCGGCGGCGATGGCTGCCCGCTCCGCCTCGGCGCGCGCGTAGGCGGTGACCAGGTCGCGGTAGCCCGCCGAGCGCTCGAGCAGCTGTGCGTGCGTTCCGCGGTCGGTGACCCGCCCCTCGTCGACGAACACGACCTCGTCGGCCAGGGCGATGGTGGCGCGGCGGTAGGCCACGACCACGACGGTGCTGTCCGCCGCGGTCGCCCGCAGGCCGGCGAGGATGCGCTGCTCGACGCTCGGGTCGACCGCGGAGGTCGCGTCGTCCATGACGAGCAGCCGTGGTCCGCGGACGATCGCGCGCGCCAGCGCGAGCCGCTGCCGCTGACCGCCGGACAGCGTCGTGCCGCGCTCCCCCACGACCGTGCCGAGCCCGTCGGGCAGCGCCGCGACGAACCCGTCGGCCTGCGCCACCCGCAGCGCTGCCCAGACCTGCTCGTCGGACAGGTCGGCGCCCAGGGTCACGTTGCCGCGGACCGTGTCGTCGAACAGGAAGGCCGTCTGCGGGGCCAGCGACACCGCGTCCGTGAGCTCGCGCGGTGCGAGGGACCGGGCATCGCGACCGTCCACCAGCACCGTGCCCGTGCGCGGGTCGACCAGGCGGACCAGCAGGCTCGCGAGGGTCGACTTCCCCGAACCGGTGGGACCGACGACCGCCACGGTCCGGCCAGGGGCCACGTCCAGCGTCACGCCCTCGAGGACGGTGTCGTCGCCGTACGCGAAGGACAGGTCGTGGGCGGAGACCGACAGCCCACCGGAGCCGCCGAGGACCTCGGTGCCGTAGACCTGCTGGCCCTGTGCGGTGAGCACCCGCTGGACGCGGTCGTAGCCGACGACGCTGCGGGGCAGCTCGTTGAGCACCCAGCCGATCGCGCGGACGGGGAAGGCGAGCAGCGTGAACAGGTAGGCCACGCGCACCAGCGTCCCGGCGTCGAGGTCCCCCGAGCCGACGCGCGAGGTCCCGACCACCAGCACGAGGAGGACGCCGATGACCGGCAGCGCCTCCATGACCGGGTCGAACAACCCGCGCACCCGACCCACCTGCACGAGCGTGTCGCGCAGCTCGGAGCTGATCGCGGCGAACCGCTCGGCCTCGTCGCTCTCACGCCCGAGCGTCTTGACGACCAGCGCACCGTCGAAGGACTCGTGCGCGACGCTGCTGACCTCGCCGCGCAGCTGCTGGGCGCGCGTCATCAGCGGGGACATCCGGCGGCTGTAGACCACGGTGAGCACGGCGATGGTGGGGAACACGACCGACCCCACGATGGCGAGCACCGGGTCGGTCGTGAACAGCACGGCAAGGGTGCCGACGAGAGTGAGGATGACGCCGACGGCGAACGGGAACGGTGCGATCGGGTACCACGCCGCCTCGACGTCGCTGTTGGCGTTGGACAGCAGCTCGCCCGTCGGGTGCTGCTGGTGCCACTCCAGCGGGAGCTCGAGGTAGCGGCGCGTCACGCGCCGCCGGTAGGTCGCCTGCAGCCGGTACTGCATGATCCCCGCGGCCAGGCGACGACCGAGGATGCCGACGATCTTCAGGGTCGCCACCCCGAGGATGAGCAGCGCCGCGCCGGCGAGCGCACCTGCCCGGGCGTCCCCGCGGGCGATCGACGGGGTGATGACGTGGCTGGTGATCCAGCCGAACGCGTAGGCCTGGGCGATCGTCATCGCACCGAACAGGGCGCTGCCCGTCGCGGAGAGCGCGAAGATGCGCGGCTCCTCCTTCACCGCGATCCACAGGACGCCGAGGCCGCGGCGGATGACCCCGGCGGGAACGGGGGGCGGGGTCAGGGCGGTCGGCACGGGGGCCACGGTATGTCGCCGGAGCGCCTGCGGCACCCGGGTTCAGACCTCGGCGATGCCGTAGTGCAGCTCGGTCGCCAGCAGCCGGAGCTCGGGCAGCACGTCGAGGTCGGTGAGCGACCGGTCGTCGAGCAACCGCAGCGCCGGGCGCGCGCGCTCCCAGAGCGCCACGCAGTCCTCCCCGGTGTGCCAGCCGCTGTAGAGGATCCCGTGGGCCGGCGTCTGCGCGTGCAGCCGGCGGGCGACGTCCTGGGTGAGGGCGCGGTCGCGCGTGCGGAGCGCGCCGGCCGGCACGCCGAGCTCGACCGCCGCCAGGCCACGCGTGTCGGCCAGGAGCAGGGGCTGGGCGGTCTCGACGAGCCCGACCCGGTGACTGCGCGCGGGGGCGATGCGCCGCAGGTCACCGAACACCTCAGCCACCGCGCACCGGAACGTGCTGGCGACGTACCCGATGCCGTGGTCGGGCGCGCGTCGCGGTTCGCCGGCCGGGTGGTGGTCGAACCGGCCGTGCAGCGACGGGCCGTAGTGCCGCTGCGCGAGCGCGTCGGGGTACCAGTCATGCAGGTAGACCCGCAGCCAGGCCGTGCCGGCCGGCGCCGCGACCAGCACCGGCGTCCCCGGGAAGCTCACATCCCGCCGACGTACGACGCCGCGTCGACGACCCGCTCGACCTCGCCGGCCTCCAGTGCCTCGCGCGGCGTCGTCCCGAGGTGCCGAGACTCCAGGGTGAACCAGTGGGCCAGCGACAGCCGGTCGTGCACGTCGCGAGGCAGGGCCTGCCAGACCTGCTCCACGCCGGGCAGCAACGCGCCACCGCGCAGCTGCCAGGCGGGGTAGCGCCAGTCGCCGCGGTCCTGGAAGGCGACCAGCCGCTCCGCTTGCCGGCGCTTGGTGACGGCGGCGCTGCTCATCCCCAGCTGCTTCGCGAGCTCGGCCGTGGACAGGCTCGCCGCCAGCATCTGCGCCCGCAGCGCGACCCAGTCGCGCAGCGTCCGCGCGCGGACCTCCGCCACCTGCTCCGCGGGTTGCTCGCGGAGGTACGACGGGAGGTTGGCCGGCCGGACCCGCTGGGCGTCGGCGGTCGCCGCGAGGACGGCCACCTCGATCGCGAGCTCCAGGGAGGCCTGCTCGTCCGCGGAGGCGTACTGCACCCGACGCGCGAGGTCACTGACCTGCTGCTCCAGCGCTGTCGTCATGGGACCAGTGTAACCGAGCGTTCGTTGCGGAGCAACCAGCGCTACCTGACGGCGTGCCCCGCTCCCCGCAGCGCGTCCTTCACGTCGCCGATCCGCAGCTGACCGAAGTGGAAGACGCTGGCAGCGAGCACCGCGTCCGCGCCGGCGTCGACCGCCGGGGCGAAGTCCTCGACGGCCCCCGCCCCCCCGCTCGCGATCACCGGGACGCGAACCACCTCGCGCACCGCGCGCAGCAGCTCGAGGTCGAAGCCGCGCCGCGTGCCGTCGGCGTCCATCGAGTTCAGCAGGACCTCGCCGACACCGAGCTCCTCCCCGCGGCGGGCCCAGTCGACCGCGTCCAAGCCCGTGCCGGTTCGGCCCCCATGGGTGGTGACCTCGAAGCCGCTCGGTGTGCCGGGGGCGCGGCGCGCGTCGACGCTCAGCACCAGCACCTGCGAGCCGAACCGCTGCGCGATCTCGCTGAGCAGCTCTGGCCGGGCGATGCCTGCGGTGTTGACGCCGACCTTGTCCGCCCCGGCGCGCAGCAGCCGGTCCACGTCCTCGGGACTGCGCACCCCACCCCCCACCGTCAGCGGGATGAACACCTGCTCCGCCGTCCGTCGTACGACGTCGTACGTCGTCTCACGACTGCCCGAGCTCGCGGTGATGTCGAGGAACACCAGCTCGTCCGCACCTTCGGCGTCGTAGACCCGCGCCATCTCGACCGGATCACCCGCGTCGACGAGGTCGGTGAAGTTGACGCCCTTGACCACGCGGCCGTTGTCGACGTCGAGGCAGGGGATCACACGGACGGCAAGAGGCACCCGCTCACGCTAGTGGGGCGTGTCCAACGGCATAGGCGTCCTTCCTGTTCGGCTACCACGTCCGGGCCTACGCTGCCAGGTGTGCTCCTTGCCCTGCTGCTGATCTGCGTCGCACTGTTCGTCGTGCTGCCGCTGATCGGCGCTGCGCTGAACGTGCTCTGGGCCCTGGTGCTCGGCGTCGTGCTCGGGATCCTCGCGCGCCTCGTCGCGCCGGGTCGCGGCCGCATCGGGTTGTTCTTCTCCACGGTCGCCGGGGTGGCGGGCGCGATGATCGGTGCCGTGCTCGCCCGCCTCGCCGGGACGGGTGGTCTCGGCCGTTTCCTGCTCCAGCTGCTGGCGGCCGTCGTGGTCGTGGTCGCCCTGCGCCGCGAGCCGCGCACGCCCCTCGGCAAGCGCGGCCACGCATGAGGCTTGCCGTCTGCTCATCCAAGGGAGGGGTCGGCAAGACGTCGACCGCCGCCAACCTCGCTGCCGCGCTCGCGCAGACCGGTCGGGTGCTGGCCGTCGACGCCGATCCCCAGGACTCCCTCGGCCGCGCGTTCGGCGTGGTGGCGAAGAGCCGCGAGGACTCGCTCGCCGGGCTGCTCGAGAGCCCCGACGCGGACCCGGCCGCCGTCGTACGCCGCGAGGTGGCGCCCGGCCTCGACCTGCTGCCCGCCCACCCGTCACTGGAGCAGGTCGGCATCACGCTCGCGACCCAGGGCGGCATCGTCACGGGGATCCGGCGGGTGCTGCGACCGCTGCTGGCGGAGTACGACCACGTCGTCATCGACACCCACGGCGACCTCGGCAACCTCACGCTGTCCGCGGTCTGCGCCGCCGACGCGGTGCTGACGGTGTTCACCAGCGACCCCGGCTCCGCGCTCGGCGCCGCGCGGGTCACCGCGTTCCTCGAGCAGCACCGGCGCTTCGAGAACACCAGCGCCCAGCTCATCGGCGTCGCGTGCTCGCTGTGGGACAAGGACGGCAAGGCCGCCCGCGAGGTCGTCTCCGCCCTGGAGGGCACCGACCTGCCGCTGCTTCCCACCCGCATCCCGCTGTCGCGGCGCGTGCCGTCGGCCACGCTCGCGAAGCGGCCGGTCGTGCTGTCTGCACCCACGTCGTCGGTCGCGGTCGCCTACGCCGCCCTCGCCCAGGACGTGCTCGCCGCCTACTCGCAACGGAGCAACGCATGAAGGACCTGACGGCTGACCTGCAGGCCGACCTGCTCGCCGACCTCGCCGCGGAGCCCGTTGCCGAGCCGGCTGCCCCCGTGACCGAGCCGGTGGCTGCCCCGCGCGAGCTCGCGGACCTCACCCCTGCGGTGTCGCTGCAGTGGACGCCCCTGCGGTGGGCCCGGCCGCACGTCGGTTACGCCAAGGGCGGCACGGGCAAGGCCCTGCGGGTCGGCCCCCTGACCGTCGAGATTGCCGTCAAGGACTGACCCACCCCCTCGCCGGTGACCCGGTCACCCCTGCCCCCACTGCGGGTGAACGGATACGCGCGGGTGGCAGTGGGCCCCTTCACCCACCCGCGCGTTTCCGTTCACGCGGGCAGTCAGCTGCCGCGTACGTCGAGACCCAGTGCGCCGGCCAGGACGACGGCCTGCTCGAAGGTGATGACCGCGCCGCGCAGCATGGTGGCGTTCGGGTCGACGCTGGTGAGGTCCGAGCCGCGCAGGTCGCAGCCCCGCAGGTCTGCCTTGGTCAGCGTGGCCCCGGACAGGTCGACGTCGCGCAACACGGCCTTCGCGGCGCGCGCACCCGACAGGTCGGCCTCGCGCATGCGCACCTCGCTGAACGACGCGCTGGTCAGGTCGGCACCGCGCATCGTCACGAACGACCACTCCCCGCCCTCGACCTTCAGCAGGTCGAACGAGCAGTCGGTGAACGTGCTGCCGGTCAGCTTGCACCCGGTCCAGGTGGAGTCGAAGAACGCGCACCGGCTGAAGGTGCAGTTGGTGAACGCCGCGCGGTCGTGGGTGCTGACGTTGAACCGCACGCCGCGGAAGGTGCAGCCGTCGAAGACCGACCCCTGGTCCACGACCTCGGACAGGTCGACCTCGCTGAACAGCACGCCCTCGTAGCGCTCGGCCGTCAGGGTGCGGCCGCCCCAGTCCTCACCGCGGACCTCCGCCGGAACCTCACCCACGCACGGCTGCCAACGCCTCCGGCAAGGTGAACGCGCCGGCGTAGAGCGCCTTGCCCACGATCGCCCCCTCGACGCCCGCGACCCCGGCGATCGCCGTCAGGTCGGCGAGGCTCGACACGCCACCGCTGGCGACGACCGGCTTGTCGGTCGCGGCGCACACGTCCGCCAGCAGCTGCAGGTTCGGGCCGGTGAGCGTCCCGTCGCGGTGCACGTCGGTGACGACGTAGCGCGCACAGCCGTCGGCGTCCAGACGGGCCAGGACGTCGAACAGCTCACCGCCGTCCTGCGTCCAGCCGCGCGCGCTCAGCGTCGTCCCGCGCACGTCGAGCCCCACGGCGATCCGGTCGCCGAACCGCGCGATGGCCGACCGCACCCAGTCGGGGCTCTCCAGTGCAGCCGTGCCGAGGTTGACCCGGGCGCACCCGGTGGCCAGCGCCGCCTCCAGCGACGCGTCGTCGCGGATGCCGCCGCTCATCTCCACCTTCACATCGAGTCGCCCGACGACCTCAGCCAGCAGGTCGCGATTGCTGCCCGTCCCGAAGGCGGCGTCGAGGTCGACCAGGTGCACCCACTCGGCGCCGTCGGACTGCCACTGCAGCGCGGCGGCCAGCGGTTCGCCGTACGACGTCTCGGAGCCGGACTCCCCCTGCACCAGTCGGACGGCGAGACCGTCGCGGACATCGACGGCGGGCAGCAGCTCGAGGGTCATCGGGGGGTGCTCCTTCGGGTCTTCACGGTGACGAGCAGGACGGCCGCGGTGAGGACCGCGACGGCGAGGCGAGGGGCGAGGGTGGGCAGCAGCCACCAGGCGAGCGCCTGGACGACGGCGAACGCGACCAGCAGCTGGTAGCGCAGGCGGGTCGGCAGCGCGCCGTACCTCCTGCGGCGACGGGGCAGCTCCGGGGTCACCCGCTCGAGCAGGTCCTTGCGTCGCTGGGCCTTGTCGCGCCGACGAGCGGCCTCCGCTACCTCGGCACGGCGGGCGGCCTCCCGCGCCTCGCGGGCGCGGCGGCGCTCGGTGCTCACAGGCTGCGGACCCAGTTCTCCAGCAGGTGCGCTCCCGCGTCCCCGCTCTTCTCCGGGTGGAACTGCGTGGCGCTCAACGCTCCGTGCTCCACGGCCGCGGCGAACGTCTCCCCGTGCGTCGCCGTCGTGACGCGTACGTCGGGGACGGCACGCGCGGCGTAGGAGTGCACGAAGTAGAACCGCTCGTCCTCGACCCCCGCGAACAGGGTCGAGCCCGCCGCGACATCGACGGTGTTCCAGCCCATGTGCGGGACGATCGGCGCGTCGAGCCGGGTCACGTCACCGGGCAGGACACCGAGACCGGTGCTCTCGATGCCGTGCTCCACGCCGCGCTCGAACAGCACCTGCATGCCCACGCAGATGCCGAGGACCGGTCGCTGGTGCCGTAGGCGGTTCCAGACGACGGTGCCGCCACGGACGCGGTTGATGCCGGTCATGCACGCCGCGAACGCACCCACCCCGGGGACGACGAGCCCGTCGGCGTCCTGGGCCTGCTGCTCGTCCGCGGTCACCACGACGTCGGCACCGGCGCGCTGCAGCGCGCGCTCGGCGGAGCGGAGGTTGCCCGAGCCGTGGTCGAGGACGACCACCTTCACGGCCGGACCTCGGGGCTGCCATCGTGCGCCCGGACCATCACAGGACCCCCTTGGTGGAGGGCACTCCCGTCACGCGCGGGTCGAGCTCGCAGGCGGTGCGCAGCGCGCGGGCCACGGCCTTGAACTGCGTCTCGACGATGTGGTGGGCGTTGCGCCCGGACAGCACACGCACGTGCAGGGCGATCCCGGAGGTCGCGACGAAGCTCTCCCAGATGTGCTTGGTGAGCGTCGTGTCGTAGCTGCCGATGAGCTCGACCATGTCGGGCTCCTCGTGCACGAGGTACGGCCGCCCGCTCAGGTCGACGGCGGCCTGCACCAGGCACTCGTCCAGCGGGACCGTCGCGTCGCCGAAGCGGCGTACGCCGACCTTGTCACCGAGCGCCTGCTTGAGCGCCGTGCCGAGGGCGAGGCTGGTGTCCTCGACGGTGTGGTGGGCGTCGATGTGCAGGTCGCCCTTGGTGACGACGGTGAGGTCGAAGCCGCCGTGTCGGCCGAGCTGGCTGACCATGTGGTCGAAGAAGGGCACGCCGGTGTCGCTGCTGCCCTGCCCGGTGCCGTCGAGGTCGAGCTCGACGCGGACGTCGCTCTCCTTGGTCGTGCGCTCCACGAGCGCCGTGCGTGCCATGGGCATCAGGCTATCTGCCGGCGCCGCGTCACTCCCTCGGGCACTCCACGCGGACGACGCAACCCGCGAGCAGGAGCAGCGAGAGCCCACCGCCGACCACCCTCACGGTTTGCCGGTCCGCTCGCGGTGCGCACACCCCGGCCAGCAGCACGGCCGGCGCTTGCCCTCCTCCAGCTCCTCCTGCGTGCGCCGGATGCGCCGCTCCCGGGTCGTGGCCTGCTTGGCGTCCTCCACCCAGCAGATGAACTCGTTGCGCGCGAGCGGGGTGATGTCCCGCCACGCGGCGAGGGCGGTCGCGTTGCCGAGCAGCGCCGTCCGCAGGTCCGCCGGGATCTCGTGCACGACGCCGGTCGGCACGTCGAGGGCGGTCATGCCCGCGAACCTAGCAAGCAAGCGCCCGCGTCCGCCGTACTCTCCCCTGGTGCTCCGGACCGTGACCGCCACCCGCTACGTCACGCCCCTGCGCGAGGGCGGGTCGCTGCCGGGGCTGATGGAGGCGGACGACCTCGGCACGTACGTCGTGAAGTACGTCGGAGCGGGGCAGGGCCGCAAGACGCTGGTCGCCGAGGTGATCTGCGCCAGCCTGGCCACCGCCCTCGGACTGCGCGTGCCCGACCTCGTGCTCGTCGACGTCGACCCGGACCTGGGACTGTCCGAACCCGATGAGGAGGTGCAGGACCTGCTCAAGGCCAGCGGCGGGCTCAACCTCGGCATGGACTACCTGCCCGGCTCGCTGGGCTTCGACCCGCTCGCGCACACCGTGGCCGAGGCGAGCAGCGTGCTGTGGTTCGACGCGTTCGTCGGCAACGTCGACCGCTCCTGGCGCAACCCCAACCTGCTGATGTGGCACCGCGACCTGTGGCTCATCGACCACGGCGCGACCCTGCTGTTCCACCACTCCTGGGGTCGGCGCGACAGCTGGGCGACCAAGCCCTACGACCGCACCACCCACGTCCTGCACGAGCAGGCGACGACCGCGGTCTCCCCCGTCGTCACGCCGGCGCAGGTCGAGGCAGCCGTCGCCGCCGTACCCGAGGTGTGGCTGCAGGACGAGCCGGGGTTCGACGGTCCGCAGCAGGTGCGTGACGCCTACGTCCGTGTCCTCACCGCACGCCTCGACGCGCGGAAGGTGTGGCAGCCGTGAGCGCGCTCTACCAGTACGCCCTGCTCCGGGCCGTCCCGCGCGCCGAGCGCGGCGAGTGCATCAACGTCGGCGTCGTGCTGTACAGCCAGGAGCTCGCGTTCCTCGACGCCCGCAGCCACCTCGAGCCCGAGCGGCTGCGATGCCTGGCCGCAGACATCGACCTCGAGGCCGTCGCCGAGTCGCTCGACGCGGTGTGTCGGGCGGTGCGCGGCGAGGGCCCTGCGGGTCAGACGCCGCTCGGGGTGAGGTTCGGCTGGGTCACCGCGCCGCGCAGCACCCTGGTGCGAGCCGGCGCCATCCACACCGGCAAGACCTCCGACCCCGCCGCCGAGCTGGACCGGCTCCATCGGTCACTGGTGCGGTAGGTCCTCCACGACGAGCGCGAGCGCCGCGAGGAACGCGCTGGTCTCGTCCTCGGTGCCGGCGTTGACCCGCAGCCACCCCGACAGCCCCGGGCTGGTCGACAGGTCGCGCACCAGCACCCCGCGGTCCAGCAGCGCCAGCCACACCGCAGCAGGGTCGGCGAACGGTCCGAAGAGCAGGAAGTTCGCCTCCGTCGGTACGACGGTCAGCCCGAGCGCGACGATGCCCTCGACCATCCGCTGCCGCTGCGCGATGACACTGTCCACCGTGGCGAGCAGCTCGTCGGTGTGCGCCAGGGCGGCACGGGCAGCGGCCTGCGTCAGCGCCGACAGGTGGTAGGGCAGGCGGACCAGCTGGAGCGCGTCGACGACCTCCGACGACGCCGCGAGGTAGCCCAGGCGCAGCCCTGCCCCCGCGAACGCCTTCGACATGGTGCGCGACACGATCAGCCGCGGGTGGTCGGCGAGCAGCGTCACGGCTGACACCGTGCCACCGAACTCGGCGTAGGCCTCGTCGACGACGACCATGCCCGCGCTCGCCTCGCAGACGGCAGCCACCACGTCGAGGCCTGTGACGGTGCCCGTCGGGTTGTTGGGCGTCGTGAGGAAGGTGACCGCCGGCTGGTGCTCGCGCACCGCCGCCACGGCAGCGTCGACCGACACCGTGAAGTCCGCTGCACGAGGCACGGCCACCCAACCAGTGCTCGTGCCGGACGCGATGAGCGGGTGCATCGCGTACGACGGCTCGAAGCCGAGCGCGAGCCGCCCCGGGCCGCCGAACGCCTGACACACCTGCTGCAGCACCTCGTTGGACCCGTTCGCCGCCCACACCTGGTCCACCGACAGCGCGACCCCCGTGACCCTCGTGAGGTAGGCGGCGAGGTCGAACCGCAGCGCCACCGCGTCACGGTCGGGGTAGCGGTTCAGCGACGCCGCCGCGCGACCGGCCGCGGCCGCGATGTCGGCGACCAGCGCCTCCGACGGGGGGTAGGGGTTCTCGTTGACGTTGAGCTGGATCGCCTCGGGCAGCTGCGGTGCGCCGTACGGCTTCTTGCCGACCAGGTCGTCGCGGACCGGCAGGCTCACGAGCCCCGCACCCGGACCTGCACGGCCTCGACGTGCGCGACCAGGTCTTCGGCCCCACCCAGTGCGCTGACGTGCGGCGCGACCGTCGCCAGCGCCTGCTCGGTGTACTCCACGACGCTCATCCGCTTCAGGAAGCTCTGCGCGCTGAGCCCGGCGGAGAAGCGCGCGGTCCCGCCGGTCGGCAGGACGTGGTTCGACCCGGCGAGGTAGTCGCCCAGCGACACCGGCGTGAAGCCGCCGACGAACACGGCTCCGGCGTTGCGCACCCGCAGGGCCCGTTCGCGCGCGTCCGCGGTGATGACCTCGAGGTGCTCCGCCGCCCAGGTGTCCACCACGGTCAGCCCGTGGTCGAGGTCGTCGACGAGGACGTGCGCGCTCTGACCGGCCAGCGCCGTCTCGACCCGCTCGCGGTGCTTGGTGGCCGGGACCTGCTTGCCGAGCTCGACGTCGACGGCGTCCAGCAGCTCCGGGGAGTCGGTGACCAGCAGGCAGGCAGCGAGCGGGTCGTGCTCGGCCTGCGCGACCAGGTCGGCAGCCACCGACGCGGGGACGGCGGTGTCGTCGGCGAGGATCGCGATCTCGGTCGGTCCTGCCTCGGAGTCGATGCCGCAACGACCCTGCACCAGGCGCTTCGCGGCGGCGACGTAGACGTTGCCCGGACCGGTGATGACGTCGACCGGCTCGACCTGGTCAGGCCCGGCACCGATGCCGTAGGCGAACATCGCGATCGCCTGGGCCCCACCGACGGCGTACACCTCCTCGACGCCGAGCAGCGCGCACGCGGCGAGGATGAAGGGGTTCGGCAGGTTGCCGAACTCCGCCTTCGGCGGGGACGCCACGGCCAGCGAGCCGACCCCGGCGACCAGGGCGGGTACGGCGTTCATCACGACCGACGACGGGTAGGCGATCCGCCCGCCCGGGACGTACAGCCCCACGCGACCGACCGGCACCCAGCGCTCGGTCACCGTCGCGCCCTCGACGACCCGCACCACCTCGTCGGCGCGCAGCTGGGCGGTCGACACCGTGCGGTTGCGCGTGATGGCTTCCTCGAGCGCCGCGCGTACGGCGGGGTCGAGCTCCGCGAGCGCGTGCTGCAGCGCCTCTGCCGGGACCCGGAGGTCGGTCAGCGTCACACCGTCGAAGCGCAGCGTCGCCTCGCGGACGGCCTCGGCGCCGCGGTCCCGGACGGCCTCGACGACGGGTCGGATGTCCTCGACGGCGACCGCGACGTCGACCTCGGCGCGGGGCAGCAGCGCCGCCAGCTCGGTGGTCGTCAGGTCGCGGCGACCGCGCAGGTCCAGGCGGGTCAGCATGGGTCGAGCCTACCGAGCAGCCACCCGGCCGGCCGGTTCGTTTCGCCGTACGGTGACGGGGTGCTGCCGCTGTTCCCGCTCGGGACCGTCCTGTTCCCCGGGCTCGTGCTGCCGCTGCACATCTTCGAGGAGCGGTACCGCACCCTGGTCACAGACCTGCTCGCCTTTCCTGAGGGCGAACGCCACATCGGCGTCGTCGCGATCCGCGAGGGCCAGGAGATCGGGGAGCACGGCGCTGCGGCGCTGTTCGACGTCGGCTGCACCGCCCTCCTGCAACAGGCGCAGGAGCACCCGGACGGTCGGTGGGACATCGTCACCGTCGGTGCGCGCCTGTTCCGGCTGACCGCCGTCGACCACGACCGCCCCTACCTGACCGGTGAGGTCACCTGGCTGCCTGACGAGCTCGGCGACCCGAGCCTCGCCCGGGTGCTGGCCCCGTCGGTCCGGGCGGCCTTCGTGGCCTACGTCGCCTCGCTGGCGCAGGCCTCGGGTGCAGAGCCCGGTGACCTCGAGCTGCCCGACGACCCGCTGGTGCTCAGCCACCTCGTCGCGGCGAGCCTGCGGCTGGACCTGCCGGACGTGCAGGACCTGCTGGAGCAGGCCACCGGGGTGCAGCGGCTGCGTCGTGAGCTGTCGCTGCTGCGTCGCGAGGAGGCGTTCCTGCGCGTGCTGCAGGCGGCGCCCGCGACCGGCCTGAGCCGGACGCCGTGGAGCGCCAACTAGTCCAGCTCGTGCTGGTTGCGGAAGGCGATGACGAGGAAGGTCACCAGCGACGCGACCGGCCACAGCACCGGCGCCCAGGACGCCCGGAGCGACAGGTCACCGGTGGCCTGGTCCCGCGCACCGAGGAACAGGTCGAACGAGCCGTTGGTCGCGGTGGTGTCGCGCAGGGCGCTCACCGCCTCGGCCGCCCCGGGGCGCAGTCCTACTGCCGCGGCAACCAGTGCTGCCAGTAACCCACCGAGGGTGAGACCCAGCACGGTCGCCGGACCGAAGCGACGGGCGAACCGCCACGCGAGCGCCCCGCACAGGGCACCGAGGACGACCACGACGACGACGTACGTGCCGTCGGCACCGATGAAGGCCTTGGTGCTCTCGATGTTCGGCAGGGTGAGGTCACCCCCCTCGCGCACGACCGTGAAGCGTGGAGCCAGCGCCGACCACAGCAGCCCGGCCGGGGCGCCGAGCAGGACGAGCACGGATGTGAGGGAGACGAAGGCCACGACGTCCTCGCGGAGCCGCGCGCGCCAGCCTGGCCCGGCCTCGGGCATCACACTGCTCACGGTCACCGGACACCTCTCCTCGCCGCCGGGCGGCGACAGGTCCACGCTAGGCGAGAACGCCCTGAGCCTCATCCCGGACTGCCCTACGCTGCGCGCATGCCTGACCGCGCTGCCCGGCCACGCCGCCACCACGCAGTTCTGTGCGCCCTGATCGCACCTGCCCTGCTGGCGGGCTGCTCCGGCAGCAGCACCCCACAGGTGAGTGTCGACACCGCCGCCTCGGCACCGGTGCCCGGGGTGACCCTTCCGGCCGACCCGCTGGTCGACCTGGTCCCCCAGCCGGCCGAGGTCCCGGCGGGCATGGTGCCGCTGCTGGCCGGGTCCGGCCCCCGGACGCTGGACGTCGTCGCGAGCTACAGCGGCCCCGGTGCCGCCGCCCAGCAGGCGTCCGCCGCACTGACCAGCCACGGCTTCGTCCGGGCGTACGTCGCGCAGTACGCCAACGAGAGCACCGCGCAGTCCGTCACCGTGCTGGTGTCGGAGTTCAAGGACGCCGCCGGCGCCACTGCCGACCTCGCCGGCGACCTGTCCGGTGTCGGCGGCAAGGTCGTCGCCGCGCCGACCCTCGGCGAGCAGTCGCGCGTCACGGTCCAGCAGACACCGGCCAACGCCGGCGAGCTGGTCCTCGTGCGGTTCCGTCGTGACGTGCACACCTGGCTGCTGTCCTACAGCGCCGTACCGGATGCCGACCCGACCGTGGCGATCGACCTCGTGCAGGCCCTGCTGGCCCGGACTGCACCCTCCTGACTACTGCCAGGAGTCGGCGGAGCGCCAGACCAGGATGTCGAGGATGCGCAGCCTGGTGACCGGCGCCCCCGCCTCCTCCGCGGCGAGCTGGAGCTTCGTGAACCCGTCGTGCTGGTCCTGCAGGTCCGCGCGCATCTGCGTGCAGAGCAGCCGCATGAACTCCTGCCAGCTCCGGTCGAGGGTGCGCGGGAGCACGCCCGGCGCGGTGTAGGCCTCGAAGATCCGGCTGTCGTAGATCGGCACCAGGTCGGGGCGCTTGCGGTGCAGCACCTTGCTCACGATCGTGCCCCGCACCCCGCGGCCGGCGTACCTCGGCTCGTCGAGGATCCCGAACAACCCGGCGACGCACATCACGTGATCGTCGTCGGCGTCCTCGAGGCTCACCTCGGGCAGCTCGGCGACGGCCTCGAGAGCGGGCAGCATCTCGCGCAGCAGCGCGAAGCGACCCGCATCGATGTGCACGCCCATGAGCATCGGCGCGAGCAGGTCGCCGTCGACCAGCGCCGGCTCCCCGTTGGTGATCAGCCGGTCGTACGCCGGGTAGGAGTAGCCGTTGCGGATGTCGAGGTAGTCGAGCAGCACCTCGTCGGGGTGCTCGACCTCCAGGGTCCCGGCACAGAGCTTGATGGCATCCACGACTCCCACGCTAATAGCGCCGCGAGTCGGCCGCCGGGTCCGACCGGCGACCGTCCGGGCCTGCGGTCGTGACAGTTGCCGCGTGAGGGTCGGGATCTGGTCCCCGCCGCTGCGGCCGGAGGGACCAGATCCCGACCCTCGAGGCGCCTGTGGACGAACGCAGACGCCACCACAAGAAACCGGGCAGGCTGCCGGTGCATGTCTGCCGCTGCCGAGGGCGCTTCGGCCCACGGAGTGTTCTTGGGTTCGGCCTCCGACCTGTCAGCCAACCAGCTCCGTGGCCGGACCTACCAGCGACTGGGACGCGATCTCTACGTCGTGCGCGAGCGGCGGGCAGCGGACGCGGTGCTTGGGACGGTTCAACGCGTCGAGGCAGCGCGACTGGTGTTTCCCGAGGCCGTGGTCTGCTTGTGGACCGCGGCCCAGCTGCTGCACCTGCCCCTTCCGGTCTCGGCAGACACCGATGCCGTCCACCTCGACCGGGGCCAGGGGGCAGCGCGGTCGGAACGACCCGGCATCAAGGTCCACCGCCTGGCAATCCCGTCATGGCAGCTGCACGATCTCCAGGGAGTTCCCGTCGGCGACGGACCCCGCACGATGGCCGACCTCTCGAGCCGCATGGGTCTCGAGGCGCTGGTCGCGCTCGGCGACGTGGTCCTCCGTCGCTGGGTACAGGAGGCCGTCGGGGCTGCCGCGTGCGCGCACGGTTGCCGACGTGGCGCTGTCCTGCTCCGGCAGGCTCTAGCACTGCTCGACGCAGGAGCCGACTCCCCCGCTGAGTCGCGGGCACGCCTGCGACTGCACGCCGCCGGCTTCGTCGCCTTGGGCCATCAGGTGACCGTGACCGACAGCGCGGGCGGGTGGCTGGCGCGGCCCGACCTCGCTGATGCGGAGGCACGGGTCGCTGTCCAGCACGACGGTGACGTCCACTTCCGGGGCAGTGCACGTCAGCGACGTCAGGATCTCGACCGCGACGAGCTCCTGCGCCTCGAGGGGTGGCAGGTCGTGGTGTCGACGGCGCGGGACGACGGTGATCGCGACCTGCTCATCCGCAAGGTCACCGCGGCCTACCTCCGCGCCGCGCAGTTGCACGGCGCCCACGTCCTCCCTCCGCACCTCCGCTGAACCGGCGGACCGGCGGACCGGCGGACCTGCGGACCGGCGGACCGGCGGACCGGCGGCGAGGGTCGGGATGTCGTCCCTCCGCGGCGCTGACGAACGACCAGATCCCGACCCTCGGCAAGCGCTTACGTGCGCGGAGCGCGCGGGTGCGCGGGGCGTGCGGGGCGTGCGGACGCGCGGGGCGTGCGGACGCGCGGGGCGCGCGGGTGCGCGGGGCGCGGACGCGGGGTGCGCGGGGGTCAGGTGGCGGAGGGGAGGCAGCCGGGGCCGAGCAGGGCCTTGAGGTCAGCGAACAGCGAGTGCGTCGCGGTGACGCGCAACCGGTCGTCGAGCTTGACCATGGTGGTCTTCGCGTTCTGGGTCAGCTGCAGGTGCACCTCGGTCACGCCCGGGTGGGCAGCGAGCACCTCCTTGAGCCGCTCGACCACGGGCGGGGTGCAGCGCGCGGTGGGCAACGACACGACCACGGGTCCGCGCGGTCCCGTGGACAGGTCGGGGACCGTCACGTCCGAGGCGATGAGCTTGGGGGTGTCGTCACGTCGGTCGACCCGGCCGCGGATCAGCACGACCGCGTCCTCGACCAGGTGCACCGCGGCGAGCTGGTAGGTCGCCGGGAAGAACATCACCTCGACGGCGCCCTCGAGGTCCTCCAGGATGACGGTCGCCATCGGGTTGCCCTGCTTGGTGACCCGGCGGGTCACCGACGACAGCAGCCCACCGACGACGACGGACGCGCCGTCCTCCTTGTCGATGAGCGCCGACACCGGGCAGTCGGTGTTGGCGCTGATGACGTGCTCGACCCCGAACAGCGGGTGGTCGGAGACGTAGAGCCCGAGCATCTCCCGCTCGTAGGCGAGCAGCACGGTCTTGTCCCACTCCCCCATGGGCACGCGGACGTCGAACACCCCCGGCTCGTCCGCGGACTCCATCGACCCGAACAGGTCGAACTGCCCGATGGCCTCGGCCTTCTTGGTGTCCAGGCACGCGTCGATCGCCTCGACGTGCACGAGGTGCAGTCCCTTGCGCGCATGCCCGAGCGAGTCGAAGGCACCCGCCTTGATGAGCGACTCGACCGTCTTCTTGTTGACCGCGACGGCCTCGACCTTGCGGAGGTAGTCCGGGAAGTCGGCGAAGCGCCCCTTCTCGGTGCGGGTCTTCACGATCGACGCGACGACGTTGATCCCGACGTTGCGGATCGCCGACAGGCCGAAGCGGATGTCGGTACCGCGCGGGGTGAAGTCGCTGTCGGAGTCGTTCACGTCAGGCGGCAGCACCTTGATGCCCATGCGCCGGCACTCGGCGAGGTAGAGCGCGCTCTTGTCCTTGTCGTCCTTCACCGAGGTGAGCAGCGCAGCCATGTACTCCGCCGGGAAGTTGGCCTTGAGGTACGCCGTCCAGAAGCTCACCAGCCCGTAGCCGGCAGTGTGGGCGCGGTTGAAGGCGTAGTCGGAGAACGGCACCAGGATGTCCCAGAGCGTCTTGATCGCCTTGTCGGAGTAGCCGTTGGCGCGCATCCCCTCGGAGAACGGGACGTACTCCTTGTCGAGGATCTCCTTCTTCTTCTTGCCCATCGCGCGGCGCAGCAGGTCGGCGGCACCGAGGGTGTACCCGGCCAGCTTCTGCGCGATGGCCATGACCTGCTCCTGGTACACGATCAGCCCGTAGGTGTCGCCCAGGATGTCCTCGAGCGGCTCCGCCAGCTCGGGGTGGATGGGCACGACCGGCTTGCGGCCGGTCTTGCGGTCGGCGTAGTCGTTGTGCGCGTTGGCGCCCATCGGCCCCGGTCGGTAGAGCGCGAGGACGGCCGAGATCGTCTCGAAGGAGTCCGGCTGCATCGACCGCAGCAGCGCCCGCATCGGTCCGCCGTCGAGCTGGAACACCCCGAGGGTGTCCCCCCGCGACAGCAGCTCGTAGGTCGGCCCGTCCGGGACCATGACGTCGAGGTCCTCGAGCACGACCTTCTCGCCGCGGTTGACCCCGATGTGGTGCAGGCAGTCGTCGAGGACCGTGAGGTTGCGCAGTCCCAGGAAGTCCATCTTGAGCAGGCCGAGCGTCTCGCAGGCGCCCATGTCGAACTGCGTGATGATCGCGCCGTCGGCCTCACGGCGGTGGATCGGGATCACGTCGAGCAGCGGCTCGCGGCACAGGATGACGCCGGCGGCGTGCACGCCCCACTGGCGTTTGAGGCCCTCGAGCCCCAGGGCGGTGTCGACGACGACCTTGGTGTCCGGGTCGGAGTCGTAGAGGGCCCGGAACTCGCCCGCCTCGCCGTACCTCTTGTGGGTGGGGTCGAAGATGCCGGCGAGCGGGATGTCCTTGCCCATGACCGCCGGCGGCATCGCCTTGGTGATCTTGTCGCCGATGGAGAACGGGTAGCCCATGACCCGGGCGGCGTCCTTCACGGCGGCCTTCGCCTTGATGGTGCCGTAGGTGATGATCTGCGAGACGCGCTCCTCGCCGTACTTCTCGGTGGCGTAGCGGATCATGTCGCCGCGGCGGCGCTCGTCGAAGTCGAGGTCGATGTCGGGCATCGAGACGCGCTCGGGGTTGAGGAAGCGCTCGAACAGCAGCTTGTGCTCGATCGGGTCCAGGTCGGTGATCTTCATGGCGTAGGCCACCAGCGACCCGGCCGCCGAACCACGGCCGGGCCCGACGCGGATCCCGGTCTCCTTGGCGTAGCGGCACAGGTCGGCCGTCACCAGGAAGTAGCCGGGGAAGCCCATGTTGCAGATGACGTCGACCTCGTAGTCGGCCTGCGTCGTGTGTCCCTCGGGGACCGGTTGGGCCTTGGCCGCGAACCGCTCGCGCAGCCCCTCGTGCACGAGGTGCCGTAGCCACGTCTGCTCGGTCCAGCCCTCCGGGACGTCCACCCGGGGCATGAGGTCGGCACCTTCGTTGAAGCTGACCTCGCACCGCTCGGCGATGAGCAGGGTGTTGTCGCACGCCTCCGGCAGCTCGCGCCACAGGTGGCGCATCTCCTGCGGCGACTTCACGTAGAAGTCGTGGGCGTCGAACTTGAAGCGGTTGGGGTCGGCCATCGTCTTGCCCGACTGCACGCAGAGCAGGACCTCGTGCGCCTTGGCGTCGGCCTGGTCGACGTAGTGCAGGTCGTTGGTGGCCAGCAGCGGCAGGTCCATCTCCTGGGCCAGCCGCAGCAGGTCCTTCTGCACCCGTTGTTCAACCGGCAGGCCGTGGTCCATCAGCTCGCAGTAGAAGCTGTCAGCGCCGAAGATGTCGCGGAAGTCGCTGACGGACTGCTTTGCCTTCTCGAAGTCGCCGATCCGCAGCCAGGTCTGGATCTCGCCACCGGGACACCCGGTCGTCCCGATGATCTGCCCCGGACGGACGTGCTCGGCGAGCAGCTCCTTGTCCATGCGCGGCTTGCGGTAGAAGCCCTCCAGGCTGGCCAGCGACGACAGCCGGAACAGCGCCTGCATGCCCTCGGTGCTCGTGGAGAGAAGCGTCATGTGCGTGTAGGCACCGCCCCCGGAGATGTCGTCGTCGCCACCCGACGCCCAGCGGTGGCGGGTCTTGTCGAAGCGGCTGCCCGGCGCCAGGTAGGCCTCGGTGCCGATGATGGGCTTGACGCCCTTGGCCGTGGCCTTCTTCCAGAACTCGTACGCCCCGAACACGTTGCCGTGGTCGGTCATCGCGATGGCCGGCATCCCGAGCTCGACGGTCCGGTCGAACAGGTCGTCCAGGCGCGCGGCACCGTCGAGCATGGAGTACTCGGTGTGCACGTGCAGGTGCACGAACGAGTCGGTCACGCGACGTCACTCCAGGGGCTCGCCAGGACGTGCAGCGGGCGGTCCGAGGGGAAGGCGGGCCGTGCTCTGCGGTACGCCTCCAGTCTCGCACGCCGACCCGACGGTCCGGGCGAGCTCGGACGGGCGTGTCCCCGCCCTGCCGTCCGGCGACCGGGGTTGGATGGGGACGTGCACATCTCCGCGAAGGCCGACTACGCCGTCCGGGCGGCCGTGCAGCTGGCGTCCAGCTCGGAGTTCCCCGTGACCAGCGAGTCGATCGCGGCGGCGCAGCACATCCCGGGCAAGTTCCTCGAGGCGATCCTGTCCGAGCTGCGGCGCGAGGGGCTGGTGCGCAGCCGACGCGGCACCCACGGCGGCTACTGGCTGTCCCGCCCCGCGGCGGAGATCAGTGTCGCCGACGTCCTGCGCGCGATCGACGGGCCGATGGCGCTGGTCCGAGGAGTCCGGCCCGAGCAGGTGGAGTACCACGGGTCGGCCCAGCCGCTGCTCGAGGTGTGGGTCGCCGTACGCGCGGCCTTGCGGGACGTCCTCGGGGGCGTCACGCTGGCCGACCTCGCCACCGGCGCACTGCCCGCGGTCATCACCGACCTGACCACGGACCCGGAGGCGTGGATCGCCCCGTGGTTCGACGAGCAGGAGGCCACCGATGGAACCTGACCGGGAGCTGGCCCGCCGGATGTTCGACCTCGCCCGCGAGGGTCTCACCGGTGAGCTGCTCGCCAACCTCGAGGCGGGCCTGCCGGTCGACCTCACCGACGACAAGGGCGACAGCCTGCTGCTGCTCGCGGCGTACTACGCGCACCCGCACACCGTCACCGCGCTCGTCAAGGCCGGCGCCGCCCTCGACCACACCAACGAGCGCGGGCAGACCGCCCTGACCGCCGCCGCCTTCCGGGCCGACCTGACGAGCATCCGCACCCTGCTGGCCGCAGGCGCCGACCCTCGCGCGGGCGACCCCGACGCCGTGGAGACCGCCCGGTTCTTCGACGACCCCGAGGTCCTTGCGCTGCTCGACCCGCGGCACGACCCGACCGTCAGCCCCGACGTGCCGCCACCGCCGTGAGCCGGGCCTCGCTCAGGTCCCACCCAGCCACCTCGAACACCGCGACGCCGCTGGTCGGGAGCCCCCGATCGGTCTGCTCCCGTGCCACCTCGGAGTCGTCGAGCTCCCACGCGAGGCGCTCGACGGACGGGTTGTGCCCCACGAGCAGCAGCGTGCCGATCTCCGGGTCGGTCTCGGCGACGACCTCGCGCAGGTCCTCGGTGCTCGCCTCGTAGACGCGGTCGTCCCACGTCACGGCGCACGCCACGTCGTCGGCTGCAGCTCCCACCAGCTCCCAGGTCTCGCGCGTACGACGAGAGCTGGACACCACGGCGCGGTCGGGGACGATGCCCTGGTCGGTGAGCCACTGCCGGACCGCAACCGCGTCCGCCCGGCCTCGCCCAGACAGCGCGCGGGCGTGGTCGTCAGCGCGGTTCGACTCGGCCTGGGCGTGCCGCAGCAGGACGAGGGTCGGCATGCGCCCAGGTTAGGTCGGGGCCGTAGGTTGGCCGCATGGACATCCTGGTGCTCGGAGGCACGAGCTTCGTCGGCCGCGCGATCGTGCAGGACCTGCTCGACCGCGGCCACACCGCCACGCTGTTCAGCCGTGGCATCACGGGCACGGACCTGTTCCCGGGCGTGCGGCGGCTGGTGGGCGACCGCGAGAGCGGGGACTACGCCTCGCTCGACGGGTCCACGTGGGACGCCGTCGTCGACGTGTCGGCGTACGTCCCGCGCCACGTGGCCCAGGTGCCGGCGAGCGCCGGCAGGTACCTGTTCATCAGCACCGGGTCGGTCTACGACCGACACGCGTCCGGGGACGGCATCACCGAGGACAGCCCGCGCCTGCCGGCGTACCGCCTGGGGGAGGTCATCGACGGGGACACCTACGGCCCGCTCAAGGTCGCGTGCGAGGACGACGTGCTCGGGAGGTACGGCGACAGGGCCACGATCGTGCGGCCGGGCATCGTCGCCGGCCCCCACGACCCGACGGACCGGTTCACCTGGTGGACCCGGCAGACCGGCACGGTCGAGGTCCCAGGGCGGCTCGACCAGCCGGTGCAGGTCGTGGACGCCCGCGACCTCGCCCGCCTGGTGACGCTGCTGCTCGAGCAGGACCGTGCCGGCACCTACAACGCGGTCGGCCCGGCGACGCCTGTGACCCTCGGCGACCTGGCCCGGGTCTGCGGGGCGGACGACCTGGTGGAGCTCCCGGCGGTCACCGGCTTCCCGCTGGTCCTGCCGGACCCGACCTGGGATGTGATGTTCCGCCGCAGCGCGGCACGCGCGTACGCCGTCGGCATGCCCGCGACAGCGCTCGAGGTCACCGCCGCCGACACGCGGGCGTGGGACGTCGCGCGCGGCCTGCCCCCGATCGCCGTGCCGTCCTGACCGGTCCTAGTTGGGGAAGCCCTCGGGGAACAGCGCGCTCATCGCGGTCTGCAGGTCGAAGTAGTCGTGCCAGCTGCTGATGAGGCCGTCACGTACCTGGAACACCCCCGCGACCGGCAGGTCGTGCCAGGTCCCGTCCTTGAGGAAGCGGTCGGTCCGCTCGTTCATGACGGTGCTGCCGTCCGCGCTGGCCACCTCGTGGTGGACGACCCACTCGGAGTCCTCGCACAGCGACAGGAGCATGTCGCAGGTGTCGCTCATCTGCTGCTTGCCCACGACGGCAGGCAGCATCATGTTCTGGTACTCCAGGTCGTCGGTCACCAGGGCGTGCGCGGCGGTGTAGTCGCGCTTGGCGCACACGGCGAGGAAGGCGTTGACGACATCGGTGCTGCTGGTCACGAGGGCTCCCGGGTGAGCGACTTGCGCATGGACACGTGCTCGATGCCGGCTTCGAGGTAGCAGCCGGTGAACGCAACGTATCCCGCTCGCTCGTAGAAGCCGACGGCGTGCACCTGCGCGTGCAGCGTCACCTCAGCGAGCCCTCGCTGTGCGGCGCGCTGCTCGAGCGCCGCGAGCACGGCAGCGCCGATCCCCCGCCCCCGGACGTCGTCGGCGACGGCCATCCGCCCGACCGTGCCGTCGGGCAGCAGCCGACCGGTGCCCACCACCCGTCCGTCGAGCCGCGCCACCGCATGGTCGTAGCCGGGGTCCCGGGGGTCGTGCTCGAGGTCCTCCGGCACGCCCTGGCCCACGACGAAGACCTCGTGCCGCAGCGCGAGCAGGGCCGGCAGGTCCCCGGGCTCGGCGAGAGCGACCCGCAGGTCGCTCACCCGACGTCGTCCGCGAGCGCCTGCCGCTTCGGGACCACGCCCCGCACCTCCGGGAGCAGCGGCTGCACCTGGACATCGGCGAGCTGCTGTCCCTTGCCGGCGACCTCGACGGCGCGCACCCCCGACCGGGTGGTCAGCGCGGTGAGCTGCGCCGGTGTGCCTCGGACGACCGCCGCGAACACGCAGGCGCACCCACCCTTGTACTGCGCCGCCTCGATGCCGGTGGCCTTGGCGAACGCGACGTAGAGGTCCTTGAAGTTCTGCTCGTCCGAGGTCGTGACGACGAGCGTGTCGACGTACCCCTGGTAGGCCTTCTGCGCGGCCAGCCGACCGGTCACCGCGGTGGCGTAGGCCGCACGAAGGTCGGTGAGCAGGTCGCCCTTGATGTCCACGGGCAGCTGCGCCGCCTCCGCGCCCGCCGCACGGGCCCGCAGGAACACCCGCTCGGTCGTCGTACCCCGCAGGAGGGCAGCGAGCTGTGCGGGCGTGCGGTAGCCCCCGAGGCTGACCAGGGCGATCCGCTCGTCGTTGCCCCTCGCGCCCGTCAGGCTCACCTTCGCCTTCGCCTCGTAGGCGGTGGTCTGGTCGCCCACGTCGGGGCCGAGGACCGCGCGCGCGATGAGGGTCTCGTTCCCGCCGCCGATCACCTGCTGCTGCTCCGCGGAGGCCCGCTGTGCGGCGCGGTTGCGATCGGCCTCCTGCGACACGGCGGTGCCGGCCCCGGCGAGGAAGACCGCGGCGATGACGAGGAACCCGACCTGCGGCACCTCGCGGACGAAGGCGAGCGGACCCGTCCGCGTCAGGCGCGCGTCGAGCTGGGCCAAGGACCGGGTGTCGAGCGCGTGCAGGGACTGCGCTGCGCCCTGCCGCCGGTGAGCCCACGAGCGGCGCCAGCGCCCCAGGACCGTCGCAGCGCGCGGCAACCAGGTGCGGTCGAGGTCGTCAGGCCTCACGACAGGCCCCGGATCCGGTCGAGCGCTCCCTGCAGGTCAGGGGCGTAGGGACTGGTGAACTCCACCCAGCGACCGTCTCCCGGGTGCGCGAAGGACAGGCGTACGGCGTGCAGCCACTGCCGCTCGAGGTGCAGCTTCTTGGCAAGCGTCGGGTCGGCGCCGTAGGTGAGGTCACCCGCGCACGGATGCTTCATCGCCGCCATGTGGACCCGGATCTGGTGGGTGCGGCCGGTCTCGAGGTGGATCTCGAGCAAGGTGGCGTGCCGGAAGGCCTCGATCGTCTCGTAGTGGGTGACGCTGTCGCGTCCGCCCGCGACGACCGCGAACTTGTACGCACTGCTGGGGTGCCGATCGATGGGGGCGTCCACGGTCCCGGTCGTCGGATCGGGGTGGCCCTGCACCAGCGTGTGGTAGCGCTTGTCCACGGTGCGCTCGCGGAACGCGTCCTTGAGCACCGTGTAGGCGTGCTCGCTCTTGGCCACCACCATCAGGCCGCTGGTCCCGACGTCGAGCCGGTGCACGACCCCCTGCCGCTCCTCGGCCCCACTGGTGGACACCCGGTGCCCCGCGGCGGTCAGACCCCCGATGACCGTCGGGCCCTCCCAGCTGCCCGAGGGGTGAGCGGCCACGCCGACCGGCTTGTCGACCACGATGATCTCGTCGTCCTCGTGCACGATACGGAGGCCGGCGACCAGCTCGGGTGGCGCGGACGGGGCCCGGTCCGGGCTCGGGAGGTCGACCTGGAGCATCGCCCCTGCCACCACCCGGTCGGACTTGCCGCGGACCCGTCCGTCGACGCTCGCCCCGCCGGCGTCGATGATGGTGACGGCGGCCGTGCGGGACAGACCGAACAGCCGGGAGAGCGCGGCGTCCAGGCGCAGTCCGTCCAGCCCCTCGGGCACGGGCAGGGTGCGCGTGTCTGTCGGGACGTCCGTCGGGCTGGGGGTCACACCCTCATTCTGCCGTGTCGGGCTGCCGGCGGGGCCCGTCGAGCTCGATCCCTTTCAGCGACAGCAGCAGCGCGAGCGCTGCGCCGACGGTGATCCCGCTGTCGGCGACGTTGAACGAGGCGAAGTGCGGCACGGAGATGAAGTCGACGACGGCACCCCGCCCGACCCCCGGCGCGCGGAGCAGGCGGTCCAGCAGGTTGCCCACGGCGCCACCGAGCAGCAGTCCGAGGCTCACGGCCCAGCCGGAACTGGCCAGCCGCCGCATGCTGCGGACGATGACCACGGCCACCGCCACGGCGATCAGCGTGAACAGCACCGTGGCGCCCTCGGCGAAGGAGAACGCCGCGCCGCTGTTGCGGGAGACGACGAACGTCACCGCACCACCGAGGACCTCGACGGGTTCCTTGCCCTCGAGGTGCGCGACCACGAACAGCTTGCTGGCGATGTCCAGGACCAGGGTGAGCAGCGCGACCGTCAGGAGCAGGACCCGGGGTCGGGTCAGCGCCGCTCCTCGCGGGTCTTGCAGGTCACGCAGAGCGTCGCCCGCGGGAAGGCCTGCAGGCGCGGCTTGGGGATGGCGTCGCCGCAGTTCTCGCACCGGCCGTAGGTGCCGTCGTCGAGGCGCGCCAGGGCGCGCTCCACCTGCTGGAGCAGGTCGCGGCTGTTGTTCGCGATGGACATCTCGTGCTCGCGCTCGAAGGTCTTGCTGCCCGCGTCGGCCTCGTCACCGGTGCCCTCGGAGCCCGCGTCGCGCTTGAGGGCGGCGTTCTGCTCCTCGGCGTCGTCGATCTCGCCCCGCAGCTCCTTGGCCTCGGCCTCGAGCTCCTTGCGGACGTCGGTGAGCTCCTTCTTGGTCCACGCCTGCGCTCCCGTGAGGGGGCCCTGCGGAGCCTTCGCGGGTGCCGCTGCCGCCTTCTTCGCCGGCGCCGCCTTCTTCGCCGGCGCTGCCTCCACGGGTGCGGGTGCGGCCTTGGCCGATGCTGCCTTGGCGGGTGCCTTCTTCGCGGGCGCTGCCTTGGCAGGTGCTGCCTTGGCAGGTGCTGCCTTGGCGGGCGCCTTCTTCGCGGGCACTGCCTTGGCAGGTGCTGCCTTGGCAGGTGCTGCCTTGGCGGGCGCCTTCTTCGCGGGCGCGGCCTTGGCCGGCGCTGCCTTGGCCGGCGCTGCCTTGGCGGGTGCCTCCTTCGCGGGCGCTGCCTTGGCAGGTGCGGCCTTGGCCGGCGCTGCCTTGGCGGGTGCCTTCTTCGCGGGCGCCTTCTTCGCGGGCGCCTTCT
Source organism: uncultured Actinomycetota bacterium (assembly GCA_963784705.1). Classification (GTDB taxonomy): domain Bacteria; phylum Actinomycetota; class Actinomycetes; order Mycobacteriales; family SCTD01; genus RYN-111. The sequence continues at coordinate 94,017 of CAWASC010000008.1, forward strand.
TCGCGGGCGCCTTCTTCGCAGGCGCCTTCTTCGCAGGCACAGCCTTGGCCGCTGCGACGGGCGCGGAACCTGCCTTCACCTTCGGAGCCACGGCTGCCGTCGACGGACGCGCGACCACCTTCGTCGCCGGCGTGGCGACCTTCTTCGGCGCGGCCGGCTTCGCGGCAGCAGCCTTCACGGGTGCCTTCACGGGTGCCTTCGCCGGTGCCTTCGCCGGAGCAGCCTTCGCCGGAGCGGGCGCCGGTGCACGGACGGTGACACTGCTCGACGCGGGAGCAGGCGCGGCCGTAGCCGGCTTGTCCTTGCGGCCCAGCAGCTTGCGCAGACCGCGCTTGCCCTCGGAGGCCATGAACGCTCCCTCATCACGTTGGCGTGCCATTGACCAGACGGAGCGGGAGGATACGTGCCTGCGGACCTGCTCCACAAAGTGCCACGCCGTAGTGCCCGTGCCGCGTGGCCCGATCGCCGCCTCGCAACGTTGTGGCCGCCCCGCGGGAAGGCGTCTACCCTCGCGGGAGCACGACGTCGCGACGACGGGGACGAGTAGGTCCGGACGCAGCCACGAGCGACCTGGGGACGGTGTGAGCCCAGGGGCCTGGCCGGACTGAAGATCACCCCCTGAGCGGCACGCACGGTCACGAGGGGTCGGGCGGCGGGGACGCCGTACGGCAAGGAGGGTGGTACCGCGGGACGGCCCGAACCAGGGGCCGGCTCGTCCCTCCGTCGGAGCACGTCACGACGGAGGAACCATGAGCGAGCCCCGCCTGCACAAGCTGCCCCCCAGGTCGACCTGCCCGCCCTCGAGCACGAGGTGCTCGCGCGCTGGGAGCGCGACCGGGTCTTCGCGCGCAGCCTCGAGCAGACCGCGGGCGGCGAGCCGTGGGTGTTCTACGAGGGACCGCCGACGGCCAACGGCAAGCCCGGGACCCACCACGTCGAAGCGCGGGTCTTCAAGGACCTGTTCCCCCGCTTCAAGACCATGCAGGGGCGCCACGTGCCCCGCAAGGGCGGGTGGGACTGCCACGGGCTGCCCGTCGAGCTCGCCGTCGAGAAGGAGCTCGGCTTCTCCGGCAAGCCCGACATCGAGGCGTACGGCGTTGCGGAGTTCAACGCGAAGTGCCGCGAGTCGGTGCTGCGCCATGTCGGGGAGTTCGAGGCCCTCACCCGGCGGATGGGCTACTGGGTCGACACCGACCAGGCCTACCGGACGATGGACGCCAGCTACATCGAGTCGGTGTGGTGGTCGCTCAAGCAGATCCATGCCAAGGGCCTGCTCGTGCAGGACCACCGCGTCGCGCCGTACTGCCCGCGGTGCGGGACCGGGCTGTCCGACCACGAGGTCGCGCAGGGCTACCAGACGGTCGTCGACCCGAGCGTGTACGTGCGCTTCCCCGTCACCAGCGGGCCCCTCCAGGCCCTCGGCGCGGCGCTGCTGGTGTGGACCACCACCCCTTGGACGCTGGTGTCCAACACCGCGGTCGCCGTACACCCCGAGGTGACCTACGTCGTCGCCCGCGTCGGCTCCGGTGACCACGCGGAGGTCCTGGTCGTCGCCGAGCCGCTCGCGGCCGCGGTGCTCGGGGAGTTCGAGGAGCTCGAGCGCTTCCCCGGCAGCGCACTCGAGCACACGACGTACTCCCGTCCCTTCGACTGGCTCGACATCCCGGACGCGCACTACGTCGGGACTGCGGAGTACGTCACGACGGATTCCGGCACGGGGCTGGTGCACCAGTCCCCCGCGTTCGGCGCCGAGGACCTGCTGGTCGCGAGGAAGTACGGCCTGCCGGTGGTGAACCCGGTCAGGGCGGACGGGACGTTCGAGGAGTCGGTGCCGCTGGTCGGTGGCCTGTTCTTCAAGAAGGCCGACCCCGCCCTGGTGCGAGACCTCACCGCGCGGGGCCTGATGTTCCGCGAGAAGCCCTACGAGCACCCGTATCCGCACTGCTGGCGCTGCGACACGGCGCTCCTCTACTACGCCCTGCCGTCGTGGTACATCCGCACGACCGCCGTGAAGGACCGGCTGCTCGAGGAGAACGCCAAGACCGACTGGCACCCCGAGACGATCAAGAACGGCCGGTACGGCGACTGGCTGGAGAACAACATCGACTGGGCGCTGTCCCGCAACCGCTACTGGGGCACTCCCCTGCCGGTCTGGCGCTGTCCCGAGGACCACCTGACGGTCGTGGGGTCGCTCGCCGAGCTGAGCGAGAGATCGGGTCAGGACGTCTCCGCCCTGGACCCGCACCGCCCCTTCGTCGACGACGTGACGCTGCCCTGCGGGGACTGCGGCGCGACGGCGACGCGCGTCCCCGAGGTCATCGACTGCTGGTACGACGCCGGGTCGATGCCGTTCGCGCAGGTCGGCTACCCGCACAGCGGCGTCGAGCCGGCGTACCCCGCCGACTACATCTGCGAGGCCATCGACCAGACCCGCGGCTGGTTCTACACGCTGATGGCGATCGGGACGCTGGTGTTCGACCAGAGCCCCTACCGCACCGTCCTCTGCCTCGGGCACATCCTCGACGCCGACGGCCGCAAGATGAGCAAGCACCTCGGAAACGTGCTCGACCCGATGGGGCTGATGGACAAGCACGGGGCTGACCCGCTGCGCTGGTACATGCTCTGCGGCGGCAACCCGTGGGCTGCGCGTCGGATCGGCGACGCGCAGCTCGAGGACGTCACCCGCAAGGTCTTGTTGACCCTGTGGAACACCGCGTCCTTCTTCACCCTGTACGCCGACGCCAACGGCTACCAGCCCGGCCTGACCCCGGTCCCGGACGTCGCGGACCGCCCGCTGATGGACCGGTGGGCGCTGTCGGAGCTGCACGCGACCGTGCGTGAGGTGACCGATGCCCTGGAGGGCTTCGACTCCCTGCGCGCCGGCCGGCGGCTGTCCCAGCTCATCGACGACCTCTCGAACTGGTACGTCCGCACCTCCCGCCGCCGGTTCTGGGACGGTGACGCGGCCGCCCTCGGCACGCTGCACGAGGTGCTCGAGGTCCTGACGCGGCTGATGGCGCCGTTCACGCCGTTCCTCGCGGAGGCGCTGCACGACGCGCTCGTCGTCCCGGCGTATCCGTCCCTGCCCGACTCGGTGCACCTGCGCGACTGGCCCACGGTCGACGGGTCCCTCGTCGACGCCGCCCTGTCCTCCCAGGTCGCCCTCACCCGGCGCCTCGTCGACCTCGGGCGTACGGCGAGGGCGGAGTCCAAGACCAAGACCCGCCAGCCCCTGGGGCGGGCACTGGTGTCCGCGCAGGGGTGGTCGGCGCTGCCGAGCGAGCTGCGGGAGCTGGTCGCCACGGAGCTCAACGTCGTGGCCCTCGAGGCGCTGTCCGGCGACCTGGTCGACGTCACGGCGAAGGCGAACTTCCGCGTCCTGGGCGCCCGGTTCGGCAAGGGCGTGCAGGCCGTCGCGGCCGCGGTGGCGGCCACCGACGCGGCGGCCCTGGCCGAGGCGCTGCGCGCCGGGACCGCGTCCGTGGTGGTCGACGGCACGCAGGTCGCCTTGTCGACAGACGAGGTGATCGTGACGGAGACGCCGCGCAGCGGCTGGGCAGTCGCCTCGGGAGCCGGGGAGACGGTCGCGCTGGACCTCGAGATCACCCCCGAGCTGCGCCGCGCCGGCCTGGTGCGCGACGTCGTCCGCCTGGTGCAGGACGCCCGCAAGACCAGCGGACTCGACGTGAGCGACCGGATCGAGCTGTGGTGGTCCGCCCAGGGCGAGCTCGCGGACGCGTTGCAGGAGGGCTCGCTACGGCTGGCGGAGGAGGTCCTCGCGGTGAGCGTGGTCGAAGGCCGTCCCACCGCCGACCTGAGCCACCACGACGACAGCGACCTCGGCCTGCGGTTCTGGCTGCGGGTCGCCGGGACCTGACGGGGGGGTGCTCGCCCTCGCGCGCATCACACACCCTCGGCGCCCTCGGAGCCCTCGCGCGAATCACCCGAATGGCCGCACCAGAACGGGCATCGGGACTGCCGATGCTCTGGGTGACACCCCGCACTGCTGCAACCGGAGCAGTGCACGCACCCCCGGGAGGCACCAGCGTGACCGTCCACTCCGTCGAGCTCGAGTCACCTCGTCCGATCCATCGCTCCTTCCGGCTGACCCGGCCCGGCGTGAACGTGTCCGTCGAGAGCCAGGTGCGACCCGCGCTCGTCCTGCCGGACCGCGAGGGCCGAGCCCTGCTCGCCGCCGCCACGCGTGAGGACGTCTCCCGCGGGGGCTGCTACTCCGCCGGTCCGGCCGGCGTGCAGGTGTGGAGCGGCCCCTGGGAGGGCCTGGGCGGCAGCCGGGGCGACGCGGTGCACCTGGGATCGGTCGACTGGAGCTACGACACCCCGGTACGGCACTACATCACCGTGTACCGCGTCCTCGTCACCACGGACGGCGTGCGCGCCGGCGAGACCAGTCACAGCCTGCTGGGGCGGGTTCTCGGCCTGGCCGGCCTCGACGCCGAGGGCTCGGTGCTGGCCCTGCCGGTCCCCCCGCCGCGCGACCCCTTCCGCAGCAGCGCCCTCAAGCGTCGCAGCTGAGCGCGCGGCCAGCGCCAGGCCCGGCAGGTACGACGAGAGGGCCCGCTCCGGTCGGAGCGGGCCCTCTCGCTGCTGCTGTGGGTGTGCGCGTGAGTGCGTGTGGGTGTGCGGGTGCGCGCTTGCGCGTGAACCCTGGCAGAGCGCTCTCTCAGGGGTTGCAGACACCGCAGGCGCGGTAGCCCTCGCGGGCCGCCGCCGCCTTGCTGAGCTCCTGGGTCCCCTCGGCGCCGCGGACGTAGCGGCACTCGGGCGTGTGGTACTTGTCGCGGTCCGGGATGACGACCACGGACGGCTTCGTCGCAGCCTTGGCGGGCGCCTTCGCCGGCGCGGCCTTCGCCGGCGCGGCCTTCGCCGGCGCAGCCTTCGCCGTGGCAGCCTTCGCCGGTGCCGCCTTCGCGGGCGCAGCCTTGGCAGCCTTCGCAGGTGCAGCCTTCGCAGGCGCAGCCTTCGCAGGCGCAGCCTTCGCAGGTGCAGCCTTCGCAGGTGCAGCCTTCGCAGGTGCAGCCTTCGCAGCCTTGGCCTTCGCAGACTTGGCCGGTGCAGCCTTGGCCGGCGCGGACGTCGCGGACGCCGGCTTGGCCAGCGTCACCGGAGCGGCCTTCGCGGCAGGCTTGGGGGCGACCTTCGCCGACGTCGACGAGGCGGCCGCGCTGCGCGCCGCGGTACGGGCGGGGCGAGGCGAGGGAGCGGCGTGTTCCGACGCCTCGGCCGTGGCGTCCGTCGCGGGGCTGTCGGAGGTGCCTGCCGCCGACGAGGCTGAGGACGCGGCCGTGGTGAGGGCGTCGTCCGGTCGGCAGACCCCACAGGCCGAGTATCCCTCGGTGCGCGCCTGCGAGGCGTCCATCGGGGCCGCGTCCTTGCCCGTGAGGTAGCGGCAGCCCTCGACGTGGTAACGCGGGCGACCCTCCACGACGAGGACGGTTCCCGCGGCACCTGCCTTCACCGCGTCGCGGGTGCTGCTCGCCGTACCGCTCGCGGCGCTGCCGGCTGTGCCGGTGTCGGTCGTGCTCGTGTCGGTCGTGCTGGTGTCGGTGTCCTTGCGCAGGATGACCGACGGCTCCTCGTCGGCCGCGCCCGCCGCGGGCAGGTCCTCGGTCCGCTTCTGCAGGATGCCGCGGATCAGGAACCCGAACGACGCCAGGCTGACGGCGATGGAGGCGTAGACGAAGCCGAGGCTGCCGCCCACCAGCCCGATGACGAGCAGGATGAGGGCGACCGCGACGAGAGCCGCGCTGATGACGATCACAGGGAAGTTCCTCCGACAGGGGGTGTGCACGACAGCCTGGGCATCCTAGCCACGGGACGCGATGGCGCCGCGCGACCGGCAGGCGAGCGGACAGACAGCACGAGCAACGTCAGTGCTCTTGGGGGGGCTCGGGGCCGTCGTCGACCTGCTCCACCTGCACCGGTGGGGGGACGACCGTGAACGGCCCCACGGGCTCGGGCAGCGAGCTCAGGGGAGGGACCGCACGCAGCGCGGGCGGGGACGGCGGGTGCGGTGCGCTCTCCCGCGGCGGCCCCACGGGGGCGTCCTGCTGTGCCGTGGCCGGGCCCGGGGCGACGGCCGGGGCGGGAGCGTGAACCGGTGCGGGGGCCGGGGCCGGTGCCGGCGCCGGGGCGACAGACGACGGCGGGGGCGCTGCGGGCGCAGGGGCCGGCGGGGCGAAGGCGGGCGGCGCGGCAGCTGGGGCCGGGCGCTGCTCGACGGAACCGGTCGCGTTCTGCGCGCCGGCCGGGCCGGCCGGGTTGGCCGGGCCGGCCGGGTTGGCGGCATTGCCCGGGGTGCCCGGGTGGACGCTGCCGACGGCCGCCGAACGCGCGGCCGCGGGAACACCCCTGCCCGCGCCCTCGTCGGTCCCGGAGCGGGTGTCGAGGTCCGCGAGCTGGGACTCCAGGTAGGCCTTCAGGCGCAGCCGGTACTCCCGCTCGAAGGCGCGCAGGTCCTCGATGCGCGCCTCGAGCTCCGCACGCTTGCCCTCGAGCTCGGAGAGCGCGTGGGCCGTGCGGGCATCCACCTCGCGGTCGACCTGCGCGGCGCGTGCCTGGGCGGCGCTGAGCAGGACGTCCGCCTCGGCCCGCGCCTCGGCGACGGCCTGGTCCGCGGTGCGCTGGGCCATCAGCAGGGTCCGCAGTGCCGCCTCCTGGGTCTCCTCGGCCGCGGGCGGCGCAGGGGTGACCGGGGCGGCAGCCGGGGGCGGGGGCGCAGCCTCCCCCGTCGGCGCGACGGTGGACGAGGCGGGCGGGGCAGCGAGCAGCCGTGCGCGCTCGGTCAGCAGGCGCGACAGCTCGGCCTCGACCTCGTCGAGGAAGGTGTCGACCTCCTCGACGTCGTAACCGCGCAGGGCCTTGCCGAACTGCTTGTTGGCGACGTCCGAGGGAGTCAGGGGCACGAGGTCACTTCCGGTCTGGTCACAGCGAGCTGACGACGTTCATGAGGATGAGGACGGCGGTGAACAGCACGAAGAAGCCCAGGTCGAGGCTCACGTTGCCGATGCGCAGCGGGGGCAGCACCTTTCGCAGGGCCTTCAGCGGCGGGTCGGTCGCGGTGTAGCAGAGCTCCAGCGCGATGGCGACGGGTCCAGCGGGTCGGTAGCTGCGCGCGAACATGAAGACGTACTCCATGACCAGCCGGAAGATCAGCAGCAGGAGAAAGACCAGGAGGACGAAGGACAGCACCTGTCCGACCGGCGTCACGTCAGGGCTCCAGGGGTACGGCGGATCACGACTGGTTGAAGAACCCGCCCTGCGCGATGCGGGCCTTGTCCTCGGCAGTGACCTCGACGTGCTCGGGCGAGAGCAGGAACACCTTGTTGGTCACGCGCTCGATGCGCCCGTGCAGTCCGAAGATCAGCCCGGCGGCGAAGTCGACCAGGCGCTTGGCGTCCGCGTCGTCCATCTCGGTCAGGTTCATGATCACCGGTGTGCCCTCGCGGAAGTGCTCACCGATCGCGCGCGCGTCGTTGTAGCTCTGCGGGTGCAGGGTGGTGATGCGGTAGGCGTCATCCGGCACGGGCACGGCCGCCGGGCGGGAAAGGGCGTCGAGGGCCACGGCACCACGCGTGCCACCGTCGAACGACCGTCGCGTCGCCGCCGTGGCTCCGGCGGCCGTGGCGGCAGGCTGGTAGCGCCGCACGGTCGGCTCGTCGTACGTCTCCTCCTGCTCGTCCCAGCCGTCGTACTGCTCGTGCTCGTCGTCCTCGACCAGCCCGAGGTAGAGGCCCATCTTGCGCATCACGCCTGGCATGGGGAGCTCCACTGGTGAGAACGGTCGGCTGAACAGGAGGAAAGCCAGGGCCGAGCCTACCGGAGCGGGGCGCCTCGGGGACCCAGCAACGCCGACCCGACACGCACGTGCGTCGCGCCGGCGGCGATGGCCTGCTCGAGGTCTCCGCTCATCCCGGCGCTGATCATGGTCGCCGACGGGTGCCGGCTCCGGACGGTGGCCGCGACCTCGGCCAGTCGGGCGAACGCGGCGGCCGGGTCGCCCACCCGGGGAGCGACCGCCATGACCCCGCCGACAATCAGCCCGTCCGCGGCCGCGAGGGCGTCGGCGAGCGCAGGGACGTCACCGGGCAGGGCGCCACCACGGACCGGGTCACCGTCGAGGCTGACCTGGACCAGGGCCGTGAGGTGCCGGCCCGCACGGACGGCGGCCTGGGAGAGCGCGGTGACGACGGCTGGGCGGTCGACGGCATGCACCACGTCCGCGTAGGTCGCGATGCTCCGGGCCTTGTTGGTCTGGACCGAACCGACGAAGTGCCACCGCACGCCGGACACCTCGCGGGCCTTCTCGCGCGCCTCCTGGTCGCGGTTCTCGGCGAGGTCGAGCACCCCGAGGTCCCGCAGGACAGCAGCGTCGGAGGCCGGCCAGGTCTTCGTCACCGCGACGAGCACGACCTCGTCCCGCTCGCGGCCCGCGGACGTGCAGGCCCGCGCGACCCGCTGCCGCACCTGCTGCAACGACGCGGCCAGCTCCTCCCGCCGTACGTCGCTCACAGCCAGACGACCCCGGCGTGCCGCCCGGTGACGCCGTCACGGCGGTAGGAGAAGTAGCGATCCGGTTGCTCGAACGTGCAGCCACCGGTCGATGACGCCGTCACGCCCAGACGTCCGAGCTGGCCCAGCGCGCCGGCCAGCAGGTCGACCCCGACCGTGCCCCGGCGGGTCGTGCAGCGGCTGCCCGGAGCCGCCTTCTCCACCTCGCCGGCCATGCTCGCCGGGACCTCGTAGCACGAGCCGCAGATGCCCGGTCCGAGCACCGCGCTGATCGCCGTGGCCCCCTGAGCCCGCATGAGGTCCACCACGGCGTCGAGGACGCCTCGGGTCAAGCCGGGTCGACCGACGTGGGCAGCGCCGACCACGCCGTCGGCGGCCAGCAGCACAGGCAGGCAGTCGGCGCCCATGATGACCAGTCCGATGCCCGGCAGGGTCGTGACGAGCCCGTCGGTGTCGTCCAGCCCTCGGCTGGTCTTCGCGCTCAGTCCCTGCACCAGACGGACGCCCCTGCCGTGCACCTGCTTGCCGAAGGCGAGACCAGTGACTCCCAGCCGCTCGGCCAGTCGGGCCCGGTTGGCCTGGACCCGCGCGAAGGCGTCGTCGACGTGGACCGCCAGGTTGAGGCTGTCCCAGGGCGGGCGGCTGTCGCCGCCCTGGCGCGTCGTGAAGACCCCGCGGGCCGGCGCCGGCAGACCGGCGTCGAGCAGGTCGAGCACGACCTACTTCAGGAAGTCGGGGACGTCGAGGTCCTCGAAGACCACGGTCGGCCGTGGGGGGCGGGGCTTGGTCTCGGTGGGGGTGTACGTCGGCGTCGGGCTAGGTTGGCGGACCGGTGCGGGGTCGTACGCCTGCTCCGGCTCCGGCGCCGGCGCGGCGACAGGCGCGGGCTCCCGGCGCGGCTCGACCTTGCGGTAGCTGGGGGCTCCCCCGTCGAAGCCTGCGGCGATGACGGTCACCCGCACCTCGTCCCCGAGGGCGTCGTCGATAACGGCACCGAAGATGATGTTGGCGTCGGGGTGGGCCGCGTCCGCGACGAGCTGCGCGGCCTCGTTGATCTCGAACAGGCCCAGGTCGCTGCCGCCGGAGACCGACAGCAGCACGCCGTGGGCGCCGTCCATGCTGGCCTCGAGCAGCGGGCTGGCGATGGCCATCTCCGCGGCGACCACGGAGCGGTCCTCACCGCGCGCCGAGCCGATCCCCATGAGGGCCGACCCGGCGCCCTTCATCACGGACTTCACGTCGGCGAAGTCCAGGTTGATGAGGCCGGGGGTCGTGATCAGGTCGGTGATCCCCTGCACGCCGGACAGCAGCACCTGGTCGGCGCTCTTGAACGCGTCCATGACGCTGACCTGCTTGTCGCTGATGGACAGCAGCCGGTCGTTCGGGATGACGATGAGGGTGTCGACCTCGGCGCGCAGGGACTCGATGCCCTCCTCGGCCTGGCCGGCGCGACGCCGTCCCTCGAAGGAGAACGGGCGCGTGACGACTCCGATGGTCAGCGCCCCGAGCGACCGGGCCACACTGGCCACGACAGGCGCGCCGCCGGTGCCCGTGCCGCCACCCTCGCCCGCGGTGACGAAGACCATGTCGGCGCCCTTGAGCACCTCCTCGATCTCGTCGCGGTGATCCTCTGCTGCCTGGCGCCCGACGTCGGGGGCCGCTCCCGCGCCGAGGCCACGGGTCAGCTCGCGGCCGATGTCGAGCTTGACGTCGGCGTCGCTCATGAGAAGCGCCTGGGCGTCGGTGTTGATGGCGATGAACTCCACGCCCTTGAGGCCCACCTCGATCATCCGGTTCACGGCGTTGACGCCGCCACCGCCGATGCCGACGACCTTGATGACGGCGAGGTAGTTCTGAGGTGCAGCCACGTGTGCTCGGAGCCCTTCGGGAGGTGAGTCGTGCAGTCCTGTGCAGGTGCTCGCGCCGCGGGGAAGGCGGCACGTGCGACGCTCTCCCCGGTCCGGCGGCGCAACCTGGAGAGACTCTCAGCCTCAGGTAGACCCTTAACGTTATGTCAACCTGTGGTTGCGGGAGACGTTAGAGGTGACAGCCCGTCACGGTCAACCCACCCCGCCGTGGGATCCGCCACGCCCGCGGTGCCGGCCGCTCACCCGTCGCCGGCGCGGTGCTCCCGCTTGTGCTCGTACATCGCCCGGTCTGCCTCGCCGAGCAGCACGTTCGGGGGCAGTTGGCCCCGCGTCGACAGCGCCACCCCGATGCTCACGCCGACCCTCAGCCCGAGCTGACCGATCGGGCGCCCGATGACCTCATGCAGCCGCTCCACCAGGACGGCCACCGACTCCTGGGTGGCGCCCTCGATGAGCACGACGAACTCGTCGCCCCCGAGCCGGGCGACCGTGTCGGAGGGGCGGACCGCCCCGGAGAGCCGCCGCGCGACGCTCCGAAGGACCTGGTCCCCGGTCGCGTGACCGTGCTCGTCGTTGACGTGCTTGAACCCGTCCAGGTCCAGGAACAGCACGGCTGTGCTCTCCCCCGTCCGGGTGTCCCGCGCGATGACCGCCCGCAGCCGCTCCTCGAGCAGCGTCCGGTTGGCCAGTCCGGTCAGGGGATCACGCACCGCTGCTTCGGTCAGGCTTGCCGTCAGCGCCCGTAGGTCGCTCTCCACGCGCCGTCGCTCGGTGATGTCCTGGGCGCTCAGGGCCAACCACGCCGGCCCACCGTCAGCGCCCGGAACGGCGCTGACCCCGTGCAGGACCCACAGCGCCTCGCCGTACGGCGTCAGCGTGCGCTCCTCCACCTGCAGAGCCGCGAGCCGACCCTGGATCACCGCCTCGACCCGGTCCCGTGAGGGCGCCTGGTCCTCCGGGTGCAGCAGGTCGGACACCGGCTGGCCGATGAGGTCCTCGGGGGAACGACCGAGCAGGTCGGCGTAGGCCTGGTTCACCCGGACGAAGCGTCCGGTGAGGTCCGCGAGGGCCAGACCCACGCGCGCCTGGTCGAAGAAGGTCTCGAACACGTCCGGGCCGGCCGAGAGCACCTCGAAGGTGCGCCGCGCCCGCCGAGCCCGCTCAGAGCTCAGCTCGGGGATCGACGGCGGAACAGGACGGGTCATCTCTGGTCCCTTCCCACCCTCGCGATCACCATGCCGATCAGCGAGACTCCGTCAGGTGACGCCTGACTCCCTCCCGCACGACCTCGGCCAGGCCCTCGACCTGGTCCGCCCCGAGCGCCTCGTCGAGGTCCTGGCTCAGCTGGTGGCCGTCCCCTCGTTGACGGGCAGCGCGGCCGAGAGCGAGCTGCAGCACGCCCTTGCCCAGCGCCTCGACGGGATGGGGCTCGAGACCGATCTGTGGAGCATCGACCTCGACGTGATGTCGAGGGTTGCCGGGTACCCCGGCGGTGAGGCGCCGCGCGACGAAGCCTGGGGGTTGGTCGGGGCGTGGCGAGGCAGCGAGCCCGGCGCGCCGAGCGTGCTCCTGAACGGGCACGTCGACGTGGTGCCACTGGGGGATGAGCGGTCCTGGACGGTCGACCCGTGGGGTGGACAGGCTCGCGACGGTCGCGTCTGGGGCCGTGGGGCGTGCGACATGAAAGGTGGTCTGGCCTGCCAGCTCGTCGCCCTCGAGGTGCTGCGTACCGCGGGCGTCCGCCCGCGAGGAGACGTGTTCCTGCATGCGGTGGTGGGTGAGGAGGACGGCGGCCTCGGCACGTTCGCCACCCTCGAGCGAGGGCACCGCGCCGACGCAGCGATCATCTGCGAGCCCACGTCGCTCGCGCTCATCCCCGCGAGCGCGGGCGCCCTCACCTTCCGACTGACCGTGCCCGGCCGGTCTGCGCACGGCAGCATGCGCGCCGAGGGCGTGGACGCCGTGGACAAGTACCTCCTGCTGCACACGGCACTGCGCGAGCTCGAGGGCGAGCGCAACCTCAGACCGCACCCGCTCCTGGCGCACGAGGCCCTCCCCTACCCGCTGTCGGTGGGGACGGTCCACGCCGGTGACTGGGCGAGCAGCGTGCCGGACCTGCTGGTGGCCGAGGGGAGGTACGGCGTGGCGCTGGGCGAGGACGTCGAGCACGCCCGGGCAGCCTTCGAGCAGTGCGTCGCCCAGGTGTGCGCCGACGATCCCTGGCTCGCCGAGCACCCGGTCGAGGTGGCGTGGTGCGGCGGGCAGTTCGCACCCGGCGCGCTCGTGGACGGTCATCCCCTGCTCCCCCGCGCCCAGCGCGCGCACGAGCGGGTCACCGGCGTGCCCTCGCGGGTCCACGGTGCGCCGTACGGCTCAGACCTTCGGCTGCTGACCGCTGCGGGGATCCCGGCAGTGCACTACGGACCGGGCAACATCCGGGACGCGCACGCTCCGGACGAGAGCGTGCCGATCGACGAGCTCGTCACCGCGACCAGAACCCTGGTGCTGCTGATCGCCGACCTGGCCGGAGCCTGAGCGCTCAGCGCACCGGATCGGTGTTGCCCGGCCAGGTGCCGGTCGCCTTGGCGTAACCGGTGGCGCCGGCGCGGTCGACCAGCGCCTTGACCGTGCCGTAGACGGCACCCTGCAGGGCGGCAGCCGTGATGACCTCGCCCCAGCCCCGCTGCTGGTCGCGTGGCCCAGGGGTGTCGGTCTCTCCTCCGACCCGCTTCCAGACCAGCAGGAACACGCGGCTGGCAAGGATGCCGCCGAGCACGCTGAAGACGACCCCGAACGGCTTGTAGAGCAGCTTCACCGGCGGAACCTCCGCACCGCGACGACGAGCACGACCACCCCTGCGGTCCCCGCTCCCACTTTGAGGAGCAGGGGACGCAGGGTGGTCATGCGCTCTGCGACCCGGCTCTTCACGTCCAGCTTGGCCGCCAGCAGCTCGACGGTCTGGGCGAGCTCGGCGCGGTGCTGGGCGATGTCGCTGCGCAGGGCCTCCGTGGAGGTCTGGTCGCTCATCGCTTCACCGCCGCCACGTCGCGCTTGACACTGGCCAGCGCCTCCTGCGGGACGGGCGGGACGGCTTGCGTCACCTGCTTCTTGCCGATGACTGCCGCCAGCGCCGCGACGACCACCAGGATCCCCGCCACGATCAGCGCTGCCGCCCAGCCGGGGAGCACCAGGTCGAGCGCGAGGACGGCGGCCGCGACCAGGCACCCCAGGGCGTACAGCACCACGACCCCGGCGCCGCCGAACAGTCCGACGCCGATACCGGCCTTGCGGCCCTTCTGCGCCATCTCGGCCTGGGCGAGCTTGACCTCGTCCCGCACCAGGCGGCTGGTCTGCTCGGTGAGGCGTGACACCAGCTCGGCGAGCGAGGGGTCCGAGGCAGAGGGTGGGGCGGCGGGAGGGGCAGAGGGTGGGGCGGCGGGAGGGGCAGAGGGTGGGGCGGCGGGAGGGGCAGAGGGTGGGGCGGCGGGAGGGGCAGAGCTCATGCGGTGGGCCTTCCCGGGAGACAGCGGGGACTAACGTCCGGGCCATCCCACCATGCCGACAGCATGCGGACGGGCAGCCCGTGGGCCTCCGCCCCGGTGATCCACGTGAGAGCGGTCGCGGATCGGCCTCAGCGACGGCTGGCGACGCCGGGGGCGCTCACGTCGTACACCGTGCCCGGCAGGCGCAGCAGGGCGAGGACGGCCGAGGCCTTCGTCGCGCCGTCCTCGGGACCGCCCCACAGCACCTGGCGGCGGTCGCGCAGCACGAGGGTGACCTGGTCCGGGCTGGGGGCGCGCAGCGAGCCGAGGCGCCCGGTGATGCTCCGGGGCAGGTGGTCGAGGACGGCGAGCGCGGCGGCCGTCGCGTCCGGCGAGCTGCTCGTCAGCCGGTACAGGCCGCGAGGGGCGGAGGCCACCCGGGCGACCTCGACCCCGTCGCGGTCCAGCAGCCCGTACGTCCCGTCCTGGGCGAGAGCGACGACCGGGACCCGCTCGACGACGGTGATGGTGAGGGTGTGCGGCCAGGCGCGCGTGACGCTCACGTGCGCGACGGGCGCCAGCTGCTCCACCCGCCGCACCACGGCGGCGGTGTCCACCCTCGCGAGGGGCGTGCCCGCACGGACGTCGGCCGCCCCGACCACCTCGGCGGCACGCAGCCGGTGCTCCCCCACGACCTCCACCGTGCGCACGGCGAGCAGCGGCGATCCCAGGAGCACCCAGGCCAGGACCGCGAGCGGGACGACGACGCCCAGGGCGATCCCGGTCCGGCGTACGCGGCTGCGCCACCTGCCCTGGCGCTCGGCGGCGGCACGCGCCTCAAGGCGCGGACCGGCCTCGACCAGCGGGGTGCGGCTCACGGGGTGCCCCCGGCCAGCAACCGCAGGACCTCGGGGCCGATCTGCGTCACGTCACCGGCTCCCAGGGTGATGAGCAGGTCCCCCGGCGCGAGCCGCGACGCCACCAGCGACGGCACGGCGCTCCAGGAGGGCTCGAACACCACGCACTCCGGGTCGAGCGGGACCGCGTCGGCGACGACCGCCCCGGTCACGCCCGGCACGGGGTCCTCGCGGGCGCCGTACACGTCCATGACCACCACCTGGTCGGCGAGGCCGAGGGCGGCGCCGAAGCCGGCGGCGAACATCGCGGTGCGGGAGAACAGGTGGGGCTGGAACACCGCGACCAACCTGCCCTCACCCGCGACCTCACGGGCTGCCGTCAGCTGGGCCAGCACCTCGGTGGGGTGGTGGGCGTAGTCGTCGTACACCCGGACGCCACCGGCCGTGCCCTTGAGCTCCATGCGGCGACGGACACCGGCGAAGCCCCCGAGCCCCTCGATCAGCGGACCGGCGGGTAGCCCGGCCTCCACACCGGCGAGCAGGGCTGCGGCACTGTTGCGGGCCTGGTGCACGCCGGCGACCTCGAGGGTGACCGTCCCGAGCGCCACCCCGTCGAGAACAGCGGTGTACGACGCACCCGCCGCCCCGGACACCAGGTCGACCAGCTGCAGGTCGGCGTCGGGGGCTGTGCCGTAGGTGCGCACCCGAAGCCCACGGTCACGCGCTCGAGGCGCCAGGGCGAGCGCGCCCGGGTCGTCGGCGCACAGGACGACGAAGCCGCTCACGGTGTCGACGAAGTCGACGAACGCCGCGCGGTAGGCCTCGTCGCTCCCGTGGTGGTCCAGGTGGTCGGGCTCGACGTTGGTCACGACCGCCCCCTCCGGGCGGTAGGCCAGGAAGGAGCCGTCGCTCTCGTCCGCCTCGACGACGAACAGCGACCCGGTGCCGTGGTGGGCGTTGCTGCCCGCCTCGTTGAGGTCCCCGCCGATGGCGAAGGACGGGTCCACGCCGCAGTGCTGCGCGGCGACGGTGAGCATGGACGTCGTCGACGTCTTGCCGTGGGTGCCGGCGACCGCGATCGCGCGATAACCCGTCAGCAGCAGCGCGAGGGCCTCGGCGCGGCGCAGCACCTCGATGCCGATCTCCCGCGCCGCGACGAGCTCGGGGTTGGTCTCCCGGATCGCGGTGGACACCACCACCGTGGTCGCACCGGTCACGTGCGCGGCGTCGTGACCGACGTGCACATCGGCGCCGAGCGCGCGCAGCGCAGCGACCGCGACGGAGTCCTTCGCGTCGCTGCCGGACACGGCGGTCCCGCGCGCGAGCAGGACCCGGGCGATCCCGCTCATCCCTGCGCCACCGATCCCGATGAGGTGCACCCGCGTCATGCGGCAGCCTCCAGCACGAGCCGGGCGAGGGCCTCGTCGGCGTCCGTGTGACCGAGACCCCTGGCAGCACGGGACATCGCGGTCAGCCGGGCGGGGTCGGTCAGCCAGGGCAGGACGACCTCGAGCAGGCTGTCCGCCGTGAGCGCCGCGTCGTCGAGCAGCAGCCCACCACCGGCGTCGACGGTGGGCCGCGCGTTGAGGGCCTGCTCGCCGTTGCCGATGGGCAGGGGGACGTAGAGCGCGGGCAGTCCGACCGCAGCGAGCTCGGCGCAGGTCATCGCGCCGGCGCGGCAGACCACGGCATCACTGGCGGCGTACGCCGTGGCCATGTCGTCGACGTAGTCCAGGACGTGATGTCCCGACGGTGCCTGCCCCAGCGCCCGGCGCACGTCGTCGGCCTGCGTGGGACCGGTCACGTGCAGCACCTGGACGCCCGCCTCGTCGAGTCTCCCGGCAGCGGCTACGACGGCGTCGTTGATGCGCCGGGCGCCTTGGGACCCACCGGTGACCAGCAGCACCGGCCGGTCGTCGAGACCGAGCGCGCGGCGGGCAGCGGGGCGGGCGGCGGTGCGGTCCAGCCCCGAGATCGCCTGGCGCAGCGGGATTCCCACGACGTGCGCTCCGGGCAGCGCGCCAGGGACGGCGGCTGCGGTCGTCCGGGCCCAGCGCGCTCCCAGGCGGTTGGCGATGCCGGCCCGGGCGTTGGCCTCGTGCACCACGATGGGTGTCCCGCGCCGGTGAGCCGCCAGGTAGGCCGGGACGGAGACGTACCCCCCGAAGCCCACGACGACGGAGGCCTCCACGGCGTCGAGGTGCTGCCGCGTCGTGCGTACGGCGGCGCGGAGGCGTCCGGGGACGCGCAGCAGGTCCGTGGTGGGTCGGCGTGGCAGCGGCACCTTCGGGACGACGACGAGGTCGTACCCCCGCAGGGGGACAAGCCGGGCCTCGAGCCCCTCGGCCGTGCCCAGTACGGAGATGCGCACCGCCGGGTCCTGTCGACGCAGGGCGTCGGCAGTGTTGAGCATCGGCTCGACGTGACCGGCAGAACCGCCTCCGGCCAGCACCACATGAGCGGTCACGGCCGGCGGGCCACCGGGCGACGGGTGGCCGAACCGCGCGAGGGGCGTGTCGCCGGCCGAGGGCCACGCTGCACAGGGACCGGCACGGCGCGCCGGGCCGGCACCCGCGAGGGCAGGGCGGCCGCGAAACGGGTGCGCAGGCTCCCACGGCGCAGGGCGAGGGCCGCCTTGGCGCCGGGCTCGTCACGGGCGAACGACAGCAGGATGCCGATGCCCACCAGGGTCGGCAGCAGCGCCGAGCCGCCGAAGGAGATGAACGGCAGCGGGATGCCCGTGATCGGAACGAGCCCCACGACGGTGCCCATGTTGACCAGGGCCTGAACGGCGATCCACACCGTGATGCCGGTGGCGGCCAGGCGGCTGAACGGGTCGGCCGTCCGCTTGGCGATGCGCAGGCCAGCGTAGGTGAGGGTGGCGAACAGCAGCAGGACGGTCAACGTCCCGAGCAGACCGAGCTCCTCGCCGACGATCGCGTAGACGTAGTCGGTGTAGGGGTTCGGCAGCCCGCCGGACCACTTCTCACGGGACGCTCCGAGCCCGACGCCGAACCAGCCCCCTGCCCCGAGGGCCTGCAGTCCCTGGCACGCCTGGTAACCCCCCTCGAGCCGCTGGTGCGCCGCGCAGGGATCGGTGAAGTGGGTCAGGCGCTCCAGCCGGTACGGCTCGGTCACCGCCATCAGGCCGCCGAGAAACAGGGCGACGCCCCCCAAGCCGGCGAACACCCGTCCCGGCGCGCCCACGACCCACAGCAGCGCCATCATGATCGACGTCACCACGATCGTCGTACCCATGTCGGGCTCGAGCATCACGAGCACCGCCACGACCCCGACGACGGGCACCAGCGGGATGAGCAGGTGCTTCCAGTCGCCGAGAAGCTTGCGCTTGCGGACCAGCAGATCCGCGCCCCACAAGCAGATCCCGAGCTTGGCGAGCTCGCTCGGTTGCAGGTTGAAGCCGCCGGGAAGCGGGATCCAGCGCGTCGCGCCATCCACGTTGCGCCCGATGCCCGGCACGAGGACCAGCACGAGAAGACCCATCGCACCCAGCAGCAGAGGCAGACCGAGTCGGCGCCACACGCGAGCCGGCAGTCGGGAGGCGACCCAGAGCGCCGGCAGCCCCAGGGCGAGGAAGATGCCCTGCTTGAGGGCGATGGCGTAGGCGTTGTGGTAGGTCGAGTAGGCCCGCACGCTGGAGGCCGACAGCACCATGATCAGGCCGAGCGACAGCAGCAACCCGGTGGTGACGAGGACCAGGTAGTACGACGCCAGGGGCCGCTGGAGCACCGGCCGGGAGGTGCTCACCCGACACCTCGGGTGGCGGCCCGCGCCGCGGACGCGAACAGGTCGCCGCGCTCGGCGTAGTCACGGAAGCAGTCCATCGACGCCGCCGCCGGCGCGAGGAGCACCGTGTCGCCCGGCTGCGCCAGGGCACGGGCTGCCTCGACCACCTCACGCATGGCCTCAGTGTCGAGGCGAGCGACCTCGACGACGGGGACATCCGGCGCGTGTCGCGCGAGTGCCTCGGCCAGGACGGCCCGGTCGGTGCCGAGCAGGACCGCGGCGCGCAGCCGGGGAGCCGCCTGCCGCACCAGGTCGTCGACCTCCGCTCCCTTCAGCAGCCCCCCTGCGATCCACACCACCGGCGCGTACGACGCCAGCGACGCCGCGGCGGCGTGCGGGTTCGTGGCCTTGCTGTCGTCGACCCAGCGGACGCCGTCGGACTCGACGACCAGCGCGTTGCGGTGCGGCTGCGGCAGGTAGCCCCGAAGGCCGTCGCGGACCGCGGACGCGGGCACGCCGTACGCGCGGGCGAGGGTCGCGGCCGCGAGGGCGTTCGACAGGTTGTGCAGGCCGGGCAGCGCGAGGTCTCCCGCGGCGGCGAGCTCGGTCGCCTCACCCTCGACGTCGGGGAACGCCCGGTCCACCAAGAGGTCCTCGACCAGCCCGACCTGTCCGGCCCGCGGCGTCCGCAGCGTGAACGACACCTGCGGCGACGACGCGCGTGCGAGCAGGGACGCGGTCGAGGCGTCGTCGGCGTTGCCGACCGCGACCTCGGCGTCGAACACCTTCGCCTTCGCCTCGGCGTAGGCACGGGCCGAGCCGTGCCAGTCGGTGTGGTCGTCGGCGAGGTTGAGCAGGGCGCCTGCCCGCGGGCGCACCGTGGACGACCAGTGCAGCTGGAAGCTGGACAGCTCGACGGCGAGGACGTCGTACGGGTCGGCGGCGAGGACCGCGTCGACGAGCGGGAGGCCGACGTTCCCTGCAGCCACGACCCGGTGACCCGCCGCGCGCAGGATCGCCTCGAGCAGCGTGACGGTCGTCGTCTTGCCGTTGGTGCCGGTCAGGGCCAGCCACGGCGCAGCGCCAGGACCGCGCAGTCGCCACGCCAGCTCGACCTCGCCGATGACCTCGATCCCGCGGCCCGCGGCCTCGACCAGCACCGGGGTCGTGGGCCGGAAGCCGGGTGAGGTGATGACGAGGGCGACCTCGTCCGGGAGCGTCCGCAGCACGGGCAGGCCGTCGAGCTCGGTCGCCCGGTCGTCCACGACCGTGACGTCCGCGTCGAGCGCCCGGAGGGCACGGGCGGCCGCGGCGCCCGAGATCCCCGCCCCGGCCACCACGACAGGGACACCTGACCAGTCGGGCATCAGCCGAGCGACCCGCTCGACAGGAACTCCGCGTAGAACAGCCCGAGCCCGAACGCGACGCCGAGTCCGGCGATGATCCAGAAGCGGACGATGACGGTGTTCTCCGCCCACCCGGCGAGCTCGAAGTGGTGATGGATCGGCGCCATGTTGAACACCCGCTTGCGGGTCACCTTGAAGAAGCCGATCTGGATGATGACCGAGAGCGTCTCGACGACGAACAGCCCGCCCAGGACGACGAGCAGCAGCTCGGTCCGGGTGGTGATGGCGAGGCCCGCGAGCAGGCCGCCCAGGGCGAGAGACCCGGTGTCGCCCATGAAGATCTTGGCCGGTGAGGCGTTCCACCACAGGAACCCGAAGCACGCGCCCATGGCGGACGCGGCGACCAGCGCGAGGTCGAGCGGATCCCGGACGCTGTAGCACCCGCTCGTCGACAGCAGCGCACACGAGTTGCCGAACTGCCAGAAGGCGATGATGACGTAGGACGCGAGGACCATCACCGAGGTACCGGAGGCGAGGCCGTCGAGTCCGTCGGTGAGGTTCACCGCGTTGGACGCCGCGGTGATGACCAGGTAGGCGAAGAGGACGAAGCCCGCGGTGCCCAGGCCCAGCACGGCGTAGTCGCGGACGAACGACAGGTGGGTGGACGCGGGGGTGAGGCCCTTGTCGTCCCGGAACTGCAGCGCCAGCACGCCGAACCCGACGCCGGTGAGCAGCTGGCCGCCGAACTTCGCCAGTGCCGTGAGACCGAGGGAGCGCTGCTTGCGGATCTTGATGAAGTCGTCGAGGAAGCCGACCAGACCCAGCGACACCATGAGCCCGAGCACGAGCAGGCCGCTGGCCGTCGGGCCCCGACCCGGGTTGCGCAGGGCCACCAGGTGCGCGACGACGTACCCGACGAGGGTGGCGAGGATGATGACGGTGCCGCCCATCGTGGGCGTGCCGCGCTTGGTGGCGTGGCTGGCCGGACCGTCCTCGCGGATCTCCTGGCCGTAGCCACGTCGGCGGAACAGGCGTACGACGGCAGGGGTGCCGAGCAGGCTGATGATCAGCGCGGTCATGGCCGCGACGAGGACGGAGATCATGCGGCGCCCTCCAAGGCGGCGAGGACGTCCGGCAGACCGGCGACCAGGACGACGTCACGGGGAGCCAGCTCGGCGCGCAGCACGTCCAGCGCGGCAGCCGGGTCGGCCACGTGGCGCGACTCCGCTCCCCACGAGCCCTCGAGGACCGCACCGGCGTGCACCGGGCCGGCCTCTCCCACGACCAGCAGGGCAGAGATGTCGAGCCGCACCAGGAACCTCCCGAGGTCCATCAGCTCCTCACGCCCAGCGCCGGGGACAGGCCCCAGCACGGCGTACGTCCGACGGCTCTTGCCCTCGCTGGCCACGGCGAGCCGGCGCAGCCCCTCGCGCAGCGCAGGCACGTCGCCCGCGGCTGTCAGCACCTGGCTCATCGGCGCACCGCCTGCAATGCCTCGCGCAGCACGGCCCGGTCGTCGAACGGGTGGACCACCCCGCCGACCTCCTGGCCGCGCTCGTGACCCTTGCCGGCCACGACGACGCAGTCCCCCGGTCCGGCGAGCCCGACGGCGTAGGCGATCGCCGCGCGGCGGTCCGGCTCGACGACCGCGTCGGGCTGCGCCATCTGCTCCAGGATCACCAGGGGGTCCTCGCTGCGCGGGTTGTCACTCGTCAGCACCGCGACGTCGGCACCCTCGACCGCGGCGGCGCCCATGAGAGGTCGTTTCCCGCGGTCGCGGTCCCCGCCACAGCCCAGCACGACGACGACCCGACCGAGGGTGACCTGGCGGACCGCGGCGAGCAGGGTCCGGACGGCGTCGGGGGTGTGCGCGTAGTCGACGATCGCGGTGAACGGCTGGCCGGCGTCGACCCGCTCCATCCGCCCGGGAACGCCTGGCAGCGTTGCGATCCCGCGGACAGCCGCGTCCGCCGGGACCCCCGCGGCAAGGAGCGCGCCCAGGGCGGCGACCGCGTTGCTGACGTTGAACGCGCCGGGCAGCGCCACCTCGCACGCGAGGTCGGTGTCGGGGCCGACCAGGCGGAACCTGCTGCCGTCCGCCCGCAGGTCGACGTCGACGGCTCGCCAGTCCCCCTCCTCGCCGTACGTCGTGAGGGGGATCGTCACCTGCTTCGCGAGCCGGCGCCCCGCCACGTCGTCCAGGTTGACCAGCGCGCGATCGCTGAGGGCGCTGGTGAACAGCAGCGCCTTGGCGTCGAAGTACTCCTCCATGGTGGCGTGGAAGTCGAGGTGGTCCTGCGAGAGGTTGGTGAACACGGAGGTGGCGAAGCGCACGCCGCCCACCCGCCCGAACGCGAGCGCGTGGCTGCTGACCTCCATCGCGACCGCGTCGACGCCGCGCTCGCGCATGACGGCGAACAGGGCGTGCAGGTCGGTCGCCTCGGGCGTCGTCCGGACGCTGTCGACCTCGTCGTCGCCGATGCGCGTCAGAACCGTCCCGAGCAGGGCCGTACGGCGACCCGCAGCGCGCAGGCCCGCCTCGAGCAGGAACGCCGTCGTCGTCTTGCCGTTCGTCCCGGTGATGCCGAACACCGTGAGCTGCCTCGACGGGTGACCGTGCACCCACGAGGCGACGTCACCCAGGACGCGCCTCGGCTCGTCCACCACGAGCACCGGCAGGTCACGGACCCGGCGCGCACCGGCGGGGTCGGTCAGCACCGCGACGGCGCCGGCGGTCCGCGCCTGCTCGACGAAGTCGACCCCGTGCGCGTGGGCACCGGGAAGCGCCGCGTAGAGATCACCCGGCCGCACCGCGCGCGAGTCGTGGGTGCACCCGGTGACGACGACGCCGGCCAGGTCACCCTGCGGGCTCAGTCCCGGGACCTCGGTGACGAGCCCGTCGAGCGAGCGCGGGGTCGGGTCGGCCGGGCGGAGCGCCGAGACGCCGCCGGTCGGTCGGTGGTCCGAGGGCACGACCTGAGGCTAGCGAGGCGCGTCGGCGGACAGGCGCAGGACAGGCCGCACCGCGCCGGTCGGAGGTACGCCGTACGCCCTCAGGGCGAAGCCGGTGATCTTGCTGAACAGCGGCGCGGCGACCTGGCCGCCGAAGTACCCCTTCGCGCCGGTCCCCTGCAGCACCACCGCCGTGACGAAGCGCGGGGCGTCCGCCGGTGCCATGCCGACGAACGACGAGGTGTAGGTGCCGTCGTAGTGGCCCTTGCGGGGCCCCTCGACGGCGACGCGCTGCGCCGTGCCGGTCTTGCCTGCGACGCGGTAGCCGGGGATCTGCGCCTTCGGCGCCGTGCCCTGCTCGCTCGCGGCCTGCTCCAGGATCAGCCGGATCGACGCGGCGACCTGCGGCGTGACCACGCGGACCCGCTTGCCGGTCGGGGCGGCGGTGACGTGCCCGGCGTTGTCCCGGACGCTGCTGATGATCGTCGGCTGCACCTGGATGCCGTCGTTGGCGAGGGCGGCGTAGAGCGAGGCCACCTGCATCACGGTGACGGAGACGCCCTGCCCGATGGGGATGTTCGCGATGGAGGTGCCGGACCAGTCGGCGGGCGCGGGGATGAGCCCCCGGCTCTCGCCGGGCAGGCCGAGCCCCGTACGGCTGCCGAACCCGAACGTCCGCATCTCGTCGTAGATCCGCTGCGCTCCGAGCTGCTGCGCCACCTTGACCGTCCCGATGTTGCTCGACTTCGCGAGGACGCCGGCGAAGGTCAGGTGCTCCAGCCCGTGCTTCTCCGCGTCGTGCAGCGTCTTGTTCGAGACCTGGTAGGTCGGCGGGACCTCGATGACCGTGTCCGGCGTGACGACCCCGTCGGAGAGGGCAGCAGCAGCGGTCACGACCTTGAACACCGACCCCGGCTCGTACACGTCGCTGAGTGCCGGGTTGCCCATGAGCGCGCTGGAGGTGCGGTTGTCGGGGTCGAAGGTGGGGGCCGTCGCGAGCGCGAGGACCTGCCCGGTCTTGACGTCCATGACGACGACGCTGCCGTTCTTCGCCCCGGTGGCCCGCACCTGGTCGGTCAGCAGCTTCTGGGCGTACCACTGCAGGTCACGGTCGAGGGTCAGCGAGACGTCCTTGCCGGGGATCGGGTCGACGTGGCTGTCACCACCGGTGGGGATGACCCGGCCGAGGGCGTCGAACCGGGCGACCGTCTCACCGTCGGTGCCGGACAGGACGCTCTGCATCGCGCTCTCGACACCGGCAACGCCCTTGCCGTCGAAGTCGGTGAAGCCCAGCACGCCGGCGGCGAGGTCGTGCGAGGGGTGGAGGCGCCGGGTCGTCCGTTCCGACCCGATCCCGGGCAGGTCCAGGGCCAGCACCTTGGCCGCCGCCGCCGGGTCCATGGACCGCTTGAGGTAGACGAAGCCCTTGTCGAGGCGCAGCTTGCCCTCGACGTCGGCGACCGGGAGACCGAGCAGCGGCGCGACCGCCCGCGCGACCGAGGTCGGGTCGCAGGGCTCGGTGGCCGCCGGTTGGCACACGGCCTTGGCCAGCGCGCGGGGGTTCGCGGTGACGTTGGTGGCCTGCACCGAGAGCGCGAGCTCGTTGCCGTTGCGGTCCAGGACCCGGCCGCGCTCGGCCGGCAGGGTCACGGGCCGGACGTTCTGCACGCCGCTACGGTCGGCCAGCGCCACCGGCGCCACGCCCTGCAGCTGCACCAGCCGTCCACCGAGCAGGAGCACGACCAGCCCGATCACCACCAGACCCCAGCGCAGCCGGTGGCCCGGACGTCCGAGGGGGCGGGTACGGCGGACCGGTGGACGTCGGGCGACCTGCCGGACCTGCGGCCGCTGCTGACGGGCGCGCGGGGGGGCACCGGCCGAGCCCTGTGCTGCGCGGGCGGCGGGGCGACCCGTGGGGCGGGCCGCCGGTCGGGCAGTGGGACGAGCCGCCGGTCGGGCCGCCGGGCGGGCAGTGGGACGAGCCGGGCGGGCGGTGGGACGGGCGGTGGGACGGGGAGGCGTCCGCTGTCCCGGCGGAGGGGTCACCGGCGCGCTCCCGTGCTCGTCGTGGCTGTCGTGGGCTTCGCAGCTGGTACCGGGGTGGTCTTGACGGCCGGGGCGGCCGGGGCGGGCTTGGCGGCCGGGGCGGGCTTGACGGCCGCCGGGGCGGGGGCAGCCGCTGGAGCGGGCGGCCGGACCCCTGCCTGGGGCGCGCCGAGGACCTTGCCCGAGGGCAGCTCGAGGAAGGCAGGTGGGCCCGCGGGCACGAGCCCCAGCCTGGCGGCCTGGGCGGCCAGGGCCGCGGGGGCCTGCTGCGCCTCGACCTGCTTGGACAGGGCCTGCTCGCGCTGCTGCAGCGCGGAGTTGGCCTTGGCCAGGTCGTGGATGGCGAAGCTCCCCTGCGCGACGAGGGTGTTGAGCAGCAGCAAGCCGAGCAGGCCGCCCACCAGCAGGGTCACGACGAGCAGGACGAACGGAGCCCGGGCCGCGTGGCTGCGGCGCTGCGGGACCAGACGCAGCGCGGTGGGGCCGACCGCGCGCAGGCCGGACGTCCGCTGAGGCAGGGCGGCCCTCAGGGCGTTGGCGCCGGAGGTGAGCGGTCCGCTCTCCGCACGCATCGCCGTACGCGTCGCCGAACGTGCGGCCGCGCTGTCGGGTGCCCGCAGCGGGACGGCGAAGGTGCGAGCGGCGCTCATGCGGCCCGCACCCGCTCGGCGGCACGCAGGCGCACCGACTGCGCCCGGGGGTTCGCGGCGACCTCGGCCGCGTCGGCCTGCTCGGAGCCGCGCACGAGCAACGACAGCTCGGGCTGCTGGTCCGGCGGCACGAACGGCAGGTCGAGCGGCACCGTGGAGGTCGACCGCGCGACGAACTCCGCCTTGACGATCTTGTCCTCGAGGGACTGGTAGCTCAGGACGACGATGCGTCCGCCGACCGCCAGCGCGTCCAGGGCCGCCGGGATGGCCCGGCGCAGCACGCCGAGCTCGTCGTTGACCTCGATGCGCAGCGCCTGGAACGTCCGCTTGGCCGGGTGACCGCCGGTGCGTCGGGTCGCGGCCGGGATCGCCGTGCGCACCAGCTCGGCGAGCACGGCGGTGGAGGTGAGGGGCGCCTTGCCGCGTTCGCGCACGATGGCATCGGCGATCCGCGAGGCGAACCGCTCGTCGCCGTACTCCCGCAGGACCCGGGCGAGGTCCTTGCCGCTGTAGCCGTTGACGACCTCGGCGGCGCTCTGTCCGGTCGTCGGGTCCATCCGCATGTCGAGGGGAGCGTCCTGCGCGTAGGCGAAGCCCCGGTCGGCCTCGTCGAGCTGCAGGGAGCTGACCCCGAGGTCGAACAGGATCCCCTGCACGGAGGCGAGCCCCAGGTCGGCGAGCACCGACGGCAGGGCGTCGTAGACCGCGTGCACCACGGTCGCGCGCTCGCCGTACGACGCGAGCCGGTCCCTCGAGCGGCGCAGCGCCTCCGGGTCGCGGTCGAGGCCGACGAGTCGGGCGGGTGTCTGAGCCAGCAGGGCCTCGGCGTGGCCGCCCATGCCGAGTGTGCAGTCGACGACGACGGCGTCCGGGCCGGTGAGGGCCGGTGCCAGCAGCCCGAGGCAGCGGTCGAGCAGCACAGGGACGTGGGCGGGCTCCTGCCCGCGCTCGTCCGGCACGCCCTGCTCGCCGACCGGCGGCACCGTTCCCATCTCGACCCTGCTTCCGTTCGTGTGCTGTGGTCCTGGCTCTGGTGGTGGGTGCTCGTGCGGTCCGGTCCCCGTCCGCTCCCCCGCCTGGCACCGGGGAAGGTGTGCCAGGAGAGGGAGCGGTCGGAGGCCGCGCCGCACGCGCCGTGGGTGGGTGGGTGGGCTCACAGGAAGCCGGGGAACACCTCCTCGGCCTGAGCGGCGTAGTCCACGTCCTGCTGGGCCTCGTAGGTGGCCCAGGCCTGGGCGTCCCAGATCTCGAGCCGGGTGTTGGCGCCGATGACGACGCAGTCCTTGGTGAGACCGGCGTAGGTCCGCAGGCCGGCCGGCACGGTGATGCGGCCCTGCTTGTCGGGGACGTCGTCGAAGGCGCTGGCGAAGAACACGCGGCTGTAGTCGCGCACGCTCTTCGCGGTGAGCGGGACGCCCTCGAAGCTGGCCGCCTGGGCGGCGAAGGCCGCGCTGGTGAAGACGTAGAGGCAGTTCTCCTGGCCCTTCGTGATCACCACCCCCTCCGCGAGCTCCTCGCGGAACTTCGCGGGGAGGAACAGCCGGCCCTTGTCGTCGAGCTTCGGGGTGTGCGTGCCGAGGAACACGGCCGCTCACCCCCTCGGGCGCCCACCTGGCTCCCTGTTTCCCCACGTTACTCCACCTTCATCCACTGTCAACGATCTGACGGCCTGATTTCCCGTCCCGACCGGGTGAAAGCGCAGGTCAACCGCGGTGGAGCGAGGTGGGGAACGCGAGGACGCCCGGTCCGTCGCCGCTGCGCCACAGGCGCCTGGACCGCCTGCTTACGCTCGTGGGAGGCGCCCGGGTCGCCGGAGCGGGACCCGCCGATGGCCCGGGTGGGGTGTCGTGGGGGGAGCAGGAGGGGACACCTGCTGTGACTGCCTCGTGACCTGCGCGGGCTCGGTCAGGGGGCGACGGAACCGCACGGGTGATGTCAGACTCCAAGGAGCACGACCTGACCCTCACCTCCGGACGCGATCGCCGGAACTGACCCCCTGGAGGAGCCCCGGTGGCTGTCCGCCGCACCCGCGCCGTCGAGAGCCCGGCCGACCTCGAGGACCTGCTCGAGACGGCAGGTCGCATCCGGGCCAACGTCGAGCAGGTGATCGAGGGCAAGCCGGAGGTGGTGCGCCTGTCGCTGGTGGTCCTGCTCGCGGAGGGTCACCTGCTCATCGAGGACGTCCCCGGCGTCGGGAAGACCATGCTGGCCAAGGCCCTGGCGCGCTCGATCGCCTGCTCGGTCCGGCGCATCCAGTTCACCCCTGACCTGCTCCCCAGCGACGTGACGGGGGTGTCGGTCTACGACATGACCTCGCGCGAGTTCGAGTTCAAGCCGGGTGCGGTCTTCGCCAACCTCGTGGTCGGGGACGAGATCAACCGCGCCTCCCCGAAGACGCAGTCGGCGTTGCTCGAGGCGATGGAGGAGCGGCAGGTGACCGTCGACGGGACGACCTACGAGCTCGAGGCGCCGTTCATGGTCATCGCGACGCAGAACCCGATCGAGATGGAGGGGACCTACCCGCTCCCCGAGGCCCAGCGCGACCGCTTCACCGCGCGCGTCTCGATGGGCTACCCGAGCGCCGAGGCCGAGATGGACATGCTCGACACCCACGGTGGTCCCGCTGCGCTCGACGAGCTCGAGCCGGTGGCGGACGCCGCCGGTGTGCGCAAGCTCATCGACGTCGTCCGCACCGTCTACGTGAGCGACGAGGTCAAGCAGTACGTCGTCAGCCTCGCCACCGCCACGCGTACGGCGCCGGAGCTGCGCCTGGGTGCCTCGCCGCGCGCGTCCCTGCAGCTGCTCCGGGCCTCGCGCGCCGCCGCGGCGCTCGACGGCCGGGACTACGTCGTGCCGGACGACGTGCAGGGGCTCGCCCGATCGGTGCTGGCGCACCGCCTGCTGCCCACGGCCGAGGCGCAGGTCGCGCGTCGACCCCCGAGCTCGTCGTGGACGACATCGTGTCGCGCCTGCCGCTCACGCCAGGGAAGGCACGCTGACCGGCGTGCGTGACGCACTCGGCGGACTGACCACCCGCGGCCGCTGCCTGCTCGCTGCGGGCGCGGCGCTCATGCTGTGCGCAGCCTTCCTCGGCCAGCGTGACCTCCTGCGGGCCGGTGTGTTCCTGCTCGCCCTCCCCCTCGCTGCCGTCGCCTCGGTGGCCAGGACGCGCTATCGCCTCGCCTGCACCCGCAGCCTCGACCCGCCCCGCGTCGAGGCGGGCGTCACCTCCACGGTGCGGCTGCGCCTCGACAACGTCTCCCGGCTCCCGAGCGGGGTCCTGCTCATGGAGGACGCGCTGCCGTACACGCTGGGCGGACGACCGCGCTTCGTCCTCGACCGCGTCGAGCCGCAGGGCATCCGCGAGGTGAGCTACCCGGTCCGGGCGGAGGTCCGCGGTCGCTACGTGGTCGGGCCGCTGTCCGTGCGACTCACCGACCCGTTCGGGCTGTGCGAGCTGACCCGGTCGTTCTCCAGCACCGAGGACCTGGTGGTCACTCCGGTCGTGTCCGTGCTCCCCGCCGTACGCCTGGGTGGGGACTGGACGGGAGGTGGCGAGGCGACCGCCCGCGCGGTGGCGGTGGCCGGCAGCGACGACGCCGCGACCCGGGAGTACCGCTACGGCGACGACCTGCGCAAGGTGCACTGGCGCTCGACCGCGCGGGTGGGCGAGCTCATGGTCCGCCGCGAGGAGAAGCCGCACCAGAGCCGCGCGACGCTGCTGCTCGACGCCCGTTTCTCCGCGCACCGGGGCGACGGTCCGGCGTCGTCGCTGGAGTGGGGCGTCAGCGCCGTCGCGAGCCTCGCCGTCGCCCTGTCCCGGTCGGGGTTCGCCCTGAGAGTGCTCGACGACCGTGGCGACGACCTGGTCCCCCGAGGAGTGCCCACGACCGAGGGGGCCGTCCTCGACGCCCTGGCGGGAGTGCCCGGTTCCAGCTCCGACCTGCTGGCCGGCGCGACGGAGCGCCTGCGTCGCGAGGGTATCGACGGCGTCCTCGTCGCCGTCCTCGGCCAGCTCGGGCCGTCCGAGGCCGAGTCGCTGGCGCGCCTGCGCCACGGCTCGGGTTCGTGCGTGGCGGTCCTCGTCGACGTCGACAGCTGGCTCGGCGCGGCACCTTCAGCGCCCCCGGCTCCACGGATGACGCGGAGCAGCGCGGAGTACGACGCGACGGCGGCGCTGCTCACGCAGTTCGGGTGGCGGGTGCTGCGGATCTCGCACGGGACCACGTTGGCCTCGGTCTGGGCGGAGGCGGCCGCGTACGCCGCGCGTGCGGAGGCGTACTCATGAGCCTGAAGACCCAGATGACCCTCGCCTCCGCGGTCGCGGTCGTGCTCTCCACCGGTGCGCTGTGGCCGCTGTTCGGCGACAGCGACTGGCTCTCGCCCGTCCTGGGTGGCGTGCTCGTCGTCATGGCTGTCGGTCTCGCCGTACGCCGGATCGCGGTGCCGTCGTTGCTGCAGCCGCTGCTCACGACGCTGGGGCTGGTGGCCTACGTCGCTGTCGTCTACGCGTCGGGCACGCTCGACCACGGCCTCCTGCCGACCGGCCGCACCCTCGACGCGTTCCGGGACCTCATCAGCGCCGGGCAGGGGGACATCCAGGAGTACGCCCCTCCGGTCCCGACCACCGAGGGTCTGGTGCTGCTCACGACGCTGGGGGTCGGCGCGGTGGCCGTCGTCGTCGACCTCATCGCCGTCGTGATGCGGCGCGCAGCGGTCGCAGGCGTCCCGCTCCTCGCGCTCTACGCCATTCCGTCGGCGGTGCTTCCCGGTGGCCTCGGCGGCCTGCCGTTCGTCCTCGGCGCGATCGGCTGGATGGGCCTGCTGCTCGTGGAGGGCGGCGAGCGCGTCAGCCGCTGGGGCGCCCCCATGGGCGGCCGTGCCACGACGGACGAGAGCAGCCTGGGCAGGGTGGGTCGACGGATCGGCGTGACGGCGGTCAGCGCCGCGGTGATCGTGCCCCTGCTCATCCCCGGCCTCGACGGTCGGCTGCTCGGGGGCAACGGGGCGGGGGGTACGGGCACCGGCTCCGGGTCGAACTCGGCGAAGACCTACAACCCGATCGTCAGGCTCGGCGAGCAGCTGAGCCTGCCCGAGCCGAAGGAGCTGCTGCAGTACACGACGACGGACCCGCAACCGGACTACCTGCGGATGACGACGCTCGACACCTGGAACGGCAGTGGGTGGCAGGCCAGCGAGCTGACCGCGTCGCAGAAGGACGACCGGGTGCAGGACGGCATCGACGTCCCGATCGGCGACGGCGGAGCGCACCGCGACCTGACCATGCGGATCAAGATCACCAAGAACGCGCTCGACGTCTACTGGCTGCCGGTCCCGTTCGGACCGCGCAAGATCAAGGTCGACGGGCTGTGGCTGTGGGAGAGCGACAGCCAGACCGTGTTCTCCGCGCAGCGCTCGACCGGCGGACTCCCGGCGTACGACGTGTCGGCGAGCCGTCCCCTGCCGGACCGCGACGCCCTGGCGGCCGCGCAGGTGGACGGCATCCCCGCGCAGATCCGGGACCACTACGGCACGCCGATCCGCGTCGCGCCCTACGTCACGACCCTGACCCGGCAGGTGGTGAACGGCAAGGCCTCCGAGTACGACAAGGCCGTGGCGATCCAGGCCTACTTCACCAGCTTCCGCAACAACTTCGTCTACGACCTGACGCCCTCGCAGCCCACCCGGGACCAGGACCCCCTCGAGGCGTTCCTCTACGGCAAGCACGGCTTCTGCGAGCAGTACGCCACCGCGATGGCCGCGATGCTCCGCGTCGCCGGCATCCCCTCGCGCGTCGCCGTCGGCTTCACCCCGGGCAGCCTGCTGCCCAAGGACCCGAAGAACCCCGACGCCCCGCCGGTGTTCAGCGTGACGACCAGCGAGGCGCATGCGTGGCCCGAGGCCTGGTTCGCCGGCACGGGCTGGGTCCGGTTCGAGCCGACACCCTCACTCAGCGGCGCGGTCGCGCCGGACTACACCTCCGCGGCTGCGGTCACCCCCGGCCAGGAGGTGCCGCAGCGACCGACGACGACGCCCCCGACCGTGGCGCCGAACAACAACCTCGACCGCGTGCGCGACCCGGACCTGCGGGACCGGCCCACGGGCGTCGGCGGTCCCACCGGCACCACCGCGTCCCCGAACCGGCGCCCATGGGTGGTGGTCCCCATCGCCCTGGCGGTGCTTGCCGTGCTCCCCCCGCTGCTGACCCTGCTCCGCCGGCGTCGGCGCTGGCAGCACCCTGGACCGCTCACCGCGTGGGAGCAGGTCCGCGACGACGCCGTGGACGTCGGGCACCGCTGGCACGAGTCCGACTCCCCCCGGGCAGCAGCGCAGCACCTGCTCGCCGCGCGGCCCCTGCGGCCGGCCGCGGTGACGGCGCTGGAGGTCCTGGCACTGGCCGCCGAGCAGCACCGGTACGCCCCGGCCGATCGTCGTCGTACCGTCGACCTCCGTCCCGAGGTCGCGGCGGTGCGCGCGGGGCTGCAGGACACCGCGTCGACCAGCACCCGGCTGCGCGTCCGCTACGCCCCGCCGTCGACCCTGCGGTGGGCGGGGACGACGGTGGCGGACACCCTTGCCCGCACGCTGAACCGCTTCGACGACGGCGTCGCCGCGCTCACTCGGCCCCTGCGCCGGGTCGCTGCACGCTGAACTCCCGCCCGCTGACGACTACTGCGGTCCGCCGCGCTCGTCCCAGCGCTTCTTCCAGCGATCCTCGAGCCGCTCGCGCGGCGAGCCGGAGCTGCTGCCCTTCTTCCGCTTGGGCGAGCGCTGGGTGCTGCGCTCGCTGGTGCCGTCGACCGAGCGCAAGGTGCTCGCGGCTCGGCCGTTCAGCCGCTTCCAGGCCGTCAGCGCGAGCACCAGGCCCAGCAGCATGACGACGAAGCCCACGATGCCGACGACCGGTTCGGTGACGCCCACGAGCAGCATGAGGAAGCCGACCGCCATCAGCGCGCCGGCACGCCAGAGCCGACGCCGCATGTGGGTCCGCAGATCGGTCGACCGGACGGTCGTGGCGAACTTCGGGTCCTCGGCGTAGAGCGCGCGCTCGATCTGGTCCAGCAGGCGCTGCTCGTGCTCGGACAGTGGCACGGCGCTCCTTCCAGATCTGGGGTCCGACGGTCGTGGACGACACGTACCCACCAAGAGTACGAGCCTTCTCGCTTCTCGTCATGGGGAGGCGGGAGTTGGTGTGAGATTCACCCCCGACGGGGGGCGTCGGGGTCCACCAGGGCGGCTGGGCGGACGGCTCCGGCACCGAACTTCCGGGCCGCGGCGTCCACGGCCTGCTCGGCCTCGCGCCACCCCCGTTCGGGCTCGCCGAGCAGCAGCTGGCGGGGTTGGTGCTCGGCGTCGGTGATCTGCTCGACGCGCACCCCGACCAGGCGCAGTCGCGCCCGCTCGAGCCCGAGAGCGTCGTACAGCGCGAGGGCGGTCTGGTAGACCTCCCGACCCACGTCGGTGTGCTCCTTGAGCGTCTTGGAACGGGTGATCGTCGTGAAGTCGGCGAACCGGACCTTCAGCGACACCGTGCGACCGACCTGCCCTGCGGCACGCAGCCGGGCAGCGGTCCGCTCCGACAACCGCAGCAGCTCCCGGCGTACGACGGCAGGGTCGTCCACGTCGACGGGGAAGGTCTCCTCCGCACCGACGGACTTCTCGGGCTCGCTGGGCGTGACGACGCGCTGGTCACGCCCCCAGGACAGGGCGGACAGGTGGGCACCGGCGGCCGGTCCGAGCGCCCGCTGCAGGGTGGACAGCGGGGTGCTCGCCAGGTCACCGACCGTCCGGAGACCCAGCTTGGACAGGACCTCCTCGGTCTTCTCGCCGACCCCCCACAGCGCCGAGACCGGCAGCGGGTGCAGGAAGCTCACGACCCCGTCGGCGGGCACGACCAGCAGCCCGTCGGGCTTGCAGTGGGCGCTGGCGAGCTTGGCGACGAACTTGGTGCTCGCCACCCCGACCGAGCAGGTGATCTGCTGCTCGTCCTGCACGGACGCACGGATCCACTCCCCCACCTCCCGCGCGCCGCCGAAGCGCCGCAGCGCCCCGCGGACGTCGAGGAACGCCTCGTCCAGCGACAGCGGCTCGACCAGGGGGGTGATGGACCGGAACACCTCCATCACGCCCGCGCTCGCCTCGGCGTACCGGCCGTGCTCGGGGGTGATGACCACGGCCTGGGGGCACAGCCGTCGGGCACGTGACATGGGCATGGCACTGGTGACGCCGTACGCCCTGGCCTCGTAGGTGGCGCTGAGCACGACGCCGCGGTTGCCTCCACCACCGACGATCATCGGCTTGCCGCGCAGCTCAGGTCGGTCGATCAGCTCGACGCTGGCGTAGAACGCGTCCATGTCCACGTGCAGGACGTGACAGCCGGTGTCGTCGCCGGGTGGCCCGGTCGGCGGCCCCGCCGGGTTGTTCCGGCGGCTCACCGGTCAGGTCTTCCGGGCGAGGACGTGCAGCTGGGTGGCGAGGTCGCGGAACGGTGGGCGGTCCGACAGGGTGCGCTCGAGGGCGAGCAGCGCGGCGGCCGCACCGGGCTCGGTGTCGAGCACGGCGCTGGGCACCAGGTCGGAGACGGTGCGGACGCCGTGCAGCTGCTCGGGGGCCAGCCCGGCGGCGGCGACGAGGTCCTGGACGGCCTGGGGCGTCCAGCGGCGGGCGGTGCCGTCCGCGCCACCCCACCGACCGTCGGGGTCGCCGAGCGCGTGCGCGGCCTCCTCCGGCCGACCGGCGAGCGCCCGGGCGAGGACGGCGGCGTCGCGGTTGGCGACGAGCAGCGACAGCAGGCCCTGCGGCCGGAGGACGTCGGCCACGAGGGCGAGTGCCTGCGCCGGGTCGTCGACGACCTCGAGGACGCTGTGGCAGAGCACCAGGTCGGCGCTGCCCGGCGCGACCAGCGACGGCAGGTCGGTGAGGTCTCCTTGCAGGGCAGCGACATCGAGGCCCTGCTCGGCGGCCCGGCGCTGCAGCGCGGCAAGGGAGTCCGGGCTGGGGTCGACGACGGTGACGCGGTGACCGGCCTGCGCGAGGGGTACGGCGAACCCGCCGGTGCCACCGCCGGCGTCGACGACGGTGAGCCCGTTGCCGTC
Organism: uncultured Actinomycetota bacterium; assembly: GCA_963784705.1. Classification (GTDB taxonomy): domain Bacteria; phylum Actinomycetota; class Actinomycetes; order Mycobacteriales; family SCTD01; genus RYN-111. The sequence continues at coordinate 128,592 of CAWASC010000008.1, forward strand.
GGGGTCGGCGGCTGCGAGGGCGGCGGACAGCAGGTCCCACACGACCGCGGTGCGCACGTTCGCAGCAGGGCCGGTGCGGGCGCGGGAGTCCATGCCCTCGAGCCTATCGGCGGGCGGAGGCCGCGGGGGGCACGCGCGCTCACCGGCCGGAGCTGCCCGGACTGGCGTGCCAGAGCTTGCGGGGCGGAGCACCGGCAGGGCTGCCCGCGGGCTTGATGTCGGCGTACGGGCTGGCCTTGAAGCCGCTGGCGTAGACGTGGACCGCACCCCCGACCCCACTGTGGCCGCTGGGCACGCCCGCGAGCACCGGACGGCTCGAGCGGCTGGCCGCCATGCCCTCCACGGCCTGGTCGGTCGCCCCGTCGGCGAAGCCGCCGGGACCCTCCATCGCCCGCCACACCGCGTCGAGACCGCCGTGCTGCCAGGCGGTGTGCAGCGCGCTGAGCTCCCACGCGCCCAGGGCGAGCAGCGAGATCCCGCGCGGTCCGGTCCGGCGCACCTCTCCCCTCAGCACCAGCAGCCAGGAGTGGAACAACGTGCTGGCGTAGCCGACCTGCGCGTCCTCGAAGAACGTCGCGTCGAGCGGTCCGCTGCTGTCGTCGAGGGTCACGAACACCACCCGCCGGCCGGAACGGATCGGTGGGGTCTGCGTCGCGACCTTCACGCCGGCGACCAGCACGCCCTGGCCGCTGCGGCAGCCGAGCAGGTCGGTCGCGCGGGTGGTGCCGAGCTCGGCGAGGAACGGCGCGTACGCCTCCAGCACGTGGCTGCTCACGTCGAGCCCGAGCACGTCGAGCTCCGCGCGGGTCCGCTCGGCCTGCGTCATCTCCGGCAGCCCACTGCTCACGGCCTGCTCGGGTGCGTCGCCGAGGTCGAGGGCGAGCTGCACGTCGACCGGCTCGACCACCGCTCCCCTCTGCGACTGCTGCGCCTGCCGCCCGGCGACGTCGTCGAGGTCGAAAGCCTTGACCTGACGGGGTTTCGCGGGTTTCGAGCGGCCCTTCCCTGCCGACCGGTTCACCGACCGGCTCCACCGGTCGAGCTCCGCGACCTGCAGCAGCAGGTCACGCCGGGTGACCTGCCCGCGCCGACGACCGGGGACCGTCGAGCCCAGTCCGTAGAGGGAGTCGAAGGCTCCCGCCACCACCAGCCGCTCCGCGACAGGGCGCGACACCGCGGCGCGGTGCCAGAAGTCGCTCAGCGACGCGTAGGGACGCCCCGCCACCACCCGGGCGATCTCCGCCTCGCTCATCCCCCGCACGTCGGCGAGGCCGATCCGGATGCCGTAGCCCCGCCCGTCGGGCAGTCTCAGGTCTGCCGCTCTGCTGCGTGGCGGCGCCCCGAGGATCGCCGGCGGCGGCTCGTCGAGGAACCCCACCTTCTCCACCGTGTACGACGGGAGGCTGGCGTTCACGTCGAGGCTCAGCACGGAGATCCCGAACTGCCGGGCGTCGTCGAGGATCAGCCGCTTGGGGTACATCCCCGGGTCGTGGGTCAGGACACCGGCGAGGAACGCCGCCGGGTGGTGCGCCTTCAGCCACGCCGACTGGTAGGTCGGCAGCGCGAACGCCGCCGCGTGCGCCTTGCAGAACCCGAACGAGGCGAACGCCTTGAGCACCTCCCACACCTGCTCGACGACCGGTAGGGCGTAGCCGCGGGCCAGCGCCGCCGGGTGGAACCACAGCCGAATGTCCTCCTGCCCCTCCGGGCTGCCCAGGGTCCGGCGCACCTCGTCGGCCTCGGCCAGGGTGCAGCCGGTCATCGTCGCCACGATCATCAGCACCTGCTCGTGGAACACCACCACGCCGTACGTCTGCTCGAGGGCGTAGCGCAGGTCCTCGTGGACGTAGACCGGTTCGTTCCAGCCCTGCCGGGCCATGAGGAACGGCCGCACCATGTCGCTCTTCACCGGTCCGGGGCGGAACAGGCTGATGTCGGTGATGAGGTCCTCGAAGGTCTCCGGCGCGAACTTGCCGATGAGCTCGCGCTGACCGGGCGACTCGATCTGGAACACCCCGAGGGTCTTGGTCGACTGGACCAGCTCGAAGGTGCGGGCGTCGTCGCGGGCGATGGCGTCGAGGTCGACCTGGACACCGTCGACCTTCGCCACCTCCTCGACGGCGTAGGCCATCGCGGACTGCATCCGGATGCCCAGGACGTCGAGCTTGAGCAGGCCGAGGGCCTCCACGTCGTCCTTGTCGAACTGGCTCATCGGGAAGCCCAGCCAGCTCGACTCGACCGGGGTGCGGTCCAGCAGCGTGCGGTCGCTCAGCAGCACCCCGCACGGGTGCAGCGCGATGTGCCGGGGCAGGCCGTCGAGTCGCTCCACCAGCTGCAGCAGCAGATCGGTACGGGCGCCGTTCGTCCCCTGGCTCCAGCTGCTGGCGCGCAGCTCCGGCAGGTCCTGCATGGCCTGGCGCACCTGGCTGGCCCGGATGTGCGGGAAGGACTTGGCCAGCGCGTCGATCTCACCCGGCGGCAGGCCGAGGGCGGCGCCGACGTCGCGGATGCCGTGCCGCGCGCGGTAGGTGTCCATCATCGACACGCACGTGCACCGCTCCCCGCCGTACCTCGCGAGGATCCGCTCGTAGATCTCGGTGCGGCGGGCGGACTCGACGTCCACGTCGATGTCGGGCAGCTGCGTGCGCAGCGGCGACAGGAACCGCTCCATGAGCAGGCCGTAGCGGATCGGGTCGACGTCGCTGATGCCCAGCAGGTAGGTGACCAGCGAGCCCGCCCCGCTCCCCCGCGCCGCCGCGCGGATCCCCATGCCCTTGATGAGGTCGACGACGTCGGCGACGGTGAGGAAGTACGCCGGGTAGCCGAGGTCGCGGATCACCGTGAGCTCGTCCTCGAGCCTGCGTCGGGTCTCGGCGCTGTCGTGGAGGCCCCGCCGCCCGAACCCGGCCTCCACCCGCTCGCGCAGGACGTGGTCCGGCTCGCCCGCTGTCTCGAGCTCCGGGAAGTGGACCTCGCCGATCCCGAGGTCGCGACGCGGGTCGACGGCGCACCGGTCGGCCTCGTGCCGGGTGCGGGCCAGCAGGCTCCGACCGTCATCTGCGAGGCCCGCGGCCCGCGCGACCTGTTCGGCCACGTCGGCCATCTCCTTGCCGGACAGCAGCGCCGCCTCGGCGTTGACCCGGTCGACGTGGCGGGCGTCCAGCGCCACCAGCCTCCTCGAGGCGTCCAGCACGTCGGCCGTCGGGGCGTCGGCCCGGTCGGCGTACCGCACGACGTTGGTGAGCACCGCGCTCGCCCCCGCCTCGTGGGCGAAGCCGAGCAGCCGACCGGCGCGCGCGGCGTCGCCCGGTCCGCGGTGGTGCACCACCTCGACCAGCGCGCTGCCGGTGCCGAGCACCTCGCGCCAGCGGTCCAGGTGCGCGCGCGCCAGGTCGGGGCGCCGCTGCACCAGCGCGCGACCGAGCTCGCTGGCAGGGCCGAGCAGCACCGCGAGCGCCCCGTCCTGCGCAGCTCCTCCGGCGTACTCCGCGACGAGGTCCAGGGTGGTCACCGGCGCGCCCCGCTCACCGGCGAGGTGGGTGGCGCTGATGAGCCGGCAGAGCGCTGCCCACCCGCGGCCGTCGCGGGCGAGCAGGGTGACCCGTGGGAGGGCGTCGGTCGGGTCGAACGCCCCACCCCGCGCCGGCCGGGGTTTTCTCGTTTCCCCAGCACTCCCGTGCTGGGGAACCGAGAAGGCCAGGGGGCGTACGGCGAGGTCGACGCCGAACACGGGGCGGATCCCCGCGCGCTGGCAGGCCTGCGCGAACTTGACGGCGCCGTACGCCCCGTCGCGGTCGGTGAGCGCGAGCGCGTCCATGCCGTGCTCGGCGGCGCGGGCGACGAGCACGTGCGGGTGGGAGGCGCCGTGCTGCAGGGAGTAGCCGCTGGCGACGTGCAGGTGGACGAAGGGGTCCATCACCCCGCCCGACGGGTCAGGCTGGTCTCTTTCAGGCTGGTCTCTTTCAGGCTGGTCATCAGCGTGGTCTCGACGACGGACAGGAACACCTGCGCGTCACGGACCAGGTCGTCGGCCTCCCGCGGGGTGACCGCCCCGACCAGCCCGGCCTCCGCGGCCGCGCGCTTGCGGGCACCGACGGCGAAGAACCGCGCCCACTCGGTGAGCTCCGGCGCGACCTCGGTCAGCAGTGCCCAGGCGCTGCGCGGACGGCTGCGCCCACCCGGTACCGCGGGGGTGGCGCGGCAGGCGAGCACCGCCGCCGCAGCGCGCAGGGCAGCGAGGTGCGCGAGGGCGTAGCGCTGACCAGGGTCGGCCTCGCGGTCCGCCTCGGCCACGCCCTCGCGCGCGAGGTCGAGCAGCGCCCGGGTCGGTCGGGTGGGGGCGCTCATCAGTCCATCACCCGTACCAGCGACCAGCGCGCGGTCCGCTCCTCGAAGCACAGGTCGTAGACCCCACCGAGCGGGGGATGACCGGCGGCCTGCGCTGCCCGCCGCCCGGAGTCGGCCTCCACCCGCCACCACTGCCGCTCCCGGTCGTCGAGCACCGCCGGGGCAGGGCTCGTCGTGACCCCCGTGACCGGACCGGCCGTCCCGCCGGACGCGAGCGCGTGGACCGCCGTACCTCGCCACCAGGAGCCGGACTCGGTCCAGCGGGCGAGCACCTCGCGGACGCAGTAGAGCCGGCCGCGCCACAGGAACTGGTCGGGCACCGGACCGCTGGCCTCCACCCGGGTGCGGACCTCCACGGGGTCGAGGTGTCGTCGGGTCATGCGCGTGCTCCTTCCGTCGAGGCAGGTGGCTGTGGTCACCGAGGTGCGCCGTGGGGAAGGGAGCCGGCACGGACGGGCCACCGGTCCAGCAGCAGCGCTTCCCCACGCTCCCGCCGGACCGGCGGCTCGCTACCTGGCGCCCGGTGACAGGTGCGGGTCGAGGACACCTGTCATCGGGCGGAGGTACCGTCCACCGACGAGCCGTGAGGCCCACCGGGTGTCCGAGACCAGAGTCGAACTCCTGTTCGAACAACACCCACAGTAGACCTCCTCACCGACACGTCGTCAAGGGGCAGATGTGGAGCAGGAGCCGGGACTGCGCAGCGCGACCGTCCCCAGCCCGCTGGGTGAGCTGCTGCTCGTGGCGTCCGAGCAGGGCCTGGTGCAGGTGCACCTTCCCGAGAGCAAGGGCGTCCCGGCGACCACCGACGTCCCCCACGACCCCGCCGCGCACTGCCTGCCCGAGGCCCGCACGCAGCTGCACGCGTACCTCGGCGGGGAGCTCCAGGACCTCGACCTACCGCTCGACGAGCGCGGCAGCGCCTTCCAGCTGCGCGTCTGGGCCGCCCTGCGGACGGTCCCCTACGGCACCACCTGCTCGTACGGCGAGATCGCCACACGTCTCGGCGAGGACCCCGCCGCCACCTCCCGCGCCGTCGGCCTGGCCAACGGCGCCAACCCCAACGCGATCGTCACGCCGTGCCACCGGGTCATCGGTGCGGACGGGTCCCTCGTCGGCTACGCAGGCGGGCTGCACGCCAAGCGCTGGCTGCTCGACCTCGAGGCCCGCACCGTCGGAGCCCTCCTGTTCTGACCCGACTTCCCTCCCCTGGTGCACGCCTCCACCCACCCACCGACCCGCGCGTGAGCGTGCGAGGCTGACGGTCGGGCGTCGCGCGCGTGCACCAGAGGAGGGAGGTCGTCCAGATGAGCAGGCGCTTCGAGGAGATCGACTTCCAGGAGTCCCCGATCGGCGAGATCAGCCTGCGCCGGCGGCTGGACCCACAGCTGAAGACCGACGTGTACGAGGTGAAGCTCGGCGAGGAGTTCCTCATGTCGAGCCTGTTCACCGTCGCCGAGGTGGCGCTCGCGACCCACGGCCTCGCGGCGGTCGACGGCACGGACCTCGACGTCGTGGTCGGCGGGCTGGGTCTCGCCTACACCGCGGGTGCCGCCCTGGCCGACGCGCGGGTCCGCAGCGTCCAGGTCGTGGAGTACCTCGCACCGGTCATCGACTGGCATCAGCGCCAGTTGCTGCCGTTGAGCCCCCCGCTGGTCACCGACCCGCGGTGCTCGTTCCTGCACGGCGACTTCTTCGCCCTCACCGCCGCCGGGGACCTGCCGTTGTCGCACGCGGTGCTGCTCGACATCGACCACTCTCCCTCGCACGTCCTGCACGACAGCCACGCGCCCTTCTACACGACCTCAGGTCTCCAGCGGGTGAAGGACCGGCTGCACCCGGGCGGGGTGTTCGCGCTGTGGTCCGACGACCCGCCGGACGAGCAGTTCCTCATCACGCTGCGGACTGTCTTCTCCGACGTGACAGGGCATCTGGTCCCGTTCCCGAATCCCCTCACCGGCGGTGAGTCCCGCAACGGCGTCTACGTCGCCCGCTGATGACGGAGCCAGGCACGTCTTAGCCTGAGGACATGGCCTCGCTCCTGCTGTCCCGTCGCGACCTCGACTTCCTGCTCTACGAGTGGCTCGACGTCGAGAGGCTGACGGCGCGCCCCCGCTTCGCCGAGCACAGCCGCGAGACCTTCGACGCCGTCATGGACCTCGCCGAGCAGATCGCCACGAAGGACTTCGCGCCGCACAACCGGCGCAACGACAGCGACGAACCGCAGTTCGTGGACGGCAAGGTCGTTCTGCACGACGAGGTCGCCCCCGCCCTGCGCAAGTACGCCGACAGCGGCCTCATCGGCGCCGGCATGGACCACGAGGTCGGTGGGATGCAGCTGCCTGCCGTGCTCACGCAGGTGCTGCTGGGCTGGTTCCAGGCGGCGAACGTCGGGACGGCGAGCTACCCGTTCCTCACCATCGCCAACGCCAACCTGCTGCTCGCGCACGGGTCACCGGAGATGGTCGACACGTGGGTGAAGCCGATGGTCGAGGGTCGCTACTACGGCACGATGTGCCTGTCCGAGCCGCAGGCCGGGAGCAGCCTCGCCGACATCACCACCCGCGCCGAGCCGCAGCCGGACGGGACCTACCGGGTCACCGGCAGCAAGATGTGGATCAGCGCCGGCGAGCACGACCTGTCGGAGAACATCGTCCACCTCGTCCTGGCCAAGGTGCCGGGATCTCCCCCGGGGGCCAAGGGGATCTCCCTGTTCGTGGTCCCGCGGCTGATGCCTGACGGCACCCGCAACGGCGTCGCCCTCATGGGGCTCAACCACAAGATGGGCTACCGCGGGACCGTCAACACGGCGCTGTCGTTCGAGGACGCCGTCGGCTACCTCGTGGGCGAGGAGAACCGCGGCCTGCCCTACATGTTCCACATGATGAACGAGGCGCGCATCGGCGTCGGGCTCGGCGCGACCTGCCTGGGCTACAGCGGCTACCTGCACTCGCTGGAGTACGCCCGGAGCCGACCGCAGGGGCGCACCGCCAAGGACCCGACCACGCCCATGGTGCCGATCATCGAGCACGCCGACGTGCGACGGATGCTGCTCGCCCAGAAGTCCTACGTCGAAGGCGCTCTCGCGCTCAACCTGTACTGCGGGCTGCTCGTCGACGAGGAGAAGACCGGCGACGACAGCGAGCGCGCCCACCTGCTGCTCGAGATGCTCACGCCGATCGCCAAGTCGTGGCCGAGCCAGTGGTGCCTGGAGGCCAACAGCCTCGCGATCCAGGTGCTCGGCGGCTACGGCTACACCCGGGAGTACCCCGTCGAGCAGCTCTACCGCGACAACCGCCTCAACCCGATCCACGAGGGGACCCACGGCATCCAGGCCCTCGACCTGCTCGGGCGCAAGGTCGTCATGCAGGGCGGCGCCGGCCTCGCCCTGCTCGCCGAGACGATCGAGGCCACCTGCGCCAGGGCCCCCGAGCCGTACGCCGGGCAGTTGCGCGCAGCGGTGGCGCGCATCGTCGAGGTGACCCAGAAGGTCTGGGGCGCAGGCGATGTGGCTCTGTCGCTGGCCAACGCGACGCCGTACCTCGAGGCGGTCGGGCACACGGTGATCGCGTGGATGTGGCTCGAGCAGGTCGTCGCCGCCCTCGGCAAGGAGGGCGCCTTCTACGACGGCAAGCGGGCAGCGGCGCAGTACTTCTTCGCCTGGGAGCTGCCGAAGACCGGACCGCTGCTCGACCTGGTGGCAAGCCTCGACCGGACCACCCTGGACATGGACCCGAGCTGGTTCTAGCGCGCGTCGACGAACGGCTCCGGCCGGCCGAAGTGGTAGCCCTGCAGGTAGACGACGCCCAGCTCACGCAGCAGCTCGGCCTGCTCTGCGGTCTCCACACCCTCGGCCACCAGCCGCAGACCGCACGCGTCGGTGAACTGGCGCATGGCCCGGATCAGGTGCTCGCTGACCGCGTCCCGGCCGAGCCCGGCAATGAAGCAGCGGTCGAGCTTGACGATGTCCATGCTCGGGAACCGTTGCAGGTAGCCCAGTCCTGAGTAGCCCGACCCGAAGTCGTCGAGGGCGATGGAGATGCCCAGCGCCCGCAGTGCCTCGAGCCGCTCCGGACCGTCGGCCCGGGTGAGCAAGCGGTCCTCGGTGAGCTCCAGGACCAGCTGGCACGGGCTCAAGCCGCTGTCGGTGAGCGCTGCGACGACGACGGCGGGCAGGTCCTCGCGGCAGATCTGCGAGGAGCTCACGTTCACGGTGACGAGCCCGGGCGGTCCAGGGCGCCGGACCGTGTCGGCACACGCCTGGCGGATCACCCAGTCCGTGACCTCCGCCTCGTGCTCGCTCCCCAGCACCACGTCGAGGAACTGCGCCGGGACGAGCAGACCCAGCCGCGGGTGCTGCCAGCGCAGGAGGGCCTCGTGCCCTCGAGCCAGGCCGTCGGGCAGACCGACGATGGGTTGGTAGTGCAGGACGAACTCTCCGCGTGACAGCGCGAGTCCGACGTCGTGCCGCAGCTGCAGCTGACTGGCGGGCGAGCCGCCCATGGTGGGGTCGAAGACCGACCAGCCGCCCCGGCCGGCGCTCTTGGCGCCGTACATCGCGGTGTCCGCCTGGGCGAGGAGCTGGTCGGCGGTGGTGGCCGGGCCGCGGCCGTAGGCGATGCCGACCGACATCGTGGGCGCGAAGGCGATGCCCGACAGCACGAGAGGCTGCTGCACCCCCTCGAGGACCCGGCCGGCCAGACCGATCGCCTCGGTGGGGGTGCGCAGCCCGCTGAGCAGGACGACGAACTCGTCGCCGCCGAGCCGCCCGACGACGTCCTGGGAGCGCACGCTCTTGGCGAGCCGTCCTGCGATGGCGGTGAGGTAGGCGTCACCGACTGCGTGCCCGTGACCGTCGTTGACGAGCTTGAGCCCGTCGAGGTCGCAGAAGAAGACCGCGGTCATGGTGCCGGCGCGCGCGTCGGCGTCGACGGCCTGCTCGAGCCGCTGCATGATCTGCGGGCGGTTCGGCAGTCGCGTCAGGCTGTCGAAGTGCGCCTGCTGCAGCAACAGCTGCTCGGCCCGCTTGCGCTCGGTGATGTCCTCGATCTGCGCCAGCAGCACGCCCGGAGAACTGTCGTGGTCGAGCGCGGTCAGGTGCAGCCGTCCCCACACGACGGTCCCGTCGGGGTGCACGTAGCGCTTCTCGATCGGCTCGGGATCACCACCGCGCGGCCAGGGGATCGCGTGCCGCAGCCGCGCAGAGGCCGGGGCACTCAGCCCGACGTCCTCGGGGTGGGTGTAGGTGAGCGGGCTCGCCCCCACCAGCTCCTCCGGCCGACGGCGCAGGAACCGGCAGAACGCCTGGTTGACGTACTCGAACGTGGACTCGGTGCCCAGCAGACCGATCGGGATCGGGCTGCGCTCGAAGACGGCCTGGAAGCGCTGCTGGTTGACCTGGCTCTCGTGCGCCAGCCGAGCGTGCTCGATGGCCAGGGCTGCGGTCACGGCGAAGGCCTCGAGCGCGTGCAGCGTCGACGGGCCCGGACGGCGCCCGTCGCGCGGGACGTCGACCGAGAGCATCCCCAGCGGCGTCCCCGACCGGGACAGCAGCGGCGCGAACAGCGCGTCCTCGGGGTGCCAGGCGTCCGGGTCGTCCGAGACGGGGATGTCGGGGATCCACGACACGACGCCATCAGGGTCCGGTACCGCGTCGCGGTGGTCGAGGAACCGCAGCCGTCCCCACTGCTCACTGGTCGCGAGCAGCTGGTCCCAACCGCGCGTCGACTGCGCCGTGCCCAGCAGCAGGTCCCGCACGTCCGGCGGCCCGGACACCGCGATAACCCGCATGGTCGCGTCGGTCGGCCGCTCGAGCAGGTTGATCACGGCGACCTCGAAGCCGAGTGACTCGACGATGGTGTCCGCCACCATCTGCAGCGTCTGAGCCAGGTCCGGGGCCTGGTCCGCCGTCTGCGGGCGCGCTGTCGACGCGCTGCCGACAAGAGCCCCGGATGCGGTCATGCCTTCCCGTCGGCACAGATACCCCCTCAATGCATGATCCACTGGCAGAACCGTCCTAAGTGGCTATCCGGTCCCGGGTGCCGCGGGCAGGACAGCGGGACCTCCGGTCCGGTCCCGGCCTCTAGGCTTCCGCGGGTGAGCCACGACAGCGACCGAGACAGCGACCGAGACATTGACGAGGCGTTCCTGGCCCTGCCCCTGCGCGCAGCTGCCGACGCAGCCCTGCAGGCCGCCCGGGACGCCGGCGCGACCCACGCCGACCTGCGGGTCGAGCGCCTGCGCCACCAGGACCTGTCGATGCGCGACGGGAGGCTGCAGAGCCTGTCGGACGACGTCAACGTGGGCCTGGCCGTCCGGGTCGTCCACGACGGCACCTGGGGGTTCGCGTCCGGTCTGGACGTCACTCCCGACGAGGCAGCACGGCTGGCCCGTGAGGCGGTGGCCCTGGCGAAGGTGGCTCGTCCCCTGAACAGCCAGCCGGTCGAGCTCGCGCCGGAACCGACGTACGACGGGACGTGGGTGTCGGCGTACGACGTCGACCCGTTCGGCGTACCGACCGCGGACAAGGTCGCGCTGTTCGAGGCGTGGAGCCGGCGGCTGCTCGTCCAGGACGACGTCGACCACGTGGACGTGTCGCTGCAGCAGGCGATGGAGGGCAAGTTCTACGCCGACAGCGCCGGTACGACGACCACCCAGCAACGGGTGCGGATCCTCCCCCAGCTGACCGGTACGCGCGTCGACCCGGGCGGCGGCTTCGAGACCATGCGCACCCTTGCCGCGCCGGTGGGCCGCGGCTGGGAGTACCTCACCGACGGCCGCTACGACTGGGACGCCGAGCTGGCCGAGATGCCCGATCTGCTGGTGCAGAAGGCCAAGGCCAGCAGCGTCGAGCCCGGGCGCTACGACCTGGTCATCGACCCCAGCAACCTGTGGCTGACGATCCACGAGTCGATCGGGCACGCGACCGAGCTCGACCGGGCGCTCGGCTACGAGGCCGCCTATGCCGGGACGAGCTTCGCGACGCTCGACCAGCTCGGCTCGCTGCGCTACGGCACCGACCTGATGCACGTGACGGGCGACCGGCACACCCCGCACGGCCTGTCGACGGTCGGCTGGGACGACGAGGGCGTCGCCGCACAGGAGTGGGACATCATCAGGGGCGGCACGCTGGTCGGCTACCAGCTCGACCGTCGCATGGCCCTGCAGAACGCCGCGGTCCTGGGGGTGAGCCGCAGCAACGGCTGCGCCTACGCCGACGGTCCGCACCGGGTCCCCGTGCAGCGCATGCCCAACGTCTCCCTGCAGCCCGCAGCCCACGGCCCCTCGACCGAGGAGCTCATCGCCGGCGTCGAGAGGGGTATCTACGTCGTCGGTGACAAGTCCTGGTCGATCGACATGCAGCGCTACAACTTCCAGTTCACCGGGCAGCGCTTCTACGAGATCCGCGGCGGCCGGCTGGTCGGTCAGCTGCGGGACGTCGCCTACCAGGCCACGACCACGGAGTTCTGGGGGTCGATGGAGGCCGTGGGCGGTCCGCAGACCTACGTGCTCGGGGGCGCCTTCAACTGCGGCAAGGCCCAGCCCTCGCAGACGGCGGCCGTCTCGCACGGCTGCCCGTCCGCGCTGTTCCGTGGCGTGAACATCCTCAACACCGTGCGGGAGGCAGGTTCATGAGCGCGCTCGTCGAGCAGGTGCTGGCGCTGTCGCGCGCCGACGGGTGCGTCGTCATCCTGTCCGAGAGCAGCAGCGTCGACCTGCGCTGGGCGACGAACACCCTGACCACCAACGGGTCCCACCTCGAGCGGTCCCTCACCGTCATCAGCCTGTACGGCGAGTCCGTCGGTGTCCGCAGTGCCTCGGTCCTCGACGACCTGGAGGGGCTGGTCCGCGCCAGCGAGGCGGCAGCGCGCGAGGCCGCACCTGCCGAGGACTACGCGCCGCTCGTGGACGGGGACCAGGCGGCCGACTGGTCCGACCCCGCCGAGACCACCACGACCGCCGTCTTCGCCCAGGTCGCCGCTGATCTCGGGGAGGCGTTCCGCGCCGGGCAGTCCGACGGGCTGCGGCACTTCGGGTACGCGTCGCACAGCCTCACGACGACCTGGCTCGGCTCCTCCACCGGCCTGCGCCGGCGGCACGTCCAGCCGCGGGGCTACGTCGAGCTCACCGCCAAGAACGACCAGCCGGGCGGGTCGTCGTGGGTCGGGCAGCACACGCGCGACTGGACGGACGTGTCTGTCCCCGGTCACGACGCCGAGCTGCGGCGCCGCCTGTCCTGGACCGCTCGGCAGGTGGACGTCCCTGCCGGGCGCTACGAGACGATCCTGCCGCCGAGCGCGGTGTCGGACCTGCTGGTCTACGCGCACTGGACCGCCTCCGGGCGGAACGCGGCCGAGGGGCGGACCGTCTTCAGCAAGCCCGGCGGTCAGACGCGGGTGGGAGAAGCCCTCGCACCACAGGGCTTCTCGATCCGCAGCGACCCCTTTGCCCCGGGCATGGGCGTCACGCCGTTCGTCGTCGCGGGTGGGTCCTCCGACGAGGTCAGCGTCTTCGACAACGGCCTCGACCTCGGGCCCACCGACTGGGTCCGGGACGGTCGGCTCGAGGCGCTGACGCAGACCCGCAGCTCGGCGGCCCAGTCCGGGTCAGCGCTCACGCCGTACGTCGACAACCTGCTGGTGGACGGGGGCGGGGTGAGGACGACAGACGAGCTGGTGGCCTCCACCGACCGTGGGCTGCTCCTGACCTGCCTGTGGTACATCCGGGTCGTCGACCCGCAGACGCTGCTGCTCACCGGACTGACCCGCGACGGCGTCTACCTGGTCGAAGACGGAGAGGTCGTGGGCTCGGTGACGAACTTCCGGTGGAACGAGTCGCCGGTGGGGCTGCTCGGGCGCATCAGCGAGTCGGGACTGTCCGTGCCGACCCTGCCGCGGGAGTGGAGCGACTACTTCAGCTGGGCCAAGGCGCCCGCGCTGCGGATCCCCGACTTCAACATGAGCAGCGTCAGCCAGGCGAGCTGATCCCGAGCAGGCTCAGCCGCCGCAGGCCCAGCGCAGGAACCACACCGACTGCGCAAGGGTCAGCAGGTCGATGTCGAGCTCGGGACGACGGCGCCCGCGCCGGTCAGTCGGCGCAGCTCAGGCGGGGGTCAGGCGGGGCTCAGGCGGGGGTCAAGCGGGGGGGGCCGTCAGAGCCGCCAGGAAATCTCCTGCGCCCAAATCCCCCACAAGGCCCTCGCGACCCGTACTGTTGTCGGTGGTTGTCGTTGCCTTGCTCGCTCGTTCTCGAACGCCCGCGGTCCTGTCTCCGGACAGAGCGCTGGCGTTCTCGCATTTTGCGGGTCCGTCGGAGCCCGAGCAGCGTCAGCCCGTGGGAACGCACACGCGTCCTGCGCACAACAGTTAAGGAAAAATCATGGCCGAAGGCACAGTGAAGTGGTTCAACGCGGAGAAGGGCTTCGGGTTCATCGCCCAGGACGGCGGCGGTGCCGACGTGTTCTGCCACTTCAGCGCGATCGCGACTGAGGGCTACAAGTCCCTGGACGAGAACCAGCGCGTCCAGTTCGACATCACCCAGGGCCAGAAGGGCCCGCAGGCGGAGAACGTCCGTCCCCTGTAGTGGTGACTAGCCCAGGGTCCCCCTGAGCTTGCACGACCCGCACCACCTGAGAGCCCCCGTCGCGAGACGGGGGCTCTCAGCCTTCCCGGCGGCTGCAAGACTCGTGCGCGTGGACCTCAACGTGCTCGGCGGCCCGCTCGAGCCGTGCGGCACCGATCCGGTGACCGGCTTCTACCGCGACGGGTGCTGCAGCACCGGACCGGAGGACGTCGGCTCGCACACCGTCTGCGCGGTCATGACGCCGGAGTTCCTCGCCCACCAGAAGTCCGTGGGCAACGACCTGAGCTCACCTCTGCCGGCCTACGGCTTCCCCGGGTTGGTGCCCGGCGACCGCTGGTGCGTCGTGGCGGTGCGCTGGCTGCAGGCTCACCGGGACGGCGCCGCGGCGCCGGTGGTGCTCGCCAGCACGCACCGGCGCGCCCTCGAGGCGATCCCCCTCGCGCTCCTGCAGCAGCACGCGGTCGACGTCCCCGACGACCTGGGCTCGCTCAGCTGAGCGTGGCGTCGTCGGGGTGGTCGTGCGGGACCTGCGGCAGACCGATCGACTGCTCGCGGCCGGCGTACGGCACGCGGTAGAGGCACGCGTCGCAGTTCATGCGGATGTCACCGGCGCGCGCCTCGTCGTACCGCCCGAGGACGAGCGCAGCCAGGCCGTCGCTGACGCCCAGCACGTCCGTGACGACGACGTCGGCCCCACCGGCGGTGGCGAGGGCGAGAGCCTTGTCCGGCAGGTAGCCCGGTCCGAGGAAGTACCGCGACAGGGCGAACCGTCCGACGCCCTGCGCGGCGAGGCGCTCCACCGCGTCGGACACCGAGGGCCCGGTCGCCGACACGAAGGCGTAGTCGACGGTGGGGAACGCACGCCCCTCCCAGAGCAGCCGGGCCGTCGCCGCGACCCCCGCGTTCGCGTCCGGGTCGAGCGAGCCGCCGGCGACCAGCAGGACCGGCAGTCCCGCGGCGCCGGCTTCCGCCAGTCGGCGGGCCAAGACGTCCACGACGACGGGGTGGGGGCCGAGGGGCCGGCCGTAGCGCAGCGTCATCCCCGGGTGGGCGAAGCGCCCGGCCTGCACGGAGGCCGCGACGTCGGTCTTGGAGTGCGAGGCCGCACCGAGCAGCAGGGGGACGACGGTGACGTCGCGCTCCCCCTCCTCCGCCAGGCGGGCCAGGGCGGACCGGATCGACGGCGAGGCGTTGTCGACGTACGCCGCCTCGGCGCGCAGCCCCGGGCGCTGGGCAGCGGCGAGCACCAGCAGGTCACGCACCACCTGCTGCGAGCCCTGGTCGCGGGAACCGTGCGCCACCCCCAGCAGGACACTCATGGTGTGACCCGCGCGGCGACGACCTCGCCGACGACGACGACGGCGGGGGACGTGAGGTGCCCGGCGTCCGCAGCGACGTCCGCCAACGTCGACACGACGACCTCCTGCGTCGCCAGGGTCCCGTCGCGTACGACGGCGACCGGTGTCGTGCGGGGCAGCCCCCCGGCGACCAGTGCCTCGGCGCACGTGGCCAACCGCTCCACCGCCATGAGCAGCACGATCGTCCCGCCGAGCTGTGCGAGCGCGCCCCAGTCGACCGTCGAGCCCTCGGCGCCAGGCGGGAGGTGGGCGCTGACGACCGACACGCTCTGCGTCAGACCACGTGCGGTGACGGGGATCCCGGCGAACGTGGGGGCGGCCAAGGCGCTGCTGACGCCGGGGACCACCTCCACGGCGACCCCCGCGGCGACGCACGCCGCGACCTCCTCGATGCCGCGCGCGAACAGGTGCACGTCGCCGCCCTTGAGCCGCACCACGCGCTGACCGGACGCTGCCCTCGCGACGAGCAGGTCGTTGATGTCCGCCTGGCTCCACGAGGTCCCGCGGGGGTCCTTTCCGGTCTCGAGCACCTCGACGCCGTCGGGGAGCGCGACGTCGACGGCGAGGCGGTCCCGCACCACGACGTCCGCCTGGGCCAGCAGCTGGGCGCCCCGCACGGTGAGCAGGCCGGGGCTTCCCGGTCCCCCGCCCACCAGCGCCACGGAACCCACACCTGGACGCGCCCGACGAAGGGGCAGCGACCCGGTGGTCAGCGCGAGAGCGAGGGCGTCGCGCAGCGCCACCGCGCGCCGCGGGTCTCGCCCCGCGGTCACCGACACCACGACGTCGTCGTGCCTCGCCACGGCAGGCACCCACGCGCGGGACAGGGCAGCGTCATCGGCGCGGACGCACCAGATCCCGCGTGCCTCGCACGACTCGGCGACCAGGTCGTCCACCACCCCGGTGCAGGCGTGCACCAGCCACATCCCCTCGACGTCGGCGATGTCGAAGGCGCGCAGCTCGACCGGCAGGGCCAGGTCGGGCGGGGCGTCGAGGGCGACGACGGTGACGACGGCACCTGCTTCGGCGAGGCCACGAGCCCGCCGTACGCCGACCGGTCCGGCGCCGACGACGAGCACCCGACGACCGCGCAGGTCCAGGTGCAGCGGGTACGGCGTGGTCACGCCGGACAGCCTCTCAGGTCGCGGGCTGCAGCCCGCGGCGACGGAGCACCCGCCGCTCGAGCGGACTGAAGAACAGCAGGTCGACGGCGATGCCCACGAGGAGGATGGCCAAGATCCCCGCCAGGACACCCGGCAGGTCACCGAGGGTCCGCGACTGGTCGAGGACCTGACCGAGCCCCAGTCCGAGGTCGCCGGAGCTGACGATGAGCTCGGCGGCCATCAGCGAGCGCCACGAGAACGCCCAGCCCTGCTTGAGGCCGCCCAGGTAGCCCGGGAGCGCGGCGGGCAGCAGCACGTGCCGCGCCAGGGTGAGCCCACGGGCGCCGAGGACGTGCCCGACGCGGGCGAACAGCGGCGGGACCTGGTCGAGCCCGCTGATCGTGCCGTTGACGATCGACGGGATGGCCCCCATGAGGATGACGAAGTACAGCGCGCTCTGGTCCAGGCCGAACCACAGCACCGCCGCCGGCACCCAGGCGACCGACGGCAACGACTGCAGTCCGGTGACGAGGGGGCGAACGGCCTTGCGCAGCAGGGACACCCGGGCGAGCAGCAGCCCGACGGGAGTGGCGACGGCGGCCGAGACGAGGAAGCCGAGGATGCCCCGCTGCAGGCTCGTCGCGATCGCCTCGGGCAGCCGCCCCGCCGCCCACTGCTCGTGCACGGAGTCCCAGACGGCACCGGGCCCCGGGAGGTTCTGCGGGTCGCGGGTCACGTGAACGACCTGCCAGACGACGAGCACCGACACCAGCGCGACCAGCGGCGGCAGCACCGCCGACAGGGCCCGGCGCCACCGGGACGCGTGCGGCTCGACCGGTCCGGTCTCGAGGGCGTCGAGGCCGGCGCCGAGCTCGGCCTGGGCGTCGAGCCGCTCGCGCACGGGGACGGTCATGCGACGACCCGCGCGGCGTGCCGGCGGATCTCGTCGCGCAGGTGCTCGGTGATCTCGACCGAGAGCGCGGCGACCTCCGGTGACTCGATGCGCCGCGGCTGGGCGATGTCGACGGCGAACTCCTGCACCACCCGACCCGGTCGCGAGGACAGCAGCACGACGCGGTCACCCAGCCGGACGGCCTCGCGCACGTTGTGCGTCACGAACAGCACCGTGGCGCCGACCTCCTGGCTGATGCGGGTGAGCTCGTCGTGCAGCACGTCACGGGTGATGGCGTCGAGCGCCGCGAAGGGCTCGTCCATGAGCAGCACCTTCGAGTCCTGCGCCAGCGCCCGCGCCAGGGCGACGCGCTGCCGCATGCCGCCCGACAGCTCGTGCGGGCGCTTGTCCCCCGCGCCGGCGAGGCGGACGACGTCGAGCAGCCGTTGCGCCTCCTCCCGGCGTTCGCGCCGGCCGACCCCGCGCAGCCGAAGGGCGAGCTCGACGTTCTCTGCCGCCGTGAGCCAGGGCAGCAGAGCCGGCTCTTGGAACATCAACGACGGACGGTGTCCCGGCACGCTGACCGTGCCGGCCGTGGGCTGGTCGAGCCCGGCGACCAGGTTGAGCAGGGTCGACTTGCCGCAGCCGCTGGCGCCGAGCAGGCACACGAACTCGCCGGGGGCGACCTCGAGCGAGACGTCGTCGAGCACGACCGGTCCTCGCCCGAAGCGCTTGGTGAGACCGTCGAGCCGGATCGCCGCGCCCTGCGGCAGCAGCCCTTCGGGCGTACGACGAAGGACGGTGTCGAGAACGGTCATGGGGAGACTCCGAGTCCGGCGTCGGCCACGGCAGGTGTGCCGGTGGCCGTGAGGAGGGCGTTGAGCAGGCGGAGGTCGTAGATGCCGCGGAGGTCCACGGGCTTGAGCAGCCCGACCTCCTGTGCGTGCCGGGCACTGGTCGCGAGCGACGACGCGACGGGGTCGACCGTCGGTGTCAGGTGCGCGAAGGCGGCGGTCACCACCTGCGGAGCAAGCGCCTTGCCGGTGAGCCCCTTGAGCGCCTCGTTGACCTGCGCCTGGACGGCAGGCGTCTTGGTCGCCACCGTCCTCGTCGTGGCGAGCAGGCCCCGCAGCAGCGCGGTGACCTGCTGCGGGTGGGCGGCCAGGTAGGCCTGGCGCACGACGAGCTGGGCGGTGACGAAGCCGCCGTCCGGCCACAGGCTGCGCTCGTCGAGCAGCTCGTGGCCCTTGCCCTCGAGGATCAGGCGCGAGGCCCACGGCTCCGGCACCCACGCGCCGTCGAGCTGGCCGGCGGTGAACAGGGCCAGGGTCTGGCTGTTGTCCTGGTTGATGACGGTGACGTCGATCCCCTTCTCGCGCAGGAGCGACTTCGCCGCGACGTCCTGGGTGTTGCCGAGCTGCGGCGTGGCGATCTTCTTGCCCGCCAGGCCCGGGACGTCGGTGATGCCGGGTCGGACGACCAGCGAGGCGCCACCGCTCGTGGTCCCGGCGACGATGCGCAGCAGGCGGCCGTCGGTCTGCGCGAAGCCGTTGATGGCAGGGTTCGGACCGACGAAGGCCGCGTCGAGCGACCCACCGCGCAAGGCCTCGATCGCCGCGGGACCGGCCTGGAACACCGCGGTCTTCAGGCGCGTGGTGCCGAGCGCCTGCTGGAAGTCACCGTGCGCGACGCCGTACACCGCGGTGGCCTGGGTGATGGTGGCGAAGTAGCCCAGGCGCAGCGGCGCGTCCGCCGCGGCGCGGGCTCCACCGGAGCCGCACCCGGCGAGCAGGAGCAGCGGGGCAAGGGCGACGAGCGCGCGCAGGCGCAGGGGGACGGGCATGACGGGGCCTTCCGGCGAGAGAGGGTCCGGCAGCGGGTGCGCCGGGGGCGGGTTCTCTCAGCTCGGACAGGCCGCGCTCGTCACGCGCTGCAGGTCGACGTGCAACCGCGCCACGAGGGGCACGGGCACAGCGAGGGCGCGGACGGTCACGTCGAGGAGCATGGCACACCTCCCCCACCTTTTCCTACTGATCGACTAGGAGACGCAGGTCACAACCACGACGCCGCGCCGGGTCCGGGCGGTCGCTGTGCCACGCTGGAGGGGTGAGCCCCCTTCTGGTGTCGCGTCGGCACATCGACCTGCTGCGGGTCACCAGCGCGGCCTGTCGCCGTCCCTGAGCCGACAGCCATCCGCCGCACGACCATCAGGAGAGCAACATGCCCGCGAGGCGTGGACAGGGACAGTGGGCACTCGGGTACCGCGAGCCGCTCAACCCGAACGAGCAGGTCAAGAAGGACGCCGCGCCGCTGAGCGTGAAGCAGCGCGTCCTCGACATCTACAGCAAGAACGGTTTCGAGAGCATCGACGGGGCCGACCTGCGCAGCCGGCTGCGCTGGTTCGGGCTCTACACCCAGCGCGCCCAAGGCATCCCCGGCGGCAAGACGGCGATCCTCGAGCCGGAGCAGCTCGAGGCGCCGTACTTCATGCTGCGCGTGCGCATCGACGGCGGGCAGCTCACAGCGCAGCAGCTCCGGGTCATCGGCGACCTCGCGACGGAGTTCGGGCGGGACGTCGCCGACGTGACCGACCGGCAGAACGTGCAGCTGCACTGGATCCGCATCGAGGACGTCCCGGAGATCTGGGACCGGCTCGAGGCCGTCGGCCTGTCGACGACCGAGGCGTGCGGGGACAGCCCGCGGGTCATCATCGGCTGCCCGCTCGCAGGAGTGGACGCCGACGAGGTCCTCGACGCGTCGGGCAGCATCCGAGAGGTCGTGCAGACCTACCTCGGTGACCCCGAGTTCGCGAACCTGCCGCGCAAGTTCAAGAGCTCGATCAGCGGCTGCGCCACCCACTGCACCAACCACGAGATCAACGACATCTCGCTCGTCGGCGTCGTGCACCCCGATCTCGGCGCGGGCTACGACCTGTGGGTGGGCGGTGGCCTGTCGACCAACCCCAAGCTCGGTCAGCGCCTGGGTGCGTTCGTCGAGCCCTCGCGCGCGGCGGAGGTGTGGGAGGGCGTCATCAGCGTCTTCCGCGACTACGGCTACCGCCGCTCCCGCACGCACGCCCGCTTGAAGTTCCTGCTCGCCGACTGGGGGACCGAGCGGTTCCGGGAGGTGCTCGAGAAGGAGTACCTCACCTGTGCCCTGCCTGACGGTCCGGCCCCCGCCGCTCCCCCGCACCCCGACCGCGACCACGTCGGTGTGCACCCGCAGAAGGACGGGCGGTTCTACGTCGGGACCGTCGCACGCGCGGGCCGCACCTCCGGCTCCCAGCTCACCCGCATCGCCGACCTCTCCGAGCAGTACGGCGGGGGGCGGGTCGCCACGACCGCGCAACAGGGCCTGGTGCTGCTGGATGTCCCGGCGGAGGGCGTCGACCACGTCGTGGCTGCGCTCGAGGCGGAGGACCTGCGCGTGCGGCCCACCCCCTTCCGCCGCGGCCTGATGGCGTGCACCGGTCTGGAGTTCTGCAAGCTCGCGATCGTGGAGACCAAGGCGCGTGGCGTCGACCTCTACACCGAGCTCGAGCGGCGGCTGCCCGACTTCGACGAGCCGCTGACCATCAACGTCAACGGCTGCCCCAACTCCTGTGCGCGGTTCCAGACCGCGGACATCGGGCTCAAAGGCTCGATCGTCGCCGGCGAGGAGGGCTTCCAGGTGCACCTTGGCGGCCGCCTCGGCGAGGACGCCGGGTTCGGCCGCAAGGAGCGCGGGCTCAAGGTCACCGCCGACGGCGCGGCCGACTACGTCGAGCGGCTGCTGCGGACCTACCTGGCCGACAGGGGCGAGGGCGAGCGCTTCGCAACGTGGGCGCGACGGGCGCAGGAGCACCAGCTCACGTGAGCGAGCGGGCGGCCCCGGCGTACTGCCCGTACTGCGGCGAGACGTCCCTGCGCCCGTGGGGGGAGCTGACCGAGCACGCGCAGTGGCGCTGCGAGGACTGCCTGCGGGTCTTCGAGGTCCGGTTCAAGGGGACGACCGGGAGGGACTGATGGACGGTCGCGACGCGCTGCGCACCGAGCGCCTGCTGCTGCGTCGTTGGCGCCCCGAGGACCGGGAGCCGTTCGCTGCGCTCTGCGCCGACCCGGTCGTCATGGAGCACTTCCCCGCCCCGCTGACCCGCGTGCAGGCCGATACCTGGGCGGACGAGGTCGACCGGCACTTCGCCGCGCACGGGTACGGCCTGTGGGCGGTCGACGTGGAGGGCCGGTTCGCCGGCTTCACCGGTCTGCGGTGGTCGGAGCTGCTCGGACGCCAGGAGCTCGAGGTGGCGTGGCGGCTGGCCCGCTGGGCGTGGGGCCACGGCTACGCGACCGAGGCGGCGCGGGCGGCCCTCGACGTCGGACTCGCTGGCACCGGCACGGTGGCGAGCTGGACCGCGGTCAGCAACACCCGCTCGTGGGCCGTCATGGAGCGTCTGGGCATGCGGCGAGAGCGGGAGTTCGACCACCCGCGGGTGCCCGAGGGAAGTCCCCTGCGCCGGCACTACCTGTACCGCACCTGCTGATCGGTCAGACGTGCAGGCCGCACTCGGTCTTCTGCGAGCCCTGCCACCGGCCGGCGCGGGGGTCGTCCCCCGGCGCGACGCGGTGCGTGCACGGGCGGCAGCCGATGGAGGGGTAGCCGTCGTCGACCAGCGGGTTCACCAGGATGCCCATCTCGTCGGCGTAGACGTCCACGTCCGACTGGCTCCACCGCACCAGCGGGTTGACCTTCACCTTGCCGCGCGCGGCGTCCCACTGAACGACCGGAGTGCCCGCCCGCGACGGCGACTCGTCGCGACGGACACCGGAGGCGTAGGCGTCGTACTCCGACAGGGCCCGGGCCAGCGGCTCCACCTTGCGCATCGCGCAGCAGCGGTCGGGGTCGCGGCGCCACAATTCCGGCCCCTCGAGCGCGTCCTGCTCCGCGACCGTCGTCAGCGGCAGGATGGTCCGGACGTTCACCTTGTAGGTGAAGTCGATCGCGTCACGGGTGCCGATCGTCTCGGGGAAGTGGTAACCGGTGTCGAGGAACACCACGTCGATGCCGGGCTTGACCGCCGCCGCGAGCGACGGCAGGACCGCGTCGGACATCGACGACGACAGGCAGAACCGGTCGCCGAAGGTCTCCACCGCCCAGGCCAGCACCTGCTGGGCCGAGGCCCACTCGAGCTCTGCCGCCACCTCGGGCGCGCGCTTCTCCCAGTCCACGGGTGGTCCAACCTCCTGGTTCGCGCTGCTCTTCCCGACCGCGTGACAGGCTTGTCGGGTGGAAGCCGTCCCTGCCCTCGTCACCGTTGACGTCTGGCGGATCGCTCCGGGGGCGGTGCCGCGTGCCCTCGCCCGCATCAGCATGGACCGCGTCCGCGCGCGACGGACACCCGGGGTCCGGTTCGCGACCCTCCTGGGCACCGGCCGGGGCTTCGGGGTGACCGAGGCCGACCTCACCCGGTGGGTCAAGGTGACCTGCTGGGCGACACCGGGCCCCGACCCGGTCGCCCGCGCGTGGGAGCGCTTCGCCACCGAGCGCTGCCGGTTGTCCCTGCGGCCGATGGTGAGCACTGGTCGGTGGCGCGGGCACGAGCCGTTCGGTCGACCCGCCCCCTCGCCGTACGCCGGGCCGGTGGCCGCCCTGACCCGTGCGCGTCTGAACCCGCGGCGCGCCAGGGAGTTCTGGCGCGCCGTGCCCGGTGTCGAGGCGGCGCTGCACGGGTCACCGGGCCTGCGCCTGTCCCTGGCCGTCGGCGAGGCACCCGTCGGTCTGCAGGGGACCTTCAGCCTGTGGGACGACGTCGCGGCGCTGCGCGCCTTCGCCACCCAGGCGCCCGCGCACGTCGCCGCCGTGCGCGACACCCGCGCGCGCGGGTGGTACGTCGAGGAGCTGTTCGCCCGTCTGGCCATCGATGCCGTCGAGGGGACGATCGACGGCGTGGAGCCGCTGGCATGACGGTGACGTTCGCGAGCTGGGACGGCGCAGAGCTCGGCCGGCACGGCGACGAGGTGCTCGAGGTCTACGCCGAGGCCATGGAGGTTTCGTGGTCGACCGCGCGGAGCCGACGATCGGTGCTGTCCGGCCACCTCACCCGCCACGGCCTGCAGGCACGCGCGGCGCTGCAGGGAGACCAGCTCGTCGGGATCGCCTACGGCTACCTCGGACAGCGGGGACAGTGGTGGCACGACCAGGTGCGCGAGGCGTTGGCCTCCACCCTGGCCGACGTCGAGGTCAGCGAGTGGCTCGACGGCTCCTTCGAGGTCTGCGAGCTGCACGTCCGACCCGCCCTGCACGGCACCGGGGTCGGGCGCACCCTGCTGACCGACCTGCTCGCCCAGACGTCGGCCCCCACGGCGCTGCTCACCACGCCCGACCGGGACACCCGGGCCCGCCGCTTCTACCGCGCGGGCGGCTGGACCGACCTGGTCCGCGGCCTGGTGTTCCCCGGCGACCCCCGAGTGTTCGCCGTCCTCGGTCTGCGCCTGTGACCCCTCCGCTGCGCCGCGCCGTCGTGGTCGGCGCCGGCCACAACGGGCTGGTCGCGGCCTGCTACCTCGCCCGCGCCGGCGTGGACGTGCAGGTCGTCGAGCGCGACACCGTCCTCGGCGGCGCGGTGAGCACCGTCGAGCGCTGGCCCGGCTACCGGGTCGACCGGGGCTCGAGCGCGCACGTCATGGTCCGGCACACCGGCATCGTCGAGGACCTCGAGCTCGCGCAGGTGGGGCTGGTCTACCAGGACCTCGACCCCTGGGGCTTCGCGCCGTTCCCCGACGGCAACCTGACCTTCCACGTGGACCTCGACGCCACCTGCGCGTCCATCGAGGCGCTGTGCGGGAGCCGGGACGCCGACGCCTACCGCGCGTTCGTCCTGGACTGGGGGCAGCGCAACACCAAGGTCTTCGACGCCTTCCAGGGGCCCCCGACACCAGGTCGTCTGGGCAAGGCGATCTGGGGCGCCGGCCGCGGCACCGGCCTGTCGGGACTCGAGCTGTCCCGGCAGTTCCTCACCAGCGCCGACAGCCTGCTCGACAGCCTCTTCGACGACGAGCGGCTCAAGACCGCTCTCGCCTGGCTGGGGTCGCAGTCCGGCCCACCGACCCACGAACCCGCCACCGCCGACCTCGTCGGCTGGAACACCGTCCTGCACCACCGGGCTCCAGGGCACCCGGTGGGGGGCAGCGGGCGGCTCTCCGACGCCCTCGCCGCCCGGCTGGCGTCGTACGGCGGGAGCGTCCGTCTCGGGGACGGCGCTGCCCGGATCACCACGACAGGTGACCGGGTCAGCGGTGTGCTCACCGACAGCGGCGAGCACCTCCCGGCGGACGTGGTCGTCGGGGCCTGTCACGTCCTGACCACCCTCGAGCTCGCGCAGTCGCCGCACCTGGAGCCGCTGCGCCGCTCGGTGCGGGTCGGCAACGGCATCGGCATGGTGGTGCGACTCGCGACGACGGGCCTGCCGGCGTACCCGGGAGCGACCGAGCAGACCTACCGCGCCATGCAGCTGCTCGCGCCGTCGCGCCAGTTCCTGCGGCGCGCGCACGGCGAGTGGAACGCCGGCCTCCCGCCGACCGAGCCGGCCGCTCTCGTCCTGACGCACAGCGCCTTCGACGACACCCTGGCCCCGCCGGGCAGGCACGTCGTGACGGTCTGGGGCCAGTGGCACCCCTACGCCCTGGCGAACGGCGAGCGCTGGGGAGACATCCGCGAGCGCGAGGCCGCCACGCTGGTGGCCGCCGTCGAACGGGCGGCTCCGGGCTTCAGCGACCTCATCGAGCAGGTGCACGTCCAGACCCCCGAGGACCTCGAGCGCGAGCTGGGGCTGCCCCGTGGCCAGGTGATGCACCTGGAGATGGGGCTGGACCAGATGTTCAGCTGGCGGCCGTCCCCCACCCTGTCGCGCTACCGCGTCCCAGGTACGCCGGGGCTGTACCTGTGCGGTGCGTCCACGCACCCTGGTGGTGGAGTGTTCGGGGCGAGCGGTCGGTCGGCGGCCCGCAGCGCGCTCGAGGACCACACCCCTCGCTGGACCCGAGCCCCACGAAGGAGGAGCCCCCGTGCCTGAGCTCTACGAGGTCCTGCTCGTCGACGGTGACCACCGCTGGCACGCCGGGTGGGTGGTCGACGACGAGACGGAGACCGACCTGCTGCTGCGCGGCCCGGGCCACGCGGTTCTCGTGTTCGCGAGCCGCGCCGGACTCGAGCACCACGCCCAGGAGCACGGCCTCGACCTGCACGACGACCTGCCCGACGAGGTGGACCTGGACCTCGGCGGCTGGCTGTCCTCGGGCTCGCCCGAGCCGGACCTCGCCGAGGTCAGCGAGCTCTGGCACCTGCTGTACGACGACCCGGTGGCCGGGCGCGCGCTCGGTGGCGAGGACCTCGGCGAGGCCTACGACGACCTGGTCGAGGAGTCCGCCGACTGGTTCGCCGAGTACGGCCCGGCCGCCCGCACGGCGCTCACCGACGCGGTGCGCCGGCTGCGCGGCGCCCTGCGACCCACGTGACCCGGGGTCCCCGGTGTGACCGGCGTGGCGGAGATCACAGCGCCGAGGGTGGTTAACACTGGCACTGGGTGCCGAAAGTAGAGGTGCACGCCCAGCCGCCCCCGAGGAGCATCCATGACCACCACCGCACTGCGCCGCCGCCCAGCGGGTCGGCCCGCCGGCGACCTGTCGTCGCTGCTCGGCCCGGTCCTCGCCTCGGACCTGCCGCCGGCCGGACCGGTCCGCCCGGGGGTGTGGGCCCGCACCCGCAGCGCCGTCGCCGCGCTGCATCACGAGCGCCGCGACAACCGCGCGTTCGAGCGGGCTCTCGCGGGCGCGCAGGGCCGGGAGGTCGGCGACCTGATCGCCGCCCAGCGCCGCGGCTGACTCGCCGTAGGGTCAGCCTCGTGCTGACCCGTCTGCTCGCCGGCCTCACGGTCGGGCTGCAGGTGCTCTACCCCCTGCTCGACGGACGGCCCCGCGACCTGCTCACGGTCCTGACCGTCCTCGCCTTCCTCGCCACGACCCTCGCCCACGCCACCGCCACCCGCGGCCCGGCGTGGGCGTCGTCGTACCTGCTGGCCACCGTGACCGTCGCCCTCGCGGTGGAGGCGGTCGGCGTGGCCACGGGACTGCCGTTCGGTGACTACACCTACTCGACGACCCTCGGCCCCCTGGTGCTCGGCGTCCCGGCCGTCGTCCCCCTGGCCTGGGCCATGTTCGCCTACCCGTGCCTGCTCGCCGGCCGGCGGCTCGGTCACCCCGTGCCGATCGGCGCCGCAGCACTCACCGCCTGGGACCTGTTCCTCGACCCGCAGATGGTCGACGCCGGTCACTGGCGCTGGCTCGACGTCCAGCACGCGGTACCGGGAACGAGCGGGCTCATCCCGGTGTCGAACGTGGCCGGGTGGGCCGTGGTGTCGCTGCTGCTGATGACCGCCCTGGGCCGCCTCCCGGACCGCGCGCCGACCGATGACCGGATCCCGCTGGTGCTGCTCGGGTGGACCTGGGCCTCGTCCGTGCTGGCCAACGTCGTGTTCTTCGGCCGACCAGGGGTCGCCGTGGTCGGCGGCCTCGCCCTGGGCGCCGTCGTCGTCCCGCTGCTGCGCACGCGAGCGCCGGTGTCGGCGTGAGGGCGCTGCTCGCGCTGCTCGCCGTGCACACCTGGTGGAACGGCCGCCTGCTGCGCCGTCCCAGGTCCGCCTCGCTCGGACACCAGGTCAGCGTGCTGGTCCCGGCACGGGACGAGGCGCACCAGGTCGGCGCGTGCCTGCAGTCGCTGGTCGCGCAGGGCGCGCACGAGGTGCTCCTGCTCGACGACGGCTCGACCGACGGCACCGCGGCAGTCGCGCGCTCTGTGGAGGGGGTCACCGTGCTCACCGGTGCACCGCCGCCGGCCGGCTGGCTCGGAAAGCCCTTCGCGTGCCAGCAGCTCGCCGACGCCGCCGATCCCCGCTCGACCGTCCTGGTCTTCGTCGACGCCGACGTGGTCCTCGCCCCCGGCGCCCTCGCCGCCACCGTCGGGCTGCTGGACGACGGGCTCGACCTGGTCAGCCCCTACCCGCGGCAGCTCGCCCCCGGAGCGACCTGGCTGGTGCAGCCGTTGCTCCAGTGGTCGTGGCTGACCTTCCTGCCGCTGCGCCTGGCCGAGTCCCCCCGGTGGGCGTCGATGTCGGCCGCCAACGGCCAGCTGCTCGCCGTACGACGCGAGGTCTACGACCGGGCCGGTGGGCACGCCGCCGTCCGCACGCAGGTCGTCGAGGACATCGGCCTGCTGCGGGCGGTCAAGCGCGTCGGTGGTCGTGGGGGGGTCGCGGACGGCACTGACCTGGCCACCACGTGCATGTACGGCGGGTGGCGCGCGCTCGCCGACGGCTACACGAAGTCCCTCCCCACCACGTCGCCCCTGCTGCCCGTGCTCCTCATCGGGCTGTACCTCGCTCCGCTGCTCGGTCGGCACCGGCGGTCGGCGTACCTGCTCGGGGTGACGGGACGCGTGGTGTCCGCCCGCCGCACGGGCGGGCCGGTGCTCGCGTCGCTCACCCACCCGCTGTCCGTCGCGGCGTACGTCGCCCTCGACGCGCGCGCCCGGGTCCTCGCGCGGCGCGGCGCCCTCACGTGGAAGGGACGACCGGTGTGAGCCGCGTCGTCGTCGTCGGCGCGGGCGTCGGCGGGCTCGCCGCTGCCGCCCGACTGGCCCGGGCCGGTCACGCGGTGACCGTGCTGGAGGCGGCCGACACCGTCGGGGGAAAGCTGGCCGAGCGCCGTCGGGACGGCTTCCGCTTCGACACCGGCCCGACCCTGCTCACCCTGCCGCACGTGCTGCGCGCGGTCTTCGAGGACACCGGCGGGTGGCCCGCCTCGCTGGTCCTGCGCCGGCTGGACCCGATCTCCCGCCTGGTGTTCGCGGACGACACCGTCCTGGAGACGACCGACGACCGCGCCGCGCTGGCGGCACGCTGCGAGGCGCTGAGCCCGGGCAGTGGCGCCGAGTGGCTCGCGTTCGCCGAGCGCGCCGCGCGCATCTGGGCCGCCTCCGACGGGCCGTTCCTCACCTCCCCGCTGGAGGGCTGGCGGACCCTGACCCGGCTGGCCGCGACCCGACCGGGCGACGTGCGGACCCTCGCGCCGCACCGGTCCCTGTCCGCCCTCGCCCGCCAGTACCTCACCGACCCGCGGCTGCAGGTGCTGGTCGACCGCTACGCGACCTACACCGGCTCCGACCCGCGGCGTGCTCCCGCAGCACTCGCTGCGGTCCCCCACGCCGAGCTCGCCTTCGGCGGTTGGTACGTCGAGGGCGGGCTGCGGCGCATCGCCGACGCCCTGCTCGAGCGCTGCACGGACCTGGGCGTGCGGGTGCGGTGTAACGCGCGGGTCGGCCGCGTCCACGACCCCGTCGACGGGGTGACCCTCGCGTCCGGCGAGGTGGTGCCGGCCGACCTCGTGGTCGCGAATGCCGACGCCGCGCACCTCTACGGCGACCTGGTCCGCAGCCGGACCGCGAGCCAGCGCCTGGCCCGCACCACGCCGTCGCTGGCCGGCTTCGTCGTCCTGCTCGCTGTCGACGACCCGCCGGAGGTGGCGCACCACACCGTCTTGTTCAGCGCCGACCCCGACGCCGAGCACGACGCCATCGCCGCGGGCGTCCCCGTGCCGGACCCGACCCTGTCCCTGACCGCACCGCCGGACAGCGCACCGCCGGGCAGCGCTGCCTGGTCGGTGCTCGTCAACGCGCCCCGACACGGACCGCACGACTGGCGGGCAGCAGGCGTCGCCGAGGCGTACGCCGACCGCGTCCTCGAGCGGCTCGCCGCGCGAGGCCTGACGCCGCGCGTCCGCTGGCGCGAGGTCTTGACCCCCGCCGACCTGCAGGACCGGACCGGTGCGGTGGGCGGCGCGATCTACGGCAGCTCCAGCAACGGCGCACGTGCGGCGTTCCTGCGCCCGGCGAACCGCTCCCCCGTCCCCGGCCTGTTCCTCGTCGGCGGGTCCGCGCACCCCGGCGGCGGCCTGCCGCTGGTGCTGCTGTCCGCGCAGATCGTGACCGACCTCATCGGGACGGGTGGGTGAGGGCGCGGGCGAGCTGCACCAGCGCGACGAGCGTCAGCACCCCGAGAAGTCCCAGGGCGGCCGTCGGAGCACCCGCTACCGGAGTGAGCAGAAGCCCCGGGGCGATGCACAGCACCCGAGTGGGCCGCTCCCCCACCGTGACCGTCACCGGTCGACGTACGGCCACGCGCGTGAGCTCCAGCAGGAGCACGCCGACACCCGTGGCGACTGCGAGCCACAGCGGAGCACCCGCCAGCACCAGCGCTGCGAGGAACAGGCCGTCGCAGACCCGGTCCCCCACCGCGTCCAGCACGGCACCGAGCCGGGTCACCCGGTCGTGCACGACGGCGACCGCCCCGTCCAGCCCGTCCAGCACCGCGCTCAGCACGACCAGGGCCGCGGCAACCGGCGCCGGCACGGCCAGCGCGAGCGCAGCCACCGCGACGGCCGCTGCGGTCAGGGTCGACGGGGGGACCCGTAGCCAGGTGGCCGGGGTGTGCAGCAGGCCCAGCCAGCGGGCCACCAGACCGGAGGCGGGCACGCCGTGCAGCTGCTCCCAGACGGCGACGTGCTCCGCCCTGCTGCGAGGGCTCACGCCGCCCGGCGAGCCGACCGGGCGAGCTGGTGCGTGCGGGCTGCGAGGACCCGCGCGTTGAGTCCGTTCGCCAACCAGAGCAGGGGTACGGCGGGACGGGCCAGCAGGCCGTCGACCACCAGCCCCACGGTGATGACCGTGCCGCCCCGCGTCGTGGGTGTGAGGGTGAAGGTGAGCTCCTCGGTCACGGCAGGCGCGGTGCGCACCCGCAGCACGAGCCGGCGCTCGGGGTCGACCTCCAGCACGTCGAGCGGGATCGCGAGCGAGGTCCACCGCGAGATGCCGACGAGGTGCTGACCGGCGTACGCCGGACCGGGCCGAGCCTTGACGAGCGACAGGAACACGTCGAACTGCGGCCAGCACGACGGGACCCCGAGCACCGACCAGACCTGCGCGGGTGAGGCCGAGGTCCGGACCCGGTGGCCGAGGCGCATCAGGCCTGCCCCCCGACCTGGGCCGAGAGCCCGAGGCGCTGCCAGATCTCACGCGTCGCGGTCGAGCGGTTGAGGGTGATGAAGTGCAGACCGGGCGCGCCCTCGTCGAGCAGCCGCTGCGACAGGTCGGTGGCGACCTCCACACCGACGTCGCGCACCGCCTGCGGGTCGTCCGCGACGGCGTGCAGCCGGTCGGTCAGCCACGTCGGGAGCGCCGCCCCGGACAGCTGAGCCATCCGCTCGATGCTCGCGACGTTGGTCACCGGCATGATCCCCGGGATGATCGGGACGTCGCAGCCCGAGGCCGCCACCCGATCGCGCAGCCGCAGGTAGTCCTCGACCCCGAAGAAGAACTGGGTGATCGCGAAGTCCGCGCCGGCGCGGCACTTGCGGACGAAGAACTCCACGTCCGCGTCGAGGTCGGGTGAGCGCGGGTGCTTGTCCGGGAACGCCGCCACCCCGACCGAGAAGTCACCGCTCGCCTTGAGCAGCTCGACCAGCTCCCCGGCGTACGCGAAGCCCTCGGGATGCGGCACCCAGTCGGCCTGCGGGTCGCCGGGAGGGTCGCCCCGCAGCGCCAGGACGTTGCGCACCCCCGCCGCGGCGTACTGCCCGACGATCTGCCGCAGCTCCGCGACCGAGTGGTTGACGGCGGTGAGGTGACCGAGGGGCGTCAGCGTGGTCTCGGTCGCGATCCGCTCGGTCATCGCCACGGTCGTCGCGCGCGTGGAGCCCCCCGCGCCGTAGGTCACCGAGACGAAGTCGGGCCTCAGGGACTCGAGCTCGCGGAGGGCCTGCCAGAGCTGCCGCTCCCCGTCGGGGGTCTTGGCAGGGAAGAACTCGAACGAGAACGTACGACGGCCCGCGGCCAGCATCTGGGCGATCGCGGGTCCGGGCATGCGAGAGAGGTTATCCGGCTGTGCGGCAGGAGTCCGGTCGCCGACCGCGAAGTGGGAGGGTGCACGCCCCCGCGTGTCCACCCCAGCGAACCTGCGGAGCCCCCGTGACCTCGTTCAGCGCGCCGCGCGGCCTGCGCTGGGCTCCCCCGCCGAAGGTGCAGCGGTGGGCGCACGAGCACTCCTTCGCCCTGCGCCTTGCTCTGGCCCTGTCGGTCATCGGCGCGGCCTACCACTACTCGCTGCTGACCCTCGCCCGCGCGCTCGGGCTGGACACCCCGCTGGCCTACCTCGGGCTGGTGCCCCTCATCGCCCTCGGCCTCGGTCTGCTGCGGGCCCGTCCGGAACCGGGCGAGCCGGCCATCCACGACCGCGAGATCGACTACGTCGTCGGCCTGCCGTTCCTCGTCATCGCCGGCCTGCTGCTCTGGGCCCTGCCCGAGCGACTGTCCACGACGTACTGGATCTGGCGCATCGACCTGCTGAGCCTGCCCTTCTTCGTCGCCGGCGTGGTGACCCTGGTCTTCGGGGTCCGGGCGCTGTGGCGGGTCCGTCTGCCGATCGGCTTCCTGCTGCTGGCCTGGCCCCTGCCCTACACCGCGTTCCTGAGCCGGTGGCTCGACGGCTTCACGACCCTGACCGTGTCGGCCCTCACCCGGGCCCTCCAGGTCGTCCCCGTCGCCACGCCGACCGCCGGCTCCGACGGGTCGCTGTTCGCCATCACCCACGACGGGCACCCGTTCGTGGTGTCGGTGGCGTCCTCGTGCTCGGGGGTCAACGGCGTCGTCGGCTTCCTGCTCGTCGGCGTCGCGTTCACCAGCCTGGTCCAGGGGCGGCGGTGGGTGAAGGCCCTGTGGCTGACCGGCGGCATGCTCCTCATCTGGGGCCTCAACATCGCCCGGTTGCTGATCATCTTCTGGGCGGGCCAGACCTGGGGAGAGAGCGTCGCCATCGACGGCCTGCACCCCGTCATCGGGATGCTGCTGTTCTCCGTCGGGATCGTCGTCATGGTCCTGACGCTCCGTCCGCTGGGCCTGTCCCTGCCGGTCAGCGGCGCCAAGCCCTCCGGTGTGGCTGTGCCGCACCACCGGATCGCCGTCCCGCGGCTCGGGGCGGCCGGCGCGCTGCTGCTCAGCACCAGCCTGCTGCTCGGTGTCGCGAACGCCGGGATGAAGGACTACCAGCTCGTCGCCGGCGACCTCGGGTCCGCCCGACTCACCTCCTTCGCCACCGCGCCGGCCGTCGTCCCCGGGTTCGCCGGGGGGAAGGTCGCGGCCTACCCGTGGGCCCGCCGGTTCTTCGGCGGCGACTCCACCTGGGACCGCTACGCCTACTCCGGCGGAGCGCGGACCGTCACCGCCGACGTCGTCTCGACGAGCACCCTGAGCCGCTTCAGCGACTACGGCATCGAGGCCTGCTATCGCTTCCACGGGTACGCCGTCACCGGTCGGCGGACCTTCGCCCTCGGCAGCGGCGTGACCGGGAACCTGCTCACCTACACCAGTGACAAGCAGCACCTGCGCTGGAGCGTCGTCTACTGGATCTGGCCGGTGAAGAGCACCGGCGGCACCCGCTACGAGCGGGTCGCCCTTCTCGTGCCGAGCAGTGTGACCGGCACGACGAGCGGCCCCGAGGTCCGCACCGACCCGGTCCGTGGCGTGAGCAGTGGCTACGTCCCGCAGGCCACCAGCGCTGCCGCCACCGAGCTCGACACCGCACGCGTCTTCGTCACGTCCTTCGCCAAGGCGCTGGTGAGCGCCCGCGCGACCGACGTCGCGTCCTCCTGACCGGCCGGACGCTGTGCTCCGCTCCGCCTCACGGCGCCTCTACGACCGCCTGCTGCACCGCGCCCGCCAGCCGCGACCGGTCCGGCAGCGCTCGTTGCCGCGGGCGCGCGTCGTGGTCCTGGAGGGGGCCCACGCCGAGCGGGTGATCTCCCGCAGCGTGGACGGGCTGCGGAACGAGCAGCCGCAGTTCAGCGCGTCCGTGACCGCCACAGGTCGCCAGCGCCGGGCTCTCGTGGCCGTCGCCGTGCTCCTGGCCCTCGGGCTCGTGCTGGACGCCCGGGTGACCGCGATCGTGCTGGTGGGCCTCGCGACGTACCTCTACGCCGCGATCCTCGTGTACCGGGTGGTGCTGTTCCGCCGGTCGTTGCGCTCCAGCGTGCTGCACACGGTGACCGACGAACAGGCCCGTGCGGTGCCGGACGAGGCGCTGCCGGTCTACACCGTGCTCATCCCGGCGTACCGGGAGCCCGAGGTCATCGCGCGGCTGGTGCGCGACATCACCGCCCTGGAGTACCCCCCGTCCCGCCTGGACGTGAAGCTGCTCATCGAGCACGACGACCTCGACACCCTCGACGCGGTCCACCACGCCGACCCGCCACAGCACATCACGGTGGTCGTCGTCCCGGAGTCGGAGCCGCGCACCAAGCCCAAGGCGGTCAACGTCGGGCTGTGCCTGGCCGAGGGCTCGCTCGTGACGATCTACGACGCCGAGGACCGCCCCGAGCCGCTGCAGCTGCGCCGGGCAGCCGTGGCGTTCGCCCGCGCCGACACGGAGCTCGTCTGCCTGCAGGCCTCGCTCGCCTACTACAACGCCGACCAGAACATCATCACCCGCTGGTTCGAGGCGGAGTACCTGTCGTGGTTCCGCTTCTTCCTGCCCGGGCTCTCGTCGAGCAACGCACCGATCCCGCTCGGGGGGACCAGCAACCACCTGCGCCGCGAGGCCCTCGAACGGGCCGGCGGATGGGACCCGTTCAACGTGACCGAGGACGCCGACCTCGGGATCCGGCTCGCCCGGATGGGCTACCGCTGCGGTGTCCTCGACTCGGTGACCCTCGAGGAGGCGACCAGCGACTTCGTGAACTGGGCCAGGCAGCGCTCCCGCTGGCAGAAGGGCTACCTCCAGACCTGGCTGGTGCACCTGCGCCACCCGCGCCAGCTCCGGCGCGAGCTCGGCTGGACCGGCTTCCTGCACGTCAACCTGTTCATCGGCGGTACGCCGCTTCTCGCGCTGCTGAACCCGGTGTTCTGGGCCCTGACGCTGCTGTGGTTCGTGACCACGTCGGAACGCATCACCGCGGTGTTCCCGGGGCCGGTCTACTACCCGGCGCTGCTGTGCTGGGCGGTCGGGAACCTGCTCATCGCCTACCTGAGCCTGCTGTCGGTGCAGCTGGCGCGACGGCCCTCGCTGGCCGTCGCTGCCCTGCTCTCACCGCTGTACTGGGTGATGATGAGCGTCGCCGCCTACAAGGCCTTCTGGCAGCTGTTCCGCAACCCCTCCCACTGGGAGAAGACCACGCACGGCCTGCACGAGGACGACCCCGAGACGCCTTCGCCGGAGCGGGTCCGTGTCGCTGTCTGAGCTCGCGCCGCCGGTCGTGATCGCACCGACGCGCCGTCGGGTGACGGAGGGACGGGGCACGTTCGCGCTCGCGGCCCTCACCTACCTGACCATCGCCGCGTACCTGGTCCTCGAGCGTCATGCCCTGTGGGGCGACGCGCTGTCGCGGGTGGCGAACGCGCAGTACGTCCTGTCCAGCCGCGACCCGCACCTGGCGGCGATCGGCTTCGTCTGGAACCCCCTGCCCAGCCTGCTCATCGTGCCGTTCGTCCCGCTGCGCGGGGTGTTTCCCACGGCCTTCGCGACCGGTTTCCCCGCCGCGATCGAGAGCGCGCTGTTCATGGCTGCCGCGGTGGCGCTGGTGCGGGGTGTCCTCGCCGACCTCGGGGTCGGCCGGCTTCCGCGCTGGCTGCTGACGCTCGCGTTCGCCGCACACCCGATGATCGTCGTCTACGCCACGAACGGCATGAGCGAGGCGCCGCTGCTGTGCTTCACCCTGCTCGCGGCGCGCTGGCTGCTGCGCTGGCTGCGGGACGGCTCGCCGCAGGCTCTCGTGGTCACGGGCGGAGCGCTGGCGCTGGGTTACCTCACGCGGTACGAGGCGATGGCCTCCGGTGCCGCGGTGATCATCCTGGTGGTGCTGGTGACGCTCTGGCGCACCCCCGGGCCGTGGCTCGTCCGCCGGACCGCTGCTGTGGCGGACGCCGCCGTCGTCGGGCTGCCGTTCCTGTTCGCCTTCGGGCTGTGGGCCGTGCTGTCGAAGGTGATCGTCAACCAGTGGTTCCCGACCCTGTCGTCGCAGTACGGCAACACCGCCCAGGTCGGCGCGCAGCGCGAGTTCATCGAGGCGGTCATCGGGACCACGACCTCCGCCCGTCTGACCTACGTCGGGGAGCAGCTCGTCGGGCTGCAGCCGGCAGCCGTCGTCGTCCTCGTCCTCGCGGCGCTGCTGGCAGCCCTGCGCCGCAGTCCGCTGCTGCTCGGGCTCGTCGCGACGATGGGCGCCGTGCTGACGTTCGACGCCGCAGCCACGGTGACGGACCGCTCGTTCGGATGGCTGAGGTTCCAGATCGCCGTCATCCCGCTGGCGGTGCTGCTCGCCGGCGTGGTGATCGCGCACGCCGGGCGTCGCCTGGTCCTCCGGTCAGCCGCGGCGTTGGTCTGCGTGGCGCTCGTGACCCCCGCGGTCGTGACCAGCGTGGACACGCTGTTCGACCGACGGCTGGGGCGAGAGGAGGCGCGGATCCTCACCGCTGTGGTTCGTCCACGGACGGCGAACCTGGCCGAGATCGACGAGCGACGGCGCTTCGAGCTCGGTGCGCAGATGGCCGCGGACATCGACCGGTTGCGCCTGCCCGACGGCGCGGTGGTCACGGACGTGGCCAACTCCTTCGCCGTCCTCCTCGCCAGCCGTCGCACCTCGACGTTCGTGATCACGCCGGACCAGGACTTCGAACGCATCCTCGCCGACCCGGTCCGCTTCGGCGCGCAGTACCTGCTGGTCCCCAGCGGCGGGAGCGGGGGCGCCGACGCGGTGGTGACCGCCTACCCCGACCTCTACGAGAGGGGCTTGCCGGGGGGCGCACTCGTGCGCGAGTGGCCCGCGGCAAGCGGGTACGCCAGCTGGCGGCTGTGGGCCCTGCCGAGGCCTGCAGCGCCCTAGGCTGGACGCATGTCCCGGCGTCGGCGCGCAGCCACGCTGTTGGCCTGCGCGCTCACCGCGCCGCTGCTCCCACCCCCGACCGCCGGCGCGGTGCCCGTCGTCCCCCGCGCGCTCCCGCCCGCGCAGCGCAGTGTCGTCGGGGGGCAGGTGACGCCTCCCCGGGCGCCCACCCTGCCGCGCCCGGTCCCCCGCCTGAGCGCCGCGGAGGCCTCGCCGTTCGTCCGGACCTGCGGCACCGAGCTCTGCCTGGGCGCAGTCACCTTCCCGCTGCACGGCGCCTCGGCTCTGTTCGCGCGCGACGACCCGGCCGGTACAGCGCGCTCCGCGGTCGACGCCGGGCTCAACCTGGTCCGGGTCGTGGACTTCCTCGACACCGGGGGCGACCCCGGCAGGGCGCCGTACGACGCGGTCCGCTGGACCGGTGTCGACCGGGTCATCGCGGCGGCCGCGGCGGCGGGGCTGAAGGTCGAGCTCGACCTCTCGACGTACCGCAACCTGCTGAAGCAACGGGGGCTCAACCCCTACTCCGCGGACTGGGGACCGTTCGTCCGCTGGGTCGCGACGCGGCGCAACACCGCCACGGGAGTCCGCTACCGCGACGACCCGACGATCGCCCTGGTCGCGTTCGCGGGGGAGGTCGAGCCACCGAGCGCGAAGAACTCCTGGACCACCGCGCAGGTCACCGGCTTCTTCGCCCGGACCCTGCAGCAGTGGCGTGACGCCGACCCGAACCACCTGCGCACGACGGGCGGCTTCCTCTACCTCGACAGCAGCCGGACGCTGGACTGGCAGACGATCCTCGCGCTGCCACAGGTCGACGTGGCGTCGATCCACGTCTACTCAGCGGGCGACCGGACGGTCACGCTCCCGGCGTTCGCCGCGCGCGCAGGCGCACTGGGCAAGCCGTGGATCACCGAGGAGTTCGGCATGGAGCGCGGCGCCGGCGACGCCGCCCGGGCGGCGTGGTTCCAGCAGGTCTACGCCGACCAGGTGCGCTACCGCTCGGCCGGTGCAGGGCTGTGGAACCTCGGTCCGCAGACCACCAGCCCGACGTACGACGTCAACGCCAGCACCCCCCTCACCCTCGAGGTGGTACGCCGGAACGCACGACCCGCGCTCCCCACCCCGAGCCGTCGGTGGGTCGCCCGGCTGCTGCAGGTCCTGCGCGGCTCCTGACCCTCCCGTCGGACGCTAGGCCGCGCGGGCGGTCTCGCGGCGCCGACGCAGGTACACCGTGCCGCCGAGGGCCAGCAGCCCGAGCACCGGCACCAGGGCGGCGTACGGCACCTCCGGGATGATCACGTCCGGAGCCGCTGCACCGACCGTGAAGGCGCACGGGCTGGTGGCCACGTCGACGTCGGGGATGAGGACGACCCCGTCGCGGCGGGTGGTGACGATGACGTCGGTGATCAGCGTGCCGTCCGCGATGTTGCCCAGGACGCTGCGCGGGAAGCGGAAGGCGACCAGGTCCGTGGTGTCGTCGAAGCTGCCGGTGCCCGTCCCCAGGCTCTTGCGGCCGCCCTGGGTCCCCGTCTGGTCCCCGAGGTCGTAGGTCTCCACGCCGTCCGGCGTCGCCCGCTGCGCCATGGCGTAGTACTCCTTGCCGGCGACCTTGAAGTGGGTCTCCACGATGAGACCCTCCGGGCTCGCGGCGAGGTCGTTCAGGTGGCTGGTGAAGACGATGTCCGTCGCGGTGGAGGTGACGTTGCCGCCGACGAGGTCGTAGCCCGGGTCGCTCGGCGTGGGCGTCGAGGCCCCGAGGGCGTTGTTGGCGTCGCCCGGCGGGTCGGTGTAGGCGGCGTTCGCCGCGCACGGCAGCGGCCCGGTGCTGACGGTCTGGCAGCCGTTGAGCGTCACGCCGGTCAGCGACGTGCCCGTGCACTGCAGGGTGTACTGCACGTCCGCGGTGTTCAGGCTCCGGGTGTCGCTGACGAACGCGAAGTTCGGGCGGCCCTGGCTGTCCGTCGCCACGTCGAAGAAGTCCAGCAGCGTGCGGGTGCCGGCGGCGCAGGACAGCCCCTTGTTGCAGATGGGGCCGCGGTGGATCAGGCCCGACGCGTCCGAGACGGTCCACGTCGGAGACGCGCTGTCAGCGTTGCTGCTCTGGGCGTAGGACACCTTCCACAGGTTGCGGCAGTTGTCGCTGACCGGGTTGTTGGCGTTGGTCCCCGCACCCGGGCAGGTCGTGCTCGCCGCGAGCGTGCTGGAGTACCACGCCACGCCGACGTTGCCCTGCGTGCCCGAGACGAGCCACGGGAAGATGTTGGCGTTGCCCGTTCCCGGGTCGACGGCCTGCGCCGCCGTCCAGGACGTCGACACGTCCGGGGTCGCCGAGTGCACCACGAAGATGCGGCTCGAGTCCGGCGTGGTGCCGTTCGTGGCCGGCTTGGTCACGTCGCCGGTGAACGCGGCGTAGAGCGTGCCGGACCGGTCCATCGTGATCACCGGGAAGTCGTTGGACAGGTTGACGTTCGACCCCGCCGTGTAGGCCTGGACCGTGGTCCAGCTGATCGGTCCGACGGGGCCACCGGCCGCGCACGGCACGGTGGCGCAGGGGTCTCCGATGGAGATGTAGAGCGTGTTCTCCCCAAAGGTGTTGGACCCTTCCAGTGGTGCCAGGAAGGGGATGTAGAGCTTGTGCGTTTTGGGGTCGACGACGGTCGGTCCGAAGTGGTTGCTACCGCTGACGGCGCCGACACTCACGACCCCGCTGGCGAGCGCCTTGCGGTTGGTGGTCGGGTTGATGGCCGGGAGGTTCTGGACGTACTGGTAGCCACCGTCGGTCGAGACGCTCATCTGGATGTTCGACTGCGCGAGGTCGTGCACCGTCAGGTAGTGCCGGTCGAGACTCGGGTCGGAGGTCTGCCACTGCCGGTCCACGCCGAAGACCTGCTGGCTGGCGGAGTTGGCGAGGGTCCGGAACGTCTTGCCGCCGTCCGTCGTGACGTTCGAGGTGAGGTTGGCCAGCGACAGGCTGGTGATGGACACCGAGTCGTCGGTCGCGTTGCCGGCGATCGGCGTGGTGCTGATGTCGCAGTCACCACCACCGACGCTGCCCTGGTCGGTGTCGATCGTGCCGCGGTAGTCGTAGGTCCCGTCGGGGTGCACCTGCCAGAACGGGCAGCCACCCGTCGGCACACCCGCCGGGGCGCTCACGAAGACGTTGTCGTGGCTGTCGACGGCGATCGAGGGCTCGGAGCCGTTGGTCGAGACGCCCGCGGCGTCGTACAGGGGCACGGCCGGCGCGAACGTCGCGGCCGGTGTGGGGCTGGCCCCGACCGCCAAGGCAGGGGGCGCGGCACCGATACCTGCGCTGAGGGTGAGGCTCAGGGTGGCGGCGAGGACGCTGGCGGACAGGGCGGGGCGCGGGCGAAGCGACACGGTCTGGGTCTCCGGAGGCTGGGCGAGGCAGTGCTGGGGTGCACGCAGCATGTCGGTCAGGAGGTCCCAGCGCCACCCCCACATCACACGAAATACGGACATCTCGACCACTTCCCGGCGTTGGCGGCGGTCCTGCATCGGGCGTAGGTCACGTCGGCGTTTCCCCGTGCTCCCTGCGCCCTCCCCCGGCCTAGGCTCAGGTCGATGAGCACTCCCGGCACCTTCGACGCGCTCCGAGGG
Source organism: uncultured Actinomycetota bacterium (assembly GCA_963784705.1). Lineage (GTDB taxonomy): Bacteria > Actinomycetota > Actinomycetes > Mycobacteriales > SCTD01 > RYN-111. Next base: position 168,448 of record CAWASC010000008.1, read on the forward strand.
CAGGTGCAGCGGGCTCTCGACACCTTCCTGGCCGCCCACCCGCTGACTGACCTCGCGCCCGAGCTGGCTGCGTTCGACGAGGCCGCCGCGGACCTGCTGGCCGGTGGGAAGCGCCTTCGACCGCTGTTCTGCGTGTGGGGGGCTCGTGGTGCCGGAGCGCCGTACGACGACGACCTGGTGCGCGCCGCGTGCGCGCTGGAGCTGTTCCAGGCGGCGGCGCTCGTGCACGACGACGTCATGGACGGCAGCGACACCCGTCGGGGCAAGCCGTCGGTGCACCGGCGCTTCGCCGCGCTGCACGCGTCCTCGGGCTGGCAGGGTGACGGCGCCGCCTTCGGCACCGGCGCGGCGATCCTGCTCGGCGACCTGCTGCTGTCCTGGTCCGACGAGCTGCTCGCCTCGTCCGGGCTCCTCAACGACGCGGCCCGCGCGGTCTTCGACACCATGCGCGCGGAGCTGGCCGGCGGGCAGTACCTCGACCTGCTCGAGCAGGTCCGCCCCGAGCCGACTGTCACGACGGCGCTGCGCGTCGCGGAGCTGAAGTCGGCGAAGTACACGATCGTCGAGCCTCTGCTGCTGGGCGCCGCACTGGCCGGGCACGACCGAACGGCCACCTACACCGCCTACGGCATGCCACTGGGCGTGGCGTTCCAGCTGCGCGACGACCTGCTGGGCGTCTTCGGCGACCCCGAGGTCACGGGCAAGCCGGCGGGCGACGACCTGCGCGAGGGCAAGCGGACCGTGCTCGTCGCCCTCGCGTTGGAAGGCGCCACCCCCGCACAGGCCGAGCTCGTACGGCGCGAGCTCGGCAACCCGGCGCTGACGGCGGAGGGCGTCGCCGGTCTGCGCGAGGTGCTCGTCGACACCGGAGCCGTGGCGGCGGTCGAGGAGCGCATCGAGCAGGGCACCACCGCGGCTCTGGCCGCGCTGCGCGGTGCGGACCTGACGGAGGAGGCGGTCACCGCCCTGACGGACCTGGCGATCGCGGCGACGCGTCGCGCGACCTGACCTCCCGGCTTACGATGAGGGCACCATGACTGCTCCCTCCCTGGCTGCCAACGACACCTGCCACTGCGGCAGTGGGCGCAAGTACAAGCGCTGCCACCGCGTCGCCGACCTCAACCCCGAGCGCGTCGCCGCCGAGCAGGCGGCCCGCGAGGCCGCGGCCCGCGAGGCGGAGAAGTACGTCCGCCCCGGTCGGTTGAGCCCACGCCGTGAGGTCCCCGCCGACATCGCGAGACCGCCGTACACGCAGGACGCGCACGGGCGACCGGACGTGCGGGAGCCGGCGACGCCGAAGGACGCCGAGACGCTGGAGAAGATGCGCCGCGCGGGGCGAGCCGCAGCGGAGGTGCTGGCCCTGGTCGGTGCCGCCGTCCGACCGGGGGTGACCACCGACGAGCTCGACGCCATCGCGCACAACGCCTGCATCGAGCGCGGCGGGTACCCCTCCCCCCTGGGCTACAACGGCTTCCCGAAGTCGCTGTGCACGTCGGTGAACGAGGTCATCTGCCACGGCATCCCCGACTCGACCGTGCTCAAGGACGGCGACATCGTGAACTGCGACGTCACGATCTACCTCGACGGCGTCCACGGCGACACCAACGCGACCTTCCTCGTCGGCGAGGTGGACGAGGAGTCCCGCCGCCTGGTCGAGGTGACGCGCGAGTGCCTCGAGCGCGGGATCGCCGCGGTCAAGCCGGGCGGTCGGGTGCGCGACATCGGCAAGGCGATCCAGTCCTACGCCGAGGAGCAGGGGTACGGCGTGGTCCGCGCGTTCGTGGGGCACGGCATCGGGCGGGCGTTCCACGGCGAGCCGCAGGTCTACCACTACGACAACCCGCAGGCGCGCACCGAGCTGGTCCCCGGCATGACGTTCACCATCGAACCGATGATCACCATCGGCGACTGGCACCACGAGATGTGGGACGACGAGTGGACCGCGGTCACCGCCGACCGCAGCCGCACGGCGCAGTTCGAGCACACCCTGGTCGTGACGGAGACGGGCGCCGAGATCCTGACCCTGGCGTGAGCCGTCGGGTGGTCGGGCTGCTGCTCGTCGTGGGGTTGGCGGGGTGTGCGCCAGGCGCCCCCGTGGACAGCGGCGTCCCGTCGGTGCTCCCGTCCGCGAGCGCCGACGCCGGCGTGCTGCCGGTCGGGACGCGTCCACTGCCGGTGGCCGGTGAGGCGTTCTCCCCCGTCGACTTCGTCCCGCCCCTGCGCCTCACGGTGCCCTCTGGCTGGGTCAGCGAGCACCGGGGCGACGACGCGTTCGACCTCGTGCGCGGACCGGTGACCGTGACGTTCGTGACGCCGCCGGAGGCGACCTCGGCCGAGGCGCTGGCCGTGCTGCGGGACCGCACCGGCACGACGGGGACCGTCCGGGGTGTGGTGGGCGCCGTGGGTGCGACCGGGTTCGACGTCGTGGGCGGGTCAGGGCTGCTGGTGGAGAGCCCCGCCGGAACGGTGACGGTCCGCCGGACGCCGGGTCAGCGCAGTCGCGTGCTGGGGCTCGACCTGGACGACACCCCGTTGCTGGTGGTCCTCACCGCACCCGACAGCGCCTTCGCCCGCGCCCTCCCCGACATCGACGCCCTCCTCGCCGGCGTCACCCAGGGCTGATCCCCGCGCGAACGGATACGCGCGGGTCCTCAAGGGTGCTCAGAACCACCCGCGCGTATCCGTTCGCGGCACAGGGCGGCGGCGTACGGCGAAGGCGGTGCCGAGCAGGAGCAGGCCGGCCAGGGGGCCGGTGACGTCGAGACCCGTCGCCGCCAACGGGCCCGAGGGAGCGGGGGCGGCAGGAACCGCCGGGACGTTCGGGACGGCCGGCGCCGCGGGCACCACCGGCGCCGTGGGCGCAGCCGCCGAGGCGTAGAGCGACGGCCCACCGACCTGCCGGACGATCGTCGCCTTGGCGAGGTCCTTGCTGTAGTCGTCACCGGCCGCGAGCGCGCCGTCGGCGAGCGCCAGCATCACGTGCCCGTCGGCGTCGAGCACCATGTCGTTGAAGTCGAGCAGGTTGCGGCCGGCGAGGCACGTGGTCCCGCGGGTGCAGACCGGGCCGCGCTGGATCGGGTCGGTCGGCATCGCGTCGTAGGTCTTCCAGGTCTTGCCGCCGTCGAGCGTGTAGGAGACGTAGAGGTCCCACACACCGGTGTACGCCTTGACGCTGGGCGCCGTCGGGTCCGGCGCGTTGTTCGGGTCACCGTCGACCTTCGCGCCGAGGAACGCCACCGCCGCCCGGCCCTTGTCCCCCGCCACGACGACCGGGAAGCGGGAGGTCACGACGCCCAGGTCGGCGCCGAGCGCCTGCTGGTTCGCCCAGGTCTTGCCGTGGTCGAGCGACACCGCGGTGTGGATGCGGCCGGTCCCCTTCGTGCCGTCGGCACTGCCCCAGGCGTAGTAGACGGCACCGTCCTGACGCCCGACACCGAGCGACGGGTGCCCGGAGTCGCCGTCGGTCGAGCCGGGCACGGTGTAGCCGGTCCAGGAGAAGGTGTTGTCCTCGCTGACGAACATCATCTGCTTGCCGTTGCAGCCGTTCGGCGGCAGGTAGACCGTCCCGGTCCGCGGGTCGGTCTTGATGTGGCCGAAGATCGCGCTGCACGGACCACCGGCGAGCTCACCGGTGTAGACCGGCGTCGACACCAGGAAGTTCAGACCGCCGTCGAGGGAGACGGCGCAATCCGCGGCGTAGAGGTCGTTGGTGCAGTAGTAGAGGTAGTTCGGTCCCACGAGCGGAGGCGGGTAGGCGCTTCCCTCCTTGACGGGCGGCCCCGCGGCGATCGTCTGGTGGTCGAAGGACAGGCCGATCCCGCCGCCCATCGTCGAGTGCGTCCAGGTGCGGCCCTGGTCGTCGGTGTAGGCCTGCAGCGAGCCCCCCTGCAGCTCGAGCTGGTTGGCGTACGTCCGGTGCGTCACGGGGTCGGTGTAGAGGATCGGGTCGGAGGTCTGCGCGCCGATGACCGGGTCGGTGACGTCGGTCCACGTGGCCTTCTCGTTCGCGCCGAGGTCGAAGCCGTTGACGCGGAAGGTCGCCTTCTCCGCCATGTACATCACGTCGCCGGTGCGGCTGTCGAACCCGAGCGACGGCTCGCCCGAGGCGTCGCCCTTCGTCTTGTTCCCGCGGACGTCCAGCGGCGCGGCGGGCGCGTGGTACTGCCGGAACACCGGGGCGGCGGCCGTCATGGCAGCACCGGATGGCGCGAGCAGCAGGGGGCTGACCAGCAGGGCGGCAGCGGGAAGCAGCAGGACACGGGCGCGGGGCATGGGGCTCCAGTCTCAGGGGGACGGTCGGGGGACGTCCTCCGGAGGTGTTCGCCGCAGCCTGCGCGACTCCTGCTGAGAGGTCGGACACGGTGACCCGTCGGTAGGCTCGGCCAGTGCGCACCGTCCCTGGCCCGACCGACCGCGTGGTCGTCGTCGGGGCCGGGCTCGGAGGCCTGAGCGCGGCGCTCCGGCTCGCCGGCGCCGGCCGCGAGGTCACCGTCGTCGAGCGGGAGTCCGTTCCCGGTGGCCGCGCCGGCCTGCTCGAGGACGCCGGCTACCGCTTCGACACCGGACCGACGGTGCTGACGATGCCGGACCTGCTCGCCGACGCCTTCGACTGCGTCGGCGAGGCCATGGAGGACCACCTCGCCCTCACACCGCTCGACCCCGTCTACCGCGCCTTCTACCCCGACGGCTCGGTCCTCGACGTGCGCAGTGACCCGGTCGAGATGGCCGAGGAGGTACGTCGGGTCTGCGGGCCGGAGGAGGCCAGGGGCTACGAGCGGTACGTCGACTTCGTCAGCGCGCTCTACCGCTGGGAGATGCGCGACTTCATCGACCGCAACACCGACTCACCGCTCGACCTGCTCACCCCCAACCTGGCGCGCCTCGTGGCCGCCGGCGCGTTCCGGCGGCTCGCGCCAAAGGTGGGCAGCTATCTCAAGGACCCCCGCACCCAGCGGGTGCTGAGCTTCCAGGCGATGTACGCCGGCCTCTCGCCGTACGACGCCCTCGCGGTCTACGCCGTGATCTCCTACATGGACTCGGTCGCCGGCGTCTACGCGCCGGTGGGCGGGATGCACGCGATCCCGCGCGCGCTCGCGAGCGCCGCCGTCAAGCACGGCGTCACCTTCCGGTACGGCGAGACCGTGACGCGCGTGGTCGTGGAGCACCGCCGGGCCGTCGGTGTGGAGACCGACCGCGGCTTCGTCCCTGCCGACGTGGTCGTGCTCAACCCCGACCTGCCTGTGGCCTACCGCGACCTGCTGCCGGGCGCCACTCCGCGTCGGGTGCGGTCCCTGCGCTCGTCACCGTCGTGCTTCCTGCTGCTCGCGGGCTCGTCCGCGACGTACACCAAGACCACCCACCACAACATCCACTTCGGGCGCGCGTGGCGAAGCACCTTCGACGACCTCATCGACCGTGGCCGGCTCATGGGCGACCCGTCGATCCTCGTCTCCAACCCGACGCACACCGACGGCTCCCTCGCCCCCGACGGCAAGCAGTCCTACTACGTCCTCGCGCCGACGCCGAACACGACCGCCGGGCTGGACTGGGACGTCCTGGGCCCCCGCTACCGCGACGAGGTCGTACAGCGGCTCGAGACCATGGGGTACGTCGGGTTCGGCGACGCGATCGAGGTCGAGCACGTCACCACGCCCGCCGACTGGGAGGCGCGCGGCATGGTGGACGGCTCGCCGTTCTCCAGCGCGCACACGTTCGGCCAGACCGGTCCGTTCCGCCCGACCAACCTCGCCCCCCACGTCGAGGGGGTCGTGTTCTGCGGCTCCGGCACGACCCCGGGCGTCGGCGTCCCGATGGTGCTGCTGTCCGGTCGCCTGGCTGCCGAGCGCATCACCGGTCGCGATCGCTCCTACCGGTCCCGGTCGCTGGCGTGAACCTCCCGTCCCTGCTGGACACGGGCGTCCCCCGTCGGATCCTGGTCCGCGGGTTCCTCGGCACCCTGCTGCTCGCGGTCGGGGGCATCGGTGCAGGTGCGGTCCCCAACATCGGTCGGGACGCCATCGCCGAGACCCTGCACCTGCAGTGGCTGCAGGGCGGCGGCACCACCCGCACGGTCTGCGCGGCCCTCGCCCTGTTCGGCGTCGCCCTGCTGACCCTGTCCTGGTGGCAGCTGCGCTTCCAGCTGCCCGTGCTGGCTCCGCGGGCACTGGTCCTCGTCGCGGCGCTGTGGTCCCTCCCCCTGCTGCTCGCCCCTCCGCTGTTCAGCCGTGACATCTACGCCTACGCCGGGCAGGGCAACCTCGTCGCCAACCACATCGACCCCTACGTCTACGGACCGGGCGACTTCTCACCGACCGACCGGTGGGCGTCGCGCGTCGACGGGATCTGGCGCTTCACGCCCTCGCCGTACGGCCCGGTGTGGCTGTGGCTGTCGGGACGGGTCGTGCTGCTGTCGCAGGACCACCTGGTGCCGGCGCTGTTCATGCTTCGACTGCTGGCGGTCGCCGGGCTCCTGCTCATCGCGTGGGGCCTGCCACGACTGGCCAGGGCCCACGACGTGCCGGCGCAGCGCGCGCTGTGGCTGGGGCTGGCCAACCCGTTCGTGCTGATCCACGGTGTCGGCGGTGCGCACAACGACGCGCTCATGATCGGCCTGCTCATCGCCGGGCTGGCCGTCGTGGGACGCACCCCGACCGACCGACGTCTCGTGCTCGCCACCGCGCTCATCGTGACCGGAGCCCTGGTGAAGCTGCCGGCGATCGCCGCGCTGGGGTTTCTGCCCATGCTCTACCCCACCTGGCCCCTGCGGCTGCGCGCCGCCGCCGTGGTGGGGGTGTCGGCAGCTGCCGTCGGCGCCGGCCTGACGTGGGCCACCGGCCTGGGGTACGGGTGGCTGCACACGCTGGACGCCGGGAGCGCCCGCCTGTCGATCTTCTCCCCCGCGACCGGACTGGGCTTGGGCGTGGGCCATGTGCTGGACAGCCTCGGGCTGGTCGACACCCCCGACACGATCGTGCGCCTGGTGTTCGCCGGGGCGCTCGCGCTCGCGGGGGTGCTCGCGCTCGTCCTGCTCCTGCGCTCGCACCACACCGGCCCCCTTCGCGCGCTGGGGCTCGCACTGGTCGCCGTCGTGGCGCTGGCCCCCGTGGTGCAGCCGTGGTACCTGCTGTGGGGCCTGGTCCTGCTCGCTGCCGTCGGGGGCGAGAAGGTCACGTTGGCGCTGGGCGCGCTCTCGGTCGCGCTGTGCCTGTCCCTGCTCCCCAACGGCACCAGCCTCGTGCGCCCTCCGCTGTACGGCGCGCCGCTGCTGCTCGCCGCGGCGCTCGCGGCGTTCGAGGTGCGCCGCGCCACGGCCCGGGTGATCGACGAGCAACCGGCGGTCCCGTGACCCTCGCGCAGTCCTACCGCGCCTGTCGGGACATCAACGCGGCGCACGGCCGGACCTACTTCCTCGCGACCCGGCTGCTCCCCTCCGACGTGCGCCCGGCGGTGCACGCGCTCTACGCCTTCGCGCGGGTGGCCGACGAGGTGGTCGACGACCTGGCGTCGATGGCCTCGGAGGAGGACAAACGAGCGGCCCTGCACGCCCTCGGCACCCCGGACTGGGACCACCCGGTGGCTCCTGCGTTCCGGGACACGCTGGCGCGCTGGGACATCCCGGAGCAGCAGGTCCGGGACTTCCTCGCGGCCATGCACGCCGACCTGACGATCACGTCCTACGCGACGTTCGAGGACCTGCGCGGCTACATGCACGGGTCCGCCGCCGTGATCGGGCTGCAGCTGCTCCCCCTCCTGCGGCCGGTCGTCCCGCGCGGCCTCGCGGCGCCGTACGCCGAGGACCTCGGCGTGGCCTTCCAGCTCACCAACTTCCTGCGCGACGTCGGCGAGGACCTCGACCGCGGGCGCCTGTACCTGCCGCTGGAGGACCTCGAGCGGTTCGGCCTGACCCGGGCCGACCTCGAGCGACGGGTGCTCGACGACCGGGTGAAGGACCTGCTGCGCTTCGAGATCGCCCGCACGCGGCAGATCTACCGCGTTGCCGCCCAGGGCATCCGGTTGCTGGACCCGCGCTCCCGCCCGTGCGTCGAGACCGCCCTCGCCCTGTACGGCGGGATCCTGAACGAGATCGAGCGGCAGGACTTCCCGGTGCTGACGCGGCGCGTCTCGGTGGGCCGAGCTCGACGGGCCCGGATCGCCGTGCCCGCCCTGGTTTCGGCCCGCCGCGCCGCGGTCACCCTGACAGGGTGACGACTCCCGAGGACACCCCACCCGCCACCGGATCGATGTCCGGCGCCACCGGTCGCGTCGAGGACGAGCCCAACCACGGTCCGGTCAGCGGCAACCGCACCCCGATGGTGGTCACCTTGGTGGCGCTGTCGCTCATCGTGCTGCTGGTCGCCGGGTTCGTGGTCGCGAGCCTGATCCCGAGCTGACCCGCCCCCAGAAGACCCACCAGGCCAGGGTCTGCAGCACCAGGCTGAAGCCGAACAGCAGGTCCTCGACGGGGGCGAAGACCAGCCGAGCGCCCAGGATCGACTTAGGGGCGTAGGTCACCACGTCCCTACCGGTCAGCACCCCGTTGGTGACGAGCTGGAACCCCACGACGATGGCGTAGGCGACCCAGAAGCCGCGGCGGGTGACCAGCCGGGTCCGCAGCACCACCAGGTCCAGCACGAGCGCCCCGAGCACGCCGAGCACCGACGCCGTCGTGTAGGTCATGGCTCGTCACCCAGGGACCAGCCGCGGACCGTCCGCACCGCCTCGAGGGTCAGCACCGCGCACACCGGGATGACGACGAAGAACAGCACCTCCTCGACCGGGAGCCGGCCGAGTCGCAGACCCAGCAGCTGGTCGTCGTCGAAGCGCCACTGACCCGCCCCGACCGCGAGCACGTCCCAGGTGAGGAAGACCGCCAGCACCGGCAGGAGCGTCAGGACCAGCCGACGGGCCTGCCGGTAGACGCGTACCCCCAGCACCAGCTCCAGCGGCAGCGTCCCGAGCAGGCACGCCAGCAGCACGAGCAGGTAGGTCACGCGCGCAGCCGGTCCCGGAACGCCTCAGCGGCGGCCCGCGGGTCGGCAGCGTCGGTGAGCGCACGGACGACCACGACCCGGGTCGCGCCGGCGTCGAGCACCTGCTCCAGGTTGGTGAGGTCGATGCCGCCGATCGCGAACCACGGCCGGTCGGTCGTGAGCGACGCCGCGTGCCGGGTGAGGTCGAGCCCCGGCGCGGGGCGACCCGGCTTGGTCGGCGTCGGCCACGTCGGCCCGACGCAGAAGTAGTCGACCCCCGGCTCGACGGCAGCCGCCTCGACCTGCGCCACGTCGTGCGTCGACCGGCCGATCAGCACGTCGGGGCCCACCAAGGCGCGAGCCGCCGGTACCGGCAGGTCGTCCTGCCCCAGGTGCAGCACGGGAGCGCCACTGGCGTGCGCGACGTCGGCGCGGTCGTTCACCGCCCACAGCGCGCCGTGCCGTTCCGCCACCTCGCGCACGACCTCGAGCAGCGCGAGCTCGCGCCGCGCCTCGATCCCCTTCTCGCGCAGCTGCACGACATCCACACCGCCGGCGAGCACCGCGTCGAGGAAGTCGGCGAGGTCGGGCCGGTCCGGCGTGCACAGGTACAGCCGGCAGTCCGCCAGGTCCCTAGCCACCGGCGACCGCCCGCACCAGCTCGAGGACGTCCCCGTCCGCCAGGACAGCGGTCAGCACCTCCGAGCGCAGCAGCGCCGTCCCGTTGTGCTCCACCACCACGCTGCCCACCTGCAGGCCGAGCGCCTCCAGCAGACCGGTCATCGTCGTACCGGCGGGGACGTCGTGGGGTGCGCCGTTGACCGTGAGGAGCATCAGAACGCGAGCGCCTGCGCGCGTCGCTTGATCTCGGTGGCGCGGTTCTCGTGCAGCGCCTGCAGCGGCGTACCGGGCAACGAGTCGTCCGGAGTCGTGAGCCAGGTGTAGGACTCCTCCGGGGAGTAGCCGGCGTCGTGCAGCAGGGTCAGCACGCCGGACAGGTGCTTGACCGGCAGCTCGCCGTCGAGCGCCTCGGCCGGAATGACGAGCCCCTGGTCGGTGCGCAGCGCGAGCAGCTTGTGCTCGTTCACCAGCTGCTTCACCCCGGCGATGCCGATACCCATCCGCTCGGCAGCGGCGGTGTAGGACAGCATCTCGGACATGCGCGTCAGCCTAGCGAGGGCAGGCAGCGCGGATCTGGTCAAGGCAGGCCGCCGTCTCGCGTGACTGCGCGAGGGGCAGCACCCAGCCGGGTCCGCCGCGGAGCACGGACGACACCTCCTCCACCATCACCTGGTAGGCGTCCACGGGGGCGACCGGCACCCGGTCGGTGCCCGAGCCGTCGGACACCAGCAGGGTCGTGACGTCGTCCTTCCAGGACGTGAACGGCTCGTCGCGCAGCTCGATCTCGCCGTCGCTGCCGGTGATGACCAGCCACTGCCCGAGGCCCTCGTCGATACCGGCACGGACCTCGGCCGTCGCGCCCGTCGACCAGTCGAGCACCGCCTCGGTCGCCAGGTCGACGCCAGAGGGTGCCCATCGCGCCCGGGCGCTCACCTGGTCCGGAAGGCCCTGACCGACCGCCCAGAGGACCGCGCTGACCGCGTAGTGGCCGACGTCGTACAGCGCCCCGCCGCCGCGCGCGGGCTCCAGGCGGTAGTTGCCCTCCAGCGCCCCGGCGAAGGCGAAGCCGGCGCTCACGTGCTCCACCCGCCCGATCTCGGGCAGCCGCGCCTGGGCGAGCCGGATGCGGGGGTGCCAGCGGTACCAGCTCGCCTCGACGACCAGCCGGTCCCCCTGCGCGGCCGCGACCTGGTCGACCTCGGCGGCGGTGAGGCACAGCGGCTTCTCGCACAGCACGTGCTTGCCGGCAGCGAGGGCCTTCAGCGTCCACGGCAGGTGCGCCTCGTTCGACAGGCTGAGGTAGACCGCGTCCACCTCGGGGTCCTCGAGCAGCTGCGCGTACGACGCATGGACGGTCATGGGGTCGAGGGCCTGTGCCCTCGAGGGATCACGGGCTGCCGCCGCCTGCAGGAGCGCTCCGGCCGCGGCGTGCACCGCCGGGCCGAGCGCGACCGTGGCGATGTTGCCCGCGCCGAGAAAGCCCCAGCGCACCGCTGTCACGGCAGCGGGACCGGCCGACCGCCCTGCGCGGCGGACAGCGTCGCGGCCTGCATGACCGCGATGTTGCGCTTGCTGCCCTCGGGCGTGACGTCCATCGGCTCGCCCGACAGCAGGTGGTCGGCGAGCTGGCGGTGGAACGGCTGCGGCGGTGCGGGCGGCAGGGCGAGCAGGGTCTCGTCGGTGCGTCCGTGCCCGTTCGGCGTGAAGACCCGCAGGTCCGCCGGGGAGTCCGAGTGCGAGAGCTGGTCCTGCGCGAGCGTGCCGATCGGGCTGCGCGCGTTGACGCTCTCGAACCGCCAGTCGCCGCGCAGACCGCCCTCGGTGCCGAGGACGTAGAACTTGGGCTTCAGCGCCGCGGCGAGGTCGGAGTGGGTGAACTCGGCCTCCAGCCCGTTCTCGAAGTGCACGAGCACCCGGCTGTGGTCGGCGTTGGTGATGTCGTGCCACACCCGCTTGTGGGTGGTCGCCGACACCCAGTCGACCGGGTGCGGGAACAGGTCGAGGACCCAGTCCAGGAAGTGGCTGCCCCAGTCGTAGATCGCGCCGCCGGACACCGCCTCGTCGGAGTGCCAGAAGTTGCACGGGTGCCCGTAGCCGCCGAGGAAGCTCTCGTAGTGGAACACCTCGCCGAGCCGACCGCTGCGGACGACCTGCTTGAGGGCGAGGTAGTCGGCGTCCCAGCGGCGGTTCTGGTAGACCGCGAGCGCCAGCCCGCCGGCCGCCGCGGCCGCGATCTGCCGGTCCGCCTCCTCGACCGTGAGGCAGAACGGCTTCTCCACGACGACGTGCTTGCCGGCCTCGAGCGCCTTGAGCGTCCACGCGGCGTGCGTGTTCGGCGGGGTGCTGACGATGACCAGGTCGACGCCGTCGTCGGCCAGCAGGTCCCGGCCGTCGGCGTGTCCGACGACCTCCGGCGCGAGCTCGCGCGCGGCGGCGATCCGCTGAGGGTTCGGGTCGCAGACCGCGGCCAGGGACAGCCCCTGCGTCAGCTGGATGGCGGCGTTGTGCTCGTGACCGATGGCGCCGTAGCCGAGGACGCCGACCCGCACCGCAGGACCGTCCTGCTGGCCGGTGACGTGCCGGACGAGACGGTGCACCAGGCGCAGCCAGGCGGGATCAATCAGGGTGCTCTCGGTCGACCCGACGGTCAGCGCTCCGACGCCCGTGGACGGGCGCCAGGTCCCGACGGCGTGGTCGGTGAAGGCGACGTTGGCGGTGAGCAGCACCTCGACGTCGTCCGCGACCTTCTCCTGCAGGGGCCACCGGTCGCGCACGAGCACGTCACCACCGGAGCGGTCCATGACCTGGCCGGCCTGCGCGCCGGGACGCAGCCGCACCTCGTGCACCGGCGTCAGCGCAGCGGGGACGAGTCCCGCTCGGTCGGTGACCGCGGTGCTGGCGGTGGGACCGACGAACAGCACCGGCACGGCCAGGGACAGGAGACGGTCCTCGAGGTCCTCAGACAGCGTGTCGGCCCCGACGACCAGCACGACGTCGCCGACGTCGCCGTCGAGGTCTGCCCGGACGCGGCAGCCGCACCGCTCGAGGTAGGCAGCGAGGGCAGGGGCAGTGCCGAGGAGGCTCACGGTCGTCACGGGGGAAGGCTAGGCCGAACGGCCGACCGGCGCCTCCCCTGACCAGCGGCTACCGTGACCACGTGAGGACCGCGTGAGCTCGGAGCCGTTGTCGTGATCGTCCTCATGGGGTCCGGCGAGACCAGTCCGACGATGGTCGAGCTGCACAAGTCGCTGGTCGCGAAGAGCGGCGGCGTCACAGTGGTCGACACGCCGTACGGCTTCCAGGCCAACGCCGACGAGCTCACCGCGAAGACGGTGCAGTACTTCGCGCAGAGCGTCGGCGTCGCCGCGCAGGTGGCGACCCTGCGACGCGCGGACCTCCCTGCTTCGGAGGTAGCCCGGGCGCTGGCGGCAGTGCGGGCCTCGCGCTACGTCTTCGCGGGACCGGGGAGCCCGACGTACGCCCTGGAGCAGTGGGGGCCCGTCGGGATGGTCGACGCGCTCGAGTCGGTGGTGCGCACGGGCGGCGTGGTGACGCTGGCGAGCGCTGCCTCGGTGTCCTCCGGCGCGCTGACGCTGCCGGTCTACGAGATGTACAAGGTCGGGAAGGCGCCGTTCTGGCTGCCGGGGCTCGACCTGATGGGGCGCTTCGGCTTCCGCGTCGTCGTGGTGCCGCACTTCAACAACACCGACGGCGTCACCCACGACACGTCCTGCTGCTACGTCGGACGCGCGCGCCTCGACGTGCTGCGCGCCGAGGCCCCCGACATCCCGGTGCTCGGCATCGACGAGCACACGGCGCTGGTCCTCGACACCGAGACCGGTACGGCGAAGGTGCTCGGTCAGAGCAGCGTGCACGTCCTGGTCGGTGACCGCGAGCACGTCGTGGCGACCGGCGGGACCCTCGACCTCCGGGCCCTGCTCGCTGCCGGCGGCCCCGGGTCGACCGTGTCGAGCCCGGCCCCGGTTGCGGCTGAGTCGGCAGACCTGGCCAAGGCCGTCGAGGCGCAGGACCCGTCCGGCGTGCTCGACGCCCTGCTCGCCGCGCTCCCTGCCGACCCGGCACTCGGTGCGGCCGTGGCGGCGCTGGAGCCGGTGCTGGACGCCGGCTGGAGCGACCGGACGGCCGGGTACGTCGACCTGCTGCTCGCGGTGAGGGCGCAGGCGCGGGCCGAGAAGCAGTGGGCGCTGTCGGACCTGCTGCGCGACGGGCTGGCGCAGCTCGGCCAGGTCGTCGAGGACACGCCGGACGGTCAGCGGATCGCTGGGTCCTAGACCGCCGCGGACTCCCGGACGTCGACGACGCCGAGGTCGGACAGCCGGCTGCACTCGATGACACGACCACCCGCGCGACGGGCCCGGTCCAGCGCGGCGTCCGCCACCTGGCGCAGCTCGGTGAGGGAGCCAGGCTCGGGCAGGTACCCCAGTCCGATGGACAGGCGCGGGTAGGCCGCCTTCGAGCCGGGCCGGTCCCGTTCGGCGGAGCGCAGGTCGGACTGGGCGCGCGACAGCACCCGGCGCGCCACGACCATCGCCCTGGCGAGGTCGGTGCGGGGCAGGAGCACCGCGAGCTGGTCGACACCGAGTCGCCCCTGGACGTCGCTCTTGCGCGAGCTGCCGCGCAGGATCTCGGCCAGGCGCACCACGAGCAGGTCACCGGCGAGGTGGCCGCGGGCCTCCATCCACGCCGTGAGGCCGTCGAGGTCGGCGACGAGCAGCGTCGGAGCGCCGTACCTCGGTGCCGACACCACCTCGTGCTGCAGCGCCTCCTCGAAGACCGGTCGGCTCAGCAGGCCGGTGAGGCGGTCCCGGGTGAGGTCGGCCGGCGGGACGAGCGCGTCCCGGAGGACGTCCGCGGCGTCCTGCGGGAGGGCGGCGAGCAGCGCGAGCACCTGCGCGGGCAGCGGTGAGCCCAGGCGGTCCGCCCAGGCCCGGGCCAGGTCATCAGCAGGCACAGCACCCCATCGGCAGGAACGACTCCCCCTGAAGTGCTCGTCAGGGGGCAGTGACAGCGGCCGAGAGGGCCGTACCGGATGTCCTCGCGGATCCTCGGCACGGCCCTCTCGTGGGCGGTCGGCCGGACCGTGCACCCCCCTCAGGAGCACGAGCCGCACACCGCGTTCCCGTCAGGGTGCCGCCCACCACGGCCGGCGCGCAGGCGTTTGACCGACGTTGGTCCGAACGGGCCAGACCGCATGGCCCAGTCGGGCCGTCACCCGTTTGCCCGAGCGTGGTGGGTGCTGGCGTGGGTACCGTCAGCGCATGCGCGCCCCCACCGCCGTCGAGCTTCGCCGTGGGGTGCTTGCCGTCTCCGTCCTGCACGACCTGGACATCGAGCCGTCGGCCCTGGGCGTCACCCTCACCGGGCCGCCATCGGTCTGGGTCTCGCACGGCGAGTGCCGCCGGGCGCTCGCCGGCGCGGACCCCGAGGCACTCGAAGGGCGCGAGCGGCTGAGCCGCTGGTTGCTGGCGCGCCGATGGGCCGCCGACGTGCCCCTCGAGGCGCTGACCGAGCGGCTCCGCCCTGTCGGTCTCCCCGTCGACCACCCCCTGCACCCCGGGTTGGACTGGGTCCGCCGCCGGGTCCTCGGCGACGCGCTCGACCTCGGGCTCGGGGCCGTGGACATCGACCCCGCCGACCCCGACCACGTCGTCCTCCTCCCCCAGCCCCTGCTCGACGCGGTGGGCCTCGACGGAGGTGTCAGCTGGGCGGAGGCGGAGGCCTACCTCGAGCGCATGGGCGAGGTCGCCGCGGAGCGCCTGCGTTTGGACGCGAAGGGCCAGCTCCGGCCCATCGGTGACTGCGACGTCGTCACGCTCCTCGGAGCCCGCTCGCTGCGTACGGCGATCGCGGACGCCTCCGAGGGCATGGGTGCGGTCGTGGTCCCGATGCGCAGGCGAGGCTGGACCCGCATGGCGCTCATCGACCCGGCGTTCGGACCGGCCGCCGCTGCCGCCACCCCTGCGCTCGACCGCGGCTTCGTGCGTCCCCTGCTCGTCACGGCAGACGAGGTAGCGCTCGCACCCGAGGGTGGCCGACCGGAGCGCCTGTCGCTTCTCGAGTCTCCGGTGGACGCCCCGTGGCTCCGGGACACGCTCTACCACTGACCGCACGCCGCTTTGGCACTGACCGCACGCCGCTTTGGCACTGACCGCAAGCCGCTTTGGCACTGACCGCAAGCCGCTTTGGCACTGACCGCAAGCCGCTTTGGCACTGACCGCAAGCCGCTTTGGCACAATGAACCGTGCCCTCCCGTCGTCTCGTGCTCGCCTCCGCCTCGCCGGCACGGCTGCGGCTTCTGCGCGACGCCGGACTGGCCCCCGAGGTCGTCGTCAGCGGGGTCGCCGAGGACGACGTCGTCGGTCCGCCCCGCGTCGTCGTCGGCGAGCTGGCCCGGCGCAAGGCGCTCGCGGTGGCCGCGACCGTCGAGAACGCGCTCGTGATCGGCTGCGACAGCCTGCTCGACCTCGACGGGGTCGCTCTCGGCAAGCCCGCCACCGCCGCGGCGGCCGTCGAGCGGTGGCACGCGATGCGCGGCCGGTCCGGGACCCTCCTCACCGGCCACTGCGTCGTCGACACCCTGACCGGCGCGCGGGCGGGGGACGTCGCCGCGACCGAGGTGCGCTTCGGCACCCCGACCGACGTCGAGATCGCCGCCTACGTCGCCACCGGTGAGCCGCTGCACGTCGCCGGCGCCTTCACCCTCGACGGGCTCTCCGCGCCGTTCCTCGACGGGATCAACGGCTGCCCCGGCAACGTGATCGGGCTGTCCCTCCCCCTGCTGCGCCGCCTGCTCGGCGAGCTCGACGTGGCCCTGGTGGACCTGTGGTCCTGAAGATCGGTCCCCTCGAGGTCGAGCACCCGGTGGTGCTCGCGCCGATGGCCGGCGTCACGAACGCGGCCTACCGGGCGCTGTGCCGTTCGTTCGGCGCCGGCCTCTACGTCAGCGAGATGGTCAGCGCCCGGGCGCTGGTCGAGGGCAACGGCCGCACCGGGACGATGATCGCCGGCGCCCCGGGTGAGGACGTCCGCTCCGTCCAGCTGTACGGCGTCGACCCGCACTGGGTCGGCGAAGCCGTTCGCATCGCCGTCGACGACGGCGTCGACCACATCGACCTCAACAGCGGCTGCCCGTCCCCCAAGGTGACCCGCCGTGGGGGCGGTGGCGCCCTGCCCGCCCACCACGTGCTGTTCGGCCGGATCGTGCAGGCCGCCGTCCGCGCAGCGGGGTCCGTGCCCGTCACGGTGAAGATGCGCAAGGGCATCGACGACGCCAACCTCACCTACCTGGAGGCGGCGACGGCCGCAGCCGACGCGGGCGCAGCGGCGATCGCGCTGCACGCGCGAACCGTCGAGCAGCTCTACAGCGGTACGGCGGACTGGTCGGCCATCGCGCGGCTGAAGGAGCACGTCACGTCGGTGCCGGTCCTCGGCAACGGCGACATCTGGGCGGCGCCCGATGCCCTGCGGATGATGGCGGAGACCGGCTGCGACGGCGTCGTCGTCGGACGCGGGTGCCTGGGAAAGCCGTGGCTGTTCCGCGACCTCGCCGACGCGTTCGCCGGGCGCGACCTGCGACCGCCGCCGACGCTCGGCGAGGTCTGCACCGTGATGGCCCGGCACGCGCGCCTGCTGGTCGAGCACATCGGTGATGAGTTCTTCGCCGTGCGGGACTTCCGCAAGCACACCGGCTGGTACCTCACCGGCTACCCCGCCGGCGGCGTGATGCGGCGCAAGCTCGCCATGGCGGGGTCGCTGGCGGAGCTCGACGACCTGCTGGCCTCCCTCGACCAGGACGCGGTGCTCCCGCCCGGCAACGAGCACCTGCCCCGTGGGCACTCGCAGGGGCCGAAGGAGGTCTCGCTGCCGGACCGGTGGATGGAGACCCGCGACGACCCGACCCCGCCGACCGGAGCGGACACCAGCTACTGCGGCTGACCTGAGTACGGTCACACGGACCGACGAGGAAGGACCAGCCCGTGCGTGTCATCGACATCATCGCCGACCTGCACGTCGACGACCTCGACGCAGCAGCAGACTTCTACTCCGGTTACCTGGGCCTGAGCAACGAGGAGTTCAACCTGGGCTGGGTCGCCCGGCACACGTCACCAGCCAACGGCGCGCACGTGCAGCTGGTGACGCAGGACGCGACCGCGCCGGAGAACCCCGTCCTGTCCGTCAAGGTGGACGACGTCGACGAGGCCTACGCGCAGGCCCGCCTCCGGGGCTACGAGATCGTCCACCCGCTCCAGACCGAGACCTGGGGAGTGCGCCGGTTCTTCGTCCGCGCCCCGGACGGCAACGTCCTGAACGTCGTGCAGCACCACACCTGACGGTCGTAGGGCAAGATCGGGAGCCGCTCCCCCACACGAAGGGCCCCTCGTGCCCCCTCGGCCCGCCCCCGACCGCCACCACGACGACCTCGGGACCACGCGCCTGGGCAGCGCGGTCTACTCGACCGTCGTCCACGTCTCCCGTGCGCTGCTGGCCACCCGCAGCAGGCTCAGTGTCACGGCGCAGGTCCCGCTCCCGGACGGGCCGCTGCTCATCGCCGGCAACCACCTGTGTGTCCTCGACCCGTTCGTCCTCGGTCCCTCGGTCGACGAGCTCGGACGGCGGGCCCGCTACATGGGCAAGGTCAGCGTCTTCAGCACGCCGGTCGTCGGCACCATCTGCCGCGCGGCCGGCATGATCCCGGTCGACCGGAGCAACGACCCTGCCCTGGCGCTCGCCCCCGCCGCCGAGGAGCTGCGCCGAGGTGGGTGCGTCGGCATCTACCCCGAGGGAACGACCACCCTGCACCGCGACTACTGGCCGGAGACGTCGCGGACCGGCGTCGCGAGGCTGGCGCTGATGTCGGGCGCCACGATCGTGCCGGTCGCGCAGTGGGGCACCCAGCGGCTGCTCGGGCACGGCGGTCTCAAGGACCTCGGTACCACCGCGACCCGCCTGCGCCGCATCCCCATCACGGTGCGGGCCGGCGCGCCGATCACGCTCTCCGGTGACGCCTCGGACCGGGACGCCGTCGCCGCCGGCACCGAGCGGGTCTCGGCAGCCCTCACCGCGCTGGTCGGTGAGCTCCGCGCCGGGCCCGTTCCGCCGTACGCCGGTCAGCGGTGCGGAGGCCGCGACGGCCTGCCATGCCCCTGCGGCGGCTGACCCTCCACGACCTGTCTAGCTCGTGATCGCGTCATACCTGTGTTGCCGCACACGCGCGCCCCACGGTTCACGCTTCCGCCTAGGTTGGCACTGGCGGGCAACCCGGAGCCGCCTGGGCCTCGTATCTGCCCCGACACGCATGCGCTGGAAGACCTCAGCAGGCGCCTGCTCGACGCGGCGGCCCTCCACCTCCCACGGGCGGGTGCTCTGGCCTCGGCATGAGGAGACGCGACGCTCCTCGATCTACGCCGTGTCAGTCGCTCGGCGTTCGTGCGCGTGGGCTCACGTCCTAGAAGGGCGGGTTCTCGTCGTTCCAGGTCGGCTGGGTGACGATGCCGTTCTCGTTGAGCCAGCGGCCGTCGCGGAGCCGGACGGTGCGCTTTCCGGTGTGCAGGTCGTGGTGGAGGGTGTCGCAGACGTTGAGGGTCTCGTCGAGGCTGGTGATCTGGTCCTCGGCGTACCCCAGGACGTGATGGGGTCGTAGGACGATGAGCGGGTCGGGCAGGCCGGGGCAGCAGCCGTCGCCGGCGCACCGTCCGGCGCCTTCGAGGTCGAGCGCCCGTCGTTCGTCGGCGGTGAGGGTGCGTTGGGAGTGGATCGTGCGGAGGGCTTTGCCGCCGAGGCTGAGCACGACGGTGGTGACGTGGCTGTCGCACCACCACCTGCGGACCAGCGATCTCGGGAGGAGCCGTCCGCTGTCGGCCCGTGGTGGTGGGGCACCGGGCCGGCGGTCTTGGGTGCTGGTTCCGGTGCTGGTTCCGGTGCTGGTGCCGGGGATGGTGGCTTCGGGGATGGTGACGTGGATCTGGACGGGGGTCTTGCTGACCAGCCCGCCGAGGCCGGCGGCGAGGTAGCGCTCCAGGGCGTTCGAGAACGCGTCGTGCAGCCGCTTCCTGCGTCCGCGCGGCAGGCCGTGGGGCAGGGCGCCGTCGGCGTCGAGCCGAGCCCCCAAGGGTCCCCACACGTCCTCCGCCTCCGTCGCACCTGCCTCGCGGGCGTCGGCCCACGCGGCGGTGTCGTCGGGGTTGCGGGTGTCGTGGGCTGCGGCGGCGCGCAGGACGGTCCAGAGGCGTTCGCCGCACTCGAGGTCCAGGTCCCCGCACAGGTGCCACCCCTGCCCGTCCGGGAGCTCGGTGATCGACAGGCCCCGGCGTTCGTGGCCCTTCTCCGCGCGGTCCTCCAGCAGGCTGGGCAGGACCGCGACGACGATCTCGTCCAACGCCCCCGCCAAGGCGCGGGGTGCGATGGCTTCGGCGAGCCACAGCAGCGTGTGCTCCAACCGCTCGGCCTGCGTCCCCTCGAGCGACAGCAGGGTCTGCGCGCGGTCGATGACGGGCTGCAGTCGGGGGTCGTCGTCGTGCAGCCCTTGCAGCTCACGGCAGATCAGCCCCGCGACGTTCCCCACGACCGCGTTCAGGACCAGATCACCCGGGAGCCCGTCGATGAGCCCCTCGGCACGGTCCAGGTGCGGCCCGCAGGTCCGTAACGCCCCCGCCGTCTTCCGCGCCGCTCCGAGGCTGACGCGCCGGTCCTGCACCGCCGCGTCCAAGCGCAGGGAAGGTCCGCAGCCGGTTCGCGAGCAGCGCATCACCAGGGTCACCGTCGGGCCGGTGCTCCCGCACCCACGCCTTCACACTCCGCGCCCCGACCAGGTCGGTCAGCCCGCGGGCGTGCACATCGGCGAGGCGGGTCAGGTCGTGCACCCGCAGCTGCTGCTCGACCTGCAACAGCGCCTGCGCATCGGACAGCGCTTGTGCCGCGTCGACCTGCGACGGCCGCACCGCCACCACCCGCTCGACCGCCCGCAGCAGCGCCGCGACCACCGGGCTCGGTGGCGGCAACGGTCCGGCCTCGACCGGACCCAACCCGGTCACGCCCGGCGCCGACCACTCAGTCTCGGGAACCGCCGGGTCGGCCGGGTCGGCCAGGTCGTCGGGGTCGCAGCAGCACGAGCACCCGACGTGTCGCTGCTCCTCCAGCTCGAAGACCCAGGACGGGATGACCGACGGCGCCGCGCACTCCAGCCCGCCCGGCCACTCCGGGACGTCAGAGGTCGCCAGCAGGGCGTCGTACGCATCCATCCGGTTCACCTCCTCCCTTCAGACCGTATCTGTATTCGATCTCGAAATCAAGGACTTTTCTTCTGCTGTGTATAGAGATTTCGGCGCAAGCGAGGGGAGGAACGGGCACCGCCGCCCCTCCCCCGACCGGACGCGGTCGACCTACGCGTCCTGCCGAAGAACGACGGTCGCACCGCCGGCCTCGATCGCCCGCAGGGTCCGCAGCGCGGGCCGTCACGACCCGCAGCGCGGCCTGCCGGAGCTCCCCCGGCACCATGACGTCACGCATGTCGACGCCGACCAGCAGCCGCCCCGCGGCCGCGGCAGCCTCCCCCGCATCCCCGAGCACCTCCGCGCCCAGCGCCTCCCGGTCGGCGACGAGCTCCTCCAGCGTCCGCGAGGCAACACGCGAGCGCAGGGCGACCTGCAGGGCGGCGTACACCTCGGCGTCGCCGTCCTGCACCGCCTCGTGCGCAGCACGGGCATCGCTCACCGCGACCCGGACGACCAGGGAAACCTTGGCCGACAGGCCGTCAGCAGCTCCTGCCCCGGCACCGTCACCAGCCGAGGACGGAGGTCCAGCCGCACGGTCTCCCGGCGACGCCGCCGGACCCGGTGCCCGCCGCCCACGAGAGCGCGCTCGAACCGACCGTCCCGGTAGACCAGCACCGTCTCCCACTCACGCACCACGATCCTCACCGCTGCACCTCCTTCCGCCGTACGTCGAACGCCCGGTGCTCGGGACCACCTGCGGCGCGACCGGTCGGATGAGGCGGGGAGCGGGCTCCGCAGAGCCGCACCCGACCACGGCGGTCGTGCCGCAGGTGGCAGAGGGGGAGTCGAACCCCGAGCGCTGTGCAGGCGCCTGCCTCCGTGAGCAGGTGGCCCTGGAACACGATGCAGGACCTGCGTCGGTGATGCCGACCGGCTGCGGCCCCGGAGCCGCGTGAACCGTAGACGCCTGGCCGCGAAAGCGCCTGCGGTTTCTCAGGCGTCCTTGCTGCTGCGGGTCTCGGTGCTCTCCATCGCCGGCTCGATCCGCGCCACCATCTCCACCACGCGCCGGGCGATCTCCTGAGCCGTGAGCCCGATCTCGGCATGCACCTCCGCCCGGGTGCCGTGGTCGAGGAAGCGCTGCGGGATCCCGATGTCCCGCGCCGGTACGTCGACATCGGCGTCACGGAGGGCCTGACTGACGGCGCTGCCGACGCCACCGGCGCGCCCGTTGTCCTCGACCGTCACGACGAGCCGGTGCTCCGCTCCCATGGCCACCAGCTCGGCGGGCACCGGTGCGACCCAGCGCGGGTCGACGACGGTGACCGAGATCCCCTGCGCAGCAACACGTTCGGCGACCTCGAGGCTGATCCGGGCCATCGCGCCGACCGCCACGAGCAGGACGTCCGAGCCGCGCCGCAGGACGTCCACCGGCCCGATGCGCTCGAGGGCCGGTAGGTCGTCACCGACCGCACCCTTCGGGAAGCGCACCACCGTTGGTCCGTCCTCGACCGCCACGGCCTCCTGCAGCTCCTCGCGCAAGGTCGCACCGTCACGCGGTGCGGCAACGCGAACGCCCGGGATGAGCGGCAGGATCGACAGGTCCCACATGCCGTTGTGCGATGCACCGTCCTCGCCGGTGATGCCCGCTCGGTCCAGGACGAAGGTGACCGGGAGCCGGTGCAGGCCGACGTCGAGCAGCGCCTGGTCGAACGCGCGGTTCATGAAGGTGGCGTAGAGGCAGACGACGGGATGCATCCCACCGAGCGCCAGTCCCGCCGCCGACGTGACCGCGTGCTGCTCGGCGATGCCGACGTCGTACGTCCGCTCGGGAAACGCCTCGCTGAAGCGCAGCAGTCCCACCGGCTGCAGCATCGCGGCGGTGAGCGCCACGACGTCGGGGCGCGCCTCACCGATGCGCACGAGCTCGTCCGACAGGACGTTGGTCCACGACATCGCACCGCTGGAGGCCTTGCCGGTCAGGGGATCGGTGTTCGGGCCGACGCTGTGCAGGCAGTCGTTCTCGTCGTCAACAGCGGGCTGGTAGCCGAAGCCCTTGACGGTCACGGCGTGGACGAGGACCGGCCCGCCGAAGTCACGGGCGATCCGCAGGGCGTTCTCCATCGCCTGCTCGTCGTGGCCGTCGATGGGTCCGTAGTACTTCAGGCCGAGGTCCTCGAACAGCACCTGGGGCTGGACGAAGTCCTTGATGCCGCGCTTCACCCCGTGCAGCGCGGTGTAGAGCGGCGGCCCCACGACGGGGGTCTGCTGCAGCGTGGTCTTGACCTTCTCCAGGGCCTTCTCGTAGCCCTGCGTCGTCCGGAGGGCAGCGAGGTGCTCGGCCAGCCCACCGATGGTCGGCGCGTAGGAGCGGCCGTTGTCGTTGACGATCACGACGACGGGCAGGTGCGACGCGGCGATGTTGTTGAGCGCCTCCCAGCACATCCCGCCGGTCAGCGCGCCGTCACCGACGACGGCGACCACGTGCCGCTTCTCTCCCCGCAGCGCGAAGGCCTTCGCCAGGCCGTCGGCGTAGGACAGCGCAGTCGAGGCGTGGGAGTTCTCGATGACGTCGTGCTCGGACTCGGCCTGCGAGGGATAGCCGGACATGCCACCCCGACGGCGCAGCGTGGCGAACTGCTCCGCGCGCCCGGTGACGAGCTTGTGCACGTACGCCTGGTGGCCGGTGTCCCACAGGACCTTGTCGCGCGGGCTGTCGAAGACGCGGTGCAGGGCGAGGGTGATCTCCACGACGCCCAGGGACGGCCCCAGGTGCCCTCCCGTGCGCGACACCGTCTGGATCATCACGTCGCGAAGCTCGGCGGCGAGCACCGGCAGCTGCTCCGGGGTGAGCCGCTTGAGGTCGGCGGGGCCGTGGACGGACTCCAGCAGGGTCACGCGTCGCTCCTCGGCTCGGGGGTCTCAGTCTAGAGCCGTGGTACCCATCGCTCGCCCCGGAGAGCGGCCTCGACGAGGGTGATCTGCCTCGCCGTACGCGCCAGGGAGCGGCCCTCGCGGTCGTAGGCACCGAGGGCTGCCTGCACCACCTCCGGGGGGACCACGTCGCGGAGGTCTGCCCGCAGCGTGCGCAGTCCGTCCCGCGCGGCCTGCGTCGCCGCCTCCACGTGCCCGCGGGCGAACCGCGCGAGCACGACCGGGTGCCGTCGCAGGACCTCGTGCGCGCGGTAGTCCGGGGGGCACTGGTCGAACAGCCAGGCGACCGCGCTCTGCTCCCAGTCGGGTGCCTGAGGTGGCAGGACGGCGTCGGGCCACGCGGGAGGGACGACGTCGGGCACCCTGCGACCGTACCCAGGAGTCAAGTCGCCGCCTGGCTAGGCCGAAAGAGTGACGGTGAGTCCCGAGACGGAGGATCCGACCCGCGCGCTGCGCGCTGCCGTCCTCAAGCTCCGGGCGCCCCAGGCGAGCAAGCGCGCACCGGCCCCGACGAGCTCGGTCTACGGGCGCGCGGCCGCCGCCGTCCCCGCGGACATCCGCCAGCCGGCCAGTACGGCGGCGCTCGCTGGTCGCCTCCGCAACGTCGAGACGACCGCCCTCATGACCGGGACCACGATGGCGCTGGTCGTGCACCCGGAACCCGGTGACCTGCCGGCGAACCTGCGCCGCTCGCTCGACCTGCTGGTGACCGCCGGCGCGGAGGTCGTGGTCCTGGGCCGGCACATCGACCGTGTCGCCACCCCCGGCACCGTGCGCACCATCCCGCTGCGCGAGGACGACGCGCTCCAGGACGAATGGGCCTTCCTTGCCCTCGGCCCGAGCAAGCGGGTCGCCTTCCTCGCCCAGCGGGATGGCGACGTCTGGCGCTGGGTGCTCACGCGCGACCCCATCGCCGTCCACCGTGCCGGCACCGCGATCCTCGAGCGGGTGCCGTTCCTACGTCTTCGTGTGCCACCGCTCGAGGACTGACTCCACCGCCGGTCGCGCCGCCTCGTGCCACGCGTCGACCAGGGACAGCCGGGTACGCCGTTCGAGCAGGTCCTCTGCGGTGAGTGCGCCCTCGGCTGCCAGCGCCCACTCCAGCTCGCACTCGAGCACCGGGATCCCTGCAACCACAGGCCTTTTCGCACCCGCAGCGGCAACTTCTGCCGCCTCGCTGCCGTACCTGCGCGCCAACCGGTCGGTCGCTCTCCGAGCAGCACCGACCAGGGGCAGGTCCGCCGTACGACACGGGACGTCGCTGAGCCGGTCGACCGCGTCCTGCGCCATCTTCCGGTACGTCGTGAGCTTGCCCCCCACCACGGTCAGGAGCCCGTCGTCGAGGGTCACCGCATGGCGTCGGGACAGGTCCGCGGTCGCCCCCTCTGCACCGGCGACGAGGGGACGCACCCCGGCGAACGTGCCGACCACGTCGCTGCGCTCCAGGGGCACCTGCAGCCCCTCGCTGAGGGTGTCGAGCAGGAAGGCGATCTCGCGCTCGTCGGCGGTCGGCACCTCGGGGAGGGGCCCGTCGACCGGGTCGTCGGTGAGCCCGACGTGGACCAGGCCGTCCGGGTGCGGCAGCGCGAAGACGTAGCGGTTGCTCTCGCCCGGTACGGCGACGGTCAGCCCCGCCGTGGGGTGAGCGAGCGTCGCGGCGGCCAGGACCACGTGCACGCCCTTGCTCGGGCGCAGCCGCTGGCCGGGTGTGATGGTGTCGGCCCACGCGCCCGTGGCGTTCACGACGGTCCGCGCCCTCGGTGTGAGCGTCGCGCCGGTGAGCACGTCGGTGAGCACACCGTCGTCGTACCGGACGCGGGTGAGGATCCTGGCCCCCAGCCCCGCCGCGGTGCGGGCGAGCGCCACGACCAGGCGCGCGTCGTCCTCGAGCTGGCCGTCCCAGTACAGCGACGCACCCCGCAACCCCTCCGTGCGTACGGCGGGAACCAGGCTGCGGGTCTCGGTGACGCCCAACCGCCGCGGTCGCGGCAGCACCGCACGCGGGGTGCGCGCGGCCAGCCGCAGCCCGTCGACGGCGAGTGCTCCGGCGTGCACGAGCGCGGCGTCCTTTGCGCCACGAGCCGGGACCACCATCGGCAGGGCCCGCAGCAGGTGCGGCGCGGTGCGGGTCATCAAGATCCCGCGCTCACGGGCGCTCTCCAGGGCCAGACCGACATCGCCGCTGGCGAGGTAGCGCAGGCCGCCGTGGACCATCTTGCTGCTCCACCGGCTGGTCCCGAAGGCCAGGTCGTCCTTCTCGACCAGCGCGACCGACAGGCCCCGCGAGACAGCGTCGAGGGCGATGCCGCAACCGGTGACGCCGCCCCCCACCACGAGCACGTCGACAGGCACGCCCGCCAGCTCGTCGAGCTCCCGCGTCCGGCGCGTGGCGTTCAGGTGGGTGCTCACGCGGTGCCCGTGAGGCCGGCGGCGAGGTAGGCGTCGAGCAGGTAAGGAAGCTCGCTGAACGCGCCACCAGCCACCCGCCCGCTGAACACGAACGACTGCGCGGTCAGCAGCACCGCGAGCGCGGCGTCGTCGAGGTCCCCCACGCGGATCGACCCGTCGGCGCGGCCCTGGTCCAGCTGCTCCCGGATGGCCGCCAGCGCCGCCCGCTGGGTGGAGCCGAGCCGGTCGACCACGAGGGGCAGCAGCAGTTCGGGGTCGAGCGTGACGATGCGCTGGTAGAGCGGGTGCTCGGCGGTCCGCGCCACCACCTCCGTCGCCGCCCCCACGAGCCGCTGCCGGGCCGTGGGCAGCGGGGCGACCTGCCGCTCGACCGCGGCAAGGACGGCGACGAGCTCGCGGGTCAGCAGGGCGCTGACCAACCCGTCGAGGTCGGCGAAGCGGCGGTAGACCGTCATCCGGCTCACCCCAGCGCGCCGGGCGACGTCGGCGAGGGTCGTGCGCCGGAGCCCCACGTCGAGCACGCAGGCCAGGGCGGCGTCGAGCAGCACGTCCCTGGCCGCGTCCCGAGCAACGGGGGCGACCTCGGGAGCAGTGTGACGTTGTGACGGCATCTGTCACACTGTACCGATGACTGTCCCCTCGTCCACCGACCTCGTCCACGCCGGCTGGGGCGACCCCGCACGACGCACCGGCCTGCCGGACAAGGCGGCCGCCTGGTTGCGCGGCAGGGTGGGAGAGGTCATGCCCTCCAGTCCCGCGCCCGTCGCGCCGCTCCGCGGCACCCGCCTGACCGGGCAGGACACCACAGCGTTGGGGGCGTCGACCACCGACGAGGACCGCGTCCGCTGCGCCGCGGGACGGTCCTACCAGGACCTGCTTGCCCTCCGGAGCGGCGTCTTCGACGTACCGGACGGGGTGGTGGTGCCGGAGGACGTGGACGCCGTGACCGCGCTGCTGCGCGAGTGCGTCACCCGCGGCATCGCCGTGGTCCCGTTCGGCGGCGGGACCTCCGTGGTCGGCGGAGTCACCCCCTCCGCCGGGGAGCACCGCGCGGTCATCGCCCTCGACCTCCGCCGCCTCGACCACGTCGAGGTCAACGAGACCGACCTCACCGCGCGGCTCGGACCCGGGCTGCGCGGCCCGCAGGCGGAGGCCCTCCTCAACGCCCGTGGACTCACCCTCGGGCACTTCCCGCAGTCGTTCGAGCACGCGACGATCGGTGGCTACGCAGCCACCCGGTCCGCCGGGCAGGCCTCGACGGGCTACGGACGCTTCGACGCGCTCGTCGTCGCCATGACCGTGCAGACTCCTGCCGGACCGCTGCACCTCGGGCACGGAGCGGCCTCGGCCGCCGGACCGTCACTGCTGCAGCTGTTCCTCGGCTCCGAGGGGACCTTCGGCGTCATCACCTCGGTGACGGTGAAGGTGCGACGCCTGCCCGCGGTGAAGCGCTACGACGCCTACCTCGTCCGATCCTGGGAGGACGGTCTGGAGCAGCTGCGCCGGCTCGAGCAGGGCGGGGTGGTGCCCGACGTCGCCCGGCTGTCCGACCCGGACGAGACGACCGTCAGCCTCCGGTCCTCCGCACCCGCGCCGGTGCGGTTGCTCGGTCGCGGCCGGTGCCTGCTCGTCCTGGGCTGGGAGGGGACAGCTGCCTCCGTGACCACCCGGCGGCGCGCGGCCAGGGTGAAGGGCGTGCGGCTCCCCGGCGGCGGGACGGCGTGGGAGCACGGGCGCTACCAGGGTCCGTACCTGCGCGACGACCTCATGGACGCCGGCTTCCTCGCCGAGACCCTGGAGACGTCCGCGTCGTGGTCGCAGCTCGTGGCGGTCTGGGCCGCCCTGCGCGCCACCCTCGAGCAGTCCCTCGGCAGGTGCGTCGTCATGGCCCACGTCTCGCACCTGTACCCCTACGGCGCCTCGCTCTACGTCACCGTGCTGGCGGCCGCCGGTCCCGACCCGAGCGCGCAGTGGCAGCGTGCCAAGGACGCCGCCTGCGCCACGCTGGTCGCCGCAGGTGCGACGATCACCCATCACCACGCGGTCGGCACCGACCACCGCCCCTGGATGACCGACGAAATCGGTCCGCTGGGGGTCGACGTGCTCCGGGCGGTGAAGAACGCCCTCGACCCGACCGGGATCCTCAACCCCGGCAAGCTCATCCCCTAGGAGACCCGTGCGCTTGCAGCTGGTCGTCAACCCCGCCGCCGGCGGCGGACGTGGCGCACGACTGCTGCCCGCTGTGGAGCGCGCCCTCACAGGGCACGACGTCGTCGTCACCCCCACCCGGTCGATCGAGCACGCCGACGACCTCGTCGCTGCCGCCGTCGCGGACGACCGCGTCGTCGTCGCCATGGGCGGGGACGGGATCGTCGGCAGGGTCGCCGGCGCCGTCGCCGCACTGGGCGGGCTCATGGCTGTCGTCCCGGGTGGTCGCGGCAACGACTTCTGCCGTGCCGTGGGCGTGCCTGCCGACGCGGTCGCCGCCGCCACAGCCCTGTCGTCCTACGCCGAGAGCGCCGTCGACGTCGGGTACGCCGGCGGGCGCGCGTTCCTGGGCATCGCGTCGATCGGCTTCGACAGCGAGGTCCAGGAGAAGGTGCTGACGTCCCGGCTGCCCCTGGGAAACCTCATCTACGCCTATGGATCCCTCGCGGTCGTCGCGCGCTGGCGGCACGCGCGCTTCACCTGCGCCGTGGACGGCGTCCCCCTGTCGCTGACCGGCTGGAACGTCGCAGTCTCCAACTCAGGACGGTACGGCGGTGGCATGCGGCTGGCGCCCGACGCGTCGGTGACCGACGGGCTGCTCGACCTGGTGACGACGTCGCAGACCTCGCGGTGGCGCTTCCTCACCGCGTTCCCGAAGGTGTTCCGCGGCACGCACGTGCACGAGCCGTCCGTGAGCGTCCGGACCTGCCGCAGCGTCACGCTCGACGCGGACCGGCCCTTCCGGGTGTTCGCCGACGGCGACCCGATCGGCACCCTCCCGTGCGAGATCACCGTCGCTCCCGGTGCCCTGCGCCTGCTCCTGCCCGTCCCCTGACCCGGCAGGCCGCCACCTCCCTCCTCGCGTGCACGCCCACGCCACACCACCCGCGCTCCGCCGAGCGTGCCCCGGCGACCGGTCGACGTGCTGGACGCGCACCAGAGGAGGGACGTCGGAGAAAACAGCGGGAGGGGTCAGGGGGGCGGGTGGAGGACGGTGACGAGCTCGACGTGCTCGGTCTGGGGGAACAGGTCGAACGCCCGCAGCGAGGCCACCGACCACCCGGTGTCCAGCAGGACCCGCAGGTCCCGCGCGAACGTCGCCGGGTCGCAGGACACGTAGGCCATGGCCCGGGGACGCAGTGCCGCCAGCGCGGTCGTCACCTCGAGACCCGCCCCGGCGCGCGGCGGGTCGAGCACGATCAGGTCACCGGTCACCCGGTTCAGCAGCCGCGCCGTCACGACCTCGGTCCGGACCCTCACCCACGGCTGGTCGGCGCTGTTGCGGGCCGCGTCGGCGCACGCCCGCGTCGACGCCTCCACGGCCAGGACCGAGCCGGTCGGACCGACCCGGTCACCGAGCAGGCAGGCGAACAGCCCCACGCCCGCGTAGAGGTCGACCACCGACTCCCCCGGACGCGGGTCGAGCCCGTCCAGGACCGCGGCCGCGAGCACCTCGGGCGCGGCCACGTGCACCTGCCAGAACCCGCCCGCAGCGACCTCGAAGGACCGGCCGAGGACCGGCACCCGCAACCCACCCGAGCCCTGGCCGTCGACGGTCACCGCCCGCTGGCCCGCCGCAGCAGCGACCTCGACGACCTGACCGAGCTCACCGGGCGGGGTGGGGTCGACGGAGATCACGCACTGGTCCACCACCTCGAGCACCGAGGAGCGGTGCCGGTGGAAGCCGATCCCGCGCGCCCACTGCGAGCGCGTGCGCCAGCCCAGATCGGGAGCGACGTCCTCGACGACACCGTCCCAGGCGAAGCCGCCGACGCGCTGGAGCTGCTCGACGACCAGGGCACGCTTCCAGTCCAGCTGGGCGGAACGTGAGGCGTGCTGCAGGTCGCACCCACCGCACCGGCCGGGACCGCTGAAGGCGCAGGCCGGTGCGACCCGCTCCGGGGACGGTGACAGGACCTCGACGGCGTCGGCACGCAGGAAGCGCGAGCCCGAGGACGTCACCTCGATGCGCACGGTCTCCCCGGGCAGGCAGTGCCGGACGAACACCACCCGGCCGTCCTCCAGACGCGCCACGCACGCACCCCCCGCCGCGGGCGCGCCGACGGTCACGATCACCGGAGCACGCTCACAGTCGGCGCCGCCGGAAGGCCGTCGTGCCGTCTGCGTCGTCGCCCTTGAGGCGGTCCGACGACAGCAGCTGGTAGGGCACGGAGGTCACCATGACGCCCGGCTGGAACAGCAGCCGGCCCTTGAGCCGGAGCGCGCTCTGGTTGTGCAGCAGCTGCTCCCACCAGTGCCCGACGACGTACTCCGGGATGAACACCGTGACGACGTCGCGGGGCGAGTCCAGCCGGATCCGCGCGACGTAGTCCAGGATCGGCTTGGTGATCTCGCGGTACGGCGAGTCCACCACCGTCAGGGCGATGTCGAGTCCCCGCCGGTCCCACTCGCGCTGCAGCGCCAGCGTGTCCTCCGGGTCGACCGAGACGGTCAGGGCCGTGATGTCGTGCGGCCGGGTGGCCTTCGCGTAGGCCAGGGCGCGCAGCGTCGGGGCATGCAGCTTCGACACCAGCACGACGGCGTGGTTGCGCGAGGGCTGGGCGACGATGTCCTCCGGCGGCACCAGCTCGACGCGGACCCGGTCGTAGTGCCGGTGGATGCCGCGCATCATCACGTAGAGCACCGCCATGGCGGCCAGCGCGATCCAGGCGCCGCGGGTGAACTTCGTGACGAGCACGATGACGAGCACGATGCCGGTCATGACCAGCCCGATGGTGTTGATGACGCGGGACCGCTGCATGCGGTTCCTCGCCTCAGGCGGAGCGGTCTTCAGCTCCCGGGTCCAGTGCTTGATCATCCCGGTCTGCGACAGCGTGAACGAGATGAAGACCCCGACGATGTAGAGCTGGATCAGCCGGGTCACCTGCGCGTCGAACGACACGATGAGCACGATCGCGAAGACCGCCAGCAGCAGGATGCCGTTGCTGTAGGCCAGCCGGTCGCCGCGCGTGTGCAGCTGGCGCGGCAGGAACCCGTCGCGGGCGAGGATCGAGCCGAGCACCGGGAAGCCGTTGAAGGCGGTGTTGGCGGCCAGGATGAGGATGACCCCCGTGAACGCCACGACGACGTAGAACAGCGGGTGCGTCGGACCGGAGAAGACCGCGTCGGCGAGCTGGCTGATGACCGTCTGCTGCTCGTCGGAGCCGCTCGGCACGCCGTTCCTGAGCAGCTGGGTCGCGGGGTCCTCGGCGTACCGCAGGTGGGTGATGTTGCCCAGGGCGATGATGCCCATCAGCATCGACACCGAGATCCCACCCATGAGCAGCAGCGTCGTCGCGGCGTTCTTGCTCTTGGGCTTCTGGAACGCAGGTACGCCGTTGCTGATGGCCTCGACGCCGGTCAGCGCGGCGCAGCCGGAGGAGAAGGTCCGCAGCAGCAGGAACGCCGCACCGAGGCCCATGAAGCCGTCCTCAAACCCCTTCTCCGGCGCGATCGTGTACTGCGCGCTCTCCACGTCCGGCAGGTCGCCGAAGAAGTGCCGCATCAGGCCGAAGACCGTCATCCCGATGATCGCGAGCATGAACCCGTACGTCGGGATGGCAAAGGCCGCGCCGGACTCCTTCACCCCTCGCAGGTTGATGGCGGTCAGCAGGACGACCAGCCCCACGGCGTACATCGCCTCGTGGCCCTTGACGAAGCCGAGCGCGGACGCGGCGTTCTGGACGCCGGAGGACACCGACACCGCCACCGTGAGCACGTAGTCGACGAGCAGCGCTGCCGCGACCGTGAGGCCGAACTTCGGGCCGAGGTTCACGGTCGCGACCTCGTAGTCGCCGCCCCCCGACGGGTAGGCGTGGACGTTCTGCCGGTAGCTCGCGACGACGACGAGCATCACCGCGACGACGAGCAGCGCGATCTTCCAGGAGAACGAGTAGGCCGCGAGGCCGGCGATCGAGAGGGTCAGGAAGATCTCGTCCGGCGCGTAGGCGACCGACGAGAGCGCGTCGCTCGCGAACACCGGCAGGGCGATCTTCTTGGGGAGCAGCGTCTCGCCGAGGCGGTCGCTGCGCAGCGCCCGTCCGAGCAGGAGCCGCTTGGCGAGGTCACCGGACGTGGGCACGCGCGCCAGACTAGGGCCGCGACCGGTCCGGCGAGCCGCCGCACGTCCCGTGTAGCGTTCCGCGCGGCTCCGGGACCGGCTCGGCGCCTGCGGAGGGCACCAGTGCACGTCGTCATCATGGGCTGCGGCCGGGTCGGCTCGGCGCTCGCGAAGAGCCTCGAGACCGCAGGCCACTCGGTCGCCATCGTCGACCAGGACCAGGGCGCGTTCCGCCGCCTGCCGCAGGAGTTCACCGGCCTGCGCATCACCGGCGTCGGGTTCGACCGCGACACCCTGGTCGAGGCCGGGATCGAGCGCGCCGAGGCGTTCGCCGCGGTGAGCTCCGGCGACAACTCCAACATCATCGCCGCCCGTGTGGCGCGGGAGACGTTCGGGATCGAGAACGTCGTGGCGCGCATCTACGACCCGCGGCGCGCCGAGGTCTACCAGAAGCTCGGGATCCCCACGGTGGCGACTGTCCGCTGGACCGCCGACCAGGTGCTGCGCCGGCTCATGCCCAGCGGGATGCTCAGCGAGTGGCGCGACCCCAGCGGGAACATCGTCCTGGCGGAGCTGGCCTACTCCCCCACGTGGATCGGGGAGCGCGTCACGCGACTCGAGCACCAGTCCAACGCCCGGGTCGCACTGATCACCCGGTTCGGCGAGGGCATCCTGCCCCACGCGGACACGGTGGTGCAGGACGGCGACCTGGTGCACGTGAGCATGCGCTGGGACGAGCGCGAGCAGGTCGAGCGCGCGTTCAGCACCGGCCCGGCAGAGGAGCAGTAGAGATGCGCGTCGCCATCGCCGGAGCGGGCAACGTCGGCCGCTCGATCGCCTCGGAGCTGCTGGGCAACGGGCACAGCGTCCTGCTCATCGAGCGCGAGCAGCGCGCCATGAAGGTCGCGACCGTCCCGGGGGCCGAGTGGCTCATGGGCGACGCGTGCGAGATGGATGCCCTGGTCCAGGCACGGCTGCAGGAGTGCGACGTCGTCGTGGCCTCCACCGGTGACGACAAGGTCAACCTCGTCATGAGCCTGCTGGCCAAGACCGAGTTCGGGGTGCCGCGCGTCGTCGCCCGCGTCAACCACCCCAAGAACGAGTGGCTGTTCAACGAGTCCTGGGGCGTCGACGTCAGCGTGTCCAGCCCGCGCCTGCTGGCCGCGGTCGTCGAGGAGGCCGTCAGCGTCGGCGACCTGGTGCGGCTGCTGACCTTCCGTCAGGGGCAGGCCAACCTCGTCGAGCTGACCCTGGCCGACGACGCCCACCTCGTGGGCAAGACGGTCGGGTCGGTCACCTGGCCCACCGACAGCGCCCTGGTGGCCGTCCTGCGCGAGGGCCGCGTCATCACGCCGTCGCCCGACATCGCGATGGAGGCCGGCGACGAGCTGCTGCTCGTGGCGACCAGCGAGGTCGAGGAGGAGCTCGACCGGTTGCTGACGCGGGTCAACCCGGAGTAGGCACGTCCCGCTCCGGCTCGACGTGCGCGGCCTTGACCAAGGCGACGGTCAGCAGGGCGCAGCCGACGATGAGCGGCCACTTCACGGCGTTGATGACGACCAGCACGATCGCGTTGTCGCGGGCGCTGTCGTCCACGGCCAGGTAGACCGTCGTCGCCACGCCGGCGCGGATGAAGAACGACGCACACCACGCGCCCGTCGCGAGGAAGCACGCGCGGCGAAGGGCCGGGTGCTCGCGCCACCCGGCGTACTTCGGGTCGATGGCGGTCAGCGCCAGGGCGATGGCGGGTCGACGGACGAGCAGCGAGATGCCGAACGCCACGCCCGACCCGGCGGTGATGAGGATGCCTGGCAGGAAGATGCCCTTGCCGGTGCCGGTGGAGCGGGCGATGAGGACCGCGAGCAGCAGTCCGAAGAAGCCCGAGAAGGCCTGCTGCGTCGACTCCCCGCGCGCCCGGCGGAGCAGCACGACGACCACTCCGGCGACGACAGCCGCGGCGATCGCGCTGTTGAGGCTCGTGACGAAGCGGGCGAGGACGAACACGGTCGCCGGCAGGGAACTGTCGAGCAGTCCCCGGACACCGCCGAAGGTCGCGAGCAGGGACGCTGTGGTGAGGGTCTCGGGCTGCTCGCTTGCGCCGTCAGCCACCCGTGGCCCGCAGCTCGTACTCGGGGTTGAACAGCGTCGCCTTGCCGTCCCGCTTGGTCAGCCGACCGCGCGCGATCAGCGTGCGCCCCGGGTCGATCCCCCGGATGCGCCGTCGACCCAGCCAGACGAGCGTGACCGTGCCGGTGCCGTCGTACAGCTCAGCCTCGAGCGTCGGTACGCCGGCGAGGGGGCGCAGGACCACGGCGCGCAGGGAGCCGGCGACGACGACCGGCAGGCCGATCGAGCACTGGTCGACCGCGACGGCACCGAGGTCGGAGCAGACCGAGCGGAGGGCCTGCCCGTCGACCTCGTCGACGTCGGCGGTGAAGCGGTGGAGGGCCCGCAGGAGGCGACCGGGCTGGTGGGGCACCTGCTCAGCGTAAACCCGCGCCGCCGTCCTACCCGGCGGTCGACGGCAGGAGCTGGGCGAACCTGCCCGCGACGTCGGCATAGGTCCCGGTGACCAGCGCGAGGCCCAGGGCGAGCAGTACCACCGCACCGACGAGGGACACGACGCGGCTCGCGCGGCTCAGGCGCGCGGCCAGACCGGGCGAGGCTGCCAGCAGCAGGCCGGCGACGACGAACGGGATTCCCAACCCGAGGGCGTACGCCGACAGCAGCAGCGCCCCGTCGCCCGCACCCCCTGAGGTTGCCGCGAAGGCGAGCACGCTGCCCAGAAACGGCCCGACGCAGGGCGTGAACGCCGTGCCGAACACCACGCCGAGCAGCAGCGGCGCTGCCCAGGACGGGGACCGAGCCAGCCGCGCACGGGCGCCGTCCGCCGACAGCGACAGCCGGGACAGCAGACCGGTTCTCGACTCGACGAGCAGCATCGCGGCCAGCAGCAGCACCAGCACCCCTCCGGCGCGCTGCACCGGTCCCCCCGCCTCGCGGACCGCGCTCCCCGCACCGCCGGCGACGGCGCCGAGCGTCACGAAGACCGCACCGAAGCCGAGGACGTAGAGGACCGACGACCGGGCCAGCCGCGCACCCTGCTGGTCCGCCGGGACACCCGCGGCGGACCCGGACAGCACACCGACGTACGCCGGCAGCAGCGGGACGGTGCAGGGGGCGAGGAAGGAGACCACGCCCGAGCCCAGGGCCACGAGCAGCGCGAGCAGCACCTCAGGCCCCGTAGGTGAAGGTGAACAGGCGGGCGCCCGCGGTGCGCGCGGTCAGGGCGAGCCGCCCGTCGAGGACACCGGGGCCGGTGACCAGGTGCAGCAGGTCGTCCTGCGACAGGACGGCAACGGTCCGGCCGTCCTTCATCAGAAGGGACGCACCACGTCGGTCCGGGGGAACCGGCGTGCCGTCCAGCGTCACGTCGAGCTCCACCGGGGCCCCCGCGGCCGTGGACACCGTGGCGTAGACGTCGCGCGCGTGGA
This sequence comes from uncultured Actinomycetota bacterium, assembly GCA_963784705.1. GTDB lineage: Bacteria > Actinomycetota > Actinomycetes > Mycobacteriales > SCTD01 > RYN-111. Next base: position 204,374 of record CAWASC010000008.1, read on the forward strand.
AGGCCTGCGTCACCGTCGCCCCGGCACCGAGCTCGAGGTGCTCCTGCCCTCCGGTGAAGGTCCCGTCCAGCTGCAGCACGTCGCGCTGCTGGGGGCTGTCGTGGCGCGTCGTGGTCTGGCCGGCATCGACGGTGCGCTGTCCGGCGACGTACCTCGCACCGCGCTCGGCCCCGAAGTAGGTCTCCGGCGTCAGGTCGGTGAAGGCGTCTCCGGCGGCCAGCTGCGGTCCCGGCGTCGCGATGCGGCCGGCCGGCGCTGTCCCGCCCTCCGCGAGCAGGTCACGCACGGCCTGCTCGATCTGGTCCTCGTTGCCCTCCCCGGCGTGGAAGTACCTCACCCGCCCCTGCCGGTCGATGAGGTAGTCCGCCGGCCAGTACTGGTTGTCGTAGGCGCGCCACGTGACCATCTCCGGGTCCTCCGCGACCGGCCAGGTGACGTCCAGCTCCCTCACGGCTCGGGCGACGTTGGCGTGCGACTTCTCGAACCCGAACTCCGGGCTGTGCACCCCCACGACGGTGAGCTCGCCGTACGTCTTCTGCAGCGCCCGCAGGAACGGGAAGGTACGGCGGCAGTTGATGCACGTGTAGGTCCAGAAGTCGACGAGCACGACGCGTCCCCGCAGGCCCTCGAGGGTGAGCGGCTCGGTGTTGTCGAAGTGGCTGATCCCGACCAGCTCCGGGGCGGTCCGCGCGGTGTCGGCCGCGAGCAGCCGGCTGCTCGCCTGGGGCACGACCCCGGACCGGCCGACGGTGAGCGCGGCCGTGACGCCGACGACGGCGAGCACGGTGACGAGAGCCGCAGCCAGGGCAGCGAAGCGTGAGTTCACCTCAGCATCTTCGTCGCCGGGCGACCCGCGGACGGCTCGCCGGCGGTGACGAGTCGCTAACGCGTCTCGGTGATCTCCGGCCCGCGCTCGGGCATCTGCAGGTTCGGCTGCTCGGTCCCAGCCAGATCGGTCTGCTCGGCGGCGGCGACCGCGTCCGGCGGCAGCACCAGCGGCAGCGGGTCGCGGACCGCCATCGGGTCGTTGCCGCGCGACACCGCGACCGAGCGCATGGCGGTCAGCAGGGGCGCCGCGGCGTCGTCGTCCGTCGCCGCCGGGCCGGTCAGCAGCCCGCGCAGGAACCACCGCGGCCCGTCGACCCCGACGAAGCGGGCGTCGGCCAGGCCCACGCCCTGGCCGGGGACCTCGGTCGGCACCTTGGCGCGCAGCTCGGTGCCGAACTCGCCGTCGACCTCCTCGGCCGCGCCCCCGCCGCTGGTCAGGGCGTCGGCGATCTCGGTCCTGACCTCGTCCCAGATGCCCTCCGAGCGCGGCGCCGCGAACGCGTTCAGCTGCAGCGACGACTCGGCATGTACCAGCGTCGCGGCGACGACCTCCCCCTCGGGGCTCACCTCGAGCCGGACGTCGGTGTCGGGCAGCACGGCGACGTGCAGCGCGCCGAGGTCGAGCCGGCCGTTCGGGTGCGCCGGAGCGTCGGCGAGGTCCCAGGGGCCCTGCGGGCTGGCCAGGGCCTGCCGGCGCTCCTCGATCTCGCGCAGCTCGATCTCGCGCAGGAGCTCGGCGTCCTCGAACGCACGGTCCTCCGGGTCGAGGTCGTCCACGAACCCGTCGGGGTCGACCTCGATCGGGACACCCGCGTCAAACTCCTGCTTGCGACGACCGAACACCACGGTCACGACCCTTCCTCGCTGCGAACTTGCCCTGATTGCACGCTCACGCCCCCCGTGGAGCCGTGTCCCGCCGTACCCCGCTCGGTCTCCGACAGCGCGTCGACCTCGTGCCACTGCACCTGCGCGACCCGCTGCACCACGAGCTGGGCGACCCGGTCGAGCCGGCGCAGCACGACGGTGTCCCGGGGGTCGTGGTTGACGAGCACCACCATGATCTCACCGCGGTAGCCCGCGTCGATCGTGCCGGGGGCGTTGACCAGCCCGACGCCGTGGTGCGCGGCCAGCCCGGAGCGCGGGTGCACGAAGCCGGCGTACCCCTCGGGCAGCGCCAGCGCGAGACCCGTCGGGACCAGCGCGCGCTCGCCCGGGGCCAGGGTGAGGTCGACCGTGGTGACCAGGTCGCACCCGGCGTCCCCTGCCCGGGCGTACGACGGCAGCGGGACGTCCGGGTCGAGCCGGCGCACGGACACGCCGACGACCTCGATGCCCTGCTCGACCGCGACAGCCTCCACGGTGCGAGACCGTACCGTGGAGCCATGGCGGACACCGGCACATCCAGCGGGGCAGCACCCGGCAGCAGGAGCGTGCTGGTCACCGGCGCCACCAGCGGGATCGGGCTGGTGACCTGCCTGGAGCTCGCCGCGTCCGGGTGGGAGGTCATCGGAACGGCCCGCACCGCCGAGCGTGCGGAGCTCGTGCACGCTGCCGCCGCCGAGCGCGAGCTCACGGTGCAGACGGTGCTCATGGACGTCGACGACCCGCAGTCCTGCGCTGACGGGGTGGCCCAGGCGCAGGAGCTGTCCGGTGGCCTGCACGCCCTGGTCAACAACGCCGGCTTCGCCCGCAGCGGCGCGGTCGAGGACGTGACGGACGAGCAGGTCCGTGCCCAGCTCGAGACCAACGTGGTCGCGCCCATGCGCCTGGCCCGGCTGGTGCTGCCGGCCATGCGGGAACGCGGCGCGGGCAGGATCGTCAACATCTCCAGCGTCGCCGGGCGTCTGTCGACCCCCCTGATGGGCTGGTACTGCGCCTCCAAGCACGCGCTGGAGGCCGTGACCGATGCGCTGCGCATGGAGGTCGAGGGCGACGGGGTGAAGGTGTCGCTCGTCGAGCCCGGGATGTTCGCCACCGAGGTCTGGAACGCGGCCAAGGAAGGTGGCTTCCCCGCTGCCAGCACGGCGCGCTACGCAGCGGCGTACGCGCGGGGTGAGGCGCTCGGCGCCCGCAGCCAGAGCCTGCCGGACCCGGTGTGGGTGGCCCGCACCGTGCGCATCGCGCTGACCAACCCGGTGCCCCTCGCGCGCTACGTCGTGGGCGCCGACGCAGTGGGCGGCATCCTCGCGGAGACGGTCCTGCCGACCGTTCTCACCGACTACCTCAAGGCGATGAGCACGGGTCTGCGGTCCCCGCTGCGACTGCCCTTCCTGCGATGACGTCGTTCTCGGAGCGGTTGCGCGTCCCGGTCGCCGGCTGGCTCGCCGGCCTGGCCCTCGCAGCCCTCGTCGCGGTCAGCATCCACAGCGGAGCGGGCGGGTGGCGCGCCGTCGCGCCGTACCTCGTGGTCCCTCCGCTCGCGGTCGCTGCGCTGCTCGTCCTGTCCCGCCACCGGGTCGAGGTGCGCGACGGCGTGCTCCACGTGCCGGGGGCGCGCGCCCCCCTGACGACCTTCGGACCGGTCGAGGTGCTCGACGCCGCTGCCCTGCGCGAGTGGCGCGGCGTCCGCGCCCACCGGGACGCCTTCGTCAGCGTCCGCCCCTGGCTGCGTACGGCGGTGCGGCTGCCCGTGGTCGACCCAGCCGACGACACGCCGTACTGGCTTGTGGGCACCCGACGTCCGCTCGACCTGGCCGTCGCGCTCAGCCCCGTGCCGAGCACTCCGTGAGGAGCTCCCGGTGACCAGACCGAGCGACGAGGACCTCGCCTTCGCCGGTGTCGTCGAGCAGCGCCGGCTGCTCGCCACCGGCACGGTCACCAGCGTCCAGCTGCTCGAGCTGTCGCTGTCACGCATCGCGCGCTTCGACCCCGACCTCGGGGCGTTCCGCACCCTGTTCGCCACCGCCCGGGCGGAGGCCGAGGCGGCGGACGCGGCTCTGGCGACCGGTGACGACCGCCCCCTGCTCGGTGTCCCGATGGCGGTCAAGGACAACCTGCCGGTCGCCGGACACGACCCGCGCCAGGGCACCGGCTCCCCGGAGCCGACGGCCCCCGCAGACGCCGAGATCGCCCGCCGGCTGCGCGCGGCCGGTGCGGTGCTCGTCGGGGCGACCAACCTGCCCGAGCTCGCGCTGTGGCCGTTCACCGAGAGCGAGACCTTCGGCGCCACCCGCAACCCGTGGGACCTGTCACGCACCCCCGGTGGGTCGTCCGGTGGTTCGGCAGCGGCCGTCGCCGCCGGCCTGGTGGCCGCAGCCCACGCCACCGACGGCGGCGGCTCGATCCGCATCCCGGCCGCCTGCTGCGGGCTGGTGGGCCTCAAGCCCTCGCGCGGCTTCGTCTCGCTCGCCCCCGACACCGAGCACTGGCACGGCCTGTCCTCAGCCGGCTGCGTCACCCGGTCGGTCGCGGACACGGTGGCGGTCCTCAACGTCCTGCAGGACCGGCCCCTCGCCCTCACCGATCCTGGTCCGCTGCGCATCGGCTGGACCCTGAGGACGCCGGTGCCGGGACCGGTGCACGCCGAGGTCCGCGCCGCGCTCGCGCGCACCCTGCGTCGGCTCGAGGCGCTCGGCCACACCACCGAGGAGCGCGCGCCGGACTACCGCGGGATCCAGGAGTCGTTCCTGGTGCGCTATGCCGCAGGGGCCGCTGAGGACCTCGACAAGCTCGCCGACCCCTCGCGGACCGAGGCGCGGACGCGCCTGGTCGGTGCCCTCGGTCGACGCCTCGCCGGCCGTCCGCTGGCCCGCGCCGTCCGGCTCGGCGAGCAGGCTGCGACCCGCGCCCTGCCGGCGGGGGTGGACCTGCTGCTCACCCCGACCCTGGCGTCGCCCCCGTTCGCCGTCGGGGCGCTGCGGGGCCGCCGTACGCTCGCGCTCGCGGGACGCAAGGTGCCGTTCACGCCCGCCTGGAACGTCACGGGACAGCCCGCGCTCTCCCTGCCTGCCGGCTTCACGCACGACGGCCTCCCCCTCGCCGTCCAGCTCATCGGACCGGTCGGCAGCGAAGCGCTGCTGCTGTCGGTCGCAGCGACCCTGGAGGACTGGACCGCGCGCCGCCCGCCCGTCGTGGGCCGCGACCGGTGACCCAGGTCGCCCCCGCACCTGGCGCAGGGCTGGACGCACTCCTGGCCGGACGGCTGCGCCGGTCACTGGCCGGCAGCGTGCTGCAGGACCGCGTCGCGACCATCGTCTTCGACGCCGACCACAGCCAGTGGACCGTCGAGCTCGACCGCGGACGCGGACGGGTGCGCCGGGGGGCGGCACCCCGCCCGACCCTGGTGATCCGCGGGTCGGCCGACGTGCTCGCCACGGTCGTCGCCGGGCAGGAGTCCGGGGTGCGCGCGTTCCTCGCGGGCGAGGTCACGGTGCGCGGCGACCTCGGGTTGTCGCTGCAGCTGGACGGCATGTTCGACCACGACCTGCAGACACGACCGCACCGCTTCCCCCGGGCGCGCGAGGTCGTCGCCATGGGGGTGCGCACCAGCTACCTGGAGGCCGGCCCGCCGGACGCCCCTCCGGTGGTCCTGCTGCACGGCCTGGGCGCGACGAACGCCTCCCTGCTGCCGTGCCTGGACGACCTGGCGACCGACTACCGCGTCCTGGCCCCCGACCTGCCGGGCTTCGGGCAGAGCGCCGCACCGCGGGCGGTCTACTCCCCCGCCTGGTTCGCCGCCTGGGTGCAGGCCTTCCAGCAGGCAGTGGGGGCGCGCCCGGCCGTGCTGCTGGGCAACTCCCTCGGCGGCCGCGTCGCCCTCGAGGCAGCGCTCACCCACCCGCGCGACGTCCTCGGTCTCGCCCTGCTCACCCCCTCTCCGGCGTTCCGGCGGATGCGCCTGCTCGCCCCCGGGCTGCGCCTGCTGCGCCCCGAGCTGGGCCTGCTCCCCGTGCCCGTGGCGCACCAGGTGGTCGCCGAGGCCATCCGCGCGATGATGAGCCAGCCCGACCGGCTCCCCCCGGCGTGGTACGCCGCAGCGGCTGACGAGTGCGTCCGGGTGCTGCGCTCGCCGGCCCACCGGGTGGCGTTCTGGTCGTGCACCCGGCACATCGTCCTGGAGCCCCCGCACGGGCGCTCCGGGTTCTGGGACCGGCTCCCCGGCCTCGTGCCGCCGGCGCTGTTCGTGTGGGGTGACCGGGACCGCCTCGTCCCCGCCGCGTTCAGCCGGCACGTCAGCGACGCGCTCCCGGACGCCCGCTCGGTCGTCCTGCACGACTGCGGTCACGTGCCCCAGTTCGAGCACCCGGAGGCGACCTCAGCGCTGGTGCGCGGCTTCCTGGGCGACCTTCCGGGGTACGCCGTCCTCGACCCGGCGGGCTGACGCCAGGGCGAGGGTCACGACGGGAGCGAAGGACAGCACCGCCAGCCGCTCGTTCTCGCTGAAGGCGTCGACCCGCGTCGAGTCGATCTGCAGGACGCCGATGACCCGCCCCTCCGCGACGAGCGGCACGCCGAACCAGCTGCGCACCCCGGAGGAGCTCGACGCGCGGCGACGCCCGGCGGGGACGGTCGAGGCGATCGTGATGTCGGGCAGGTAGCGCGGGTCGCCGGACACGACGATGCCGCCGGCGACGCCCTGACCGACCGGGATGCGCGCCGCCAGTGCCTCGAGCGTGGGCGCGGGACGACCGGCGAGGATCCGCACCTGGTCGCCATCGACCATCAGCAGGGCACCGCCGGTGAGGGACACGACGGAGCCGAGGGCATCGAGGGCGTGATCGAGCACCGCTTGCACGTCGAGGCGCCCGGTCAGCAGACGGGCGCCGTCGACGAGGAGTCGCTGGCGGTCGAGGTCGGCGTTCGACACGGGCGCGGTGTCGCCGTCGGGCGTCCGCGCGGCCGGGACCAGAGCCCCGACCGAGCGGCGACGCAGCAGGAACGAGAGCTGCTCGTTGTCGACCGGGCGCGCCAGCACGAAGCCCTGGACGCCGTCGCAGCCGATCGCGCGCAACGCCGCGAGCTGCTCCTCGGTCTCGACGCCCTCGGCGACGACCCTCATGTCGAAGGTGTGCGCCATGGCGACGACGCCTCCGACGATGGCGGCGCTGCCGGCGTCGTCGCCCAGCCCCGCGACGAACGACCGGTCGATCTTCACCTGGTCGACCGGGAACCGCGCCAGGTAGGTCAGGGACGCGTGACCGGTGCCGAAGTCGTCGATCGACAGGTGGACCCCGAGGTCCCGCAGGTCGGTGAGGACGGCCACCACCGTGTCGACGTCCCCGACGAGGACGGTCTCGGTGACCTCCAGGCACAACCGGTCGGGCTCGAGCCCAGCGGCACAGAGCTGCTCCTCGACGCGGGCCACGAACCCGTCCGACACCAGCTGGCGCAAGCTCACGTTGACCGACACGACCGCCGCACGCCCGGCGACGAGCGGCCACCCGGCGGCATCGGACAGCGCCTGCGCCAGCACCCAGTCGCCCAGCTCCAGGATGAGGTCGCTCTGCTCGGCGACCGCGATGAACTCCGCCGAGGACACCTCGACGCCACGCTGGTCCTCCCACCGGGCCAGCGCCTCGACGCCGGTGACCTGCCCGCTGCGCAGGTCGTAGACCGGCTGGTAGGCGACGCGCAGTGCACCCGCGCGCACAGCAGCCCGCAGGTCGACCTCCAGCTCGTGCGCCCGGACGACCGCCTCACGCAGCTCGGGCGTAAACACGTGGCCCCGGCCGCCACCGCGTGCCTTCGCGGCGTACATCGCGGTGTCGGCGTCCCGAAGGAGCGTCTCGGCGGTGTCGCCAGGTGCGGCCAGCGTGATGCCGATGGAGGCACCGACCGCGAGGTCGCCCCCGCCGGGCCGCTCGACGGGGCAGGCCAGGGCGTTGAGGACCCGCTGGGCGATGTCCCGGCACAGGGCCTCGTCGGCCTGCCGCACCAGGACGACGAACTCGTCGCCGCCGATCCGCGCGACGACGTCCTCTGCCCGCATGGCCTCCCGCAGACGTACGGCGACCCGCACGAGCAGGAGGTCGCCGGCGGCGTGGCCGAGCCCGTCGTTGACGACCTTGAACCGGTCGAGGTCGAGGAACAGGACGCCGACCTGCTCCCCCGCGGCGAGCGAGGAGTCGAGGTGCAGGAGCAGCGTCGTGCGGTTCGGCAGGTCGGTGAGCGCGTCATGTGCTGCGGCGTGCGCGAGCATCGCCTGGGAGCGGTGCCGCTCGGTGATGTTCTCGACCTGGACCACGATCTGGCCCAGCTGCGCGCCCCGACCGGTGAGCCGGGCCGCCGACACGTTGCCCCACCGCAGACCGCCGTCTGCGTGGCGCAGCCGCACCTCCAGGTGCGTGCTCGGCGCCCGGTCGGTCAGCCCGTGCAGCGCAGCAGACAGCACGCCCCGATCGGCCGTGTCGGTCAGGTCGGCCAGGTGTCGGCCGTCGAGCGCCGTGGGGTCCAACCCCAGCAGGTCGGCCAGGGACAGGTTGGCCTGCACGACCGCGCCGCGCTGGTCGAGCAGGGCCATCCCGATGGACGCGTGCTCGAACGCCGTCGCGAACTGCTGCTCGGCGAGCCGGACCCGCGAGCTCCCGTGCATCCAGACGCTCCGGACGACGAGGGCCGGCACCGTGAACAGCAGGCAGAGGATCCAGGTCTGCGCCAGGGACACGACCTGGCCGACCCCGTCCTGCTGGGGCCAGATCGACGCCACGACGGCGACGGGCAGCACGGTCGCCGGGACGCCACGGACGCCGTACCGGACGGGTCCGACGAGCAGGACCCAGAGCCCCAGCAGGGTGCCCGCTCCCCGCACGTCGTGGAAGGCCACCGTGTACGTCGTCCACGCAGCCACGTCGGCGGCGGTCGACCATCGGGCGGCCCGGGCAGCCCCGTCAGGCGTGCGGATGCGCGTCACGGCGACAGCGAGCGCCAGGGAGCCGCACGCGAGCAGCACCTGCGCGAGGAGCGGCAGGACCGTCCGGGTGGGTGTCAGCAGGAGCGCCAGAGCCCCGAAGACGCAGATGCAGCAGCGCAGGACGGCGAGGGCGGCCTCGAGGCGCGCATCCGGGTTGCCGTCGAGGAGGCGGCACAGGGTGCGTGGGACGGTCCGCGCCACTGCGTCACCCCTCCGTCACTTTCAGCAAGGGCCGCCTGGCCCGACCTCTGACGGTATGGCCGGGTGCCCGGGACGGCATGACCACTTCGGAGGGTTGCGGCTGGCCTTCTGTGACTAGCGCCCTACGCTCAGCCCTGCCCTGACCCCTGCCCTGACCTGCCCTGACCCGTGCCCTGACCCCTGCCCTGACCCGTGCGCCAGGCCGGCGGCCAGGCTCCTCCCGAGGCTCCGCGTCTCGCGGCGGTTGAGCTCCGCGCCCGCGGCCGCACCGGCCAGGAAGGGCAGCAACGAGGACAGGTTGGTGCGCAGCCGTCGTACGACGCGCCGCCGGACCTGTTGCCGTGCAGCAGCGCTCACCACGCCGCCGAAGGAGACCTCGCCGACCTCGTCGGCGGGGCGACGCGACGCCCACGACAGCAGGTGCGCGAGAGCCACCTGGGTCGGCGTGCCGCGGGGGACGCGGCCGTACACGACGTGCAGCTCGGCCACCAGCCGCAGCTCGACGGCGACGACGGCGAGGGTCTCGGCGGTCACCTGGGCCGGCGCCGCCAGGAGAGCCGGCGGGGCGGCGAACTCGACGGCGGCCAGCGCCCCCGCTGCCGCGCCGATGCCGGCACTCGCCCGGGCTGCCGCATCGGTGAGGGCAGCGGCGAGCGCCTCGCCGGACAGCCCGCCGTGCTCCTCGCGCAGGCGGAGCAGGGGACGCACGGGCAACCGGGGACCGACCTCGGCGAGCAGGTCGTCCAGGAGCCGGTCGGCGACCCCACCCAGGGCGGGCAGGCGGGGGCGCTCGGTCAGGCGCACTCGCTGCAGATCAGCCGGCCGCCCTTGTCGGACGCCAGCTGGCTGCGGTGGTGGACGAGGAAGCACGAGGAACAGGTGAACTCGTCGAGCTGCTTCGGGAGGACCTTGACGGTCAGCTCCTCGCCGGACAGGTCGGCGCCGGGAAGCTCGAGGGCCTCGGCCAGGTCGGTCTCGTCCACGTCGACGCTGCTCGACTGGGCCTCGGCGCGGCGCGCCTTCAGCTCCTCGAGGCTGTCCTCCCCGAGGTCATCAGCCTCGGATCGGCGGGGGGTGTCGTAATCGGTCGCCATGGCGTGGGCTCTCCTTCATTCGCATCCGGCGCGGGGACAACGCACGGGAGCGCGTTCTTGTGCCCGGAAGGCGCGGACGATCCACCGGGTGTCGAGCGGGAGAGGGTAGACCACCCGCCACGTCTCACTGGGCAGCGGCTCCGTAGGCGCCCCAGAGCAGGTCGGTCAGGCGGACAGCGAGGTCCGCACGAGAGAGGTCACCCGACTCGAGCCACCAGTCACCGGCGGCCTGCACCATGCCGACGATGGCCGCCGCCCAGAGCGGCGCCCGCAGGTCGTCGGGCGCGAGGTGCAGCTCGTGCGCGATGCCGGCGGCGAGCAGGTCCTGGAGCTTGGCCACGAACCCCCGCACAGGGGTGGTGGCCACGTCGTCGGACTGCACGAGGAAGCGGTAGACCTGCGGCTCCGACTCGATCACCGACAGGTACGTGTCGATGGTGCGCTGCACCCGGTCCCGCGGCGGCCCACCGGCGGTGAGCGCCAGCACCAGCGCATCGAGAAGGCGATCGGTGTGCCGCTCGGCAAGGGCGGCGTACAGCCCGCTCTTGTCGCCGAAGTGGCGGTACAGGATCGGCTTGGTGATGCCCGCCTCGGCGGCGATCGAGCTCATCGACGCCGAGGCGCCGTCCCGTTGCACGACCTGGTCCGCCGCCGCGAGCAGCTCCTCGCGACGCGCGGTCCGGTCGGTGCTCACGCCGACGGAGGCGGTCATCTGGTCAGGGGATCTGGTGACCGGAGATCGCTCGGCTGATGATGAGCCGCTGGATCTCGCTGGTGCCCTCGAAGATCGTGTAGATCTTCGCGTCGCGGTGCCAGCGCTCGACGGGGTACTCCCGCGTGTAGCCGTTGCCGCCGAGGATCTGGATCGCCTTCTCGGTGACGTCGACCGCGGTCTCCCCGGCGAACAGCTTGCACATCGAGCCCTCGCCTGCGGTGAACGGGACGCCGTTGCGCCCCATCCACGCGGCGCGCCACACCAGCAGGCGGGCGGCGTCGATCTTGGTCTTCATGTCCGCGAGCATGAACGCGATGCCCTGGTTCTGGACGATCGGGTCGCCCGAACTGCTCGCGGGTCTTGGCGTAGTCCAGGGAGTACTCGTAGGCCGCGCGGGCGATCCCGACGGCCTGCGCGCCCACGGACGGACGCGACGCCTCGAAGGTCGCCATCGCCGCCTGGCCGCCCTTCTCCCGGCTGCTCTGCGCGGACTCACCGCGCTCGAGGGCGGCCTGCCGCTCCCGGGCCTTGGCGAGGCGCGCGTCGAGCTTCTCCTTGCCACCGAGCAGCTGGCCGCCGGGGATGCGGCAGTTGTCGAGGATCACCTCGGAGGTGTGGGACGCGCGGATGCCGTGCTTCTTGAACTTCTGGCCCATCTCCAGGCCCTTGCCCTTGGAGTCCGGGCCGATGACGAACGACGCCTGGCCGCGGGCCTTGAGGGCGGGGTCGACCGACGCGACGACGACGTGCACGTCGGCGATCCCGCCGTTGGTGATCCAGGTCTTCACGCCGTTGAGGACCCACTCGTCGGTCTTCTCGTCGTACACCGCAGTGGTCTTCATCGAGGACACGTCCGAGCCGGCGTTCGGCTCGGAGACCGCCAGGGCGCACATCTTGAGGTCGTCGGGGGTGCCGAAGCACTGCGGGGCCCACTCGCCGAGCTGCTCGGGGGTGCCGTTCGCGAGGATCCCGGCGAGCCCGAGGGTGGTGCCCACGATGGCGAGGCCGATGCCGGCGTCGCCCCAGAACAGCTCCTCCATCGTGATCGGCAGGCTGATCCCGGTCGGGTCGCCCCAGATGCTGCCGAAGAAGTCGAGGGAGTAGATCCCCGCCTTGGCCGCCTCCTGGATCACCGGGTACGGCGTCTCCTCGCGCTCGTCCCACTCCGCCGCCGCCGGCCGGATGACCTCGGCGGAGAACTCGTGGAGCCACTTCTGCAGCGTGGTCTGGTCCTCGTTGAGGGCCAGGGTGAAGTCGGACATGGTTCAGGCGCTCCCAGTGGTCGGCGAGGTGGTGGGTGAACGGTGGGTGAGCGAGCCGTGCGTGAACGTCGGCTTGGTGCCAGGGAAGTACGGCGAGGCAGTGAGCTCCGAGCTCGGGAGGAACTGCGGGAAGCGGCTGTCGCGCTGCGACGGGTCGACGATCGCCTTCTCCTTGACGCAGGAGTTGTACTGGTCGGCCAGCGCCTCGGGGGTGTTGGTGTTGAGGACGATCTCGCGCTGCCAGGTGCGGCTCGCCTTCGCCACCCCGGGGATCCGGGAGTGCTCGGGCACCAGCGCCTCGACGGCGATGACGTTCTCGCTGACCGCCCAGATCCCGTCGCCGGTCGACAGCACGAGCGACTGGTTGCCGAAGGTGTGACCCGGGGTGGCGATCAGCGCGACCCCGGGACCGAGCAGCACGTCGCCGTCGAGCGCGACGACGCTGTCCAGGCGCAGGTCGCGGTAGGTCTCGGGCTGGTAGAAGGCCAGCTGCAGCGGGTGCAGCTGCGCGATCGCGGCGAGCTCCTCGCGCTGCACGAGCAGCCGGGCGTTCGGGAAGACCGGCTCCTGGGTCGACGTGCCGACCCAGCGTCGTACGTCCTGGGTGTGCAGGTGGTCGAAGGCGAGGTAGTCGACCTCCTCGGGCGCGATGCCGAGGGCGGCGAGGTTGTCGAGCACCGTGGCGTGGCGGGTCACGATCCGGTCCTGGACGAGCCGGGGCGTCTGGGCGTTGAGCCGCGCGAAGTACGGCGTGCTCTCGCCGCTCTCGTGGTCGCTGGGCTCGAAGACGAGCGTGCGGGTGGTGCCGGCCTCGTCCCAGCGGATCACCAGCATCCGGTTGGTGATCGACAGGTACGGCGACGGGGTCAGTGCCGCGCGCCACAGCCCGAAGCGCGTGGGGTACGGCAGCGTGATCAGGTCGCGGGTGTCCACCGAGGTGGGCTGGCCGGTCCCGAGCAGGTCGCGACGGAACACCGCAGCGGCGGTCCGCACCTGCTCGAGCTGGACGCCGTACGGCGCGCGCCGGTCGACGGCGTCGAAGGCGTCGATCCGCGTGCCGACGTCGGGGGCGTCTCGCAGGTCGGCGAGGGACATCGGCGCTCCTTCTCAGCAGGGGTGTTACCGCCGGTAACAGTGCCGCGGTCAGGGGGTCGTGTCAAGGCTCACGTTGACAGGTGTTACTCGCGGTAACACTCTGATGCCCATGGTTCCAGTCACCGTCGACGAGATCGGACTGCACGGCAACCTGGTGCGCTACGCGAGAGCCGGCGACACCGGACCGGTCGTCGTGCTGGTCCACGGCATCGCCTCCCGCGCCGCCCAGTGGCACCAGGTCATGACACTGCTCGGTGAGGGCTACCAGGTCATCGCTCCCGACCTGCTGGGCCACGGGCTGTCCGCCAAGCCCCGCGGGGACTACTCCCTCGGCGCCCAGGCGTGCGGCCTGCGCGACCTGCTCGCCGCCCTCGGCCACGACCGCGTCACGCTGGTCGGCCACTCCCTCGGTGGCGGCATCGCGATGCAGTTCGCCTACCAGTTCCCCGAGCGCGTCGAGCGGCTCGCGCTGGTCAACGCGGGGGGCCTCGGACCCGAGGTGTCCCCGTTCCTGCGCGCTGCCAGCCTGCCCGGCTCCGAGCTCGTGCTCCCCGTCCTCACCCACCGCTGGGTCCGCGCCGCCGGGCGCGTCGTGGACCGCCTCGTCGGCGGCCACCTGCCGCCCACCGTCCACGAGACGATGGTGAGCTTCGGCTCGCTCGGTGACCGGGCGACGCGCGAGGCGTTCGTCCACACGGCGCGGTCGGTCATCGACATCCGCGGTCAGCGCGTCGACGGTCGCGACCGCCTCTACCTCGCGACCGACCTGCCACTGCTGGTCGTCTGGGGTCGGCGCGACGCGATCATCCCGGTCGCGCACGGCCTCGGCGTGGCGGAGGCGGTCCCCACCGCGCGGTTCGAGCTGTTCGAGGACGCCGGCCACTTTCCCCACCTCACCGAGCCTGCCCGTCTGGCCCGCCTGCTCGCCGACTGGCACGCCACCACCGAGCCCGCCGAGCTCGACGCGCACAGCCTCACCAGCCGGCTGCGTCACCCCGACCAGCCACCGCTCGCCCTCACCGGCGTGACGACCTCGTGACCCGGGCGGTCGTCACCGGCTCCGCGGGCTTCCTCGGCGAGCGCTTCTGCACCGCCCTCACCGCCCGCGGGTACGACGTCACCGGTGTCGACGTGCGCCCCTCGCCCGCGACGACGCTGGTGGGTGACCTGACCGCCGACGGGGCGTGGCAGGACGCCGTGGCCGCCGCCGACCTGGTGGTGCACACTGCCGCGCTGGTCGGGGAGAAGGGCTCCCGGGAGCGGTTCCGGGCCGTGAACGTCGGTGCGACCGGGCGCGTGCTCGCGGCCGCGACGGGACGCGTGCTGCACCTGTCCTCGATCGTGGTCCACGGCCCGGACTTCCCGGACCAGGTCGGTGAGGACTCACCCGTGCAGCCGACGGGCAACCCCTACACCGACACCAAGATCGCCTCCGAGCACCTCGCGCTCCAAGCGGCTGCTGCGGGCGCGGCGATCACCGTGATCAGGCCTGGCGACGTGTACGGACCGGGGTCGGTGCCGTGGACGATCCGGCCGGTGCAGCTGCTGGCCAAGCGCCAGCTCGCCGCCTTCTCCGCCGGGGTCCTGTCCCCCGTCTACGTCGACGACGTCGTCGACGGCGGTGTCCTCGCCGCGACGCACGACGCTGGGGTCGGTCAGGTGTTCCACCTCAGCGGCGGGGTCGGGGTGTCACCCGCGGAGTTCTTCGGGCACTACGCGCGGATGACCGGCCGTCGTCTGCCGGTGCTTCCCCTCCCGCTCGTCCGGGCAGCCGCGGGTCCCCTGGGACTGCTCGGCGAACGCGCACCTCTGTCGCGCCGGACGCTGGAGTACGTCACGCACCCTGGCACCTACGCGATCGCGAAGGCCGAGCGCCTGCTCGGGTGGACGCCCGCCGTCGACCTCGACGAGGGCATGCGCCGCACCGAGGCCTGGTTGCGCGCGCAGGGGCTTCTCTAGCCGGCGAGCCGCTTCTGCTCGAGCTGCTGGGCCTGCTCGAGCGTCACGCCGGTCGACGCGCAGCCGACGCCCTTCTCGCCACCCTGCTCCCCACCGGCGTACTCACGGATGAACGCGTCGATCCGTGGGTCGTCGGCGCCGGTCGCCGTGAGCTGCAGACCCCAGGTGCTCACGACCACCGGGGCGGCGAGCCCCTCGAGCGGGCTGACCAGCACGAACTCCTTGTTGAGGATGACCTTCTGCGTCAGCGCCTCGACGTCCGCGGCCGGCAGGTCGGGGCGGTAGGCGATCCACATGCCGCCGTGCTCCATCGAGTGGACGACGTTGATGAGCGGAACCGGGACGTCGTAGACCTGGCACCTCAACCACGCCGGGCTGTGCGGACCACCGACCGGAGGTGACTGCGCGTACGTCGGGACCGGCTGACCCGCCTTGAGGTGGTCGTGCTTCAGACCGGTCACGACCTGCACCCCGTCGATGTCCGGGGTCGGCGTCGGCGTCGCGTCACTGCTGCCGGTGCACCCGCTGGCCAGGACGACGGCGGTGAGCAGCGGGAGCAGGGCGAGGCGGCGCATCTGACCGACCTTACGCTGAGCCGGTGTCCCCCCGACTGCTCCCCGGCCTGCTCGTCCTGGTCCTGACCGGCTGCGCGGGCAGCGCCGGGCCGGTGGTCGCGGCTGCCACCGCCAGCCCCACCAGCCCCGCCCCCGTGGTCACCTCGAGCCCGACGCCGTCGCCCACGCCGTCTCCGACGCCCAGCCTCGCCCCCCGCCCGAGCCCGACCCCCACGCCGACCCCGAAGCCGGTGACCAAGCCGGCAGCGACGTCTCACCCCGCCCGCAGCACCGCCACGGTCCGACGGGTGTTCCCGATCCGCGGCTGCTCGGTGAGCTACGGCCGCAGCCACCACGACTACCCCGCCACCGACATCTTCGCCGCGCGTGGGTGCGCGGTCGTCGCGCCCGTCGCCGGGCGCGTCGACGAGGTCAGCACGGTCGACCGCTGGAGCTCGAAGACCAACCGGGGCGCCGACCGTGGTGGGCTTTCCTGGTCGATCGTCGGGGTCGACGGCGTGCGCTACTACGGCTCACACCTGCAGCGGATCGACGTCCGCGCCGGGCAGCGCGTGGTCGCGGGACAGGTACTCGGTCAGGTCGGCAACACCGGCAGCGCCCGGGGCATCGCCACGCACCTGCACTTCGGGCTGTCGTGGCCCACCCGCGGCGGCGTCTGGTGGGTGCGCCGGGGCGAGGTCTCCCCCTGGCCCTACCTCGACTCCTGGAAGGCGGGCGGCAACCGGTCACCTGCCGCCGCTGTCGCCGCCGAGCACCGGCGCCAGGGCGACGTGCCCGCCTGCCGCGCTGGCTGCTGACCAGTCCGCGGTTCCCTCGGCTGCTCAGTCCGCCAGGACCTGCTCGCCCTTGCCGAGCACCACGATGCCCGCGTCGGTGACGGTGAAGCCGCGCGCCCGGTCGTGCTCGAGGTCGACCCCGATCTGGGCTCCCGGCCACACCACGACGTTCTTGTCGAGGATGGCGTTCTGCACGACAGCCCCCTGTCCGACGTCGACCCCGTGCATGAGCACGCTGTTGGTCACCGCGGCCCGCGAGTGCAGCCGCACCCCCGGCGAGAGGATCGACCGCCGGGCGGTGGCCCCCGACACGATGACGCCTTGGCTCACGAGCGACTCGATCGCCGTACCCACGCGACCGGGTTCGTCGAAGACGAACTTCGCCGGCGGCAGTGAGGGCGCGCTGGTCAGGATCGGCCACTGCCGGTTGTAGAGGTTGAAGACGGGATGGATCGAGACGAGGTCCATGTGCGCGTCGTAGTAGGAGTCGAGGGTCCCGACGTCGCGCCAGTAGCCGGCGTCGCGCTCGGTGGCACCGGGTACGGCGTTGTCGCTGAAGTCGTAGACCTCCGCCGCCCCTTGGTTCACGAGCATCGGGATGATGTTGCCGCCCATGTCGTGGACCGAGCCCTCGTCGCCGGCGTCGATGCGCACGGCCTCCAGCAGGGCCTCGGTGGTGAAGACGTAGTTGCCCATCGACGCGAACACCATGTCCGGGTCGTCGGGCAGGCCGGGCGGGTTGTCGGGCTTCTCCAGGAAGCCGTCGATGCGGCGGCCGTCAGCGGTCTGGATGACGCCGAAGCCCTTGGCCTCGGCGCGCGGGATCCGCAGGCCGGCGACGGTCACCGCTGCCCCGCTGGCGATGTGCTGGTCGACCATCTGCCGGGGGTCCATGCGGTAGACGTGGTCGGCCCCGAAGACGACGATGTGGTCCGGCTGATCGTCGTACACGAGGTTGAGGCTCTGGTGAATGGCGTCGGCAGATCCCTTGAACCACTGGGGCCCGAGGCGCTGCTGGGCGGGCACCGGCGTGACGTAGTTGCCCAGCAGCGTGGACATCCGCCACGTGGTGGTGATGTGCCGGTCGAGCGAGTGCGACTTGTACTGCGTGAGCACGACGATGCGCAGGTAGCCGGCGTTGACGAGGTTGGACAGGACGAAGTCGACGAGCCGGTAGATCCCCCCGAACGGCACGGCCGGCTTGGCCCGGTCAGCGGTGAGAGGGCTCAACCGCTTGCCCTCACCTCCAGCGAGGACGATCCCGAGGACACGCGGTGCAGCCATGGGGTCATCCTCTCCCACTAGGTTCGGTCGCATGCGCATCGGTCTGCTGACACGTGAGTGGCCCCCAGAGATCTACGGCGGTGCAGGGGTGCACGTGGAGTACCTCACGCGGTCCCTGCGGGACCTCGTCGACGTGGACGTGCACGCCTTCGGGGGCGAGGGCGCCACGGTGCACACGCCCGACCCGGGCCTCGCTTCGGCGAACGCTGCACTGCAGACGCTGTCGGTGGACCTCCGCATGGCGGCGGCCCTCGAGGGCTGCGACGTCCTGCACTCCCACACCTGGTACGCCGATCTTGCCGGACACCTCGGCGCGCTGATGTGGGACGTGCCGCACGTCGTGACGACCCACTCGCTGGAGCCGGACCGTCCGTGGAAGGCCGAGCAGCTCGGCGGTGGCTATCGCGTGTCGTCGTGGGCGGAGCGGGTGGCGCTGCACGACGCCGACGCGGTGATCGCGGTGTCCGACGGGATGCGCGACTCCGTGCTGGCGGCGTACCCGACCCTGGACGCGTCCCGCGTGCACGTGGTGCACAACGGGATCGACACCGTGGAGTACGCGCCGGTCGCCGAGGTCGACGTCCTGGAGCGCCTCGGGGTGGATCCTGCTGTGCCCTACGCGATGTTCGTCGGGCGCATCACCCGACAGAAGGGCGTCGAGGCCCTGCTCCGGTCGGCGGCGTCGTGGCCAGGGCAGCTCGTGCTGTGCGCGGGATCGCCTGACACGCCGGAGATCGAGGCGTCGGTCTCCTCGCTCATCGCCGAGCTCCAGGCGGCCCGGCCAGGAGTGTTCTGGTTCCGCGACATGCTGCCGCGCGCCGAGGTGGTGCAGCTGCTGTCGCACGCGACCGTGTTCGTGTGCCCGTCGGTGTACGAGCCGCTCGGGATCGTCAACCTCGAGGCGATGGCGTGCGGTACGGCGGTCGTCGCCTCACGTGTCGGCGGGATCCCCGAGGTGGTCTCCACGGACACCGGGGTGCTCGTCGACCTCGGGGAGGGCTTCGAGGAGCGGCTGGCTACCGAGGTCACGGCGCTGTTGGAGGACCCTTCCCGCGCCGCCGCGCTCGGGCGTGCCGGACGCGAGCGCGCGGTGTCGGCGTTCGGGTGGGACGCGATCGCCGAGCGGACCGTCGAGGTCTACCGCTCGGTGCTCTGACGCGTCACGAGCTCCGCGCGGGCTTGCTTGACCTGCAGGGGGGTGCCGTTGCCGGTGGTCGTTGCGGTCCCGATGACCGGTCGGGGGGCGCCGCCGTCGACGGAGTACGTGCCGGACCAGGTGATGACGACGTACGGCGCGACCCGGCCCGCGCTGCGGTAGGTGTGTTGCACGTCGAGCGTGCCCTCGTGCCCGGGTCCGGCGTCCAGCTCTCGGGTGCCGTCGCCGAAGTACCAGTCGTAGCGCTCGGGGGTGGCGGTGATGCGGACGGTCCGGCCGAGGATCGTGATGGGGTCCAGGCGGTACGTCGTCGCGTCGGTGTGGAACCCGGTCTCGTAGTTGACCAGCGTGCTGCCCTTCGGGTCGCTGACCGCGATGCCCTTGAGGACGATCAGGTCCTGGAAGTCCCCGGCGATGATGCCCCCGATGGCCGCGATCGGCGGGACACCGACGTCCCGGGGGCCGAGGCAGTAGGTGCTGGGTGCCTGCGTCCAACCCGGGTCGAGGATGCGCCCGGTCTGGCGGTCGACCGTGGCTTCGTAGCGCCAGTAGTTGACCAACCCCTGGTTCTGCGGCAGGCACGTACCGACCGCACTGCCGCACAGGGCATTCGCGTCCGCGCGTGTGTTCCCCGTGCACGCCGGCGCGTACTCGTAGATGACGTAGGTGTCAGGCAGAGAAACGGGGGCCGAATGCCCTGAATCCAGGGGGGTTCCGGCCGTCTCCTGCGCAGCGGAGGCCGTCGTCGTGGCTTGAAACTCGTCGGTAGCGCGGCCCTCTGTGCAACCGACGTAGTCGGCACCGCAAACGCTAACCGGATCGTCGGCCGCGGCATGAAGGCTCACAGGCACCGTCAGGAGCCAGAGGGCACTGACAAATATCAGCCGGAACGGTCTCAACCCCATCACCCGTCAGTGCTGATCATCGTTGATGGCTCGAAGGATCCATCCCTGAGTCACGTGCTTGACAAACACGGTCCTCGAGTACCTGGCACCTGGCGGCAACTTCTTCACCGTTGCGCCGTCAACGGTAACGATTTTCCGGGCTGGCGAATCGAAGGTGGCACTGACAGCTACAAACCCATTCTGTTCACTGGGAGCCTCGGCGTAGATCACCCGAATGACCTGGCCCTCTACGCGCTCACCATCGGCCATGAATTTCTCCGCTGTAGCGATGAAGTTCTTGCACGCCTTGCAGTCAGGGTCCTGAAGACCTTCGAGGGCCGTGGGTCCTTCCTGGGTCACCGAGGCGTTCACTTGGGCGAAGTAGTAGCGGACAAAAGCAACCGCGCCTTGGGGCGTGTGCTCGCGCGCTGCCGCCGGAACGCGGTCCGGGACGGGCTGATCCGTGGGGCTGACCGACGGCGTCGGGGTCGCCGTACCCAAGGTGGGCAGGGCGACAGGGCCCGGACCGCTCGAGCCGGCGCAGCCCGACAGCACGATTGAGGCAGCAACAGCAGCCGCGGCGGACGCGATCTTCACCGCGCGGAACGATACCGATCTGTCCCGAATGTCGCCCCCCACCCTGTGGACAAACACCCACCCGAAAAGCTCATCCACAGATCCAGAACAACCCCCGAAACTGTCGGTCCTCGCGTCTAGATTCGAGTCATGACCTCAGAGCTCAGGGCGCGCAAGAGTGCCGTCCTGGACGCCCTCGCGCAGCTCGAAGCAGACGACTCCCGCACCTTCGCCAACCGCGCCCTGCGCCTGGTCGAGCTCGACCGCATCAACCACGCCCTCCCCAAAGACACCCACGCCCGCGAGTTCACCGCCCTGGACATCGCCGCCAGCTGCGACATCGCCCAAAGCACCGCCACCACCCGACTGCACCGCGCCCAGCACCTCGTCAACAACCTCCCCGCGACCGTCCGCTGCCTGCACGAAGGCTGGCTACGCGTCCACCAAGCCCTCGCCCTCATGCAAGAAACCGAAGGCCTCGCTCAGCCCGTCTGCCGCGAGGTCGAGCGCCGCGCCCTCGACGCCATCGCTGGGCTCACCGCGGGCGACAGCCGGCGCGTCATCAAGCGCATCGTCGTGCAGGTCGACGCCGACGCCACCGAAGCCGGCGCCGGGAGCAGCACCGGCAACGCCGCGTCTGGAACAGCGCCCGCCCCGACGGACGCGCCCTCATCGGGGGCGAGCTCAGTGCCGAAGACGCCGGCGCCTTCCTCCGCGCCCTGACCGCGCTGGCCGAGACCACCGTCGACGCCACCGACCCGCGCACCCTGGACCAGCAACGGGCCGACCTCTTCGCCGCCCTCCCCCACTTCGCGCTCACTCACCTCGGCAGCGGAGGACCCAGCTTCCGCGAGTTCCTCGGCCAGTCCGCCCCGGGAAGTGCTCTCACCCCCCGCCAACGACGGCGCGTCCAAGCCGTCATCCTCGTCCCGGTCGAGACCGCCCTGGACCTCAGCGACACCGCCGCTGAGCTCGCCGACTACGGCCCGATCAGCGCCGAGCACGCCCGCGACCTCCTCACCGCCGCCGAGCTCCGCAAGGCCTGCACCGACCTGCGGTCCGGCCGCATCATCGCCCTCGAGGACCAGACGACCACCGCCCACCCCGACACCCCAGCCGACGCCCTCCTAGACATGATCGAACGCACCACCCCCGCAGAGAGGCGCGTCGAGAAGCGCCACGACCCGAGCACCGGCCTCGCCGACCTGATCCGCCTGCGGGACACGCGGTGCGTCGGACCCGGCTGTTCCCAACCCGCCCACCGCTGCGACCTCGAACACCTCGTGCCACACCCGCAAGGACCGACCAGCGCCAACAACCTCGGCCCCGTCAGCCGCCGCTGCCACAACGCCAAGACGTACGGCGGGTGGACCCTCACCCCCCACCCCGACGGCAGCGTCACCTGGACCAGCCCCGACGCGCAGCAGACCCACCGCCCGTCCCGCACCATCCCGCCGGACCTCAGCAACCTCCAACCCCGACACGAAAGACGCCCGTCCCGGGACACCACCCACGCGGACGGCAACGACGACGACCCCGCGGCAGACCCCCCAGCAGAGCTCTTCGACGGACCCGATGACCCACCGTTCTGACGACTCGCCTCAGCGCAGGGGGTCCGCGTCAGCGTGCAACGAGGCCAGCAGGTCGTGCAGCGGCGCGAACACCCCCGGCGTCGCAGCCACCACCAGCTCAGGCCCCGCCGCGCGACCGCCCACGCCGGACACCACCGCGCCCGCCTCTGTGGCGATGAGCCCTCCCGCGGACAGGTCCCACGGCGACAACCCCTGCTCGTAGTACGCGTCGAGCCGTCCCGCCGCCACCCCGCACAGGTCCAGCGCGCCCGCGCCGAGCCGCCGGATGTCCCGCACGAGGGGCAGCAGCACAGGCAGCAAGGCCGCCTGAGCGGCACGCCGGCGCGCGTCGTACCCGAAGCCCGTCCCGACCAGCGCCCCCGCCAGCGTGGAGACCGACGAGCAGTGCAGGGTCCGGTCGTTGAGCACCGCGCCACCCCCGCGGACCGCGGCGAACAGCTCGTCCTTGGACGGGTCGAACACCACGCCGACGAACGCCCCTGAAGCGTCCTCGACACCGATCGACACCGCCCACTGCGCAATGCCGTAGAGGTAGTTGACCGTCCCGTCGATCGGGTCGATCACCCAGCGCACGCCCGACGTCCCCGGCGTACCAGCCCCCTCCTCCCCCAGAAGTCCGTCGTCAGGACGCGCCGTGCGCAGGGCCGACACCAGCAGCGACTCCACCGCCCGGTCCGCCTCCGTCACCACATCGGTCGGCGACGACTTCGTGTCCAGCACCCCGATGCCCTCCCGCATCGACAGCGCCAGCGCCCCCGCCTCGCGTGCCAGTTCCGTCGCGAGCGCCAGCGTGTCGTCGTACGACGAGGGGTTCATGCGGCCATCCAACCAGCCCTGTGGCAGGCTGACGTCAGAAGTAGAACGCCATTCGGTTTCGCTCCGCGACGGGGCGCCGACGAGAGGGGCACGACGCCGTGGACCTGACCTTCAGCCCCGCTGACGAGGACTTCCGCAAGGAGTTCCGCAGCTGGCTCGACACGAACCTGCCCGCCGACATGCGCACGCTGGAGTGGTGGCGCGGCAAGAGCGACGACGAGCAGTTCCAGATCCGTCGTGACTGGGAGGCCAAGAAGGCCCAGGCCGGCTTCTGCGGCATCCAGTGGCCGACCGAGTACGGCGGCCGCGGCGGCACCCCGACGATGAAGGCGATCTACGACGAGGAGATGGCCAAGGCCAACGCCCCGCGGACGGTCAACCCGCTCGGACTCGCGTTCCTCGCCCCGACCGTCATGGCGATCGGCACCGACGAGCAGAAGCGCGACATCATCCGGCCGATGCTCAACACCGAGACCATCTGGTGCCAGGGCTTCTCCGAGCCCGGCGCCGGCAGCGACCTGGCCGCACTGCAGATGAAGGCCGAGCCGCAGGGCGACTCCTACGTCCTCAACGGCCAGAAGATCTGGACCACCAACGCCATGCACGGCGACAAGATCTTCACCCTCGCCCGCACCAGCAGCCCGGACGGCGGCAAGCGCCACGCGGGCATCAGCATGCTGCTCGTCGACATGCACCAGCCCGGGGTCGAGGCCCGGCCGCTCAAGCAGATCACCGGCGAGAGCGAGTTCGGCGAGGTGTTCTTCACCGACGCCCTCTGCCCGCAGACCGAGGTCCTCGGTGGCGAGGGCAACGGCTGGATGACCGCGATGCTCCTGCTGTCGTTCGAGCGCGGCAGCAGCGCCATCGGGCAGTACACCGAGTTCAAGGGACAGTGGGACCAGGTCGCCGCGATCGCCAAGACGGTGGACCGGGGCGGCAAGAAGGCTGTCGAGGACCCCGTCCTCCGCCAGCAGCTGGCGAACAGCCTCATCGAGCTCGAGTGCCTGAAGTACCACTCCTGGCACGTCCTCACCCAGACCTCCCAGGGCAAGGACCTCGGCTTCGAGGCCAGCATGACCAAGATCATGTGGAGCGAGACCTTCCGCAAGGTCAGCGACACCTACGAGGCGGTGCTCGGCAGCGCCTTCCAGGTCCCCGACCCGCAGCCCGGTCTGTCCCTCGAGGAGCTCACGACCATGGCCCTGTGGTCGCGCTCCTGCACCATCTGGGGCGGTTCCCAGCAGGTCCAGCGCAGCATCGTCGCCGAGCGCGTCCTCGGCCTCCCCCGCTAGTCCCGGCCCGGTAGGAGATCCCATGAAGTTCCAGCTCACCGACGAGCAGCGCGCCCTCCAGGACGCCGTACGGTCCTACCTCGGCGACCGCTTCGGGCAGCAGCAGGTCCGCGCGCTGTACGACGACCCCACCTCCGACGGCATCCCCGAGAGCCTCTGGAAGGCGATCGGCGAGCAGGGCTGGCTCGCCGTCATGGTCCCCGAGGAGCACGACGGCATCGGACTCGGCCTGCTCGACGCCGCCGTCATCGCGCGCGCGTTCGGCGCAGGCACCGTCCCGGGCCCGTGGCTCGGCACGATCCTCGTCGGCGAGGCCGTCCGGCTGGCCGGATCGCCTGACCAGCAGGCGAAGTGGCTGCCCCGTCTCGCGGCCGGCGAGGTCAAGGGCGCCGTCGCGCTGCTGGCCCGTGGCTCCGACAGCCTGCCCCCCGCCACCGCGACGGGCGGCGCCCTGTCCGGCGACCTCGGCCTCGTGGAGTACGCCGCCCAGGCCGACGTGCTCGTCGTCGCCGCCCAGGACGGGCTGTATCTCCTCTCAGGGGGCCTCGTCGAGTCGGCCGCAGCCACCATCACGCCGCACGAGGTCCTCGACCGCACCACCCGCCTCGCCACGGTCACCCTCGACGGCGCCGCTGCCGAGAAGCTCGAGGCCGGCAACCCGCTGCAGGACCTGCTCGACCGGGCCGCCGTCCTCGCTGCCAACGACCTCGTCGGCATCGCCCGCAAGGCCCTCACGGACACGGTGGAGTACGACAAGACCCGCGTGCAGTTCGGCAAGCCGGTCGGGTCGTTCCAGGCCATCAAGCACGACCTCGCCGACATCCACCTCGCCACGACCATGGCCGAGCACGCCGCGCTCTATGCCGCGCACGCGGTCGACCTCGACCTGCCCGGCAAGGAGCTCGCCGTCAGCATCGCCAAGGCGAAGGCCGGTGACACCGCCGACGCCGCCGTCAGCGCGATGATCCAGTACCACGGCGGCATCGGCTACACCTGGGAGCACGACAGCCACTTCTACTTCAAGCGCGCCAAGCGCCTGCAGTACGCCTACGGTGACGCCTCCCAGCACCGCGAGCGCATCGCCACCCTGGCCCTCGCGTGAGGACCGCGCTCGTCACCGGCGGGGCGAGCGGCTTCGGCGCCGAGGTCGCACGCCAGCTCGTGGCGCGCGGCGACCGAGTGGTCCTCGTCGACGTCAACGACGCCGACGGCCAGGCGATCGCCGACGAGATCGGCGCGCACTACCTGCACGGCGACGTGAGCGACTACGAGCAGGTCCTCGCGACGACAGCCGCAGCCGAGCAGGTGCACGGGGTGCTCGACACGTTCTTCCTCAACGCCGGCATCTCCAGTGGCTTCAGCTTCGGTGACGACTTCGACGTCGATCGCTACCGCCGCGCCATGGGCATCAACCTCGACGGCGTCGTCTTCGGGATCCAGGCGGCGCTGCCCGCCCTCGGCCGCGCCGGCGGCGGCTCGATCGTCTGCACCGCGTCCATGGCCGGGCTCATCGGCACCCCCTTCGACCCCGTGTACGGCGGCAACAAGCACGCGGTCGTCGGACTCGTCCGATCCCTCGGCCCGGCGCTCGCGCCGCGCAACGTGAGCATCAACGCGTTCTGCCCCGGGTTCGCCGAGACCAAGATCATCACCGACATCCGCGACATGCTCGACGGCTCAGGGGTGCCCATCATCCCGGTGGAGAAAGCCGGCCAGTCGGTGCTCGAGATCTTCGACAGCACCGAGACCGGGCAGGCGTGGCTGCTGCAGGCCGGCCGCGACGTGATGACCTACCGCTTCCGCGGCATCCCCGGTCCCCTGTCGGATGACGGCGAGCGCGCCGGCGTCCTCGACGTCAGCGAGAGCTGAGCGAGGCGGGCGAGAGCTCGTCGAGGGAGGCGTGACCAGACAGGCCCAGCTGCAGGTCCAGGTCGGCGAGGAACGACCGGAGCACGTGCTCCACGCCGGCCTGGCCCGCCAGTCCGAGCCCGTAGACCCACGGGCGAGCCAGCAGCACAGCCGCGGCCCCGAGCGCCAGCGCCTTCACCGCATCGGCACCGGTCCGCACCCCTGAGTCGAACAGCACCGGCAGGTCCCCCGCCGCCTCGACCAGGTCGGGGAGCACGTCCAGCGAGCCCACGGCACCGTCGACCTGACGGCCGCCGTGGTTGCTGCAGACCACTGCGCTCACCCCGGCATCCACTGCCCGTCGTACGTCGTCGGGGTGCTGCAGGCCCTTGAGCACGATCGGGAGCGTGGTCTGCTCACGCAGCCACGCCAGGTCGTCCCACGTGAGCGTCGGGTTGTTGAACATGCCGAGGAAGTGCAGGACCGCGGCGTTCGGGTCCTCCTCCGGCGTGGCGGTCAGCCCGGCACGGAACGCCGGGTCGGAGGTGTAGTTCGCGATGCCCTGACCCTGAAGGAACGGCAGGTAGGCCGTGTCGAGGTCGCGCGGGCGCCAGCCGAGCTGCCAGGTGTCGACGGTGACCACCAGGGCGCGGTAGCCCGCCGCCTCCGCCCGATGCACCAGCGACGCGGCGACGTCGGTGTCCTTGGGCCAGTAGAGCTGGTACCACCCCGGGCTGTCGCCGAGGTCCTCGGCGATCGTCTCCATCGGTGTGCTCGCGGCCGTCGACAGCACCATCGGCAGCCTGAGCGACGCGGCGGCGCGCGCCACGGCGCGCTCGGCGTCGGGGTGCACGATCGACAGGACCCCGACCGGCGCGAGCAGCACCGGCGCCGGCATGGACGTGCCCAGCAGCGTCGTTGACAGGTCGCGCTCGGCCGGGATGCCCCGCAGCATCCGCGGGAGCAGCCGCCAGCGGTCGAAGGCCTCACGGTTGGCGCGCATGGTGTCCTCGGCGCCCGCTCCGCCGCTGACGTAGCCGACCGCGCCCGGCGTCATGACCTGCTCGGCCGCGGCCTGCACCTCGCGCCAGCCGAACGGCTGCGTCGGCTGCTCACCGAACAGGCCCTTGAGGTAGACGTCGTTCTGGAACCCGGCATAGGAGGAGACGTCAGACATGCCCGCACCCTAGAGCGGCCGGCAGGAGATGAACGTCAGGTGTCGAAACCCACCGGTAACCCAGCTGCCAGGAGTCCCTCATGCGTGCCGTCCGCCTCACCGCCGTGGCCACCGCCCTCGTCTGCACCGTCGCGGTTCCCGCGCTCGCCAAGGGCAAGGACACCGCACCCGGGCAGCTCAAGAAGCCGCACCCCGTGCCGGCCGCTGCGCCGTGCACCGGCGACCCGTCGACGTACGACGCGATCTCCTTCGCCTCCGGCGGGCAGCAGGCGACGGCGCTCTACGTCCTGCCGGCGAAGGCGCCGCGCGGCATCGTGGTCTTCGACCACGGCTACAGCCACACGATGTACAGCTGGGTCCGGCACATGCAGCGCACGGCGAAGACCCTCGGCGTCATCGCGGTCACGCCCGACTACCGCGGTCAGCAGGACGACCTCAGCACCACTCCCCTGCCGAGCAGCCGTGGGTGGCGGGTCGCGGAGGGCGCCGTCGACACGAACACTGTCGCGCAGCTGTTCGACAAGGCCTGCCTCAAGGGCAAGGGCCACAACGTGATCTACAGCGTGAGCATGGGGGGCAACACCGCCGGGCTCGCGCTGGCCGCCCAGCCCAAGCGGACCGGCGGAAAGCCCTTGTTCGACGAGTGGGTCGACGTCGAGGGCGCCGCCAACGTCCTCGAGACCTACCAGGGCGCCCGGGCGCTCGCCGGGGTCAACACCTTCGCCGCGCACGCCCAGGCGGACATCGAGGCGGAGATGGGCGGTACCCCCGAGCAGGTCCCGGATGTGTACGCCGAGCGCACCGTCGTGAACCGGGTCGACGACATCGTGGCCAGCGGGATCAAGGGCGTCGTCATGGTCCACGGCGTGATGGACGGCCTCGTCACCCACGACATCAGCCGCCAGCTCCAGGCGCAGCTGCTGGCCGCCAACGTGCCCGTGGACTTCACGTCGTTCGTCACCCACTCCGCCGGATCCGAGCCCGGCACCACCGTGGACGGCTACGCCCCGACCGGGCAGACCTCGCCGTTCGCCGGCCACGCCAGCGAGGCGAGCGAGACCCACGACGTCGGCAACGCCGGCTTCGCGGCCCTCGCCGACCTGTACGCCGGGAAGCCGGTCACCTGCAGCGAACGGGTCTTCGACGGCACCGTCGGCTCCAAGGTGTCCTTCGTGGGCATGACCGGCAGCTGCTACTGACAGACTGCTCCGATGCGCACTGCGGTCGTCCTCGGCGCCGGTGGTCTGACCGGTCACGCCTTCCACGTCGGGACGCTGCGTGCCCTCGAGCAGCACACCGGGTTCGACGCCAGGGATGCGGATGTCCTCGTCGGGACCTCGGCGGGCTCCTACGTCGCTGCCTCGCTGGCTGCCGGCCTGTCCGCCGCGGACCAGGCAGCCTCGCTCACTGGGGAGCCCCTCAGCGCGGCGGGCCGAGCGCTCCGGGCCCGTGTCGGCACCCTCCCGCCCCTGTCGGCGCCGCCGTTCCGACGCGGTCCGCTCGACCCGTGGGCCCTGGTGTCCGCTGCTCGCCGCCCGCACCGCCTCCGCACCGGCGCGCTGGTCGCCGGCCTGCTGCCCGCGGGCCGCACCAGCAGCTCCGACCTCCAGCGTGGCGCAGGAGCGCTGCACGGGGCCACCTGGCCGGGCCGCGACCTGCGGATCTGCGCGGTCCGGGTCCGCGACGGCAAGCGCGTCGTCTTCGGGACACCCGGCGCCCCCGCGGTCGATGTCGGTACGGCGGTGTCGGCCAGCTGCGCCATCCCGGCGTACTACCGACCGGTCCGCATCGAGGGGCGCGACCACGTCGACGGGGCGATGCACTCCCCCACCAACGCCGACGTCCTCGTCGGTGACGACGTCGACCTCGTCGTCGTCCTGTCGCCGATGACCGCGGGGCCGCGCCACGGGGCGCGCGCCGATCTCGCCGTACGCCTCGCCGTGGGGCGCTACCTCGCCCGCGAGGTGCACCGGCTCCGCCGGACCGGCGCTCAGGTCGTGGTGCTTCAGCCCTCGCCGGACGACCTCGACGCCATGGGCATCAACCCCATGCGGGCCGACCGCGCGGCCGACGTGGTCCACGCCACCGGCCGGTCGGTCAGAGCCAGACTCGAGGCCCAGCCAGAGCTCGCGGAGCAGCTCGCTCAGCGGTAGCGGGCGGCGAGGTCAGAGACAGCGAGGACGTCACGCGTCTGGCGCCTCGAGCCGAACGACCGTCGTGGGGTAGGCAAGCCCGTCCAGCCGTCGCTGCGCTGCCGTCGCCAGGACGCGAAGCGCCCCGGCGGCTGCGCGCGCCTCCGTTGCCTCGGCAACCATGGCCACCTCGGCCTCGCCCTGAACCGCCGGATGGCACGCCCGCCAGGACAGGCCCGCCGCATCGTCCTCCATCGCGTTGACGGCAAGCCAGAGTGCCCTCGCTGCGGCCATGTTGGTGGCCAGGCTGAGTCCCTCAGGGTTGAAGACGTGCCCGTTGGAGCAGCTCGCCTCGTGTTCCGCGCGAAGTGTCAGCGGGAGGATGCAGAAGGGGCATTTCGCGTCGGACCGTGCCCTTGCCGGTGAGTTCGCTGCCACGGCCGGCGAGCCGTGGCCCGGCGCGCTGCTGTCGGTCCTGGCCGACGAGGTGGCTGCCGCATGACCGGCGCGGATGTCGTCATCACCAGTGAGGTGACCATCCCCACCGAGGACGCCGACCTGCTGGAAGCCGCGTTCCAGTCACGCATCCGGCTGGTCGAGGGAGCGCCCGGCTTCCCACGCATCGAGGTCTGGCGCGACGTCGTCCGACCCGGCGTCTTCCAGATGGTGTCGTGGTGGGACTCCGCGGAGGACTTCCGCACCTACATGCGATCCGAGGAGCACCGCTGCTCCCATGCCCGCATTCCCCAGGCACCGCACGCCCCCCGCGGGACCGGGGTGAGGCGGTACACGAAGCTCCCGGACAGCGACCGGGTCGCCCAGGCAGGGGTCTGAGGGGCAAGCTATGCGGCGTCGGCACGGCTGAAGGCAGGGGCCATGTCCTCGCACTCGCGTTCCGACAGCCCGTGCCGTCGCGCGACGTCTCTCCATCCACGGACCGCGGCCAGGACCTCTGAGAGCACGCTGTCGCGCGCAGCCGCGTCGAGCCGGAAGTAGTCCGCGACGGCACGCACGTTGTCGAGCGTGGCAGTGGTGTCGTGCTCATCGATGGCTGTGCTGAGGTACGTCGTCCCGGGCACAGGGTGGGGGTTCAGGTCGAAGGCCGGCGACAGCGCCCAGGAGTCTCCGCCCGTGTGCAGGAAGCCGTGGTTACGGAGATGGTCATCGGTGTTGGAGATCAACACCGAGAAGGCGATGCGTCGCCAGAGCTCGCCGAGCTCCGTCGTGGTGTCGGTCGAGTGCTGCTCGATGACGGCGGCGATGTCGAGGTAGCTGCGCTGCTCACCATCAGAGGCCTCGAGCATCGTGAGGGCGCTGACGTAGCCGAGGCGTACGTCGCCGCGGCGGTCGAACCGATCGAGGATCAGCACGCTGCGACCGCCGATCCTGAGCAGGGTCGAGTCCGGCACCCTGATGCCGGCGCTGCGAGCCAGGTCCAGGGCCACCTTCTCCCAGGCCATCACGTTCCAGGTGTCCGAGGCGGCGCTGGGGAACTTGGCAATGGCCACGTTGCCGTGTGAGTCCAGGACGTGCGCCTTGGGTCGAGCGCCACCGAGAGAGCTGCCATCCCGGACCAGCCGCTGCAACTCCTCGTAGCCGGCGTCGTCGGATTCGACTCGAGCCGCGAGGTCGAGCAGGGCGGGAAGCTCTGCCAGGGCTGGCACACGGAGGTCGTCCTCCGCCAGGAAGGGCCCGTCGCCAGTCGCCCGGAAGCGCAAAGCCCCCTGCCGCAGGTCGTCACGAACTCCGAGCAGGAAGTCGATCTCGCTCAGGGAGCGGACCGCCGTGCCTGCCTGCCCCGCGCGCTTGCTCTCCAGCCGCGTGATCAGGTTGCGGCCCCACCGGTCCGGAGCGCTGTCGGAGAAGGCTGCGAACAGCGCCTGCTCGTTTCGGGTCTGCTGGATGCCAGCCCGCAACGCCAGCCCGGGATCGAGCGCGTAGGCGCCCGGGCTGCCCAGGTAGGGGTCGGCGTACGCGAAGCTCGCGCTCTCGGTGTTGCGCCGGCGATGGGTCCAGAGCGATCCGGCCAGGATCGTGCCCACCTCCGCGGTGGTCCCGCTGCAGCTGTGGACCTCGATCGGATCCGCCATCAGGGCGCCTTCCGCGCCCGCACCCGCTGCGGCAGGACCTCCTCTACGCGGAGACGTCCGACGTCGGTCGCGTACGGGTCCAGGGCGGCGGCAAGGGAGTCCATCACCCCGAGCGCCCGAGCCACCCTCAGCAGCGTCCCGGTCCCCACGTCCTGTCCGGACTCCAGCCTCGTCACGGTCTGACGCGTCACTCCCGCCCGGTCCGCCACCTCAGCGGCGGTCAACCCCCTGAGCTTGCGCCAGGTGGCCACGTCCTCACCGAGCCTGCGCATCGCTGCGACAACCGCCACCGGTGCCCTCGAGGTCGCCATGCCAGTCCTTATGTTGCCCAGAAGTGACTCTAACAGCTTTAACGACTCAGATAACTAACATGACGACGAGGAGCACACGGCCCGCCTCTGGGGACGAGCGCGTGCAGGTAGAGGACTAGCGATACTGAGCGGCGAGGTCCAGGACCTCGCGGACGTACCAGTCGGCATGGTTGTAGCTGAAGATCGCGTCGTAGAGGGCCTGACCCCCGCGGCCTGCCCCGTTGCGGCACAGGTAGAGCGATGCAGCGGGCACCGCGTCGTACGCGCTCATGATGTCCGCGCGCCCGTCGCCATCCCCGTCGACACCGGCGAACGCCCACGTGCTCGGCAGGAACTGCATCGGCCCGAGCGCCCCGGCTGAGGACGGTCCGACGTTGCGGCCGTGCCCGCTCTCCACCTGACCGATCGCGGCGAGCACCGTCCACGACAGGCCAGGGCAGTAGGTGGCCGACAGCATGTACAGCTCGCGGTAGGTCGCCGGTCGCCGGGAGACCACGGGCACCGGCCGCAGCACCTCGAGGTCGGCGGCGGGGACGATGGCGCGGACGGCGGCCTTGAGCCGCTTCACGCTGCGGTCGGGGGCCGAGATCAGCACCGAGGTCACCGGCATGCCGAGCTCACGCGCGAGCCCGGCATTGACGACCGCGTCCGCACCAGCCGCACCGAACGACGCCACCGCCCCCACCCGCAGGGGCCGGTTGTTGACCGAGACGGTCCGCCCCAGCGGCAGCTTCGAGGAGTACGACGACGCCACCTCGCCTCGCGCCACCGCGGCCCACAGCGCCTCCGAGCTGGCCGTCTCGCGCGGCGTGAACTCCCGGAACGACGACGGGTCGACCCCGAGGGCGCTCACCGTGCGGCCACCCACGTGCACCCGCCCGGTGTTGAGCTCGGCGAGAGCCTTCACCCCGCGGATGCCGCGGAGCGCCACGACCTCGGCGCGGGTGAGCGCTCGGGGCAGGCGCACCAGCAGGTCAGGGACCACGACCTTCTTCAGCGGGGCGACCGCGAGGACCTCGGCGACGGGGCGGTCCCGGGAGGCGCGCTGCGGGACGACTGGCCGGTCGAGCGTCGGGGTGGCCACCCGCGCCGTCGCGGACGGCTCCGACAGCGCCACGGCGCTCACCCCACCGGTCAGCGCCACCAGGACAGCCGCGCACGCGAGCAGACGGTGGCGGACAGAGACGTGGAGCACCGGTCGGGCGTACCCCGTCGCTCTGCTACGCATGTGTCGTGCTGGTGTCAGGGGTCATCTCAGGGGTCAACGACGCGCGCCGGGCCGGGTGACGCAGTGCGCGAGACCTGGGACGTCGTCGTGGTCGGCGCGGGCCCTGCCGGAGCCGCCGCGGCGCGGGCAGCGGCCACGTCCGGCGCACGCACCCTCCTGCTCGAGCGCGCGACACTCCCCCGCTACAAGCGCTGCGGTGGCGGGCTCATCGGCCCGTCCCAGCAGGCACTTGCGGACGCGGGGCTCGACCTCACCGATCTGGCCCGCGACCACGTGGGGCGCGTCACCTTCACCCACCGAGGCAGGCGGTCCTTCTCCCGTCGTACCTCTCCGTTCCTGCCGATGGTGCTGCGCTCGGAGCTCGACGCGGCTCTCGTGGACGTCGCGGTCACCGCGGGTGTCACCCTGCGCACCGGCGTCACCGTCGGCGCGTACGCCGAGAGCGATGACGTGGTCACGCTGGGCACCTCCGAGGGGCCGGTGTGGGCGCGCGCCGTCGTCGCCGCTGACGGCTCCGCCTCCCGAGCCGCGGCGTACGTCGGGGTCGTGTGCGACCAGGTCGACCTGGGGCTCGAGTGCGAGCTCCCCACTCCCCCGGGCAGCGACTGGGACGGGCACGTCCTGCTGGACTGGGGGCCGGTGCCGGGGTCGTACGGCTGGGTCTTCCCCAAGGGCGACACCCTGACGGTCGGCGTGATCGGCGCGCGGGAGGCGAGCGCCGACCTGCGCACCTACTACCGGTCGTTCGTCGCGTCCCTTGGCCTGGACCTGGCGACCGCCGTGCACGACGGAGGGCACCTCACGCGAGTGCGGGCTCCGGGCTCACCGCTGCGGCGCGGCAACGTGCTGGTCGCGGGTGACGCCGCCGGGCTGCTGGAGCCGTGGACCCGTGAGGGGATCTCCTTCGCGCTCCGCAGCGGTCGTCTGGCAGGCCAGGCCGCTGCGGGAGGGCTCGACTACGCCGAAGCGGTGGAGACCGAGCTCGGGGCGGAGGTCGCCGCAGGACGCCGCGCCCTGGCTGCCTTCACCCGTCACCCGGGCGTCGTGCACGGCGTGCTGCGTCACCTCCCGCCGATGTGGCCGCTGTTCGTCGACCTGGTCAGCGGCCGGACGACCATGGCGGAGCAGCTCGGGCGCCGGCGCGTCCGCTGGCTGGTGCGCGCCGTCGGCGGCTGACTCACCCGAACTCCGCGCGGATCGACGAGCCGTGCTCGTCCAGCGCCGGCGCGGGTGGGCGGACGCCCGGGTCGGGCCAGGTCGACAGCTTCAGCGGCTGCCCCGGCACCGGGACCCCTCCGGCGTCGACGACCATCTGCCGCGCCCGCGACTGCTCGGACCCCACTGCCTCGGCCACGCCGCTGATCGGTCCGCACGGCACGCCGGCCCGGTCCAGCACGTCCAGCCAGTGCGCCGTCGTCCCCGTGCCCAGGACGTCCTCGAGGTCGAGGGTGAGCCGAGCGCGGTGCTGGTGGCGCAGGGCATTGGTGGCGTAGTCCGCCTCGGTGAGCAGTGCGGGCCGGCCCACGGCAGCCGCCAGGGCTCCGAACAGCAGGTCGTTCGCCGCGCAGATGGTGATGTCGCCGTCCGCGCAGCGGAAGGTGTCGAACGGTGCGATCGCGAAGTGCGCGTTGCCGATCCGTCCCGGGTCGACGCCGGTGGCCAGCCAGGACAGGGCCGCGCCCTCGAGCAGCGACACCGTGGCGTCGTACATCGCGACGTCGAGGTGGGTGCCCCGACCGGTCGCGGCGCGCCCGAGCAGGGCCGAGCAGATCCCCCCGAAGGCGTAGAGGCCCGCCGACAGGTCAGCGACCGGGGACCCGGGCTTGACGGGCGGCCCGTCGTGCGACCCGGTGATCGACATGATCCCGCTCATCCCCTGCACCACGGCGTCGTACGCCGGGCGCTGCGACCACGGGCCCGTGTGCCCGAACCCCGAGACGGACGCGTAGACCAGTCGCGGGTGGGCCGCCAGGCACTCCAGGGGCCCCAGTCCGAGGCGCTGCATCACACCAGGGCGGAAGTTCTCGACAAGGACGTCCGCGCCGGCCACCAGACGCCGGGCGAGCGCGAGGTCCTCCGCGTCCCGCAGGTCGAGCGCCACCGACTCCTTCCCGCGGTTGACCCGCGCGAAGTAGAGGGACGCCTCGCCGAGGAAGGGGCCGAACGACCGGGAGTCGTCACCCGTGCCCGGCTTCTCCACCTTGATCACCCGGGCGCCGAGGTCCGCGAGCATCATCGTGGCGAACGGTCCGGCGAGGACGCGGGAGAAGTCCACGACCGTCAGCCCCTCCAGCGGACCCGTCATCGGGGGTGAACTTCCTGTTTCGACACGCGACACATCCTGCCCCGAGTGGGAACGATGGGCCGAAGTGTGGTGTTGTGATGTCTGTGACCGGAACCGTGACCCCAGCAGCCCCTACAACCCTGACCCACGCCGACCGCTGCGACCGCTGTGGCGCCCAGGCCCGAGTCCGCGTCGTCCTGTCCTCGGGCGACCTGCTGTTCTGCGCACACCACGCCAAGGCCTACGAAGAACCCCTCAAGGCGACGGCTGTCGACTGGGTCGACGAGACCAGCGCCCTCGACGCGGAGATCTCCACCACCGTCGAGCGCTAGGACCGTCAGCGGGCGGTCGCGCGCGCTGACCAGCGCCCCGCGTCCCCCGTCACCTCGAGCGGGATCCCGAACGCCTGCGTGAGCAGCGGTCCGGTGAGCACCTGCGCCACCGGACCGGCCGCCACGACCCGTCCTCGCGCGAGCAGCATCGCGTGCGTCGTCCCGATCGGGATCTCCTCGACGTGGTGCGTCACCAGCACCGACGGCGGAGCGCCCGGGGCGGTCGACAGCCGCGTGAGCAGGCGGAGCAGCGCCTCCCGTGCGCCGAGGTCCAGCCCGGCGGCCGGCTCGTCGAGCAGGAGCAGCTCAGGGTCGGTCATCAGCGCGCGCGCGAGCAGCACCCGCTTGCGCTCGCCCTCCGACAGCGAGCCGAAGCGGCGCTGCGCGAACGCCCGCAGACCGACCCGGCCGAGCAGCTCCTCCGCCCGCGTGACATCGCTCTCGTCGTACCCCTCGCGCCACCGGCCCAGGACGCCGTGCGCCGCCGTGACCACGACATCGACGGCGCGCTCGTGCGGGGGGACGCGGTCGTTGAGCGACGAGCTCGACAGGCCCACCCGCACCCGCAGCTCCCCGAGGTCGACCTGACCGAAGCGCTCCCCGAGCAGGTCGACGGTGCCGGCCGACGGGAACAGCGACGCGGAGGCGACCGCGAGCAGGGTGGTCTTGCCGGCGCCGTTCGGACCGAGCAGGACCCAGCGCTGGCCCTCCTCGACGACCCAGTCCACGCCGGCCAGCAGGGTGGAGCCCTCGCGGACCACGGTGACGCCGGACAGGGAGAGGACGCTCATCGCCCCGACGCTAACGCGTTCACCGCCGGGGTTCCTGCAAGGATCAGTCGATGACCTACCGCTGCTTCGACGTGTCCGTCACCGACCGCGTCGCCCATGTCGTCCTGAACCGCCCCGACGAGCTCAACACGATGGTGGCGGAGTTCTGGACCGAGCTGCCCGAGATCGTCACGCGGCTCAGCGACGAGGGAGCCGTCCGCGCCGTGGTGCTGTCGAGCACGGGCAAGCACTTCTGCGCGGGCATGGACCTGTCGGTCTTTGCCCAGGAGGCGGCCGATGCCGACGCCGAGCCCGGCCGGCGGAACGCCCGGGTTCGCGGGACCGTGCTGTCCCTCCAGTGGACCGCGACGGCGCTGGAGAAGGCACGCATGCCCGTGCTCGTCGCCGTGCAGGGCGGGTGCATCGGCGGAGCGCTCGACCTCGCGACGGCGGCTGACCTGCGCTACGCCAGCGAGGACGCGTTCTTCGTCGTCCAGGAGGTCAACATCGGGATGACCGCCGACATCGGCACGCTGCAGCGGCTCGGCACCTGCGTGCCCGCCGGCGTCGCCCGAGA
The DNA here is from genome assembly GCA_963784705.1 of uncultured Actinomycetota bacterium. Classification (GTDB taxonomy): domain Bacteria; phylum Actinomycetota; class Actinomycetes; order Mycobacteriales; family SCTD01; genus RYN-111. Next base: position 241,077 of record CAWASC010000008.1, read on the forward strand.
GCTCGCCTACACCGGCCGCCGGATGACGGCGGCGCGCGCCTTCGAGGTCGGCCTGGTGCAGCAGGTCTACCCCGATCACGCCTCCCTCGTGGCAGGCGTGCTCGAGACCGCCCAGGAGATCGCGAGCAAGAGCCCCCTCGCCGTGTGGGGCACGAAGGTCGCCATGAACCACGCCCGCGACCACGGCGTCCCCTCGGGCCTCGAGCAGATCGCCACCTGGCAGACCGGCATGTTCCAGCCTGCCGACATGGTCGAGTCGTTCACCGCGAAGGCCGAGGGGCGTGCTCCGTCGTACCCGGACCTGCTGCCCGAGCGCTCGCACCTGTAGGTGACCAGGGGCACAGCCCGAACCTCGGACAGCCGCGGTCACGCTCCGTAGCCTGAAGCGGGATGCTGACCTCCCGCGCCCTGTCCCCCTCCGTCCTGCGCGTCGAGGCCCTGGCGGGTCTCGTCGTCGCGCTCGCGCTCATCCCCGAGGCGATCAGCTTCTCGGTGCTCGCCGGCGTCGACCCGCGGATGGGGCTGTTCGCGTCGTTCACCATGGCGGTCACCATCGCGTTCACCGGCGGCCGCCCCGCGATGATCAGCGCGGCCACGGGTGCCGTCGCGCTCGTCGTCGCCCCCCTCGCCAAGCAGTACGGCGCCTCCTACCTGGTGGCCGCGGTGCTGCTCGCCGGGGCGCTGCAGATCGTCCTGGGACTGCTCGGCGTCGCACGGCTGATGCGGTTCATCCCGCGCAGCGTCATGGTCGGCTTCGTGAACTCCCTGGCGATCCTCATCTTCCTGGCCCAGCTGCCCCAGCTCGTCGACGTCCCGTGGCTGGTCTACCCGATGGTCGCCGCCGGTCTGGTCGTGATCTTCGGCCTGCCCCGTCTCACCACGGTCGTGCCCGCGCCGCTCATCGCGATCGTCGGGCTGACCGCGCTCGCCGTCGCCGGCGGGATCGGCGTCCCGACCGTCGCGGACCAGGGCAAGCTGCCGGACAGCCTGCCGGTGCCCGGCCTGCCCGACGTGCCGTTCACCCTCGAGACCCTCAGGCTCATCGCGCCGTACGCGCTGGGCGTGGCGCTCGTCGGGCTGATCGAGTCGCTCATGACCGCGACGCTCGTCGACGACCTCACCGACACCACCTCCGACAAGACCCGCGAGTCGTGGGGCCAGGGCGTCGCCAACCTCGTCACCGGCGTGTTCGGCGGCATGGGTGGCTGCGCGATGATCGGCCAGACGATGATCAACGTGCGGTCCGGCGCCCGCACCCGCGTGTCGACCTTCCTCGCCGGTGTGTTCCTGCTGATCCTCGTGGTGGCCCTGGGCGACGTCGTCGGGACCATCCCGATGGCGGCCCTCGTCGCGGTGATGATCTTCGTGTCGATCAGCACGTTCGACTGGCACAGCGTCCAGCGCTCGACCCTGCGCCGGATGCCGCGCAGCGAGACCGCCGTCATGCTCGTCACCGTCGCCGTCGTGGTCGTCAGCGAGAACCTCGCGTACGGCGTGGTCGCCGGTGTCCTGACCGCGTCGGTGCTGTTCGCCCGCCGCGTCGCGCACCTGGTCGAGGTCACGTCGGTCACCGACCCGGACGGCACCTCGGTGCTGTACTCCGTGCACGGCGAGGTCTTCTTCGCGAGCAGCAACGACCTGGTGACCTGCTTCGACTACGTGGGTGATCCCGACCGCGTGGTCATCGACTTCAGCCAGTCGCACGTGTGGGACGCCTCCTCGGTCGCTGCCCTGGACGCCGTCACCGCGAGGTACGCCCGCCACGGCAAGACCGTCGAGATCACCGGCCTCAACGCCGCCTCCGCGCTCATGCACGACCGGCTGGCCGGACAGCTCGGTGGGGCCTGAGCCGGGTGTGACCAACCAGACGTGCTCCAACGCGCACGGGGCTGCCCTGGGGCGCACACTGTGGAGGTGCACCAGGACCCGGACGCCGTCAGCGTTGTCACCACCGCCGGCCTGTCCGGGACGGACGACCGCAAGCTCCGCGAGCGCCGCTACGCGCTGACCCAGCTCACCCGGGTGTCGTGCTTCGTGCTCGCGGTCGCGCTGCCGGTTCCCTTGTGGGCCAAGCTGATCCTCATCGTCGGGGCGTTCACCCTGCCGTGGATCGGCGTCATCGCCGCGAACGCCGGACCGACGATCTCGCGCGACCGGCAGACGAGCGTCGTGGAGCGGACCGACCCCGCCGGCCGGATCCCGATCGAGCCCGGACGCACCATCGACCAGGAGTAGCGCTCAGGCCGTCGGGGTGGGTCGTCAGGCGTCCGCTTTTGCCGCCTTCTTCGCGGCCTGCTTGTACGCGCGGACCTTGAGCAGGCTGGCCTCGTCCACGACGTCCGCCACCGAGCGGTAGCCCTTGAGGGCGTAGTCGCCAGCGGCCTTCTGCCAGCCCCTGGGCTTCACCCCGAGCTGCTTGGCGAGCAGGGCCACGAAGATCTGCGACTTCTGCGTGCCGAAGCCGGGCAGCTCCTGGACACGCGTGAACAGCTCCTCGCCCGTGGTCGGCTCCGTCCACAACCGGGTCACGTCGCCGTCGTACCTGGTGTCGATCACGGCGGCGAGCTCCTGCAGGCGCGCGGCCATCGAGCCGGGGAAGCGGTGGATCGCCGGGGGCTGGCTGCACAGCGCCTTGAAGGCCTCGGGCTCTGCCGCAGCGATCGCCCCCGGGTCAAGGGTGCCGAAGCGTTCGAGCACCTTCCACCCGCCCCGGAACGCGTGCTCCATGCCGTACTGCTGGTCCAACATCATCCCGAGCAAGATCGCGAACGGGTGCTCGTCCAGGACGGCGTCGGCAACGGATTCGTTGGCGAGGTGAAAGCCCATCCCCGGATCATTCCACCCCTCGGCTGCCGAGCTCCGGCTATAGGTGCAGCACGGCCTCGTGGTCGCTGTGGCCGGGGCACTCGAGCTGGAAGGTGGAGTGCTCGACGTCGAAGTGGTGGGCCAGGCACTCCCCGAGGGCGTCGAGCACCTGGGGCGCCGTCCCGTCGGTCCAGACGCGGTCTTCGACGACGACGTGCGCGGACAGCACCGGGTTGCCGCTGGTGATGGTCCAGGCGTGCAGGTCGTGGCAGGAGACGACCCCCGGCGTGCCGAGGATGTGCGCCCGGACGTCGTCGAGGTCGACTCCCTCTGGCGTCCCCTCGAGGAGCACGTCGACGGCCTTCTTCAACAGCCGCAGGGTGCGCGGCACGATGAGCAGGGCGATGACCAGCGACGCGACGACGTCGGCCCGGTCGAAGCCGGTCACGGCGATGACCACGGCCGCGACCACGACAGCGGCCGCACCGAGCAGGTCCGACAGCACTTCGAGGTAGGCCCCCCGGACGTTCAGGGACTCGCCCTGGCCGCGGCGCAGCAGCAGCAGGCTGACGGCGTTCCCGATGATCGCCACCACGCCGAAGACCACCATCAGCCCAGGACGCACCTCCGGCGGGCTGGACAGCCGACGCACCCCCTCGACCACCACCAGCACGGCCAGGACCAGCAGCAGGACCGCGTTGACGAGCGCCGCGAGGATCTCGGCCCGCTGCAGCCCGAACGTCCGGGCACTGGTGGCCGGGCGGCCGGCCAGCACCACGGCGAACAGGCTCAGCGCCAGTCCCCCGGCGTCCGCCGCCATGTGCGCGGCGTCGGCGAGCAGCAGCAGCGAGCCGGCCAGCAGACCACCGACGACCTCGGCGACCAGCACGGTCACGGTGATCGCCAGGACGACCGTCAGCCGTCCGCGCTGCCGCCCGGCGGCGGTCCCGTGGTCGTGGCCCATGCCTGCACGGTAGAGCCGGCCCTCCCCGGGTAGGTCGCGATCATGAGCCCCCAGCCCGTCGTCGTCGTGGGCGGTGGCCACAACGGCCTCGTCGCGGCCTGCTACCTCGCCCGCGCCGGCCGGTCGGTCGTCGTCCTGGAGGCCTCGGACAAGGCCGGCGGGGGCTCCCGAACCGACGAGACCCTGCCCGGCCACCTGTTCAACACCCACTCCGCCGCTCACAACATCATCAACATGACCTCCATCCCGGACGAGCTCGACCTCGTCGGGGCAGGCCTGGACTACCTGGAGATGGACCCCTTCGCCACCGGGGTCTTCCGCGACGGGCGCATCGTCCGGTTCCACCGCAGCGTCGAGCAGACCTGCGACTCCATCAGCGAGGCCGGGGGTCGTGCCGAGGCCGAGGCCTACCGGGCGTTCATGCACAGGGCCGAGCCGCTGGTCCGCACCGTGGTGAACACCCTGGAGTCCGGCTCGACGCCCGGCGGCACCCTGCGGTCGGTGGGATCGTCGATGAGCCAGGTGCTCAGGGCGGTACGCCGGTCCGGTGGGCCTCTCGGCCTGGTCCACGACCTGGTCCGACCGTACGGCTCGCTGCTCGACAGCGCCCTGGTCAGCGACCTGACCCGGGCACCCGTGTCCGCGTTCGCAGCGCACAGCAGCGCCGGGCCGCACACCCCGGGTGGGTCGTTCTACGTGCTGTGGCAGGCGGCCTACCACGCCTTCGGGCAGTGGCACGCGCGCGGTGGGTCTCAGTCGCTGGCCGACGCCCTCGTCCGCCGGCTGGAGAGCTGGGGTGGCGAGGTGCGGCTCGACGCCCCGGTGGCGCGCATCGACGCCCGAGCCGGTGCCGTACGAGGCGTGGTGCTCGAGGACGGGGAGGTCCTGCGCACCGATCAGGTGATCACCGCCGTGGACGTGCAGACCGCCCTGCTCGACCTGCTCGACCCGCCCCTGTCCGGACAGGACGGGGTCGACCTGCGGTCGGCGCACCGGGGCAACAGCGTCCAGCTCGTCGTGCACCTGTCGACCGACCGGCTCCCGCCGTACCCGCAGGGCCGGGACGGCGACTGGAACGGTCTGCAGTCCCACGTCGACACCGTCGAGCAGTTGCGCCGGGGGTTCCTCGCCTCCGACGCCGGCCACCTGCCCGACCCGCCGCCGACCTACTGCTTCACCCCGAGCGCCATGGACGACAGCCTCGCCCCGGCGGGCAGCCACACCGTCTACCTCGCCTGCCCCTCTGCGCCGTACGACGTCCAGGACGACGGAGAAGGCGGTTGGGAGGACCACGCCGAGTCGTTCGCCGACGCGATGGTCGAGCAGGTGGAGCAGCACGCGCCCGGTTTCCGGGCGAGCATCACCGGCCGGACGGTGCGGACGCCGACGCTCATGGCGCAGGAGCTGCGCTGGCCGGGGGCGCACCCGATGTTCCTCGACATCAGCCTGGACCAGCTGGCCTTCTTCCGGCCCACCCGTCGCCTGGCCGGCCACACCGTCCCGGGAGTGGGCGGGCTCTACACCTGCGGCGCCTCGACGGCACCGGTCGGCGGGATCGCCGGCAGCAGCGGGAAGGCCGCCGCCCTGCGGTTGCTCAAGGACGCTCGCTGAGCGTGCGCTCTGCGAGAATGGGGGCATGGACACGTTCGAGGACCTGGCGCTGCGCCCTGAGCTCGTGGAGGTCCTGTCCGCCCTCGGCTACGAGGAGCCCACGCCGATCCAGCAGCAGGCCATCCCCCCGCTGCTCGAGGGCCGCGACCTGGTCGGGCAGGCGGCCACCGGCACCGGCAAGACCGCGGCGTTCGCCCTCCCCCTGCTGCACCGGCTGCCGGACGGCGACCGCGGCAAGCAGCCGACGTCGCTGGTCCTCGCACCCACCCGCGAGCTCGCGGTGCAGGTCGCCGAGGCGATCTCCCGCTACGGCGCCAAGCAGGGCGCCCGCGTCCTTGCGGTGTACGGCGGTCAGCCGATCACCCCGCAGCTGAAGGCGCTCCAGCGCGGTGTCGACGTCGTCGTCGGGACCCCTGGTCGGGTCGTCGACCACCTGAACCGCGGGTCACTGCGCCTCGGTGACCTGCAGACCGTCGTCCTCGACGAGGCGGACGAGATGTTCGACATGGGCTTCGCCGACGAGATCGAGGCGATCCTCGCCGCGCTCCCGGTCGAGCGGCAGACGGTGCTGTTCAGCGCCACCATGCCCCCGAAGATCGCGAAGATGGCGCGCAGCCACCAGAAGAAGGACGCCGTCCGGATCCAGATCGAGCGTGAGCAGGTCGCTGCCGGCGAGGCGCCGAAGGTCACGCAGACCGGTCACCTGGTGATGCGCCACGACAAGCCGGCGGCGCTCGCGCGGGTCCTGGACATGCACTCCCCCTCTGCCGCGATCGTGTTCTGCCGCACCCGCGAGGAGGTCGACTCCCTCACCGAGGCGCTGAAGACCCGCGGCCTGCGGGCGGAGTCGCTGCACGGCGGCATGAGCCAGGCCGAGCGCGACCGCGTCATGAACCGCCTGCGTGGCCAGACCGCCGACCTGCTCATCGCCACCGACGTGGCGGCCCGGGGTCTCGACGTCGACCACCTCACCCACGTCGTCAACTACAACGTCCCTCCTGCCCCGGAGTCCTACGTCCACCGCATCGGCCGGGTCGGGCGGGCCGGCCGCGAGGGCGTCGCCATCACCCTGGTCGAGCCGCGTGAGCGCCGGATGCTCGAGCAGATCGAGCGCCTCACCGGCCAGAAGGTCCCCCTGCTGCCCGTACCGACCGCAGCAGACCTGCGCGCCAAGCGCCTCGACGGCACCCGCCTGTCGGTGCTGGCCGCTCTCGACGGCGCCGACGTCGGCGAGGTGCGGGGCCTGCTCGGCGACCTCGAGAACGAGCACGACGTGAAGCAGATCGCGCTGGCCGCTCTGCTGCTGCTGCACCAGTCCGGCGCTCCGTCCGACGCCGAGGACATCGCCCCGGTGTCCCTGGTGCGCGAGCGTCCGGTGCGTGACGACGCCCCGCGGTCCGCCGGCACGCCGTACGCCGCGCGTGCTGCCCGCGACCCGGACGCCGCCCCGCGCAGCCGCGGGGGTGCGCACCAGCGCAGCGGTCCGCCGGAGCGCAAGGGCCCGAGACCAGGCTGGGCCAAGATCTACATCGGCGCCGGTCGTGCGGCGAACGTCCGTCCGCAAGACCTCGTCGGTGCCGTCGCGGGCGAGAGCCACCTGACCGGCAAGCAGATCGGAAGCATCGAGATCACCGAGCGGTTCTCGCTCGTCGAGGTGCCGGAGCCCGACATCGACCAGGTGATCAAGGCGCTGCGCGCCAGTGTCATCAAGGGGCGCAAGGTCCCGATCCGCCGCGATCGCGACGCCTGACGGTCAGCGACCGGCGAGACTCAGTCCGGAGCCCTTCGGGGGGGTGGTGCCCTGGGCATCGCCCTTCAGGACGCGCAGCCGCGGCGGTGCCGAGGCGATCAGGTGACCGAGGTCGTTGACGCGCAGCTTGGTCGCGAGCCACGGCGCCGCCCCGACCAGGCGCAGCGTCCCTTCGCGACCCTCGAGGTGCCGCGCCGCGCCGGCGAGCACGCCCAAGCCGTGCGGGTCGACGTCCGTGACGTCCGCGAGATCGATGACGAGGTCCGAGACCCCCGCGGCGAAGGCGGCAGCGATCTGGTGCCGGGCGCCCGCGGAGGAGTCGAGGCAGAGCGGTCCGGAGAACTCGAGGTGGAGCGTGGAGGGGCAGGTCACCTGGGCCCTTTACCCGCCAGGTGACACACAACACTCTTGCAAGACGGACGTACGGTTTGCTAAGTTGTCGGCATGCCCAAGGTCTCCGACGAGCAGCTCGCCGCCCGTCGTACGGAGATCCTCGGCGCGGCGCGACGCGCTTTCGCCCGTCACGGCTACGAGGGCGCGACCGTCCGGGTGCTGGAGGCGGAGACCGGGCTGAGCCGCGGGGCGATCTTCCACCACTTCCGCGACAAGGACGCCCTGTTCCTCGCCCTCGCCGAGGACGACGCCGCGGCGATGGCCGAGACCGTCGCCGCCCACGGGCTCGTCCAGGTCATGCGCGACCTGCAGGACAAGGACGCCGGCTGGCTCGGCGTGCAGCTCGAGGTACGGCGACGGCTGCGGACCGACCCGGTGTTCGCGCAGCGGTGGGCGGAGCACCAGAGCGCGATCACGGGCGCGACGACCGCCCGGCTGCAGCGCCAGCGCAAGGCCGGCGTCGTGCGCGACGACGTCCCGCTGCCGATCCTCGTCGACTTCCTGCGCCTTGCCCTGGACGGACTGGTCTCCGGCCTGGCCGCCGGCATGCCCACCGACCACCTTCCCGGCGTCCTCGACCTGGTCGAGGACGCCGTCCGCAGACCGACCACCGGCTAGCGTTTCACCCGACCGACACCAAGGAGCACGCACATGAGTCTCGACAGCTTCGGCGCCAAGGGCACCCTCGACGTGAACGGGGAGTCCTACGACGTCTTCCGGCTCAGTGCCGTGGAGGGAGCCGCCGACCTCCCCTACTCGCTCAAGGTGCTGCTGGAGAACCTCCTGCGCACCGAGGACGGCGCCGACATCACCGCCGACCACGTGCGCGCGCTCGCCGCGTGGGACCCCGCGTGCCGAGCCGGACACCGAGATCCAGTTCACGCCCGCCCGCGTGCTCATGCAGGACTTCACCGGCGTGCCCTGCGTCGTCGACCTCGCCACGATGCGCGAGGCGATGGCCGACCTCGGCGGCGACCCGAAGAAGATCAACCCGCTGGCGCCCGCCGAGCTCGTCATCGACCACTCCGTCGTCGCGGACTTCTTCGGCAGCGCCGACTCCCTCGGGCTCAACACCGCGCTGGAGTACGACCGCAACAAGGAGCGCTACGAGTTCCTGAAGTGGGGCCAGACCGCGTTCAGCGACTTCGCCGTCGTGCCGCCGAACACCGGGATCGTGCACCAGGTCAACCTCGAGCGTCTCGCCCGGGTCGTGTTCGAGCGAGCCGATCGGGAGGGACGCCGCGTGGCCTACCCGGACACCCTGGTCGGCACCGACTCCCACACCACGATGATCAACGGCCTGGGCGTGCTGGGCTGGGGCGTCGGCGGCATCGAGGCCGAGGCGGCCATGCTCGGCCAGCCGGTGAGCATGCTCATCCCGCAGGTCGTCGGCTTCAAGCTCGTGGGCGAGCTGCCGGCCGGCGCGACAGCGACCGACCTCGTCCTCACCGTCACCGAGCTGCTGCGCAAGCAGGGCGTCGTCGGCAAGTTCGTGGAGTTCTACGGCCCCGGCGTCACCAACGTCCCGCTTGCCGACCGCGCCACCATCGGCAACATGAGCCCGGAGTACGGCTCGACCTGCGCGATCTTCCCGATCGACGACGAGACCCTCGCCTACATGAGGCTCACCGGTCGGCCGGAGCAGCTGGTCGCCCTCACCGAGGCCTACGCCAAGGAGCAGGGCCTGTGGCACGACCCGAGTGCCGAGCCGCGGTTCTCCGCGACGCTCGAGCTCGACCTGGCCACCGTCGTACCGTCGCTCGCGGGCCCGAAGCGCCCGCAGGACCGGGTGCCGCTCGACGCGGCGAAGGGCATGTTCCGCACCGCGCTGCGCGACTACGCCGCCACCGGGAACGGCCACAGCGCCGTGACCGACGGCGGCATCGACGAGGCCAGCCGTGAGTCCTTCCCTGCCTCGGACCCGGCGGCGCCCAAGGAGAGCAAGCCCAGCGACCAGCCGGTCAGCGTCAACGTCGGCCCGGTCGGTGACCGGCCCAGCAACCCGGTGCACACCACGCTCGCCGACGGCTCGACGGTCGAGCTCGACCACGGCGCCGTCGCGATCGCGGCGATCACCTCCTGCACCAACACGTCCAACCCGTACGTCATGGTCGCCGCCGGCCTGCTCGCGAAGGCCGCGGTGGAGAAGGGCCTGTCGACCAAGCCGTGGGTGAAGACGACCCTCGCGCCCGGCAGCAAGGTCGTCACCGACTACTACGAGAAGGCGGGGCTCAACCCCTACCTCGACAAGCTCGGCTTCCAGACCGTCGGCTACGGCTGCACCACCTGCATCGGCAACTCCGGACCGTTGCCGACCGAGGTCTCCGCGGCCGTCAACGAGGGCGACCTGGCCGTCGTCAGCGTCCTGTCGGGCAACCGCAACTTCGAGGGGCGCATCAACCCCGACATCAAGATGAACTACCTGGCCAGCCCGCCGCTCGTCGTCGCCTACGCCCTCGCCGGGACCATGGACATGGACATCACCACCGAGCCCCTGGGCACCGGCAGCGACGGCAACCCGGTGTACCTGCGCGACATCTGGCCGACCGCGTCGGACGTCGCCCGGGTCGTCGGGGAGGCCATCACCGAGAAGATGTACGCCGACAGCTACGTCGACGTGTTCGCCGGCGACGACCGGTGGAAGGCGATCGCCGTACCCGGTGGGGACGCGTTCACCTGGGACCCGCAGAGCACCTACGTGCGCAAGCCCCCGTACTTCGACGGCATGGAGCGCGAGCCCAAGCCGGTCACGGACATCACGGGTGCGAAGGTGCTCGCGATGCTCGGCGACTCCGTGACGACCGACCACATCAGCCCGGCCGGCTCGATCAAGAAGGACTCCCCCGCGGGTGCGTACCTGTCGGAGAACGGCGTCGCCCCCAAGGACTTCAACAGCTACGGCAGCCGCCGCGGCAACCACGAGGTCATGATCCGCGGGACCTTCGCCAACATCCGGCTGCGCAACCAGCTCGCCCCCGGTACCGAGGGCGGCGTCACGATGAAGGACGGCGAGGTCACGAGCATCTACGCGGCGTCCCAGGCCTACCAGGCCGAGGGCACCCCGCTGATGATCCTCGCCGGTAAGGAGTACGGCTCCGGCTCCTCGCGCGACTGGGCGGCCAAGGGGACCGCGCTGCTCGGCGTCCGCGCCGTCATCGCGGAGTCGTACGAGCGCATCCACCGCTCCAACCTCATCGGCATGGGCGTCCTGCCCCTGCAGTACGTCGACGGCCAGACCGCGGCGTCCCTGGGACTCACCGGACAGGAGACCTTCGAGATCCTCGGCATCGCCGGGGGCCAGGAGGTGCCGCGCACGCTGACGGTGAAGGCCGACGGGACGGAGTTCTCCGTCACGGTGCGGATCGACACCCCGGGCGAGCAGGCCTACTACCGCAACGGCGGGATCATGCCGTACGTCCTGCGGTCGCTGCTCTAGGTCGGCAGCTCAGCAGGCAGGGAACCGGGAAGGCCTCCCGGGTGTTCTAGAGGTACGAGCACCCGGGAGGACCCGATGAGCACCGCCACGCACGCCCCCGTCACCGACCTTGGCGCTGAGCCGGACGACGGGCCTGACCTCGACGCCCAGCCGAGCAACGAGACCGGGATCTCGGCCGACCTCGTCCGGGCCTACCTCAAGGAGATCGGCAAGGTCCCCCTGCTCACGGCCGAGCAGGAGGTCGACCTGTCCCAGCGCATCGAGGCCGGCTTGTTCGCCCGGCAGAAGCTCCAGGACAGCACGCTCACCCCTTCTGTACGACGTGACCTGCAGTGGCTGGTCACCGATGGGGAGAAGGCCCGGCAGCACCTGCTCGAGGCCAACCTGCGCCTCGTGGTGAGCATCGCCAAGCGCTACCTCGGCCGCGGGATGCTCTTCCTCGACCTCATCCAGGAGGGCAACCTCGGCCTCATCCGTGCGGTGGAGAAGTTCGACTACACCAAGGGCTTCAAGTTCTCGACGTACGCCACGTGGTGGATCCGGCAGGCGATCTCCCGGGCCATGGCCGACCAGGCGCGCACCATCCGGGTGCCCGTCCACATGGTCGAGCAGATCAACAAGATCACCCGCATCCAGCGCGACCTGCTCCAGTCCCTCGGACGGGAGGCGACACCGGAGGAGATCGGCGCCGAGCTGGGGCTGGCGCCTGAGCGGGTTCTCGAGATCCAGCGCTACGCCCGCGAACCGGTCTCCCTGCAGGCTGTCGTGGGCGACGAGGCCGACGGTGCCTTCGGTGACTTCATCGAGGACGCCGACGCCCCCAGCGCGGTCGACCTGGTCTCCTACGCGATGATGCAGCAGCAGCTGCGGGAGATGCTCGCCGGCCTCGAGGAGCGCGAGGCGGCCGTCGTCAAGCTGCGCTTCGGACTGGTCGACGGCACACCCCGGACGCTGGACCAGATCGGGCAGGAGTTCGGCCTGACCCGCGAGCGGATCCGGCAGATCGAGACCAAGACGCTGACCAAGCTGCGGCACCCCAGCCGCTCGCGCGGCCTGCGCGAGCTGCTCGACTGAGCCCGTGCAGCCGGTCTCACCGCAGGAGTTCGAGGAGCTCGTCGCCGACGCGCTCGACGCGCTGCCGCCGCACCTGGCGGCCGCCTTCGCCAACGTGGTCGTCGTCGTCGAGGACGAGAACTCCGAGGAACCGGACCTGCTCGGTCTCTACGAGGGCACTCCGCTCACCGAGCGGGAGCACTACTCCGGCGCCCTCCCGGACCGCATCAGCCTCTACCGCATCCCGCTGTGCCTGATGGCGGAGGACCTGGACCACCTCGTGGAGGAGATCGGCGTGACCGTGGTGCACGAGTTCGGCCATCACATGGGCCTCGACGAGGCCCGTTTGGACCACTTCGGGTGGTCCTGAAGGACAGTCTGTGAGGGAGTTCACCCGCCAGTAACTACCGGAACACCGGGAAGCCTGTCATTGTTTGCACAAGAGGTTCGACCGAGGGCGCGAGCATGCGTGCGCACGCCCCGCCGGGACGTGTGCAGCCAGCGTACTCGCCCTCGAGCCCGGCCCCGCCCTCCACCGCTTCCTGAGCCCCTCCCCCCGAACCCTTTGAACCAGGAGAACAGCCATGCCCACCGCTGCCCGACCCGTCGAGCGCGACAGAGCCGTCGCCTCCGACGCTGCCCTCGAGACCCTGGTCCAGCGCGTCACCGCGCTCGGGGCCCAGGGATCGATGAGCCCGGCGCAGCTGCGCAGCACCTTCGAGCAGGCAGGCATCGGACCGACCGAGGCACGCGCCGTGCTCCGCCGCCTCACCGAGGACGGCCTCGTCATCGGCGCCGAGCCGACTGCCAAGAAGACCCCCCGCACGCCCGCCGCGGCCCGTCCGGCCGCGGCCCGCACCTCTAGCCGCGCCAAGGCCACCACCCGGCCCGCAGGGCGCACCGTGGAGACCACTGTGACCGAGTCCCTCATCGAGCCCGTCGCCGAGACGGCCGTCCTCGAGACGACACCCGCCGAGACGGCCACCGACGCCTCCGCGGCTGCCGAGGCCCCCGCGGCTGCCGAGGCCCCCGCGGCGAAGGCCGTCCCGGCCAAGGCAGCCTCGGCCAAGGCAGGCCGCAGCCGCAAGGCTGCTGTGCCCGCCCCGGCCGCCGCCCCCGTCGAGGAGAACGACGACGACGAGGACGACGACACCCCCAAGCCCGTCGTGGCCGAGGAGGACAAGCCCCTCACCCTGGACGAGCCCCCGCCGGGCATCGACCTGGTCAAGGCCTACCTGCGCGAGATCGGTCGCGTCCCGCTGCTGACCGCCGTGGAGGAGGTCGACCTGGCCAAGCGCATCGAGGCCGGCCTGTTCGCGACCGAGAAGATGCGGCAGAACGCGCAAGAGGGCCTGAAGCTCACGCCCACCATGAAGAAGGACCTGGCGTGGGTCATCCGTGACGGCGACAAGGCCAAGCGGCACCTGCTCGAGGCCAACCTGCGCCTCGTGGTCTCCCTGGCCAAGCGCTACCAGGGCCGCGGCCTGGACCTGCTCGACCTGGTGCAGGAGGGCAACCTCGGCCTCGTCCGCGCGGTCGAGAAGTTCGACTACGCCAAGGGCTACAAGTTCTCGACGTACGCCACCTGGTGGATCCGGCAGGCGCTGCAGCGCGCGCTGGCCGACCAGGGGCGCACCATCCGCGTGCCCGTTCACATGGCCGAGCTCATCACCAAGGTCACCCGCGTGCGCCGCGAGCTGACCCAGACGCTGGGCCGTGACCCCTCCGCCGAGGAGATCGGCCAGCCGCTGGAGATGACCGCGGCCAAGGTCGAGGAGATCATCGCGTTCGGCCGCGACACCCTGTCGCTGCAGAGCCCGGTCGGCGACGACGAGGCGACCCTGGGCGACTTCATCACCGACACCGAGTCCGTCGACCCGGTGCAGGCGGTCGAGACGCAGATGCTCCAGAGCCAGCTGCACAGCGTCCTCGGTGACCTGCCCGAGCGCTCCGCCATCGTCATCCGGATGCGCTTCGGCCTCGACGACGGCCGCCCGCGCACCCTCGACGAGGTGGGCCGCTTCCTCGGTCTGACCCGCGAGCGGATCCGCCAGATCGAGCGCGACACCCTCGCCGAGCTCCGCCTCGAGGGCCGCGCCGACGGCCTGCGCGAGTACGTCGCCTGACCGTTCCACCGCACGAGACCGGCCGCCAGCACCACCCCCCGGGTGCTGGCGGCCTTCGTCATGTCGAGATCCCCAGCTACCTCATCCGGCGGGGCCGGACCGGCGTCACGTCGCGCGAGGCCCACGCGCGGCTCTACCCCCTCCACGGCGTGACCCTCGCGCAGATCGCCCTCGCTCCGCCGTCGGTGGTCGAGATCGGCTTCGGCATGGGTGAGGCGACCGCCGAGCTCGCCCTGCGCGACCCGCGGCCGACGCTGGCGGTCGACGTCCACCCCGCCGGCGTCGCGGCCCTGCTCCGCCGGATCGAGGAGCACGGCCTCGCGCACGTCAGCGTGCACGAGGGTGACGCCGTACCGGTCCTCACCGCGCTCCCCGACGGGTGTCTCGAGGAGGTCCGGCTGTTCTTCCCCGACCCCTGGCCCAAGCCGCGGCACGCCAAGCGACGGCTGGTGCGCCCGTCGTTCGTCGCGCTGCTCGACCGCGTGCTGGCTCCGCACGGCCTGGTGCACCTCGCGACGGACCGCAGCGAGTACGTCGAGCACGCACGCGCCGCGCTCGCGGGGTGGTCGGTCCGCGAGGACCGGCGCGACCGACCGGTCACCGGCTACGAGCGGCGTGCCCACCGCGACGGCCGGACAGCCGTCGACCTGGTGTTCCGCCGACCCTGAAGGTGCCGGGTCGCCGTACGCGGGGCAAGATGCGCGCTATGACCGACACCACCGAGAACCCGCGCCAGAACACCACCTTCCCGAGCAACGGCGGCACCGCCCACGGCTACCTCGCGCTCCCCGAGAGCGGCAGCGGCCCGGGCGTCATCGTCATCCAGGAGTGGTGGGGCCTGACCGACCACATCGCGGACGTCTGCGACCGCCTCGCGCGCGAGGGCTTCGTCGCGCTCGCGCCCGACCTGTACGGCGGGAAGGTCGCCCACGACGGCGACGAGGCCGGGAAGATGATGTCCGAGCTGCCCGAGGCGCAGGCCGCTCAGGACCTCGCCGGCGCCGTCGACTTCCTGCTCGCCCACGAGGCCGTGACCTCCGCGAAGGTCGGCGCCGTCGGCTTCTGCATGGGCGGCGGCTTCGTGCTGCTGCTCGCCAACACCCAGGGGGACAAGATCGGCGCCGCCGTACCGTTCTACGGCGTCGGGCCGGCCGCGCAGCAGGCCGACTTCAGCACCCTCACCGCCGCCGTGCAGGGGCACTACGGGGAGAAGGACGACTTCTACCCGGTCGACCAGGCCCGCGCCCAGGAGGAGAAGATCCGCCGCGAGAGCGGCGCTGCCGTCGAGTTCTTCTACTACGACGCCGCGCACGCCTTCCACAACGACGAGAACCCGTTCGGCTCCTACGACGCCGAGAAGGCGGCGCTGGCCTGGTCGCGCGCGGTGGCGTTCCTCAGGTCCGAGCTCGGCTAGGAGTCCGCGCGGACCCAGGCGGTCGTCGGCTTCTTCGCCGGCGCCGCCGGGGTCTCCGGCTCGGCGGTCGCGGGGGCGTCCACCGGCACACCGGCCTGCGCGAGCCACTGCCGCTGGGTCTCCAGCTGCGCCTCGAGCTCGCCGGTGGCCCGACCGTCCGCCTTCGCCTTGGCCAGCTTGCCCTCGAGGTCGGCGACCTTCTCGCGCAGGCGCACGACGAAGGTCGACTCCGTCGTCTTCACGTGGCTGGTGTCCGGGCCGGAGCGGAACCGCTCCTCAACGGCAGCGAACCGGTCCTCGAGCGACTTCATGACGTCGCGCGGGACCTTGCCGACCGCGTCCCACTTCTCCTGCAGCTGACGGAGCCGACCCTTGCCGCCGGGCGCCTGCAGCGCCTCGGCCTCGGTGAGGATCTCCTCCTTGAGCTTCTGGTTGCCGCGGAACTCCTCGTCCTGCACGGCGAACGACGCGCTGCGGGCCTGGAAGAACACGTCCTGCGCGCCCTTGAAGGCGTTCCAGAGGGTGTCCTCGACCTCGCGGGGTGCGCGGCCGGCGGCCTTCCAGTCGCCCATGAGCTGCTTGTACCGGTCGGCGGTGGCCTTCCAGTCGGTGCTGCCCGAGAGCTTCTCGGCCTCCTTGACGAGCTTCTCCTTGCGCTCCTGCGACACCGAGCGCTGCTGCTCGAGGGCACCGAAGTGGGCGGTCCGCCGCTCGCCGAACCGGGCGCGTGCCGCGGCGACGCGCTCCCACAGCTCGTCGGCGGTCTTCTTGTCGACGCCGGTGACGCGCTTCCAGTCCTGGCCGAGGGTGCGCAGGCGCTCCCCCGCGTCCTTCCAGTTCGAGGTCGCCGCCACGCGCTCGGCCTCCTCCGCCAGGGCGGTGAGCTGCGCGATCGACTCCTCCTTGGCCGCCGCGCGGGCCGCCTTGTGCTCCTCGACGGCGCTCTCGGTCTTGGCCAGCAGGGCCTCGACCCGCTTGCCCAGCGCGTCGAGGTCTCCCACGGCCGCCGCGGTCGGCAGGCCGTCCCGAAGCCGCTCGGCGCTGCTCGCCACCTGGCGCGGGTCGCCCGCGCCGCTGCGCAGCCGCTGCTCGAGCAGCGTCACCTCGGTGGCCAGCTGCTCGTACCGGCGGACGAAGTGCGCCAGCCCCTGCTCGGGCGTCCCGGCGTGCCAGGACCCCACGGCGCGCTCGCCCTCGGCGGTCTTCACGAAGACCGTGCCGTCGTCGGTGACCCGACCCCACTCACTCATCTGTGCTGCTCCCTGCGACCGACCTGATGGTGCTCTCCCCACCAGTCTCGCGCACGGACCCGGCAGACTGGGCCGGTGCCCCTGACCGACCTTCCCGGCGTGCCCGAGTCCGCTCTCCCGGACGGGCTCGTCCTCCCCTCCAGCACGCCCGCCCCGCCGTGGCGCTGCCGGGTGGAGGCGACGGTCTGGCTGCACCGCGCGACCCCCTCGGCCCGCGCCCTGCTGCCCGCGGCGCTGCCCGCCGGACCCGCCCTGACCGTGGTGGCGCTCGTCCGCTACCTCGACAGCCCCGTCGGGGCGTACGACGAGCTGCTGGCCAGCCCCCGCCTGCTGGCCGGCTCCCTGCGACGCGGGGTGCTCGCGCGGGTGCACGTCCCGTTCATCGCCGTCGACAGCGTGGCGTCGGTGCACGGCGGGCGGGCGCACTGGGCGCTGCCCAAGACCCTCGCGACGTTCACCCGCGACGGGCCGCGCACGCAGGTCCAGGGTTCCGGCTGGGAGGTCGACGCCACCGCGCAGGCGCGCGGGCCGTGGCTGCCGTCGTACGCCCGTCTGGGGTCGACGCAGCAGGACGGTGCGGGAGTCACGACGAGCTCCGTGACGTCCGCGTGGGCGCTGGTCCGCCCCGCGACGGTGCAGGTCGAGACGCGCAGCGAGGGCGACCTCGCGGCGTGGCTGCTGCCCGGCCGGCACCACGGGCTGCGTCTGCGCGGCCGGATGACCGTGGGTGTGGCGGGTGTCACCGCCGCGCGCGCGCAACCTGGCGGCACAGGAGCGCGTCCTAGGCGATGATGGGCCGACTGTCGGTCCTGTCCCACCGGCTCGGAGAGGGAATCCTGCATGACTGCCGCCCGCCCCCGCGTCCTCGTCGCGCTGCTCGTCGGCGCCCTCGCGGCCGGCACCGGTATCGGCATCGCCGTCGGTCGCCCGTCCCCGGCCCGCCCGGCGGCCGAGGCGGCGCCGATCCCCGACCCGGTCGTCGTGCCGGTGGGCCTGCGCGCCGGTCGGGTCCCCTGGGACCGCCCCCTCGCGCTCTCGGTCACCGACGGCAGCCTCGAGCAGGTCAGCGCCACCGGTCCCGACGGTGAGGTGATCGAGGGCGACCTCACCGACAGCGGCTGGTCCTCGTCGGCTCCCCTGCTCCCCGCCTCCACCTACCGGCTGACCGCTGTCGTCTCCGACACCAGCGGCGCCCGCCGTACGGTCGCGGTGAACACGCGGACCGCGCTGCCCGCCACGACGCTGCATGCGGTGCTCAGCCCGGGTGACGGCAAGGTCGTCGGCGTCGGCCTCCCGGTGATCGTCACCCTCGACCGCGCGGTGACCAGCCCGGCCGACCGGGCGCTCGTCCAGGCTCGGCTGTCGGTCAGCACGACCCCGGTCGTCGCGGGTGCCTGGCGGTGGATGTCGCCGACCGAGCTGCACTACCGCGGGGCGACGTACTGGACGAAGGGCACGTCGATCACCGCCGCCGCGGACTTCACCCGGCTCAAGCTCTCCGACGGCACCTGGGGCGAGGGCACCCGCACGACGACGTACCGCATCGGCTCGGCCGTCATCTCCACTGTCGACGTCGAGACCAAGACGATGACCGTCACCGTCGACGGGGCGCTCGTGCGGACGGTCAAGGTGTCGACGGGCCGGGCGGAGTACCCCACCAAGGGGGGCGTCCACCTGGTCCTCGAGAAGACCAAGCTCAAGGTGATGGACTCCTCGACGGTCGGGATCCCGCGCAACAGCCCCGCCGGTTACTACGAGAAGGTCCCGAACAGCGTGCGGATCTCCTACAGCGGCGAGTTCGTCCACTCCGCGGACTGGAGCGTGCGCGACCAGGGCGTCCGCAACGTCAGCCACGGCTGCGTCAACGTCTCCCCCGCCGACGCGGCCTGGTTCTTCGACCTCGCCACGCGCGGGGACGTCGTCGACATCAAGAACGCGGCCGTCGGTCCGCGCCTGTCCGACCCCGGCATGTCCGACTGGAACATCCCCTTCACCTCGTGGGCCAACTGACCTGTGTGAGGCTGTGCGCGTGAGCGTGCTGCTGGCGGTCCTGGGCGCGGTGCTCGTCGCCCTGACGTGGGGATCGGTGATCCGCACCCTGGTCGTCCCGCGCCGCTCGCGCGACCGGATCAGCCTCGCCGTCGACCGGGCCGTCACCCACCTCTACCGGGTCCTCACCCGGTGGGTCCGCGACTACCCGCGCCGCGACCGACGGCTGGCCTCGCAGGCGTCCACGACGATCCTGGCGCAGCTGCTGGTGTGGCTCGGCCTGTTCTACGTCGGCTTCGGCCTGCTGCTGCAGCTGTTCGACGAGGTCAGCGGAGCCGACGCCTTCGCCCAGGCAGGCTCGTCGCTGTTCACCCTGGGGTACGCCGGCCCGAACAGCGCACCGCTCACCGCGATCGACTACCTCGCCGCAGCCACCGGGCTCGTCGTCGTCGCCCTGCAGGTGGGGTACCTCCCGACGCTGTACTCCGCGTTCAACCGGCGCGAGACCGAGGTGACGCTGCTGTCCTCGCGTGCCGGCACCCCCGCCTGGGGACCGGAGATCCTGGCCCGCACGCGCTTCGGGATGACGAGCGAGGACGACGGCGCGGTCATGGATGACTTCTACCTGCAGTGGGAGCGCTGGGCGGCAGACCTGTCCGAGAGCCACACGAACTACCCGGTCCTGACCCGCTTCCGCTCGCCCGCCGCCCTCACCTCCTGGCTCGTCGCCCTGGTGGCCGTCCTGGACTCGGCCGCGCTCTGGATGGCACTGGCACCGACCACGGCGCCGACCGTGCAGGCCCGGCTGTGCCTGCGCATGGGGTTCACGGCGCTGCGCTCCATCGCCGAGACGCTCGGGCTCCCGGTCGACGACGACCCCGACCCCGACACCGACCTGGTCCTCACCTACGAGGAGTACCTCACGGGCGTCGCGCGGATCGCCTCCACCACCTTCCGCACCGAGCGGACGCCGGAGCAGGCGTGGCCCGACTTCCGCGGTTGGCGGGTGAACTACGAGTCCGTCGCGTACGCGCTGATGGACCGGCTCGACGCCGTCCCCGGTCCGTGGACCGGCTCGCGCTCCTCCGGTGACCGCCCGGTCGAGGTGCTGCGGCCGCAGAACCGCACCCCGACGCCGTACGGCCAGCCGGTCAGTAAGCCGGGCGGAGCGGGAAGCCGCTGACGCCGTCGACGGTCTTCACCGCGAGGACCTGGTGCAGCTGGATCCCGTTGGACTCGAAGCCGATGCGGCTGCCGGCGAGGTAGAGCGCCCAGACCCGGGCGGTGCCCAGGCCGACCTCCTCGACCGCCTCGTCCCAGTGCGCGTCGAGGTTGTCGCACCAGGCCTGACAGGTCTTGGCGTAGTGCTCGCGCAGGTTCTCCTCGTGGCGGACCTCGAGTCCGGCAGCCTGCAGCTCGCGCGCGATCCGACCCACGCCGGGCAGCTCGCCGTCGGGGAAGACGTAGCGCGGGATGAAGCCGCGCTTGCTGATCGCCGGGCTGTGGTCGTCGGGGCGGGTGATGCAGTGGTTGAGCAGCCGGCCCTGCGGCTCCAGCTTCCCGGCGAGGAACGAGGCGTACGACGAGAGCTGGGCGAGCCCGATGTGCTCGGTCAGCCCGATGCTGCTGATCGCGTGGAAGCCGAGGTCCGGCACGTCGCGGTAGTCGCTCCAGCGGATGTCGACGAGGTCGGTGAGACCGCGGTCGGCGACGGCCTTGCGCCCCCACTCCGCCTGCTGGCGCGACAGGGTGCACGCGACGACCGTGACGCCGTAGCGCTCGGCGGCGTGCAGGGCCATGCCCCCCCAGCCGCAGCCGACGTCCAGCAGCCGCATGCCGGGCTGAAGCGCGAGCTTCTGGCACACCAGGTCGAACTTCGCCTCCTGCGCCTGCTCGAGGGTGGCGTCGGCGGTCGGGTAGAGCGCGCAGGTGTAGGCCATCGACGGCCCGAGCACCCAGGAGTAGAACAGGTTGGACACGTCGTAGTGGTGGCTGATCGCGAGGGCGTCTCGGCCCTTGCTGTGCCGCCGGAGGCCGGCGAGGTAGCGACGGGCACCGACCTCCTGCGGCGGCGGCTCGACCCAGTGCATCGCCTCCCGGCCGAGCGACCGCAGGACCTGCAGCCGCTCGTTCCAGGCCAGGTCCGCCATCTTGTCCCGGGTCAGGGCACGCAGCGCCGTGTAGTGGTCAGGGGCATCCAGGTCGAGCTCACCGCTGACGTAGGCACGGGCCATGCCGAGCTCGCCCGGGGCGCTGACCAGGTGCGACAGCGCCTTGGGCGACTGCACCTTGACCGTCACGTCGGCGTCGTCGGGTCCTGCTGCCGATCCGTCGTACGCCTCGACGCGGGTCGTGCCGGGAAGGACGGAGGCGAGAGCCTCCGCGACGGGGAGTCGGGTCATGCGGTCATCTCCGTTCGACGGTCTTGGCGTAGAGGTCGAGCAGGCGGCTGTCCGGGTCGTAACGCTTCTTGAGCAGGTCGTAGACCGGCCCGTTGTAGAGCTCCCAGAACCGGTCGGGGTCGTAGAAGCTGGTGCTGT
Source organism: uncultured Actinomycetota bacterium (assembly GCA_963784705.1). Taxonomy (GTDB): domain Bacteria; phylum Actinomycetota; class Actinomycetes; order Mycobacteriales; family SCTD01; genus RYN-111. The sequence continues at coordinate 262,408 of CAWASC010000008.1, forward strand.
AGAGCGACTTGCGGCCGCCGAGGTCGTCGACCAGGTCCTCGATGAGCCGGTTGTGCGTGGACGGGTCCTCCCCGTCGTCCAGGGCGACCGAGGACCAGAAGCCGATGTTGACGTAGAGCGTGTCCGGGTCGAGCTGGTAGAGCTCCCAGGTGTCGTCGGCGGACCGCTGCTGCAGCGGGCAGAACCACACCGGCTCGATCGGGACCTCGCGGGCGAAGACCTCCATGAACTCGACCAGCCGGTCGATCGGGACCTCGACGTCCTGCACGACCTCCTCGCGCTCCGGCCGGCCGCGGCGCCGGTCCCACCGGGTCTTCCAGCGGTGCTTCTGCTCGAAGGCGACAAGCCTCCACCAGGTGTCGCTGCGCAGGTAGCGCCGCGGGATCCAGCGACGGACCTTCGGGTTCTGCACACCGAACGCGCGGCTGCACCAGAACCAGTCGGTGTCCCAGCGCCAGAGGTAGTCGCGGGCCGTCAGCCAGTCCTCGATGCGCTGCGGGATCGAGCGGTAGTAGACCGCCATCCCGGTGTAGTCGGACAGCAGGGGCGCGGTGTCCGCCCAGGTCCCGAGCGTGACGTAGCACTCGGTGGGCGAGAACCAGGTGCCGTCGCAGAAGTCCACCGTGCCCTCGACGCACCGCGTGCGCATGACCTCGACGGCCTCCGCGACAGACGCGCAGCGCACGTGCTGCAGGTGCACGAACGGGTGGGTCGGCTCGAGCTCGATGCGCAGCCGCAGGGCGTAGCCGAGCGTGCCGTAGGAGTTGGGGAAGCCGTAGAACAGGTCGGCGTTCTCGGTGCGACTGCAGGTCACGATCTCGCCGGCGCCGGTGAGGACGTCCATCTCGAGCACCGACTCGTGGGGAGTGCCGTTGCGGAAGCTCGAGCTCTCGATGCCCAGCCCGGTGACGGCTCCGCCGAGGGTGATCGTCTTCAGCTGGGGGACGACCAGGGGCATCTGCCCGGACGGGAGGGTGGCGTCGACGAGGTCCTCGTAGGTCGTCATGCCCAGGACGTCCGCGACGCCCTCCCCGACGGACAGGACCCCGCTGAAGGCCGACACGTCGAGCCGCTCTGCTGCGCCCTCCCGGGTGCGGAACAGGTTGGACGTCTTCTTGCCCAGCCGCACCGGGGCACCCTCAGGCAGCGCGGCGAGCTGGCGGCGCAGGTCTGCCACGGCGCTGTCGTACTGACGTCTGGTCGGCACGTGATCACCTTACGTCTGGCACCTTGTTCGAGCATGGAGCCTCGCCTGGACGCCGTGACCATCGACTGTCGTGACAAGCACGCCCTGGCGGCGTTCTGGTGCGCGCTGCTCGGCACGTCGATCCGCGGCGAGTTCGGGCAGTACCTCGGGTTGACGCCCGTGACGCCCGGCGGCGTCCGCCTGGTGCTCCAACAGGTCGACGACCTCGCGCAGGGCCGCTCGCGCGTCCACGTCGACCTGGACAGCCAGGACGTCGACGCCGACACCGCCCGTGCCGTCGCCCTCGGTGCGACCGTCGTCCAGGACATCCAGGACTTCGGGGTGACCTGGCGGACGCTGGCCGACCCCGAGGGGAACCTGTTCTGCCTGGTGCCGGCCGGGTGATCTGGGAGGATGGACCCGTGACCCCCGACCTGCACGACCTGCCCGAGCTCCCCCGGGACGAGGTCCTGCCCGGAGAGGACCTCAGCATCGAGGAGGCATCGGTCGAGCTGGGCATGTCCCCCACCGCCGTGATCGCCCTGCTCGAGTCGGGCCGCCTGCCCGCCCACCTGGGACCGGACGGTCGCCGCCGCCGGATCCTGCGGTCCGACCTCGACCTCCACCGCGAGGACCGCTTCACCGTGCGGCAGGAGCTCGTGCAGGCGCAGCGGGCACGCCGGTGGGCGGACGACGCGACGAACCACCCCGAGCTCCCGGGCCTGGGCTGACCGGGCTGCGCGCCGAGGCCGAGCAGGTCCTTCAGGCGCTCGCCGGCCCCGGCGCTGTCCTGCGCGAGGACCAGTGGACGGCGATCGAAGCCCTCGTCGAGGGTCACCGTCGCGCCCTCGTCGTGCAGCGCACGGGCTGGGGGAAGTCGGCGGTCTACTTCGTCGCCACGGCCCTGCTGCGCGCGCGGGGCGAAGGACCAACGGTCATCGTCAGTCCCCTGCTCGCGCTGATGCGCAACCAGGTGGCTGCCGCCGCCCGCGCCGGCATCGGCGCGGTCACGGTCAACTCGAGCAACATCGAGCAGTGGCAGGAGGTGTACGACCAGATCGCGGCCGGGCACGCGGACGTGCTGCTGGTCAGTCCCGAGCGCCTCAACAACCCCAGCTTCCGCGACGAGGTGCTCCCCCGGCTGGCCGCCACCGCCGGTCTGGTCGTCATCGACGAGGCGCACTGCATCAGCGACTGGGGGCATGACTTCCGTCCTGACTACCGGCGCATCCGCACCCTGCTCAGCGAGCTGCGCGAGGGCGTTCCGGTCCTGGCGACCACGGCGACCGCCAACGCGCGGGTCGTCCACGACGTGGCCGACCAGCTGGGGACCGACACGCTGGTCCTGCGCGGATCACTGGAGCGCGACTCGCTCCACCTGTCGGTCGCCGTCCTCCCCGACGCCGCGCAGCGGCTGGCCTGGCTCGCCGACCGACTGCCCGACCTGCCGGGCAGCGGCATCGTCTACACGCTGACCGTCGCGGCGACGGAGGAGGTCGCGGGCTTCCTCCGTTCCCGTGGCCTTAGCGCCGTCGCCTACAGCGGCCGCAGCGACGACACCGAGCGCCAGCAGGCCGAGGACGACCTGCTCCACAACCGCGTCAAGGCCCTCGTGGCGACCAGCGCGCTCGGCATGGGCTTTGACAAGCCCGACCTCGGGTTCGTCGTGCACCTCGGCGCACCGTCGTCCCCCATCGCCTACTACCAGCAGGTCGGTCGCGCCGGCCGCGGGGTCGAGCGCGCCGAGGTCGTCCTGCTGCCCGGCCAGGAGGACGAGGCGATCTGGGCGTACTTCGCCTCCCTCGGCTTCCCGTCGGAGCAGCAGGTCCGCACCGTGCTCGACGCCCTGACCGGTGTCACGCTGTCGACGGCAGCGCTCGAACCGCGCGTCGACCTCCGTCGTACCCGGCTGGAGACGATGCTCAAGGTGCTGGACGTCGACGGCGCGGTGCAGCGGGTCAAGGGCGGCTGGACCGCGACCGGCCGGCCCTGGGCCTACGACGCGGACCGCTACGCGCAGGTCGCGGCGGATCGCCTCGCGGAGCAGCAGTCGATGCGGGAGTACGTCGGGACCCGCGGGTGTCGGATGGAGTTCCTGCGCCGCCAGCTCGACGACCCGACCGCCGGTCCGTGCGGTCGGTGCGACCGTTGCCTCGACAGCCCGTTGCCGACCGAGGTCGCCGCCACCTCGCTCGATGCGGCGCGCGCCGCCCTCGGCCGGCCCGGCGTGGTCGTCGAACCCCGGCTGATGTGGCCGACCGCCGTGTCCGAGCTCGGCGTGAGCGGGCGCGTGTCCGTCGGCGAGCGAGCCGAACCGGGGCGAGCGCTCGCGCGCCTGTCGGACATCGGCTGGGGCACCCGCCTGCGTCCCCTGCTGTCCGGGCCCGACGGTCCCCTGCCCGACGACGTGCTCGCGGCGGTCGTCGAGGTGCTCGCCGCGTGGGACTGGGACGTCCGGCCGGTGGCGGTCGCGGCGGTGCCCTCGATGTCGCGTCCGACCCTGGTGCGCTCGCTCGCGTCCCGGCTGTCGGACGTCGGGCGGCTACCGCTGCTCGGCACGCTCGACGCCCGCCGCGCGACCGCCGGTCCGCGCAGCAACAGCGCGCAGCGCCTTCGGCAGGTCAGCGGGGCCTTCGCCGTCCCGTCCGGGTGGACGGTGCCGGACGGGCCGGTCCTGCTCGTCGACGACCGCACCGACAGCGGCTGGACCCTGACCGAGGCTGCCCGCGTGCTGCGCCGCGCCGGCGCCGGAGCGGTGCTGCCCCTGGTGCTCGCGATCGACGGGTAGCGGTAGGTTCTGCGGTCATGAGCAGCAACGTCCGAGTCATCGTCGGGGCCCTGGTGGGGGTCGCCGTGTACTGCGTGAGCACCTACCTCGTGGTGGAGCAGGCCGGCGGCACGAAGGTCGAGGCCGACTACAGCAACACCCCCAACGGCGTGACCCCGGGCGCACCCGACTTCAAGTGAGCGACCTGACCGCCTGGCGCGGTCGCACGGTCGTCATCACGGGCGGCAACTCCGGCATCGGCCTTCGTGCCGCGCAGGAGCTCAAGGCCGCCGGCGCCGAGGTCGTGCTGGCCTGCCGCGACGTGACGCGCGCCCGCGCTGCTGCGCCGGGGATGACGGTGCGCGAGCTCGACCTGGCCGACCTCGACAGCGTCGCGACGTTCGCCGACGGGACGGACAGGGTCGACGCGCTGGTCTGCAACGCCGGCGTGATGGGGGGTCCGAAGCTCGCCACCACGCAGGGCCACGAGCGGCAGATGGGCACCAACCACCTGGGGCACGCTGCCCTCGTCGCGCGCCTGTTCCCGCTGCTCGACGCCGCCACGGGCCGGATCGTGGTCATCAGCTCCATCGCCGCGCGCGGCGGCACCCTGGGTCCGGCGCTCACGGTCGAGGAGCTGCTCGACCCCCCGGCCTACGACGCCGGCATGGTCTACGCCAACACCAAGCAGGCCAACCTGCTGTTCGCGCAGGAGCTGCACCGCCGAATCGGTCGCCGCGTGCCGACGGTGGCCGCGCACCCCGGGGTGAGCTGGACCAACCTGTTCGTGCGACAGCTGCAGGAGGGCGGGAAGGGTTGGCTCGTCCCGCCGCTGCGCGTGCTCGGCCCCGTGCTCATGCAGTCGGCCACCGCCGGCGCCCAGCCGACCCTGCGGGCGCTGTCGGCGCCGAGCGGGTCGTTCGTCGGACCCAAGCGCCTCAACCAGTGGCGCGGGCCGGCTGAGCTGCTCGAGGTCTACACGACCGGGTCCGACCCCGCGACTGCCGCGCGCCTGTGGGAGGTCACCGAGCAGGTCCTGGGGCTCCCTCTCCCGTCGTGAGTCGCGTCACGGCCCGTCTTCACCTCCCGCTCATCCGGAAGGTGGCAGACTCTGCTGGACGCGCATCGGGGCGCGTCCCCTCCCGAGGACGGCAAGCGCGGTGACCACAGCGCGACGCGCGACCGATCCAGACCGCCCGCCCGCGGTCCTGCTGATCTCGGCGTCCATGGGCGCCGGGCACGACGGTGTCGCCTACGAGCTCGAGCGCCGCCTGCACGCCCGCGGCGCCACCGCGAAGGTCTACGACTACCTCGACCTGCTCCCGGCCCGCACCGGCCCGTTCTACCGGGCGTTCTACGCCCAGCAGCTCAAGTACGCCCCGAGCTCCTACGAGTGGCTCTACGGGAAGATGGACCGGGGGTTCCTGGGACCCGTCGCCACCTGGCTCGGTGGCCTCGGCTCGCGCAAGGTGCGCCGGATCGCCCGCGACTACGACGTGGTCGTCTCGACGTACCCCCTGGGGTGCCAGGCGACCGGCAAGCTCCGACGGCAGGGCCGGCTCGCCATCCCCGCCGTCGGTTTCCTCACCGACGTCGACGTCCACGCCCTGTGGCTGCACAAGGGCATCGACCGCAACCTCACGGTGTGGAGCGGCAGCGCCGCGGAGGCCGTCGACCGCGTCGGAGTGCCGTCCGTCGCCGTGGGTCCGGTCCTGCCGGAGCGGTTCCTCACCCCGCCGACGGACGCCGAGCGCCGCGAGGGCCGCGAGCTCATGGGCCTCACCGATGACGACACCGTCGTGCTCGTCGTCGCCGGTTCGTGGGGTGTCGGGGACATCGGCACCACCGCGCGCGCGATCCGTGACGCCGGCGTCGGCACGCCCGTCGTGCTGTGCGGTCGCAACGAGGACCTCATGCACGAGCTCGACCGCGAGGACGGCGTCATCGCCCTGGGCTGGACCACGGAGGTACGACGACTGCTGGCCGCCGCGGACGTGCTGGTGCACAACGCCGGCGGACTGTCGTGCCTCGAGGGGTTCGCGATGGGCGTGCCGGTCATCGGGTACGCCTGTCTGCCCGGTCACGGGCACCGCAACAGCCTCGCCATGCACGAGGCGGGCGTGGCGGTGGACGCGCAGTCCGAGGCCGATCTGCTGGACGCCGTCCGCACGCTGGCCCGCACGCCCGCCGGTGCCGCGCTGGCCGAGCGGGCCCGCGGGATGTTCGTCGACGACCCGACCGACGGGTTGCTGGCGCTCGCGGGCCAGCCGGTGACCATCCCGCGCCAGGCCGCGGCCCGGACCTGGGCCTCGCGCGTCGGGGCCCTCGCCGTGGGTGTTCCTGTGACCATGAGCGCCTTGTCGTTCGGCGTCGCGCAGGCCACCGTGCACGTCGGTCTCGGCGTCGCCGAGAGCGCCGAGTCGGCGCAGAGCGTCTACGTCGCGGCCGTCGTGGACCACGAACAGCTCGCCGTGCCGGCCGTGGTCCGCGCCCTCAACCGCAACCATGTGACGGTCGCCGTGCACCCGGGCGCCGCCGCACCGACCCCGACCGACCTGCAGGTCCTGGTCGGGTCCGGGGTCAGCATCATCGGTGCCGACCTCGGGGTGCACTCGCGCAACCCGCGACGCCTGCGCGCCTCCATCACCACCGCCGCGGCCGGGGTCGCGACCGTCGACGCCGGGCGCCCCAAGGTCGTCTGCCTCTCGACGCCGGGCCTGGTGGAGCACTGGACGGCGATCGAGGACAAGGTCAAGCTCGCGCTGCCCAACGTGGTGTCGGTCGGCCTCACCGGGTTGCCACCGCACTTGCGAGCCGGTCAGCAGATCGTGCTCGACGAGCGGGGGCGGTCGACCACCCAGGTCATCGCGGACCTCGACGGGCTGCACGACCGCGCCGCCGCCGACCAGCTCCCGACCTTGCCGATGTGGGCGCTCTGGCCCTCCTCGTGAGGCCCGGGTCGTGAGAGTCGGCCGGCTGCTGCTCGGTGGGGCAGCTCTCGCCGCAGGGGTCCAGGCAGCGCCGCTCCTGACGTTCCTCCAGCCCGTCAAGCCCCTGCTGCCGACGGTCAACGGCACAGGACGGCCCGGGCACGTGGCACTGACCTTCGACGACGGTCCCGACGCCCAGAGCACGCCGAGGTTCCTCGACGCTCTCGCCGCCCTCGACGCGCACGCGACGTTCTTCCTGCTCGGGCAGATGTGCCAGCGCTACCCCGACCTCGCACGGCGCATCGTCGCCGAGGGTCATGAGGTGGCCGTGCACTCCTTCGACCACCGCAACCACCTGCGGCACAGCCCGGTGGGGACGCACGACCAGCTGGCGCGCACCGCCGACCTCATCGAGGTGCAGTCCGGCGTCCGGCCGACCTGGTTCCGTCCGCCGTACGGTGCCCTGACCACCTCGGGCCTGGTCGCGGCCCGCGGCCTGGGCCTGCAGACCGTGCTGTGGACCTCCTGGGGCCAGGACTGGCAGCGAGGGCTGGCTCCGGGCGATGTCGTCGACGAGGTGCTGCGCGGACGGCTGGACGGCGGGACGGTGCTGCTGCACGACTCCGACTGCACCAGCGAGCCCGGGGCGTGGCGCGCCACGCTGGGAGCGCTGCCGACGCTCGTCCACCGCCTGCGCGACCGCGGCCTGCAGGTCGGGACCGTGGGAGCCCACGGCCTGGCCGCCTGAGCCATGAGCACCCCCGCCGCCGTGGCGGCCGCCCTGGGTGCCGCGGCGCTGTTCGCCGTGGCGTCCGCGGTCCAGCACCACGAGGCCCGGTCGGTCGAGCCGTCCGTACGACCCTCGTTGCTCCTGACGCTCGCGAAGCGGCCGCTGTGGCTGGCCGGCACCGCCGCCGACGTCGCGGCGGTGGGCGTGCAGGCCCTCGCGCTCCGCCTGGGACCGGTCGCGCTGGTGCAGGGGCTGCTCGTCGCCGGACTGCCGCTCGCGGTCCTGCTGTCGGCCGTCCTCGGTGACCGACGGCTGCACCGAGCCGAGCTGCTGGGGCTCGCCCTCTGCGCCTCGGGGCTGGCCGTGCTCGGGCCGGCGCTGGCCGCCGCGTCCTCCGGGAGCGAACCCGGCCGCGCGCAGTCCTTCGTCGCCGCGCTGCTCCTCGCCGCCGCCGTGCTCGCCCTCCTGACGGCCCGGCGGCACGCCCGCTGGGGCGGCGCCGCCGCCGGTGCCGCCGCGGGCGCCGTCGTCGGGGCAGGCGCGGTGCTGCTGGCGGTGGCCGCGGGGCGGCTCGACGACCTGCCCGCGCTGCTGTCCACGTGGGCGCCGTACGCCGCAGTGACGGTGGGACTGCTGGGGCTGCTGCTGACGCAGGTGGCCTTCCAGACCGGCGACCTGGGCGCGCCGCTCGCGACCCTCACGGTGGTCGAGCCGGTCGTGGCGGTGCTGCTCGCGGCCGCGCTCCTGCACGAGCGCCTCGCGACCGACCTGGCGAGCCTGGTGACCCTGACCGTCGGTGGCGCCCTCGCGGTGCTGGGCGTGCTGGTGCTGTCGCGGCCGGCCTCAGACCGCCCCGAGGAGGGTTCGTCAGACCTGCGGTAGGCCGTGCGGGTCCAGGTCGGCCAGCGCGCCGCGCAGCAGCTGCAACCCGCCCTGGGTCAGGGCGTCGGCGTCGGCCGTGTCGTTCGGGTCCAGGCCCAGCTCCATGGCAGCGCCGACACTGCCGCCGGCGTACCCGATCGCCGCGACCACGGCGGTGCGCTCGGCCTCCGGCAGCGCCGCGAGGGCCACCTCCAGCCGATGGATCAGCTCGGCCTCCGCGTCGGTCGGTCCGGTGGCGCGGGCATCGACCTCGTCCGGGGGCATCGCCCGCACGCGGGAGGGACGTCCCTCGGCCATCGTCGCACCTCCTCGTCACGGGGCCGACCGCCCCGGGGTCTCCCCCGGGACGGCCGTCGTACCAGCCCTCAGGTCGCCTCTCGGCGGTGTGTCGCTCGTAGCGACGCTTGTGGGACCGGGGGCCATGTATGGACTGGTACGACGACCACGCTAACCCGTCGAGCGGCTGCGCGCAGGAGTGTCGTCGGACTGTGGACGATCGCAGCGTGCACCCATCCGGGTGCTCAGGTCCTGCGCCGTCCGCGCCGATCCAGATCCCATGACCCTCGCCCTGGCCGTCCTCGCGGCGATCAGCACGACCGTGCTGGTCGTCCTCGGCGTTGCTGTGGCGCGGTTCTGGGCTGCACAGGCGCTCGAGGATCCCGCCCTCGACGCCGACGACACCCTCGACACGCTCGCTCCCGGGAGCACCCGGCTCGCGCTGCTTCCTGAGGGGCACCAGCCACCGCCGGGCCTGAGCCCGCTGTCACCGAGCGAGCGCTTCCTCGCCGCCGAGTCGGCGCGGGGCCTGCGGGCGCTGCAGGACTACCTCGCGCAGGCGGCCTGAGCCGCCCGCCTGACCTACCCTGGTCGGCATGACGACCCCGGGCCTGGGCACCAGCACGCTGATCGAGGAGCGGACCGAGGAGCGCGAGCTCCAGGACCCCGGCTCCGTCGCCCACATCGTCAAGGACCCCGGCAAGGTCACCGAGGCGTACATCTTCGGCACGCCCGTCGAGGCGCTGTGCGGGCACGTGTTCACGCCGTCGAAGGATCCCAAGCAGCTGCCGATCTGCGACACCTGCAAGGACATCGCGGACATCCGCACCGACGGCAAGGGCGGGGAGATCGGCTGAAGCGGACCACCCCGACCGGCGGCACCTGGCCGGTCCGCTTCGGCACCGCGGAGCTCGTCCGCGACCTCGACCGCCCTGCCGGCTGGATGCTGCTCGTCGACGGCACGCCGCAGAGCTACGTCGACCTGGACGCACCGGAGCACCTCGAGTTCGACTACGTGCGCCTGCTCGCCGACCTGGTCGACACCCTCGACCCCGGACCGGTCACCGCGGTCCACCTCGGTGGCGCCGGCTGCACGCTGCCCCGCTGGGTGGCCTGGTCGCGCCCTGGTTCGACACAGGTGGTGGTCGAGGCCGACGAGCCGCTCGTGGAGGTCGTGCGCACCCAGCTCGGTACGGCGGGGTTCCGGCTGCGCGTCGGCGACGGGCGTGAGGCGCTCGCGCACTTGCGCCCCGGCACCAGCGATGTCGTCGTCGCCGACGTGTTCACCGGGTCGCGGGTTCCCTCGCACCTGCTGACGGTCGAGCACACCCGTGAAGTCGCCGCCGTCCTGCGCCGCGGGGGCGTCTACGCCGTGAACCTCGCCGACTCCGGCGTCCTGGCGTTTGCCCGTCAGCAGGCCGCGACGCTGCTCGAGGTGTTCGGGTACGTCGTGGTGCTCGGCGAGCCCGGGCTGATGCGGGGACGCCGGTTCGGCAACCTGGTGCTCGGCGCCTCGGACACGCCCTTCGACCTCGACGACCTGCGCCGGGTCACCGCACGCAGCCTCGGTCGGGCACGGGTCGAGGACGGCGCGGCCTTCGCCAGGGGAGCACGTCCGGCGTACGACGCGAACCCGCCCGTGTCCCCCACCCCTCCGCCGGACCTGTTCACCTGAGCTTCGGCACATGGCCAAGGCGTGGAGATCCCCTCGGTGGGCACCCCGCCTTCATGGGACGCCTGCGGGACCTCGACGACCGGTTCGAGCGCTCACTGGCCACGACCCGGTGGGACCGGTGGGTCATGCCGGCTCTGTTCGCCGTGATCGCCGTGGCGGCGGTCGTCGGCGGCCTGCTCGCGGGCAGGGGGGTCTTGTTCGCGCTGATCGCAGCGCTGGCCGTTGCTGGGGGACCCTGGCTCGGCGTCCGACACGGTCTCCGACGACCGCGCTCCCCCGGCGGCCGCTGACAGAGGTCGGGCGTGGTGTGGTCCCGGCCACCGGTGTCGAGGACGTCCTTGGCCAGAGCCGGACAGGCACCCCCGGGTCAGATCAGAAGGGCGGGTTGTGGTCGCGCCAGGTGGGGGTGGTGAAGCCATTCTCGTTGAGCCAGCGGCCGTCGCGGAGCCGGATGGTGCGCTTTCCGGTGTGCAGGTCGTGGTGGAGGGTGTCGCAGACGTTGAGGGTTTCGTCCAGGCTGGTGATCTGGTCCTCGGCGTACCCCAGGACGTGATGGGGTCGTAGGACGATCAGCGGGTCGGGCAGGCCGGGGCAGCAGCCGTCGCCGGCGCACCGTCCGGCGCCTTCGAGGTCGAGGGCCCGTCGTTCATCGGCGGTGAGGGTGCGTTGGGAGTGGATCGTGCGGAGGGCTTTGCCGCCGAGGCTCAGGACGGTGGTGGTGACGTGGCTGTCGCACCACCACCTGCGGACCAGCGATCTCGGGAGGAGCCGTCCGCTGTCGGCGCGTGGTGGCGGCGCACCGGGCCGGCGGTCTTGGGTGCAGGGTGCTGGTGCTGGTGCTGGTGCTGGTGCTGGTGCCGGGGATGGTGGCTTCGGGGATGGTGACGTGGATCTGCACGGGGGTCTTGCTGACCAAGCCGCCGAGGCCGGCGGCGAGGTAGCGCTCCAGGGCGTTCGAGAACGCGTCGTGCAGCCGCTTCCTGCGTCCGCGCGGCAGGCCGTGGGGCAGGGCGCCGTCGGCGTCGAGCCGAGCCGCCCAAGGGTCCCCACACGTCCTCCGCCTCCGTCGCACCTGCCTCGCGGGCGTCGGCCCACGCGCGCGGTGTCGTCGGGGTTGCGGGTGTCGTGGGCTGCGGCGGCGCGCAGGACGGTCCAGAGGCGTTCGCCGCACTCGAGGTCCAGGTCCCCGCACAGGTGCCACCCCTGACCGTCCGGGAGCTCGGTGATCGACAGGCCCCGGCGTTCGTGGCCCTTCTCCGCGCGGTCCTCCAGCAGGCTGGGCAGGACCGCGACGACGATCTCGTCCAACGCCCCCGCCAGGGCGCGGGGTGCGATGGCTTCGGCGAGCCACAGCAGCGTGTGCTCCAACCGCTCGGCCTGCGTCCCCTCGAGCGACAGCAGGGTCTGCGCGCGGTCGATGACGGGCTGCAGTCGGGGGTCGTCGTCGTGCAGCCCTTGCAGCTCACGGCAGATCAGCCCCGCGACGTTCCCCACGACCGCGTTCAGGACCAGATCACCCGGGAGCCCGTCGATGAGCCCCTCGGCACGGTCCAGGTGCGGCCCGCAGGTCCGTAACGCCCCCGCCGTCTTCCGCGCTGCTCCCAGGCTGACGCGCCGGTCCTGCACCGCCGCGTCCAGCGCAGGGAAGGTCCGCAGCCGGTTCGCGAGCAGCGCATCAGCAGGGTCACCGTCGGGCCGGTGCTCCCGCACCCACGCCTTCACACTCCGCGCCCCGACCAGGTCGGTCAGCCCGCGGGCGTGCACATCAGCGAGGCGGGTCAGGTCGTGGACCCGCAGCTGCTGCTCGACCTGCAACAGCGCCTGCGCATCGGACAGCGCCTGCGCCGCGTCGACCTGCGACGGCCGGACTGCCACCACCCGCTCGACCGCGCGCAGCAGCGCTGCGACCACCGGGCTCGGTGGCGGCAACGGTCCGGCCTCGACCGGACCCAACCCGGTCACCCCAGGGGCCGACCACTCCACGGCCGGCTCACCAGCTCCGGGCTCAACAGCCTCAGGGTCGGCCGGGTCGCAGCAGGCGCAGCCGAAGTGTCGCTGCGCTTCCAGCTCGAGGACCCAGGACGGGATGACCGACGGCGCCGCGCACTCCAGCCCGTCAAGCCACTCCGAGACGTCAGAGGTCACCAGCTGGGCGTCGTACGCATCCAAGTGGCTCACCTCCTTACCCAAAAGCGTATCTGTATTCGATACATCAGTCAAGCGTTTCTGCCTGCGGTGTAGAAGATTTGCGCAAGCCTCTGACAGTTCCGTGGGCCACGGTGCTTCCACCCGCTGCTTCGGGTCCGTGGCCGCCAGGGCGGAGAACTCGGGGCCGGTGAGGGTGTGCGTGGAACGGAGCCCACGTCCCGCGAGGGCTGCCGAGTCCTCGCACCTGGCGGCTGCGATCTGGCCACCTGTCCAGGCTTCGTGCCAGCGTCGGGTACCTCCTTGCGGCTGAGGGCGAACACCGTCCGCGTGCCCGCCTTGAGCAGGGAGCCGCGGAGGTGGACAGCGGCTGCGATCTGACGGGACGCCGACGGTCAGCCGCGGGCGCCGCGGAAGTCTGGCGACCGCTTGGCGAGGAAGGCGTCGACGCCCTCGCGGTACTCCGGGCTGTGCAGCGAGTCGTGGTAGTGCCGGCGCACCTCAGCGTCCTCCTCGCGCTGACCGGCGGCCGCCGCGGCGATGAGCGCCTTCGCACCCCGCAGCGACACCCGAGCCCGCGAGGACAGCGTCGACACCAGCTCAGCCGTACGGGCCTCGAGGTCGTTGCAGACCTCGTGCACCAGACCGATCCGCAGCGCGGTGGCGGCATCGACGAGGTCACCCGTCATCAGCACCCACGACGCCCATGCCGGGCCGACGACCTCGACCAGCCGCGCCGTGGACGGCAGCGCGTAGACGATGCCCAGCTTCGCCGGGGTGATGCCGAAGCGCGCCCCCGGTGTGCACAGCCGCAGGTCGCAGGCCAGCGCCACCTGCGAGCCGCCCCCGATGGCGAAGCCTTCGACCACCGCAACGGTCGGCGTCGCGCAGGAGATGATCGCGCGTTCCCCCGCAGTGACGGCCTCGCCGTACCGCTCGGCGTCGTCGGGGTCGCGGCGCAGGGTCGTGAACTCGCTGATGTCCGCGCCGGCACTGAACGGCCCGCCGGCACTTCCGCGGAAGACCACGACATCGACGCCGTCGTCCGCGTCGAGCGCGGGCATCAGCCGAGCGAACGCCTGCCACATCGCGAGGTTGATCGCGTTGTGCTTGTCGGGACGGTTCAGCGTGACGGTGGCACACCGGTCCGCGACGGTCACGAGCAGCGATCCGGCAGCGTCGCCGAGCAGGGCTTCCATGGGCTCATCCTGCCGGACGCCTCTTCAACCCCGGCCCGGGCGCTGCCGATCATGGAAGGTGCCCTCGTTGCTGACCTCGCTGAGCCTGCTGCTGCTCGTCGCGGCGTGCGCGGTCGTGGGCCGGTGGGCCAGCCGTCGGGTCGACGCGCTGGGTCGGCCCCGTCCGATGCCCGTCTGGTCGCTGGCAGGCCTCGTGGTGCTCGCGCTGGTGTGCGCCATCCCCGGCGCGCAGCGCCGCACCCAGGAGCACCGCCTCGCGTCGGTCGCGACCCGGCTGGTGGGGCACCACGTCGACGTGCACTGCCAGTCGACCGCGGGTGCGCTGGTCGACGCGGGCGCCGAGCTCGGCTACGTGGCGTACGACGTCACCGGCGTCCCCGAGCCGCGGACGACGATCAAGCGCGAGCCCTGTGCCGACCTCAAGAAGTACGCCGGCAGCAACAAGAAACGCCCGTCGCTGCAGCAGGTGGTCGCGGTGCACGTGCTCACCCACGAGGCCATGCACATGCGCGGTGAGACCAACGAGGCGGTGACGGAGTGCGAGGCGATCCAGCGCGACGCCCTGACCGCACGGATGCTCGGAGCCTCGGACAGGCAGGCGGCCGGGCTGGCGCGGGTGTACTGGCAGATCGTCTACCCGGACATGCCAGACGACTACCGGACCGGTGACTGCGTGCGCGGGGGCGCGCTGGACGAGGGGCTCCCGACCGCGCCCTGGTAGGGCTTGAGAAGATTTCTGACGGCGAGTGTCGATCCAGCCGGTCGCCGTTCGTCGGTGGGGTGTCCGCACTCTCGCCGGCACCCGCCGTTCCGAAGGAGACCCTCATGGCGCAGTACCTCATCTCCGTCCACCACACCCCCGACGAGCCGAAGCCGTCGGAGGAGCAGATGCCCCGGATGTTCGCCCAGGTGGGCGCCTTCAACGACGACCTGATGGCCGCGGGCTGCTGGGTCTTCGCCGGCGGACTGCACGAGCCCACCGCCTCGACCGTCGTCGACGGCCGCGGGAGCAAGGTCGTCACGACCGACGGGCCGTTCGGGGACGCCAAGGAGTACCTCGGCGGCTTCTGGATCATCGAGGCGCCCGACCTCGACGCCGCACTGGGCTGGGCGGCCAAGGGCTCCGCCGCGTGCGAGGCCCCCGTCGAGGTGCGGCCGTTCCAGGGCGAGTGAGCAGGAGCGAGTGAGCCTCGAGCGCGTCTTCCGCGAGGAGTACGGCCAGGTCGTCGCGACCCTCACCGGGCTCTACCGCGACCTCGACCTCGCGCAGGAGTGCGCCCAGGAGGCGTTCGCCCTCGCCGTCGAGCGGTGGCCGGTGGACGGTCAGCCCCCCAACCCGGGGGGCTGGCTGACCACCACCGCGCGGCGCAAGGCACTGGACCGCCTGCGACGGGAGGCCTCGCGGCCCGCCCGGCACGCCCTGGCCGCCCAGCAGCTCCACGAACCGGAGGAGGTGGGTCCGGTGAAGGACGACCGGCTGCGACTGCTGTTCACCTGCTGCCACCCGGCGCTCGCACCGACCGCCCAGATCGCCCTGACACTGCGGCTGCTCGGCGGGCTCACCACCGAGGAGATCGCGCGTGCCTTCCTCGTACCGGAGGCGACGATGGCGCAACGGATCGTCCGGGCGAAGAACAAGATCCGCGACGCGCGCATCCCCTACCGCGTGCCCGACGACGCCGCTCTGCCCGACCGGTTGGCCGGCGTCCTTGCCGTGATCTACCTGGTCTTCACCGAGGGCCACGCGGCCACGAGCGGCGACGACGTCGTGCGCAGTGAGCTCTGTGACGAAGCCCTCCGGCTCGCCCGCGTCCTGGCGTCCCTGATGCCGGACGAGCCGGAGGTGCTGGGGTTGCTCGCCCTGCTGCTGCTCACCGATGCCCGTCGCGACGCGCGCACCGACGACGGCGCACTGGTGCTGCTGCCCGACCAGGACCGCACCCGGTGGGACGGCACGAAGCTCGAGGAGGGCCGCGCCCTGGTCCGGCTGTGCCTGCGTCGCAACGAGCCGGGGCCCTACCAGGTGCAGGCGGCGATCAGTGCCGTGCACAGTGAAGACGGGCCGACCGACTGGTCCCAGGTCCTGGCGCTCTACGACCACCTGTGGCGCCTCGCCCCGACTCCCGTCGTGGCACTGAACCGGGCCGTGTCCGTCACGCACGTGCACGGTCCCGAGGTGGCGCTCGCCTCGATCGAGGACGTGGACCTCCCGACGTACCTGCCGTTCCATGTCACGCGCGCGGACCTGCTCGCCCGGACGGGGCGGCACACCGAAGCCGTCGACGCTCTTGACAGGGCCCTGGCCCTGGACCCACCCGCAGCGGTACGAGCGCTGCTGCGGGAGCGCCGGGATCAGCTCGGCAGGGCCGTCAAGTAGACCCAGGCGCCGTCCTCGCGCACGAAGCGGCTCCGCTCGTGCAGCACGTCGGTCGCGCCGCGGTGGGTGAAGGTCGCGCGGAACTCCACCGTCCCCTCCTGGTCGAACAAGCCGCCGGACGCCGACACGACGACCAGTCCGTCCCAGACCTGGTCGGCGTCGAGGGTGATCCGTCGCGGCCGGGTCGAGGAGTGCCAGGAACGCAGCAGCCAGGCGGCGTCGCCGCGGGCGAAAGCGGAGTAGCGCGAGCGCATCAGCGCCTCCGCCGTCGGTACGGCGACACCGGAGTGGTAGCGCCCGCAGCAGCCGTCGTACGCCGCGCCGGACCCACAGGGGCAGCTCACGCCCTCGCCCGTCGGCGGGCTGACGGGGGCGGCCCGGGATCGCGCACGGGCTCGGCGGAGGCGTCGATGGCGGCGAGCGACGTGAGCACCGCGTCCAGGGACCGGGCGGGGTAGAAGCCCGGCAGCGTCTTCACCAGGAGGTCGCCGTAGCGCGCGGTGGCCAGCCGCGGGTCGAGCACGACGACCACTCCACGGTCGGTCGTCGAGCGGATGAGCCGACCGGCACCCTGCGCGAGCAGCACCGCCGCCGGCGGCAGGGTCACGTCCATGAAGCCGTGGTCCCCCGCCTCGGCCAGGCGCGCCTTCATGAGCGGGTCGTCGACGTGCGGGAACGGGATGCGGTCGATGATGACGAGCTGGCAGGCCGACCCGGCCACGTCGACGCCCTGCCAGAACGAGCGCGTGCCGAACAGGCAGGTGCGGGCGTCGGAGGCGAACGCGTGCGTCAACGCACCGGGGCTGTCGTCGCCCTGGACCAGCACCGTCACGTCCGTGCGCGCGCGCACCGCCTCGGCGGCCCGCACCGCCGCCGCGGTCGAGGAGAACAGGCCGAGAGCGCGGCCACCGGAGGCCTGGACGAGCTGGACGCACAGGTCGTCGACGGCCGCCTGCCACGCCCCCAGGGCCTGCCCGGGGTTGGGAAGGTCACGCGCGACGTAGAGCTGTCCCTGACGGGCGTAGTCGAAGGGGCTGCCCACGTCGAGGTGGGCCCACCGTGACGGCGGCTGCGCGTCGGGGTCGCGGTCCAGCACCTCGGCGACCGCCTCGTCGTCGCGCGGCACCGCACTCTTCTCGCCGTACGCCGATCCCGCCATCCAGGTGAGGCCGAGCTCGCGCGCGGTGTGCCGGAAGGAGCCCCCGACGGTGAGCGTCGCGGAGGTGGCGATGACCGTGACCTCGCCGAAGAGCCGACTGGCCACCGCTCCCCCGACCGACAGCGGGGAGACCCGCAGTGCCCGGTCGGCAGTGACGTAGACGGCCGACCGCACGCCTGGCGCCCTCAGCTCCCCCGCGGCCTCGGCGACGTCGAGGAGCCCGGTGCGCACCTGGTCGCGGCGTGCCTGCTCGACCTCGCCCTCCTCCTTCGTGCCGCCGACCTCGACCGCGGCCGCGCCGAAGGCCGTCTCCACCACACCGAGCGCGTCGATGAGCGGCGGCGGGAGGTCGGGCAACCAGCCGAGGGGCAGTCCGGCGACGACCCCGTCGAGGACGTCGTGCGCGTCCTCGAGCCGCTCGTACGTCGTCACCCCCAGCATCGCCTTCGCTGCCGACGCGGCTCGCCGCGCGGCCGGCGCGGTCAGCTCGTGAGTCAGCGCGTCGGTGGCACTGCTGACGAACTCGTGCGCCTCGTCGAGCACCACCGCGTCGAACTCCGGCAGCACCGGCACGCCCTGGAAGACCGAGATCGCCAGCAGCGCGTGGTTGGCGACGACGACGTCGGCGTCCTTGGCCTCCTCGCGGGCCCTCTCCGCGAAGCAGTCCACCCGGTCCGGGCACCTGCTGCCGAGGCACTCGCGGGCGGTGACGCTGACCTGCCGCCAGGCACGGTCGTTCACCGGGAAGGGCACCTCGTCCCGGTCACCGGTCGTCGCCGTACGCGCCCACTCGCGCAGCTTGACGACCTGCTGCCCCATCATCGAGGTCGGGCCGTCCCAGAGCGCGTCCTGCTCCGCCTCGACCCGCGCCCCGGGTCCGCCCTCGAGCTGTTGCAGGCAGGCGTAGTTGCTCCGCCCCTTGGCGAGGGCGTACGTCGGGGTTCGTCCCAGCACCGGCGCGAGCGCGGCAACGACCCGCGGCAGGTCCTTGTCGACGAGCTGGGCCTGCAGCGCCTTGGTCGCGGTGGCGACGACGACGCGCCGGCCGCTGGTGAGCGCGGGAACGAGGTAGCCGAGCGACTTGCCGGTGCCGGTGCCGGCCTGGACGAGCAGGTGCTCGCGCCGGCGCAGCGACGCGGCCACGGCCTCGACCATGACGTGCTGGCCCTCGCGGGCCTGCGCCCCTGGCACGGCCGCGAGGGCGACGTCGAGCAGGTCACGGGCCGAGCGCACGTCCGCAGGCTAGTCGTCACCGCCCCGGCGACCGGCCCGTCGTCCACAGCGGGGCAGTTCGTAGGCTCCGGCCATGAAGCTGCTGCTGACGTCCAACGGCCTCACCAACGCGAGCCTGCAGGACGCGCTCGTGTCGCTGCTGGGCAAGCCCATCGCCGAGTCCACCGCGCTCGTCGTACCCACGGGCATCTACCCGTTCAGCGTCGGGCCGGTGATGGCCCGTCGTCTGCTGACCGGCGACGTCGCGAGCCCGCTGTGCGAGCTGGGGTGGGGGTCACTCGGCCTCCTGGAGCTCACCGCGCTGCCCAGCATCGACGAGGCCGTGTGGCAGGAGGTCGTCCAGGCGGCGGACGCCCTGCTCGTCTGGGGTGGTGATCCGCTCTTTTTGGCCCACTGGTTGCAGGAGTCCGGCCTCACCGCCCTGTTCCCGTCGCTGCCCGACCTGGTCTACGTCGGGGTCAGCGCGGGGGCGATGGCGGCGTGCACCACGATCGGCGAGACCTACACCGAGCCGCCGTCCGCCCGCTGCACCCCGCTCACGTCGGAGGAGGTCGTGTTCACCTCCCCGGACGGGGACGTGCCACGGACCTTCGTGACCGCGGCCGGTGCGGGTCTGGTCGACGTGGCGGTGATCCCGCACTTCGAGAACCCGGGGCATCCGGACGCGTGCGGGGACAACGCCGCGCGCTGGGCAGCGATGACCGGCGTCCCGACGTACGCCCTGGACGACCAGAGCGCGCTGCGGGTCGTCGACGGGGCCGACGGGCCGGTGGTGGACGTCGTGTCCGAGGGGCGCTGGGAGCTGTTCCGCCCCTGAGGTCAGGGGCTGGGAGTCGAGCTGGCGGTCGGACTCGGAGTCGGGCTGGCTGACGGGCTCGCGGTGGGGGCGGCGGAGATGCGGACGGTGAACGTCACCGTGCGCGTCTCCTTGGCCGGACCGTTGGGCTTGCAGTCCTTGCTCACCGACGACACGTGCGCGGTGAGGGTGTAGGTCCCCGCCCTCGGGTACGTGTGACCCTTGCGGAACTCCGCTTCGTCCGGCGACGGCTGGTAGGCGCCCGGCTTGCTGGTCAACGGCGGGTAGGTCCCGCACTTCTGCGGGGACGCGTCGGCCGCCGCGGCGCCGCCGTCACCCCAGGTCAGGCCGTCGAAGTAGATCTCGCCGTCACCGTCGGTGGCCTTCATCCGCAGGTCGAAGGGCGTGGCCGTCGTCCCGCCGCCGGGGTTCAGCGTGGCGCTGAGCACCAGGCCGGCGTACGTCTGGGACGGCGCGGGATAGGGGTAGGTGCGGGTGGGCGTCCCCGTCGCCGTGGCCGTCGCGCTCGGGGCGACGGACGGGCTCGCGGACGGGCTCGCGGTCACCGTCGCGGTGGGTACGGCGGTCGCGGTCGGTGAGGGGGCCGGTGCGGGTGTCTCCACCGTGGGTTCGGGGCTGGCCACCGCCGTCGGGCCAGGTGTGACGACCGGGCTCACCGCCGAGGTGCTGCCACCGCCACCGGCGTTGACGTACGCGACGGCGGCCCCACCGAGCAGTCCTGCCGCCACGACGAAGGACACCCCCAGGACCGTCTTCGGGTTGCGGTCCACGAGACCCATGCCGAGCTCCCCTTGCCACGTTCGAGGACCACCCCCTGTGGCCGGGACAGAGCATAGGGAAACGGGCGCCCGTGAGGGGGGAGGCAGGGCGATCGACCCCGTCCCTCCCCGCCCGGCTGACCGGGCTAGGAGACGTGCTGGCGCAGCAGTGGCCAGGACCCGGCGAAACCAGGGTGGAGGACGAGGTCGGCGACGTCCTCGAGCGGCACCCACCGGACGTCGGTGCTCTCTCGGTCCAGCGCATGCACCGTCAGCAGGCTCTCGGCGCGCGCGACCACCGTGGTGTAGCTCCACCCGCCGTGGTCATCGACGTGCTCCCTCTCCACGACGACCCCTGTGGCGTCGAGCCCGGTCTCCTCGGCGGCCTCCCGGAGCGCGGCGTGCACGGGCGACTCCCCCGAGCCGCGCGCACCACCCGGAACCCCCCAGGTGTCGCCGTGGTGCGACCAGCCGGCCCGGTGCTGGAGCAGCACCGTCGGCCCGGGCGCGATGAGGAGGAGGCCGGCGGCCCCGTGCAGGCCCCAGTGGTCGTGGCCGAGCCCGCACCTGGTCCACCCGTCGCCGTCCCGCACGCGGTCAGTCTGTCCCATCTACCGACCGGGCGCCTGTGGACAACCGCCGATGCCCTGTCGCCGTTCCTGCCAGGCTCCGCGGCATGACCGATCTCCGCGTCCAGCCCGACCGGCTGGACGAGCGCGCGCAGGCGTACGGCGAGATCGTGCGCGCGGTCGAGGACTCCCGCGACGAGCTGCTCGCGTGCCTGTCGCGGTGCGGCGACGCGCTGGGCGGTCGGGGTGCGCCCGCGGTCGCGGAGCTGCGCGTCTCCGCCGCCCACGGCCTGGGCGTGCTCGCGCACGACCACCGCCAGCTGCAGGTCGGCCTGCAGTCCGTCGCTGCCTGCCTGCGCGAGCTCGACCACCGGTTGTTCCCGTGATCGTTCCCGAACCCGTGCTCGTGCCGCCTCAGCGGTTCACCCTCCCTCCCCCTCCGGACGGTGACGTCGACGCGGCGCGCGAGATGGCGCGGGCGCTGCGGCGCGCGGCCGACCAGGTAGAAGCGGCACAGCGGCGGGCGCACCGGGTTCTCGAGGACGCGCACCGGTCCTGGACCGGCCAGTCCGCCCGTGCGGCGCACCACCCGCTGCAGCTCCTCGACACGCAGACGCGGGTGGTCGCCCACTCCCTGCGATCGAGCGCCGACCGGATGGACGACTACGCACGAGCACTCGAGCGGGCGCGTCACCAGCACCACTGGAGCCTGAAGAAGATCGCCGTCGTCGCGTCGGTCGTGGTGCTCACCGGGGCGGTCGTCGTCGCCACCGTGGGGCTGGCCGCGCCGGCGGCTGCCGCCGCGGACGCCGCGATCGTCGGCTCGGAGATCGCGGCGGCGACGTCGGCGGCGTCGTTGGCCGGTACGGCAGCGCTGGAGGCCGCCGAGGCGATCACGCTCGCGGTCCGGGCGTTGCGGGCGCTGCAGGCGGCGGCCCGGTTCATCCGGCCTGTGGTGGGACAGGCGGCGGTGATGACAGACCTCCGCGCCTACCAGCAGGTTCGGGACGTCGGGACCCTGGACGCGGTCGGGCTCGCCGGTGGCTTCGGCCGCGAGGTCTTGGTGGGCGGGATCGGCGGTCGGCTGGACGGCGTCCTCGGGGCTGTCGGTGCCGACACGGCGAGTCCGCTCCTGCGCTGGCTCGCACCGACGGTGGCCAAGGCAGGCGGACAGGCCGGGCTGTCGGTCGCGGACCAGGCCGTCTTCGACCAGCAGGTGTCCGGGTGGGCGGTGGTGGACGCTGCGAGTGGGTCGGTGCGCGACAGCCTCGTCGACCTCGACTCCCGCACCCACGTGGGAGTCACGGCGGGCGACACCTTCGGTCCGCGTCCGCCCGACCGCGTGCCTGACAAGGTGGGCGGTGTGCTCGCATGGCTCGACCGTCATCGAGGTGCGCCGCCTCCGGGCTACGCGGGAGGGCGGGTCTTCCGCAACGATGACGAGCTGCTCCCGCCCGGCCGGTATCTGGAGTACGACGTCGACGCCCGGCCAACGCCAGGGACCGGCCGCAACGCCGAGCGCATCGTCATCGACCAAGACAACGGTCGCGTGTACTACACAGCAACTCACTACGAGGGCGGCTTCCGGAGGGTCCGATGACAGACGACACCGACTGGCTCGACCTCGACCCCACGGGCGGGTGGCTGCAGCGCGCGGAGGGCTCCGTCAGCGACCTCGAGACACGCGGCTACGAGCTCGCGCGTTCCCAGCCCATACCGGTACGCCTGCTCCGCGGCGGGCGCATGCGCTCGAAGGAGGCTGCCTGCGCGGAGATCGCCGCCGCGCTGCAACTGCCCCACTTCGCCGGCGGCGGCTGGGACTCGCTCCACGATTCCCTGGGAGACCTGTCCTGGCTGGGCCAGTGCGGCGCAGTCCTCGTCATCACCGCCGCCGGGGAGGTGCTCGCCGACCAGCCGCACGAGCTCGTCAAGCTCCTCCACGTCCTCGTCGACGCACGCTCTTCGTGGCGACACCCGGACGCGCCGGCCGACCCCCACGAGGAGCCAGGTCCGTTCACCGTGGTGCTGCATGACGCCCACGACGGCGACGTCCTCCGCCGGTGGTGGGCACTGCTGTAGCCCGGGTCAGAGGGAGGCGACGTACGACTCCGGGCCCATGACGACCTTGGTGCCGGGCGTCATCCACCGGAGGCTGGCGATGATGTCGTTCTGCGCGAACGCGACGCAGCCCGACGTCGCCTTGCCGACCGTCTGGTGCAGGAAGATCGCCGATCCCTTCCCCCACTGCGCGGGGCTGTCGTTGTAGCCGACCGCGACGGCGTACCGGTAGACGCTGGTCCGCAACCGCCACAGGTCCTCGTCGCGCGAGGTGCAGGTGCGCGTGACCCAGCGGTTGTAGTCCGTGCGCTCCCCGGACCAGCAGGAGCGCGGCGTGATCGACCGCCAAGCCATCGGCGTCCGCGGGTTCGGCTGTCCGCCGAAGGCAGAGCGCAGCACGTACGTGCCCGCCGGTGTCGTCCCGTCACCTTCGCGGTGCGACGTGCTGAAGCCGTTGCGCCCGACCCGAGCGGCCATGTTCGACCGCACCGCCACCCACCGCCCGCTGCGCTTCTCCCACAGCGTCCCGACAGCGGTGGTCGAGGACCACGCCTTCGAGGTGACGATGACGACCTTCGTGGTGCTGCCGACGTGGTCCAGCACCCCCGGCGGAGCAGCCTGCGCCGGTCCCGCCACGAGCACGAGGGGTACGGCGAGCAGGCCGGTGACCAGGGCGCGGAGCACGCGCCTCACCCTACGAGCCGTGGCGGCCCTCGCCACCCACGAACCGCGCCGCCCCCTCGACGCCTTCGGACAGGGAGGTCATCCCGTGCCGCCACTCGTTCGCGAGGGCGTCCTCCTCGGTCAGGGACCACTGCTCGAGCAGGCTCAGGCGGTCGGAACGCAGACAGGTCTGCGGCAGCGCTGCCAGTTGGTTCGCGAGGACCAGGGCCGCGGACAGGGCCGCACCGGCCGGCACGACCCGGTTCGCCAGCCCGATCCGCAGCGCCTCCTGCGCGTCGACCGCCCGGCCGGTCAGGGTCAGGTCCATCGCGTGCCCCTGACCGACGATCCGGGCGAGCCGGATCGTGCCGCCGTCGATGAGCGGGACGCCCCACCGACGGCAGAAGACCCCGAACACCGCCGTGTCGCTGGCCACCCGAAGGTCGCACCACAGCGCAAGCTCGAGCCCTCCCGCGACGGCGTGCCCTTCCACCGCGGCGATGACCGGCTTGGACAGTCGCAGCCGGGTCGGACCCATGGGACCTGGCCCCGCGCCGGGCTGGTGGACCGGCATCGCACCGTTCGAGACGGCCGCGAGGTCTGCCCCCGCGCAGAAGTGACCCTCGCTTCCCGTGAGGATCCCGACACTCAGGTCTTCGCGCTCGTCCAGCTCGGTGAAGGCCTGCAGCAGCGCCGTGGCGTGCGGTCCGTCCACGGCGCCGCGCACCTCGGGACGGTCGAGGGTGACGACCCGGACAGAGCCCTGGTCCTGCACATGGACAGCCATGCCCGCGACGGTAGGCCCTCCGTGAACGCCCGTTCCCGTCGTACGGGAGAATGGGGGCTCACCTCCTTTCGAAGGGCAACACCTGTGAGTGACATCAACTTCGACGGCCGCGTCGCGATCGTGACCGGCGCCGGCGGCGGCATCGGCCGCACCTACGCCCTCGACCTGGCCCGCCGCGGCGCGCAGGTCGTCGTCAATGACCTCGGCGGCAGCGTCGACGGCAACGGCGGCGAGCACACCGCAGCGCAGAAGGTCGTCGACGAGATCGTGGCCGCCGGCGGCGAGGCCGTCCCGAACTACGACAGCGTCAGCACCCCCGAGGGCGGCGAGGCGATCGTCAAGACCGCCGTCGACGCGTTCGGCAAGGTCGACATCGTCGTCAACAACGCCGGCATCCTGCGCGACAAGAGCTTCCTGAAGCTCGAGTGGGCCGACCTCGACGCCGTGCTCGACGTGCACCTCAAGGGCGCGTTCTACGTCAGCAAGCCGGCCTTCGCGGTGATGAAGGAGAACGGCTACGGCCGGTTCGTCTTCACGGCGTCGAACGCGACGTTCGGCAACTTCGGGCAGAGCAACTACAGCGCGGCGAAGGCGGGCCTCATCGGCCTGTCCAACGTGCTCGCCGTCGAGGGCGCCCGCAGCAACATCCTGTCCAACGTCATCATGCCGGTGGCGTTCACGCGCATGACCGAGGAGCTGCTCGGTGACTTCGGCAAGGTCCTGACCGCAGAGTCGGTCACGCCGATGGTCAGCTACCTGTGCTCCGAGGCGTGCACCACCACCCACGGGGCGTACTCCGCTGCCGGCGGCCGCTACGCCAAGGTCTTCACCGGCCTCGCCCCGGGCTGGTTCGCCGGGGCCGGAGTATCGGTCACCGCGGAGGACATCGCCTCGAACTTCGAGCAGATCACCGCCGAGGACGGCTACATCGTCCCGCAAAGCACCCAGGACGAGATCATGGCGCTCGCCGGCCTGTTCTCCTAGTCAGGTACGTCGGGAAGGGGCGTCTCGGCCACGGCCGGGGCGCCCCTTCGCGCCGTCCGGCCGTGCGCACGCCGCCGAACGGGTCAGCGCTGGCTCGGAATCGTTCGGGCCACCGCCTGCACCCGGCAGGTCACGTCGAGCTTGCGGTAGGCGTTCTCGAGGTGCTTGGCGACTGTCCGCGGGCTGACCTGCAGTGCGTGCCCGATCGCTTGGTTGGTCCTGCCCTCAGCCACGAGGGCCAGCACCTCTCGCTCACGCGCGGTCAACAGCGCCACGACGGACACCCCCTCGGCCCGCAGCGCGGGCCTACGCACCTGTGCGTACAGACCTTCTCGCCGACCAGGGCGATCGTCAAGGACGACCCCGGCACCGAGGAGGACACATGACCACGATGAACCGTCCCGTGGACGAAGACCGCCTCATGGCCTTCGTCGGCCAGGTGGTCGGCGAACTGGGAGCGGTGGTCAACGCTCCGCTCGTGGTGATCGGCGACCAGCTCGGCCTCTACCGTGCCATGGCCGACGGCACCTCGATGACACCCGCCGACCTCGCGGCCAAGACCAGCACGAGCGAGCGCTACGTGCGCGAGTGGATGTCGTGCCAGGCCGCTGGCGGCTATCTGTCGTACGACGGCGAAGGCCGCTTCAGCCTGCCGCCTGAGCAGGCCGTGGCGCTCACGGACGAGACGAGCCCGGCGTGCGTGCTCGGCGGCTTCCAGGCCTTCGCTGCCGCGTCCCGCATCGGGCCACGACTGGCCGAGGCGTTCCGCACCGGCGAGGGCATCGGCTGGGGCGAGCACGACGCGGGCCTGTTCACCGGGACCGCCCGGTTCTTCCGCCCCGGCTACCTCGCGCACCTCACGTCGGAGTGGATCCCGTCGCTCGACGGGGTCGCGGACAAGCTCGCCTCAGGCGGCCGCATCGCCGACGTCGGGTGCGGCTTCGGGCACTCCACCACGATCCTCGGGCAGGCCTTCCCGAAAGCCGTCATCACCGGCTTCGACGCGCACCAACCGTCGATCGACGCGGCCAACAAGCTCATCGCCGACGCCGGGATCGCCGAGCGGGTCGACTTCGAGGTCGCCAGCGCGACCGACTTCCCCGGCTCGGGCTACGACCTGATCACCTACTTCGACTGCCTGCACGACATGGGCGATCCGCTCTCGGCGCTCGCCCATGCGCGCCACGCCCTCGCCGACGACGGCACCGTGATGCTCGTCGAGCCCTTCGCCGGCGACGACCTGGCCGACAACCTCACGCCGGTCGGTCGGGTGTTCTACGGCGCGTCCACGATGATCTGCACGCCCGCGTCCCTGTCCGAGGACGTCGGCACGGCACTCGGTGCCCAGGCCGGTGAGCAGCGGCTGCGCGAGATCGCCGAACAGGCTGGCTTCAGCAGGTTCCGCCGGGCCAGCGAGACACCGTTCAACCTGGTCCTGGAAGCACGTCCCTGAACGAAGGAGGAGACATGCGCAAGGTCGCCGACTGCCGCCGCATGCCCAGCGAGAGCGGCTGCACCCTGACGATCGCCGGCGAGGAGCAGGAGGTCCTTGCCGCCGCTGTCGCCCACGCGATCAGCGTGCACGGCCACGCCGACAGCGCGGAGCTCCGCGACACCCTGCGGGAGATGCTCCGTCCCGAGGAGCCTGCTCGCGTCTGACTCCCGTGACGTGGATCGGCCGGCGTCAGTCCTCTCGCGGCGTCGCGGCGTACACCACCAGCCCTGCGGGGACCCCCTTGGGCGAGCTCCACGCGAACGAGCGCTTGCGCCGTGCCGTCACCCGCTCCGGGTCGAGTCCGGCCAGCGCCGTGTCGGAGACGAGCACCTCGTCGGCACCGGCACGCTCGACCAGGCGGGCCGCGATGGTGACGTCCACCCCGAGGTAGTCACCGCCGAGCGCCCGCGGCCGTCCTGTGTGGAGGGCTGCGCGCATCACCGGCTGAAAGCGGTCGGCGTGCACCGCCGCCAGCCGGGTCCGCGCCTCGGTCACCGCGTCGAAGGCCAGCTGGGACGTCGGGAACGTCGCCATCACGCCGTCGCCGAGTCGCTTCACCACGCGGCCACGGTGCGCGAGCACCGGCGGCTCGACAGCGGCCGCCACCTGCCGCAGCAGGACCAAGGCGGCGTCGTCACCGGCCCGCAGCGCCCAGGTCGAGAAGCCGACGAGGTCGGTGAACAGCACCGTGAGCTCGGCGTCGCCCTGACCGCGGCCGCTGCGCTCGGTGAGCGCCTGCCAGACCTGGAGGGCTCCGAGCCCGAGCTCGCGCAGCACGCCGGGGCGGTCCTCGAGCATGCGGTCGGCGACGCGCGCCACGGTCCCCGCGGGGTCCCGGCCGGCGCTGGACAGCGGATCGCCGAAGCCCGGGTCTCCCGGCAGCGCGCGCCGGAGGCGCCGCACCGCCCCGATGGCTGCCGGGTGCTGATCCGTGCGGCGCACCGGGCCGGCGAGCCGCCGCACCGCACCTGTCACGGACCGAGCAGCGCGTCGAAGAAGGCGTCCACCCGGTGGGAGGGCGTCCTGAGCTCGGCCAGTGACGGCACCGGCGGGGCGACCGGTCCCTCGTCGTCAACCTCGTCAGCGACCTGGGGACCGGTGTCGGCCACCGCCTCCTCGGCGCGAAGGTCCACCAACGGCGCCGGGGCGTGCACCAGCCCGCTGCGCACGTCCTCCTCGACCTCCGCCTCGCGGAGCGCCGCCCGAACATCGACCTCGCGACGGACCCGTACCAGCTCGGCCTGCAGCGCGTCGATCTCGTGCCGGGCCTGCTCGGCTGCGGCCCTCGCCTGGGCCGCCTGCTGCCGCGCGGCAGAGATCTGCGCCTGCGCGTGGCGCGTCGCCTGCTCGGCGGCCTCGGCGCGCAGTCGCTCCAGCGTCGCGCTCACGGTCGCGTCGTACAGCGGGGTCTCGCTCACCTGCTCATCCAACCCGACGCCGGCCGTGGGCGGGAGTGCCAACGCCTGTGACGCTCTCCACCCGCGCACTCCCTCCGCTCACGAGGAGGTACGACGCAGGGGGCCGATCAGTCGCGGTCCGCGGCGGCGCTCGAGCCGCGACTGCTCGCGCAGCACCGGTTGCGCGACCAGCTGGCCGAACAGGATCCCTGCGGCGAGGGCAAACCCGACGCTCACCGACGTGAGGAGCAGGTTGAAGCCGCCGGCGGTCTGCCCACCGGTGACCGCCTGGAGGCCGCGGAACAGCAGCAGGCCCGGCAGCTGCGGCACGATCGCGGGAACGACGAGCAGCAGCGGGGCGAACCGCACCCGTCCCGCGACCGCGTGGCACACCACCCCCATGGCGATCGCGGCACCCGCTGTGGCGGTCGTGGCGGACACACCCCCGGCCTCGAGCCCGTAGTGCAGGGCGAAGCCGGCTCCGCCGATAGCCGTCGCCGACAGGATCACCCGAGGCGGGGCGTAGTTGGCGACGGCGTACAGACCCGCGGCGGCAGCGGCGGCCAGGATGCGCAACGGCAGTCCGACCGCCGCTCCGTCGAGGTCGTCGGCGGAGATCCGCACGCCGACGCGGCGGCCCAGGTCGAGGGCCAGGGCGATCCCCGTGAGCAGGCCGGTGGTGAGGACGACCACCTCCAGCGCACGCGCCGCGGCAGTGACCAGGAAGCCACCGATGGCGTCCTGCACGCTGCCGACGAACAGGCCTCCGGGCAGCATGACGACGATGCCCGACGCGATGATGAGCGACGAGCTGACCTGCAGCCCGAGGGCAGCGACAGCCACGGCAGCGGCCGTGGCGACGAACCCGCCGAAGGCGTACTGGTAGAAGAACGGGACCTCCCGGGCGTTGAGCCGCCGGTTCACCCGGTCGATGACGACGGTCGCCACGAACGCGGTCGTGAGGACCAGCAGCCCGCCGCCGAGCAGGACCGCCACCGCGGCGGCCAGACCACCCCAGGCCGTCGTCGTCACCCATCGGGGGTACGGGTGGGGAGCGCGGCGGAGCTCGTCGACGCGCTCCTGGGCGGTCGCGACGTCGATCTCGCCACGGGTCAGTGCGTCGACGACCACGTGCAGCCGGGACAGGCGGGTGCCGTCGAAGCCGTACCGGCGCACGAAGCGCGAGCCGGTGATGGGGGCGCTGTCGGCGGAGCGGAGATAGGACACCGAGATGACCGTGTAGGTCACGTCGGCCTCGCACCGCTCGAGGCCGGCCGCGCGCGTCACGGCGCGGATGGTGGCGGTCACGTCACCGGCGCCCGCTCCCCCGGAAAGCAGCAGCTCTCCGATGCGCATCGCCAGGTGCATCGCGAGGTAGGCCTCGCGCTCGGCGAGGTCGGGCCGCGTGATCGACTCGGTGACCGGCGCTGCCGCGTTCGGCGCACGCAGCCGCGCGACCACACGACCACCGACCCGCTGACGCCTGCCCTCCACGGTCTTCACCGTAGAGGGCGGGCGGTGCGGCTCAGTCGCTCAGCGTCGGGT
Source organism: uncultured Actinomycetota bacterium (assembly GCA_963784705.1). Classification (GTDB taxonomy): domain Bacteria; phylum Actinomycetota; class Actinomycetes; order Mycobacteriales; family SCTD01; genus RYN-111. Next base: position 292,040 of record CAWASC010000008.1, read on the forward strand.
AGTCGGTGTAGCCCTTGGCGCCACCGGCGTAGAAGGTCGCCTGGTCGGGCTCGTTGAGCGCGGCGCCGGTCCGCAGCCGCGCGACGAGGTCAGGGTTGGCCAAAAAGCCCCGGCCGATGGCGAACAGGTCCGCCTCGCCGCTGTCGATGACGGTCTGGGCCGTCTCGAGGTCCGACGGTCCGGTAAAGCCGGTGTTCATGATGACCGGGCCCTCCCACTGCTTGAGCAGCACCGACCGGAAGTCGCTGTCGGGTGCCTCCAGCACGTGCAGGTAGAGCAGGTTCAGCGGGGCCAGGCCCTCGAGCAGCGCCGCATAGGTCTGCTCGACCTCCGTCTCCGCGATGTCGTTGAAGGTGCCACCGGGAGAGATGCGGATGCCCACCCGCTCCCCGCCGATCGCGGCGGCGACGGCCGTCGCGACCTCGACGACGAAACGGGCGCGGTTCTGCGGCGACCCCCCGTAGGCGTCGGTGCGGTGGTTGGTGCTGTCGGACAGGAACTGCTGCAGCAGGTAGCCGTTGGCAGCGTGCAGCTCCACCCCGTCGAGCCCGGCCGCGACGGCCCGCTGGGCGGCGTCGACGAACTCCCCGACCACTCTCGCGAGCTCCTCGGTGCCGAGCTCCCGGGGGGCCTGCATGGCCTTCATGCCGGCCTCGGTGTAGACCTCGCCGGCCGGGGTGACGGGCGACGGCGCGACCGGTCGCAGCCCGGTGATGGCCTCGTGACCAATCCGTCCGGCGTGCATGAGCTGCGCGACGATGCGCCCACCCTCGGCGTGGACGGCGTCCGCCACCAGGCGCCACCCCGCGACCTGCTCGTCCGTGTGCAGCCCGGGGGTGTGCGGGTAGCCCTGGCCGACGGCGGAGGGCTGCGTCCCCTCGCTGATGATCAGCCCGGCCGTCGCGCGCTGACCGTAGTAGGTCGCGGCGAGCTCGGTCGGCGCTTCCCCGGCCCCCGCGCGGTTGCGCGTCAGCGGTGCCATGACGAGCCGGTTGGTCAGCAGGTAGGGGCCGAGCTGGAAGGGCGCGAACAGGTCAGTCATGGGAGCTCCAGGGTCAGGGGCAGTACGTGCGGTTCCTTGCACGTACAAACAGTCACCTGCCCCGGCGCGTCCAGCAGGGAACGTGATCTACCGCACCCACTCCGGGCCGAGGGGGGCCAGTGCGGTGACCCGGACCACGGCCTCGCCCGCCTCGTCGGACGCAGCGAGGTCGATCTCACCGTGCAGCGCCCAGTCGTGGTCGCCGGCGTCGTCACGGAGCACCTGCACGACGCTCGTCCCGTCGATCCGGAGGAACCCCGGACCGCGGGCGTCCGCGTCGAGCAGCACCTGCTGGTGGTCGGCGTAGTAGGCGTCCAGCCCCGCGTCCCAGTCGACGTCCGGGTCGAGGGCACGCAGCAGGTCCGCCCGGTCGAACGCCACCGCGTGCACGCGCTTCCACATCGCGTTGCGCACCAGGACCCGGAAGGCGCGGGTGTTGCGGGTGAGCGCCGGCACCGGCTCGGGCACCACCGGCCCACCACCACTGGCCAGCTCGGTCCACTCGTCGAGCAGGCTCGAGTCGACCTGCCGGACCACCTCCCCCAGCCACGCCTGCAGGTCCTCGAGCTCCTCGGTCCGGAACGCGTCCGGGACCGAGCGGCGCAGCGCCTTCCACGCGTCGGCGAAGGCCCGGAGCACCAGCCCCTCACTGCGCTGGAGGCCGTAGAGCGCGACGTACTCGTTGAAGGTGGTGCCCTGCTCGTAGAGGTCGCGCGCGACGGCCTTGGGTCGCAGCTCGTGGTCGATGATCCACGGGTGGGACTGGCGGTAGATCTCGTACGCCGCGGTCAGCAGCTCCTCGAGCGGTCGCGGGTAGGTGATGTCCTCCAGCAGCGTCATGCGCTCGTCGTACTCGATGCCGTCGCTCTTCATCTGCTGCACGGCCTCGCCGCGCGCCTTCTTGCGCTGCGCGGCGAGCACCTGGCGCGGGTCGTCGAGGGTCGCCTCCACGACGCTGAGAACATCCAACGCGTACGTCGGGGAGTCGGTGTCGAGCAGCTCGAAGGCCGCGAGGGCCAGGAGGGCCAACGGCTGGTCAAGGGCGAAGTCGGGCTTCAGGTCGACGGTCAGCCGGACCGACCCGTCCACCCGCTCCAGCACCCCACCGGCCTCGAGCGACCGGAACACCCGGATGGCCTGGCGTACCAGCATCCGCTGCCGCGAACGGGACTCGTGGTTGTCGAGCAGCAGCCGGCGCATGTGGCCGAAGAAGTCATCGCCGCGCGCCGCGACGTTGAGCAGCATCGCGGCGGACACCCGCATCTGCGACGTCATGGTCTCCGGCGTCGCGCCCACCAACCGGTCGAAGGTCTTCTCGTCCCAAGAGACGAAGCCCTCGGGCGGTGACTTGCGCTTATAGGACCGCTTCTTCTTCTCGTCGTCGCCGAACTTCGCGAGCGCCCGGGTGTTCTCGATGACGTGGTCGGGCGCCTGGACGACGACGAGGCCGGCGGTGTCGAAGCCTGCCCTTCCCGCGCGGCCGGCGATTTGGTGGAACTCCCGCGCCCGCAGGTGGCGCACCCGCGTCCCGTCGTACTTGCTCAGGGCGGTGAACATGACGGTCCGGATGGGCACGTTGATCCCGACCCCGAGGGTGTCGGTGCCGCAGACGACCTTGAGCAGCCCGGCCTGCGCGAGCGTTTCCACCAGCCGGCGGTACTTCGGCAGCATCCCGGCGTGGTGCACGCCGATGCCGTGCCGTACCAGCCGCGACAGCGTCTGGCCGAACTTCGTGGTGAACCGGAAGTCGCCGATGAGGTCGGCGATGCGGTCCTTCTCCTCGCGGGTGCACACGTTGACGCTCATCAGCGCCTGGGCGCGCTCGACCGACGACTCCTGGGTGGCGTGCACGACGTAGACAGGCGCCTGGTGCGTCTGGAGCAGCTCGGTGAGCGCATCGTGCAGCGGCTCGAGGGACCAGGCGAACGTCAGCGGCACGGGTCGCTCGGCACCGGCGATCTCGACCGTCTCCCGACCGCTGCGTCGCGTCAGGTCCTCGCGCAGGTCGGCGGTGTCCCCGAGGGTGGCGCTCATCAGCAGGAACTGCGTCGACGTCATCTCCAGCAGCGGCACCTGCCAGGCCCAGCCTCGCTCGGTGTCGGCGTAGTAGTGGAACTCGTCCATGACGACCAGCCCGATGCCGGTCTGCGTCCCCGCACGCAACGCCCGGTTGGCCAGCACCTCCGCGGTGCAGCACACGATGGGGGCGTCGGTGTTCACCGCCGCGTCGCCGGTGGCCATGCCGACGTTCTCCGCGCCGAAGACCTCGCAGAGCGCGAAGAACTTCTCGCTCACCAGCGCCTTGATCGGCGCGGAGTAGTAGGACTGCTCCCCACGGCTCCACGCGGCGAGGTGCGCACCCACCGCGACGAGCGACTTGCCGCTGCCCGTCGGCGTGGCGAGGACGACGTGGCTGCTCGCGAGCAGCTCGAGCAACGCCTCCTCCTGCGCGGGGTAGAGCGCGACCGGCGACCACGCGGTGAACGCGTCGAGCACCGCGTCGGGTCCCCCGGTCACCGGCGTCAGCGTCACCCCGGCAGTCTGCCAGCCTCCACCAGCGGGTCGGCCTCGGTGACCGGGAAGTGGCAGGCGTACTCGTGGCCCACGGGGCTGCCCGCGGCCTGCACCAGCGGCGGCATCTGCTGCGCGCAGATCCCCTGCGCGCGCGGGCACCGCGTGCGGAACGGGCAGCCGGACGGGGGGTCCGCGGGGCTCGGCACATCACCGGTGAGGCGGATGCGCGGCTTGCTCTCGACCTCCCGGGTGTGCTCGACCTCGGGGACAGCGGACAGCAGCGCGTGCGTGTAGGGGTGCCTCGGACGGGTGTAGAGCGAGGTGCGGTCGCCGACCTCGAGGACCTTGCCGAGGTACATCACCGCGACGCGATCGCTCATGTGCCGCACGATCGACAGGTCGTGGGCGATGAACAGGAACGCGAGCCCGAGGTCGCGCTGCAGCTGCTGCAAGAGGTTGACGACCTGCGCCTGGATCGACACGTCGAGCGCGGACACCGGCTCGTCCGCGACGATGAGCTTGGGCTGCAGCGACAGCGCACGCGCGATGCCGATGCGCTGCCGCTGACCGCCGGAGAACTCGTGCGGGTAGCGGTTGTAGTGCTCGGGGTTCAGCCCGACCAGCTCGAGCAGCTCCTGCACCCGGCGCTTGCGGCCGCCCGGCGGGTCGATCTTCTGCACCTCCATGAAGGAGGACACGATCGCGCCGACGGTGTGCCGCGGGTTCAGCGAGGAGTAGGGGTCCTGGAAGATCATCTGGATCTCACCGCGGATGGGTCGGAGCTCCTTGACCGACAGGTGCGCGATGTCACGACCGTCGTACCGGATGGCGCCGGAGGTCGGCTCGAGCAGGCGGGCGATGAGCCGCCCGGTCGTCGTCTTGCCGCAGCCGGACTCGCCGACCAGGCCGAGGGTCTCGCCGGCCGAGACCGACAGGGTGACGCCGTCGACCGCCCGCACCGCGCCGATCTCGCGCTGCAGGATCAGGCCGCTGCGGATCGGGAAGTGCTTGGTGAGTCCCTCCACCTCCAGCAACGGCGAGTGCGACGGGGAGCTCATGAGCGAGGCCCTTCCCAGAGCGGGAGGAGCTCCCGCTCGACGATCTCGTGCCGAACAGGTTCGGTGAGGTGGCAGGCGGTCTCGCCACCAGGTACGCCGGAGGGACGCAGCTCCGGGCGCTCGGTCGTGCAGCGGTCTCCCGGCACCCGGTCGCTGTAGTCGCACCGGGGCTGGAACGGACAGCCGGGGGGGAGCGCGATGAGGCTCGGCGGCGTCCCGCGCACGGGGACGAGCGGCGCGGTGACGTCGTTGTGCAGCCGAGGGATGGACGACAGCAGACCCCACGTGTAGGGCATCTGCGGCCGGGACAGCACGGTCCGGACCTCGCCCTTCTCGACGCAGCGTCCGGCGTACATCACGAGCACGTTGTCGGCCACCTGCGAGACCACGCCGAGGTCGTGCGTGACCAGGATGATCGCCGAGTTGAACTCCCGCTGCAGGTCCGCGAGCAGGTCGAGGATCTGCGCCTGGACGGTGACGTCCAGGGCGGTCGTCGGCTCGTCCGCGACGAGCAGCGACGGGTTGTTGGCCAGCGCCATCGCGATCATCGCGCGCTGGCGCATGCCGCCGGAGAACTCGTGCGGGTAGTTGTCGACGCGCCGGTCCGGCTGCGGGATGCCGACGCGACCGAGCAGGTCGACCGCACGGGTGCGGGCGGCCCTGCGCGAGCCCCCCGCGTGCCGCCGGTAGCCCTCGGCGATCTGGTTGCCGATCGTGTAGAACGGGCTCAGCGCGGTGAGCGGGTCCTGGAAGATCATGGCGACCTGGTTGCCACGCCGCTCGTTCAGCTCGCGCTCGGACAGGGCGAGCAGGTCGGTCCCCTCCAGCAGGACCTGCCCGCTGATCGTCGTACGGCGGCGGTCGTGCAGCCCCAGCAGCGACAGCCCGGTGACCGTCTTGCCCGACCCCGACTCCCCCACGATCCCGAGGGTCTGCCCGCGCTCCAGGGTGAACGAGAGTCCGTCGACTGCCCGCACCACCCCGTCGTCAGTCGGGAAGCTCACCGCGAGGTCGCAGACCTCCAGGAACGCGGTCACAGGCGCACCCGCGGGTCGATGAAGGCATAGGCGACGTCGACCACGAGGTTCGCGAACACGATCACGACGGCAGCGAGCAGCACCGTCGCCATGATCATCGGCAAGTCGCTCTGCACGACGGAGTTGATGGCGAGCCGTCCGACGCCCTGGATCGAGAACACCGACTCGGTGATGATCGCGCCGCCGAGCAGTCCGGCGAGATCGAGGCCGAAGATCGTGACGATCGGGCTGACCGCGGCACGGCCGGCGTGCTTGACGTAGATCGAGCGGGCGGACAGGCCGCGGGCACGACCGGTGCGCACGAAGTCTTCTTGCAGCGCCTCGATCATCGAGGCCCTGGACAGCCGTGCGTAGACCGCAGCGCTGACGAAAGCGAGCACCAGCCAGGGCAGCAGCAGCCCTCCGGCCCACGCGACAGGATCCTGCGTCAGGGGGGTGTAGCCGGGGCGTGGCAGCCAGTTGAGCTTGTCGACGAGGACCAGCCGGGCGATGACCCCGATGAAGTAGATCTGCAGCGACGCGCCGGTCAGCGACAGGCCGATCGCCACCTTGTCCAGGGGGCGCCCTCGGTTCAGCGCGGACACCACGCCGGCCCCGACCCCGCCGAGCAGGAACAAGATCGCGGCCCCGATGGCGAGGGAGGCTGTCGCCGGGAAGCGGTCCAGGAACGTCTGCCAGACCGGCTGGTGGTTGACGAAGGAGTAGCCGAAGCAGGGGGCGTCGCAGTGCGCCGGCTGTCCGCTCTCGAGGACGTCGCGTCCGACCGCGATGCCCTTCATGTAGGAGCCGTACTGCACGAGCAGGGGGCGGTCGAGCCCGAGGTTGTGGTGGATCTCGGCGAGCTTCTCCGGCGTGCAGATCTTGCCGCACGACAGGCGCCCGGGATCTCCGGGGATGGCGAAGAACAGGAAGAAGGTGACCGCACTGACGATGGCGAGGATCAGCACCGAGCTCAGGACGCGGCGGACCACGAAGCGCAGCACGGCTTCCTCCTCACAGCGGGGTCACGGGTGGTCAGGGGTCAGGGGTCCAGCGCTCGGCCGGCCCGCGCGAGGCGGGCCGGCCGAGCACCAGGGCACTAGCTCTTGAGGTAGACGCCGTTCAGGGACGGCTCACCGAGCACCTTGGACAGGTACACGCCACCCACCTTCGGGCCGTAGATCTGGTAGGCCTTGTCGTACAGGTAGGGGATGTACGGCACCTTCTCCATGATCTTCTTGTCGAGCGCGCCCCAGTCCTTCGCGGCCTGCTCGAGGTCAGTCTCCAGGGAGATCCGGTCGATCTCGGCGTTCACCTCGGGGTCGTTGAAGTGCTCGTAGTTGGGCGACCCGTTGGCGATCTTGCGCCCGTCCAGCGTCGGCGGGATGACCGTGCCGGCGCTCGGCCAGTCCGCTCCCCAGCCACCGCCGTAGATGTCGAGCGGGTTGTCGACCTTGCCGATGACGTCGTAGAAGTTCTTCGGGTCGATCGGCTTGAGGACGACCTTGAAGCCCGCCTTCTCGAGGCCCGCCTTGACGACGACCGAGCCCTCCTGGCCCTTCGGGGTGTTGGCGTAGCCGTAGACGACGCTCATCCCGACCTTGCCCTTGGCCTCGAGGATGGCCTTGGCCTTCTCCGGCTGCCCCTGCGGGAACTTCTTCTGGTCGTACAGGTCGAACGCCTCGTACCCGGGAACCGTCGGGGAGAGGTTCGTGCTGGCGAAGTCACCGGCGGACGAGCCACCGATGAGCTGACGCAGCTGGAACGACGGCCACGCGTAGAGCAGCGCCTTGCGCAGCTCGACGTCCTTGATCCGGGTGTTGTTGATGTTGCGCACCAGGACGAAGGCGGTGTTGCCCTGCACGGTGCGGGCCTTGAGCTCGGGGGTGGTGTCGACCTGCTTGAGCACCTCGGAGGTGATGAGGGTCGTGAGGCTCATGGCCTTCTGGTCCTCGCCGTTGGCCGCGATGAGGCGCTGGTTGATCGCCAGGGTGTCGCTGCCGAAGGTGAACTGGTAGCTGTCGACGTACTGGTGCCGTGCGGGATCGGTCTTCGGGTCCCACATGGGGTTCTTGACCAGCGTCAGGCTCTTGTCGACCTTGTGCTCGCTGATCTTGTACGGACCGGTGGCCTGCGGCATCAGGTCGTACTTCTCGCGGGTGTCCTTCGCCTTCTGCACCGGTGAGGTGGTCGTGAGGCCGGCCGCGAACGGCATGTCCGAACGCGGCTGGTCGAAGAAGAACGTGATGGTCTTCGCCGCGTCATCGGCCTTGATGACCGTGTCCGGCAGCTCCTTGCCCTTGTACGGGCCCTCGTAGAAGGAGCGGAAGTCACCCGCCTTGCCGGCCAGCCACTCGTAGAGGTAGGTCGGGCCCTCGGTGAAGGTGCTGTCGAAGCCACGCTCGACGGCGTACTTGATGTCCGAGGCCTTGATCTCGTTGCCGTCGTCGAACTTCACGCCGTCGCGCAGGGTGTAGGTCCAGGACTTGCCACCGTCGGTCGTGACACCGGTGTTGGTGGCCAGGTCACCCACCAGCGTGACCTTGCCGTCCTTCTCGATGTACGTCGTCAGCTGGCGCTCGACCATCTGCGCGAGCGACTGGTTGTTGTTGACGTAGATGCGCGCCGGGTCGAGGTGGGAGAAGTCGGTCGTCTCGAACAGCGCGACCGTGCCTCCGGTCGTGTGCCCGGGGACGTCGTACGCCGGGCCCTGCGCCTTGTCGTCGACGGCGAACTCGAACGCCCCTGCCTTCGCGCCGGTGGTGCTGCCCCCGTTGCCGTTCTTCGTACTGCTCCCACCGCCGCAGGCAGTGACGCCCAGCACGAGGATGCCTGCCGCTGCGACTGTCCGCAGCCCAGTGCTCCGACTCATGAACCGACCCTTCTGTTCGACGATCTCGCCGCCGCGGGATGCGGGCGGTGAGCGAGCTGCTAGGTAGTGCTCTTGGGATCCAGCGCGTCGCGCGCGGAGTCACCGAGCAGGTTGAAGCACAGGACGAGCAGGAACAGCGCCACGCCGGGGAACAGCATGTAGGCGAGGTCGTCCTGGTAGACCTGCGCGCCGCGGTTGATCATCCGGCCCCAGTCGGGGATGGGCTCGACGATGCCGACGCCGAGGAAGGACAGCGCCGCCTCGGTCGTGATGAGCGACGGCAGGGTGAGCGAGAACGTCACGAGCGTCGGGGACCACAGGTTGGGCAGCAGCTCGCGCCGCACGATCCGCCACGAGCTCGCCCCGGACATGCGGGCGGCGTCGACGAACTCGCGCTCGCGCAGCGACAGCACCTGCCCGCGGATCAGGCGCGCCTGGTAGACCCAGCCGAGCACCGACAGGATGAAGATGATCGACCCGAAGCGCAGCCAGACCGGCGTCTCCTCATCGGGCGCGACGAAGACCGACTCGACGATCGGGCTGAAGGCGATGATGAACAGCAGGCCGGGGAAGGCGAAGATCACATCCATGACGCGTCCACCGACCGCGTCCACCCAGCCCCCCAGGTAGCCGATCACCAGCCCGTAGAGCACGCCGAAGGCAGTGGTCAGCAGGGCGGCCGAGCCGGCGATGAACAGCGACGTCCTGGCGCCGTAGACCAGCTGCATGAACGTGTCGCGCCCCAACCCGGGCTCCAGGCCGAGCCAGTAGCTGCTGCTGATCCCGCCGAAGCGACCGGCCGGGAAGCCGTAGTCGTCCAGCAGCCCCGGGTTGTCCTGGCCGTAGGTGACGTAGGGCGTCTTGCCGTAGACCTTCGACAGCAGGGGCGCCAGCACGGCGAGCAGGATGAAGAACAGCACGACGTACGCCGAGACGACACCGACCCGGTCGCGGCGGAAGCGCTGCCACGCGATGAGGCGCGGCGACCGGCCCGTGTCCGGGGTTGCCGCGCTGAGCTCGTGGGGCTCGGGCGCCGAGGGCGCGCCCGCGGTCAGGACCTCGCTGATGTGTCGCCTCCCTCCTGGGTCGAGGAGGTGACCGTAGAGCACAAGGTGCCAGCGACGCACTCGGCGCCCCGAACGTTATCCGGCCGCAACCTGGTTCTGGCGGAAGGGCTTCATCGCGAGCGACGGGGCGCGGGCGGCTGGCCGGCGCGGGCGGCCAGCTCGGCGCGGGTGCGCGCCGGACCTTGCGGCGCCCCTGCGCGGCGGGGGTTACGGGCCTTCGCGGGGGCGGCACCGGAGCCGGACGCCGCTGCGGTGCGCGTGGCCTCCCGTGCTTCAGGGGTCGAGGCCTCGTGCTGCTTGGGTGCGCGCGCGCCACCTCGGGGTGCTCCGCTGCTCCCACCTGCGCGGGGCGAGCCGGCACCGCCGCGACTGCCTCCACGGCCCTGGCCTCCATTCTGACCACCGCCGCGCCCTCCGCCCTGGCCGCGGGGCGCCCGGGCGGGCTGCTCGACGACCGGCGCCGGCTCGACGTGCGGCGCGGCAGGTCCCGCGAGCTCGGCGATGATCGGAGCACCTGGCCGGACCGGCCGGGTGTCGGGGTTGATGCCCGCCTGCTTGGTCATCAGGCGGACGTCCTTGTGCTGCTCGGGGGTCGCGAGCGTCACGACGATGCCGCCGGCACCGGCTCTCGCCGTACGCCCGGAGCGGTGCAGGTAGGCCTTGTGCTCGGTCGGCGGGTCGACGTGGATGACCAGCGCGACGTCGTCGACGTGGATGCCGCGAGCCGCGATGTCGGTGCAGACGAGCACCCGCGTCGAGCCGTCCATGAACGCGCCGAGGTTGCGCTCGCGCGCCCCCTGGGACAGGTTGCCGTGCAGCTCCACCGCGGGGATGCCCGAGGCGGTGAGCTGCTTGGCCAGCTTCTTCGCGGTGTGCTTGGTGCGCATGAACAGCACCGAGCGGTCGAGTCCCCCGGCGAGCCCGCGGACGACGTCCATCTTGTCGGCGGCACTGACCTGGAACACGTAGTGCGTCATGGTGCTGACGGGGGCGACCGCCGGGTCGACCGAGTGGGTCGTCGGCTCGTGCAGGTAGCGCTTCACCAGGACGTCGACGCCGTTGTCGAGCGTGGCGGAGAAGAGCATCCGCTGGCCCTTCTTGGGCGTCTTGTCGAGCAGCCGCTTGACCGCGGGGAGGAAGCCGAGGTCGGCCATGTGGTCGGCCTCGTCGAGGATGGTGATCTCGACGGCGGACAGGTCGGCGAAGCCCTGGTTGATGAGGTCCTCGAGCCGGCCCGGGCAGGCGATGAGCACGTCCACGCCGGGCGCGAGCGCCTTGACCTGGGGGTTCTGGCCGACCCCGCCGAACACGACAGCCGTCGTCAGGTGGAGGCGTTCGGCGAGCGGCTTGACGACGGCGAGCACCTGGTTGGCGAGCTCACGGGTCGGGACGAGCACGAGGCTGCGGGCCTTGCGCGGCTGCCGGGCGCCACCGGCCAGGTTGGCCACGAGCGGCAGGCTGAAGGCGAGCGTCTTGCCGCTCCCCGTGCGGCCTCGGCCGAGCACGTCCTTGCCGGCGAGGGTGTCCGGCAGCGTCGCGGACTGGATGGGGAACGGCGCCGTGAGCCCCTGCAGGTCGAGCTCGGCGCAGAGCAGGGGCGGCACGCCGTACGACGCGAAGGTGCGGGAGGTGGTCACGTCCCATTGTCGCAGGTGGGGCAGGCTGATCGGATGGCTGAGCGGATCGAGTGGATGGACGATCGGACGGCACCGGATCGCCGTGCCCCTGTGCCCGTCCCGCTGGAGGGCTTCCACGCGGTCAAGCACGCCCTCCGCTTCGCGCCCGGCCTGGTGGTCGAGGTGGCGGTGCGCTCGCTCGACGACGCCTCAGCGCTCTGCGCCGCCCTCGCCCCGGACGTCGCGGACGCGTTGCTGGCACGGGCCCACGTCGAGGAGGTCGACCATCCCACCGGCGTGCGCGGGACGGCGCACCGGCCCGCGGTGAAGGGGGCGGTGCTGGTCAGCCGACGCGCACCGCTGGTCCTGCTCGACGACCCGCGGCACCCCGGCAACGCCGGCGCCGTCGTGCGGGTCGCCGCGGCCGCGGGCGCCTCCGGGGTCGCGGTCCTGGGCGCGCTCGACCCGTGGCACCCTGCCGTCGTGCGGGGCGCCGCGGGACTGCACTTCGCCCTCCCCGTGCTGACGACGGCACTGGAGCAGGTGACCGGCCCGGTCTTCGCCCTCGACGGCGACGGAGAGCCCTTCGCCGGGCTGCCCGACGACGCCGTGCTCGCCGTGGGGTCCGAGCGCCAGGGCTTGAGCGCTCACGTCCGGGCGCGCGCCGACCACGTCGTCGCCCTCCCGATGCGCGAGGGCGTGTCGTCGCTGAACCTGGCCACCGCCGTGAGCGCCGCGCTGTACGCGTGGCGTCTCAGCCCACCGGGCTGACCCCGACGGGTCAGCCCGCCGCCGGCAGGTCCCGCTCCTGGAGGACGGCGGCCGCCACCTCGGTGAGGCGCCGAATCTCGGTCGGAGAGACCTGCTGGTCCAGGAGCGCCAGCAGCAGCCCGGCCAGCGCGTAGTCGGGGTCGCAGGCCACGGCGCGTTCGAGCGCGATCGTCACGGCAGCACCCGCACCCTGGCAGTAGGTGACCCAGCCGTAGAGCGTGCACACGGGGGCAGCCCAGGCATCCGGCGCCCGCCGGCAGAGCGCTGCGAGCAACGAGCAGAGAACGGACGCGTCGTCGGGCTCGACGGCAGCCAGCAGGTCGCGCACCGTGGTGTCGGTGAGGCTCACCACCAGGTCGGCGGCGTCCTGTCTCGACAGCGCTGCGTCTCCCTCCGACCAGGCCCGCAACGCGCCGTCCCAGCGCAGGAGCGCGGCCTGGCGCGCCGGCTCGACACCGAGATCGGCGACGACCTGCGCGAGCGCCTCCGCCGCGTCGGTGTAGGCCCGCACGTCCGCGGCCTCGTTCGCCTCAGCGTCCACGACGTAGGCCGGACCCTGCAGGCTGGCTGCCAGGGCTGCTCGACTGGGCAGCAGCCCCCGCCCCTCGAGCACCCGCTCGGCCGCGAGCAGGCCGAGACCGTCGGACTCCTCCGTGGGATCGATGAGCGTGCCCTGCTCGGGACAGCAGACCGGGTCGTCGCACAGGTAGGACCAGAACCGGCCGCCGCGCACCAGGAGGGCGTCCACGACGGGGCAGGGACTCCGGTGCGCCAGAGCGGCCACCAGCGACGACCGGACGAGCTCCCCTCGGTCCGGCTGCTCGGTGTAGACGATCACGAGCACGCGGGTGGCGCGGTCGGCACGGATGCGCCACTCGAGGTCGGCGATCAGCGCGTCTTCCTGACCCGGCGACGGGAGGTCGATGCGGAGGGTCAGGCCGAGACGACCCCGTGGCTCGTGGAGGCAGGCGAGCACCAGGGACTCACTGGGTGTGAAGCCAAGAGTCATCGGGATCGCGGCGACGATCTCGGAGGGACGGGACAGGCGGGCAACGGGTGGGGTGGGTGTGGTCATGACCGCAGCGTCGGAGCCGGCGGCCCCTCAGCGCGTCGACCGGCACGCTCCTGTGGAGAAGCCCAGGGGCTGTGGACGACGGCCTACGCGTCAGGCGAAGTAGAAGTAGCGCAGCCAGACGTAGGGCCACGCGATCGCGATCGTCGCGGCCGCCGTGACCAGCCCGTACTTGGTGAACTGCCAGAAGGAGATGGGGTGACCGTTGCGGGCCGCGATCCCGATGATGACGACGTTGGCACTGGCACCGACCGCCGTGGCGTTACCGCCGAGATCGGCGCCCAGGGCCAACGACCACCACAGGGCGTTCCCCTGCTCCGGGCTCGGTGCGGCCACGACCAGGTCCTGGACGAGCGGGCTCATCGTCGCGACGTACGGGATGTTGTCGACGATGCCGGAGAGCACCGCCGAGCCCCAGAGAAGGGCTGTCGAGGCGACGAAGTAGTGCCCGTCGACAGCCTCGGTCGCCTTCTTGCCGAGCTCCTCGATGATGCCGACCTCGACCAGCGCCCCGACCATGACGAACAGGCCCATGAAGAACACCAGCGTGGCCCACTCGACCTCCTCGAGGAACTGCGGCGGCTCGAGCTTGGAGAGGGCGACGAGGGCGCCCGCTCCGAGCAGTGCGACCAGCGAGGGCTCGACGTGCAGAGCGGAGTGGCTGACGAAGCCCACCATGACCGCGAGCAGGACCACGCCCGACTTCACGAGCAGCGGGCGGTCGCGGATGACCTCCCGCTCGTCGAGCGCCATGAGCTCGGCCACGCGGTCGGGGTCGTAGTCCAGCGCGTGGCGGAACATGATGCGGGCCAGTCCGACGAACACCACCATCAGCACCACGATGATCGGGCCCATGTTGAGCACGAAGTCGTTGAAGGACAAGCCCGATCGCGTCGAGATGATGATGTTGGGCGGGTCGCCGATGAGGGTCGCCGCGCCGCCGATGTTGGACGCGAGCGCCTCGGCGATGAGGAACGGCACCGGTTTGAGGCCCAGCCGCTCACAGACCAGCAGCGTGACGGGCGCGATGAGCAGCACCGTCGTGACGTTGTCCAGCAGCGCGGATGCCACCGCGGTGATGACCACGAGCATGACCAGCACGGCGAACGGCTTGCCCTTCGCCTTCTTCGCCGACCAGATCGCGAGGTAGTCGAAGACCCCCGTCTGCTTCAGCACGCTGATGATGACCATCATCCCGAGCAGCAGGAAGATGACGTTCCAGTCGACGCCGGTCTCCTCGCTGAAGAAGGCGACCTTCGCGTCGACCACCCCGAGCAGCACCATGGCCGCAGCCCCACCGAGAGCCGCGGCGACCCGGTGGATGCGCTCGGTGGCGATGAGGACGTACGCGCCGACGAACGCGGCGACGACGAGGACTTCCGTCATGCCGAGTCACCGACCAGGCGACGCAGCAGGCTGCTCATCGTGATCGCCCCCAGCAGCTCGCCGTCACGCACGACGGCGACCAGCGGGCTGTGCGCGCGAGCCATCACGGCGGCGATCTCGAGCACGGTCGCGTCCCCGTCCACGACGGGCAGCTCGGTCCGGCCGCCCGAGCGCGGGAGCAGCGCCTTGACAGGGACGTGCGTGAGCTTGCCGACCATCTCGTCGGCCGCCTTCTCCGACAGGGCCCGCGCCAGCGCCGGGTCCTCCTGGATGTACTCCGGGAGCAGGAACCGCAGCACCTGCGACCCCGGGAGGACGGCGCAGGGGTGGTCGTCCGCGTCGAGCACGATGAGACCGGGTCGGCTCTGCGACGCCATCTGCTGCGCTGCGGCGCGGCTGTCGTCCTCGAGTCCGACGACAGGGAAGGGCTCGGCAAGGTCCTGGGCGCGCATGGGGCTCCGTCCGGAGGAGAATCAGGGCAGGATCAGCACAACTGCCGACCAGACTTCCCGGCGCACCGGAGACCACCCTAGGCGGTCGCGTCGCTGTCCCGCTCTGCCAGCAGGTCGTACGCCTTGGTCCGCAGGCGCAGGAGGACGGCCGCGAGCAGCGCCGCGAGCACCGATCCGACGAGCACGGACACCTTGACGACGTCGACGCGCGGCTCCCCCTCGAAGGCGAGTTCGCCGATGAGGAGCGACACCGTGAAGCCGACCCCGGACAGCACAGACAGCGCCACCACGTCGGCCCAGACCAGGTCGTCGTCCAACGACGCGTGCGTGAAGCGCGACACCAGCCAGGTGGCACCGAGGACGCCCAGCGACTTGCCGACGACCAGCCCGAGCACCACACCGACCGCGACCGTGTCGGTCAGGCTGTCCCGCAGGCCACCCACCCCCCCGACCGCGACTCCGGCGGAGAAGAAGGCGAAGACGGGTACGGCGACTCCCGCCGACAGGGGTCTCAGCAGGTGCTCCAGGTGCTCGGCCAGCCCGACCCCCTCCTCGTGCGCCGGGGTGTCCTCGCCATCGTCACCCTGGTGCGGCACGGGGACGACCAGGGCGAGCAGCACCCCCGCCACCGTCGCGTGCACTCCCGACTCGTGCACCAGCACCCAGCACAGCAGCGCCAGCGGTACGACGAGCACCGGTGTGGTGATACGGCGCTGCACCAGCAAGGCGAACACCGCGAGCACGAGCAGAGCGCCGGCGAGCGGCAGCAGGTGCAGGTCGTCGCTGTAGAACAGCGCGATGATGGTGATGGCGATCAGGTCGTCGACCACGGCCAGGGTCAGCAGGAAGGTGCGCAGCGCCGCGGGCAGGCGCGAGCCGACCACCGCGAGGACAGCCAGGGCGAAGGCGATGTCCGTCGCCGTCGGGACGGCCCACCCCGACAGGTCACCGTCACCGCGCAGGTTCACGACGGCGTAGAGGCCAGCGGGGAGCAGCACCCCGCCGACCGCCGCGGCGACTGGTACCGCTGCCCGTCGGGGGTCCCGCAGGTCCCCGCTGACGAACTCCCGCTTGAGCTCGAGACCGGCGACGAAGAAGAAGATCGCCAGCAGGCCGTCGGCCGCCCAGACGCCGAGGCTCAGGTCGAGGTGCAGCGCCGAGGGACCGATCGTGGCGTCGCGCAGGTCGAGGTAGGACTGGCCCACCGGCGAGTTCGCCCAGACGAGCGCCAGCACCGCGGCCCCGAGCAGCAGCGCTCCGCCGTACGTCTCGGTGCGCAGGATCTCGGCGATCCGGGCTGCCTCGGGAAGGGAGGCCCGGGAGAGCAACCGCGGTCGGGAGGGCTCGGGCTGCATGACGCCACGCTAACCCCCCGGTGGACCAGGCCTAGTCTGCACGCGTGCCCCGCCTGACCGTGCCCGTACAGCTGCGCTTCGCCGACCTCGACCCGCTCAACCATGTGAACAACGTGGCCTACTTCGCCCTCATGGAGACGGCGCGCGTAGAGCTGCTGCGGACGACCGCGAAGCTCCTGATGGGTCAGATCGTCATCGCGCACAGCGAGTGCGACTACCGCACCGAGATCCGCGGTGGCGTGCGGAGCGTGGACGTGACCGTCAGTGTCGAGCGCGTGGGCACGAGCTCGTTCACAGTGCTCCACGAGATCCGCGCGGGCGAGGTCCTGTCCGCCGTCGGACGCACCGTCATGGTCGCGCGCGGATCGGAGGGTGGCTCTCGGGCGCTGACGGTGGCCGAGCGCGCCGTTCTCCTGAGCGATTGAGCCGGAAGCGCCCCGATTGTCCGACGGCGGGCAGGCCGTCCCGGTTGTTGCGACCGCACACCGCTGAAGGCGCACGAGACGGCGTCCCGGACGGCAAGATGCTGTCGTGACCATGGAGCAGCTCAAGGCGCTGGCTGGGGCGATGACAAGCAGCCCGGAGGAGTCCCTGCGCCGTCTGCTGATCCTGGCCTGCGAGCAGTTGTCCATGGACCTGGCGTTCGTCGGTCAGCTCGACGGCGACAGCCATCGCGTCGTACGCCAGGCGGTGACGCGCCACGGGAGCGTCGTGGCGGAGGCGGTCGGCCTGCGCGAGGCCCTCGTCGACTCCTGGTGCGGACGCGTGCTCGACGGCGACGGCCTGCTCATCGGGGAGGTGTCGGGACGGGACGACCTGCTCCGCCTCCCGACCACGTCCGCGTTCGACATCCAGTCGTACGCCGGCGTCACCCTGCAGGACGAGGCCGGTCGGCCGGTCGGAACCCTCTGCGCGCTCGGTCACCAGCCGCACGACAGCCTGAACCCGCGCGACCTCGCCACCCTGCGCGCGATCGGGGAGGTCCTGGTTCCCCTGCTGCGCGAGCTGGACAAGCCGCACCTGCCGCTGCCGCGCGACCGTCCCAGCGCGGCCCTTCCCATCGCCACGGTCGCCAGCACCGTGAGCGACTCCACCGACGTGGAGACGCTCAGCCGTCCGCTGCTCGACCTGCTGCACGACCTCACCGGCCTTGCGTCGACCTACCTGACGGTCATCGACGAGGAGCGGGGGATGCAGGAGATCCGCTTCTCCCACAACACCCTCGAGGGGTTCGCGCTGCCGGAGGGGCTGCACGTGCCCTGGGACGACACCCTGTGCAAGCGGTCCCTGGAGGAGGGGCGACCCTGCACCCTCGACGTCCCCGCGGTGTGGGGAGACTCCGACGCCGCCGCGGCTCTGGGGATCCAGGTGTACGTCTCGGTGCCGATCGCCCTGTCGGACGGTCGCGTCTGGGGGACCCTCTGCGCGGCCGACTCCCGCACCGCGGAAGGGGTCGAGGAGCACCTGGACACCCTGCGGTTGTTCGCCCGGCTGGTCTCGGCGCAGGTCGAGCGCGACTCAGCGGTCGAGCGTGCCCAGCTTCAGGCACTACTGGCGCGCAGCGAGGCGGACACCGATGCCCTGACCGGCTGCGCCAGTAGGCGGGTCGTCGAGCCGTGGCTGGCCACCAACCTCGGCGACCTCGAGCCCGAGGAGACGGTGCTCGTCGCCTTCGTCGACCTCGACCGCTTCAAGGGCGTCAACGACGAGCACGGCCACGCTGCCGGCGACCTGGTCCTGACTGCCGTCGCCCACCACCTTCGAGCGGCGGCGCGACCTGGGGACCTTGTGGCGCGATGGGGCGGGGACGAGTTCGTCGTGGCTGCGCGCCTCCCACGCCGGGCTGCGTCGGACGTGGCCCTCCGCCTGCGTGCCGACCGTCAGGTGCGGGTGGAGGCCCTCGGCCTCGACATCACCCTGTCCATCGGCACAGCTCTGTCCGAGAGCCACCTGGCGCACGAGCTCCTCGGCGCCGCCGACCGCGCGATGTACGCCGTCAAACGCGCCCGCGCTTGAGCCGCGGTCAGGCGCGGATCCGTCGAGCGCGAACGGCCCGTCGCTGGCGTCGCTGACGTGGTGCGGGTTTTGGTGTCGTGGGCGTCCCTGGACGCGGCGTCCTGGGGCTGGGGTGCCGGGGTGCCGGGGTGCCGGGGTGCCGGGGTGCCGGGGTGCCGAGGTGCCGGGATGCCGGGATGCCGGGATGCCGGGATGCCGGGATGCCGGGATGCCGGGATGCCGGGATGCCGGGGTGCCGGGGTGCCGGGGTGCCGGGGTGCTGGGGTGCTGGGGTGCTGGCGTCGTGACGCACGAGCGTCCGCAGCACCAGCCCGTCGCTGTCCCCAGCTGGACGCCCGCCGCGCCACCGTGGCTACCAGCCGCGCAGGAGGGGTCTCGGTCGGCGGAGGTAGCTGCGGTCGAGGGGGGTGGTCCAGCGAAGGCTGCCGTCTTGTTCGCGGGTGACGGTGAAGTAGTGGTGCTTGGCCTGGTGGTGGTGGGTGCACTCGCTGCTGGTGTTGCGCGCGGTGCTGGGTCCTTGTGGCCAGGGCACGAGGTGGTCGCTCTGGCAGTCGCGGGCGAGGCGTCGGCAGGCTGGGAACGTGCACGTGAGGTCGCGGGTCTTGATGAACCGGGACAGCCGTCGGGGGAGGGCGTAGCTGCGGCTGTCCAGGGGACGCTCGTCGACGGCGGCGGTGGTCAGGCGCGCGTGGGCACGGGTCCGCGCCTGGTGGCTCCAGCTGCTGGGGTCCTGCGGTGCTCGCTCCGGGGGCGGGCAGCCGGCGGGGCAGGTGCTGTCGTCCGGCTCGGGCGGCGGCGTGCTCTGGTCGGCTGGTTCGGTGCGGTCGAGGGTGTGGTCGTTCCAGAGCAGGTCGGACTCACTCGGCGGCTCGGGCTCGGGATGACCGTCGTTGTCGGTTTGCTCGTGGTCGGGCTGGTCGTGGTCGGGCTGGTCGTGGTCGGGCTGGTCGTGGTCGGGCTGGTCGTGGCCGGGGGGACCCGAGCTACCGCCACTCGGACCGCTCCCTTCGCCTGAGCCGCCGCTTGGTCCGTCGCCGCCTGGGCTGTCGCTGTCGCCTCGTCCGTGGGGCGGCACGGTGATGAGGACGGTGAGGCGCCGGTCGCGGACCTCGTCCCACGCGGCCCGGCCGTGTCCGGCGGGCGTGTGGGTGCGGGCGTGGTGGTGCAGCAGGGCGGTGAGCTGCTGCTCGAGGTCGCTGGTCAGGGTGCTGATGAGGTGTTCGAGCTCCGGGTCGTCCTGGTCCTCCGGGCCGGACCTCCGGCGCTGCCTCGGGTTCGGGTTCGGTCTGGTGGGTGTGCCCACACCCGTGCTGCCGGGCCGCGTCTTCCGCGGTGGGGGCGGGGAGGTCGGGGCGGTGCACGGTGCTGTCGACGCTGACGAGCGTCCCGTGCTCGTCGACGACAGCCCGGCGCAGCTCGGCCTGGGTGAGGAGCTCACGCGCTTCTGGGGCGCTGATGAGGCCGAGGCCGGGGATCTCTCCTGGCTCGTCCCCACCTTCGAGCGTCGCGAGGCTCACGATCACCAGCGCCTGCCACGACCCGGGCTGGACGCGTCCGCAGATCAGGTCCATCAGGGTGTCGAACCGGCGCTGGTCCAACGACCGCTCATCCCCGGGGTGCTTGGGCAGGGCGAGGGTGTCGATGCTCGCCAGGATCATCGCGATCTGACTGGTCGTGCCGGTGGCCCAGAAGCTCGCGTTGCCACCCGGGTCGGTCTGATCGGCCCCGACCCGGCGTTCCCGCTTGGCCTTGTCCCACCGCTTGGCTGCCGCGTCCGGGTCGAGCACCATCACCGCAGCGCGGGCGGCCTGCCGCAGCTGATGGGGCGTCCGGGCATCGTGGGCGCCCTGGACGAGGTCGATGACCTGCTCCTGCACCTCACGGGACAGGCCGAGGCCGCAGATCGTGTCGAGCAGCGCATCAGCGTGCCGGACGCTCCACCCACCCTGCGACGCCGGGGTCCCGACCCGGGCCATGACGGCGGGGAACGCGCTGTAGAGCTGGGCGTTCTCGATCCACCGCTGCGCCGTCCCCGAGCTCTCCGACAACGCCAACGCGAGCTCGTCACTGACGTAGTCGCGGTGCCCGATCAGGACGTCCTCGGAAGCGAACGCGTTCAGCTGCACCCGCAGCTCGTGGTCGAGCTGCGCCCGACGGGCGACGAGGTCCTCGATCACGCGCAGCCGCGCGCGTGCCCGCGCGGTGCGGGTCAGCGGCGCAGCGAGCTCGGACATGACATAGAGACTACTCCGTGACACCGACAAAATCAGTCCAAACTGCTGCTGTGTATACGAATTTTGAACTATGCGAGAGGGTCGTGCCCCTGAAAGAACAACCCTGACCGACCGTTGTCCCGAAAGAGGGCCACCCCGGCCGACCTCATGCCTGCGAGCTCGAGCAGCTCGACGCGGCGAACATGACCCCCCGCCGTACAGAACAACCCTGACCGACCGTTGTCCCGAAAGAGGGCCACCCCGACCGACCTCGTGCCTGCGAGCTCGAGCAGCTCGACGCGGCGAACATGACCCCCCGCCGTACAGAACAACCCTGACCGACCGTTGTCCCGAAAGAGGGCCACCCCGACCGACCTACTGCTCGTGGGCCTGCTCGAGAAGCTCGACGCCGTTGCCGAACGGATCGGCGGTCATGCCCCTGCGGGCACCGAGCAGCAGCGTCCCTGGCCGCCAGGGATGGCCCGCACCGGTCAGCGCTGTCACGAGCGCATCGAGGTCGTCGGCATCGCCCACGAGGAGCGCGAAGTGCTGGGCGGGATGCGGTGCACCCTCCCGTTCGCTGACATGGACCTGGGTGGCGCCGCCGGGCAGGTCCAGCCACGCACCCACCTGCGCGACGCCCTCGGTGGGCTTCGCGACGCGGGTCAGGCCGAGCAGCTCGTAGAACGCGACCGCCCGGTCGGTGCCACCGGGTGGCACCGGGACGTTGATGTGGTGCAGCCTCATGGCAGATCTCCTCACGTGGCGTTGGGTACGGCTCCGCCGAAACGGCGGTCGCGGTCGCTGTACGCCGCGCACGCCCGCCACAGCACCCGCCGGTCGACGTCCGGCCACAGCTCCGGGGCGAAGTACAGCTCGGCGTAGGCCGACTGCCAGAGCAGGAAGTTGGAGGTCCGCTGCTCCCCCGACGTCCGCAGGAACAGGTCGACGTCGGGCATGTCGGGCTCGTCGAGGTAGCGGGCCAGGAGCCGCTCGTCGACCTTCTCCGGCTTGACCTTGCCGGCAGCCACGTCGTGCGCCAGAGCCCTTGCCGCGTCAGCGATCTCGGCCCGACCCCCGTAGTTGACGCACATGGTCAGGGTGCACACGTCGTTGCGCTTGGTCAGCTCCTCAGCGGCCTCGAGCTCGGCGATGACCGACCGCCACAGCCGTGGTCGGCGCCCGGCCCAACGCACACGGACACCGAGCTCGTTCATCTCGTCACGGCGCCGTCGGATCACGTCACGGTTGAACCCCATGAGGAACCGGACCTCGTCAGGGCTGCGCTTCCAGTTCTCCGTGGAGAAGGCGTACGCCGACACCCATCGCACACCCACCTCGATGGCCCCCTCGACGAGGTCGAACAGCGCGGCCTCGCCCGCCTCGTGGCCGGCAGTGCGGGGCAGCCCGCGGTCCTTGGCCCAGCGCCCGTTGCCGTCCATCACCACGGCGACGTGCCGCGGCACGTCGCGCAGGACCGGGGCGCGTGCGCCGGACGGGTGGGGGGTCGGCGCCCGGTTCACGCCCGCTCCACCAGCGGCAACGACCGCAGCCCGCGCTCGAGGTGCCACTGCAGGTGGGCGGCGACCAGCCCGCTCGCTTCCCGGCGGGTGCGCGGCTCGGAGGCCTCCGCCGGTTCCCACTCCCCCGACATGAGGTCGCTCATGAGCAGCAGCGCCACCGGGCTCGGCGACGACGAGCCGGGCGGGCGGCAGGAAGCGCAGACCGCGCCACCCGCGGGTACCGAGAACGCACGGTGCGGTCCCGGCGCGGCGCACCGCGCGCAGTCGTGCAGCGCCGGCGCGTAGCCGGACACCGACATCGCCCGGAGCAGGAAGGCGTCGAGCACCAGTGACGGGTCGCGACGGGGGACGTCCTGGGTCAGGGCGCGCAGGGCACCGATGACCAGCAGGAAGAGCCGCAGCGACGGCTCGCGCTCTTCAGCGGTCAGTCGCTCCGCGGTCTCGAGCACCGCCGTCCCCGCGGTGTAGCGCGCGTAGTCGCCGACCAGCTGACCGCCGTACGACGTGAGGGACTCGGCCTGCGTGACGATGTCGAGGTTGCGACCGGCGTAGAGCTGCACGTCGACGTGGCTGAAGGGCTCGACCGTCGAACCGAACTTCGAGCGCGTCCGGCGTACTCCCTTCGCCACGGCGCGCACCCGGCCGTTCCGGCGGGTGAGCAGCGTGATGATGCGGTCGGCCTCACCGAGCTTCTGCACGCGAAGGACCACGCCCTCGTCCCGGTAGAGGCTCACCCGCAAACGCTATCCCGGCTCGCGCCTCGGCGCGCTGCGCCACGCGTGCCCACGAGCGTGGCAGGGTAGGGGACGTCCGACAAGCATGACGGAGGGGGTGTTGTGGCGGGAGGCATCGTGCTGCGCCCGGGTCGCTGGGCGCTTCCTCCCCAGCCGCCCGAGTCATGGACCAGCGGTCCGGCCGCGCTGAGCCTGTTCGTCGCCATCGCCACCTCGCTCGTCCTTCCCCCCGCGACGCTGCTCCCGCACGGTCGGAGCACCGCGGCGGCGTACGTCGCTGTGCTGGTCGTCGAGGGGGTCCTGACCGCGTTCACGACGTACCTGCTGCTGCTGCAGTCGGCCATCGCGCAGGACCGTCGTCTGCTCTGGGCGGCGGGCGGGTTCGGGTTGTTGTGGGCGCTGACGCTCGCCCGTGCGCTCGGGCCGGAGGTCACGTGGACCGCGCCCTACCGCGGCACAGGCGACGTCAGCACCGCCCTGTCGGTGGCATGGGTCGTCATCTTGCCGACGGTGGTGCTGACGGCCGGGCTACGGCACCGCACGACCGCGCTGCTTGCCGTCCCCGCGGTCCTGGTCACGTGCCTCACGCTGGCCCTCGCGCACGTGGACACGACGGCGGCCGGTGGCCTCCGCAGCGCCGGTCGGGTGGTGCTGACCGCCGCCGTGGCGCTCGCCGTCGCCGCAGCGGTCTGGTGGCGCCGTCGGGTCCCCCAGGGCAACCGAGGAGCGTGGGGGTGGGTCGGTAGCGCCCTGCTGCTCGTCCCCGTGGTCGCCGTGCTCCGCCAGGTCAGCGGCGAGGACGGTGCTGCGCCGGTCTGGGCTCCGTGGGCCGTGGAGATCCTCACGCTGACCGTGACGGCGCTCGGGCTTGCGGTGCTGACGTTGCGGGGGTTCTGGCCGCAGGCCCGGCGGTGGCGTCTGCTGGAGACGGAGGTCCGGCAGCTGCGGTCGGCCTCGCCGCTGCTGCCGGGGCTGTCGGTGACCCCGCTCGACGAGTCAGGCCTGCCCGAGCGGGACGAGGTCGCCGACACGGTCGCTCGGGGTGCGGCGCAGGTGGCGCTCCAACCGGTGCGGGACCTGCTGACCCTCGACCCGTTGGGGCAGGAGGCCCTGGCGCGCTTCGGTGGTCGGGTGCCCACGGACCGGTGGTTCCGAGCGGCAGCCATGCACGGCCTCGGCGCCGAGCTCGAGTGCCTCACGCTGGGTGCCGCCCTGCGCTGCCTGAAGGACTTGCCCTCCACGCAGTTCCTCGCGGTCAACACCAGCCCCGCCTCCCTCGAGGACGAGCGCGTCCTGGCGCTGCTGCTCGCAGTCGACCTCAGCCGGGTCGTCGTGGAGATCACCGAGCACGACGCCGTGCGCGACTACGCCCTCATGCGGCGGACGCTCTCCGACCTCCGGGCCGCCGGAGCGCGCATCGCTGTCGACGACGTGGGGGCCGGCTTCGCCTCCCTGCGCCACGTCCTTCAGCTGCAGCCCGACCTCGTGAAGCTCGACACCAGCCTCACGCGGGACGTCCACGTGAGCGCGCGCCAGCGGGCGCTGGTCCGGGCGGTCGTGCAGTTCGCCGACGAGGTGGGCGCGCAGGTGCTCGCGGAGGGCATCGAGATCAACGAGCAGCTCGCTCCGCTCATCGACGCGGGCGTCACGCTCGGGCAGGGCTGGCACCTCGGTCGCCCCGTCATCTGCACCTGACGCGTTTCCCCCGGCGCCACCGGCAGGGATCGGCCCCACGACGTCGAACCGCTCGCCATGCGCCGTCTTCGCACCGCCCTGCTGGCCGCCTGCCTCGCCCTTCCCGTGTCGGCCGCTGTCCCGTCACAGGCAGCGACTCCACCTGCCGGCGCGATCAGCAAGGGGGTGACGTTCCTCGCGAACATCCCCGAGCTCCGCACCGCGATCTCGATCAACTTCATCGGTACGACGATGTTCGCCTCGACGGTCACCGGCATCTTCAGCTACGACATCAGCGACCCGTCCGCACCGAAGCGCGTGGGCGCTCTGCCGCAGTACATCTGGGAGAACGAGGACGTCGACGTCGACGCCAAGCGCAAGCTGCTGTTCCTGTCGCGTGACCCGCGGGGGTTCACGAGCCCGGCCACCACGGCCTTCCCGTACGGCGCGGTCCAGGTGATCGACGTGTCCAACCCGGCGCTGATGCGGCAGGTGTCGATGACGCTCATCCCGAGCGGGCACACGACCACCTGCGTGGACGGGTGCAACTACACCTGGACGGCCGGCCCGGCCAAGGCGGCCACCCAGCCCGCCGACTGGGGTGGCCGTCCCGTCTACGCCCTCGACATGCGTGACCCGGCCCACCCGGTCGTCTGCCCCCACCCGATCGCCGCGGACCTCAACGACGGCAAGACCGACTACACCCACGACGTGCAGGTCGACGCCGCGGGCGTGGCATGGGTGTCCGGCAGCGGCGCGGTCAAGGGCTACTGGGTGAGCGGCACGCACCGCAACGCACAGACCGGCAAGACCCAGAAGGCCACCGGCTGCGACCCCGTGCCGTACGCCGGTGGCGGCACCGACCTCGGATCCCTGACCGGTCGCGGTGGCGTCATGCACAACAGCTACCACCCTCGCTACCTCAGGGACACCGTCATCGCGACGGAGGAGGTCACCGGCTCCGACTGCAAGGGCAGCGGCAAGCTCGCTGCCTACGACCTGAAGAACACCTACGGCGGTGCGGGGTTCCGATCCACGCCGGCCAAGAAGTTCCGGATGACGCTGCTCAGCACGTGGACCCCTGAGAAGCAGGCCGGCTCGAGCGGCTGCGACAGCGCGCACTACTTCACCGACCGCGGAGACGGGCTGCTCGCCGCCGCGTTCTACGCGCAGGGCACCCGCTTCCTCGACGTGCGCGACCCGCGGCACATCCGCCAGGTCGGCTTCTACCGACCCGATGACGCGAACGTGTGGGCGTCGTACTGGCGACCGGGGGGCTACGTGTTCGTGGCGGACTTCACCCGCGGCGTCGACGTCCTGAAGATCGGCGCGCTGAGCAACACCGTCGCTGCGCCGGCCCTGTCCCCGAGCGCGCTGCAGAACCTGCCCAGCAGCCAGTTCGGCTGGCTCTGCCAGGTGCCGAAGGCTCTCGCGAGCGCACGACCGCAGGTGCGCTAGACGCCGACGACCACGGCGGCGGCGACGGGGGCGAAGCTCACCTGGTCGGCCGGGACGGGACGACCGAACAGGTAGCCCTGGGCGACCGTGCACCCGAGCACAGCCAGGCGATCGCGCACCCGCTCGGTCTCGATCCCCTCGGCGACGAGCTCGACGCTGAGGTAGCGGGCGAGCTGGATCGTCGAGGACACGATCGCGATGGCCCTGGGGTCGTCCTCCAGCCCGACGACGAAGGAGCGGTCGAGCTTCAGCCCCGCCAGCTGCGGGAGATCGCGCAGGTACCCGAGCGAGGAGTACCCCGTCCCGTAGTCGTCCACCTGGACGCCCACCCCGAGCGCGGCCAGCCGGACGATGACCTCCTCCGCGGCGTCGGCCGCGCGGACGAACGCCTCCTCGGTCAGCTCGAGCTGGAGGGCACTCCCCGGCAGCCGGTAGCGCTCCAGGGTGCGCCGCACCAGGCCGACGAGGTCGTGCTCGAGCAGATCACGCGCGGTCACGTTCACCGACACGGGAACCGGATGACCGTCGGCGGCCCAGAGGCACTGCTGCTTGAGCGCCTGCTGCAGGACGGTCTGCGTCAGCTCGTGGGACAGGCCGGCCGCCTCCATCGCGCCGAGGAACTCACCGGGCGCGAGCAGACCCCACCGCGGGTGCCGCCAGCGCACCAGCGCCTCCATGCCCACGACTGCGCCATCGGTGAGCCGTACCTGAGGCTGGTAGTGCAGCTCCAGCTCGGCGGAGGACAGCGCGGTGCGCAGCTCCCCGTCGTCGTACGCCGGTGGAGCGGGAGTGCGGGAACGGATCAGGCTCAGGACGACCCGGCAGCTGTGCGCCAGCCGGGAGAACGACACGAGCAGGGCCAGTGCGGCCAGGACCGTCGCTGCCGTCGGGACCTCCCGCTGCGTGGCCACCAGGAGGACGACGACACACGTCGCCTGGAGCAGCACCGGGACCACGACACTCGGGAGCGGGTCCGCGCGATCGGGCCGCCGGCTCGGGGGCGCCCACGCCGACAGGGCGACCAGGGCGGTCGAGACCAGCGACAGGCCGGCCAGGGGAGAGCCCGGCAGGAACCCCGCGTGGACGGTGACGTAGAGGTACGCACCGTCCAGCACGGCGAAACCGGCGACGGCGGCGCCGAACAGCCACAGCCCGGGAGGCGGCGCCCAGCCGAAGGCGACCACGAGGCCGAGGACGAGCAGCAGCAGAACCCCGTCGAACGCGGGGTACAGCAGGCCCGTGACGATGGCGGCGCGGTCGTCCTGCGCCGCGACCTGGCTGATGCTGCCGGCCAGGCAGGCGACGCCGACGGCGCCGACCGTGAGTCCTGCGGTCAGGGCGTCCAGCAGGACAGCTCCGGTGAGGCTCCGGAAGCGCTGCCGCACGAGGAGGACGAGCGCAGCTGTCAGCGCCAGGCACATGCCCAGCCAACCCGCGTCGGAGAGGGAAGGAACCGGGAACTCGTGTCGCGGCCGGAGGTAGGCGAACAGGAACACGAAGGCGCCTGCGCGCAGGGCGAGTCCGACGGCGACGAGGGTCCAGAGCAGCCGGTCGACCCGGCACAGAGCCGGCCGCAGGGCAGCGAGAAGGGCCACGGCGACGTACGCCGTCCCTTGCAGCCAGCCGTCGACGTCCACGCGGAAGCCGGGGCGCGGACGGACTCCCGGCAGCGTCGTCGCCGTGAAGGCGAGCACCAGGACGAGCACGAGGGCGTGCATCACGGCGACCCGGGACCGCCAGTGCCGCGGGGCGGGCAGCGTCCAGCTGCGCAGTGTCCAACTGCGCAGTGTCCAACTGCGCAGTGGCGTCCCCATCGGTCGAGGGTAGGGGTCAGCCCGTGATCACGGAGGTCAGAAGCCGAGCTTCTTGAGCTGCTTGGGGTCGCGCTGCCAGTCCTTCGCGACCGTCACCCGCAGGTCCAGGTGGATCGGCGTGCCCAGCAGCGTCTCCATCTGCTTGCGGGCGGTGATGCCGACGTCCCGCAACCGGGTACCGCCCTTGCCCAGCACGATCGCCTTCTGCGAGTCGCGCTCCACGTGGATGAGGGCGTAGACGTCGAGCAGTGGCCGGTCGTCCGGGCGGCCCTCGCGGGGCAGCATCTCCTCGATGGTCACAGCAATGGAGTGCGGCAGCTCGTCGCGCACGCCCTCGAGCACGGCCTCGCGGATCATCTCGCCCGCCAGCACCTGCTCGGGTTCGTCGGTGAGCTCGCCGTCGGGGTAGAGCGGCGGCCCTTCCGGCATGCGGGCGACGAGCAGGTCCTCCAGGAGCTTCACCTGGAACCCGTCGACCGCGCTGGTGGGCACGACGTCGGCCCAGTCGTGCAGGGCGCTCACGGCGAGCAGCTGCTCTCCGACGCGGTCCGGCTTCACCAGGTCGGTCTTGGTGACGACGGCGATGACCGGCGTGGACACCTGCGCCAGCTCGGCGGCGATGAAGCGGTCCCCCGGACCGATCTTGTCGTCGGCGGTGACGCAGAAGCAGATGACGTCGACGCTCGCGTAGGTCTCGCGCACGAGGTCGTTGAGCCGCTCCCCCAGCAGGGTGCGCGGCTTGTGGAGACCGGGGGTGTCGACGACGACGAGCTGCGCGTCCTCGCGGTGCACGATGCCCCGGACCGCGTGGCGCGTGGTCTGCGGACGGGAGGACGTGATCGCGATCTTCTGCCCGATCAGGGCGTTGGTCAGGGTCGACTTGCCGGCGTTGGGACGCCCGACGAAGCAGGCGAAGCCGGAGCGGTGCATCAGCTGTGCCGCGTCTCGCGCAGTGCGCCGTCAGGACCGGCGACCAGCAGCGGCGTGCCCGTCCCGAACTCTCCCAGGACGGCCAGGTCGGTCTCGGCCACGAGCGCCTCGGTGACGACGGCCGCCGCCTCGAAGCTGCGCGCGCCGCTGGAGGCGGCCGCGGCCACGGCGGCGCGCAAGGCGGTCGTCGTCAGGGTGGGGTCGCCGTTCTCGACCGTCGCGGCCGAGTAGGTGCGCCCGTCGGTGTCACGCACGGCCGCGCCCTCTGCGACGCCGGTGTGCGGGACGTGCGCGCGCAGGCGGGCCGCGCGGGCCAGCGTCACGATCTTGGCGTCCTCGTCGGTCAGGTCGGCGGTGCTGTGGGTCACGTGCTCTCTTCCTCCATGCGTCGGACCAGGACGGTCCCGATGCGGTTGCGGCGGCCCTTGGCGCTCTCGGCGACCAGGACCAGCCCGTTGATGCGTGCGGTCGCGCCGGGGATCGGCACGCGCCCCAGCAGCGTCGCGAGCAGTCCGCCGACGGTGTCGACGTCCTCGTGCGGCAGGGACACGCCGTACAGCTGCTCGAGGTCCTCGATGGGGAGCCGGGCAGTGATCCGCCGGGAGCCGTCGTCGAGGTCCTCGACGGCCGGGGCCTCACGGTCGTACTCGTCGGTGATCTCACCGACGACCTCCTCGACGATGTCCTCGAGGGTGACCAGACCGGCGGTACCGCCGTACTCGTCGACGACGACGGCGATGTGCCCGAGCTCGGTCTGCATCTCGCGCAGCAGGTCGTCGACGGGCTTGCTCTCCGGCACGAACACCGGCGGGCGCAGGACGTCCTCCACCTTGAGGGCCCCTCCGCCCTCGGTGCGCTCCTTCTTCACCAGGTCGCGCAGGTAGACCACGCCGAGGACGTCATCGGTGTTGTCCCCGACGACGGGGACCCGACTGAATCCGCTGCGCAGCAGCAGGTTCAGCGCCTGCCGGACCGTCTTGCCGCGCTCGATGGTGACGATGTCGGTCCTCGGCACCATGACCTCGCGCACGATGGTGTCCGACAGCTCGAAGACCGACTCGATCATGTCGCGTTCGGACTGCTCGACCACCCCGCGCTGCTGCGCGCGCTCGACCAGGTCACGCAGCTCGGCCTCGGAGGCGAACGGTCCCTCGCGAAAGCCCTTGCCCGGCGTGAGCGCGTTCCCGACCAGGATGAGCAGCGAGGGCAGCGGACCGAGCACCCGCGTCAGCACCGTGAGCGGTCCCGCCGCCGCCAGCGCGACGCGCGGGGCCTGCTGCCGCCCGAGGGTCCGCGCCGCCACCCCGATGACGACGTAGCTGACGACGGTCATCACCGCGACGGCCACCACCACCGCGACCGCTCCCCCGATGCGGTCCAGGCAGTACGACGTCACGAGACCGACGGCGGCGATCTCGCAGATCACCCGCAGGAGCAGGACCAGGTTGACCGACCGCGGCCCCTCCGCGACGAGCGACTGCAACCGCAGCGCCCCGGGGCGTCCCTCCTCGACGAGCTCGTCGACGGCGATGTGCGAGATCCGCGAGAGCGCGACCTCGGCGCAGGTGAGCAGCGCCGCGACGACCACGAAGGCCGCCGCGAGCAGCGGCGTCACCAGGTGGCTCAGGGTGCTCACCCGCGACCTGCGCGCCAGGCTGCCAGCAGCTCGCCCTGCAGCCCGAACATCTCGGCGTGCTCCTCGGGCTCACCGTGGTCGAACCCGAGAAGGTGCAGCACCCCGTGCGTCGTCAGGAGCTCGAGCTCGTCGGCGGTGCTGTGACCGGCCTCGGTGGCCTGTCGCTCCGCCACCGCCGGGCACAGCAGGACATCACCGAGCAGGACGGGACCGTCGTCCTCCCCGCGCTCGCGCGCCGAGTGCGCGGGCCCTGCGCCCCGCGAGCCGCGCAGGTCGAGCTCGTCCATCGGGAAGGCCATGACGTCGGTCGGTCCCGGCTCGTCCATCCACTTCACGTGCTCGGCGGTCATGCGCTCCTCGTCGACCAGCAGCACCGACAGCTCGGCGAGCGGGGACACCCCCATCGTGTCGAGCACGTGTCGCGCGACCAGCACCAGGGCGCGCTCGTCGACGTCGTGCTCGGACTCGTTCAGGATCTCGATGCTCATCGGGCCCTCATGTCGTCCCCAGTCCCAGCGCCGCGAAGGGACGAGGGTCGCGGGTGTAGGCGTAGCCGGCGAACAGCAGGTGGCTCACGCTGCCGTCGTCGAGCCGCACGACGGTCAGCCGTTCCCCCCGCTCGCGTCCCGCCGTCGCCTCGAAGGCGTTGGCGTCCGTACGACGCAGGCGGGTGCGTCGACGCTCAGGCGCTCCGCGACCGTGCATCGTGAGCTCGCCATCGCGCCACTCCACGAGGACCTCGGAACCCTCGCTCCACCACGGACCCAGCAATGGCCGCACCTCGTCGGGCACCGTCGCGGGGACCCACGCGGGAGCCGGGCGGGGGTCGGCGTCGAGGACGGTCGTGAGCAGCTCGGCGGCCAGGCCCTCCGGGTCGGCGGACCGCCCGGTGTTGGTCAGCACGACCGCACCCGTGCGCTCCCGCTCGTCGCGGAAGGCGTAGCAGCCGGCGAGGAAGCCGGGCATCGCACCGCCGTGCCCGTGCAGGACCCGCTCGCCCTGACGGCGCAGCATCAGCCCGGCTCCCCAGGCGAGCGCGAAGGTGCTGGGGTCGAACACCACCAGCGGCTGGCGCATCTGCTCGAGGGTGTCGACGGCGAGCACCGTCGGGTCGGGGTCGGCGAGGAACGCCGCCCACCGGGCCAGGTCCGCTGCGGTCGACCACAGCTGCATCGCCGGCGCCGCTGCGCCGGTCGGGAACGGAGGCTCGGCATGCACCGCATCCGCCCACGGCTCGGTGAAGTAGCCCTGCGCCGCCGCACCGACCGGCTCGAGGCCGGTGGACGTCATGCCCAGCGGGGTGAGGAGCCGCTGCTGCACCTGCTCGGCCCAGCTGCTGCCGGTGACCTGGCCGATGACCTCGCCCAGGACGGCATACGCCAGGTTGCTGTAGTGGTGAGCGGTGTCCGGCGGGAGCACCTGGTCGGCGGCCTCGAGCTCGGCGAGCAGCCGCTCCCGGCCCGGCTCCTCGAGGGTGACCCACATGTCGCCGACCTCACGCTGCAGCCCGCTGCTGTGCGCGAGCAGCCGACGCAGGGTGAGCCGCCCGTGGCGCGTACCGGGCAGGTGCACCGCCAGCGGGTGGTCGAGGTCCAGCCGTCCCTCGTCGCGCAGCTGGTGCAGCAGGACAGCGGTGAAGGTCTTGGTGATCGACCCGATCCGGAACGCCACGTCCTGGCCGGCCGGCGCTGCCTCGGGCTCGACGACGGCCGAGCCGACGGCGCCCGACCAGCAGACCGTGCCCTCCCGGACGACGGCGGCAACGACCGACGGGGCGCGCCACTCCCGCTGCGCGGTGGCGATCCGCCGGTCGAGGTCAGCGGCGTACGACGGGGCATCGGTCACCGGGGGCCGCGCTTGCTGTCGTCACGACGCCCGGGAGCACGCACCGTCTTCGCGAGCTCGGCGTCGTACTGCGCGTAGGCGTCGACGATCCGGCCGACGAGGCGGTGCCGCACGACGTCCTCGCTGGACAGCAGCGCGAAGTGCACGTCCTCGACGCCCTCCAGGATGTCGCGCACGACGCGCAGGCCGCTCACGGTGCCGCCAGGCAGGTCGACCTGGGTGACGTCTCCGGTCACCACCATCTTCGAGCCGAAGCCGAGGCGGGTGAGGAACATCTTCATCTGCTCGGCTGAGGTGTTCTGCGCCTCGTCGAGGATGATGAACGCGTCGTTGAGCGACCGACCTCGCATGTAGGCCAGGGGCGCCACCTCGATGGTCCCGGCAGCCAGCAGCCGCGGGATGGTCTCGGCGTCGATCATGTCGTGCAGCGCGTCGTACAGCGGGCGAAGGTAGGGGTCGATCTTGTCGGTGAGCGTGCCGGGCAGGAAGCCCAGGCGCTCCCCCGCCTCGACCGCGGGGCGCGTGAGGATGATCCGGTTGACCTGCTTGGCCTGCAGTGCCTGCACGGCCTTGGCCATCGCCAGGTAGGTCTTGCCGGTGCCGGCCGGACCGATGCCGAACACGATCGTGTGGTCGTCGATCGCCTCGACGTAGCGGCGCTGGTTGACCGTCTTCGGGCGGATGGTGCGGCCGCGGTTGCTGACGATGTTGAGGGTGAGGACGTCGGCCGGACGGTCGGTCGTGCTGCCGGTCAGCATCGCGAGGCTGCGCTCGACGGCGTCTGCCGTGAGCTGCTGCCCCTGGGCGACCAGCGCGATGAGCGCGTCCAGCAGTCGCGTGGCCAGGGCGTTGTCCGCCGCGGCACCGGTGAACGTGACCTCGTTGCCGCGCACGTGCACGTCACTGACGAGCACGCGTTCGAGGACCGCGAGCAGCTCGTCACGGCTGCCGAGCAGCGCGACCATGGGCGTCGCCTCGGGCACGACGATCTTCGTGGTGACAGTGGCGCTCGCCGGGTTCTCGGACATCAGGCTCCCAGCCTATCGGTCGCCCTCGGCTGCCGACCGGGTCAGGCCGGACCGACGAGCAGCCCCAGGTTGCGCCCGCCGAGCACGTGCACGTGGAAGTGGAAGACGGTTTGACCGCCGTCCGGCCCGGTGTTCGTGAGCACCCGGTAGCCCCCGGTCAGCCCCTCCTGCTCGGCCACCCGGGCTGCTTCGGCGAAGACCTCGCCCAGGTACGCCGGGTCGGCCGTCGCCAAGGCGGCGAGGTCGGCGTGGTGCTCCTTCGGGATCACCAGCACGTGCGTCGGCGCCCACGGGTTGAGGTCGCGAAAGGCCAGGACCCGGTCGGTCTCGAGCACCTTCGTGCTCGGGATGTCGCCCGCGACGATCGCGCAGAACACGCAGTCAGCCATGGGTCCCCTCCCGATGGCGGGTGACGTAGAGGCCGGCCGCGCCCGCGGCGCCGAGGGTGACGCCGCCCAGGACCACGAGCACGATGAGGCGGGCGACCGGGTCGGACTCGCTGGCCTTGCGCATCGCCGCGACCGGCGAGGCCGAGGGGGTCGCCGTGGCGACGGGGATCGCGCCTGTGTCGACAGGGGCCAGCGTCGGCGCGGACGTCGTCGTCGCGGAGGTGCTGCGCGGTCGGGGACTGGGCGACCGCGTCACCGCGGACCGGGTGACCACGGTGCTAGGTGCCGCGCTCGGAGTCGCGGTCGTCGTGGGCACGGGGTCCTGGGACGGTTCTGGGGTGGGGGTTGCGGTGCGGGTCGGCAGGGGGATCGGGAGCATCGTGGGCGAGGGGCTGCCCGCCGGCTCGGGGGCTGGCTCCTGGGTGGGTGTGGGCGCATCGGTGGGCTCGTCCGAGGCGGCCACCAGCGGCAAGGCACCGGCGTCCGTCGTACCGCCGGGCAGAAGGGTCAGCACGGGAAGCGCGACGAGGGTCGCTCCGACTGCGAGGGCGCGCAGGCGGGCGGACGACATGGCCCGCAGGATACGGCGCGATCTCGGGTCGCGGTGCCAACCTTCTCGGTGGGGCGGCGCGTCGGTAGGGCCATGACAGCGCTTCTGGGGCTTCGCGGACGAGGGCGGGGGACGCGGCGATGACCGAGCAGGACACGCTCACCGCGCTCTACACCGCGCACTACCGCGGGCTGGTGCGGCTGGCCGCGCACCTGACCGGTGACCGGGACAACGCCGAGGAGGTGGTGCAGGACGCCTACGTCGCGGTCGCCGGCTCCTGGCGCGGCCTGCGCGAGCCCGCCAAGGCCGAGGCCTACCTGCGTACGGCGGTCGTCAACGGCTCCCGCTCGCGGCTGCGCCGCCGGCAGGTCGCGGCCAGGCACCGGCCGGAACCGATGCCGGACATGGCCTCCGCCGAAGCGGGGGCGCTCGTCCACGTGCAGCGCGACCTCGTCCTGCAGGCGCTGCACGCCCTGCCTCGACGGCAGCGCGAGGCGGTCGTCCTGCGCTACTACGCCGACCTCACCGAGGCCCAGACCGCCGAGGCCATGGGCTGCGGCGTCGGCTCGGTCAAGAGCTACACCTCGCGCGCCATGCAGGCGCTGCGCCCGCTGCTGGAGGAGTCCCGATGAGCACCCCCGAGGAGCGGCTGTCCGCTCTGCTGCATGACGAGGACGTCGCCGTGAGCGGAGACGGCCTGTCCCGCATCCAGGCCCGGGTGGCCCGTCGGCGACGCAGGCGCCTGGTGCTCGCGCCCGTCGCCGCGCTCGCCGTGGTCGGGGTTGTCGCGACCGCCGTGCTCGCCGTCGACCGCGACCCCAAGTCGGCCCTGCTGCCCGGTGGCAGCAGCGCGTCACCCGTCGCTCCCGTCGGATCCGCCCGCCGAGCAGGGATACGCCGGACCGGCGATCTGGCCGTTCACCACCCCGACCGAGGCCGCCGCCTGGCGCGCAGACTCCTCGGCGCAACCGTGCGCTGGTGACGGCCCAGCAAGTCGCCGAGCCTTCCTGACGCGACTTCCTGCGGCTGTCCGGGCCGGCCTCCGGACCACCCTCGAGGTCATCGGCGCCGGCTCTCCCAGCGACCCTGGGGCGTCTCGGTCTCTGTGGGAGACACGTCGATCGGGCGTGCTTGTCGCTCGAGCAGCTCGGTGCCGGACGGGCCATGGACCGTCGCGCAGCTCAGCCCGAACGGCCTCACGTGGCCGCCCCGACGCCAGTGAACGGGGCGGTGACGACTCCCCTGACGGTGACCGGCACGCTCGCGCAGGGGGTTGACGAGAACATCCGGCTGACCCTTCTCACCCAAGACGGTCGGGAGGTCGCGACCGGGGGCGCTCCCGCGGGCCGTGAGGCGCCGTGGAGCGGGACGCTGACCTGGACCGACACCTCGTGGACCTACGGCGCGGTCATCGGTCAGACGTTCTCGCCCAAGGACGGCGCGCTGACCCGCCTGTTCGCCGTACCCGTCGTCCGGGCCGACGGCGCGAGCTCGTCGGCGGAGTCCTTCGCCGCCACGGTCGCCGGTCACATCAGCCTCTACGACAGCCTCAATGGTGAGCACCTCAGCCAGCTGACCTTCCCACCCACCGGCAGCGCGGACCGGGAGCCCGCGTGGAACGCTGGAACGGTGGTGTGGGTGCGGGCGAGCACCCAGGGGTGCCGTAGCGGGCTGAACCAGCTGGTCGCGGGCACCGCCTCCACCCTCGTCGCCCCCTCAGCGTCCGACATCCGGACTCCCCGGTTGTCGGACGACGGACGCACGCTCGCCTGGGTGTCTCGGTCCTGCTCGACCGGTGCCGAGCAGGTCGTGTCCCGTCGCGACGCCACGGACACCGCGCTGGACGTGCCCGCCGGGTCCACCGCTCGGGTGCTCGACGTCGCCGTCGACGGAGCACTGCTGGTGCACCTGAACGACGTCGGCTCCAAGGACAACCCCGGGACCGTCGGGCTGCTGCCCGCCGGGGCGGGATCGCTCGACGCGCTCATCCCCCTCACGCCTGAGGGGTCGTGCTTCCTGGCCGTGGCCGCCACCTTCACCCCACAGGTCAGCGCCTGGGAGACCTGCGGGGACCGCTCCCGACTGGTGCGGTTCGGGACGGACGGTCGACGGGCGAGCGCGGGACCGCTGGTCGGAGCGCGGGCGGTCGCCAGCAGCGCCGATCAGGGCGGACGTCAGCTGCTGCTGATCACGGCCGACGACGGCGGGCAGGTCGTGACCCTGTACAGCAACGAGGTCATCGACTTCGTCCGCCGGTGTGTCGGCACCGCCGACAGCTGCCCGACCGAACCGTCCTGGTGACGCACCCCGTTCCTCGCCCCCGCTCGCACCGTCCGACACCGCGGACACGTCCACGCGTGCACTCTTCGGACAGCGCGCGGGGCTGACCCGGGCGACGCTTGTCTCTCTCGGCCTCACCGGCTCCTGAGGTGACACCCAGCGAACTCGCAGGGTTCTGACCTACCCTCCGACCATGACCGGCCTCATCGAGAGCGCGCTCTCGAGCGTCCCCGACTGGGTCGTCTACCTGACGGTGTTCCTCCTGCCGTTCCTCGAGGCGAGCGTCTTCCTCGGCTTCGTGTTCCCCGGCGAGACCGCGCTGGTCTTCGGCGGGGTGCTCGCCAGCCAGGGCAAGGTCAGCCTGACCACGCTGCTCGTCCTGGCGGTCGTCGGCGCCATCACCGGCGACGCCGTCGGGTACGGCGTCGGCCGCCGCTACGGCTCACGGCTGCAGGCCAGCCGACTCGGCCAGCGGATCGGCGACGAGCGCTGGCGAGGTCACCGAGCGCTTCCTGCAGCGCCGCGGCGGCACAGCGGTGTTCTTCGGCCGCTGGACGGCGCTGCTGCGCGCCATGGTCCCCGGCGCTGCCGGGATGGCGCGGCTGCCGTACCGCACGTTCTTCGTCTTCAACGTCCTCGGCGGCACGATCTGGGCCGTCGCGTGCGTGTACGGCGGCTACCTGGTCGGCGACGTCGTCGGCCAGCTACGTCTCCGGCTTCGGCTACGTCATCGGCGGCATCGTGGTGCTGTTCGTGGCCCTGCACCTGGTCAAGAAGTACCGCGAGAAGCGCCGCGGCGTGGCTCAGGCCGACCCGGTGCTCGCCGCTACCAGCGACGTGTCCGAGCGCTGACCACCGCGATCGCGGCGGCCCCCGCGGTCGAGGTCCGCAGCACCGAGGACCCGAGGCGCACCGGCGTGCCGCCCAGGACGGCCAGCTCATCGGCACCGATCCCGCCCTCCGGGCCCACGACCAGCACCACGTCGCCGGTGAGCTCGACCGACGACAGGGCCTCGGTGGCGTCCTCGTGCAGCACGAGCAGCTGACCGGGCAGACCCGCCACGTCCGGCGTGCGCACGGGGTCGGTGACCTCGGGGAACCACGCGCGGCGGGACTGCTTGGCCGCCTCGTGCGCCGTCGACCGCCAGCGGGCCAGCGCCTTCGGCCCGCGGTCGGCGTCCCACTTCACGATGCAGCGCTCCGCCGCCCACGGGACGATCGCGTCGACGCCGACCTCGGTCGCGAGCTCGACGGCGAGCTCCCCGCGGTCGCCCTTGGCCAGCGCCTGCACCAGGGTCACCCGCGGGGACGGCGCCGGCTCGACGACGCGCTGCGTCACCGACGAGCGTCACGCGGTCCTTGCCCACGGCGACCAGCGGACCGGTCACCCGCGTGCCCCGGCCGTCGACCAGGTCGACGACCTCGCCGACCCGCAGGCGTCGTACGGTCGCGGCGTGCCGGCCCTCCGGCCCGTCCAGGAACGAGGGTGTCCTGATCAGGCTGAGAGTCAGGCGAGAGTCACGCCGAGAGTCAGGCCGAGGGTCCAGGTCCGGGTGCCAGAAGACCGGGTTGCTCACTTCTTGCGGCGACCGAACAGCCCGCCGCCGCCGGAGCGGGCGGTCATGCCCGGCCGCTCCTCACCGCGCAGCGTCGCGAGGTCGCGCAGGAGCTCCATCTGCTTGTCGTCGAGCTTGGTCGGGACCTGCACCTCGAGGTGCACGTGCAGGTCACCCCGACCGGTGCCCCGCAGGTGCGGCACCCCGCGGGCGCGCAGCGTGAACACCTCGTGCGGCTGCGTCCCCGCGGGGACGTCGAGCTGCTCCTCGCCGTCCAGGGTGACCAGCGGCATCGACGTACCGAGCGCCGCGGCAGTCATCGGCAGCGTGACGGTGCAGTGCAGGTCGTCGCCGTCGCGGGTGAAGACCGGGTGCTGCTTCTCGCGGATCTCCACGAACAGGTCGCCGGACGGGCCACCGCCCGGACCGACCGCGCCCTCGCCGGCGAGCCGGATGCGCATCCCGTCCTCGACCCCCGCCGGGATCTTCACGGTGAGGGTACGGCGGGCACGCACGCGCCCGTCGCCGTGGCACTCCCCGCACGGGTGCTCGATGACCGTGCCGGTACCGGTGCAGCGGGGGCAGGCGCGGGTCGTCATGACCTGGCCGAGGAAGGAGCGCTGGACCTGCTGGACCTCACCGCGGCCGCGGCAGGTCTCGCAGGTGGTCGGAAGCGTGCCGGAGGCCGTCCCCTGCCCGTCGCAGGTGCCGCACAGGACGGCCGTCTCGATCTGCAGCTCGCGCTGCCCGCCGAACGCCGTCTCGGCCAGCTCGCACTCGATGCGCAGCAGCGCGTCCTCGCCCTGCTGCACGCGGCTGCGCGGGCCACGTCCGCCGCCACCGCCGCCGAAGAAGGCGTCCATGATGTCGCCGAGGCCACCGAAGCCCTGCCCGAACGGGCTGCCACCGCCGCCGCCGCCACCGGAGGCGAGCGGGTCACCGCCGAGGTCGACGACCTGCCGCTTCTGCGGGTCCGACAGCACCTCGTAGGCGGACGGTGACCTGCTTGAACCGCTCCTGCGCCTCCGGGTCGGGGTTGACGTCGGGGTGCAGCTCGCGGGCGAGCTTGCGGTAGGCCTTCTTCAGCTCGTCGTCGGTCGCGTTCTTGCCCACGCCGAGCAGGCCGTAGTAGTCGGTCGCCACGGCTCAGGCCCCGGCCAGCAGGTCACCGACGTAACGCGCCACGGCCCGCACGCTGCTGATGTTGCCCGCGTAGTCCATCCGGGTCGGGCCGAGCGACGCCGAGGCCGCCGACGGCCTCGGTCCCGGTCAGGCCGTACCCGACGGTCACCACTGAGGTGGACCGCAGTCCCTCCACGCTGTTCTCCTCGCCGATCTTCACGTGCACGGTGGTGGGGTCGTTGACCTCACCGATGAGCTTGAGCAGCACGACCTGCTCCTCCAGCGCCTCGAGCACCGGCCGGAGGGTCTGCGGGAAGTCCAGGGCGTGCCGCGTGAGGTTGGCGGTCCCGCCGATGGCGATGCGCTCCTCCGGCCGCTCGACCAGGGTGGTGAGGACGACCGACAGCACCGAGGTCAGCACCGGGCGCAGCGACGGAGGCGCCGCGTCGGGCAGGTCCTCCAGCGCGCGCGGGCGCGTCGACCAGGCGGGCGCCGTGCAGCCGGGGCCCGAAGACCTCCCGCAGCGCCGACACGTCCTCCTCGCTGACCAGCCCGGGCAGCTCGAGCACCCGCTGCTCGACCCGGCCGGTGTCGGTGATGAGCACCAGCAGCAGCCGGTTCGGCGCCAGGTGCACGATCTCCAGGTGCCGGACGACCGAGCGGCTCAGCGACGGGTACTGCACCACCGCCACCTGCTGGGTGAGCTGCGAGAGCAGGCGCACGCTGCGGTGCACGACGTCGTCGAGGTCGACCGCCCCCTCGAGGAAGGTCTGGATCGCGCGCTTCTCCGCCGGCGACAACGGCTTGACGCTCGACAGGCGGTCGACGAACAGCCGGTAGCCCTTGGACGGTCGGGATGCGACCGGCGCTGGTGTGCGGGTGGGTGATGAACCCCTCGTCCTCGAGCGCCGCCATGTCGTTGCGCACGGTCGCCGGGCTCACGCCGAGGCCGTACCGCTCGGCCAGGCTCTTGGAGCCGACCGGCTCGTTCGTGGACACGAAGTCCTCGACGATCGCGCGCAGCACCTCGAGCTTGCGGTCGTCCAGCACCCGCTCCACCTCCTGGCAACCCGCGACTGGCACTCACCTGAGTCGAGTGCCAAGTGTACGGCGAACCGGCTGCTCCGGCTCAGCCGCGCGCGCCGTGGCGGACCCGCGGCTGCTGCAGGTCGATCTCGAACCAGATGCACTTGCCGACCGGCTGCGGTGCGACACCCCACCGGTCGGCCAGCGCGTCGACGATGGCCATGCCCCGGCCGCCCTCATCCGTGGCGGACGCCTCGCGCCGGCGCGGGTGGTCCGGGCTGCCGTCGCTGAGGCTGACCCGCACGACCTGGTCGGTCAGGGTGAGCACGAGCTCCATCGGCGCGTCCTGGTGGGCGTGCTGCACGGCGTTGGTGACCAGCTCGCTGACGACCAGGGCGATGTCCTCGACCAGACCGGACGGGACCGACCAGAGGAGCAGCAGTTCGGACGCAGAACGGCGGGCGGTCCTGGCCGCGGTCATGTGCGGGACGAGGTCGACGCTCGCGTGCAGTGCGCTCACGACAACCCCCTCGCCCGCCTCAGACCACAGATCGGTGAGTGCCTACCCCGCGGAACCCCGCGTCACACGCGCCGGACGGGCGCTGCTCGTGCTGCGCGAGCGCGGGTACCGGTCCCGCTCCCGACGCGGGCTCTCCGGGCGCGGGACGTAGGTCACGACGACCGGGTCCCCGGACTCGGCAACCGCACGGACGGCAGGGTGGCCGGGAACGACGGTGACGGCGCTGACGTCGACGCCTGCCTGCTCGCGCAGCCGTTGGTGGTCGCGCACCTCGCCGGACATGAGCAGCGACAGCACGGTCCCTCGGGCACCGGCTCTCGCCGTACGGCCCGAGCGGTGCAGGTAGTCCTTGTGGTCGGCCGGCGGGTCGAAGTGCACGACGAGGTCGACCTCGTCGACGTGGATGCCACGGGCGGCGACATCGGTCGCGACGAGCACCCGGGTGCTCCCCCCGGCGAACGCGTCGAGCGCGCGCTTGCGGGCGTGCTGCGTCAGGTTGCCGTGCAGGGCAACGGCGTTCGTCCCGCCGGTGGACAGCTGCGCGGCGAGGCGGTCAGCGCCGTGCTTGGTGCGGACGAAGAACAGCGTGCGGGCCGGGCGGGTGGCGATCTCGGCGGCGATCGCGACCTTGGCCTCGCGACCGACGGCGAAGACCAGGTGGTCCATGGTGTCCACGGTGCTGGCCGCCGCTGCGACAGCGTGCACGGCCGGGTTGCTGAGGTAGCCGGTGGCGAGCCGGTCGACGCCGCGGTCCAGCGTCGCGGAGAACAGCATCCGCTGGCCGGTCGTCGGGGTCAGGTCCAGCAGCGCGGTGACGGCGGGCAGGAACCCGAGGTCGGCCATGTGGTCCGCCTCGTCGAGCACGGTGAGCTCGATCTGCGACAGGTCGCACTCGCGCTGGTCGACGAGGTCCTGCAGCCGTCCGGGGGTGGCGACGACGAGGTCGACACCGCGACGCAGCTGGTCGACCTGACGTCCCATGGACGTTCCGCCGTACACGGTCATGACCTTGAGGTCGAGCGCCTGGCCGAGGGGGGCGAGCGCGTCGTGGACCTGCTGCGCGAGCTCGCGGGTGGGCACGAGGACCAGTCCGCGGGGCGCCTTGGGCAGGCGGGTGCCGCCGACCAGTCGGGTGAGCAGGGGCAGGCCGAAGGCGAGCGTCTTGCCCGAGCCGGTCTGGCCGCGTCCGAGGACGTCGCGGCCGGCGAGGGCGTCGGGCAGCGCCCTGGCCTGGATGGCAAACGGGGCGGTCACGCCGCGGCGGGCGAGCGCCTGCACCAGGCGGTCCGGCAGACCCA
This sequence comes from uncultured Actinomycetota bacterium, assembly GCA_963784705.1. Lineage (GTDB taxonomy): Bacteria > Actinomycetota > Actinomycetes > Mycobacteriales > SCTD01 > RYN-111. The sequence goes on from CAWASC010000008.1 coordinate 333,873, forward strand.
GCTCGGCGAACGTGGGAACCGGCGCGTCGGCCTGTACGGCGGACAGGGCCGCCGCCGCGTCGAGGGCGGTCTCCAGCGGGCTGACCGCGACGACGCGCGGGGCGCTCGCCCGGCTGCGGCCGGAGGAGCGGCCCTGGCTGCGACCGCGGGAGGCGCTGCCGGCAGAGGCGGGGCGGCCGGACGTCGAACGCCCCGACGTCGGGCGGGAGGGCGTACGGGCAGGGGGAAGGGCAGGCATGACAGGTGACTCCGTCGGGCTCGTGTGCTGTGGTGCGGGGCCGCTTGCGAAGGTGGGAAGCGGCAGGTCCGGACCGGAAAGACATCCGGCGAACGGGGCACGACACACGAGCGACCATGCGGGCAAGGGGTGCCCGACTGGCGAGGACAGGAGGTCCTGCGCCCAGGCTACCGGTACGACCCGCCCCGACGGGCTCGCACGCCTGTGCCGTCGGTCACCGGCTCCCGCGCTAGGTTCCCGGCATGACGCAGCCCCCGTGGGACCCGCCGCCCGGCTCTCCCCCGCCCCCGCCTCCCCCGTACGGCGGCGGCTACCCCCCCGCGGAGGACACCACCCTCAGCGTGCTGGTGCACCTGTCGTGGTTCGCCTTCGCCCTGCTCGGACCTCTGGTGCTGTTCCTCGTCGTGAAGGACGACCCGACCAAGCAGATGACCCGGCACCACGCGGTGGAGTCCCTGAACTTCCACCTGAGCATGGGCCTCTACGCGGTGATCTCGATCCCGCTGCTCTTCGTGATCGTGGGCTTCTTCACCCTGATCGCGGTGATCGTCGGCGGCACGGTCCTCGCCATCGTGGCGGCCGTGGCGGCCGGCCGGCGCGAGGCGTACCGCTACCCGCTCACGATCCGGCTCGTGCACTAGTCCGTCAGTCCACCAGGTCGCGCACGACGGCGTCCGCGAGCAGACGTCCCCGCAGGGTCAGCACCGCCCGACCAGCCGCGAACCGGTCCGGGACCAGCAGGCCGTTCTCGGCGTGGGCGCGCGCGGCGTGGCGTCCTGGCTCGCGCAGCACGTCGAGGTCGAGCCCCTCGGCCAGCCGCAGCTCCAGCAGCACCCGCTCCACCCGCCGGTCCTCGTCGGTCAGCACCTCCCGGGCCTGCGCAGGGCTGAGGCCCTGTCGCAGTCGCGCGGCGTACGCCGTCGGGTGCTTGACGTTCCACCACCGCACCCCGCCCACGTGGCTGTGCGCCCCGGGTCCTGCCCCCCACCAGTCGCCGCCGCGCCAGTAGCCGACGTTGTGCCGACAGGGCTGCCCCCAGTTCGACACCTCGTACCAGCCCAGGGGGGCGAGCGCCTGCTCGGCCTGGAGGTACCGGTCGGCGAGCACGTCGTCGTCGGGCATCGGCACCTCGCCCCGCCGGACCTGCGCACCGAGCCGGGTGCCCTCCTCGACGATGAGCGCGTAGGCGCTGACGTGCGTCGGCTCGGCCGCGAGGGCAGTGTCCAGCGAGGTCTGCCAGTCCTGCTCGGACTCCCCCGGGGCGCCGTAGATGAGGTCCAGCGACACCTGCTCGAAGCCGGCCGCGCGCGCCTCCCGCGCCGCCTGCTCCGGCCGTCCCGGCGTGTGGGTCCGATCCAGCACCGCCAGCACGTGCGGGACCGCGGACTGCATGCCCAGGCTGATCCGGGTGAACCCGGCCTCCCGCAACGCGGCAAGCGACCGGGGGTCGACGGAGTCCGGGTTCGCCTCCGTCGTGACCTCGGCATCCGGCGCCAGTCCGAGCTCGTCGCGGACAGCCTGCAGGACCCGCGCCAGGTCCGAGGCGGGCAGCAGCGTCGGGGTTCCGCCACCGACGAACACGGTCGTCACCGGGGGCGTCTCGCCGAGCACCTGACGCGCGAGGCCGAGCTCGCGCACCACCGTCTCGGCGTACGACGCCTGCTGGCCGTCGAGGTCGGTGTAGGTGTTGAAGTCGCAGTAGCCGCAGCGCGTCCGGCAGAACGGCACGTGGACGTACACGCCGAGCGCATCCCCGACAACGACCCCGGCGGGCAGGGAGCCGTCCATGGGGACCGGTTCACCGGCGGGCAGGGCTCCAGGCACCCGCCGAGGCTAGCCGCGGGTCACTACGCTGCCCGTTCCATGGAGCTCGTGCTGGTCCGCCACGCCCTACCGGTGCGCATCGACGCGACCCACGACGGCTCGCCCGCCGACCCTGGGCTGGCCGATCTCGGCCGGCAGCAGGCAGCCCGCGTCGTCGAGGCGCTGCGCGGGGAGCGGGTCGACGCGGTCTACTCCAGTCCGGCGCGGCGGGCGCGGGAGACGAGCGAGCCGCTCGCGGCGGCCCTCGGTCTGCCCGTGACGGTGGTGGACGGGCTGAACGAGTTCGACAGCGGGCACAGCTCCTACGTCCCCGTGGAGGAGCTTCGGGCCGAGGCCGACGAGCGCTGGCAGCAGCTGGTGCGCGGCGAGCTGCACCCGTCGGTCGACCCGCTCGCGTTCCGGGCGGGTGTCGTCGACGCGGTCGAGGGCGTCGTCGCGGCGCACCCCGGCGGGCGGGCCGTGCTGTTCAGCCACAGCGGGACGATCAACGCGTACGCCGGTCATGTGCTGTCCCAGGAGCGCCCGCTGTGGTTCGCCCCGGCGTACGCCTCGGTGACCAGGGTGGGCGCAGCCCGGGACGGCCGGCGCGGCGTGGTCAGCCTCAACGAGACCGGCCACGTCCGCGACCTGCTGGCTCAGCCGTAGCGGTAGACGGTCACCCAGTCGATCGCGAAGGTCACGTCGCGCGGCTGCGACGCGCTGATCGGCCCGATGGCCTTGTTGGCACCGGTCTGCATCACCAGGCGCATCGGCTGGTGCGGCACCGCCTTGCCGGTCATCGTCGCCCACACGCGTCCGTCGAGCGTGTAGCGGATCACGTTCGGCGCCCACTCGACGCCGTACGTGTGCCACTGGCGCATGTCCACGTTGACGAAGGCGTGCTGCTGGCTGTTCTCGGTGCCCCAGTGGGCGGTGGCCATCGTGCGGCCCTCGGGACCCTCGGCCTCGCTGAAGTCGATCTCCGGCGGCCAGCCGGACACGGGCCACAGCATCATCACGTGTCCGATGCCGTCCGCCCGGTCGAAGCGGGCGCGGACGCGGTACTTGCCGTAGGTCTGCGGCAGGCTGGTGAGCATCATGCCGCTGGTGACGAAGTCCGTCCCCTCGCGGTAGCCGTGGATCCAGGCCTGTCCGCCGTGCATCTCGACGTGGTTGGGCTTCCAGACGCCGTGGTCGCCGGGGAAGCCGGTGTAGGTCCCCCAGCGCTTCTCGTTCAGCGCGCCGTTGAAGTCCTCGCGCAGGACCTGCTTCCAGATCCCGGTGCTCCCGCGGGGGGAGACCGTGTTGGCCGAGGCGACGGCATGGGGCATGAGCAGGGAGGAGCAGGTGGCGAGAGCGGTCGTGAGGAGAGCACGACGTCGAAGCCGGCCTGAGGGGGTCCGGGACATGAGTCAGGGCACCGATCAGTCGGGGGGGAAGCGGTCTGGGGTTGTCGTCAGGCTAGCCCGTACGGACTAGTCATCGACAGCGCTCGCGTGATCTTGAGGTGTGGCATGACTCACGGCCGGCACCCGTCACTCCTACTTGGCCTTCTCCTCGCCGGTGGACAGCGCGGCGATGAACGCCTCCTGCGGGACCTCGACGCGACCCACCATCTTCATCCGCTTCTTGCCCTCCTTCTGCTTCTCCAGCAGCTTGCGCTTGCGGGTGATGTCACCGCCGTAGCACTTCGCGAGCACGTCCTTGCGGATCGCGCTGATCGTCTCGCGGGCGATGACCTTCGCACCGATCGCGGCCTGGATCGGGACCTCGAAGCCCTGCCGAGGGATGAGCGTGCGGAGCTTGGTCGTCATCGAGTTGCCGTAGGCGTAGGCCTTGTCCTTGTGCACGATGGAGCTGAAGGCGTCGACCGGCTCGCCCTGCAGCAGGATGTCGACCTTCACCAGCGCCGACGCGAGCTCGCCGGCCGGCTCGTAGTCGAGCGAGGCGTAGCCGCGGGTGCGTGACTTCAGCTGGTCGAAGAAGTCGAAGATGATCTCGCCGAGCGGCATCGTGTACTTCAGCTCGACGCGGTCCTCGGACAGGTAGTCCATCCCCAGCAGGACCCCGCGCCGGCCCTGGCAGAGCTCCATCACGGTGCCGACGAACTCGCTCGGCAGCAGCACCATCGCCTTGACCACGGGCTCGTAGATCTCGGCGATCTTGCCCTTGGTCGGCCAGTCGCTGGGGTTGGTGACGACGATCCTCTCGCCGGTCTCCAGGACCACGTTGTAGACGACGTTCGGTGCCGTGGAGATCAGGTCGAGGCCGTGCTCGCGCTCGAGCCGCTCGCGCACGATCTCGAGGTGGAGCAGCCCGAGGAAGCCGACGCGGAAGCCGAAGCCGAGCGCGGCGGAGGACTCCGGCTCGTAGACCAGCGCGGCGTCGTTCAGGCGCAGCTTGTCGAGCGCCTCACGCAGCGCCGGGTAGTCGGAGCCGTCCAACGGGTAGAGGCCGGAGAAGACCATCGGCCGGGGGTCGCGGTAGCCGCCGAGGGACTGCCCCGCGGGGTTGCGCACCGTGGTGAGCGTGTCGCCGACGCGCGCCTGCCGGACGTTCTTGACGCCTGGGATGACGTAGCCGACCTCGCCGGCGGACAGGAACTCCGTCGGCATCATCTCCGGGCTGACGACCCCGACCTCGAGGATGTCGTGCGCGTTCTGGGTCGACATCATCAGGCCGCGGTCCTTGGTGGACAGCTGGCCGTCCATGACGCGCACGTAGGTGATGACCCCGCGGTAGGAGTCGTAGACCGAGTCGAAGATCATCGCCCGGGCGGGGGCGTCGAGCACCCCCATCGGCGGGGGTACGTCGCGCACGATCGTGTTGAGCACGTCGGTGACGCCCACGCCGGTCTTCGCGCTGATGCGCAGCACGTCGTCGGGCTCGCAGCCGATGATCTTGGCGATCTCCTCGGCGTACTTCTCCGGCTGGGCTGCGGGCAGGTCGATCTTGTTGAGCACCGGGATGATGTGCAGGTCGTTCTCGAGCGCGAGGTAGAGGTTGGCGAGGGTCTGCGCCTCGATCCCCTGCGCGGCGTCGACGAGCAGCAGCGTGCCCTCGCAGGCAGCCAGCGACCGGGACACCTCGTAGGTGAAGTCGACGTGACCCGGGGTGTCGATCATGTTGAGGACGTACGACTTGCCGTCGTCGGCGGTCCAGGGCAGGCGGACGTTCTGCGCCTTGATGGTGATGCCGCGCTCGCGCTCGATGTCCATCTTGTCGAGGTACTGCGCGCGCATCTGCCGCGCATCCACGACCCCGGTGACCTCGAGCATCCGGTCGGCCAGCGTCGACTTGCCGTGGTCGATGTGGGCGATGATGCAGAAGTTGCGGATGATCTCCTGCGGGGTGGCGAGACCGCCAGGAATGGGCACGAGCCAGTCTATCGGCGCACCGGCTCGCCACCGGCCCAGACGCCGACGACGTCGTGGAGGGCCTCGGGATCGGTCGTGGGGTCGCCGCGTACGGCGAGCAGGTCAGCGTCAGCGCCTGGGGCGAGCACCCCTTTGCGCCCCGCCAGCCCGAGCGCCTCGGCCGCGACCGAGGTGAGCATCCGCAGCACCGCCACCCCCTCGATGGCCCGCGCGAGGTCAGTGGTCGCGTGGGGCAGCACGCCGTGTGGCTTGGCCGGCCCCACCCCGGCGTCTGTGCCGACGACGAAACGAGCGCCGTGGCCCACCAACCACGCGTGGTTCTGCGCGACGGCCTCGAGACGTTGCGCGATCGCCGGCGGCGGCACGGCGCCCGGGAGCGCACCGAGGGTCGCGCTCACCACGACGCCGCTGTCCACGATGCGCTGCAGGACCTCCTGCGTCGCACCGACCCCCGACGGCGTCATGAACGTCACGTGCTCGAGGGTGTCGAAGCCGGCGTCGAGGGCGTCGATCACCGAACCGGCCGCGTGCACGTGCGCGGCCGTCTGCAGCCCCAGGGAGCGGGCAAGGTCCACGAGCTGGCGCAGGTCCGGGTTGTGGAACTGCGGCTCGAACGGGGAGTTGCCGGGGGTGATGTTGCCCCCGCTGACCATCACCTTCACCACCTGACAGCCCCGAGCAGCCCGCTCCTCGACCGCCCGTGCCATCTGCGCGAACCCCGTGACCTCGCCGCCCAGGAACCAGCAATGACCCTGCACCGGCGTGAGCGGTGGACCGCTCGCGAGCACGGTGAGCGGACTGTCGACCCGGAGGGCGAGGAAGTCCCGATCGCCCAGGTCGCGGACCGTGGTCACCCCCGCCGCCAGCTGCGCCGCCGCGTTGTCCTGCATCCGGGCCAGCAGCTGGTCGTCCGACACCGAGAAGGAGCCGACCACGTCGGTCGATGAGGGGTCGAAAGCCAGGTGCACGTGCGCGTCCACGAGTCCCGGCATCAGCGTCACGTCGCCGAGGTCCACGGCGTCCGGCACGGCGCGCTGCTCCACGGCCTCCACCCGGCCGTCCACCACCACGACGGTCGCCGCCCCGACCACCTGGTGGCCGTCGAACACCCGCGCTGCCCGATAGGCCTGACGCATGACGCCCCTTTCGTTCTCAACCCAGTCGGGTGACCATGACGCTCACGGACAGGTGCTGCGCACCACCCCCGGCGTACACGCCCTTGATGGGTGAGACGTCGGTGTAGTCACGGCCACGGGCCACGACGACGTGTCGCTCCCCCGCGGGTGCCAGGTTCGTGGGGTCGAAGCCCCACCAGCCGCCCAGCCACGCCTCGACCCACGCGTGGCTCTCCCCGGCGACCGTGGCTCCGACCTCGGGCTCCTTGCTCGGGTGCAGGTAGCCGCTCACGTAGCGCGCCGGGATGCCCCGGCGAGCGCAGTCCCGCGAGCGTGACGTGGGCGATGTCCTGGCACACGCCCTTGCCCAGTCCCCAGGCGTCGATGGCGCGGGTCCCGACCCCGGTGCTCCCGGGCACGTAGGCCACCCGCCCGTGCACCAGCTCCGCCACGCCCAGCAGGACGTCGTACGGCGATCCGGTGACGTTGCCGCACAGCTCGACGAGCTCGGGGTCGGGCTCGGTGCGCGGGCTCGCGCCGACCAGCTCCGGGTGCAGGTCGCGGGCGTCGTCGAGGACGCCCAGTCGACCTCCGGCGGCGGGCTGGCGTTGGCCGTGTCGACGACCGAGGTGCAGGTGACCTCGAGGCTGGTGTGCGGCACGTGCACGTCGAAGGCCACCACCTGCGTGCCCCAGTAGTCCCAGTAGCGCTGCTGCGGCGCGTCCGGACGGGTGCGACGGCGCTGGACAGGGTCAGCTGGGCGAGGCCGGTCTGCGGGACGAGGCGCACCTCGTTGTAGGACGAGACCACCTCGGTGTCGTAGGCGTACTCGCTGCGGTGCACCACCTGAAGGCGCATGCTCATGCGTCGCTCCAGGACAGGGCGGCGGTGTGGTGGAAGTAGCGCGCGGCGAGCGCCGACCCGGTGTCGGCGCAGGTCATCTGCAGCCCCTCGAGCAGCTCCGGCAGGTCGGCCATCAGGCCGGCGGAGACGCGGTACTCCAGGTCGGTGCGGGCGCGACCGAGCAGGCGACGGGCCACCGCGTCGACGCCGACCCGGCCCATGCCGGGGTCGAGCTCGGCCAGGCACCGCTCGGCCTGCGACAGAGCGGCGTAGATCGATCGCGGGAACAGCCGGTCGAGCACGAGGAACTCCACGACCCGGTCCGGCTCGACGGCGGCGCGGTAGGTGCGCAGGTAGGCCTCGTGCGCGCTGCAGCTCTTGAGCAGACCGATCCAGCCCGAGCTCGAGCCGCGCTGCTGCCCCCGCGCCCACAGCAGGCGGGCGGTCATGTCGACGCGCTCGAGGGAGCGGCCGAGCACGAGGAAGCGCCAGCCGTCGTCGCGCGGCATGGTGCTGTCGAGCAGCCCGCTCGACCACCGCGCCGCGCTCGCGGACGTAGCGGAAGAACCCGCCCGGGCCGTGCCGCTCCGCGCGCGGCCTGCTGGCTCGGGAGCGCGTGGTAGGTCGCGTTGATGGCCTCCCACAGCTCGCTCGACAGGGCCTCGCGCACACCCCGGGCGTTCTCGCGCGCCGCGGCGAGCGCGCCGACGATGGAGCTGGTGTCCCCGCTGGCGAAGGCGAGACGGTCGGTCGTGCCGCGCACGTCGGTCGGCGCGTCCTCGTCCTCGACGCCCATGACCGACAGCAGGTCACGGCAGGCGGCGAGCTGGTCGACCCAGGGGTCCTCGAGCAGGCCCTGGACGTGCACGTCGAGCAGGCGGCTGGTGTCCTCGGCGCGCTCGACGTAGCGACCGATCCAGTAGAGCGACTCGGCGACTCGGCTCAGCACGACGTCGCCCCCTGCTGCTGTTGCTGCTGCTGGTCCTGCCAGGGGCCGCGGTCGAGGGCGTAGTCGGTCGAGCTGGCCGACGCCCGAGGATCGGCTCGTCGGCGTCACCCTCCGCCGGACCGTGGTCGCCGGCGAGCACCCAGGTGTCCTTGGAGCCGCCGCCCTGGCTGGAGTTGACGACCAGCGAGCCCTCCGGCAGCGCGACGCGGGTCAGCCCACCCGGCACCACCCAGATGTCGGTGCCGTCGTTGACCGCGAACGGGCGCAGGTCGACGTGCCGCGGTGCCAGCCGGTCGCCGACGCTCGTCGGGCTGGTCGACAGCTGCACCACCCGCTGAGCGATCCAGCCGCGCGGGTCGGTGCGGATCGCCGTACCGAGCGCAGCGAGCTCCTCGTCGCTGGCCTGCGGACCGATGACCAGGCCCTTGCCGCCGCTGCCGTCGACGGGCTTGAGCACGAGCTCGTCGAGGCGGTCGAGGACGTAGGCGCACTCGTCGGGGTCGTCGAGCCGGTGCGTCGCGACGTTGTCGAGGACCGGCTCCTCTCCCAGGTAGTAGCGGATCAGCTCGGGGACGTAGGTGTAGATGAGCTTGTCGTCGGCCACGCCGTTGCCGACCGCGTTGGCGATGGTCACCTGACCGAGGCGGGCGGCGTTGAGGATGCCGGGGCAGCCGACCATCGAGTCCGGTCGGAAGTGCAGCGGGTCGAGGAAGTCGTCGTCGATGCGGCGGTAGACGACGTCGACGCGCTGCTCGCCCGCCGTCGTCCGCATCCACACCTTGCCCTCGCGACAGGTGAGGTCGCGGCCCTCGACCAGCTCGACGCCCATGAGGCGGGCGAGCAGGGAGTGCTCGAAGTAGGCGCTGTTGTAGACCCCGGGCGTGAGGACGACGACCGTGGGGTCGTAGACGCCCGCGGGGGCCGAGGCACGAAGGGCGTGCAGCAACCGGGCGGGGTACTCCGCCACGGGGCGCACCCGGTGGGTGGTGAACAGCTCGGGGAACACCCGCGCCATGGCCCGGCGGTTCTCCACGACGTACGAGATCCCGCTGGGGGTGCGGAGGTTGTCCTCGAGGACGCGGAACCTGCCCTCCTCGTCGCGGATGAGGTCGACGCCCGAGACGTGCACCCGGACGCCGTTCGCCGGCCGCACGCCCTGCGCGGCGCGGCAGTGGGCGCTGCTGCTCACGATCACGCGCAGCGGCACGATGCCGTCCTTGACGACCGCCTGCTCGCCGTACACGTCGGCGAGGAACATCTCCAGCGCCTTGACGCGCTGCTGCACACCGCGCTCGACGTCCACCCACTCGCTGGCGGTGACCACCCGCGGCACCAGGTCGAGCGGGAAGGTCCGCTCCTCACCCGACAGGCTGAAGGTGATGCCCTGGTCGCGGAACGCACGGGTCAGCGCCGTGCTGCGACTGGCGAGGTCCTCCGCGGTCATCTCGCGCAGGGCCTCGTAGAGCGCCGCGCTCTCCGGGTGCGGGGTGCCGTCCGCGGCGAAGACCTCGTCCCACGCGGCGCCGCGTGCGTAGCCGTCGAAGAGGTCCCCCATCGGCGTCACGCTAGGCACGCGTGGTGTCGGAGGTGTTGCACGGCCGTGAACTCGGTTGCACCTGCGACACCTCCTCGTTGGGCCTTCCTCGCTCGGCCGCTGCTGCGCAGGGCCGTCCGGTGAACCTATCGGGCCGGAGCGCTCCTCGCCCGGGCTTGCCCCACCCCGCTGGCTGCTAGTCTTGCTCGACCGCATGCGGCGTCGCTGCTGCATGCCTCTGCTTCCGTGACACCTTCCGTGACACCTTCCGTGAACCGACCTGCTTCACAGACTGCTCAGACGAGGACCCTTCCGCAGTGGCGAACATCAAGAGCCAGATCAAGCGCATCAAGACCAACGAGAAGGCGCGCCTGCGCAACAAGTCGGTCAAGAGCGCACTGAAGACGTCGGTCCGCAAGTTCCGCGAGGCCGCGGAGTCCGGCGACGCCGCTGCTGCCACGACCGCGATGCAGACCGCGAGCCGTCAGCTCGACAAGGCGGCCAGCAAGGGCGTCATCCACAGCAACCAGGCCGCGAACCGCAAGTCCGCGATGGCCAAGAAGGCCGCGGAGCTCGCCGCCAAGTAGGTCGCTGTCCCGCGCAGGCGTCGGGCCCCTCCGGGGGTACGGCGCCTTCGTGCTGCTCAGGGCAGGTGACGGGCGTGCAGCGCGCCGGCGAGCAGGTCGTGGCACTTCACCACGCCGCCCACGGCCACCGGGAGCACGACGATCGACCAGGCGGAGGCGAGGTCGGCCATCGCCAGCAGCGCACCGGCGGCGACCATGCCCTCGCCCAGCACCGCACGCTGCCAGCTGTTCGGGTGGATGTGCTGCAACCGGAGCAGCCGGGGGTAGAGCGGGTGCTTGCCGTCAGGCCCAGCCTGCGGGTCGGTCTGCGGGTCGGTCATCGGGTGCTGGTCCGCGCCTGGACCACGGCGAACAGCACCCGCTCGACGGCGTAGGCCGCGTCGACGCCAGCGCCCTTGACCTCCCCGTCGGCCACGGCAACGGCCTGCAGCGCATCGGACAGGCCCTCCGGCCGCCAGCCCCGTGCCTGCTTCTGGGTCTTCTCGACCTTCCACGGAGGCATGCCGAGCTGACCGGCGAGCTGGTGCGCCGGCTGGCGACCGGCGCCGGCCACCTGGGCGACGGCGCGCAGTGTGCTGGCCAACGACGACGTCACGAGGACCGGAGCGAGCCCGGTCGCCTCACCCCACCTCGCCAGCTCGAGCGCACCGGCGAGGTCACCGTCGACCGCGCGGTCGGCGATGGCGAAGCCGCTCGACTCCGCCCTTCCGCGGTGGTAGCGCGCCACCACCTCGGTCGTGATCGGTCCCTCGGTGTCGGACAGCAGCTGGCTGGCGGCGGAGCAGAGCTCGCGCAGGTCGGAACCGACGGCGTCGAGCAGCGCGGTGACGGCCTCCTCCGCGACCTGCCGGCCGTCGGAGCGGAGCTCGGCGCGCACCAGGTCGCGCCGTTCGCCTGCCTTGGTGATCTTGGGGGCGTCGACCCGTCGCGCACCCGCAGCGGCCAGCGCAGTGATCGTCGCCTTGCCCTTCACCCCGCCGGGGTGCACGGCGACGACGCAGATCTCCGGCAGCGGGTCGGCGGCGTACGCCACGAGCTCGTCGACGACGGCCTTGTCGAGGTCCTGCACACCGCGGAGCACGAGCACCCGCTCGTCCCCGAACAGCGACGGGCTGAGCACCTCGACCAGGTCCCCCGGAGCGACGCCTGGCGCGTCGAGGTCCACCACCTCGGTCTGCGGGTTGCGGGCCCGCGCGGCGCGCAGGACGGCACTCACCGCCCGCGAGACCAGCAGCTCCTCGTCCCCGACCACGAGCGTCAAGGGGACGAGGAGGTCGGCAGCCATGCCCCCAGCGTAGGGCGGTCCCCGCTGCCGCACCGGCGCCGCGCCCGGAGCGGGAGCGCGCGGCGGCAAGGCCACGGCGTCGCACCGGGTGAGGGCCGCGGCCGGGAGCCCGAGGACGGGACGCGCGAGGGTCCCGGTGTCCCGCGGGAGGGCGTGGTGAGCCACCGGCTGCCCCGCGGTCCCCTCCCCGCCGCGACCCACGGAGACCAGGCTGCCGTCCCGAAGGGCGAGAGCGACATCGCCGTCGAGATCGCTGCGGTAGATCCGCACCCCGTCCACCGCCAGCCGTTGCAGCGTCACGGCCGCGGGGTGGCCGTACGGGTTCCCCGCGCCGACCGGGGTCAGCGCGACCTGCGCGTGCACCGCGTCGAGGAAGGCAGGGTCCTGCTTACGGCTGCCGTGGTGCGGGACCTTCAGCACGTCGGCCTGCAGTGTCACGCCTCGCTCGCGCAGTGACCGCTGCGCGTCGCCCTCGAGATCACCGGCGAACAGCACGCTCACCCCGTGCGTGACCAGCCGCAGCACGATCGAGCTGTTGTTGGGATCGCTGTCGGTGCCATGGCGCGCCGTCGCGTCGATCACCTCCCACCCGACATCGCCGCTCCGACGTACCTCCCCGATCGCGGCCCGGGAGACCGGGACCCCGCGTGCGCCGAGCCAGCCGAGCAGTCGCTCCCGCTCGACCGCGGGCTCGTCGAGAGGCCCGATCTCCACCTCGCCGACCTTACGACCGCGCAGCACGCCGGGGACGCCCTCGACGTGGTCGGCGTGCAGGTGCGTCAGCACGAGCAGCGCGACCTGGGTCACCCCGAGACGCCGCAGGCACCGGTCGACCCGCTGCGGGTCCGGACCCGCGTCGACGACGAGAACCCCCGTCTCGAGCCGGACGACGTAGCTGTCGCCCTGTCCGACGTCGCAGGACACCAGCAGCCACCCGGGCGGGGGCCACCCCGGTCGTACGACGACGAGGGCGACCACCGCGAGGACGACCCCTGCCGTGGTCGCGGCGGCGAGGCGCCGCAGGGTGGGCACCGACAGGACGACGGCGAGCGACGCGAGCAGGAGCAGCGCGAGACCCGCGCCGAGCCACCCCGCAGGCAGTGTGGTCCCCGCTCCCGGCTGGGCAGCGCCGGTGTGTGCCAGGGTGACCAGCCACCACGTCGGCACCCACCCCAGCCACGCGCACCCCTGCGCCAGCGGCAACCACACCGGGGCGACCAGCGCGGCGAGCACCCCCAGCACCGTCGCGGGAGCGACAGCGGGGACGGCGAGCAGGTTCGCGGGTACGGCGAGCAGGCCGACGGACCCGGACAGCGCCACCACCACCGGGGTGCACGCCACCTGCGCTGCCGCCGGCACGGCGATCGCCTCCGCGAGCCACCTCGGCATCCGGCGGGCCATCCGGTCGCGCCACACGGGCGCCAGCACCAGCAGGCCGGCGGTGGCGAGCGTCGACAGGGCGAACCCCGGTTGGGGCGCCAGATCGGGGTCCACGAGCACGAGTGCCAGGACGGCCGCGCACAGGGCCGGCGGGGCCTGAGCACGAGTCCCGCCGGCGAGGGCGAGCAGCCCGACGACGCCCATCGCGCCGGCGCGCAGCACGGAGGGCTCGGGGCGAGCCAGCACCACGAACGCGAGCAGCGCGAGCACACCCAAGAGCGGTCGCAGTCGCAGGGCCAGGCCGACCCAGCGACACAGCAGCAGCGCTGCGCCGACCACGACGGCGACGTTGGACCCGCTGACGGCTGTGAGGTGGGTGAGCCCGGTCGTGCGGAAGTCTTCCTGCAGCCGCGGGTCGAGGCGGCTGACGTCCCCGTCGACGAGCCCCGGGAGCAGTCCCCGCTCGTCGTGCGGCAGCGGGTCGGTCGCGTCGCGCAAGCCCTGGCGCAAGCGCCCTGCCACCCGCTGCACCACCGAGGGCCCGCCGAGCCGCACGACCTCCCCGCGCACGGACAGGAGAGCGGTGACGTCGTCCCCGCGGTCCGCTGCGCGCACCCGGCCCTCGAGCCGGAGGCGTTGGCTGGGCAGCAGGCCGAGCAGGGAGTCGTCGGAGGACAGCACGAGCAGGGGTTGACGCAGGTGCGTGCTCACGCCGGCCGTGGTCAGGGTCGTCACCCGGCCCTTGGCGATGACCAACCGGCGGAAGGCCAGCACGTCCCCGCGCGGTGGCACCACACGGGGATCGGTGAGCAGGGTGACCTCGACGGTGACCGACGCCGTGCGCCGTGCCGCCTCGGCGAGCGGCCCGGAGGTGCGTGCCTGCACGTGGACGCCGGTGACGACCGCCGCTGCTGCCGCGGCGACGCACGCACCCGCCGCGACGACGCCGACACCGGAGACACCGATGCGGCGGCTGGTCAGCAGGGCGAGACCGGCCACGACCAGCACCGGCGCCCCCACCAGCAGCCACGTCGGTGGGAGCAACCGACCGAGCCAGGCGACCAGCCACGCCGCGGCGGCGGGGGGTGCGAGGCGTAGGTCCAGAGCGGGACGGCCGCTCACACCCGCACCTTTGCCTTCAGGCTGGCGTACTTGGACTCACCGATGCCGGACACCTCCCGCAGCTGGTCGACCGACGCGAACCTGCCGTGCTCGGTGCGCCAGTCCACGATCCGCTCGGCGAGCACCGGGCCGATGCCGGGCAGCTCCTCGAAGTCCTTGGCGGTCGCCGCGTTGAGGTCCAGCAGGCCCGACCCCGGTGCCCCTCCCGGTCCCCCGGCCGCACCGATCGGGGCCGTGACACCGACGAGCAGCTGCTCGCCGTCCGTCAGCTTGCGCGCGAGGTTCAGCGCCGTGGTGGACACCCCGGGAAGCGCCCCTCCGGCACGGCGAAGCGCGTCGTCGACGCGGGACCCCGGCGACAGGTGCACCAGTCCCGGCCGACGCACCTTGCCCGCCACGTCGACGACGATCTCCGCACCGGGCGCCGCGGAGGACCGCGCACCCGTGCCGGGCACCGGTGGCACGGTCGCCGGCACCTCGCTCGGACGGCCACGCAGGACCAGCACCCCGGCCACCCCCGCCGCGACGACCGCGACGAGCAGCAGCGCGAGCACCCCGCGGCGCCCTGGGTCCCACCGACCGCGCGTCAGCACCTGCCGCACCGAGGTCTCGTCGGCGAGGTCGGGCTGCTGCGGCACCCAGCCCCCTGATGATCCGGTGGGCACCCCGGTCAGGCCGTGCAGGCGCTCGACGACGTCAGGGTCGGGCTCGGCAGGTCGGAAGGGCACCGGGCGACGCTAGGGACGGCGCCCTGGCGATCCGCCGCCTACCAGCAGGTCTGTGGACGGTCAGGCCCGCTGTGGACGACGCCCAGCCCGAAGGTTGCCGGTGTGCCGGACCACGACGAGCACGGCGAGGGCCGCGGCCCACCCGCGGTCCTGTCCAGCGACCAGCGCGGTGACCAGGACGGCCACCGACGCGCAGACGGACGCCAGCGCGACCCACCTGCCGACCGCCAGCACCAGGAGCCAGACGGCCAGCACGACGAGCACCCACGCGGGGTGCACCCCCAGGACCGCGCCGGCAGCGGTCGCCACCCCCTTGCCCCCGCGTCCCCGAAGGTACGGCGAGGTGATGTGCCCGAGCACGGCGGCGAGTCCGACGACGAGTCCGAGCCGGTGGTCGACGAGACCGAACCCTGCCGCGGGCACCGCACCTTTGGCCACGTCGAGCAACGCGACGAGCACCCCGGCCCGCCGACCGAGCGCCCGACCGGCGTTCGTCGCGCCAGGGTTACCCGAGCCGATGGCGCGCAGATCGACACCTCGCGCTCGCGCGAGCAGGGTCGCCGGTGAGATGGCGCCGACGAGGTAGCCGACGACGGCTGCCGAGATCAGCGCCGCCACACCACGACCCCGAGCATGCCCGGGCCGACGTGCGCGCCGACGACCGCGCCGACCTCACTGACGTAGAGCGACTGAAGTCCAGGCAGCTCGGCGCGCAGCTCGTCGGCGAGGACCGCTGCGCGGGCGGGCGCGGCCAGGTGGTGCACCGCCACATCGACCGGTCCCTCCCCCGCCGCCGTACGGACGAGCTCGCGCAGCCGCGCCATCGCGCGGCTGAACGTCCGCACCTTGTCCAGCAGCTCGATCGACCCGTCGCGCAGCACCAGCAGGGGCTTCACCGACAGCGCCGTACCCACCAGCGCCGACGTCGCCGTCACGCGGCCACCGCGGCGCAGGTGCTCGAGGGTGTCGACGTAGAACACCTCGTACGCGTCGGCGTCCCGCGCGGCGGCCTCGACGCAGTCCACCGACGCTCCACCGGACGCCGCCTCCGCGGCCGCGATCACCCGGAACCCCAGACCCATGGCGAGACTGCGGCTGTCGACCACGCGCACGTCGATGCCCTGCTCGGCCACCACCCGCGCCGCGACGACCGCGGCGTCGTACGTCCCGGAGAGGGCGGCGGACAGGTGCACCGACACGATCTCGCGCACCCCGCAGGCCTGGTACGTCGAGACGAGCTGACCGGGAGTGGGGCGCGACGTGGTGACCTGGACGCGGCGCTCACCGAGGGCCCGCGCGACGTCAGCCGGCAGGACCTCGACGCCCTCCTGCCCCGACCAGCCGCCGAGCACGACGTGCAGGGGCACGACGTCGACGCCGTACTTGTCCGCCACGCCGTCGGGCAGGTAGGCGGTCGAGTCGGTGACGACAGCGACCTGGGACACGCCAGCAAACCTAACCCGAACGACGAGCCCCGGACGTCCTATCCAGGGACGATGTTGACGAGCTTCGGCGCACGGACGATGACGGTCCGCGGCGCGACGCCGCCGAGCAGGTCGACGACCTTCTCCGACGCCAGGGCCAGGGCCCGCAGGTCGTCCTCGCTGATGCCCGGCGGGACCTCGAGCTTGTCGCGCACCTTGCCCGCGACCTGCACGACGCAGGTCACCAGGTCATCGACCAGCAGCGCCGGGTCGGCGGTCGGCCAGGTCGACGCGTGCACCGAGTCGCCGCTGCGGACGTCGTGACCCAGCCGGGACCAGACCTCCTCCGCGGTGTACGGCGCGTAGCAGCTCAGCATGACCGCCAGCGCTTCCACCCCCTGGCGCAGCGACGCCGGTCCTGAGGCACCTGCGTCACAGGCCTTGCGCAGCACGTTGGTCAGCTCCATGAACCGCGCGATCGACACGTTCAGCCGGTGGTTCTCGGTCAGTCGGGTGACCTCGTCGACCGTCTTGGCCACGGCCCGGTCGACCGCCAGGTCTCGACCGTCGCCCGTCAGCGCGCCCACGTCGGTGGCCAGACGCGCGACACGAGCCAGCCACTTCACCGATCCCGCAGGAGACACGTCCGCCCAGTCGATGTCGTCCTCCGGCGGTCCGGCGAAGACGATCGAGAGGCGGACCGCGTCCACCCCGTACGCCGTCAGCTCGCCGCCCAGGTCGACGCCGTTGCCCAGGGACTTGCTCATGGCCTTGCCCTGGTTGATCACCTGACCCTGGTTCAGCAGCGCGCTGAACGGCTCGACGAAGTCGACCATGCCCATGTCGTGCAGCACCTTGGTGAAGAACCGGCTGTACAGCAGGTGCAGGATCGCGTGCTCGACGCCGCCGACGTACTGCGCGACGGGCATCCACTCACGCACCGCCTCCACGTCGAACGGGCCCTCGGTGTAGTCCGGCGAGCAGTAGCGCAGGAAGTACCACGAGCTGTCGACGAAGGTGTCCATGGTGTCGGTGTCGCGCTGGGCCGGACCGTGGCAGGACGGGCACAGGGTCGTGACCCAGTCGGTGTTCGACGCCAGCGGAGACTGCCCCTTCGGCTGCAGCTCGGAGCCCTTCATGTCCGACGGCAGCCGCACCGGCAGCTGGTCGTCGGGAACGGCGACCTCACCGCAGTCGGGGCAGTGCACGATCGGGATGGGCGCGCCCCAGAACCGCTGGCGGGACAGCAGCCAGTCGCGCAGCCGGTAGTTGACCGCCATCTTCCCGGTGGCGCGCTCGGCCAGCACCTCGATCGCGCGGTCGATGGCCTCGACCTTGCCCAGTCCGTCCAGGGACCCGCTGTTGACCAGGACGCCGTCACCGGCCGTCGCGACACCGGTCTCGTTCGGGTCGGCCTCACCGGTGTCGACGACGACGCGCACCGGCAGGTCGAAGGCGCGCGCGAAGTCCAGGTCGCGCTGGTCGTGCGCGGGCACCGCCATGATGGCGCCGGTGCCGTAGTCGGACAGGACGTAGTCGGCAGCGAAGACCGGCAGCTCCTCACCGTTCAGCGGGTTGGTCGCCGTGACCCCCAGCGAGACCCCCGTCTTCGGTCGGTCGGTCGCCAGTCGCTCGATGTCGGTCAGTCGCTTCACCTGCTCGCGGTAGGCCTCCAGCGCCTCGCGCTGCTCCGGCGCGCACAGCTCCTCCGCCAACGCAGCGTCGGCCGCCACGACGAAGAACGTCGCGCCGTACAGCGTGTCGGGACGTGTCGTGAAGACCGTGACCTGCCGCTCGCCGATGGCGAAGTCGACGTGCGCGCCGACCGACCGCCCGATCCAGTTCTTCTGCATGAGCAGGACACGCTCGGGCCAGTGGCCCTCCAGCTGCGCCATGTCGTCCAGCAGCCGGTCGGCGTAGTCGGTGATCTTGAAGTACCACTGCGTCAGCTCGCGCTTGGTGACCTCGGCGTTGCAGCGCTCGCAGCGGCCGCCGACGACCTGCTCGTTGGCCAGGACCGTCTGGTCCTGCGGGCACCAGTTGACCGCGCTGTTCTTGCGGTAGGCCAGCCCCCGCTCACGAAAGCGCAGGAACAACCACTGCGTCCACCGGTAGTACTCCGGGTCGGAGGTGTGCACCCGCCGGTTCCAGTCGAAGCTGACGGCGTACCTCTTGAAGGACTCCGCCTGGGTGTCGATGTTGGCGTAGGTCCACTCCGCCGGGTGCGCGTCCCGCTTGATCGCGGCGTTCTCCGCAGGCAGGCCGAACGAGTCCCAGCCGATGGGGTGCAGGACGTCGTACCCGCGGCGCATCCAGTAGCGCGCGACGACGTCGCCGATCCCGAACGCCTCGGCATGACCCATGTGCAGGTCGCCGCTGGGGTAGGGGAACATGTCCAGGACGTACTTCTTCGGCGCCCCGGCGCGCACCCCGACCCGGTTGAGGTCGAGGTCCTGCCACACCGGCAGCCAGGTGTCCTGCACCTCGTGCGGGTCCAGGTGTCCGGGTCCGCGCTCGTCCTCGACGCTCGTCATGGGTCTCCTCCGAGGGGTGCGGGTGGCGCGGGCAACAAGGGCGGGTGCGGGCAACAAAAAAGCCCCCGTGGTCACGAGGGCGCCGCGCTGGACCGAGGTTCGGTCAGCGCGGCTCGGGAAGGAGCGTGCTGTGCATGACCTCACCCTATCGCGCGCGTCCACCCACTTAAGGTGATGGGCGTGACCGCACCGACGCAGGAGCCCGTGGCGGCCCCTGTCGTCGAGTCACCGTGGCGGATGGCGGGCCTGCAGGCCAGGCAGCGCCGCCGGTGGTTGCTGCTGTGGACCGCCGTGCTCTTCGTCGTGATCAGCGCGCTCACCGGGTTCCCCACCGGCCGCGAGACGCTGACGTTCTGGATGCTGGCCTTCCTGCTCGCCGCCTGCGCCGGTGACTGGGGACTGTGGCGCGCGGTCGTCGTGCGCGACTGGCTGCCTCTGCTCGCGGTGCTGTGGTCCTACGACCTGCTGCGCGGCCTGGCCAATGACGTCGGCGGGCACCTGTGGAACCTGCCGACGTACAGCGCCGGCGACGGCCGCACCGCACGCGCGAACATGACGGAGATGATCGACCTCGACAAGGCGGTCTTCGGCGGTCACGTCCCCACCGTCTGGTTGCAGGACAGGCTCTTCACGCCCGGTCAGGTGCACTGGTGGGACGGCATCGCGGTTCCCGTGTACATGTCGCACTTCCTGGTGTCACTCGCGCTGGGCATCGTGCTGTGGTGCGTCGCCTACCCGCTGTTCCGCCGCTACCTCGCCGCGCTGGTCACGCTGACCGTCATCACGCTGGTCGACCTACCTGCTCGTACCCGGCCGCTCCCCCGTGGATGGCCGCGCTGAACGGCAAGCTCGGCGCAGGCACCGAGATCCACCGCGTCGTGCAGGAGTCGATCGTCACGCTCGGTGGGAGCACGGCCGGGTCAGCGGTCGAGCGGGGCGCGGCCTACTCCAACCCGGTGGCCGCGATGCCGTCGCTGCATGCGGCGATCCCGATGATGCTCCTCCTGCTGTTCTTCGGCCGGGTCGGCCCAGTCCTCAAGGTCGTGCTCGTCGCCTACGCCCTCACGATGGCCTGCACGCTCGTGTACGGCGGCGAGCACTACGTCACCGACGTGCGCTCGGCTGGGTGTACGCCGCGGTCTCCGTGGTGGGTGTGAATATCTACCTGGCACGACGCGACCGCGTGGCACCGGCCGGACCTGCCTGACCGCGCTCAGACGACCGCTGTCTCCGCCATCGCCAGGTCGCCCTCGCGCTCA
This sequence comes from uncultured Actinomycetota bacterium, assembly GCA_963784705.1. Lineage (GTDB taxonomy): Bacteria > Actinomycetota > Actinomycetes > Mycobacteriales > SCTD01 > RYN-111. Next base: position 354,051 of record CAWASC010000008.1, read on the forward strand.
GCCGACCGGTGCGCCTGCAACCCGCCCTCGGTCCGCAGCGGAACCTCCTTGATGAACCAGGTGCCGACGAAGGCGACCAGCGCCACGCAGGCCATGGTGAGGAACACCGTGTGCATGCTGTCGGCGAAGCCCTCGAGGATGACGCGCTGGGCAGCCGCCGGCAGGGTGCCGAAGTTCTCGGTGTTGTCGAGCGAGACCGTGCGGATCGACTGCAGCGCTGAGCTCGGGAAGCCCGCCGCGGCGGCGCGATCGATGATGTTGCCGCGCACGGTGGAGAACAGCAGGGCCAGGCCGACCGCCGCACCGAGCGTGCCACCCATGGAGCGGAAGAACGTTACCGAGCTGGTGGACAGGCCCATGTCCTGCGGGGGCAGCGCGTTCTGCACGGCGATGACGAGCATCTGCATCGTGAGCCCGAGCCCGATGCCCACGACGACGGTGTACGCCATCACCTGCGGGATCGGGGTGTCGACGCCCAGCGTGCTGAACAGCAGCATCCCGATGATCGCGACGAAGGTGCCGACGACGGGGAACACCTTGTAGCTTCCCGGTCCGCTGCATGATGCGGCCGACGGTGAGCGAGGACCCCATGAGCCCGGCCATGAGGGCCATCATCTCGAGGCCCGCTGCGGTCGGCGACTGCTGCTTCACGATCTGCAGGTAGAGCGGCATCATCACCAGCCCGCCGAACATCGACGATCCCGACGAGGAACGACACCGTCACCGGTCACGCAGAAGACGCGGTCCCGGAAGATGCGTAGCGGCAGGATCGCGTCCTCACCCATGTGGCGCTCCCGCGGGATGAAGCTCAGCAGGGAGACGACCGCCAGGGCGAGCATGCCGAGGGTCAGCGCGGAGCCCCAGCCCCACTCGCGGCCCTTCTCCGCCACGAGCAGGAGAGGTACGACGGTGCTCGACAGCAGGGCCGCGCCGAGGAAGTCGATGCGCCGGTCACTGCGCCGCGACGGCAGGTGCAGGTTGCGCCACACCACGTAGAAGGCGGCGGCGCCGACCGGCACGTTGAGGTAGAAGATCCAGCGCCAGCCGTCGACGCCGAGGATCGCGGCACGGCCGGCGAAGAAGCCGCCCAGGACCGGCCCGAGGACACTGGAGGTCGCGAAGACCGACGTGAAGTACGCCTGGTACTTCGCGCGCTCGCGCGGCGCCACCAGGTCGCCGATGATCGCGAAGGCGAGCGCTCAGCAGGCCGCCGGCGCCGAGGCCCTGCAGGGCGCGCTACCCGGCGAGCTCGTAGATCGAGTGCGCCTGCCCGCACAGCACGGAGCCGAGCAGGAAGACGGCGATCGCGAACAGGTAGAACGGCTTGCGCCCGTAGAGGTCGGACAGCTTGCCGTAGAGCGGGGTGCTCACGGTCGAGGTCACGAGGTAGGCCGTCGTGACCCAGGCCTGCGCGGTCTGTCCGTCGAGCTCGGTCCGCGATGGTCCGCATCGCGGTGGACACGATGGTCTGGTCGAGCGAGGCGAGGAACATGCCGAGCAGGAGTCCGCTGAGGATGCTCAGGATCTGCTTGTGGCTCAGGCCGCCGGGCGCAGGGGCGGTGGACGTGGTCATGCGTTCTCCAGTTGGGGGGACTCGCGGTGCAGGTCCTGGTTGAGGCGCGCGAGGCGCGCGGTGAGGTCGTGGAGGTCGGCATCGGTCCAGTCGGGCGTGACCTGGGCCAGCGAGTGGGCGCGGGCCGCGGTCAGCTGGTCGACCACGTCGTGCCCGGTCGCGGTGAGCACCAGGCGGGTCGCCCGCCGGTCGTCGGGGTCGTCCTCCCGCCGTACCCAGCCACTGCGCTCGAGGCTGCTGACCTGGCGGCTGACGCTGCTGGGGTCCAGGCCGAGGGCGCAGGCGAGCTCGGTGAGCCGGACAGGACCGAGAGCGGACAGCCGACTGAGCACGTGCGCCCCGGCGACCTCGATCAGCACGTCCGAGGCCTCGATGGCGTCGGCGGACAGCTCCTTCATACTGCGCAGCAGCGTGGACAGCTCTCCCCACAACCGCGCTCTGCTGTCCATGCGCTCCAGGAAACTACTTGCTGGCTGCAAGCACAAGTTCTCGGACGGGTGACGCTGCTCACGCGACAACGGCAGGTCTGACACCGGGTCCGATCGGGTAGTCGGCCGGGGTGCCTGACCTCGACGCTGTTGCCCGCGACGTCTTCGGCTGGGAGGAGCTCCGCCCCGGTCAGGTCGAGGCGATGACTGCCGTCCTGGAGGGCAAGGACGTCCTGGCCGTGATGCCCACGGGGTCGGGCAAGAGCGCGATCTACCAGGTCCCGGCGGCCCTGAGCGAGGGTCTGACCGTCGTCGTCAGTCCCCTCATCAGCCTGCAGCGCGACCAGGTGGAGTCCCTGCGTGGCCGGCTCCGCGCAGCGCAGCTCAACAGCTCCCTCACGTCGACCGAGCGGGACGCCGTGCACACGGCCCTGACGGCCGGCGAGCTCGACGTCCTTTTCCTCGCCCCAGAACAGCTTGGGAAGGAGGACGTGCTCCTGCTCCTCTCGCAGGCCCGGCCGACGCTGCTCGTGGTGGACGAGGCCCACTGCGTCTGCTCCTGGGGGCACGACTTCCGCCCCGACTACCTGCGGCTCGGGGAGGCCGCGCGCCGGCTCGGCCGGCCCCCACTGCTCGCACTCACCGCGACCGCCTCGCCGCCGGTGCGGGCCGAGATCACCACCCGCCTGGCCATGGCCGAGCCCACGCTGGTGGTCCGCGGGTTCGACCGGCCGAACCTTCACCTGTCGGTGGAGCAGGTCAGGGACGACGCCCTGCGTCGGGAGGCGGTGGTGCTGCGTGCCATGGGTGAGCAGAAGCCGGGGATCATCTACACCGCCACGCGTCGCTCCGCCGAGCGGTATGCCGAGGCCCTGTCCTCGCTGGGCCTGGACAGCGCTGCCTATCACGCCGGTCTGCGGGCCAGCCAGCGCGAGGAGGTCCAGGAGCGCTTCATGTCCGGGGGGCTCGACGTCGTCGTCGCCACCACCGCCTTCGGCATGGGCATCGACAAGGCGAACGTGCGCTTCGTCCTGCACGCCGAGGTGGCGGACTCCGTCGACAGCTACTACCAGGAGATCGGTCGGGCCGGGCGCGACGGTCAGCCGGCGCTCGCCGTCCTGTTCTACCGACCCGAGGACGTGGGGCTGCGCCGCTTCTTCGCGTCCAACGGGACCGACGAGGGCGCCCTGCGCACGGCCGTCGCCCTTGTCGCGCACGCCGAGGAGCCGGTCGCGCCGGGCGACCTGGCCAAGGAGATGGGCATCAGCAGCACCCGCGTCACCAGCCTGGTGAACCTGCTCGAGGAGGCGGAGGCGCTCGAGGTCGACGAGCGGGGGTCGCTGGTGAGCCAGGCCGACCCGGAGCAGGCGGCGCGAGACGCCGCGCGGATCGCGGCGGAGCACGAGGTCGTCGAGCGCTCCCGGGTGGAGATGCTGCGGGGCTACGCCGAGACGATGGGCTGCCGCCGGCAGTACCTGCTGGCCTACTTCGGCGAGCAGCTGCTCGACCCCTGCGGCAACTGCGACCGCTGCGAGGCGGGTACGGCGACAGCACGCCCCGACGGAGTGGACTCGCCGTACGAGCTGCAGTCGACGGTCGAGCACGACGAGTGGGGACAGGGGGTGGTGATGCAGTTCGACGGTGACCGCATCACCGTGCTGTTCACCTCGGCGGGCTACCGGACGCTGTCGCTCGAGGCGGTCGTGTCACGTGGGCTCCTGCGCCACGTCGCGGGACCGGCTCTGGAGCACGGTGCGGCGGAGGGCGCCAGCCCTGCAGGTCCAGCACGGCCTTGACGTCGTCTGAGCTCAGCGAGGATCGCGCAGCGCGTCGACGGCCAGGCGGGCTGCCTCACCGATCACCGCGTCGGCAGCGACGTTCTTCGCGGTCGTTGCCGTCGCGGTCGTGAAGACGGCCACGGCATAGCTTCGTCCGTCGGCGTAGCTGACCACACCGACCTCGTTGCGCACCCTCGGCAGGGTCCCGGTCTTGCCCGCGGTCTGCACCTCGTCCTCGGGGAAACCGCTGGCGAGTCGGTGCGGCCACACCTGCTGTCCCAGGATCTCGCGGGCGACGGCGCACCCCTCGGCGGACGCTGCCTGGTCGGCCCAGAGCAGGCGCAGCAGCGCGGTGATGTCCCGCGCGGTCGTGCGGTTGGTCTCGAGCGGTCGCAGCGCGCGCAACTGGTCGAGCTGCTCGGCGGTCGGGCGGCCGTCGAAGTCCGAGAGTGCACCGAGGCCGGTGTCCTCGAGCATGGTGGCGAAGGTGCCGCGCACGTCGTGCACCAGCACCGTCTCGGTGCAGCCGAGCTCCTTCATGGCGAGGTTGACGGCCTCGAGGCCGACGCGCTCGAGCACGACGTCGCTCGCCGCGTTGTCACTGACCACGATCATGAGCCGGGCGAGGTCGCGCAGGGACAGGGTGGCCGGATCGCTCATCGCGGACAGCCCGGTCGGGCCCGGGGCACGCCCCTCGACGGGCACCGTGATCTGCTCGGACAGCGTCAGCTCGCCGGCGTCCACCGCGCGCAGCAGCGCCACGAGCACCGGCAGCTTGAACACCGACGCCGTCACCTGCGGGACGTCCTCGTCACAGCCGATCTGCGCGCCGGACTGCAGGTCCAGCGCGTGAAAGCCTGCGGTGACCCCGGCGCGACCGAAGGCCTCGCGGAGCTGCTTCTCGACGTTCATGGGGTCCTCTCGGTGGTCACGAGTGCTGAGCAGGTACGGCGGGAAGCACGCGCATCCCCCAGCGGAGCCAGGCCACGCGACCGTCCGCGTCCCGGCCGACGTCGCCGACCGGGTCCCAGGGGCGGTCCACGAGAGCGAGCTGGTCGGTGCCGACGGCGACGAGCTCCGTCGGGGGGCGCTGGAACAGGGCCACCAGGTCAGGGGCGGAGTCCGGGGGCAGGACCATCTGCATGAACAGGCGGCCGTCCCGCTCGGTGATCGCCTGCTTCCAGGCCCCGGCGTCGTAGACCCCGACGACGTCAGGGTCAGCCGCTGTCCTCGGCAGCGGTGCCGGCGTCGGGGAGCCGTGCTCCTCGAGGACCGCGTCGACGAGACTCCGCCCGACGTCGTGGCCGCCTCGGCTGTTGGCCATGACGACGACGGCCGCCGCAAGGTCCGGCGCGAGGACGAACGTGCTGACGTGCAGGTTGTTCAGGTTGCCGCCGTGGGTCACCAGCCGGGTGTCCCCGCGCTGCTGCAGGAGCCAGCTGACTCCGACGCCGGACAGGGTGCTGCGGGCAGTGATCCGCGGTTGCTGCATGAGCAGCCGGCGTGGCTCCTCGAGCGGGGCACTCCCCTCGGTCGTCCCGTCGAGGCAGAACCGGGCCCACCGGATCTGGTCGCGCAGGCTGCTGACGGCGCCACCGACGGGACCGGTCGCCCGACCGGTCGGCCAGCCGGGGAGGACCCGTGGCCGACCGTCCTCGACGACGTGCCCCCCCGCCAGGCGCCGACCGCTGACCTCCCAGGGGAGGAAGAACGTCGTCGACATCCCGAGCGGATCGAGCACCCGCTCGCGCACCGCTGCGGTGAACTCCTGGCGGGTGAGGACCTCGAGCAACCGCCCTGCAACGAGGACGGCCGCGTTGTTGTACGACGCGACCGTGCCTGGCGGGAGCACTTGCGGCTCCCCCGGCAGGCAGGTCGCGACCGCGCGCTCGAGGGTGTCGTCGCCCCACCCGTCGTGGCGCACCGTGTCGCCGCGGAAGCCCGCGGTGTGGTCGAGCAGCATCCCGACGGTCAGGACGCTCAGCACGCTGGGGTCCGACAGCCGCAGCTCGGGCAGGACGTCGCGCACCAGGTCGTCCAGTGTGACCGACCCCTGCTGGACGCAGGTCATCACCGCCGTTGCGGTCAGCGTCTTGGTGGTCGATCCGATGAAGAACAGCGTGTGCTCGTCGACCGGCAGCGGGTCGCTCACGCTCGTCACCCCGACGCAGGCGAGCTCCTCCTGCCCGGCGGACACGACGCCGACGGCGAGCCCCGGCACGCCGTGCTCCTGGGCGAGCGCGGTCGCCCGAGCCAGCAGGTCAGCCACAGAAGGCAGCGATCTCTCGGGCCACCAGGTCCTGATGGCTCCGGTGCACGAAGTGGCCGGCGGCCACCTCCACGACGCGCACCTGCGAGGGGAGCGCGGCGAGGTCGCGGCGCAGCCCCTCGCGGTGCGCCTGCTGCATGCGCCGCATCTCGCGACCGAGCAACCGGCTGCCCGGCGCCGTGGCGTTGAAGGCCAGCGAGGGGCACACCAGGTCGCGGTGCCAGGCCACCACGTCGGCCCCGTGGAGCAGACCGAGCACCTGCCGGTTCGTGCCCTCGCGTCCCTGGCGGGTGCGCGCGCTGAGGACGCGGCTCCACCGGGTGGGCAGGTCGCCGGCGCCCAGGCGCGCGAGCCGGTCACCGACCGCCACGGGGTCCTCGCCGACGAACCGCGTGGCGACGCCGGGGCCCCACCCGTCGATGTTGATGACGCCGGCGACCGGCCGGCCCGACAAGGCGTACTGCAGGGCGACCATGCCCCCGAGCGAGTGGCCACCGAGGAAGGGATCGGTCAGGCCGTAGTGCTCGACGACGGCGTGGACATCCGCCACCGCGGCGGCGAACGACCACGGTCCCGTCGTCGAGTCCCCGTGGCCGCGGAGGTCTGCGGTGATCACCCGCAGCCCGGTCAGGGACGTGGCCAGGGGCGCCAGGTCGCCGCGGTCCGCACCCAGCCCGTGCAGCAGCACGAGCGCCGGGCCTTCGCCGCCGAAGTCGGTCGTCGCGAGCCGGACGCCGTCGGGCGCCGTCACGGTCACGAGCGGTTGGTCCTGCTCGTGTACTTCAGGCACCCGCACTCACTGTCGAACGCCATGTCCCGCACCTGGTTCACGCCGTAGTGGCGGCTCGGATCGAGGGTGACCCCGAAGGTCAGGGCGGACGGGAAGCCGGAGCCCAACGACTCGTAGCCCCGACGCAGCCCCGCGACGCTCGGCGCGCCTCCGGCGGTCAGCGCCGCGGAGACCGACAGCACCGCGTCGCACACGGCGTACATCCGGTTGAGGTCCGCGCGGTTGGCGGTGCTGAGGCGGGCCTTCTTCATCATCGCCCGACAGCGCGATGCCGCCGGGGTGTCGCCTGGGTCCTCGGAGGCGTTGACGTCTGCGGCGGGTGTCCAGCCCACCGTGAGCGCTCCGCGCAGCTGGGCCGCCGGGGCGTTGGCGACGCCGAGGGTGCCGAGGCCCGGGAGGTAGGCGTACCGGGGCCGGTAGTTCTGCGACTCGGCGTTCGACAGGAAGAACGTCGAGGCCCCGAAGACGTGCGTGATGCCGTCCGCCCGGAACTTCAGCACGGCGTTCTGGGTCGCCGCCAGGGCCGCCGAGACGTCCTGGTTGTAGGTCACGGTGTCGTCGAACTTCAGGCCGTGCTTGGCGAGCTCCGCCGCGTAGGCGGCGTAGAGAGCGTTCTGGTCGGGGCTGTCGACGTGGATCACCCCGAGCTTCGTGGGGGTGAGGCCACCGGGTCCCCCGTCGGTGGTGTTCCACCTCTCGGTGAACTGGCGGGCCAGCAGGCTGTCCACGAACAGCTTGGCCAGGCGCTCGGCGGTGATGGCCGTCGGCCCGTACAGGTAGTTGCCGCCGTACGCGGCGTACGCGGAAGCCGGGACGAGGGACGAGACGCCGTTGAGCACGATGAGGGGCGAGCCCATCTCGGCCAGGCACTTGCGCATCTCCGGGAAGCCGATGTCGAACAGCACCGCGAACACCTTGTGGTCGTCGCGGAAGTCCGTGCAGATCTCGTTGACCGTCTGGGCCGGGTTCGCCACCCCCGTGGCGGCGTCGAAGGTGTGGACGTACATCGCGAGCCTGCGACCGAGCACCCCACCGGTGCGGTTCACCTCATCGACGACGACCTGCATCATGTCCTGGACGCCGACGGTGCCGGCGCCCGAGACGCCCAGCGAGTTGGCCAGGTCCGCCTCGCCGGTGGCGACAGCGATCCCGAGGGTGATGGTCTTGGCGGTGACCCCGCGGGCACCCGCGAAGGCAGCGGAGCCGCCAGCCGGGGTGCTGGTCGAGCCCTGGACGACGCTCCCCGGTCTCGACCCCTTCGTGGTCGCAGGGCCACCGACCGCAGCCCCGCCAGCGGGCCCGGAGGAGGTCGTCGTTCCCTCGGCGCCCGACGTCGAGAGCGGCGCACCCGTGATCGGGTCGACCGCACCGGACGGGCCGGTCGACAACCCGCCCAGGCCGTCGCCCGTCGCCCCGGCCGTGGTGGTCGTCAGAGGCACTGTGGTTCCACAGGCAGTGAGGCTCAGGGCAAGCAGCGCGAGGGCTGCGGCGAGTGAGCGCGCAGGCGCGCGGTTCATGCGGACTCCTCGGGAAGGTCGATCCAGCTCGTGCCGTGCACCTCGAGGTCCACCGGTCCCGACGAGGGGATGCGCCGGAACAGCGGTGCGTCGGCACCGGCCAACGACACACGAAGCCGCGTACCGGGCGGGAGCAGCACCGAGATCGGCAGCAGCTCCCACTGGAGTGACTCCAGCCGTCCGGGCACCAGGGGCCCGGACGGTTGGGGCGGACCCGCGGGCGAGGTCACCGTCGCGGCCACGTGCCGGTGGCTGGCCCGCAACAGCCCTTCGGTCAGGTAGAGCACGCGCCCGTCGGGCAGCGCCGCTTCCAGGTAGGCGTGCAGGGCCAGGTCAACGACACTGCTGGTCAGGTCGAGGTGCAGCACCGGCGTACCCGTGAGGCCGAAGGCCTCGTCGCGCACGGGCCCCAGCCAGCTGAGCAGGTGCTCGTCCTGCGTGGACCGGTCGGCGTAGACGACCGGACCACCGCCGATCAGCCCGTGCCACCGGGTGGCGGCCGTGCCGGTGCTGGCGCGGTGGTCGACCGACCACGGCCGGGACCCGCCGGCGGACCCGAGGGCGCCGGCACCACCGAGCGCATGGCGTACGGCGGTCACGCCCACTGGCGGCCACGCGTCAGCCTCCCGCCACCCGTCGCCCAGGCGGTAGTAGCGCAGCGCTGAGGGCGACGGGTCGACCCCCGCGCCCGTCGCCCGGCTGCGCAGGAACGCCGCCATGTCCGTCACCTGGTCGCGGACCGGCAGGTTGCGCGCCGACGGGAGCAGGGGGTCACCGAGCGGGCTCATCGACGCCCCGTGTGAGAACGGGCCGATGGTCACCCGGACGTCGAGCTCTTGGTCCGCGAGCTGGCGCAGCTGCGCCGCCGCATAGGCCCCGTCGTACCAGCTGGACCACAGCCACATCGGGACGCGTGCCTCCCGCAGGTCCGCGATCCGGGCGTACGGCGTGCCGTTTCCCAGGTCGACACCAGGGCCGACGTCCTCGCGGACCTGCAGCTGCCGGACGTCGCCCCACAGGTCCCAGTTGTCGGCGTGCTCGCGCTGGGCCTGCCCGAGCAGACTGCCGTCGACGTCGCCGTCCACGGCACGCACGACACCCGGCAGGGCGACCGGGAGCGGAACGGTGGCGCGGTCGGGGTGGCCGTCGAGCGCCCAGTTCACCGCCGCCCAGTTCTCGAGGAAGTGGTCCAGCGGTACCCCTCCGGGGGCCGCGACGTCGGCGTAGCTGTCGTACAGCGCGAAGCGGGGGACGACAGCGCGGACGGCGGGATGACCGGAGGCCGCGAGCAGATGGGCGGTGCTGCCGTCGTAGGACGTGCCGTATCCGGTCACCGTCCCGTCGCTCCACGGCTGGGCGACCAGCCAGTCGATGACGTCCAGCAGGTCGTCGCGCTGGGCGTCGTCCCACGCCCGCACCCAGCTGCCGAACGAGGCGCCGGTGCCACGAACATCCATGAGCACCAGCGCGAAGCCCTCGCGCAGCCACCGCTGGACCTCGAGCACCTCCAGGTGCTCCTTGACCGGTGAGCCGACGCTGGAGCGCCAGTAGCGCGTGGACCGCAGCACCGTCGGCACCTGCTCCCCCACCCCGAGGGGCGGCAGGTGCAGGTCGACCGCCATCTCGACGCCGTCACGCATGGGCAGCAGCAAGGACCTGCTGCGCGCGCCCTCGACCGGCGACCCGGCGTCCTCGAGGTCGCTGGGATAGGGCAGCCCGGCAGCGACGAGGTCGGCGACGAGCGCGCCGAGGTCCGCTTCGCTCATCGGGCTGACGGTTCTCCCGTACGGTGACGTCATCGTCTCCGGGTCCAGCACGTCGATCTGCGTCACTGTGGCTCCACCTCGTGCACCGCACCGGAAGGACAATCGGTACGCACCGTACCGATTAACCACGAGCCGCGCAAGAGGAGCCGCATGACCTCGACGAAGGCCCCGGGTCGCCCACGGGACGCTGCCATCGACGAGGCGATCCTGCGTGCCGCGTGGGAGGAGCTCAACCGCGTCGGGTACGGCGCGCTGACCATGACGGCGGTCGCGGAGGGCGCCGGCGTGCAGAAGCCGGCGCTGTACCGGCGCTGGGCGACCAAGCCCCTGCTGGTCATCGATGCCCTGGCGCAGCACCTGCCTCCGCTGCAGTACGTGGATCTCGGCTCGTTGGGAGGCGACCTCGAGCACCTGCTCGCGCAGCTCGCCGAGGCGTGGAGCACCCCGGCCGCGCGCCGTTCGTTCAGCCCCCTGCTCGCCGACATCGCCGCCGACGAGGACGCGCTCGTGGCGTTCCGGGAGCGGGTCCTGAGCACCCGCAGCATCGCCGTACGCGCCGCGCTGTCCCGAGCGAAGGAGCGCGGCGAGGTCAGCCCGGACAGCCCGGTGGACCTCGTCGCGGACCTGCTCGAGGGCCCGCTGATGCACCGGGCGATGCTCGGACAGAGCGAGCCGGACGCGCGGCTTCAGCGGGCCGTCCTGACCAGCGTCCTCACCCTGCTGGGAGCAGCACACCGGGGTTGAGGGTGCCGGCGGGGTCGAGTGCCTGCTTCAGGGACCGGAGGACCGCGATCTCGTCGGGGGTGCGGACCAGGTGCAGGTGGTCGCGCTTGTCCGTCCCGATGCCGTGCTCGGCGCTCAGGGACCCCCGGTGCTCCCGGACGACGTCGAACACCGCGTTGCGCACGTCAGCCGCCAGGGCTGGGGTCGCCGCGACGTTGACGTGCAGGTTGCCGTCGGCGACGTGCCCGTAGAGGACGGTCACCGCCTGCGGATCAGCCGCCTGGACTGCTGCCCGCAGGGAGCGCTCGTACGCCGGCAGGGACTCCACCGGCACAGCGGTGTCGAGCTTGAGCGGCGTCCCGGGCAACCGACCGACGATCTCCGGGTGCCGCTCGCGGCGCTGCCAGAGCCCGTCACGTCCGGCCCGGTCCTCGCACACCAGGACCTCGAGCGCGGCGACGTCCGACAGTCGGGAGAGCAGGTCGTGCATGAGGTCCGGAGCGCCGACGCGGCGCTCCGCCACCTCGACCAGCAGCTCACAGGGGGCCGGCTGCGCCAGGACCCGCCGTGCGCCCAGGGCGACCGCGCGTTCGACCCCGTCCGCGAACAGCACCTCCGCCGACTCCAGGCGCTCGTCACGCAGCACGGCGAGCACGGCCAGGCACTCCTCGATGCCGGCGAGTCCCAGGACCGCCGTGACCCGCTGCGTGGCGACCGGCCACACGCGCAGTCGGGCGCGGGTGATGACGGCGAGCGTTCCTTCGCTCCCGCAGAGCATCCCCGGCAGGTGAGAACCGCTGTTGTCCTTGAGGAGTCCGCTCATCTGGTCGACCCGCAGGCCGCCGGCGAGCACCGCCTCCACGCCGACGAGCTGGTGCCGGACGTGCCCGAACCGCGGCACCCGGAGACCGCCTGCGTTCGTGGCCACGACACCCCCGATCGTGGCCGACTCCCGGCTGCCGAGGTCCAGTCCCAGGTCGAGCCCGTCGGCCCGCAGCCGACGCTGGGCTTCGCCGACGGTCATCCCCCCAGGCAGCGACACCTGGCCGGCGGTCCGGTCCAGCGCGTAGCCGTGCACCAGACGCCGCGTCGACAGCACGACCTCCCCGTGCCGTGGCACACCCCCGCCGACCAGACCGGTGTTGCCTCCCTGCGGGACGACGGCAGCACCCACCTCGGCACAGGCAGCCAGCACGCGCTCGACCTCGTCGACGTCGGCGGGGCGTACGACGAGGCTGGACGTCCCGGGGTGCCGACCGAGCCAGTCCTGCTCGTACCCGCGGGTGACCGCCGGGTCGGTGAGGACGTGGTCCGCGCCGACGATCTGCGCAAGGACGCCGGCCAGTGCTGCTGCGAGGGCCCGAGTGTCGATCACCTGCACAGGTTGGCCGCCGGCGGGTCCGCCGTCCTCGTCCGACAGCGCAAAGCGACCCAGCGGCGACTGTCCGGCGGGACACACACCCTCGTCGCACTGTCAGCCCTGCAGGTCCAGCACGACCTTGACGTCGTCGGGCTCGCGCGCGAACGCCGACGCGAACTGCTCGAGAGGGACGGTGCGCGTGATCAGCCGCGCCAGCCAGTCAGCATCGGCCGCCACGAGGGCTGCGGCCGCGGCTGCGTAGTGGCGCCGGTTCGCGTTCACGGTGCCGAACACGACCTCGTTGTTCAGGACCGCACGGCGGTTCCACCCCCCGACGTCGAACGGTCGCGGCGTACCTCCGTCGGAGACGCCGGTCAGGCAGGTGATGGCGTCGGGGGCACCGCTGCACATCACGTCCACGACGACCGAGGGGACCCCGGTGCACTCGATCGTGACGTTCGCCTGGATGCCGGACTCCGGAACCGTCTCGTGGTGGTAGGTGGCCCCGAGGGCCCGCACCAGGTCTGGTTTGAGCCCGTCGGTCACCTGGTCGAAGACGTGCACCTCGAGGCCCCGCTGGACCCCGAGCAGCGCAGCGAGCAGACCAACCGGTCCGGCGCCCGTGACCACGGCGACCTTCGGTTCGCAGAAGGCACGTGCGGCGATCCGCTCGACCTGCTCCCAGGCCTTGGCGACGATCGTCGTCGGCTCCAGCAGGACCCCGCTGGCGGCGAGCACGGGGTCGAGCTTGACCATCGACTCCGGCGTCCCGCGCCACTGCTGCCGGGCAAACCCGTCGAGGCCCTTGATGCCGTGCTCGGTGTACTGCCCGTTGCGGCACATGTCCCACTCGCCCGCGGCGCACGCGGCGCACGGGACGGGGTCGGGTCGCCGCACGATGCCGACAACCAGGTCGCCCGCCTCGAGACCGCTGCCCGGCGGTGCAGCCCGGACCCGGCCGAGGTTCTCATGACCGAGGACCAGGTGTCCTTGACCGGGCGGTGCCTCGCCGTACGCCCCGGAGACGATCTCGACGTCCGTGCCGCACAGCCCGACGTACAGCGCGTCGACGAGCACCTGTCCGTCGCTGTCCGCGGGAGCCGGGACGTCCAGGACCTCCAGGGAGTCCTTGTCCCCGGGGGTGATGGCCAACGCGCGCATGCTGCTCCTTCATCGGGTCCTGCTGGTGTCCCCCTTGCGGGGGCGGTTCAGGCCTGCACAGGAGAATCGAGCGAGTCCCGCCAGGCCGGTCACGACGTCGGGTGCTCGTTGCTGACCCGCGCGCGTCCGGAGTGCAGCTGCAGGCCAGTGCGTACCAGGGGGAAGTGGCTGAACGCCTGGGGGGTGTTGCCCAGCTGGCGCCGGTTCACGGGGTCCCACTCCTCGCTGAGCAGGCCCACGTCGTTGCGCAGGGCCAGGAGCTTCTCGAAGAGCACCCGCGCCTGGGCGGAGCGGTGCGCACCCAGCAGCGCGTCCACCAGCCAGAACGAGCAGGCGAGGAACACACCCTCATGCCCCGGCAGGCCGTCCACGCCGGTCGTGCGGTAGCGCAGGACGAAGCCGTCGCTCGTCAGCTCCCGCTGGATCGCCTCCATGGTCGCGACGACCCGGGGGTCGTCCGCGGGCAGGAAGCCCACCCGACCCATGATGAGCAGGCTCGCGTCCAGCTCACCGTTGCCGTACGCCTGCGTGAACGTTCCGCGCCGGTCGTCCCAGCCGTGCTGCAGCACGTCTGCCTTGATCGTCTCGCGCAGGGCCGCCCACCTGGCCGTCGGGCCGGGAAGTCCGGCCGCTGCCATCCGGTCCGCCGCCACCCACGCCATCACCTTGGAGTGGGTGAAGTGCTGCCGCGGTCCGCGGACCTCCCACAGACCGTTGTCCGGCTGGTCCCAGACGCCCTCCAGGTGCTCCATGAGGGCCACCTGAAGGTCCCAGCTGTCGTCGTTTCCCCTTCCGAACGCCTTGCGCGTCAACGACAGGCCGTCGAGCACCTCCCCCCAGACGTCCAGCTGCAGCTGGTCGGCAGCCGCGTTGCCCACCCGCACCGGGCGCGACCCCTCGTAGCCGGCCAGCCAGGGCAGCTCGGCCTCGGGCAGGCGGCGCCGCCCGTCGAGGGCGTACATGATCTGCAGGTCCGCGGGATCACCGGCGATGGCCCTCAGCAGCCACTCCCGCCAGGCCTTGGCCTCTGCCTGGTAGCCGGCAGCGAGCAGCGACTGGAGGGTCAAGGTGGCGTCGCGCAGCCAGCAGAACCGGTAGTCCCAGTTGCGGGGCCCGCCGATCTGCTCCGGCAGCGACGTCGTGGCCGCGGCGACGATGCCACCTGTGGGCGCGAAGGTGAGCGCCTTCAGGGTGATGAGCGACCGTTGTACGGCGTCCCGGTAGGGACCGACGACCTCGCTCGCTCGGGACCACGTCTCCCAGTACCCGAGGGTGTCCGCGAGTGCCCGTTCCGGGTCGACCGCTCGGGGACGAGCCGCCCAGCTCGGCGCCCAGGTCAGCACGAAGGGCACCCGCTCACCTGCCCGCACCTCGAAGGTGCTGACCGTGGACAGGTCCTCGCCCTCCAGGGGGGCAGAGCTGGTCAGGTAGGCAGCATCAGGGCCGGCGACGGCATGGACCCCGCGTTCGTCGCTGCGCACCCACGGCACGATGTGCCCGTAGTCGAAGCGCAACCGCAGCTCCCCGCGCATAGGCACCGTTCCGGTGACTCCGACGACGATGCGTACGACGTCGGCGGCCTCGCCGCGAGGGGGCATGAGGTCGAGCACCTGCGCGGTGCCCTCGGGGCTCTCCCACGTGGTCTCCAGGACCAGCGTGTCCGGGACGTAGCGCCGGCGGGTGCAGACTCCCCCCGCAGCAGGGGCCAGCAACCAGCGACCCGCCTGGGGCGAGTCCAGCAGGGACGCGAAGCAGGCGGGAGAGTCGAAGTGCGGCAGGCACATCCAGTCGATCGAGCCGTCCCGACCCACCAGCGCGGCGGTGTGCAGGTCCCCGATGACGGCGTAGTCCTCGATCCGGCTCACGGCTCTGCCTACCACCCCATTCACACCCCGACCTGTCACACCCCGACCTGTCACACCCCGACCTGTCACACCCCGACCTGTCACACCCCGACCTGTCACACCCCGACCTGTCACACCCCCCCGAGCAGCACAGCTGTCCGCGTAGGACAGCGGCACCGCCTCCCGCCCGCCGGGTTGCTCAGCGCTCTCGCGTCAGGACGACCTTCAGTGCGCCGGTGTCGCCGGCCCGGGAGAAGACGTCGTACGCCTCCATCATCTCGTCGAGCCGGAAGTGGTGCGTGACGAACCTGGTCGCGTCGAGCTGACGCCCGACGAGGAGCCGGAGAAGCGTCGGCGTCGACGAGGTGTCGACCAATCCGGTCGTGATCGTGAGGTTGCGGTCCCACACGCGCTCGAGGTGCAGCGTCGCCGGTGCACCGTGCACACCGATGTTCGCGACATGGCCGCCCGGTCGCACCAGGTCGACGGCGAGCTCGAACGTCGCCGGGACGCCCACCGCCTCGATGGCGACGTCAGCGCCCAGTCCGGCGGTGAGCTCTCGGACGGCGGCAACGGCGTCCTCGTGGCTGTTGTTGATCACGACGTCCGCCCCGAAGGACTTGGCGGCGTCCAACCGGCTGGCCGCCATGTCGATGGCCACGACCAGGCTCGGGCTGAACAGCTGCGCGCCGGTGATGGCGGAGAGCCCGATCGGTCCGGCTCCGACGACCACGACGACGTCGCCGGGGCGAATGCCTCCGTTCAGGACTCCGACCTCGAAGCCCGTGGGGAGGATGTCAGCCAGCATCAGCAACTCCTCGTCGCTGACCCCGGGTGGAACCGGGTAGGTCGAGCTGTCCGCGAACGGGACGCGGACGAACTCCGCCTGCGTGCCGTCGATCTCGTTGCCGAGGATCCAGCCGCCGCCCCCGAGGCACTGGCCGAACGAGCCGTCCCGGCAGTAGCGGCAACGTCCGCATGCCGAGACGCACGAGACGAGGACGCGGTCACCGACCGACAGGGTCTTCACCCCTGTCCCGAGCTCGACCACCGTTCCGACGGCTTCGTGCCCGATGACCCGCCCTGGGGACATCGTGGGAACGTCGCCCTTGAGGATGTGCAGGTCAGTGCCGCAGATCGTGGTCGCATCGACCTGCACGATGGCGTCGGTGTCCTGCTGCAGCACGGGCCGGGGGACGTCCTCCCACGACATCGCGCCGGGACCGTGGTAGATCAGTGCCTTCATGAGAGCTCCTTGTTCGACATGGGTGATGCGGGACGGTGCGGGGGCGGGTCGCCCGGTGCGCGCTCAGCGCAGCCAAGGCTGTGCGCGGACGACGGACAGCGAGGCCCAGACCCGCCCGAGGTAGCCGATGCTCCGACCTGCCAGCGTGGCGATGACGACGAGCGCGAAGGCGTTGATGATGTGGTCGTCGATGATCGGGTTGGTCGAGTGCGTCGCCACACCATCGGCGAACTTGTCCGGCGTCCAGGTCGCGAACCACATCATGACCAGCAGCAGCGATCCCGCGGCCGCGGCGGGGCGGAGCGCGACACCGAGCAGGAGCGCGGTGCCGATGCCGAGCAGCCCTGCCATGAACAGCCAGTCCATCCCGGGCGCGCCTGCGAGCCCGTGGAAGAAGCCCTTGAGCGGGCCTCCGCTGACGCCTGACAGGAAGCCCTTGGTCGGCGACCCACCGTTGATCCAAGCGCGCGCGCTCGGCGTGGCATAGCCGAGGCCGAACAGCTTGTCGATGAAGGCCCAGAAGAACTCGAAGCCGAGGGTGAGTCGTAGCCCGGTGAGGGCGTAGTCACCGAGCCGGGAACGCCTGTTCCCTGGGTCGACCTCCTGCTGACCGACGAGTGGCGAGGTGCGGGCGTGGCGCGTGGCGGTGGTCATGGCGTGTCCTTCGTGTCGGGGCGTCCGGAGGCTTCACTCTCCGGCGAGGTACGGACGCCGGCACAGGGTCGAAGGTCCCCACCCCGGCCGCAAAGGTCCGGACACCCCCACCGGACCCCGGGGAGCACCGAGCCGCGCGAGGACGGAAGGAATCGGGGCAATCGCGTCGAAAGGGACCGGCACCCCACCTTCGAAGGAGCCCTCCGTGCGTCGTGTCCTTGCCGCCTCCCTTCTCGTCATCTCCGGTCTCGGGATCGGACTGAGCGCGTCCGCCTCGGCCAACCCGGTCCCGCCCGTGCCGGTCACCGTGACGCACGGCCCCGACGGCTCGATCTGCGTCACGGTCAGCCTGCAGGTCCCCACGTGCACGCCGGGCACGGGCGTCCGGTAGCACCGGCGGCGGTTCGACCCGTCTGCTCGTGAGCTCACGCCGACCCCGAAGGACCCCTGTGAAGCGCCTGGCCGCTGCCTCCGCCGCCCTCGTCACCCTCCTTCCGTTGGGGGCGCACGCCTTCGCGAGCGCCCCGGTCCGGCACGGACGGAGCGTGACGGACCTGCGCGCATCGGTCGTCGACACCGGTGTCGCGCTGCGGTGGGGCTCGGTTCCTGGTCGGCTGATGGTGCTGCGCGACGGCGTCGAGATCTCGCGGCTGGCTCCCCACACCGTGGCGTACGTCGACCGGACGGCGAGCCCGGCCGCGACCCACCGCTACGAGGTCCTGCGCACGGAGGGCAACGGCCCCGTCCACGCGGCGTCGGTGCGTACCCCGAGCTACCTGGTGGGCGGCGCCAGCCGTGACATCACGCCGGTGGGGGTGGTCAACCTGGGCGGGTTCGGCCTCGGCGACGGCACGCTGATCCCGGACGCCGTGGTGGGGCGCGGCGGTCGGGACCAGGCCAAGACCGAGCGCATCAAGACGCGGGCCTTCGTCGTGGACGACGGCAAGAACGCGGTGGCCATCGCCGACATCGAGGTGCAGGGCTGGTTCGCGTCGTACCAGCTCGGCAAGACCGGTCTGCAGGACATGGCTGCCGCCGTGGCCAAGGCGATCCCGCGCCTGCCGGTCGACCACATCGTCATCGCGAGCGACCACAGCCACTCCGCGCCGGACACCCTGGGCGCTTGGGGCGGACCGACGAAGGGCTACCTCGAGGTCGTCACCGCTGAGGTCATCACCACCATCAAGGCGGCCTACGCGGCGCGCGGCTTCGCCGAGCTGAGGGCCGGCCACTCCGACGCCTCCGACCTCGTCTACAACCAGGCCTGCACGGAGGCCCTCAACCAGAGCAAGGAGCCCGACTACCCCGGCCCCGCCGCCTGCCCGGTGCCTGGCAAGGACGGCCTGATCAGGGTGGTGCAGGCCACCAGCCCGAGCGGGAAGCACCCGATGACCTGGATGGTCTTCGCCGCCCACGCGACGGCCGGCGGCGCACCTGGCCTGCACGGCGACTGGCCGCAGTACCTCTCCGACGCCATGACGGCGCGTTACGGCGGCACCGGCATCGCGATGGTCGGTGCGCTCGGCGGCACGCAGCCCTGCCGCACCGCGTGCGCCTTCACCAAGAAGACCAACCCTGGCTACGGCGTCAGCGATCGCAAGCAGGCGTTGGTCCTCAACTACGGCGCCCACGTGACCGCTGCGCTGCGCAGCGCGAAACCGGTGAGCGGTCCGGTCCGCGCCGCTCAGGGCTTCATTCGCGAACCCCTCGTCGGGCCGGCCGTGGTCGCGCTGTTCACCGCCGGCCAGGTCGACGGGGCGCAGCTGCTGCGCAACCACGAGTCGCCCTGGGTCGTCGGCCAGACGATCCGGACGGTCGTGGCTGCCGTCCGGATCGGCGACGTGGTCATCAACACCACCCCAGGAGAGGGCTTCCCGCGGATCCGGCAGGACGTCGAGGACGCCGTCGGCCGGCAGGCGCAAGAGGTCATCCAGCTGGGCCTGGCGAACGACCAGCTCGGCTACCTGATCTCACCAGCCTCCTACGTGCCGGTGATCGCCGCCGAGGTGCCCGTCAACGACAACATCATCTTCAACGTCTCGCCGACCATCGGTGACCACGTCGCCTGCGCCGACATCCGGCTGGTCGCGACGCTCGGCCTCACCGTGGACGAGCCGCTGACCTGTGCGCCGTACGACGTCGAGGACGCTGCCGGTGACCCGATCGGCACGGTGCCCGTCGGCGGGATCGTGATCCCGCCGACGCCCGCGGTGAACCGGGGCGCGACCGCAGCACAGCCCTGAGGTCGCGCGGCTCAGCCGACAGAGCGGAACGGCCCGGTCAGACAAGGGGGGGTCGCTTTCCCTGGGCGGGTCTTGCGGATCAGGACAAGGGCGACGAGCAGTCCGAGCAGCCCGGCCACAGCCAGCCCCGAGCCGCCTGTCGTGGGAAGGCCACCCGGTGCGACCCCACCCGTGCGGTTCGGTGCGACCGACCCCTCGGGTCCGATGAACAGCGTCGGCTGGCCGTTGATCTCCCCGAACGTGTCGCGCACACCGCCTCGGGCGATGAAGGCCCGCTCCCCGTTGGTCATGGCGGTCGCGGCGTGCCATCTGCCTCCACGCAGTGCGGCAGGAACGCGGCGAACCACGCGGTCACCGCGGACGACGGTGACGGTCACGGACTGGACCGTGCCCGTCGTCGCCCACGGCCGGAACGTGCAGGTCTTGCAGACCCGCTTGCCCTGGTCGTCCTTGATCAGGTGGAGCGTCGTGGCGTACGTCCTCGGATAGCGGATCGGGTCGACCGCAAAGGAGACGTCATGCCCGTGCTCGAGGCGCGGGGTGCCCGCGACGATGCCCTCCCACGGGGAGACGGTAAAGGGCTTCGACCTCAGGCTGTACGGCGCCACCTTGCCAGCCGTGTGGATGTTGCCGTCGACGGCGAAGCGGAAGGTGCCGTTCGGGATCTGACCGCCCGGGACGTCGTGCCGGGGGAAGGCGTCGAACGCCTCCGTGTGCGCCCGCCAGATCCACTCCTGCGTGCCGGTGCGGGTCGTGAGCAGGTCGACACCGCCCGGCGGCAGGACGAGCTCGGTCAGCACTTCACCGCTCTGCGTGGCGAACGGCTGCCACTGCCCGCCCACCTTGCGCTCGACGACGACGACCGGGTTGTCGACGTAGTTCCCTCCGCCACGCCAGGTGAAGCTGACGCCGTCGAAGCGTCGTACGTCCCTGGGCTGGACCGTTGCGACGGCAGGTCCGACGTCGTCCGGCAGCTGGGCGGCCCAACCGTCGTAGGAGAAGGACGCGAGCTGCCCGAGCGCCCGTGCCTGTGACTCCTGCCGGACCTCGTCGGCCTGCCCCTGGGCGTCGTTGGGCTCGGGCTGCAGAGGCGAGCCGCCCTTCAGGGAGCCGGCCATGGTGACGAGCCGCGTGACCATGTAGTCCGCAGTGTGCGGCCCGTACGCCGTCAGCGCCTTGCGGTAGCTCTCACGGTTCTGGTACTCGCGATAGGAAACGGTGTAGCCGGAGTAGTCGCCGGTGTGGCCGAGGCCCACGGGGAGGGCGTATCCGCGGGCCGCGGGAAGCTCGGTCTTGGTGAAGTTCCCCTTGATGACCTGGGGATCTGAGGGTTCGGACTGCGCCTCCAAGACCTGCGACGGGTCGTCCCAGCCCTTGGCGTCGTTGTGCACCTGCGCGAGCATCCGCGCGTAGGCTGCTGCGGTCACGGTGATCCGCTTCGTCGCGTCCCTCGGGTCGGCGCAGGACCAGTCAGCACCGGCGCGGCGGCAGGTCGGGGCGTAGTCGTAGCCGTCCTTGATGTTGCCCTGCAGGGTGTCGAGGCGGCTCTCCAGGTTGAGCACCAGATCGACCTGGGGCTCGCAGGAGCACGAAGCGAGGAGCACCTCACCGAGCCGGACCACCTGGAGCTTGAGGCGGAGGTTCTCCTCGACCGCGCTGAAGGACGACAGCGCGTAATTGTCGGGGAGCGGCAGCCCCGCCTTGCGGAGGTTCTCATACAGCGGCGCCTGTACGCCGGTACCGGCCCGCTCGCAGTCGGGCACTCCCGGGCCGCCGGGGTTGCCGTCTGTCGTCGGTGCGGTGCGGCAGTTGCCGGTCGAGGGGTAGGGGTGAGAGACCGGTCCGGGCACGAAGCTGGTCAGCATCCTGACTGGCACGTCGCGTGAGAAGGGCACCTGACCGCTTCCGGCGCCGATCGCCTTCCAGGCGCGGATCACGTCGTCGGCCATCAGTCGAGCGCCGCGCTCGGCCTGCGCGTAGCCGGCGTGCGCGAAGACCTGCAGCGTGCCGTCGGACATCACCGGCACCGGGCCGGCACCGAAGTGGCTCTCGTACGGGCCTTCCTGGGAGCCCACCGCTCCCTGGGTGAACACCAGGGTCGACCCGGTGTCGCGATCGACGAAGCGCTGCAGCGGCGCGACGTAGTCCCCGCTGATGAGCTGGTAGCCGTCCAGAGACTCGGGGTGCTCGCCGAAGTTCATCCACGTCGCGTACGGCTTGGGGTGCGCGGGGTCGGACAGGTCGTCGAAGCGCATCACCACCAGACCGTTGTCGTTGAACAATCTGGGATACCCCGCGGGGCTGCCGTCGTCGCCGAGCGTCGGACCGACGATGTTCTCGAGCATGGCGTTGTGCGTGACCGTCGTGGCGCCCATCCGCACCGGCCGCAGCGCCGCCGCCGCCTGCGTGATGGCGCTGGCGATCGCGCGGGCCTGGTACTCGAAGGCACGGAGGTCGAAGACGTCCTGGAAGACCCAGACCCCTGCCGACGGCGTCGAGTAGTACGGCGAGGAATGGTCGTGCGTGGCGGACAGCAGGATGTGGTCGTACGTGATCCCGCTCGGGCCGCCTTCCAGCAGCTGGCCGACCCGGCGGGTCAGATAGTCCTGGGCGAGGTAGTTGTCGACCTTGACCATCGCCACCCGGGTCTTGTCCACGCCTTCTACGACCAGGGCCCGCGTCGACAGCCGAGAGGCCACCCCGTACGACGCGGTCTTGGTGACGTGTTGGACGTTCGGGTCCCACTCCGACTGCAGACCGTCCTGGCCCTCGGACATGCCGTTCGTGTCGGCGTACTGCCCCGCTGACGCACCGACGTGCCACGTCATGTCGACCGCCGCGACACCCGCCCGCAGCCCGGGCACGGAGGCAGCCGAGGCGGTTGCAGGGGACGGGACGACGGCCAGACCTGCGCAGCACACAGCTGCCGCAGCCAGCGCGGTGAGCGGACGGCGAAACAAGGACCCTCCTCAGTCGGCACCACATTGCTACCCGGTTTCCGCGCCGTCTGTGACGGTTTGCCCGGGGGGCGTCGTGTCGGTGGGAGCACGGTCGCGAGAACGACCTCGGCTTTCAGCGCCAGGAGACCGGATGGCAACGCGGCGCTCTGCCTCTGATCAGATCGGCAGGCGCTCCACGTCTTGGGCGGTGATCTCGGCGATGAGCTCGACGTCCTGGTCGACGGGGGGAACGGCACGATGTGCGTCCAAACACGACCGAGGACCCTTAGACGGATGTCTAAAGGTCCAGGTCGTACGGGTGGAGCTGAGGGGACTCGAACCCCTGACCCCCACACTGCCAGCTCGGCAGAGCCCCGCGTACGTCCGCGAGAATCCTTATTTCTCAGGCGGTCTGGAACTGTTGAAGTCTGTCTGGAGTTGTAGAGATCGCTCCCGATCGGGCACGTAGCGGGCACGACGAGCGGCAGCCAACGGACGGTCAATGTGGAGGCCGAGCTCGGTGTTACTCACGGTGATCGCAGCTCCTCCCGACTCGGCTTCTCGACATTGAGTCTGTGCCCCCCAACCGGTCTGGGCAAGCGCGGAGCGTCCGTTGCGCAGCTGCCCTTTTCGCCGTCGCCCATCCCATGCTCGATCGCCGCCGGCTGCGGCGGTCAGCCAGAGCCGCTCTTGTTCGCGGTAATGGTTGAACCAGACGTAGGACGAGTGCTGGATGCGCGACCACCCTGTCGCCGCGACCTGCGAGGATGTGACCAGTGGTCACGGAACAGGGGTGAGGGCATTGCCGACGACGACGTGGGAGCGACTGCCAGAGGAGCGGCGTCGGGCCGTGACGCGGGCGGCTCAGGACGAGTTCGCAGCACGCGGCTTCTCCGGCGGGAGCCTGAACGTCATCGCCCGTGAGGCTGGAGTAGCTAAGGGCAGTCTGTTCCAGTACTTCCTAGACAAGCAGGACCTGTACGCCTATCTGTCCGAGCTGGCGAGCGCCCGGATCCACTCCGACATGGAGAGCGCGATCATCGCTCTTGACTGGGAGCAGGAGTTCTTCGGGCCGCTGCGGGACCTCGTCGTGGCGTGGGAGGAGTACTTCCACTCGCACCCGTTGGAGCTCGCGATGACTGTGGCGGTGAACCTGGAGCCAGACGGCTCCGCGCGGATGGCGGTGCGGGGCGCTGCCAACGAGCACTATCTGGCGGTTCTGCGGCCGCTCCTGGCTGGGGCGAAGCAGCGTGGCCACCTGCGCGACGATGCTGACGTTGATGCGTTTCTGGCACTGCTTTTGGTCCTGCTGCCGCACATCGCGCTGGCGTCGCACAGCCCTGGCCTGGATCCCGTGCTGGGGCTGAGCAGCGAGATCCGCGGTGAGCGCGTGCAGGCCATCGACCGGGTGGTCGCTGTGCTGCGCGCTGCGTTCGGTCCGCGGGACGACGCAAGGGTCAAGAAGCCCGTGCGTCCTCGAGCCAGGTAAGCATGGTGGTGAGCGGCGCTCGCCAATCGGCGTCGAGCATCAGGTCGTGGCCCATGCCGGCAAAGGTGCGCAGCTCGGCCTCGTAATGCCCGGCGGTGCGCCGGACGTCGGCGAGGGGCACGAGAGCGTCGTCCGGAGTGCCGAGCACGAGCACCGGAGCGTCACCTCGGGGCTGCGCGGCCGGTCGGTGCAGCAGGAGCTGGAACTGCGCCAAGGGTGACTCCGGGCCGCACCGGTCCGCGAGCCGCTGGGCCTCCGCGGCGTCCAGCTGGTTGAACAGGTACTCGCGGCGCAGCGGCAGCGAGCCCCCGACCATCATTCGGGCGGCGTCGGCCGGGTGCCGCCGTGCGATCGACAGCAGCGACCCGAGCGCAGGGCGAGCCGGGACGGGCGCGACCAGGACACCGGCGTGCGCGCCGTACCGCGCGAGTGCCTTCTGCACGACGAGCCCACCCATCGAGTGCCCGACCAGCACGGCGCGCCGCGGTAACGAAGCAGCGGTGTGGACCACGTCGTCGACGTAGTCGCTGAGCCGCGCAGTCCGCAGCGCGCCGGCACTCCCCCCGTGGCCGCGCAGCGACACCGCGTACGCCGGGTGCCCTGCGGCGGCGGCCGCCTGCAGCCAGTGCTCCCAGCACCACGCCCCGTGCCCCAGGCCATGCACGAACAGCAACGGCATTTTGTGCGGTGCGAAGCCCGACGGACAGGCGGACAGCAGCTCCAGTCCGCGCGGTCCGACACAACGTGTGACAGGCGGGTTGCGATCCATGGGCACGGACCCTACTATGACCACTGGTCATGTGACCAGTGGTCATATCTTCTCCAGGAGCCCAGATGACGATCACCGCCAGCACAGCGCCGGACGACCTCGCCGCAGAGGAGCGTGAGCGCGTCTGCATCATCGGGGCCGGCTCGTCGGGCATCGCCTCGGCGAAGGTCCTGCACGAGCGCCGGATCCCGTTCGACTGCTTTGAGCTCTCCGACCGCGTCGGCGGTAACTGGGTGTGGGGCAACAGCAACGGCGTCTCGGCGTCGTACAAGTCGCTGCACATCAACACCTCGCGCAGTCGCATGGAGTTCAGCGACTTCCCGATGCCGGAGCACCTGCCGAACTTCGCGCGGCACGACCAGATCGCCGAGTACTTCGACGACTACGTCGATCACTTCGGCTTCCGCGACAAGATCGCCTTCAAGACCGGTGTCGCCCACGTCCAACCGCTGCGCAGCGGAGGCTTCGACGTCCGACTGACCACTGGCGAGACCCGCCGCTACGGCTCGGTCATGGTCGCCAACGGACACCACTGGGACCCGCGCCTGCCCGAGCCCGGCTTCCCCGGCGCCGACACCTTCACCGGTGAGCAGATCCACTCGCACGCCTACAAGGACGAGCAGCAGCTCGCTGGCAAGAAGGTCGTCGTGCTCGGGATGGGCAACTCGGCGATGGACATCTCCGTCGACGCCAGCTACCACGCCGCCGAGACCTACCTCGCGCACCGCCGCGGTGTGCACATCATCCCGAAGTACGTCTTCGGCAAGCCCTACGACGAGATCGCCGGCCACGAGCGGATCCCCTCAGCCATCCGCTGGCCCCTGGCCCGGCTCATGATGCGCGCCGCCACCGGATCGATGAGCAAGTACGGGCTGCAGGAGCCCGACCACAAGTTCGCGCAGGCCCACCCGACCATGAGCAGCCGCATCCTGGACCGCCTCGCCCACGGCGCCGTCGTCCCCAAGCCCAACATCGACCGGTTCGAAGGAGCCGACGTCGTCTTCACCGACGGCACCCGGGTCGCTGCCGACCTCGTCGTCTACTGCACCGGCTACAAGATCAGCTTCCCGTTCTTCGACCGCGACTTCCTCGACCCCAGCGGGGACAACGAGGTCCGGCTGTACAAGCGGCTGTTCCACCCGACGGTGCCGGGCCTGTACTTCATCGGCCTGGTCCAGCCACTCGGCGCGATCATGCCGATCGCCGAGCGCCAGTCGGAGCTCGTCGCTGACCACCTCCAAGGCCGCTACGCGCTGCCGTCCGACGCCGAGATGACGGCCGAGATCACGCGGCACCGCGAGGCGATCGCCAAGCGCTACGTCAACAGCAAGCGGCACACGATCCAGGTCGACTTCGACGAGTACATGCTGGCGCTGCGCACCGAGCGCAAGGCGGGTAGCGGCCGCGCCGTCTCCAAGCCGGCCCACGCACAGCCCGCGGCAGCCTGACGTGAACGACATGACTAGCGTCGATGGCATGACGTTCACGGCCGAGGAGGAGTCCTTCCTCTCGCAGGGCGTGCGCTGCGCAGCGCGCGTCTACCGCCCCATCGCCGCCGAGGCGCGACCGGTGATCGTCATGGGCCACGGCTTTGGAGGCGTCCGGGCGCTGCGCCTCTACTCCTACGCCGAGCGCTTCGCCGAGGCCGGCTACGTCGTCGTGGTCTTCGACTACCGCGGCTTCGGTGAGAGCGAGGGCTCGCCCCGGCAGGTGCTGGACGTGGCCATGCAGCTGCAGGACTGGCGGGCTGCGCTGGGCTGCGCCCGGGCGCTGCCGGGCGTCGACCAGGCGCGGGTCGTCGCGTGGGGAACGTCCTTCGGCGGCGGGCACGTCATCACTCTCGCCGGGCAGGGCGAGTCACTCGCCGCGATCATCGCCCAGGTCCCGCACGTCAGCGGCCCCGCCGCCGTCCGCGCCACCGGCCTCCGGTCATCACTGCGCCTCGCGCCGTTCGCCCTGCGAGACCAGGCAGCCGCCCTGCTCGGCCGCGACCCCGTCTACGTCGAGGCCGTCGGGCTTCCCGGCAGCACCGCCGTCATGACCAGCCCGGATGCCGTCCCCGGGCTCGACACACAGATCACTGCGGCAGGCCTGAAGCCCGGCGATTACCCGCAGCACGTCGCCGCCCGCATCGGACTCAAAATTGGCCGGTACTCGCCCATCAAGCACGCCGCCGGTGTCACCTGCCCCGCCCTGGTCCAGATCGCCGCGCACGACGCCGTGACACCCCGCCACGTCGCGGAGAAGGCCGCGGCGCGGATGGCCGACGCGACCGTGCACGTCTACGACTGCGGGCACTTCGACCCCTACGTCGAGCCGTACTTCGCCACCACCCTCGCCGACCAGCTCGCCTTCCTCACCACCCACGTCCCGATCGAGGCCACGGGCCGCCCTGGAGCGACTGCGTAAGCGCCCGGCGTCTGAGTCCCCGGCGCTTGCCGACGGACCGATCCATGGGCAAGGGGGAACACCCGTCCGTGGTCGGGTCGCGTCCGACGACCCGGGATCGGAGCAGGTGATGGCATGGGTGGAGCAGACGGGAGCGCAGGCCTGGCGGGTCCGCTACCGCGACAGGCAGGGGCGGATCCAGTCGTCCTCGGGATTCACGAGCGAGCAGCAGGCGGCTGACTTCCTCGCTCACCTCGATGAGGGCCGGCGAGCCGGCAGCTGGGTCGATCCCGCGGACGGGCGAGTGTCGCTCGAGGACTGGGTGCGGCAGTGGCTCCCGACCCTGTCGGTCTCGGAGCGAACCGAGGAGAACTACCGCCGCGAGCTCCGCAACCACGTCCTGCCGCACTGGGGCGAACGGCCGATCGCCACAATCACAGGCGCTGACGTGCACGCCTGGGAAGGGCAGCTGCACGCCGCCGGCTACGCGCCCACGACGGTGGCCACGTTCGTCAAGCTGCTCTCCCGCGTCCTGGGAGACGCCGTTGACGCCCGGCTGATCAGCGAGAACCCAGCTCGACGACGTCCGCACCGCGGCCCCCGCGTGCTTCGGCCCGTGGCAGAGAAGGTCTGGGCGACACCCGAGCAGGTCGTGCAGATCGCCGAGCACGCCACCGACCTGGGCGGTGCCACCATGGGCCTGCTGATCGTGACGGCGGCCTGGACCGGAATGCGCTGGGGTGAGATCGCCGGTCTGCAGCGCAGCAACCTGCACCTCGACACCGGGCTGCTTGTCATCGACCGCTACGTCGGCGGGCTGCACGAGAGCAGCGAGCGGATGTGGCTCGGGCCGCCGAAGACCGCCGCTTCCATCCGCGTCGTGAGTCTCCCGCCGTTCCTCACCGACCTGCTGGCCGAGCACCTCGAGCGGACCGACGGCGTGCCGGTCTTCAGCGGACCCGCAGGTGGCTGGCTGCGTCGCAGCAACGTCGACCGCCGGGTCCTGCGCCCCGCTGCAGACGGCACCCTGCATCTTCCGACTGCGCGGGTCCGACTAGAGCCCGTGCGACCTGGGCTGACCTTCCATGGGCTCCGGCACAGCCACAAGACCTGGCTCATCGCCGATGGCGTCCCCGAGATTGCTCAAGCCCGGCGGCTCGGGCACCACCTTCAAGACCGGGTGGTCGAGACCTACTCCCACGTCGCCCCCGAGGTCGAGCAGCGGCTCCTCGACGGGCTCGAGGCCCGCTGGCACGCAGCGAACGCCTACCTGCACCCCCGCGAGCCGCAGCACACCTTCCGCACCGTCCTTACCAGGATCGGGCACTGGCGCAGCCGCGCTGCGTGACCCCCACACCACCAGCGAGTTCGTGTCGCGCCATCCCAGCGGCCATCACTCACGGCGCCCATCACGGTTCTGGAGCAGCCCACTCCCGATCTGCTCCTGGAGCGCAGTGTGGAAACGACGCTGGGCCCCTGCTCGGAAGCAAAGGCCCAGGTCACACGGGTGGAGCTGAGGGGACTCGAACCCCTGACCCCCACACTGCCAGTGTGGTGCGCTACCAGCTGCGCCACAGCCCCGTGGTGCTCGGAGCAGCCTACAAGACTCCCCCGTCGGCTGACTCAGTGCGCTCCGGCGGGCGGGCCGACCAGCGGCCCCAGGCCGGTGTTGTGGCGCTCGAGCCGCCACCCCAGGCCCTCGTCCACCAGCGCAGACCAGCAGGTGTTCCCCAGCGCCGCCAGCCGCCACCAGGCCACCGGCGGGAGCTCGGTCAGCGTCCCGACCAGCGCGCGAGCCGTACCCCCGTGGGTCACCAGCAGCAGCGTGCCTTCCTCGGGCACGTGCTCCACGGCACACGCAGCAGCGCGCATCCCCACCTGCGCCGGCGACTCCCCGTCCACGGCATGACCACGGAAGGAGCGCCACGCGGCGTACTCCTCCGGCCACTGCGCACGGACCTCCTCCCCGGTGAGGCCCTGCCAGGCCCCGAAGTGCGTCTCCCGCAGCCGCTGGTCCACGACGAGCGGCAGCCCCACGTGGTCGCAGACCGCCTGAGCCGTCGCCCTGGCTCGCGACAGGTCCGAGGACACCACCACGGCTGGGGGATCTGCCGCGAAGACGGTCCCGAGTGCCTCCGCCTGCGCGAGCCCCACGTCGTCGAGCGGTGTGTCGAGCTGCCCCTGGATGCGCCCTTCGGCGTTGTGCGCCGTACGACCGTGCCGGAGCAGGACGATCCTTCTCAAGAAGGGAGAGCCGCGTCGACGAAGGGGATGACGGGGCAGTCCTTCCACAGCCGCTCGAGGGCGTAGAAGACCCGCTCCTCCTGGTGCTGCACGTGGATGACGATGTCGCCGAAGTCCAGCAGCACCCAACGCCCGTCCTTCTCGCCCTCGCGCCGCAGGGGCTTGGCGCCCAGCTCGCGCAGCTTCTCCTCGATGTTGTCCACGACGGCGACGACCTGCCGGTCGTTCGGCGCAGACGCGAGCAGGAACACGTCGGTGATGACCAGCTGCTCGGACACGTCGAGCAGCAGGACGTCGGAGGCGAGCTTGTCAGCGGCTGCCTGGGCAGCGGCCAGGGCGAGCTCGGTCGCGCGCTCGGAGGCGGGCACAGGGGTCTTCTTCCAGCAGGGGTCGGTTTCCCCCTCAGGCTACTTGCCGGGGGTGAAGTCCTTGCCCACGATGACGACCACGTCGGCGATCGTCCCGATCTGGTCACTGGACCGGACACTGGAGGCCGGCACCCCCAGCGCCTTGGCCACCCGTGCCCCCAGCGCCCCTCCCTCAGCCGTCGCGTCCTTCACGAGCACCTGCGTGCAGCACTGGTTGAACTGGTCGGCGTTGCGCGACCCGACGTACACGAAGCCGGCGGGGACGAGCTTGGCCCGGACCTGCTCGCCCAGGCCAGGCGTCCCGACGCCGTTGAGCACCAGGACGCGGTTCCCCTCGGCGCGTACGCCGGCAGGAACCGACTGGGCGAGCAGCTCATCGACCAGCTGCCGGGAGGCCTCCGGGTCGAGGCGGAAGCGCACGTCGTCGTTGCCGGCGTCGACCTTGATGACGGGCAGCGAGCGGTACTGCAGGTCGGAGTCCTTGTTGTCCGCCTTCAGCCCGGCCAGCAGCCCTGGGAGGACGTCCTTGGCCCCGGTCACGGTCGACCCGCCGCCCAGCGACGCGAGCAGCGTCGAGGGCGTCGCGGGCAGCGCGTTGACGACGGCGTCGAGCACGGCCTGCAGCCGGGCGAGGCGGGTCTGCTCCTGCTCCCCGTCGGCGAGGTACGTCGCGAACTGCAGCGCCTGCGCGCCGGTGAGCCGCGCCCCGCCAGCGGGGATGACCACCGTCCGTCCCTGCAGGACCGGGACGTCGACCGACACCTGTACGCCACCCTCCGCGTCGACGACCCGTCGGAACGACGTCGTGTCGAGCACCCAGCCGGTGTCGATCGTGATGCCGAGCAGGTCCTCGACCGCGGCCCGCGACCGCTCGGCGGAGCCCTTGGCCAGCGCTGACCCGAGCGTGCTGCTCCCGCCACCTGGCACCGTCACCAGCACCTGCGGGGGGAGCAGGATCACGGCACCGGTCGTGCTGGCGCTGTCGTGCGCGAGCAGCGCCGACGCCACCGCCTGCCCGTCCGCGCCGGTCACCTGCATCAGCACGGTTCGCTGCGTCCGGCGGTTCGCGTCGACGGTGGGTGCCTTCTCCTTGCCTCCCCGCAGCGCCAGAGCGGTCACCAGGACCACCAGCGCGACGACGGCGAGTGAGCCTGCCACGAGCAGGTGTCGACGCAGTCGGGCGCGGCGCGCCTGGGCCTGCGCGCGACGGGACATGCGGGTGCCGGGCGAGGTCACGAGGTCGTCCTTCGGGAAGCGTCACGGGGCACGTCAGCGGAAGCGTCAGGGGAAGCGGTGGCGTAGAGGCCGCGCTTGTCGATGTACTGCACGACGCCGTCGGGCACGAGGTACCAGACCGGCTCCCCCGCAGCCACCCGCGCGCGGCAGCCGCTCGAGGAGATCGCCAGGGCAGGCACCTCGAGCAGCGTCACCGCGCCCTCGGGGAACGGGCTCAGGTCGATCGCGGCGTAACCGGGGCGGCTCACCCCGACGAAGTGCGCCAGCCCGAACAGCTCGGTCGCGTCCCGCCAGCCCAGCACCTGCACCATCGCGTCGGCACCGGTGATGAAGAACAGCTCCGCGTCGTCGTACCTGGCCTTGAGGTCGCGCAGGGTGTCGACGGTGTACGTCGGGCCGGGCCGGTCGACCTCGATGCGGCTGACCGAGAACCGCGGGTTCGCTGCGGTGGCGACGACCGTCATGAGGTAGCGGTCCTCAGCCGGGCTCACGTCACGCTCGGCCTTCTGCCACGGCTGACCGGTGGGGACGAACACCACCTCGTCGAGGTCGTAGCGGTGCCGCACCTCGTTGGCTGCGGACAGGTGCCCGTGGTGGATCGGGTCGAACGTCCCGCCCATCACCCCGATGCGTCTGCCCACAGGTCAAGGCTAGTGGCGCGGCCCTCAGACGAGGCGACGGCGCGCGAGGCGCCAGAACGGCCGCGCGACGAGCAGCACGACCGCCGCGACGATCAGGACGAGCAACGCCCGGCCGCTGTGCGCGATGAGCGACTCGACCCCGCTGGTGAACCCGCGCCAGGCGTCGTGGAAGGCCTGCGAGATCCCGCTGCGGGTCCTCACCGCCGCGATGTCCTTCGGCTTCTCACTCACCGTCACGGTCAGGGTTGCCAGGTCGCTCTGCTTCTCCAGCACCCGCCGGCGCCCCTCGAGCTGGTCGATCTGCCCCTGGACGCTGTCCACCCGCTGCTGGACGCTGAGGATCTCCCCGATGGTGTTCGCCTTGGCCAGCAGCGTGAGGAACCGGTCGCGGGCGCGCCTTCAGCGAGGTGAGCTGGGCCTGCAGGTCGGCGTACTGCGCGGTGACGTCCGCGCCGCTCGCGGTCGAGCTCTCCACCTTGCCCACTCCCCCGGCGACACTGGTCCGGACCGCAGCGACGGTCTTCTCGAAGGCATCCACCGGCACGCGCAGGGTCAGCGTCGAGGTCGGGTCGTCCCCGATCTCGGTGCTCTTCTCGTCCGCGACGTAGCCCCCGACGGCGCCTGCCTGGGCGCGCACCCGCGTCGTGACCGTGCTGACCTTCCCCTTCTCGACGACCAGCCCGATGCTGCCGGTCTTGACGATCCGCGCCCCGTCGGCGAACCCGGCAGCCGCCTCAGGAGCCTTCTGCGGGGCGGACTGCGGGGCGGCTGCCGCCCTCCCCGAGGAGGCTCCGGCGGGCGCGGGAGCCATCACGGCGGCGGGGGCAGCACCCTGCACGACGCCCTCGCTGGCGAGGGCACCGGTCGAGTCTGCACCGGACGAGAACCCCGCGACGGTCCCGCCGGTCCCGCCGGTCCCGCCGGTCCCGCCGGTCTCGCCGGTCCCGCCGGCACTGTCGCTCGCCACGGTCTGCCTGGTCAGCACGCCCGTAGCGCCGTCCAGGCTCTGCGCCACGACGACCAGCGCGAGCACCGCCGCCGCGGCGGCCAGCAGCGGCACGGCGCGACGCCGCACCCACGGGACGTGCACGCGGTCCTCCAGCAGCGGCTGCTCCGCGGGTACGGCGAAGGTGCCGGCCGCTTCCTCGAGCAGGCGGGTCAGGTCGTTGTCGCTGATCGTCACTGGGCCATCTCCGTGTCGAGGTCGGGGGTGACCCATGCGGACAGCCGTGGGTCGAGGGCGAGGCGCTGGCGCGCGTCGTACAGCCGGCTCTTGACCGTGCCGGGGCGCCGGTCGATCGCGACGGCGATCTCCTTCTCCGACAGGCCGGCATAAAAGCGCAGGACGAGCGGCACGCGCAGCGACTCCGGCAGGTCGCCGAGCGCGGCGAGCACGTCCACGGCCAGCTGGGTCTGCTCCGCACGCTCGGACGGACTCATCCCCTGGTCCGGCAGGCTCTCCAGCAGGGCGTCACCGACGTCCTTGCCCGTCCGGGAGGTGGTGCTGCGGATCCGGCTGATGCAGGCGTTCACGACCACGCGGTAGAGCCACGCCGTACGCGCCTGCTCATCGGGTACGGCGTCGCGGAAGCGCCACACCCGCAGGAACGCCTCCTGCACCGCGTCCTGCGCCTCGACCCGGTCGCGCAGGACCAGGCAGGCCGTGCGGTAGGCACGCGCGTAGTCCCGCCGGAGCCACTGCTCGATGTCACGACCTGGATCTCCTGGGCTCTCCACACTTCATCAGACGCATCGGCGCGCCGATGGGTTCGAGGCCGGTCCGTTTTCCTCGAAGGAGCCTCTGCATGTCCGAGCACGACTCGATCAAGGTCACCGACCGCCGTGGCGCCTTCCGCGCCCTCGGAGCCGTCGCGGCGGGCGTGACCGCCATGTCGCTGCTCGAGGCAGCGCCGGCGAGCGCCGCAGACGGCGGTTCGCTGCTGCTGGGTCGGACCAATGACGCGTCCTCGACCACCACGCTCGGCTCGACCAGCGAGCCGGACCAGGTGCTCTTCGTCAACGACAACACGAACCACTTCCCGCAGGAGTCCACCAACCCGGGTGCCGTCACCGGCTGGTCGAACAGCCGCACGGGCGTCTACGGCGTCACGGACTCCGGAGACAACGGCGTCATCGGCAAGGCCCTGTCCGGAAGCGGCAACGGCGTGGAGGGGCAGGCGTTCGGTACCGGTCTGGACCTTGCGGGCACGGGCAACGGTCGGATCAGCGTCGTCTTCTCCGAGACGACCGGCGTCCCGACGTACAGCGGCTTCAATGGCGAGCAGGTCCGCGACGCCGCCGGCGACATGTACCTGTGGAACGACACAGAGTGGCTGCGGGTGGCGACCGTCCGCCCGGCGTACTCCGGCGGGTCGATGCACCTGCTCAGCTCACCCGTGCGCCTGCTGGACACCCGCGACAAGGCCGCCCGCGTCAGCAACACCGGCGCCTATGCCAGTGCCAGCGACCACGCTCTGCAGGTGTCCGGACTGACCTACCTCGGCCAGACCGTGCCCGCCGAGGCGGTCGGCATCGTCGGCAACCTCACGGTGGTCAGCCCGACGAAGCCCGGGTTCGCCACTCTCTACCCGACCGGCAAGACCCGCCCCACGACGAGCACGCTGAACTACACCGTCGGCCAGACGGTCGCGAACGGGTTCACCCTGACCGTCGGCACCGGAAACACCGTGCAGATCTACGTCAGCGGCGCGACCCACGTCCTGCTCGACGTCGTGGCCTTCATCCTGTAGCGACACAGGCCGGTGACACCGAGCGACACCGGCCGGTTACACCGGAAGGAGCCGCTGCACGAACTGCTCGAGCTGGACGGCGTTGCGGACCTCGACCATCTCGATGATGTCGGCGTACGCGTTGGTGGCGGAGTCCCCGCTGCCCCAGTACGCGCCCGGCTCGGGGTTGAGCCAGTACGCGTGGCGCGACCGCTGCACCAGGCGCTTGAGCGTCTGCGCACCGGTGGCGCGGTAGTTGTTGCGCGCGTCGCCGAGGATGAGCAACGACGTACGCGGCCCCACGGCGTCGGGGTACTCCTCCGCGAACTTCTCGATGGAGTGGCCGTAGTCGCTGTGGCCGTCGAACCAGATGAGGTTGGCCTCGGAGTTCATGCGCGCCAGGGCATCCGCGACGTCACCGCCGGGGGTGAAGAAGCGCGTCACCTCGTCGCAGGTGTCGATGAACGCGAACGCCCGCACCTTGGTGAACTGCTCCGACAGCGCGTAGGCGAGCATCAGCGTGAAGTGCGCGAAGCCCGCCACCGACCCGCTGACGTCGCACAGCACGACGAGCTCGGGCTTGTGCGGCTTGTGCGGCTTGTGGTGCGTGACGAGCGGCACGCCGCCGGTCGCCAACGACGCCCGGACGGTACGGCGGAAGTCGAGCTTGCCGGTCTTGCCGAGCCGACGCCGGGCAGTCAGTCGAGTCGCGAGGCGGCGGGCCAGCGGGAACACCTGGCGCCGCAGCTCCGCCATGTCGTTGCGCGAGGCCCGCAGGAAGTCGACCTGCTCGGCGAGCGGCTGCACGGCGGTCTTCGAGACCTGCTCGGCGCCGCGGTCCTCGGCCAGTCGGCGTCGTACCTCTGCCTCGACGAGCTCCTGGAACCTCTTGGTGCGCTCCTGGATGGTCTGGCGCGCGACCTTCTCCGCCATGCCGCCGCGCTCCTGGCCCTGCAGCATCGCCTCGAGCAGGCTCGCCATCAGCGTCTCCGGAGAGAGCTGGCGCAGCACGCGGTAGGAGAACCACGACTGCCGGCCAGGTGCGGTGTCGGCGCGACCCAGGCCCTGGACGACCTGCCGGGCGAAGCGCTTCATCAGCTCCTCGTCACCGTCGAGCAGGAGCTGGCGGAGCATGTCGCGGTAGGCCTCGTTGTCCGGCGGCTCACCGTCGCCGTCCAGCGCGTCGAGCGGGTCGTCCTCGTTCCGCGTCTGGTCCCCGATGACCGGGGGGAACCACAGGTCGAAGAGCGTGTCGAAGGTCGTGCGGTGCGCCGGGCGCTTGAGCACGCAGGCCGCGAACGCTGCCCGCAGGGCCTCCCGGTCGAGCAGGTCGATCGCCCCCATCGCCCGGGTGCTGTCGAGCACCTCGGCCAGCGAGACCGTCAGCCCCGCCTGGCGCAACGCGTCGAGGAAGGCGATCTCCCGGTCCAGCAGCCCCTGGGCGCTCACTAGTTCAGCTTCAGCTGCTCGGCGGCGCGGGTGTGGTCGCTGGCGTGCTTCAGCACGACGCCGAGGGTGCTGCGGACCGCCTCCTCGTCGAGGGTGTCGAGGCCGAGCGCGACGAGGGTGCGAGCCCAGTCGATGGTCTCCGCGATGCTCGGCGACTTCTTCAGCTCGAGCGCCCGCAGCGCACGGACGGTGCGGACGAGCGAGTCGGCGAGCTGCTCGGCGACCTCGGGGACACGAGAGAGCACGATCGCCTTCTCGCGGTCGGCGGCGGGGTAGTCCAGGTGCAGGTAGAGGCAGCGCCGCTTGAGCGCCTCCGACAGCTCGCGGGTCGCGTTGGAGGTCAGGAACACCAGCGGTCGGCGCGTCGCGACGATCGTGCCGAGCTCCGGGATCGTGACCTGGAAGTCGGACAGCACCTCGAGCAGCAGGCCTTCGACCTCGACGTCCGCCTTGTCGGTCTCGTCGATCAGCAGGACGGTGGGGTTGGGGTTGCGGATCGCGGTGAGGAGCGGCCGGCTCATGAGGAACTCCTCGGCGAACACGTCGTCGTGGATCTCGTCCCATGCCGTGTCATCGCTCGCCGCCTGGATGCGCAGCAGCTGCTTCTTGTAGTTCCACTCGTAGAGCGCGCGCGCCTCGTCGAGGCCCTCGTAGCACTGCAGCCGGATCAGCTCGCTGCCCGTCGCCGTCGCCACCGACTTGGCGAGCTCGGTCTTGCCGACCCCCGCCGGACCCTCGATCAGCAGGGGCTTGCCGAGCCGGTCGGCGAGGAAGACGGTCGTGGCGATCGCGTGATCGGTGAGGTAGCCCGCGGCGCCGAGGCGTTGCTGGACGTCGTCGACCGACGCGAACTGGGGTTGCAGCACGGGCTCTCCTCAGGGTGGACCGAATCCCATTCTGTCGTACCGTGCGCGGAGGAAGACGACAGGGGGGACCTCTTGCTCCGGGACTTCAAGGCCTTCGTGACCAAGCAGAGCCTGGTCGACCTCGCCGTCGGGCTGGTCATCGCCCTCGCGGCGTTCGGTCTGATCCGCTCGCTGGTGACCAACATCGTGCTGCCGGTCATCGCGATCCCCGGCTCTGCCGACTTCGGCGGCCTGTCGGTCGAGGTGAACGGCTCGACCATCGCCTACGGCGCGTTCCTGCAGGACCTCATCACCTTCCTGTCCACGGCAGCGGGCGTCTTCTTCGGCGTCGTCCGTCCGCTCTCTCGCCTGCACCGCACCGCACCGGTGCCGACCGCGCAGTGCCCCCGGTGCCTGTCGACGGTCCCGGCGGAGGCCTCGCGCTGCCCGTTCTGCACGTCCGACCTCGTCGCTGTGCGCGTCGAGGTCTGACCCGTGCACGAGCCGTCCTGGACCGGTCGGCCGCGCCTTGCCGCGGGCGTCCGCGCACTCGTGCTCGCCGTACCGCTGCTCGCCGCGGGTGGGGCGGCGTGGCTGACCGCCGTGCTCGTGCCAGGGCCGTACGCCGAGCGGCTGGTCGCGGTGGTCGCTGCCGGCCTGCTCGTCGGAGCCGCGCTGGAGCGGCTGTCGCGGCGCCTGCTGCCGCTGCCGGCCCTGCTCGGGCTGTCCCTGGTGTTCCCTGACGAGGCCCCGAACCGGTTGCGCGTCGCGCTACGGGCGGGGTCGACACGCGACCTGATGACCGCCGCCCGACGCCCGCGAGGAACGGGGGCCCAGGAGGCGGCTCTCCACACCGTGGAGCTCCTGGGGGCGCTGGCCCGCCACGACGCGGGGACGCGACGTCACAGCGAGCGCGTGCGCGCCTACACCGATCTGCTCGCCGCGGCGCTCGGAATCCCTGAGCCCGACCGCGCCCGGCTGCGCTGGGCAGCACTGCTGCACGACCTCGGGAAGGTCACGGTCACCGCGGAGGTGCTCGGCAAGAGCTCCCCGCTGGAGGACGGCGAGTGGGAGTCGCTGCGGCTGCACCCCTCCGCCGGAGCCGACCTCGCCGGTGGTCTCGCCGGGTTCCTCGGTCCCTGGTTCGACACCATCGAGCAGCACCACGAGCGGTGGGACGGCACGGGGTACCCGCGCGGGCTGGTCGGGGAGCAGATCTGCCTGGGCGCACGGATCGTCGCGGTCGCGGACTCGTTCGAGGTCATGACCAGCGGACGCAGCTACCAGCAGGCCAAGGATCCGGCGACCGCCCGGGCCGAGCTCGTGAGGTACGGCGGACGGCAGTTCGACCCGACCGTGGTGCGTGGCCTGCTGGAGGTGTCGCTCGGC
The DNA here is from genome assembly GCA_963784705.1 of uncultured Actinomycetota bacterium. Classification (GTDB taxonomy): domain Bacteria; phylum Actinomycetota; class Actinomycetes; order Mycobacteriales; family SCTD01; genus RYN-111. The sequence goes on from CAWASC010000008.1 coordinate 391,889, forward strand.
GATCTCGGCCGGTGGCGCCGACCCCTCGGACTCGCGGTGACGGTGCCCTTCGCCGGCGTGCCGAGCAGCGCCCACGACCCGGTCGGCCTGGCGGGGGCCTCCGCCCTGCACCCGGTCACGCACACCCACGCCGCCGTGATCCCGTCGGGTCACGACGCCGGTGGCTCCCTTCACCCCACCGGCCACGCCCACGACGGTGGCGCCGGTGCGGGCGTGGTCGACCAGCGCTGAGGGCCCCTTCGTTCTGTCGGCGATGAGGTCTAGCGTCCACAGGCGTCTCCCCTTCACCACCCCCACACCACCCCCCACGCCCACCCACCCCCACGCCCACCCGTAGGAGCCACGATGCCCGTCAAGACCAGCTACGCGCCCGGTGAGCCCACCTGGCTCGACCTCGGCAGTCCGGACCTCGACCGGTCCGTCGCGTTCTACACCTCGCTGTTCGGCTGGACCTGGGGAGGCGGCAACCCCGACTTCGGCGGCTACGGGATGTTCTTCTCCGGCGACAAGAACATCTGCGGAGCCGCGCCTGTCATGTCGCCGGAGCAGCCGCCGGTCTGGACCTGCTACGTCTCGACCGACGACGCCGACAAGACCGTGGCGCGAGCCACCGAGGCAGGCGCGACCGTCGTCGCGCCGGTCATGGACATCGCCGACCTCGGCCGCATGGCGGTCTTCATCGACCCCGCCGGGGCTGCGCTCGGGATCTGGCAGCCGCGCGCGATGACGGGCGCGGACCTGGTCTTCGAGGAGGGCACGTTGAGCTGGATCGAGAACGCCACCCGCGACCAGCAGGCTGCCCTGCCGTTCTACGCCAGTGTGTTCGGCTGGGGTGCGAACGTGCAGGACACCTACACCGAGTTCCAGCTCGGCGGGACGTCAGTGGCCGGCTGCATGGACATGCCGGAGACCGTGCCGCCCGGCGTCCCGTCGTACTGGATGCCCTACTTCGGCGCCGCGGACCCGAAGGCGAAGGCAGAGCAGGCGGCCGCGCTGGGCGGGACCATCCTGGTGCCGTACCAGGAGATCCCGGACGGCTGCTTCTCCGTCGTCCAGGACCCCCACGGCTCCAGCTTCGGTCTGCTCCACATGAACGGCTGAGCCGTTCGGCGTGGAGGTCCGGTTAGGGTCGGCGGCATGAGAGTCGCCTTCCTCGGGCTCGGGCGCATGGGCGTGCCGATGGCCGCGCACGTCGCCCGCGCCGGCCACGACCTGACCGTCTGGAACCGCACGCCGGGCAAGGCCGGCCCGCTGCTCGAGCTCGGAGCCACCGAGTCGCGCCGCGTGAGCGACGCGGTCTCGGGCGCCGACGTCGTCGTGTTCATGCTGTTCGGGCCCGATGCGGTGCGTGCCGTGCTCGCGGACGTGGTCGCAGGCGCGGCGGGGGCGCTGGTCCTCGACGCCTCGACCATCGGTCCCGATGCTGCCCACGAGTTCGCCAGGACCTGCCACGCAGGCGGACTGAGGTACGTCGATGCCCCCGTCGCCGGATCGGTGAAACCCGCGACGGACGGGACGCTGGGGGTGTTCCTGGGCGGCGCCGACGACGACGTCGAGCAGGCGCGTGCGCTCGCCGAGCTCTGGGGTGATCCGGAGCGGGTCGTCCACGTCGGCGCGGTCGGCAGTGCCAGCGCGCTCAAGCTCTGCGTGAACCAGGGGCTCGGGGTCATGGCGGCCGGCCTCGGGGAGTCGCTGCGACTGGGCCACGACCTCGGGCTCGAGCGCGACCTGCTGCTGCGGGTCCTCTCGCAGACCGCGTACGGCTGGTACCTCGGGCAGAAGCAGCCCATGGTGGAGTCCGGCGACTTCACCGCGACGACGTTCTCGCTCGACCTGATGGCCAAGGACCTGGACCTGGCGGTGACCAGCGCCGACAGCGACCTCGAGGTCACCCGCGCCTGCCTCGACCAGGCCAAGCGGGCGCTGGCTGCCGGCCACAGCGGCGAGGACTACGCCGCGCTCACCGGCCACCTCGCCGACGAGGGATCCGCCAGCAGCGCCTAGCCGCGGACGTGACCGTCGCCGGTGACGACGTACGTCGTGCTGGTCAGCTCGGACAGGCCCATCGGGCCGCGGGCGTGCAGCTTCTGCGTCGAGATGCCGATCTCCGCGCCGAAGCCGAACTCCCCACCGTCGGTGAACCGCGTCGACGCGTTGATCATGACTGCGGCGCTGTCGAGGGACCGCACGAACCGGCGCGCCTCGTCGATGTCACGGGTCACGATGGCCTCGGTGTGCCCGCTCCCCCACCGGCGGATGTGCGCGACCGCCTCGTCGAGGGAGTCCACGACGCCCACCGCGAGGTCGAGGGAGAGGTACTCCGCCGCCCAGTCCGCGTCCGTCACCGGGACAGCGCTCTCGTCGTACGCCGCGGCCCGGGGGTCTGCGTGCAGCGTGACGCCCTTGTCGCGCAGCGCCTTCACCGCGAGGGGCAGGAACGCCGCCGCCGCGTCGGCGTGCACGAGCAGGGTCTCCGTCGCGTTGCAGACACTGGGCCGGGTGGTCTTGCCGTCGATGACGATCGCGACGGCCTTCTCCAGGTCGGCGCTGGCGTCGACGTAGACCGTGCAGTTGCCGACACCCGTCTCGATCACGGGAACGATGCTGTTCTCCACGACGCTCGCGATGAGCGACGCGCCACCGCGCGGGATGAGCACGTCGACCAGCCCACGGGCGCGCATCAGCTCCTCGACGCTGGACCGGTCAGTGCCCGGCACGAGCTGGATGGTGTGGTCCGGCAGCATCGTCGCGGCAGCGCTGAGCACGTCGACGATGACGGTGTTGGAGCGATAGGCGCTGGCTGACCCACGCAGGAGCACGGCGTTGCCGCTCTTCACGCACAGGCCGGCCGCGTCGGCGGTGACGTTCGGGCGCGCCTCGTAGACGATGCCGACGACGCCGAGCGGGACGCGCACCTGCCGGAGCTCCAGGCCGTTCGGCAGGTCGTTGCCGCGGACGACGTCCCCGACCGGGTCCGGCAGGCCGGCGACGTGCCGCAGCCCGTCGGCCATCGCCGCGACGCGGGACGGCGTGAGGGCGAGCCGGTCCAGCATCGCCTCGCTGGTGCCCTGCTCGCGGCTGGCGGCGACGTCGAGGGCGTTGGCCTCCAGGATGCGGCCGGTGTGGGCGATGAGCGCCTCGGCCATGGCGTGCAGGGCGGCGTCCTTGGTCTTGCGGGGCAGGGGCGCCAGTGCCGCAGCAGCCGTCTTCGCGCGCCGCGCAGCATCGAGGACCTCAGTCATGCCCTGAAGCGTACGACTCGCCAACCCGGTGAACGGATACGCGCGGGTGGGTTGAACACCGCATCACCACCCGCGCGTATCCGTTCACGCGGGGGGTGGGCGCTGCTAGTGCAGCACGACGAGGTCGTCGCGGTGGACGACCTCACGGCGGCCGGTGTCGCGCGTCGACCGGCCCAGCAGGACCGGCAGCTCAGCCGCGTCGTACCCGACCAGCCCGCGCGCCACGAGCGCTCCGGTCGGCCCGACGAGCTCGACCGGGTCGCCGGCGACGAACTCTCCGGTCATCGACGTGATGCCGGCGGGCAGCAGCGACAGCCGGCGCTCGCACACCGCCGCGACCGCCCCGGCGTCCAGCACCAGTCGTCCGCGCGGGGTCGAGGCGTGGGCCAGCCACAGCAGCCGCGCCGACATGCGGGCGCCGGTCGGCACGAAGAACGTGCCGGTCTCCCCCGCGAGCAGGTCCAGGACGTTCGCGGCCGAGCCCAGCAGCACCGGCACCCCGGCGGACGTGGCGACACGGGCGGCGTCGACCTTCGAGGCCATGCCACCGGTGCCGATCGACGAGCCGGTCCCCCCGATGCGCACTCCCTCGAGGTCAGCCGCCGACGCCACCGTCGACAGCAGCCGGGTGCCGCTGCGACGCGGGTCCCCGTCGTACAGGCCGTCGACGTCCGACAGGAGCACGAGCGCGTCGGCGCGGACCAGGTGGGCGACGAGGGCGGCCAGCCGGTCGTTGTCGCCGAACCGGATCTCGTCGGTCGCGACGGCGTCGTTCTCGTTGACGACCGGGACGACCCCGAGGTCGAGCAGCCGCTCCAGTGTGGTCCGCGCGTTGCGGTAGTGCGCCCGGCGTACGACGTCGTCGGCGGTCAGGAGCACCTGGCCGACCGTCCGGCCGTGCCGGGCGAACGACAGCGAGTAGGCGTGGACCAGCTCGGCCTGCCCGACCGACGCCGCGGCCTGCTGCGTCGCGAGGTCGCGGGGCCGCTTGGCCAAGCCCAGGGGCGCCAGCCCCGCCGCGATCGCACCGGAGGAGACGAGCACCAGCCCTGGCCGGTCGGCCAACGAGGACACGAGGGCGTCCAGCCGGGCGAGGTCGAGCCCTCCAGCAGAGGTGGTCAGCGAGGAGGAGCCGACCTTGACGACGATGCGCCGGGCCTGCGCCACCGTCGCACGGTCAGCAGTCACGGGCGCGAGCCTAGGACTCCTCGTCCTCCGGGGCCTCGAGGTGGATGCCGAGCCGCTCCGCGCGGCGGATGTCCTTCTCCATGCGGCGCTGACCGGCACGGGGGCGCGACTGGTCCTCGAACCGGGAGTCGACGCCGCGCATGCCGGACGCGAACTCCTCCATGAGCGTGGGCTGCCAGTCGAAGACGACCTCGCCGATCTGGACCGCGACCCCGGGCGTGGCACCCATCTCGGCGAGCGCCTTCTCCACGCCGAGGCGCGCGAGGCGGTCCGCGAGGTAGCCGACGGCCTCCTCGTTGGTGAAGTCGGTCTGCAGGATCCAGCGCTCGGGCTTGGCACCGCGTACGACGTAGACGTCGTCCTCGAGGTCGACGGTGAAGCCCAGGTCGTCCACCGCGGTGGGACGCAGGACGATGCGGGTGGCCTCCTCGACCGGCTGCGCGGCGCGGTAGGCCTTGATGACGTCGGCGAGGGCGTAGGTGAGCTCCTGCAGCCCGAGTCGGGACACCGCTGAGACGGTCAGGACCCGGTAGCCGCGGGCCTCCAGGTCGGGGGTGACGATGTCGGCGAGGTCGTGACCCTCGGGCAGATCAGCCTTGTTGAGCACCACCAGGCGCGGGCGGTCGGACAGCGACGTCTTGTACTGCTCGAGCTCGGCCTCGATGAGGTCCAGGTCGCTGAGCGGGTCGCGACCCGGGTCGAGCGTCCCGCAGTCGAGAACGTGCACGAGCACGCTGCAGCGCTCGACGTGGCGCAGGAACTCCAGCCCCAGGCCCTTGCCCTGGGACGCCCCCGGGATGAGTCCCGGGACGTCCGCGATCGTGAACGTCGTCCCCGCAGCCTGCACGACGCCGAGGTTCGGCACGAGGGTGGTGAACGGGTAGTCGGCGATCTTCGGCCGAGCGGCCGACAGCGCGGCGATGAGGCTGGACTTGCCCGCGCTCGGGAAGCCGACGAGCGCTGCGTCGGCCACGCTCTTGAGCTCGAGCACGACGTCGCAGGCCTCACCTGGCTCGCCGAGCAGGGCAAAGCCAGGTGCCTTGCGCCGGATCGAGGCGAGCGCGGCGTTACCCAGACCGCCCCGACCACCGCGGGCGACGATGTAGCGGGTGCCCTCGCCGACGAGGTCGGCCAGCACCTCCCCGTCCTTGCCGAGGACGACGGTGCCGTTGGGCACGGGCAGCTCGAGGGTCTGGCCCTGCGCGCCCTGGCGCATGTCCCCGCCGCCGGCCTTGCCGGACGTGGCCTTCTGGTGCGGGTGGAAGTGGTAGTCGAGCAGGGTCGTGACGTTGTGGTCCACGACGAGGATGACGTCGCCACCGTGCCCGCCGTCGGCACCGTCGGGGCCGCCGAGCGGCTTGAACTTCTCCCGGCGCACCGAGGCGCAGCCGTGTCCGCCGTCGCCGGCAGCGACGTGCAGCACGACGCGGTCGACGAAGGTGGTCACAGCGAGGTCCTCTCAACGAGAAGGGCGGACCGGAATCCCGGCCCGCCCTCTCGGATGTTGATGTGGTCTAGCCGACCGGGACGACGCTGACGACCTTGCGGTCGCGCTTGCGGCCGAACTCGACGGCGCCGGCCTCGAGGGCGAACAGCGTGTCGTCACCACCGCGGCCGACGTTGTCGCCCGGGTGGAAGTGGGTGCCACGCTGACGGACGAGGATCTCGCCAGCCTTGACGACCTGACCGCCGAAGCGCTTCACGCCGAGGTACTGCGCGTTGCTGTCACGACCGTTGCGGGAGCTGGATGCCCCCTTCTTGTGAGCCATCTCGTCAGCCCTTCACAGTGATGTCGGTGACGCGGACCTGGGTCAGCTGCTGACGGTGACCCATGCGCTTCTTGTAGCCGGTCTTGTTCTTGTACTTCATGATGCTGATCTTCGGGCCCTTGGTCTGGGCCAGCACCTCGGCGGACACCGTGACGCCGGCGAGCGCCTTGGCGTCACTGGTGACGTCGGTGCCGTCGACGACGAGGAGCGCGGGAAGCGTGACGCTGGCGCCTGCGGCACCGGCGAGCTTCTCGATCTCGACGGTGTCGCCGACGGCGACCTTGTACTGCTTGCCGCCGGTCTTGACGATGGCGTACACGGGTGAGCTCCTCGTTCGGGGGTGTCTCGTTCTGCGGTGTCTCGCTGGACAGTGCGGGGACCTGACCAGCCGGCACGGGTGCGGGCGGCGCAGGACGGTCTCGCGCGCACGCGGGACCTTCTCAGACTACCGGACGCCCGGCTCGGCCCTCAACCGCTCGGCAGGCTGGGCCCCGGTCTTCTCGTTTCCCCAGCACGCAGGTGCTGGGGAAACGGGAGGAGGGTCAGTCGGTGGGGCTCCCGGCGGGGCGGCTGGCGGCCCGGCGGCGCTTCTTGACCGGCTCACCCGCGGGCTCCGACGGGGGCTCGGGAGCGGGCTCCGGAGCGGGTACGACGGAAGCGGGTGCGGCGGTGAGGTCGGGCTCGACCTCGCCGACGTCGGCCGGCTCGTCCGGGAGCACCTCCACCGCATCGGGCTCGAGCACGACCTCCTGGGCCTGCTCGACGGCATCGGCGACCGGTACGGCGTCCGGCACCGTCTCGAGCTCAGGGGCCGCATCGAGGACCTCTTCCGGCGCCAGGTCGGAGCGGGTCAGGATCTCGGCGAGCTCGTTGGAGGGGTCGACCGCGCTGTCGAGCGGCGTCACGCTGCCCTGACCACGGCCGCCGCGACGGCGACGGCTGCGGGAACCACCGCCCTCACCCGAGCCGGAGCCGGTCCCGGCGCTCGCGTCGGCGGGAGCCGGCGCGCCGGGCGGCATGGGGGGCTTCGGACCGACCCGCGGGCTCCGGTCGCGGTTGTGGTCGCGGTTGTGGTCGCGGGTGTGGTCGCGGTGCTCGTCGCGGGACGGCTTGGGGTCCACGGGGTCGAGGTGCACCTTCACGCCACGGCCGTTGCACGCCTCGCAGGTCTCGCTGAAGCTCTCCAGCAGCCCCTGCCCCACGCGCTTGCGGGTCATCTGGACCAGGCCGAGCGAGGTGACCTCGGCGACCTGGTGCTTGGTGCGGTCGCGTCCGAGGCACTCCACGAGCCGGCGGACGACCAGGTCGCGGTTGCTCTCCAGGACCATGTCGATGAAGTCGACGACGATGATCCCGCCGAGGTCGCGCAGCCGGAGCTGCCGGGCGATCTCCTCCGCGGCCTCGAGGTTGTTGCGGGTGACCGTCTCCTCGAGGTTGCCGCCCTTGCCGACGTACTTGCCGGTGTTGACGTCGACCACGACCATCGCCTCGGTGCGGTCGATGACCAGGGACCCACCCGAGGGCAGGTGCACCTTGCGGTCGAGCGCCTTGAGCAGCTGCTCGTCGATGCGGTGCTCGGCGAACACGTCCCCGTCACCGGCGAAGCGGCTCAGCCGCGGCGCGAGGTCGGGGGCCACGAACTCGACGTACTCCCGGATGGTGTCCCACTCGGACGCACCCTGGACCACGAGGCTGGTGAAGTCCTCGTTGAAGATGTCGCGGACGACCTTGATGACCAGGTCGGGCTCGGCATGCAGCTGCTTGGGCGCGCCGCCCTGCGAGGTCTTGCTCTGGATGACCTCCCACTGCGCCTGCAGGCGGCGGACGTCCTTGGCGATCTCCTCCTCCGACACCCCCTCGGCGGCGGTGCGGATGATGACGCCGGCGCCGTCCGGGACGACGTTCTTGAGGATGTTCTTCAGGCGGGTGCGCTCGTTCTCGGGCAGCTTGCGGCTGATCCCGGTCATCGAGCTCTCGGGCACGTAGACCAGGTAGCGGCCGGGCAGGCTGATCTGGCTGGTCAGCCGCGCGCCCTTGTGCCCGATCGGGTCCTTGCTGACCTGGACCAGGACCTCCTGGCCGGACTTCAGCGCCTGCTCGATCTTGCGCGAGCCGCCCGAGACGCCTTCCCAGTTGACCTCACCGGCGTACAGCACGGCGTTGCGGCCCTTGCCGATGTCGACGAACGCCGCCTCCATGCTCGGCAGGACGTTCTGCACCCGCCCGAGGTAGACGTTGCCGGCGTACGACGTGGCGCTGGCCTTCGTGACGTAGTGCTCGACGAGGATGCCGTCCTCGAGGACCGCGATCTGGGTGCGGTCACCCTTCTGGCGAACGACCATCTGCCGCTCGACGGCCTCCCGCCGGGCGAGGAACTCCGCCTCGGACACGATGGGGGCGCGCTTGCGGCCGCTGTCGCGGCCCTCCTGGCGCCGGACCCGCTTGGCCGCCATGCGCGTGCTGCCGCTGATGCCGCGCACGCCGTCCTCGTCCGCGGCGTTGCCGCCGTCACGGTCGCGGCCGCTGCGGTTGCGGTTGCCACCGCCGCCGCCGCCGGAGCCACTGCCACTTCACTGCCACCACCACTGCGGCTGCCGGGCTCGCGGACGTGCACGACCGTGGGGACGTCGTCGTCACCGTCGGCGCCGCCGTTCCCGCCGCCGCCGCCGCTGCTGCGCCGACGACGCCGGCGCCGACGGGTGCCGGTACCCGAGGGACCGTCCTCGTCGTCGTCCTCGTCCTCTGCGTCGTCCGACCCAGCGTTCGACCCAGCGTTCGACCCCGCGTTCGAGGCGGGCGCGTCGCTGTCGGTCGTCTCGTCGTCGCCGTCCTGCACCGGACGGGCGCCACCGCGTCCCCGGCGACCGCGACGGCGGCGGCGCGGGGCGCCGGTGCCGTCGGTGGACTCGTCGTCGTCACCCTCGGCGTCGGTGTCGGCGTCCGTCAGGGCGTCGGTGGGCTCGTCGGCCTTCAGCACCTCGGCCGGGCTGACCGCTCCCGACGTACCGGCGCGGCGACGCTGGCGGGGCGCCGGGGCGTCCTCGGTCGGTACGGGCGGCTGAAAGGTCAGGACCACGGCGGGGGCACGGGTACGGCGCCGCGGTGTCGCGTCGTCGTCACCCGCCGTGTCCGTGGGGCTGTCCGTGGGAGCGTCGGTCGCGGTCGCCGGGTCGACGTCCGTGGTCTCGCTCTCGTCGATCGGGTCGCTGACGGGCTCGGCCTTCGCCGCTGCCTTCTTGCGGGGCGCGGCCTTCTTCGCGGGCGCCTTCTTGGCCGCCTTCTTCGGCGCGGCACCCTCGGCGTCGTCGCCGGTGCCACCGAGGTCAGTCGCGCCGGGGGTGGCCTCGGCGCTCTCGGGCGCGGCGGCGGCCTTGGTGGCGCGGCGACGCGGGGCCTTCTTGGGCGCCTCGGCGCCCTGCCGGCTCGGCAGCAGCCGCGCTCGGCGGGACACCGTCGCCCGCCGTCACGCTGTCCGGCGGCGTGATCTCGGGAGTGGGCTCGAGCGCACCCGCTGCGCTGCTGTCGGTGCTGTCGGTCGTGCTGGGCTCGTTGTCGAGCACGGGGCTCCGGTCCGGCTACCGCGTGACGCTGCCGCGGCAACCAGGGGGTGTCGTGACCCGCGCCGACCAGGTCGGCTGACGCGGGCAAGAAAGTCGTGGGGTGCTCCCGAGGTTCCGGGAGCCGACGGCTTCGTCGACCTGTCGCGTTGCCCCTGGCGAGCTCAGCTGCTGGGTTGTCCAGCAGCGGCCCGGTCGGGTGCGAGCGGGTCGCCGACCTCGCCGTCCGCGGTGAGCGGGCCCTGCGCGAGCCGGGTCGCTGAGGGCGGCACCGGTGTCGCGAGGTCGCTCACCGAACGGAGTCCGGTGAGAACGTCGTCGGGTCGTACGGCAGGCGTCACGTGCTGCACGACCACAGCGAGTATCGCACAGTCCACCTGCTCGTCGCTCTGTGTTGCGTTCATCGACACCACGGCCTGTCGCGCGTCGAAGACGCGCCGCCCGTTCTTGGTCATCCGCTCGACCTCGACCGTCTCGGCAGCGAGGAACGCGTCGACGGCGCTCTGCAGCGACGCCAGGGCCACCTGGGGAAGGCTGATCACCCAGCTGCTGGCCTGCACCTGGTCGGGCAGGCTGCTGCCCGGCGTCGCCTCGACCGCGTCGACCAGGTCGATCCCGTCGGGCAGGGAGGCGTCGAGGGCCGCCCGGACCTGCTCGACGTCACTGGCCACGGCAAGCGCGATCTCGACGTACTCCGCCTCGCTGGCGACGCCGGTCGCAGCGGCCCCGACCCAGCTGACCTTCGGGTGCGGGCTGAAGCCGGCGCTGTAGGCCATCGGGACGTCGGCGCGGCGCAGCGCGCGCTCGAAGACGCGGGCGATGTCGCGGTGGCTGGTGAAGCGCAGCCGTCCGCGCTTGGTGTAGCGCAGGCGGATCCGCTGGACCGGCGGAGGGGGTGGTGCGCCGGGGGGCTGCTTGGCCATCAGACGACGGACAGCGGGAGCAGCTTCACGCCGGTCGGTCCGACCTGGATCTCGGTGCCCATCTGCGGGCACACGCCGCAGTCGAAGCACGGGATCCAGCGGCAGTCGTCGAGGTCGACCTCGGCGAGAGCCTCCTGCCAGTCCGACCAGAGCCACTCCTTGTCGAGCCCGGAGTCCAGGTGGTCCCAGGGCAGCACCTCGAGCTCGGTGCGCTCGCGGGTGGTGTACCAGTCGACGTCGACGCCTGTCCGGCCAGCACCGTGTCAGCGGCCGCCATCCAGCGGTCGTAGGAGAAGTGCTCGCTCCAGCCGTCCATGATCCCGCCCTGGCGCCACACCTCCTCGAGCACCGCGGAGATGCGCCGATCACCTCTGCTGAGCAGTCCCTCGACCTGGCCGGGCTTGCCGTCGTGGTAGCGGTAGCCGATGGCCTTCGCGGTGCTCTTGTCGTCGCGGATCGCGTCGCGCAGCAGCTTCAGCCGCCGGTCGATCGTCTCCGGGTCGGCCTGGCTGGCCCACTGGAACGGCGTGTGCGGCTTGGGCACGAACCCGCCGATGCTCACCGTGCACTTCACGTCGCGGGTGCCGGTGGCCTGCCGCCCGGCGCGGATGACCTCACGCGCCATCTCGGCGATCTCGAGCACGTCCTCGTCGGTCTCTGTGGGCAGCCCGCACATGAAGTAGAGCTTCACCTGGCGCCAGCCACTGGCGTACGCCGCCGTGACGGTGTCGACGAGGTCCTGCTTGGTGACCGTCTTGTTGATGACCTTGCGCAGGCGCTCGCTGCCACCCTCGGGGGCGAAGGTGAGCCCGGACCGCCGACCGTTCCGGGACAGCTCCTGCGCGAGGTCGATGTTGAAGGCGTCGACCCGGGTGGACGGGAGCGACAGGGAGGTCTGAGTCCCCTCGTACCGGTCGGCGAGGCCCTTGGCGACGTCGGCGATCTCGGAGTGGTCGGCGCTGGACAGGCTGAGCAGGCCGACCTCCTCGTAGCCGGTGGCCTTCAGCCCGGCGTCGACCATCTCGCCGATGCCGGTGATGGAGCGCTCGCGGACCGGCCGGGTGATCATGCCGGCCTGGCAGAAGCGGCAGCCGCGGGTGCAGCCGCGGAAGATCTCGACGCTCATCCGCTCGTGCACGGTCTCCGCGAGCGGGACGAGCGGCTGCTTCGGGTAGGGCCACTCGTCGAGGTCCATCACGGTGCGCTTCGACACCCGCCACGGGACGTCGGGGTGGTTCGGGACCACGCGGCGGATGCGGCCGTCCTCGAGGTACTCCACGTCGTAGAAGCGCGGGACGTAGACCCCGCCGGTCTTGGCGAGCTCGAGCAGGGTGTCGTGCCGGTTGAGGCCCTGCGCCTTGGCGCGCTTGAGGATCTCGGTCATCTCGAGCACGGCCTGCTCGCCGTCGCCCAGGACGGCCGCGTCGATGAAGGTCGCGATCGGCTCGGGGTTGAACGCCGCATGACCGCCGGCGAGCACGATCGGGTGCTCCTCGGTGCGGTCCTTGGCGTGCAGCGGGATCTGCGCCAGGTCCAGCGCCTCGAGCATGTTGGTGTAGCCGAGCTCGGTGCTGAAGCTGATGCCCAGCACGTCGAACGCCTTGACTGGCCGGTGCGCGTCGATGCTGAACTGCGGGACACCGTTGGCGCGCATGAGCGTCGCGAGGTCCGGCCAGACGGAGTAGGTCCGCTCGCACAGCACGTCGGGGAGCTCGTTGAGCACCTCGTACAGGATCATGACGCCCTGGTTCGGCAGGCCGACCTCGTAGGCGTCGGGGTACATCAGGCACCAGCGCACGGCAGCGCTGTCCCAGTCCTTGACCGTGCTGTTGAGCTCTCCCCCGACGTACTGGATGGGCTTGCTGACCTGCGGCAGCAGCTGCTCGAGCTGGGGGAACACGCTCTGGACGGGCATGCGTCCAGGGTACGGGCGCCCGCGCTTGTCCACCGTTCCCCCACGTTCCGCGCACCGACCGTCCGGGGCGGTGGCTCTCGACGCACCGAGCTCGATGGCCACCTGGTGCTGCGGACGCGCGCGTGTCACGACACCAGCTCGCCACCGTCCCGGCCCGACGGTGCGATGTCCACAGGCGCCGACGCGCACCGGCGCGCGATCGGCGACGCTCGGGCGGTGCCGGACCTCAGCGACCTCGGGAGCGAGGCCGGCGGTGTGTGGGTGCGGGCGGACGCCGTCGCGGCCAGCTCGCCCGGCCTGGTGCGTCAGCGGCTGCTCAGCGGTCAGTGGCAGGTGCCCTTCCCAGGGGTGTATGCCGACGCGGGCCAGGTGCTCGGCGCGCGGCAGCTCGCGTTCGCGGCAGCGCTGGCGGCCGCGGGGAAGACCAGCGAGACCGACGGGGTGCTCTGCGGAAGGTCGGCGGCGCGGTTGTGGATGCTGCCACTGATCGATGACGACGACCCTGCGACAGGCGCCCAGCAGAGGTTCCAGCACGACGTGCACACCCGCACGGGGCACGGTCGCCTCCATGGCGCCGAGCACACCGTCGTACGGAGACGGCTGACCCTGCTGCCCGGGGAGGTCGGGCAGTTCGAGAGCGGGCTGTGGGCGACGTCCGCCCTCCGCACCGCCGCGGACAGCGCGCGGTGGCTGACAGCGCAGGCCCTGGTGTGTCTGCTCGACGCCGGGGTGCGCGACGAGCTGTTCACCGTGCAGGAGCTGCACGCCGAGGCTGTCCGGCGGCGGTGCCGACGGCTGCGCGACGGGGTGCTGCGGGTGGACGGTCGCAGCGAGTCCCCCAACGAGACCCTTGCCCGGCTCCTCCTTCTGCCTGCGATCCCGACGCTGGTGCCCCAGGTCAGCGTCCGTGACCGCTCCGGCCGCATCACGGCGCGGCACGACCTGGCCGACGAGCAGGTCCGCTTTGCGGTGGAGATGGACGGTCGGGAGGGGCACACCGGCGCGGCGTTGCTCGCGCGCGACCAGCGCCGGGACTGGGTGTCAGGGACACAGCGGTGGTGGGTCGAACGAGGCACCTGGTACGACGTCCGCTGCCGGCCGCAGGAGTTCGTCGCGCGGGTCACCACCCGCCACGCCGCCTGGTCCCGCCGCGCGGCCTGAGTCCCAGGCCGCCGCTGATCGGCCCGTCGACAACCGTCTCCGCCGGCTCAGTGGCCGTCTGGTGCTGCGGACACGCGCGTGTCACGACACCAACTCGCCACTCACTTCAGGCCGGCGGCGAGGGCGGGGGCCGGAGGAGGGCGGGCGGGGAGGGGCGGGGGCGGGCGGCGGCGGAGCGAGGGGCGTACGGCGGGGGTTCAGGTCTCGTTGCTGCGGAGGTGGACGTTCTGGAGCAGGCCGATGGCCATCAGGTTGGCGAACATGGACGAGCCGCCGTACGACACGAACGGGAGCGGCAGGCCGGTCACGGGCATGATCCCCAGCGTCATGCCGATGTTGACGAAGCTCTGGAACGCGAACCAGGACACCACCCCGGCGGCCACCAGCCGCCCGAACGCATCCGTCGCCCGCGAGGCGATCCGCAGTCCGCGCCAGAGCACGAGGCCGAGCGCGAGGATGATCCCGCTCGCACCGACCAGCCCGAGCTCCTCCCCCGCGACGGTGAACACGAAGTCGGTCTGCTGCTCGGGGATGAAGCGCCCCTGCGTCTGCGAGCCGTGGAACAGCCCCTTGCCCCACAGCCCGCCGGACCCGTTCGCGATGAGCGCCTGGTTGACGTTGAAGCCGACCCCGCGCGGGTCGGCGCCGATGTCCGCGACGACCTTGAACCGGTTGAGCTGGTAGTCCTTGAGCACGTGCGGCGCGACGAACGTCCCGACCAGCACGCCGGCGAGCAGCAGGCCGCCGACCCACCGCGCGGGAGCCGCCGCCACGGCGAGGGTGCCGAGGATGACGAAGATGAACACCATCGTCGTCCCGAAGTCGGGCTGGAGCATGATCAGCCCCATCGGGATCGCGCACAGCGCCAGCACCTGCAGGACGTCCATGTCCCGGGGCCGGTCCTCACCGTCGCGCTTCTCCCCCAGCAGCATGGCGATGCCCACGACGATGGCGAGCTTGGCGAACTCCGAGGGCTGGATCTGGAACCCCGCCGGCAGCACGATCCACGAGTGGGCGCCGTTGATCGTCGCGCCCAGGGGTGACAGCACGGCGATCAGGCCGAGGCACGAGGCGATGTAGACCACGGGCGCGTAGGCGCGCAGCGCGCGGTAGTCGATGAGCGCGGCCGCCGTACCCAGCACCAGACCGATCGCGGCGTTGATGATGTGCCGCTTGAGGAACGCCTGCGGGTCGGCGCCGAGGGCGATCTCCTTCTCCCGGGTCGCCGACCAGATCAGCAGCCCGCCGACGGACACCAGCGCGGTCACCGCGAGCAGCAGCAGCCAGTCGAGCTGGCGCAGCGGCGAGGCGCGGTCGAACGCCCGCTCGCGCATCGTGACCTCGCGCGGACGCAGGCGCACGGGCGAGACGCGCGGCGTGCTCCAGTCGACGTCCCCGCTCACGACCCCGCCCGCGCGGTACGGCGAGAGCTCGTGCTCGGGCGGACCGGCTCGCTCCACGGCAGTGCCCCTGGTGCGAGCGCACTGGCGCCCGAGGGGCCGGGAGCCGGTGCGGCGCTGGCGAGGGGCTCACCGAACGGCACGCGCACCGCCTTGGACGGTGTCCCGGGTCGGGCGATGGTCCCGTCGGGGCGCACGACCGGCAGCTGCGACGGCAGGTCGCCGTTCGCGTCGAGCAGCCGCTTCTGGCCGTTGAGCCCGTACATCGCCTCGTAGATCTTGCGGGTGATGGGCGCGGCCGTCGTCCCGCCGGTGCCCGCCTCGGCGACCATGACGACGACGGCGTACTTGGGGTCGTTGACCGGCGCGAAGGACGCGAACCAGGAGGTCGGGGCCTTCCGCAGGGGGTCGACGTCCGCCGTACCGGTCTTGCCGGCGATCGGGTACTGACCGAGCGGGAAGCCGGCGAACGCCGACTGGGCGGTGCCGCCGGGTTGAGGGACCCCGGTGAGGGCGTTGCGCATGTACGCGAGCACGGGCGCGGGGACACCGAGCCTGCCCTTCACGGCCGGGGGGATGAGGCTGTAGCTCGACCCGTCGGTCGACAGGAACCCCTTGGCCAGACGGGGCTCGTACACCGTGCCCCCGTTGGCGAGGGCGGCGTAGGCCATCGTGAGCTGGAGCGGGGTGGTGAGCACGTCACCCTGACCGATGGCGAACAGGATGGCGTCACCGCCCTTGTAGATGTAGCCGTCGGCGCAGTACTCCACGGCATAGGCCTTCAGCAGTGCGGCCCGCTGCGGGTCGACCTCCTCCGGGTAGCCGTTCTTCGCCCGGGCGCACTTGTCCTTCTTGAGCTGCTCGTACTCCTTGACCTTGGACTCGCGGTCGGTGATGGAGCCTCGGGACTCGCTGGGCAGGTCGACGCCGGTGTCACTGCCGAATCCGAACGCACGGGCGGTCTTGACGAAGATCTCCCGCGCCCTGCCGGTGTTCTTGGTCTTCCCGTCGCGCACCCACTCGTTGTAGGCCGCGCGGTAGTAGACGGTGTCGCAGGACTTCACCAGGGTCGTGCGCAGGTCGATGTTGCCGAAGGTCTCGCCCTCGAAGTTGCGGAAGGTGCGTCCCGCCTTGAACGTCGAGGTGCACGGGTAGTAGCCGGTCAGGCTGTTGCCCGCGGCCACCATCGCCGCCGTCGAGGAGATCTTGAAGGTCGACCCGGGGGCGTACTGGCCCTGGGTCGCGGTCGCGAGCAGTGGCTTGCCCGGCGCGTCGAGCAGACGGGTGTAGTCGGCGGTCGAGATGCGCGGCACGAACAACGCGGGGTCGTACGACGGGAAGTTGGCCAGGGCCGCCACCTGGCCGGTGCGGACGTCGACGACGACGGCAGCTCCGTTGGGTGCGGTGAAGTTCTTGCTGCGGCCCTTGTCGTACCGGGTGCGCGCCTGGGCGATGCCGTCGGCCAGCGCCTTCTCGGCGACCTTCTGCAGGCTGCTGTCCAGGGACAGCACGAGGTTGTCGCCGGCCCGGGCGCCGACCGTGCCGAGCGTCCCGGTGACGGTGGCGTCCTTGTCGACGAGCAGGCGCTGCACCCCGTCGATGCCGCGCAGCTGGCGGTCGTAGACCTGCTCGACGCCGCTCTTGCCGATGAGCGACCCGGGGGCCAGGGCCTTCAGGTCGGGGTGCGCGGTGAGGTCGTCCAGGGTGAGCGACCCGATGTAGCCGAGGCTGTGCGCCGCGATCGCCCCCTGCGGGTACTCCCGGACGGCTGCGTACTTCGCCTGGATGCCCGGGAAGTCCTCGGCGTGCTCCTCGATGGCGAGGACCCGACGTACCTGCGCGGGGTTGTCGGCGTTGTAGGAGGCGATCGGCACAGCCTGCAGCGGCGAGCCGTTCCAGCAGCCGGTGTCCTTGCGCGCGATCGACCCGTCCGGCTGCTTCTCACCGCACGGGGTGATGGTGCGGGCGATCTGCTCGGCCGGGATGCCGACGACACCGGCGAGCCGCGCGAGGACCTCGGCGCCCTTCTTCGGCTGGCTGCGCACGATCGAGCGGGTGACCGACACGACCAGGGCGGTGCGGTTGCTCACCAGCGGGAGGCCGCGGTCGTCGAGGATCTGCCCGCGCGCCGCCGGGGTGATGACCTCGCGGATGCGGTTGTTGCCGGCCTTCTGGGCGTAGACCGCACCCTCGGCGACCTGCAGGTAGGCCAGCCGTCCGAGCAGGGTGAGCAGGATCGAGACGACCACGACCCGCAGCACCACCAGCCGGAGCCGGGAGCTGTCGGTCACGAAGAGGTCCTCATCTACAGCCGGCGCAGGGGGTCGTTGTCGAGCCGTCGAACGAGGGCTCCGACGAGAGGGACGACGAACGGCGTCAGGACCACATCGTACGGGACCGCGCTGATCGCAGCGCGGCCCACCGAGGTCACGCTGATGCGCAGGTCGCCGAGCAGGACGCCCTCGACGGTGAACGCCGCGAGGGCCGTCAGGGCACCGAGGAAGACGGCACCGAAGGGCTGGTACGGCGAGCGGTCGTCGTCCTGGAGGGTGCCCACGACGTACCCGGCGAGGGCGTAGGCGAGCGCGAGCCGGCCCATCTCGTGGTCGGCGAGACCGTCCGCCAGCAGCCCGGCGAGGAAGCCGGTGACCGTGCCGGACATCGACCCCTCGGCCAGGGCGAAGGCGAGGACGAGCACGAGCAGCAGGTCCGGCTCGGCGCCGGGCAGGGGCAGCCGGCCGATGACGGTGATCTGCAGGAGCAGCGCGGTCACCACGGTCACCGCCCCGAGCAGCAGGCGCTGCCCGGTCACGGCGTGGGCGTGACGGTCGGCGTGACCGTCGGCGTGACAGTCGGAGTGACAGTCGGCGTGACGGGCGGAGTGACAGTCGGAGTGACGGTCGGGACCGGTCCCTGCGGGACGGCGGCCGGGCACGGCGTGGACGTCGGCAGGACGGGACGCATCGGGACGCGGGGGGCGCGCACGCCGGCAGCCGGCAGGACACCGACGAGGTCGAGCGAGGAGACGTCGACGAACGGCGCGATCACCGCGGTCTTGCTGATCGCGTTGGTGTCCGGCGTGACGCTGCGGACGGTGCCGATGGGGATGCCCGGGGCGTAGGTGCCCGAGCCGGTCGTGAGCAGGACCGCACCGGGCCGGACGACCGAGCGGGTGCTGGCGAGGCTGTAGGTCATGGGCTTCGCGCCGTTGCCGCTGGCGATGCCCAGGGCGGACTGGCCGATGAGCGTTCCGCCGACCTGGAACTTGGGATCGGCGAGCAGCAGGACCCGTGCGGTCGACCCGCTGACCTCGGTCGTGCGGCCGACCAGCCCGGCGCCGGTGACGACCGCCTGGCCGGTCGTGATGCCGTCCCGACTGCCCGCGTCGATGGTCGCGGTCCACTCGAACTCGGCGGTCGGACCCACCGCGACGACCCGTGCAGGGATCGGCCGGTAGTCGCCGTACGCGGTGAAGTCGAGCAGCCGGTCGTACTGCGCGAGGCGGCAGGCGTCGCCGGCCATGCCGGCCAGCCGACCACGCAGGGCGTCGTTCTCGCGCTGCAGCTTCTTGTTCTCGCTCTGGTAGCTGCCCAGGCGCGGCAGCCCGCCGAGGGCGTCCCCGACGCTGGACGCCGCGGAGCCCACGGTGCGGGTGACCGGTCCGAAGACGGTGTCGATGCCGCGTCGGAGCGCCGCGAGCGGGCCGGTGCGGGCGGTGTTGTAGTCCAGCGCTGTCAGCGTGAACGCTGTCAGCAGCAGGAGGACGAGCGTCAGCCGCACCCGCCGCGAGTCACGCACGGGTGACCGGTCGGGCTAGTGCTTGGGCTCGGAGATGAGGACCTGCTGGAGGGCCTCGAACTCCTCGATGCACTTGCCCGACCCGATCGCGACGCTGTGCAGGGGGTTGTCGGTGATGTGCACCGGCATGCCCGTCTCGTGCTTGAGCCGCTCGTCGAGGCCGCGCAGCAGCGCCCCGCCACCGGTGAGGACGATGCC
The DNA here is from genome assembly GCA_963784705.1 of uncultured Actinomycetota bacterium. Lineage (GTDB taxonomy): Bacteria > Actinomycetota > Actinomycetes > Mycobacteriales > SCTD01 > RYN-111. The sequence goes on from CAWASC010000008.1 coordinate 411,040, forward strand.
GCGGTCCATGACGTCACCGGAGAGCTCCGGGGGGCACTTGTCGAGGGTGTTCTTGACGGCGTCGACGATCGCGTTGACCGGCTCCTCGATCGCCTTGCGGATCTCCTCGGCGCTCACGACGATCGTCTTCGGCAGGCCGGAGACCAGGTCGCGGCCGCGGATCTCCGCGTGCGGCTCGTCCGGCATCGGGAAGGCGCTGCCGATGGCCATCTTGATCTCCTCGGCGGTGCGCTCCCCGAGCATCAGGGAGTACTCCTTCTTCACGTAGGAGATGATCGCGCTGTCGAGCTCGTCGCCGCCGGTGCGGATCGACTGGCTCGTGACGATGCCCCCGAGGGAGATGACGGCGACCTCGGTCGTGCCGCCACCGATGTCGACGACCATGTTGCCGGTCGGCTCGTGCACGGGCAGCCCGGCGCCGATCGCGGCAGCCATGGGCTCCTCGATGATGTACACCTTGCGGGCGCCGGCGGAGTAGGCGGCCTCCTTCACCGCGCGCTGCTCGACCCCGGTGATGCCGCTCGGCACGCAGATGACGACGCGCGGCTTGGCGAAGTGACGGCGACGGTGCACCTTCTGGATGAAGTAGCGCAGCATCCGCTCGGTGGTGTCGAAGTCGGCGATGACGCCGTCCTTGAGCGGGCGGATCGCCACGATGTTGCCGGGCGTGCGCCCGATCATCCGCTTGGCCTCGGTGCCGACCGCGAGGATGCCGGAGGTGTTGGTGTTGATCGCCACCACCGACGGCTCGTTGAGGACGACGCCGCGGCCACGGACGTAGACCAGGGTGTTGGCGGTACCGAGGTCGACGGCCATGTCACGGCCCAGGAAGGAGGCGTTGTTCGCCATGCGCGGGGGGTGCCCTTCAGCATTCAGGAGGTGTCGGGGGCCGGCGCGGGGGTCTGGGTCCGGCGTGCAGTTGCCTGCGGAGCACCACTGTAACGGCGCCAAGCCCTCCGGCCGAACCCTCTGATCAGGCTCCGGTGGAGGTCGAGGGTGCGACACGCCGACGGCTCAGTGCTCCCTGAGCGGGGGCGCCGGTGCCGACGGTGATGCGCCTCACGTCGGCCGGGTGACCGGCCTCACGACGTACGGCGGGATGGACGGCGGCAGCTAGAGGTTGGGGAAGAAGATCCCGATCTCACGGGCGGCGGAGTCCGTGGAGTCGCTGCCGTGCACGAGGTTCTCGCCGATCTCGAGCGCGTAGTCGCCGCGGATCGAGCCGGGCGTGGCCTCGACCGGGTTGGTGACGCCCATGATCCGACGGGTACCGGCGACAGCGTTCGGGCCCTCGACGACGAGCGCGACCAGCGGCGCGCTGGTGATGAAGTCGACGAGCTCGCCGAAGAACGGGCGCTCCTTGTGCTCGCCGTAGTGCTCCTCGGCGGTCGCGCGGTCGAGGGTGCGCAGCTCCATCGCGACGAGGGTCAGGCCCTTCGCCTCGAGCCGGCTGATGACCTCGCCGGCGAGGCCGCGGCGGACGCCGTCGGGCTTGACGAGGACGAGGGTGCGCTCGGTGGCCACTGCAGTTTCTCCAAGGGTGCTCAGGGACGGGCGCGCCAGTGCGCCGGTGCGCGCATCACGCTACCGGTGCCTCCTCCGCGCGAACCGCCCCCCGCGTGAACGGATACGCAGGGGTGGCTGGAAGCCCTCTCAAGGACCCGCGCGTTTCCGTTCACGCGAGAGCGGGAGGGGGGTCCGGCGGTCAGCGGACGCGCAGGAGGGTGCGGGCCTCACCCGCGGTGACGACCGAGCCGGTGACGAGGACACCGGCGCCCCCGTACTCCGACTCCGCGTCGGCGAGCCCGACCGCCCGGTCGAGCGCGTCGTCGAGCCGGTCCTCCACGTGCACGCGCTCCTCCCCGAAGATGTCGAGCGCAAGCTCGTGCAGCTCGTCGACCGGCATCCGGCGCGGCGAGCTGTTCTCGGTCACGACCACCGCCGACACCGCGGGCTCGAGCAGCTCGAGCATGGTCCGCACGTCCTTGTCCGCGAGGCACGCGATGACCGCGACCAGGTGGGTGAACGCGAACCCGTCCCCGAGCGCCGCCACCGTCGCCGCCATCCCCGCGGGGTTGTGCGCGGCGTCGACGATGACCGTCGGAGAGGAGCGCACGACCTCCAGCCGTCCGGGTGAGGACGCAGACCCGAACCCGGCGCGCACGACATCGGCGTCCAGCCCGTGCGAGGCGCCGAAGAACGCCTCGACGCACGCCAGGGCGACCGCGGCGTTGGCCGCCTGGTGCTCCCCGTGCAGCGGCAGGAAGACGTCCTCGTAGACCCCGGCCAGCCCCTGCAGCGTCAGCAGCTGCCCACCGACCGCGGTGCGCCGGTCCAGAACGCCGAACTCCAGCCCCTCGCGCGCGATCGTCGCGCCGACCGTGGCACACCGGGCGAGCAGCACCTCGGCCGCCTCGACCGGCTGCGCGGCGAGCACGACCGTGGCGCCCTCGTGGATGATCCCGGCCTTCTCCGTCGCGATCTCCGCCAGCGTCGTCCCGAGCAGCGGCACGTGGTCCAGCCCGATCGGCAGCACCGCGCAGGTCGCCGCCTGCACGACGTTGGTCGCGTCCCACAGCCCACCGAGGCCCACCTCGAGCACCGCCACGTCGACCGGTGCGTCGGCGAACGCGGCGAACGCCATCCCCGTGAGCACCTCGAAGAACGTCATGGGCGTCCCCGCGGCGTCCACCATCCCGACGTACGGCGAGACCTCGTCGAAGACGTCGGCGAACGCCTCCTCGCTCAGCGGGGCACCGTCGATGCAGATGCGCTCGGTGACCGAGTCGAGGTGGGGGCTGGTGTAGCGACCGGTGCGCAGGTCGAACCCGCGAAGCAGCGCGTCGACCATCCGCGCGGTCGAGGTCTTGCCGTTGGTACCGGTGAGGTGCACCGACTGGTAGGACCGCTGGGGTGAGCCGAGCAGGTCGCACAGGGCCGTGATCCGCTCGAGGTCGGGGATCATCTTGTCCTCGCTGGGGTAGCGCTCCCCCAGCGCGGCGAGCACCCGCTGCAGGGGCGCGGCCTGCGTCACGGGTTCTTCGGCGGCGGGTCGCCCAGCGTCACGTCCACGCTCGGCTCGCCCTCGGTGAGCACCAGGTCCTGCACCAGACCGGCGTTGACGATGTCCACCTGTCCGAGCGACACCAGAGCGTGCCGGTCGGGACCTCCCGTGACGACCAGGCGCGTGACGGGCGTCTTCATCGTCACCTTCGCCTCGCTCTTGGCCTTGCGGAGGGCGCCCAGCACCTCACCCGCGGTGCCGAGCACCAACGGGTCACCGCCGAGCTTCAGGCCCTCGGTCGTCGGCCAGGGCGCGCGGTGCACCGAGCCCTCGCGCCACCACGACCAGACCTCCTCCGACGCGAACGGCAGCACCGGCGCGAACAGTCGCAGCAGGACGTCCAGTGCAGTGCGCAGCGCACGACGAGCGCTGTCCGCGGCAGGGCCCTCGCCGTACGCCCTGACCTTCACCAGCTCGATGTAGTCGTCGCAGAAGGTCCAGAAGAAGGCCTCGGTGCGCTCCAGAGCGCGCGACGGGTCGTAGGACTCGAACGCCGCGGTGGCCTCCTCGACCACGCCGGCGAGCGCCGTCAGCAGCGCCCTGTCGAGGGGCTCCGTGACCTCGCCGGCGGTCGCCTCCGGCATGCCGAGCGCGAACTTCGAGGCGTTGAGCAGCTTGGTCGCGAGGCGCCGCCCGACCTTGATCTGGTTGACGTCGAAGGTCGTGTCGGTGCCGGTGCGCGCGCTCGCCGCCCAGTAGCGCACGGCGTCGGAGCCGTGGGCGTCGAGGTGCTCGACCGGGGTCAGCACGTTGCCCTTGGACTTGCTCATCTTCTTGCGGTCCGGGTCGAGGACCCAGCCGCTGATCTGCGCTCCGGTCCACGGCAGCACGCCGTGCTCGTGGTGCGCCCGGACGACGGTCGCGAACAGCCAGGTGCGGATGATCTCGTGCGCCTGCGGCCGCAGGTCGTAGGGGAACAGCCGGTCGAACAGGTCGTTGTCGTCCTCCCACTGCCCGGCGATCTGCGGGCTGAGCGAGGAGGTCGCCCAGGTGTCCATGATGTCGGGGTCGCCGAGGAAGCCGCCCGGCACGCCGCGCTGCTCGGCGGTGTAGCCCTCGGGCAGGTCACTGCTCGGGTCGACCGGCAGCTGCGCCTCCGTGGGCACCAGCGGCGCGTCGTACCGCGGCTCGCCGTGCGCGTCGAGGGGGTACCAGAGGGGGAACGGCACCCCGAAGAAGCGCTGCCTGCTGATCAGCCAGTCGCCGTTGAGGCCGCCGACCCAGTTGTCGTAGCGCGCCTTCATGTACGACGGGTGCCACACCAGCTCGGACCCGCGCTCGAGCAGCCGCTCGCGCAGGGCGCCGTCGCGACCACCGTTGCGGATGTACCACTGGCGGCTGGTCACGATCTCCAGCGGCCGGTCGCCCTTCTCGTAGAACTTCACCGGGTGGGTGATCTGCTTCGGCTCGCCCACCAGGTCACCGCTCTCCACGAGCAGCTCCACGATGCGCTTCTGCGCCTGCTTGGCGGTCTTGCCGGCGAGCTCGGCGTACGGCGCCGGCGCCACCCCGTCCGGAGCCGTCATGCTGAAGCGACCGTCACGGCCGACGACGCTGCGCACCGGCAGGTCGAGCTCGCGCCACCAGGTCACGTCGGTGGTGTCACCGAAGGTGCAGATCATCGCGATGCCGCTGCCCTTGGCCGGATCGGCCAAGGGGTGCGCCTTCACCGGGACGCTGACGCCGAACAGCGGTGTGGTGACGGTCGTGCCGAACAGCGGCTGGTAGCGCTCGTCGTCGGGATGGGCGACCAGGGCCACACAGGCCGGGAGCAGCTCAGGACGGGTCGTCTCGATGAACACCGGGTCGCCGTCGGGCCTCGCGAACCCGATGCGGTGGTAGGCGCCGGGCATCTCCCGGTCCTCGAGCTCGGCCTGGGCCACGGCGGTGCGGAAGTCGACGTCCCAGAGCGTCGGCGCCTCCTGCGCGTAGGCCTCACCGCGCGCGAGGTTGCGCAGGAACGCGCGCTGCGCGGCGCGTCGGCTCCGGTCGTCGATCGTGGCGTAGGTCTGCTTCCAGTCCACGCTCAGCCCGAGCTGGCGGAAGACCTTCTCGAAGACCTGCTCGTCCTGCGCGGTCAGCACGTGGCAGAGCTCGACGAAGTTGCGCCGGCTGATCGCGACCTGGTCCTTGCCCGGCTCCTCCGGAGCGGTGAAGTCCGGGTCGTACGGCACGCTGGGGTCGCAGCGCACGCCGTAGTAGTTCTGCACCCGGCGCTCGGTCGGCAGGCCGTTGTCGTCCCACCCCATCGGGTAGAACACCGACTTCCCGGTCATCCGCTGGAAGCGCGCCACCACGTCCGTCGCGGTGTAGCTGAACACGTGCCCAACGTGCAGCGAGCCGCTGACCGTCGGCGGCGGGGTGTCGATCGCGTAGACGTCGGCGCGCAGCGCCGTGCGGTCGAACGCGTACGTCTGGTGGTCCTCCCAGACCTGGTCCCACTTGCTCTCGAGTCCGTCGAGGGTGGGGCGCTCAGGCATGTTGGTGGTCACCCGGTCGAGTCTAGGGAGCGCCGCCACCGGGTTCCCCGGTCGCTTCTCCTACGCTGCGCGCGTGCGCACCACGCCCCTCGAGCAACCGATCGACCTCGACGACCGCTGGTCGATCGGCGGCAAGCCGCACGGCGGCTACCTGCTGCGCGAGGTGGTGCGCCCGGTCCTGGACGACCAGCACCCGCACCCGCTGGCGGTGAGCGCGCACTTCCTGCACTCCCCCGACCCCGGCCCGGCAGCCGTCGAGGTCACCACGCTGCGCGTCGGTCGGCGGGTCAGCCAGCACCGCGCGCGGCTGCTCCAAGGCGACCGGAGCATCGTGGAGGTGCTCGTCACCAGCGGGCACCTGGACACCGGCGCCACGCCGTACTGGTCGCGCCACACCGCACCGTCGCTGCCTGCGCTCGAGGCGTGCGCGCGGACGCCGGCCGAGCCGGTACCGGGGTTCCGGGTCGGTCACCTGGAGTTCGTGGACGTGCGCCCCCCTGCGGAGCTCGCGGCCTTCCGGTCGGACAGCCCGACCCCGGGGCACGTCGCGGCGCACCTGCAGATGGACGGCGCACCGACGACCCCGCTCGACCTGCTGGTGCTCGCCGACGCGCTCCAGCCGGTGCCGATGGGCATGGGCGTGCCGGGGTGGTTCCCGACCGTCGAGCTGACCGTGCTGGTGCGCGCCGTGCCCGCTCCGGGCTGGCTGGTCGGCGAGCAGACCGCCTCCCTGCTGCAGGACGGCTGGTTCGACGAGGACTGCTCGCTGTGGGACAGCACCGGCCGGCTGGTCTGCCAGTCCCGCCAGCTCGCCGGCTACCGCCTGGCCTGACGTCGCGCCGCCGCTCTCGAACGTTGCGGGTACATCGCCACCGATGAGCGTGGAACACCCGCAAGGTTCGCGCAGGCTGGTGGGCCGTGCAGGTACGGCGGAGCCGTCGGTCAGGCGGACTTCTCGCGGCGCTCGCGGCGGGCGGGCGTCGAGGCGTCCCGCGGGACGAGCGTGGGGTTGACGTGCTCGAGCACGACCTCGCGGGTGACCACGCAGGTGGCGATGTCGCCCTGGCTCGGGATGTCGTACATCACCGAGAGCAGCACCTCCTCCATGATCGCGCGCAGGCCACGCGCGCCGGTGCCGCGCTTGATGGCCTGGTCGGCGATGGCCTCGAGCGCATCAGGGGTGAACTCGAGGTCCACGCCGTCGAGCTCGAACAGGCGGGCGTACTGCTTGACCAGCGCGTTCTTCGGCTCGGTGAGGATCCGGATGAGCGCCTCGCGGTCGAGGTTCGCGACGCTGGTGAGCACCGGCAGGCGGCCGATGAACTCGGGGATCATGCCGTACTTGAGCAGGTCCTCGGGCATCGCGTCACCGAAGACGTTGTTGGCGTCGACCTCGTGCTTGGAGTGCAGGTCGGCGCCGAAGCCGATGGACTTGCGACCGATGCGCTGCTCGATCACCTTGTCGAGGCCGGCGAAGGCGCCACCGACGATGAACAGCACGTTGGTGGTGTCGATCTGGATGAACTCCTGGTGCGGGTGCTTGCGGCCGCCCTGCGGTGGGACGCTGGCCGTCGTGCCCTCGAGGATCTTCAGCAGCGCCTGCTGCACGCCCTCGCCGGACACGTCGCGGGTGATCGACGGGTTCTCCGACTTCCGGGCGATCTTGTCGACCTCGTCGATGTAGATGATCCCGGTCTCGGCCTTCTTGACGTCGTAGTCGGCCGCCTGGATGAGCTTGAGCAGGATGTTCTCGACGTCCTCCCCGACGTACCCGGCCTCGGTGAGGGCGGTGGCGTCGGCGATGGCGAACGGGACGTTGAGCATCTTGGCCAGGGTCTGGGCCAGCAGGGTCTTGCCGCAGCCGGTGGGGCCGAGCAGCAGGATGTTGGACTTCTGCAGCTCGACCGGGTCGGCGCCCTTGTGACCCTCGGCGGAGCCGGCCTGCACGCGCTTGTAGTGGTTGTAGACCGCGACGGCGAGGGTGCGCTTGGCCACGTCCTGGCCGATCACGTAGCCGTCGAGGAACTCGAAGATCTCCTTCGGCTTCGGCAGCTCGTCGAACTTCAGCTCCGAGGACTCGCTGAGCTCCTCCTCGATGATCTCGTTGCACAGGTCGATGCACTCGTCGCAGATGTACACCCCTGGCCCGGCGATGAGCTTCTTGACCTGCTTCTGGCTCTTCCCGCAGAACGAGCACTTGAGCAGGTCGCCGCCGTCACCGATGCGTGCCACCGCTACCTCGTCCCCGTCGTTGGTGTGCCAGATGTGCCGTGATGTGACCTGTCGCACCCCCGACGGTACCGCCTGACGGGGTCCTTCCGTACCTCTATCGGCCGACACGCGGCCCGAACAAGAGCTTCGCGCGCGCTCAGGTGGAGCTGAGGACCGCCGTCTTGCGGGTGCTGACGACCTCGTCGATGAGCCCGTACTCGACGGCCTCGGCGGCCGTGAGGATCTTGTCGCGCTCGATGTCCTTGCGAACCTCGTCCGCGGGCCGGCCGGTGTGGTCCGACAGCATCTTCTCGAGCAGGTCGCGCATGCGCATGATCTCGCGCGCCTGGATCTCGATGTCCGAGGACTGCCCCTCCCCGCCACCGCTGGGCTGGTGGATGAGCACGCGGGCGTGCTGCAGCGCGAGGCGCTTGCCCTTCGTCCCGGCGGCGAGCAGCACGGCAGCGGCGGAGGCGGCCTGCCCCATGCAGATCGTCTGGATCTCGGGCTTGACGAACTGCATCGTGTCGTAGATCGCGGTCAGCGCGGTGAACGAGCCACCGGGGCTGTTGATGTAGATGGAGATGTCGCGGTCCGGGTCCTCGGACTCGAGGTGCAGCATCTGCGCCATGACGACGTTGGCGACGCCGTCGTCGATCGGGGTGCCCAGGAAGATGATGCGCTCCTTGAGCAGGCGGCTGTAGATGTCGAAGGAGCGCTCCCCGCGGGAGGTCTGCTCGATGACGATCGGGATGGTGTAGTTCGTCGGGTCGGAGAAGTGTGATCCGTAGCTCATGACGATGCTCTTCCTATGCCCGGGTGCCGGCGCCGGACGGGACGTCCTTGGCAGCGGTGATGACGTGGTCGATGAAGCCGTACTCCTTGGCCTCGGCAGCCGAGAACCAGCGGTCCCGGTCGGAGTCCTTCTCGATCTGCTCCTCGGTCTGGCCGGTGTGGAACGCGATCCGCTCGGCCATCTGCTTCTTCACGTAGAGCATCTGCTCGGCCTGGATGGCGATGTCCGCCGCCGTCCCGCCGATGCCGCCGGAGGGCTGGTGCATCATGATCCGCGCGTGCGGGGTGGCGTAGCGCTTGCCCTTCGCGCCGGCGCAGAGCAGGAACTGCCCCATGCTGGCCGCGAGCCCGAGGCCGACCGTGGCCACGTCGTTGGCCACGAACTGCATCGTGTCGTAGATCGCCATGCCGGCGCTGATCGAGCCACCGGGGCTGTTGATGTAGAGGAAGATGTCGCGGTCCGGGTCCTCGGCGGCGAGCAGCAGCAGCTGGGCGCAGATGGCGTTGGCCATCGAGTCCTCGACCTGCGTGCCCATGAAGATGATGCGCTCCTTGAGCAGGCGGTTGAACACCTGGTCGTCGAGGCCGTTGGACCCCATCGGCGTGCGCGCGACCGGTGAGCTCGCGCCCAGGGTGCTCGGGACCGGCAGGTGGAGGCCGGAATCAGTGCGGGTCACGGCGGAAGCCCTTCCCTCGAGGTCTCGCGGGACCTGGTACGGCCCGCGTCTGTCACGGACCCTAACCCTGTCATCGGTCACGACACTCCGCTCCGGGACCGACTACGCCGTAGGCGAAAGCCGATCCACCCGGCGCCTCCCCGCGGGGTACGACGAAGGCCGCCCTCACCCGGGGGTGGGAGCGGCCCTGCGTCGGTGCCTCACGGCTGGTGCTCTGGCGCTGGTGCCTGGTGCTGCTGGCGCTGGTGCCTAGTGCTGGTGGTCGTCCTCGTCGAGGTAGTGGATCGTGCCGTCGCCGTGCACGTGGTACGGACGACCGTCCTCGTCCTCCTCGACCTCGGCCTCCGGCGACTCCATGTCGTCGCGCAGCTGCTCGAGGTCGACCGTGGCGCCGGACGCATCGTTGATCGTGGCGGACTCCATGACGGTGGCGAGCGCCTTGCCGCGGCGCACCTCGGCGACCAGGCCGGCGAGCTGTCCGCTCTGCACGAGGCGGTTGGCGAAGTCCTGCGGGGCCAGCCCGGCCCGCGCGGCCCGGCGGATGAGCTGGTCGTTGAGCTCCGCGTCGGTGATCTGCAGCTCCTCGGCGTCGGCGACGGCGTCGAGCACGAGCTGCGACTTCACCGCCTGCTCCGCGCCCTCCTTGAGCTCGGTGTCCCACTCCTCGGCGGTCTTGCCCTGCTCGGCCAGGAACTGCTCCATCGTCTGACCGGCGCGCGTGAGCTGGTCCTCCGTGGTCTGCGTGCGCCACGCGAGCTCGGCGGCGAGCACCGACTCGGGCAGCGGGATGTCGACGGCCGCGAGCAGCGCGTCCAGCACCTTGTCGCGGGCCTCGACCCCCTGCTGGAGGCGCTTGACCCGGTCGATGCGCGTGCGGACGTCGGCCTTGAGCTCCTCGAGGCTCTCGAACCCGGCGGCCTGCGAGGCCCACGCGTCGTCGGCGTCGGGCAGGGTGCGCTCGTTCACGCTGCGCACCGTCACCGCGACGTCGGCGGTCTGGCCGGCCAGGTCGCCGGCGACGAGGTCGGTCTGGAACGTCCGGGCGTCACCGGCCTGCGCACCGCGCACGGCCTCGTCGATGCCGTCGAGCAGCTGGCCGGAGCCGACCTCGTAGGACAGGCCCTGGGCGGTCCCGCCCGGCACCTCCTCGCCGTCGATCGTGGCGGCCAGGTCCAGCGACACGAAGTCGCCGTCGACCGCGGCGCGCTCGACCGGCGTCAGGGACGCGAACCGCTCGCGCAGGGCGTCGAGCTGCTCGGTGACGTCGTCGTCGCTCACGACCACGTCGTCGACCGTGACGTTCAGGCCGTCGTACGCCGGGAGCGTGAAGTCGGGGCGGACGTCGACCTCGGCCGTGAAGGCCAGCTTCACCTTGTCGTCGAGCTCGGTGACCTCGACATCAGGACGGCTCACCGGCGAGACCTTGCTGGACTCGACGGCCTCGCCGTACAGGCGCGGGATCGCCTCGTTGACGGCCTCCTCGAGGACGACGCCACGCCCGACGCGCTGGTCGAGGATGCGCGGTGGCACCTTGCCGGGCCGGAAGCCCTGGACCTTCACCTGCTGCCCGATGGTCCGGTAGGCACGGTCCAGCTCGGGCTTGAGCTCGTCGAAGCCGGCCTCGATCGTCAGCTTCACCCTGGTGGGGCTCAGGGTCTCGACAGAGCTCTGCACAGCGATAGGTCCTCTCGGGCAAGCAACAAAGGTGGGGAGTCGGGGCGGCGGGACTCGAACCCGCGGTCTCCTGCTCCCAAAGCAGGCGCGCTAGCCACTACGCTACGCCCCGCGAACGCCGGCCCACTCTACGGGCAGCGCTGCTCGGTGGCTGCCCGGTGACCTGCCCGGTGACCTGCCCGGTGACCTGCCCGGTGACCTGCCCGATGGCTGCCCGGTGACCTGCCGGGCGGGGTTGTCCCGCACGCCGCTGGGCACCAGGCAGAGCGTGCTGATCACCTTCCTGGTCATTGCCGTGGTGTCCGGATCACTGGTCCTGGGTGCGGCGCTGGGGGTGTACGGACCCTTCCCCAGCCGCGTCGAGGGGTTCGTCGTGGCCCTTGCGGGCGGTGCCCTGCTGGTCTCGGCCGTGCTGGAGCTCGTCGAGCCCGCACTGGACAAGGCACCGCCGTGGTCCGTGCTGCTGGTCGTCCTGCTCGGAGCCGTCGCGTTCAGCGCGCTCGACCATGCCGTCGACGAGAGGTGGGGCTCGGACCAGGGAGGCGGGCTGCTCGCCGCCATCACCCTGGACGGCATCCCGGAGAACCTCGCGCTCGGCGTCGCGCTCATCTCGACCGGTCCGCTCGGGGTGGCTGCGCTGTCCGGGTCGATCCTGCTGTCCAACCTGCCCGAGGCGGCGGGGGGCGCCCGGGCGATGGCGGACGGGCGCAGCGGGCGCGCCGTGCTGGGGCTGTGGGCCGCCACGGCGGTCCTGCTGTCGGTGGCGGCGCTCAGCGGGAACCTGCTGCTCGCCGACGCCGCGCCAGAGGTGCTCGGCCTGCTGCAGTCGTTCGCGGCAGGGGCGGTGGTGGCCTCGCTCGCCACCGAGGTGTTCCCCAAGGCCTTCCGCGAGGACAGCTACACGGCGGGTGTCGCCACGGCGGTGGGGCTGGTGCTCGCGCTGGGGCTCGACCTGCTCGGCGGGTAGGCTGCCGAGCGTCTCGCGGGCGTAGCTCAATGGTAGAGCCTCAGTCTTCCAAACTGACTACGCGGGTTCGATTCCCGTCGCCCGCTCCGCCCCGACCCCTGCTCCGGCTCGCCCCCGCCCCAGGGCGGCACACTGGCACGTGCTCTTCGACGACCTGGACGTGGCGGGTGCCCCGCGCGAGCTGGTCGCGCTCGGCGGACGGCTCGACGCCCCGACACTGCGTGCGGCGTACCGCAACGGCGTGTTTCCCTGGCCCCCGTCGGTCGAGGAGGCTCCCGCGCACGACCGAGCGGTGCGCCGGCTGGCGCGGCGGGGTGCGGTCCCCGTGCTCCCCGACACCCCTGCCGGACCGCTGGTGCCGTGGGTGTCACCCCAGCCTCGCGCCGTCCTGCTGGCCCAGCAGCTGTCCGTGCCGAGAACGGTGCGCCAGCTGCTCCGGCGTACCGGGTGGGAAACGACGATGGACGCGTGCTTCGGCCGGGTCGTGGCGCACTGCGCCGACCGGACCGACGGGACATGGATCACGCCCGACATGCAGAGCGGGTACGTCGCGCTGCACGCCGCCGGCCACGCGCACTCAGTCGAGGTGTGGGACGGCGCGGAGCTCGTCGGCGGCCTGTACGGCGTCCACACCGGCCGGGTGTTCTCCGGCGAGTCGATGTTCTTCACCCGCAGCGGTGCGTCGAAGGTCGCGGTCGTCGCCCTGGTCCAGCGGCTGCTCGAGGCCAGGGTCGACGTGCTCGACACCCAGCAGGAGTCCGATCACCTGGGCGCTATGGGTCAGGTGCTGGTCGACCGGGGCGAGTACGTCAGTTTCGTCCGCGCCGGTCGTGACCACGAGGCCACCTTGCCGAAGGACCGGCGGCCGGTGGCGGATCTAGTGCGGTAGGCGACGCAGCAGGACCAGTCCCCGGTCGTCCGAACCGCTGGCGGCGACGCCGTCGGCGAGCGAGACCGTGCCGCCGGCGAAGCCGCGGGCGACCATCCGCTCCGCCTCTCCCAGCAGCTTGTCGATGCCCAGCGCCAGGTCGCGCCCCGGGACCTCGACCAGCCCGTCGGTGTACATCAGCAGTGCGTCACCGGGACGCAGCACGCCGGTGCACGGGGTGTAGTCCACGCCCGGCAGCAGGCCGAGGGCGGGTCCGGCGGCGTCGAGCAGCGACCACCGGCCGCTTCCGGCGTCGAAGCGCGCGACGGGCGGGTGACCGGCGGAGGTGACGCGGAAGGCACCGCTGCGCAGGTCCAGCGAGCAGTGGGCGGCCGTGGCGAAGCCCTCCTCCCACGCCTGGCGGATCAGGTAGTCGTTGCTGACCGACAGGAACGGGCGGGAGCTCTGGGCCCCGAGCAGTCCCCCGAGCGCCCCCGACAGCAGCAGCGACCGGGTGCCGGCCTCGACGCCCTTGCCGCTGACGTCGACCAGGGCGACCTCGAGCCGGTCTGCCGTGAGCATCGAGACGACGAAGTCGCCCGCGAACGGCGCGTCACCGGCGGCCTTGACCAGCGAGTCGGCGGACCAGGGAGCGGGCAGCGCAGGTAGCCGGCCCTGCGCTCCGAGCCGGTCCTGCAGCTCCACGAGCACCGAGTCCCCACGCAGGCCACCGAGCCCGGTCTCCTCGCGGGAGAGCGAGAACTCGTAGGACACGGCGGCGGTGAACGCCACGACGATGAGCGCACCGGGTGGGCTCTGCTCCTGCGTGAGCAGCTGCACGACGACGGCGACGGCGCACAGCGCGCTGAGCCGGAGGTACGGGCCGCGCCGCAGCAGCAGTCCGCCGAGCAGCAGCGGAAGGGCCTGCAGGCCGGGGGGCGCCCAGGCACCGCCGACGACCAACGACACCCCGAACAGGGCCATCGAGAGCAGCACCAGACCCAGCAGCGCGTGCGACTCCTCTGGGGGGTCGCGGCGCAGCTGCTCCAACGGGGAGCGCATCCGGAACGGCGACAGCACGGCCCGGCCGTCGCGTGCTCCGGGCCCCGTCATCCACCCGACACTAGCCGGGGAGGGTCATCTCACCCCCGGGACAGACCTCCCTCACTGCTGGCCTCACTGCTGGCCTCACTGCTGGCCTCACTGCTGGTCGTGCGGGCACCAGAACAGGTTGCGGGACGCCATCACCTGGGTGCGCACCTCGGTGCCGCAGCGGCGGCACGGCAGGCCGGCCCGGCGGTAGACGTAGTGGGCGTCCTCCCGGCGTACGGCGCCGCGCGGGTGCTCGCGATCGACCGGCGCGGTGGTGACGATCCGCCCTGCCTTGACCCCCGCCCGCATGAGCAGGCGGGTGTCCGCCCAGAGGGCGTCCCACGTGGCGCGCGGCACGTCGCGTCCTGGTGCGAACGGCGAGACTGCGCTCCGGAACAGCACCTCGGCCCGGTAGACGTTGCCGATCCCCGCCAGCACCTGCTGGTCCATGAGCAGCTGGCCGATCGGGGCGCGGCTGCGGCTGACGCGCTCCCACGCGTCGGCTCCGCGGTCCTCCCTGCGCAGTGGATCAGGTCCGAGCCGGGCGAGGACCCGGGCGCGATCCTCCGAGGTGTGGACCTCGCACGCGGTCGGGCCGCGCAGGTCCATCCAGCGCTCCCCCACGACCATCCGCAGCCGCAGCGCACCGCGCGGCTCCGGGGGCGGTCCCGTCCCCGACGTCCACTTCCCGTACAGCCCCAGGTGCACGTGCAGGCTCAGATCGCCCTCGAACAGGTACCACAGGTGCTTGCCGTACGGCTCGAGTCCGACGCAGGTCCGGCCGGACAGCAGCGCGGCGCCCGCGTCGAAGCGGCCCTGGGGGCTGGCCATCGCTACCGGGTGGCCGACCAAGACCTGACCCTGGTCACGAGCGAGCCGGTGGATCGTGTGGCCCTCAGGCACGCGTCTCGTACGCCGTCACCAGCGCGATGCGTCGCACGTGCCGCGGGTCGTCGCTGAAGGGCGTCGCGAGGAAGGCCTCGACGAGCCCGAGGGCCTCGGCCTCGGTGTGCATGCGCGCACCGATGCTCACCAGGTTGGCGTCGTTGTGCTGACGCGCGAGCTCGGCGGTCTCGACGCTGTGCGCGAGGGCGCAGCGAGCCCCTCGCACCTTGTTCGCCGCCATCTGCTCGCCGTTGCCCGAGCCGCCGATGACGACGCCGAGGCTGCCGGGGTCGGCGACGACGCCCTCAGCGGCAGAGAAGCAGTACGGCGGGTAGTCGTCGGTCGCGACGTACTCTTCCGGACCGTGGTCGACCGGCTCGTGCCCCAGGTCGAGCAGCCGTGCCTTCACCGCCTCCTTGAGCTCGTAGCCGGCGTGGTCGGAACCGAGGTGGACGCGCATGAGCGCAGATGATGCCGTCCTCGGGATCGACGGCGCGCCCCGGGGCTGGATCGGCGCGCTCGTGACCCCCACCGACGTCAGGTGGTACGGCGGGACGCTGGCCTCGCTGCTCGCGCTGGACGCCGCCGTTGTGGCCGTCGACATCCCGCTGGCCCTGCCCGTCGACGGGGCGCGGCGGCGGTGCGAGGTGCTCGCCCGGGAGCGGCTCGGTGCCCAGCGCTCGTCGGTGTTCTTCGCCCCGCCGACGTCGGTTCTCGACGCCGGCTCGCACGCCGAGGCGAGCGTCCTGTCCCGGTCCGTCGGGTCGGTCGGTGTGTCGCTGCAGACCTGGCACATCCTCGGCAAGGTGCGGGAGGCACAGGCCTTCGGCGGCTTGCTGGAGGCTCACCCGGAGCTCAGCTTCCGCGCGATGGGACAGGTGAGCTCGAGCAAGAAGACAGCCACCGGCCTGGCCGAGCGCACCCGGCTGCTGCAGCAGTGGCGGTCGTTCGAGCTCCCGTCGCCTCGGCCAGCGGGTGCTCGGGTCGACGACTGCCTGGATGCGCTGGCCTGCGCCTGGACCGCGGACCGCTGGCGCCGGGGTGAGGCCGAGGTGCTCGGCGAGGAGGTCCTCGACGGACGGGTGTCGCGCATCGTCGTGTGAGCCCTGGTCGGGGACCCGCCCAGCGGCGTCAGGGAGCCGAGGGGCCGGTCTTGCGGTCGAGGCTCTCCGCATGCCGCTCGGTCTCGGCGGCGAGCCGGGCGATCTCGCGGGAGAGCACGAGGACCTGCTCGGTCATCGCGCGCAGCTGCTCGACGTCCCCGGCGGCGCGCGCCCCGAGGTCACGCGTCTGGACCGCCACCGCCTCCAAAGAAGCCGCCCGACGCACGGCGGCCTGCGCGGCGTCGCGACTGTCCTCTGCCACCCGCAGCTGGGCTCGGGCGACCTCGAGCTGCGCGCGCGTGGTCTGCAGCTGGGTGGTGATCAGGCCGCGCTGAGCGGCGATGTCGTCATGCATGTCGGCCAGGCCGCGTCCCGCCACCGTCAGCAGTCCCAGGAGGAGGACGACGGCCGCGGTCAGGCTGATGTTCCGGGGGCTGCGCACCGCCCGGGAGTACCCCCCTTCCCGGCCCCCACCCGCACGTCGGCGTGATGCGAAGGTCACATGGGCGGGCTCAGTCGAAGACCGGTCCCTCGGTGCGGGTCCGCTTGAGCTCGTAGAAGTGCGGATAGCCGGCGAGCAGTCGTGCGCCGTCCCAGACCCTGCCCGCCTCCTCCCCGCGCGGGATGCGGCTGAGGACGGGGCCGAAGAACGCGACACCGTCGACGTGGATGACCGGGGTGCCCACGTCCATCCCGACCGGGTCCATGCCGCGGTGGTGGCTCTCCTTCAGCGGCTCGTCCAGGCTCGCGTCGGTCGCCGCTGCCGCCAGGTCCGTGGGCAGCCCGGCCTCCTCGAGCGCGTCCGGCAGCAGCGACGGGTCGTCGATCTCCACCTTCTGCAGGTGGATCCGGTTGCCGAGTGCGGTGTAGAGCGGCAGCAGGTCGTCGGTCTTGTCCTGCGCGGCGATGCACACCCGCACCGGACCCAAGGTCTTCGCCATCGCCGCGAGGTAGTCCGCGGGAAGGTCGCGGCCCTCGTTGAGCAGGGCGAGGGACATGACGTTCCACGTCACCTCGAGGTCGCGCACCTGTGCCGCCTCCAGCACCCAGCGGGAGGTGATCCAGGCCCAGGGGCACAGCGGGTCGAACCAGAAGTCCACCTTGGTCGTCGGGGAAGGGGCCACCTCAGCGGTGACGGGGTCAGTCGTCATGAGGCAAGCCTAGGTCGGGACGTGGAAGGATGCCTGTCGAGCCCGACGACCCGAAGGACACCCGTGAGCGAGAACAACCTGCACCGTGACGAGGCCCGCACCCGGGCCGCGCTGCTCGCGGTGGAGTCGTACGACGTCTCCCTCGACCTGACGGACGGCTCCGGCGAGAAGCCCGGTGACACGACGTTCCGCTCGCGCACCGTGGTCCGTTTCACCGCGACCGAACCGGGCGCTTCGACGTACATCGACCTGACCGCGCCGACCCTGCTCTCCGCGACCCTCAACGGGACGCCGGTCGGCGACTTCGACGGCAACCGGCTGCAGCTGCCCGACCTGGCCGCGGAGAACGAGCTCGTCGTCGAGGCCGACTGCGCGTACATGCGCACCGGCGAGGGCCTGCACCGGTTCGTCGACCCGGTGGACGGCAGCGTCTACCTCTACACGCAGTTCGAGACCTTCGACGCGCACCGGATGTACACCTGCTTCGACCAGCCGGACCTCAAGGCGGTGTTCCGCCTCACCGTCCGCGCACCTCGCGACTGGGTGGTCATCACCAACGCCGCCGTGACCGAGCAGCCGACCGAGGGCGAGCCCGGGACCTGGCGCTTCCTCGAGACGCCCCGCATGTCGACCTACATCACGGCGCTCATCGCCGGGCCGTACCACCACGTGCACGACTCCCACGACGGCATCGACCTGGGGCTGTACTGCCGCGGCTCGCTCGCGCCGCACCTCGACGCCGACGAGCTGTTCTCCGTCACCAAGCAGGGCTTCGACTACTTCCACCGGGTGTTCGACTACCGCTACCCGTTCGGCAAGTACGACCAGCTGTTCGTGCCGGAGTTCAACGCCGGCGCGATGGAGAACGCCGGTGCGGTGACGTTCCTCGAGGACTACGTGTTCCGGTCGAAGGTCACCGACGCGGCCTACGAGCGGCGTGCCGAGACGGTGCTGCACGAGATGGCGCACATGTGGTTCGGCGACCTCGTCACCATGCGCTGGTGGGACGACCTGTGGCTCAACGAGAGCTTCGCCACCTACATGTCCGTGCTGTGCCAGTCCGAGGCGACGCGCTGGACCAACGCCTGGACGACGTTCGCGAACACCGAGAAGACCTGGGCCTACCGCCAGGACCAGCTGCCGACCACGCACCCCATCGTCGCGGACATCCGCGACATGGAGGACGTGAAGGTCAACTTCGACGGGATCACCTACGCCAAGGGCGCCTCGGTGCTCAAGCAGCTCGTGGCCTGGGTGGGCAAGGACGCGTTCCTCGACGGGCTGAAGACGTACTTCGTCAAGCACCAGTACGCCAACACCGAGCTGCGCGACCTGCTCGTCGAGCTCGAGGCCGCCAGCGGTCGTGACCTGTCGAGCTTCTCGGCGGAGTGGCTGGAGACCGCGGGCTGCAACACCCTGCGCGCGTCGTTCGAGACCGGCCCTGACGGCGCCTTCACGGCCTTCTCGATCGTCCAGGAAGCACCCGTGGAGTGGCCCACGCTGCGCTCCCACCGCGTCGCAGTCGGTCTCTACGACCTCGTCGACGGCGCACTCGTCCGCACGCACCGCGAGGAGCTGGACGTCCTGGGCGCCAAGACCGACGTCCCCGGCCTCGTCGGTCGACCGCAGCCTGCGCTCGTGCTGGTCAACGACGACGACCTCGCCTTCGCCAAGATCCGGCTCGACGAGCGGTCGCTCGTGACCCTGGTCGACCACGTCGGGGACTTCGCCGACTCCCTCCCCCGCGCCCTGTGCTGGGCCGCCGCATGGGACATGACCCGCGATGCCGAGATGCCCGCCCGCGACTACGTCGCCCTCGTGCTGCGCGGCATCGCCGGGGAGACCGACATCGGCGTGGTGCAGTCGTTGCTGCGCCAGGCGCAGTCCGCGGTCACGCTGTTCGCCGACCCCTCCTGGGCGCCGACCGGGCGGGCCGCACTCGCCACGGCCGCCCTCGAGCAGCTGCGTGCGGCCGAGCCGGCCAGTGACCTGCAGCTGGCCTGGATGCGCTCGATGGCGTCCCTGGCCACGACCGACGAGCAGCTCGACCTGCTCGCCGGTCTGCTCGACGGCTCCGAGGTCATCGAGGGCCTGTCCGTCGACGCCGAGCTGCGCTGGTCCCTGCTGCACCGACTGGTCGCGACCGGGCGCGCCGGCGACGACGAGATCGAGGCCGAGGTGGCCGCCGACCCGACGGCTGCCGGCCAGCGGCACGCCGCGTCCTGCCGCGCGGCGCGCCCGACCGCCGAGGCCAAGGCCGAGGCGTGGGCCTCGGTCATCGAGTCCGACGACCTGCCGAACGCCGTGCAGGCGGCAGTGATCAGCGGGTTCGCGAACGCCGACCAGGTCGCGCTGCTCGAGGCGTACGTCGAGCCCTACTTCGCCTGCCTGGAGCGGATCTGGGCGGAGCGGACGAACGAGATGGCGCAGAACATCGTCATCGGGCTCTACCCCACCCTGCTGGTGTCGCCGGAGGTCGTGGAGCGCACCGACGCCTACCTGGCGTCGGGCACGGCCCCGCAGGCGTTGACCCGGCTGCTCCGCGAGGGCCGCGACGGGGTCGTGCGCGCGCTGCGTG
Source organism: uncultured Actinomycetota bacterium (assembly GCA_963784705.1). Classification (GTDB taxonomy): domain Bacteria; phylum Actinomycetota; class Actinomycetes; order Mycobacteriales; family SCTD01; genus RYN-111. The sequence goes on from CAWASC010000008.1 coordinate 430,585, forward strand.
CCCGGGCCAGGGACGCCGCCGGCTAGTGGTGGGTGGCGACCGCGGTGCCGGGCACGGCCTCGGGCGGCGCCTCGATGGCCGGCCGGCGACCGGCCGCATCGGCGATCTGCCGCAGGGCGTCGAGGATGCCTCCGGTGAGGTCGCCACCCCCGAACGCCGTGGTCATCGACAGCACCGCGAGCGCGGCGACGCGGTCCGGGACCCGTCGGCGCGCGGCGGGACCGGTGACCACCTCGACCTGCCGCTGACCCGGGGCGACCACCAGCAGCACCGCACCGTGGCTGCGCTCCGCGCCGAGCGCGGCGTGCAGGCGCTCGGCGCCGCTCTGGAAGTCGGTCCCGTCGAGGATCAGGTCCCCGACGAACACCGACACGTCGAGACCGTTCTGCGCCCGGCAGGTCGAGACCGCGTGCTCGATCCGCTCCTGCTGACTGACCGACAGACCCGTCTTGTCACCAGCTGCCACGTGCCCCACCCCTCACGACATCGCCGACCTCGGCGCTCTGCACGGCAGCCACCGGGTCCGGCGGGCCGGCGAACCAGACCGGTTCGGCGTCCCAGCTCTTGTTCGGGCGGTAGCGGTTGGCCGTCATCGCCCCGGGCAGCCAGGTGATCGCGAACACGAGCGCCGCCACCAGCAGCGGCACACCCAGGTAGAGCGCGAGCGTCGTCAGCGTCCCGAGCGCCGGCTCGCGATCCTCCCCCTCGGAGGGACCGAGCGGGTTGTCCGCGGCGAACGCCGGCGCGCTCAGCAGGACGGTCAGGGGAACGGCCAGCACCGCGGCGAGGCCGGTGGTGGCGACCCGGGTCACGGCGCGGTTCACGTGCTCCCTCGTCTTCGTCTCGACTGGTGCTGGGACAGGTACGGGCCCGCCGGAGCGGCGACCCGCGGACACGGTAGCGAACCCCCTCACCGGACCTGCTGCAGGACAGCCGTGAGCCGGGCCACTCCCGGGTGGGACAGGACCTGCTCGAGCAGCAGCGGCACCCCGTGGGCGTCGGCGACGGGCAACCGCCAGTTGGGGTACTCGTCGACCGTCCCGGGCAGGTTCGGCTGCCGGAGGTCACCGACAGCATCGCCGTACGCCGCGAGGACGACGCGGCACGGGGAGGCCACGAGCGCGCGGTGCAGCGACAGACAGAGGTCGTCGTCGAGCAGGCCCTGGTGCTCCAGCATGGACAGCAGCATCTGCTTCTCGTGGGCCTGAGCGTCCTGCTCCTCCTCGACGGGACGGGCGAGCTGTCCGACCTCGGCCCGCAACCGCACCGACTCCCCCGTCGCCCAACCGGCCACGGTCGGCAGGTCGTGCGTCGTGACCGACGCGGCGGCATCGGCACGCCAGGCGTCGGGCGGCAGGAACCAGCCGTCGTCGGACCGGGCGAACCACAGCACGTCGCTGCCGAGCACACCGACGCGGTCCAGCCGCTCGCGCATCTGCGGTTCGACGGTGCCGAGGTCCTCGCCCACGACCACCGCCCCGGCACGGGTGGCCTCGAGGGCGAGGATGCCCAGCAGCGCGTCGGCGTCGTACCGCACGTAGCTGCCCTCACTGGCGTGCCGCCCGGCCGGCACCCACCACAGCCGGGACAGGCCGAGCACGTGGTCGATGCGGATGCCCCCCGCGTGCCGGAGCACCCCGCGCACGAGGTCGCGGAAGGGGAGGTAGGCGGCGTCGCGCAGCCGGTCGGGGTGCCACGGCGGCAGACCCCAGTCCTGACCGAGCTGGGCCAGCTCGTCAGGCGGTGCGCCGATGGTCGCGCCTGCGGCGAGGACGTCCTGCATCGCCCAGGCGTCGGCTCCTCCACCGTCGACGCCCACCGCGAGGTCGTGGAGCACGCCGACCGCCATGCCGGCGCCGATGCCGTGCAGCTGCTCGTCGACGAGCAGCTGCACCCAGCACCAGAAGCTCACCCGCTCCGGGTCGGGGACGCCGGCCGGCTCCGGCCAGGTGCGGTGGTCCCGGCCGTGGACCTCGGCCAGGGCGCAGAACTGCGCGAAGCGCTCGAGCGGCTCTCCCCGCTCGAGCCGGAACGCCGCCAGCTCGCCCGCCCGGTGCCGCGGCCACATCTGCTCGAGCGCCGCGAGCTTCGCGGCCCACGGCGCCTGCCGGTCGACGCGGTCCGGGTCGGTCGGCGGCCGCAGTGTCGCGAGCTGCGGGTCCCACTCCGGGCAGTCCTCGAGCCGGAGGTGCAGCGCGGAGCGGAACAGCCGCGAGGACGGGGAGTACGGCGAGTCGAGCAGCGGCAGCACCGGGGTCTCCGCGTGCAGCGGGTTGACGAGCACGACCCCGGCCCCGTCGGCGGCGGCACTGTCCGCGAGCGATCGCAGGTCGGCGTAGTCACCGACCCCCCAGGAGCCCTCCGAGCGCATCGCGTAGAGCTGGACCTGCCAGCCCCAGACCCGCCCCGGTGGCAGGGGGATGCGGACGGGGACGACGATGACCACCGTCTGCGCGGTCCGCGGGCCTGCGCTCACGTCGAGCTCGTGGTAGCCGAGCGGGAGCAGGGGAAGGTCGACCCGCCAGCGCGTGACCTCCCCGCGGCGGTCGACCTCGATCGGTGGCTGGGCAGGTAGGCCCGCCTCCCCCGACTCCAGCCGCAGCAGGCAGCGCGGCTGCTCCTCGCTGACGCACTCCACGACCGGCGCCGCTCCCTCACGGACGACGAGCACCGCCGGGGCGAGTCGTGACCACGGCGCCTGCTCCGCGGCGCGCAGCGAGGCCGCGACCTCGTCGTCGGTGGCCGCCGCGACCCCCAGCGCCGCCAGCACGGCGACGAGGGCCTCGTCCGTGATCGGTCGAGGAAGACCACGCCAGTCGGAGTAGGTGGTGGCGACGCCGTGCGCGTCGGCGAGAGCGTGAAGGGTCACCGGAGCAGGGTGCCCCAGCGGCGGTGGTGTCACGCAGGCGGGCGGATCACGGCGTACATCACGAGGTCGTGCCAGGCACCGGCGCGCCACTGCGCGCTCCTCAGCACACCCTCGCGGCTGAACCCTGCAGCCTCCAGGGCATGCTGCTCGGCGACGTTCGACACGTCGGTCGACGCCTGCACGCGGTGCACGTCGGTGGTCGCGAACAGGTACTTCACCAGCATCCGCTGGGCCCGCGTGCCGTGACCGAGGCCCTGCGCGAAGGGGCGCAGCGAGATCCCGATCTCCAGGGCTTGCGACCGACGCGTCGGCCCGTAGGCGACCGGCCGCCACGACACCGTGCCGAGCGGGTCGTCGTGGTCGTCGGCCACGACCAGCTCGCCCAGGCAGTCGGGAGGCGCGAGGAACTCGCCCTCCGGGTCCGACCAGTCGTCGTACGGCGACTGCGGGTCCGCGCCCCAGGCCTGGAGCAGCGCGCGCTCGCCCTCGAGCGCCGGGCGCAGGCGGGTCCGCAGCAGCCCGTCGGGGTCGCCGTACGCCGCCGCCGTCACGCCGGTGTGCCCCAGAGCGCCTCGTCGTCGTCCCCGTCGGCGGTGAGGTAAGGACGCCAGCGGGGATCGACGCGCTTGGTGCCCACGATGCGCCAGGCCTCGCCGCGGGGGGCAGTCGGGGTGCGGCGCAGCCGCCAGCCCAGGTCGGAGACGGTGCGGTCGGCCTTGACGTGGTTGCACCGGGCGCAGGCGGACACGACGTTCTCCCACGTGTGCGGTCCGCCCCTGCTGCGCGGCACCACGTGGTCCAGGCTGGTCGCCGGCGCGTTGCAGTAGACGCATCGGCCGCCGTCGCGCGCGAAGACCGCCTTGCGACTCAGCGGGACGGTGCCCCGGAAGGGGACCCGCACGAACCGGGTGAGGCGCACGACCGCCGGCACGGTCACGTCGGCGCGTTCGCTGTGCAGCACCTGGTCACCCGGGGCGACAGCCACCGCCTTGTCGGTGAGCAGGAGCACGACCGCACGACGACCGGACACCACGCACAGCGGCTCGTAGCTCGCGTTGAGCACCAAGGCCTGCCCGGGGAGCACGGGCACCGCAGCAGGCGTCGCTGACGTCCCTGCTGGCGGTGCGGCCACGGCATCCTCCCTGGCGCCATCCTGCCCGACCGCACGCCCGCGCGCCACGAGGATCCCCTGGGCCCGGTGCAGGCCGTCTTAGGGTCGAGGACGTGAGAGCTGATGCGAACACCTTCACGACCTGGTTCGACAACCACGGATCAGCGCTGATCGAGGGCGCGCTGAGGGTGGGCCTGGTGGTGCTGCTCGCCCTCGTCTTCCGGGCGCTGCTGCACCGGGTGATCAACCGGCTGGTCAAGACCGCGGTCGAGGGCAGCGTGCCCGTCCCCCTGCGCCCGTTGCGCAACCGCGCGCGCGGCACGGTCTTCGAACCCTCCCCGCTGCTGTCCGAACGACGCCGCCAGCGCGCCGAGACGCTCGGCTCGGTCCTGCGGAGCATCGCCTCCTTCACCGTCGGCTTCGTCGCCACCGCGATGATCCTGTCCGAGCTCGGGCTCAACCTCACGCCCGTCGTCGCCTCGGCGGGGATCGTCGGTGTGGCCGTCGGCTTCGGTGCGCAGAACTTGGTGAAGGACTTCCTCACCGGCATGTTCATGCTCCTCGAGGACCAGTACGGCGTCGGTGACGTCGTCGACGCCGGCGAGGCGACCGGCACGGTCGAGTCGGTCACCCTGCGCACGACCCGACTGCGCGACGTGCAGGGCACGGTCTGGCACATCCGCAACGGCGAGATCACCCGGATCGGCAACAAGAGCCAGGGCTGGGCCCGTGCCCTCCTGGACATCCCGCTCGACCTGTCGACCGACGTCCCCGCCGTACGCGCGCTCACGCTGTCCGTCGCGGAGGCGATGTGCGAGGAGGAGGAGTTCGCCGACAAGATCGTGGAGGATCCCGAGGTCTGGGGCCTGCAGGCGATCGGCGCGGACGGCCTCGTGCTGCGGATCGCGCTGAAGACCGCGCCGCTGGCGCAGTGGGCGGTCGAGCGGGCCCTGCGCGAGCGCCTCATGAAGGCCTTCGAGACCAACGGCGTGCTCATCGGGATCCCGCTGCACGGCGTACGCGGCGGCGGGACGTCCGACCCGACCACCGCCGACGCCTAACCTGACGCCCATGGGAACGCTGTACGACGCCGTCGGTCCGGCGGTGTTCGAGGAGCTCGTCGCGCGCTTCTACGCCGGTGTGGCGCTCGACCCGGTGCTGCGTCCGCTCTACCCCGACGAGGACCTGACGGCAGCGCAGGAGCGCTTGACGCTGTTCCTCGTGCAGTACTGGGGCGGCCCGACGACGTACTCCGACGCGCGTGGCCATCCCCGGCTGCGGATGCGGCACGCCGAGTGGGTCATCGGCGAGCGCGAGCGCGACGCCTGGCTCGGCCACATGCGATCCGCCCTCGACGGCATCGACGGCGAGGCGCTGCCCGACGAGCCGCGCGCTGCGGTGTGGGAGCACCTCGAGCGCGCAGCGCACTCCCTGGTCAACGCGCCCCTGCACTGACCCTCCCTCGGCGCCTCACAGACCTGCCGCTCCCGCCGATGGTGCGGTGAGGAGGTCGTCCATGGAGGCCCTGGCCCGACTGCTGACCCGCGAGCGTGTGCTCGTGGACCTGCTGGTGTTCAAGCTCGTGGAGCTGCGGCTGATGCTGCTCGCCGGGGAGACGCGCTTCCTCGGCTGGGCCAGCGAGGAGGTCGACCGGGCCACCAACGCGGTCCGCGACGCCGAGCTCGAACGGGCCGTCCTGGTCACGGAGCTGGGAGCGAACCGGGGGCTGGACGCACCGACGCTGACCGAGCTGCTGCACGACGCGCCCGAGCCGTGGCAGGGGCTGCTGCAGACCGAGCACGAGGCCCTGCGCCGGTCCGCGGGTGAGGTGCGCGAGCTGTTGACGGTGACCAAGCGCCTGGCCGACGCCGGGGCACGCAGCATGGCGGAGAGCCTCGGGACAGCCGGCACGTCCGGGACCGCCGGCGGGTCGACCTACGGGCCGGGCGGACCCGTCACGACGACCGCTCCGCGCGTGCAGCGCGTGCTCTGATGTTCAGCAGCCTGTCCATCGGCGCGTCGGCGCTCTACGCCGCCCAGCGCGCGGTGGAGGTCGCGGCCCACAACGTCGCCAACGCGACGAACGAGAGCTACACCCGGCAGCGGGTGACGGTGCAGGCGTCGACACCGACGTACGGCACCGCCGGGTCCGTGGGCTCGGGCGACCGCGGCACCGGCGTCACGATCGTCGGCCTGAGCCGGATGCGCGACCGGTTGGCCGACGTCTCCTTCCGCAGCGAGGCCGGCAACGCCGGCGCCTCGTCGGCGCGTGCAGAGACGCTGTCGCGCGCCGAGTCCATCCTCGGCACCTACGGCGACGGCGCACCAGAGGCCCTCTCGGCCTTCCTGTCCTCGTGGGACCAGCTGTCCACCGCTCCTGACGACAGCGCAGCCCGCAGCAGCGTCCTCGCTGCCGGGTCACACCTGGCCGACGCGCTGACCGGCGCCGCCAGCAAGCTCGACGCCGTGAGCAACGAGGTGGGCCTGCGCGTGTCCGACGACGTGACCGAGCTCAACGGGCTGCTGTCCAGCGTGGCCAAGCTCAACGGGTCGATCGTCAAGGCACAGACCGAGCAGCGCGAGCCCAACGACCTGCTCGACCAGCGCGACGCCGCGCTCGACCGGATCGCCACCCTGACCGGTGCCCGCATCGACGCGCAGCGCGACGGGTCGGTGACCCTGACAACGGCCAGCGGCACGCGGTTGGTCGAGGGGCAGACCGCGGTCACCCTCACCGCCAGCAGCACCAACCCGGTCAGCGTGTCCGTCGCCGGTGCTCCTCTGGCGCTGGCCGGGGAGATCGGCGGGTACGTCAGCGCCGCGGCCACCGACCTCCCGGCGTACCGCGCCCAGCTCGACGCCGTCGCTGTCCAGCTGCGGGACGTGGTCAACACCGCGCACCGCGCCGGCGTCGGCCTCGACGGCTCGACCGGCAAGGACTTCTTCACCGGGGCGAGCGCCGCCGACCTGGCAGTGAACCCCGCTCTGCTCGCCAGCGGCGTCGCCGCCGGCACGTCACTGACGCACACCGACAGCACCGGCGCGAGCGTCCCCGGCGCCGCCCCCGGTGACGGCACCGGCGCCCTGGCCCTCGTGTCGGCGCTGCGCACCACCCGTGACGGCAACGGTCAGAGCGTCGCCGACCGGCTCCGGGCCGTCGGCAGCCGGATCGGCCAGGCCTCGGCCGATGCGACCCGCAACGCGACGACGGCGAACGCCTCCCTCACCTCGGCTAAGACCGCGCGCTCCAGTGCCGATGGGGTCTCCGTGGACGAGGAGATGGTCGACCTGGTGAAGTTCCAGCACTCGTACGAGGCTGCTGCCCGGGTCATCTCCATCGCCGACGGGATGCTCGACAAGCTCATCAACAGCATGGTCCGGTGAGACCATGAGGGTCAGCACCATCGGCAGCTACCTCACGACTGCGTCGAGCCTCGGGGCGGCACTCGAGCGCGTGCAGCGGGTCCAGACGCAGGTCGGCACCGGCAAGGCCGTCACGCGTTGGTCGGACGACGCCCCTGCCGCGACCGCGGCCGAGCGCTACCGCTCCGAGGAGGCCGACTGGACCTCTTTCCAGCGCAGCGCCACCGACGCGCAGGGCTGGCTGGGTACGGCGGACGGCACGCTGCAGTCGATGTCCTCGCTGATGACCCGGGCCAAGGGGCTGGCCGTCTCGGCGATCAGCGGCGGGCTGTCCGACGAGAGCCGCAAGGCCATCGCCGACGAGCTCGACCAGATCCGCACCGAGATGCGCGACCTCGGCAACACCAGCCACCTGGGCCGGTCCCTGTTCGGCGGCTTCGGCGCCCAGGCCCTCACCACGGACGCCGACGGCACGATCCGCTACACCGGCGACGCCGGCCAGGTGGCCCGCCAGGTGAGCCCCACGATCACCCTCGGCGTGAACGTCACCGGAGCACCCGGCGGGGACGACCTGTTCGGCTTCGGCTCACAGGACGTCTTCACCGTCCTCGGCACCCTGAGCGCTGCCGTGCGCAACGACGACTCCGCGACCGTGGCGGCCACACAAGGCGCCCTGCAGGACCGGCACAGCAGCATCCTGCACGGCCTCGCCAAGGTCGGCAGCACCACCAACCGGGTGGACTCCGCCTACGACGCGGGCAGCGTGGCGCTCACCGACCTCGCCAGCCGGCGCTCCCAGCTCGAGGACGTCGACATGGCCAAGGCCGTGCTCGAGATGAGCTCTGCGCAGGCGGGCTACTCCGCAGCGCTCGGCGCCGCCAGCCGCGCGAACCTGCCGTCCCTGGCCGACTTCCTCAAGTGACCTTCCGCTCCTGCACCTGCACGCCCTGAAAGACAGCCGGTCAGGACGACCGGTGCCCCGACCCAAGGACGGCCGTCCTCGAGGACGCCATGCCCCCCGGACTCCACCTGCTGCTGCTCGGCCAGCACGGCCCCGCGGCGACGCAGCAGGTCCTGCGCGGGCTCGCCCAGGTCGTGGACGGGGAGTGGCACGTCGTGCCGGCCGAGCCGGGCGACATCGGGGAACGGGTCGTCTCCTCCACCCGCGCCGTCGAGGGAACCGTGCTCATCGCGGACGGCAGCAGTCTCGACCTGATCGCCGCTCTCACCGCCACGACGCCCGCGTCCGGCCGCGGCTGGCTGCGCGTGGACGCGCGAGACCTCGACCGCCCGGTGGTCACCGCCGCTCGGTCCTTCGCTGCCCTGCAGGCGCTGACGACCGTGGCGGGACGCCCCCTGCGCCGGCTGTCCACCGGCACCCGCCCCTTGCTGTCGGCCTCGCTCATCGTCAAGGACGAGCAGACCGCGCTGCCCACCTGTCTCGCCTCGCTCGACGGCCGCGTCGACGAGATCGTCGTCTGCGACACCGGCTCCTCCGACCGGACGGTCGAGATCGCCGAATCGTTCGGCGCCCGCGTCGTCCACGCCCCCTGGACGCACGACTTCGCCGCGGCCCGCAACGTGCCCCTCGCCGCCTGCACCGGCGCGTGGGTGCTCAGCATCGATGCGGACGAGCAGCTGGTCGCGCCCCGCGCCGGTGACCTGCGCCGTGCTCTGACGCCACGTGGCGTCCCGGCGTACGGCGTCCTCATCCGCTCCGAGACCGACGACGCGAGCGAGGGGGCCGGCTTCGAGCACGAGGCGATCCGGCTGTTCCGCCGCGAAAGCCTGGTGTGGGTCGGGGCCGTCCACGAGACCGTGGCGCACCACCGGACCGGAGCTCCCCCGGAGGCTCGGCGCTTCACCGGCATCGCGATCAACCACGACGGCTACCTCGGCAGCGTCTACCGCGAACGTGACAAGGCCGCCCGCAACCTGCTCCTCGCCGAGAAGGACTACGAGGCGGCGCGTTCGGGTGCGCTGGGCCGCTCGGTGTCCAAGACCGCCTACGAGCTCGCCCGGGCCCTGTCACTGCGCGCCGGCACCGAGCAGCGGCAGGAGCTGCTCCTGCGCGAGGCCCTGGCTCAGATGCCCGCGGGCATGGGGAGGCTGTCCTCCTCCGCAGCGCTGCGGCTCGCCGGCCTCCTGCGGCGGTCGGGCCGCTCCGACGAGGCGCTCGCCTGGGCCGAGCAGGCCGTGACGCGCTCACCGTCCGACCCGACGGCGGCGTGGGAGCTCGCCGAGGCCCTCCGCGCGCTCGGTCGACCGGCCGAGGCCGTCGACGTGCTGGACCGATGGGCACGACAGCCGCTGCGTGCGGACGAGGCGGTGTCACGAGCAGCGGCGGTCGCCGATATCGCCGTACCGCTGTCACGCGCGCAGGCCCTGGTGGCTCTCGATCGCGTCGACGAGGCGATCGACGCGCTGGCGGAGTGCGCGCGCGCTCACCCGGAGGCCTTCACCTCGTGGCGGTTGCTGGCCGACCTGCTCCGCCAGCAGCACCCGGGGACGTGGGCCGACGACCTCGCGGCGCTCGCGCCGGCGGAGGCCTTCGGGATGCTCGCCGCCCTCGACAGCCTCGAGCCGGCCGAGAGCCGACAGCTGCTCAGCGCCCTCCGGGCACGGGGCATCGACCCGGCGGCGCACGCCGCCGATGCCGGCTTCCGCAGCGCTCTCGCCGACGCCCTGTCCGATCGGGACCCCGAGGCGGTGGCGCAGGCGGCCCTGGCGCTCGAGGCGGAGCAACCGCACCTGGCACTGCAAGCCTGGTTGCAGGTCCCGCCCGGCGGCCGACGTCAGGTGGCCCTCGCCCGCTGCCACCTGGCCCTCGACGACCTCGAGGGCGCCTTTGCCGCCCTCGACGACCTCGACGTGGCGAGCCTGAGCCCCCCGGACGTCGTCACGGTGGCCCTGCTCGCGGCGCACGCCGGCGACACCGACACCGCCTGGGCCGTGCTCGACACGCTGCCCCCGGACCTGTCACCCGCTGTGCAAGAGCAGGTGGCTCTCCTTCACGCTGCGTTACCCACTCGGGTAGACCTGGGCTGATCCCGTTCACCTGGTGCGCACCTGGCCCGATACGAACGTTGTTCCACAGGACGTGGGACGCACTCGTATCACCCCAGGAAGGGGATCACCATGTCTCTGCGCGTCAACACCAACGTTGCGGCCATGAACAGCTACCGCAACCTCACCACCACCGAGAGCGCCCTCGGCAAGTCGCTCGAGAAGCTCTCCTCCGGCTTCCGCATCAACCGCGCTGCCGACGACGCCGCCGGCCTCGTCAACAGCGAGTCGCTGCGCAGCCAGATCGGCGGCCTCACCGTCGCCAGCCGCAACGCCCAGGACGGCATCAGCGTCGCGCAGACGGCTGAAGGCGCCCTGAACGAGGTCACCTCGATCCTGCAGCGCATGCGCGACCTCGCGGTGCAGAAGGCCAACACCGGTGGCAACAGCACCACGGCGAACTCCGCGATCGACCAGGAGTACACCGCCCTCGCCTCCGAGATCACGCGGATCGGGACCAGCACGAAGTTCAACGGCAACAGCCTGCTCGACGGCAGCTACTCCGGCACGTTCCAGGTCGGCTCGGAGTCCGCGGACTCGGTGGCCCTCGGCCTGACCAGCGCCGGTGCCAACCTGGCCTCCGTGGCCAGCAGCCTGGGCAGCGTCGACATCGACAAGGTCGACGCCGCCATCAAGAACGTCTCCACGGCGCGCGGCACCCTCGGCGCGTTCCAGAACCGGATGGAGCACACCGTGGCCAACCTCGGTGTCGCGGTGGAGAACCTGTCCGCGTCGGAGTCCCGCATCCGCGACACGGACATGGCCAAGGAGATGACCGGCTTCAGCCGCAACCAGATCCTGGCCCAGGCCGGTACGGCGATGCTCGCGCAGGCGAACCAGTCCTCGCAGGGCGTGCTCTCCCTGCTGCGCTAGTTCTCGCTCCCGGCCCTCGCGGTCGGGTCGTGGCCTGGCACAGCTCGTCCTGAGGGCCGGCTCCCCACGAGGGGGTCGGCCCTCAGGCGTGTCACCCGTTCGTGTCCCTCAACCGCTCCCCCCCGTGGCCGATGGGTCCGTGCCCAGCACGGATGCCGGGCAGAACGACACCACTCACGGATGGGACAACACTCATGACCCTGCGCGTCAACACCAACATCGCTGCCATGAACAGCTACCGCAACCTCTCGGTGACGGAGGGCAACCTCGGCAAGTCGCTCGAGAAGCTGTCGTCGGGCTTCCGGATCAACCGGGCGGCCGACGACGCGGCCGGCCTCGTCAACAGCGAGTCGCTGCGCAGCCAGATCGGCGGCCTCACGGTCGCCAGCCGCAACGCCCAGGACGGCATCTCCGTCGCCCAGACCGCGGAAGGAGCGCTCAACGAGGTCACCTCGATCCTGCAGCGCATGCGCGACCTCGCGGTGCAGAAGGCGAACGTCGGTGGCAACAGCGCGACGGCCAACTCGGCCATCGACCAGGAGTACACCGCCCTCGCCTCGGAGATCACCCGGATCGGGACCAGCACGAAGTTCAACAGCATCCAGCTGCTGGACGGCAGCTACAACAAGAACTTCCAGGTCGGTGCCGACTCCACGGACCTGGTCGCTCTGACCCTGACGGCCGGTGGCGCCAACCTCGCCTCCGTGGCCGCCAGCCTCGGCAGCGTCGACATCGACAGCGTCGACGCCGCCATCAAGTCGGTCTCCACGGCGCGCGGCACCCTCGGCGCGTTCCAGAACCGCATGGAGCACACCGTGGCCAACCTCGGTGTCGCGGTGGAGAACCTGTCCGCGTCGGAGTCCCGCATCCGCGACACGGACATGGCCAAGGAGATGACCGGCTTCAGCCGCAACCAGATCCTCAGCCAGGCCGGTACGGCGATGCTCGCCCAGGCGAACCAGTCCTCGCAGGGCGTCCTGTCGCTGCTGCGCGGCTAGCACGACCCCCGGTGACGACCGGCTCCTGACCCGGGAGCCGGTCGTCACCACCCCAACGGCAAGGAGGACCTCGTGGTCTCGATCGGCGGGCTCGGCGCGGGCTTCGACACGGCCGCGATGGTCGACCAGCTCATGCAGGTCGAGCGCCTGCCCGAGCAGCGTTGGAGCCAGCAGAAGGCCGCGGTGCTCAACCAGCAGAACTCCTGGACCGCGATCCGCAACAAGCTCAGCCTGGTCCAGGCCGCCACCTATCCCCTGGACACGGCCACCGAGGCCTCCGGGTCCGTCGCGACCTCCTCCGACAGCGCCTACGTCACCGCGTCGGCCGCGAACGGCGCACCGATCGGCACCACGACCGTCAAGGTGCTGCAGCTCGCCACGAGCCAGCAGCGCACCAGCACCGCGCTCACCTCCGGCACCGAGCTGGTCGGCACGTCCCGCTTCACCCTCGCCAGCGGCCTGGGCTCCCTGGGCACCGGCTTCACCGGGGTCACTGCGGACGCGGGCGTCAGCACCGGCGTCCACAGCGTCGCCGTCACCGCCGTACCCGCACCGCCCCGGCTCACGGCAGATGCCGCGCTGGCAGCCAGTACGACCTTCGCCGACGGGGCGAACACCCTCACCGTGACCGCGGCCGACAGCAGCCAGGTGACGGTGACCTTCACTGCCGGTCAGGCCTACACGCCGTCGGGCATCGTCTCGGCGATCAACGCGGCGCTGGGCGACACCGCAAAGGCGAGCCTGTCGAGCGGCAAGCTGGTGCTCACGGGGACACCCACCGGGCCTGCGGCCTCCCTGACCGCCTCCGGCACGGCGCTGACCGACCTGCACCTCCCGGGTACCACCGCCGTCGGCGCCGACGCCGAGGTCAGTGTCGACGGTGGTGCCGCCCAGGCCGTGACCCTGAACGGCACCGACCCGGTGCACGTGAACGGCAAGACCGCCACAGATCCCGGCTTCACCCTCACCCCGTCGAGCCTCCTGCGTGTCGGGAAGATCGCGACGACGGTCGTGGAGACGACCGCTACCACGACGGTGCAGCAGCTGGGCTCCATGCTGCGCGGCAACGGGTCCCCGACGAGCTCCGCGCTCATCGACCTCGGCGACGGCACGGCGAGCAGCATGCGCCTCGTGCTGTCGGCCACGGCAACCGGGTCCGCGGGGGCGTTGAGCTTCTCCGGTGACGTGCCGCCGATCCTGTCCGGGATGACGGTCTCCGCTGCGGCCAAGGACGCGAGCATCGAGGTGGCCGGCAACCTCATCACCCGCAGCACGAACACGATCAGCGACGTGATCCCTGGCGTCACCCTCGGATTGGTCAAGGCCTCCGACACGGCGCTCACCGTCGGGACGGGCCGAGACACCGCGGGGCTGACCAGCAAGGCCAAAGCACTCGTGGACGCGCTCAACAACGCTCTGGCGGAGATCGCCACGCAGACCAAGACCTCCTCCGCCGGTGCGGCCGACCGAGGCGCCCTGGCCGGCAACGCGCAGGCACGCAGCATTGCCTCATCCCTGTTCACCACGGCGTCGTCCGTCGCGGGCAGTGGAGAGACGGCCTCGTTGAGCGCGCTCGGCATCACGACCACGCGCGACGGACGCTTCGCCCTGGACAGCGACAAGCTGTCCACGCAGCTCACCGCTGACCCTGATGGGGTGGCTGCGGTCATCGCCCGCCTCGCCAAGAGCGCCGGGGCGCTCGTCAAGGCCAGCATCCAGACCGACGGCTCGGTCACGAACGCCGCGAAGTCCGCCGGTGAGCAGGCGACACGGCTGCAGAAGCAGATCGACGACTTCGAGGTGCGGATGGTCGCGATGCAGAAGCGGCTCAAAGCGCAGTACGCCGCCATGGACACCGCCCTGGGCACGCTCTCCCAGCGCCAGAGCCAGCTCTCGGCAGCCCTCAGCGGCCTGTAGGTCGAGCGCGTCCAGAAACGCACACCCACGCCCGTGCAAGGTTCGGGGGTGGAGACTCGTCCTTAGGGGTGTGCGGATGACAGACGACACCGAGTTCACCCAGTTCGTGCGTGCGCACGGGGATGCGCTCCTGCGCATGACCCGGCTGCTCGTCCGCGACGAGTCGGACGCCCAGGACCTGCTGCAGACCGCCCTCCTTCGCCTGTCGCGGCGATGGCCCGTCGAGCACCCGCACGCCTACGTCCGCCAGACCCTGATCAACCTCACCCGTGACCGAAGCCGCCGACAGCACCTCGTCCCTGAACCCGCCGAGGCACGTGACGACCGCGTGCGGCCACTCCCGGACCCTGCAGACGCCCACGCCTCCCAGGCCGCCCTCGAGCAGCTGCTCTCGCTCCTGCCCGCGAAGCAACGGGCTGCCGTCGTCCTGAGGGTGGTGGAGGGACTGTCCGAGGTCGAGACCGCCGCAGCGCTGCGGTGCACCACGAGCACCGTTGCCTCCAACCTCTCTCGAGGGCTCGCCCGACTGCGCGCCCACCTCCCCGAAGGAGCGACCCATGACTGAGCAGACCCTTCGCGCGCTCGCGGTTGCCGGCGCTCCCTCCGTCGTCGCGTCACCGGGGCTTGCTGAGCAGGTGCTCTCCCTGAAGCGTCGCTCCGAGCGTCGACACCGCATCGGCGCCTGCCTTGCGCTGGTGGGACTGGCGGCAGGAGGTGCCGTCGCTGCGCGATCGACTGGCCCGTCGCGGTTCTACGAGACCGCCATCCCCAGCGGATCCATGGCCCCCACGCTGCGCATCGGGGAGCGACTCGTCGCTGACCGGACGCTGAGCCCCACCCACGACGACGTGGTGCAGCTGACCATGAGCAACGGTGGGTCGCAGGGCCTGGCCGTCAAGCGCATCATCGGCATGCCGGGCGACGTGATCTCCTGCCCCCCGGGCGCGGACGGCTACTGCCACGCGTGGCAGCGCAACGATCAGGTTCTCGCAGAGCCCTGGATCGGTCGTGACGTGATGTCTGCGCCAGGCGATCCGGAGACAGCACCGGGATTCTTCGTGGACGCCGGCGATCGGATCGTCCCGTTCCCTGCCGTCACGGTCACGCCGGGGCACCTGTTCCTGCTCGGTGACAACCGCGACAACTCCGTCGACTCCCGCATCTCTGACCCTGTGCTCCAGGAGCTCTCCGGAGTGGTGGGGGTCGGCGTCGAGGTGATCGGGACGGACGGGACCAGGCGGTCGATCTCCGGCGCCCCAGCGCACGAGGCGCCTGGCGCTGGTCGCAGCACCGACCCGGTCGGGCCGCTTCCCACGAGCGACAGCGTCGTTGTGGTGACGACCCCCACGACCTGAGCCTCGCCACGGACGGATGGGCGCTGCACTCTGGCAGGGCCGTCGGAGCGGAGCCTGTTCCCGACGCATCCCCGCTGGGGGCACGACGGATCCGTGAGTCCCTCCGCCCGGCCGGGAGGGTGGGCGGTAGCCACCGAGGCGAGCCCCTGGCGAGGGCAGTGAGTGCGTCGGCCGAGCGGAAGCCGAAGGCGCCGCGGGTCCTGCTGTTGGTGAACTCGACGGGGCGTTCTTTGTACCCGGGGACGAACACGGCCTGCGGGCCTCCCCAAACAGGTAGCCGCGGTGCAGTCGGGGGTCGGCGTTGACGATCAAGGCGAGCGTGGTGCGTCGCGTCGAGGTACCTCGGGTTCTCCAGAGTGCGGAGCGGGCGCCCTCGTGTGCCTTCGTGAGGTCCTGTCCGTGACCGATGGCACAGCCCTTGCTCCAAAAATCTTATGCACAGCAGCCGAAAAGGCTTGACGCGGGTGTCGAACACAGATACGGTCGTAAATGAGGAGGTCACCCTGATGGATGCGTACGACGCCCTGCTGGTGACCTCTGACGTCCCGGAGTGGCCGGGCGGGCTGGAGTGCGAGGCCCCGTCGGTCATCCCCTCCTGGGTCCTGGAGCTGGAAGCGCAGCGGCACCACGGGTGCGCGTGCTGCGACCCGGCTGACCTTGTCGATGCGCAGGTCGAGTGGGCTGCTCCTGGGGTGACGGGGCTGGGTCCGGTCGAGGCCGGGCCGTTGCCTGCTCCGAGCCCGGTCGTCGCGGCGTTGCTGCGGGCGGTGGAGCGGGTCGTGGCGGTGCGGCCGTCGCAGGTCGATGCGGCGCAGGCCCTGTCGGACGCGCAGGCGCTGTTGCAGGTCGAGCAGCAGCTGCGGGTCCACGACCTGACCCGCCTGGCCGATGTCCACGCCCGCGGCCTGACCGACCTGGTCGGCGCGCGGAGTGTGAAGGCGTGGGTCCGCGAGCACCGGCCCGACGGCGACCCCGGCGACGCCCTGCTCGCGAACCGGTTGCGTGCGTTCCCGGTGCTGGACGTGGCGGTGCAGGACGGGCGGGTCAGCCTCGGAGCAGCACGCAGGACCGCGGGGGCGTTGCGGCGGTGCGGGCCACACCTGGACCACCAGGACGGACTGATCGACGGGCTACCAGGTGATCTGGTCCTGAACGCGGTCGTGGGGAACGTCGCCGGGCTCATCTGCCGCGAGCTCCAGGGCCTGCACGACACCGACCCCCGATTGCAGCTGATCATCGACCGAGCCCAGCAGTTGCTCGCCCTCGAGGGGACGCAAGCGCAGCGGTTGGAGCACGCACTGCTGTGGCTCGCCGAGACCATCGCACCCCGCGCCCTCGCCGGGGCGTTGGACGAGATCGTCGTCGCAGTCCTCCCGAGCCTGCTGGAGGACCGCGCGGAGAAGGGCCACGAACGCCGCGGCCTGTCGATCACCGAGCTCCCCGACGGGCAGGGCTGGCACCTGTGCGGAGACCTGGACCTCGAGTGCGGCGAACGCCTCTGGACCGTCCTACGCGCCGCCGCCGCCCACGACACCCGCAACCCCGACGACACCGCAGCGTGGGCCGACGCGCGCCAGGCCGGCGCGAGCGACGCCGACGACGTGTGGGGACCCCTCGGCTCCCGGCTCAACGCCGAGGGCGTTCTCCCGAAGGGACTGCCGCGTGGACGCCGCAAGCGACTGCACGACGCCCTCTCCAACGCCCTCGAGCGCTACCTGAGCGCCGGCCTCGGTGGGCTGGTCAGCAAGACCCCCGTCCAGATCCACGTCACGATCCCCGAAGCCACCATCACCGGAACCGGAACCGGCACTCAGCCCGACCAACGTAGACCCGGCGCCCCGCCACCGCGCGCGGACAGCGGACGACTCCTACCCCGCTCGCTGGTCCGCAGGTGGTGGTGCGACAGCCACGTCACCACCACCGTCCTGACCCTCGGCGGCAAGGCCCTCCGCACGATCCACTCCCAACGCACCCTCACCGCCGACGAACGCCGCGCCCTCGACCTCGAAGGCGCCGGACGCTGCGCCGGCGACGGGTGCTGCCCCGGCACCCCCGACCCCCTGACCGTCCTGCGCCCCCACCACGTCCTGGGCTACGCCGAAGACCAGACCACCAGCCTGGAGGAGACCCTGAACGTCTGCGACACCCTCCACCACGACCTCCACACCGGCAAACGCACCGTCAAGCTCCGCGACGGCAGATGGCTCAACGAGAACGGCCTCGTCACCCACCCCACCTGGCACGACCACAACCCACCCTTCTGAGCCAGAGTCGAGCTCCCTGGCTGCTCCGAGGCCGCCGCGATCCACGCTGATCACGTGCGGACGACACAAGCGGCCTGCAGACGATGGTCAACGCTGCGCGGCGTACACCCACGGCGCATGTGCGGGGTCTGTCGGGGCCGGGGTCCCCTTCGCACCAGGGGCGATCGCGTCAGGAGTCCAGGCGGAGCCGGAGCACCCTGCCGTCGTCTCCGGAGGTGGTCCAGAGGCTGCCGAAGGCCCTCGTCAGGCTGCCCCCAGCGAGCGGCGCCTCCGCGGTGATGCCCTCCAGGACACGGCCACTGTCCGCAGCGACCCTGGTGATGGTCCCCTCGGTCGACCGCAGCCAGAGGGAGTCCGCGCTGGCGACGAGGTCACCCCCCAGTCCCGCGCGAAGCCCTGGGTAGACGCTGCGCACACGCAGGTCTGGGCCCAGACGGGTCAGACCGGCGTCCGTATCGACCCAGAGGTCCTCGCCGGTCAGCACGGCCACTCCGGGACTGGCCAGCGCGATCGTCGAGACGACGCCACCGGTGTTGGCGTCGAGAACGAAGACGCGGCCGCCCAACCGCGACGTGGCCACGACCCGATCACCGAGCGCCGCGACCTGCTGGCACCGGTCAGCCAGGGGGTAGGCGACGGCTCGACCGGTCGCGGAATTGACGACCTGGAGCGACGCCCCGTCACCGGTCAGCAACCAGACTCCTCGTGACGTCACGGGAAGCGCCACCTGGTCGAAGATCTTCCCGGCCTTCACCCGACGCACGATCCGACCGGTCGCCGGGTCGATCCGGACCATCCCCGTTCCGTCGTCCCGCGTCGCGCAGGCCCACACCGACGTCCCGTCGGTCCCCACGCCCTGGCAGTACTGGTAGCGGTCCGCGACATCGTCCACCTGGATCTCGCGGCTGACCGTGTTGGTCGCCGGGTCGATCTGCACGACCCGACCGTCGTCGGTCTTCACCCACATCATGCCGGCGACGCTGACGATCCCGTCCGCGTTCGCCACGCTGATCGTCGCCTCGAGGCGGCTCGCGTAGGTGCTCGTGGTGATCGGATCAGCAGCGATGGTCCGCGGAGCGCCCGAGGTCGGACCCTCGGACGAGGGCGACGTGCATCCCGCCAGGAGGGCTAGGACGAAGGCCCAACGTGTAGCCATGACCCTTCGTGGCATGTCACACCTCACCGCACTCGCGCGTCACAGCAGGCACACACGCTCCCAGACCGCACCCGGTGACGGCAACGCGTCAGCCGAAGACGGCCTGCACCACGCGCTCGGCGGCGTGGCCGTCGTCCCACGGGGCGAACCGGCATACGAAGGCGTCGTACGCCGCATCCCCTGCAACGGGCAGGTCCTCGTGCGCGGCGACCACGGCGGACACGTCCTCCGCCGTCCGCAGCACCGGACCGGGGAGGTCCGCCATGTCCTGGTACAGCCCGCGCTGACGGTCCCGGTAGTCCTCGAGGTCGTAGGCGAAGAAGGCCATGGGCCGCCCGGTGAGCGCGAAGTCGAACAGCGAGCTCGAGTAGTCCGTGACGAGCAGGTCGGCCGCAGCGAGCAGCTCCCCCATGTCGGGGTACCAGGTCACGTCGACGAACGGCGTCGGCACACCCCCCGACGTCCCGGCGACGAAGCGGTGGCCGCGGTAGAGCACCACCCCGTCCTCGCCGAGCGCGTCCCGGAGCGAGGAGGGGTCGAGCATCGGCTGCGCCTCCCACGTCGCGCCGTAGCTCCACCCACCGCTGCGAGCGGCGCGGCGAAGCCCCCCGTCGCGCCAGGTCGGTGCGTGCAGCAGGACCGGCGCGTCCGGCGCGATCCCCAACCGGCGGCGCGCCTGCTCGCCCGCAGCAGCCCTGCGAAGAGGATCGGCGAGCACGTCGTTGCGCGGGTACCCGAGCTCCAGGACCTCTCCCTGCACGCGAAACGCACGGCGCAGTACCTCGGACGAGTGGGGGTTGGGCGAGAGGACGACGTCCCACTCACCGGCGTCGCGGTCGGCTTCGCGCATGTGCTCGGGGTCGCGGGGCGACACCTCGTGCAGGTCCCAGCGCAGGCGCTTGAGCGGTGTGCCGTGCCAGGTCTGCACGAGCACCTGCCCGGGCCGCTTCCGCAGCCACGGCGGCATGGCCTCGTTGTCGACGACCCACCGGGCCGTGGCGGCGCGCTCGTAGTGCTCCTTGCTCCCCCGGACGACGGCGATCGCGCCCTCAGGCACCGCGACCGACAGGTCCGCGACGACCCAGTAGCGGATCGCGTCGTGTCCTGCCTCGCGCAGCGCCGTGTCGAGCGCCCGCGGACTGCAGGCGGTCGCTGTCCCGCTGTAAGAGCTGAACAGCACCGCGTGCTCGAGCGGCTGAGAGCGCGCCGCGGGGTACGTCGCCTGCTCCACCACCCGTACGCCGTCGCGGTCTCGCTCGACGGGAACGTCCACGACGAGCGACAGCGCATCCGCAGTGGCCGCGAGCACCCGCACCGCGCAGCGCTCATCGCGCCAGGTCTGCTGATCGGCACAGAGCGCCTCGGCCGCGAGCCGAAGCGGCAGCCTTTCCGCACCACGACGGGCGACGACGGCGTACGTCCCCGACGGAAGGGGCAGCACGGGCCCACCCAGCATCGACCCGTACGACGCAAGCACTGCCCGACCGTCGACGACCGCGACCTGCTCGGTGACCCGACTCCCGTCCTGGAGGCAGAGGGTGAGGCCGGTCCCGCCCACGTGCACGGTGAGACCGGCCTCGTCGAGCACGACCGACGTCACCGTGACGCCCTCGAGCGCAGGCGGCACCGACGGCGCCGGTGCGAGCAGCGCCACCAGGCCGCCCGCGAGGTCGTCGGCGATCCGCGCGCCGGCGCGACCGTCGACCGGCCCGAGCGCGGCACTGACGGCAGCCGGATCCGGCAGCGGCGCTGAGCCTTGCCGCACCTGCTCGAGCCAGGACCGCAGCTCCGGCCAGCCGTCCGCCCGCTCCATGAGCGAGAAGAAGTCACCGACCGCGTTCGGGCCCGGCCCGTCGGCACGGTGCAGGTAGAGCAGCGGCCGCCCGGTGACGAGGTACTCCCCTGCCAGGGACGACAGGTCGCTCATCATCGCGTCGGCCACGGTGAGAGCCGGCACGTAGTCCGGCGCCTCGTCGAGCAGCAGGTTCTCGTGCTCGGCGACGAGGCGCCGCACCGTGGACTCCACCCGGGCCTCCGCGCCACCCGTGACGGCCAGGTCCCGGAACAGCCGGAAGTGCGGGCGGAGCAGCAGGACGACGTCCCGGTGCTGCATGAACCAGCGCAGCACCGGTTCGAAGTAGGTGTCGAAGGTGGACCACCCACCGGCGCCGAGCCGGAAGTGCGGGTTCCACAGCACCACCGGACGTCCGGCGGCGTGCGCGCGCCAGGTGTCCACGACGTCGGACGGCTCGGGCACGACCAGCCGGTCGAGCTTGGCCGAGCCCACCACGCGGACCTGCTGCGAGCCGGTTCGGCAGTGGCGGTCGTACATCTGCCGGTGCACGTCGGTCGGCACGTAGGACCGCCAGGCCAGCTGCTGCAGCGGCAGGTTCCACAGCAGCGTGTCCATGAGGTCACCGGCGATCGCGCCGCCGCCGTAGGGGACGGCCGCGAGGCGCACCCCGCGATCGGCCAGGGCCCCAGCACTCAGGCCGGGTGGGCGCATCTCGTCGTACGGGTTGTCGAAGAGCACGACATCGACGTCGTCGAGGTGGGCGAGCAGGTGGTCAGCGCTGACCGGCTGGTAGCCCTGGTCGCGCAGGAAGGCCGCGGTACTGGCCCCCTTGCCGTCGGCGTCGCTGTCAAGGGCGACCACGAGCAGGTCGACGCGCTCGTCGGCCGCCAGGGCGGAGGCGACGGTGGCGACGGCGTTCCAGTAGCTGCGGTGCTGGAAGACCAGCGCGACGGTCGGGCGACGGAGACCCTGCGCGATCGCCAGCGCGGCCGGCACGTCGCGGCGCGCTGCCCGTTGGTCGACGCGCGCGCCGAGGAGCGCGCCCTCCAGCGCCGCGAGGCGGCCGGCCAGCTCAGGGTCGGGGGGCGTCGGTGTCAGGTGCTGGGTGAGGCCGGTGAGCAGCGCCACCGCCCGTGCCGCGTCGACGGCCGTGCTCCCGGACACCACGTGCAGTGCCGCGGGACGGGCTCGCGCCTCCGCCGCCCCGAGCAGGACCGTCTCGGGCAGGCTGCCGCCGGAAGCGCCGTCCAGGCAGAGCTGCTGCACCAGCAGCCCGAGCGCCTCGTCCGGCTCGTCGACGTCGGTCACGAGCAGGACGACCTGCACCGGGTCGTCCACGGTGAACAGCTGCATCGCCGCACTCACCACGACGGCGGCGGCAGCGTCGGACGGGTCGGAGAGCTCGACGAGGACGTCGACCCGCTCACCCGTCGTGGAGCCCACGGTCAGGAGGCCACGGTCAGGTGCCGGGCGACCGCGCGGCTCGCCTCCGCGGCAGCGAACCGACGCGCGACGGCGAGGTCCTCCGGGAAGTCCACCTCGACGGCGAAGTGGTCGGTCAGGTCCAGCGGCTGCCAGCGGTGACCACGGTCGATGGTGAGCTCCACGGCCCGCTCGAAGTAGTCGTGGGCGTCGACCTGGGCAAGTGCCGCGACGAAGGCCGGCCGGTCGTGCGCCGCGACCAGGTTCACCCCGATGGCCTCGCCCAGGCCGCCGACGACGGTCTTGGACAGCGCGCAGACGTCACCGGACTGACCGAGCAGGTACTTCACCTCCTCCTCCGCGGTCCGGCCGCGCTTGACCCCGATGCGGCTGCGGCTCAGGTCCCGCAACGACCGCACCACCTCGTCGGCGAAGTCGGCGCTGAACATCACGTCGCTGTTGAGCCAGAGGGCCGGGCCGGAGCCCTGGTGGAGCGCGCACAGCAGAGACCGGGCGGTGTTGGAGCTGGCGTAGTCGGCGTTGTGCACGGCGCGGGCGGTGGGAACGCGGGCCGCGACCTCGGTGGCACGGTGCCCGACCACGACGCTGATCCGGGCGCCGGCCGCGCGCAGCGGCTCGAGCAGTCGCACCTGGCGCTCGATCAGGCTCTCGCCGTCCGCGCCCAGCGGCGTGAGGGGCTTCGGCACCCCACCACCGAGGCGGGACCCGAGACCGGCGGCCAGCAGCACGACGTCCAGTGAGGTCACGACCCGCCTCCTGTTGCTCGTTCGTGGCAACCGCCACGGCCCTCGTCCATCGGCACCTGCGGCGTGCGCGTGAGGCCTGCAGACTCACCCATCCGGGTTCTGTTGCCCCCTGCCGGTACGTCGATGAGGGACGTGCCGGCCAAGGAAGGCCGGGATGGACGAGGAAGGACTCCCTGTGTCCCCGACTGCTGCTGCTGCAGACCGCTACCTGACCGAGCGCGTGATGACGGCGAGCCCCGCCGAGCTGACCGCGATGCTGTTCGACGCCTGCGTCGGTGCACTCAAGGCCGCCGTCACCCTGCAGGAAGGTGGCGACCACCTGGGCGCCACGCCCCGACTGGTGAAGGCCCAGGCGATCGTGCTCGAGCTCCGCACCACCCTGAACCGCGATGCCGGCGATCTCGCCGAGCGCCTCGACGCGCTCTACACGTTCGCGTTCACCCAGCTCCTCCAGGCGAACACCCGCCGGGACGTCACCGCGACCCGAGCGGCCCTCGATGTCGTCGCGCCCCTGCAGTCGGCGTGGCGCGAGGCCTGCCTCACCTCGGCTGTGGCCTGACGTCATGCCGTCCCCCTGTAGCCACGTTGACGACTGGACTGCGTCCCTCGACGCGCTCGAGGAGTGGGTGCGGGGGCTCGACGCGACCGACGGGCGTCCGCTGGCCGCGGCCCCGGACCTGCCGTTCGGCCCCGTGCCGGACGAGCTGGTCGTCAGGGCCCGCGTGCTGCAGTCCGCGATGACCCACGCCGAGGTCGCCCTGCGCGCGGTGCGCCAGGACCTGGACCGCCAGCAGGCCTACGCGAGCAGTTCGGCGCCTCCGTCCGCACACCCCTACGCCGCCGCCTGATCGGTGTGAGCGCCCGACCGGGTGAGTCCACGAGGACTACCCCGGCACCACCCGGATGGACCCTTTCCCGGACGGCCTGTCACGGAGCGTCAGGTCTTGGTCACGCAGCCCGATAGACCCCTCACACGGACGTAAGACCTCTCCCTCACGGATGACCCCACCGCAGCTCGTGGAGTCCCGATGACCTTGTTCACCGACGGCGTGCAGAGCGCGCTCGAGCGGGCGATGGACGGCGTGGCCCTGCGCCAGCGCACGGCCGCGCAGAACATCGCGAACGTGATGACGCCCGGCTACCACGCCCAGCGCGTCAGCTTCGAGGGCGACCTCGCCGCCGCGCTGTCCCGCGGCGAGGACCCCTCGCAGACGTCCCTGACCGTCGCCGACAGCGGCGGGCCGGTCGACGAGAACGGCAACAGCGTCGACCTCGCGGACGAGTCGACCTCGCTGCTCAAGAGCGGACTGCAGTACGAGGCGCTGGTACAGGCCACCAACTACCGCCTGAGCATCCTGAAGGCGGCGATGCGCTGATGAGCGGGATGTTCGGAGCGCTCGACACCGCGATCACCGGGGTCTCCCTCGGCCGCACGATGCTCGACGTCATCGGCAACAACATCGCCAACGCGAACACCGTGCGGGCCGCCGGCGAGGCGCCGTTCCGCGCCAGCCTCGTCGTCGCGCAGACGTTGCCGGGGACCGACGGCGTGGCCGTCACCGGCACCGTCGAGCAGGGCGGCGCCCCCGAGGTCGTCTACGACCCCGAGAACCCGCTCGCCGACACCGCCGGCTACGTCACGCGCCCCAAGGTCGACCTGACCGAGGAGATGACCAACATGATGATGGCCAGCCGGCTCTACCAGGCGAACCTGTCGGTCATGCAGCAGGCCCGCGACAGCTACAGCCAGGCCCTGCGCATCGGGCAGGGTGGCCAGTGATCCTCACCGGGGTCGGCGCAGCCGGCGCGACCCCCTTCGTGCCGCCGTCCGTCGGCAGCTCCTCACCCGCGGGCGGGTCGGCCTTCGCCGACGCGCTCAAGGACGTCGGGAAGCTCACGGGTACGGCGGACCAGCTCGCCGAGGGCGTCGCCACCGGCACCCTCACGGACGTCCACCAGTTCACCGCCGCAGCTGCCAAGGCGCAGCTCGGTGTCGAGCTCACCGTCGCCCTGCGCAACCGCGCCGTGGAGGCCTACCAGGAGATCATGAGGATGCAGGTCTGATGGCTCTCGACACCGAAGCCCTCAAGCGCAGGGCCGTGGACACGCTGAAGGGCTTCACCGCCTCCCAGCTCGTCATCATCGGGCTGCTGTCCGTGCTCGGCCTCACCGGGGCCGTCTTCTTCATGAAGTGGGTGAGCGCCCCGACGTACGGCGTCCTGCTCGCCGGGCTGGACCCGCAGGACGCCGCGGCGGTGACCACGAAGCTGCAGTCCGACGGCGTGACCTACAAGCTCTCGGCCGGCGGGACGACGATCCTCGTCCCGCAGGGCTCGCTCGACAAGGAGCGCATCTCGGTCGCGGCCGCGGGTCTGCCGGCCGGTGCCACGCAGGACGGCTGGGCCGCCTTCGACAAGCAGGGCCTCACCAGCTCCTCCTTCCAGCAGCAGGTCGCCTACCAGCGGGCGCTCGAGGCGACCCTCGGCAGCTCGCTGGGCGACATCGACGGCGTCCGTACGGCGCAGGTGCACCTCGCCCTGCCCGAGAAGCGGCTGTTCAGCCAGGACCAGGACAACGCTCGCGCGTCGGTCCTGCTGCAGAGCAGCGGCACCCTGCCCGAGGGCACGGTCGACGCCATCACGCACCTGGTGGCCAGCGCCGTCCCTGGCCTCGCGCCGAAGGACGTCAGCATCACCGATGCGAGCGGCGCCCTGCTCACCGGCGACGGCAGCTCGAACGGCCGGTCCGACGCGGCCCGCCGTTCCTACGAGGACTCCCTGTCCAGCCAGGTCACGTCCATGTTCGACACCCTCCTCGGCCCGGGTCACGCGGTCGTCCGGGTCAACGCCGAGATCGACACGTCCAACAAGACGATCGACAGCGAGACCTACGACCCGAAGAAGACCGCTGTCCTCACGCAGTCCGAGTCCAAGGAGGCCTACAGCCCGGCAGCCGCGGCCTCCCCCGCCCCGGGTGGGGTGGTCACGTCCACGACGGCGACCGGCGCGACGCCGACGACCACGACGACGACCAGCGGCGCCAACGGCTACACCAAGAGCGACTCCTCCACGACGACCGGCGTGTCCAAGACCGTGGTGCACGAAGACGTCGCGCCCGGCGGCGTGAAGCGCCTGACGGTCACGGTGGCGGTCGACCGCAACGCCAAGAACGCGCCGCCCGTCGCCGACCTTCAGGCGATGGTCGCGAGCGCGGTGGGCCTCAACACGACCCGGGGCGACACGCTCTCGGTCACGACGCCCGCCTTCCTGCAGACCGACCCGGCAACGGCGAAGGCGGCTGCTGCGGCCAAGCCGGGCATGATCGACATGGCCAAGGAGTACGCACCCCGCGGCCTCGGCGCCCTGCTGCTGCTGTTCGTCGGCTTCGGCTTCCTGCGCACCCTCAAGCGGGGTACGTCGACCGAGCTGCCCGCCGACCAGGTCAAGGCGGCGGTCGAGGCCGGACGCAAGGGCGCGGTCACGGCGCGACCCGCCGCGCAGGCACTGCCCTCGGGCAGCATCCCCGCGCCCCGTTCCCAGACCGACCTGCTCGGCGTGCTGGACGAGAACCCCGACGAGGTCGCCGGGATGCTGCGCGGCTGGATGGCCAACGTCGGCGGCGGTGACCGCTAGCCATGTCAGCCTCGATGTCAGCGTCCCTGTCCCCCCTCTCCTCCACGACCAGCACCAGCCGCCGCAAGGCCGCCGTCGCGCTCGTCGCCCTCGGCCCGGAGCGCGCAGCAACGATCCTGCGCGGGCTCAGCGAGGAGGAGGTCGCGGCCATCGCCGCCGAGATCGCCGTCCTCGGTCCGGTGAGCCCCGACGAGGTGCGCGCCACGATGAACGAGCTGGTCAGTCGGCTCGGGGAGCCGGGCATGCTCCCCGCACCCGGCAAGCGCTTCGCCAAGGACCTGCTGGTCCGCACACTCGGCACCGACCGCGGCGCGGCCATGAGCCAGCAGCTCGACCTGCCGCGACCGTTCGGCTGGCTGTCGGAGGCCGACCCCGATGTCGCGGCCAAGGGGCTCGCCACCGAGCCGGCCGGGGCCGTCGCGCTCGCGCTGGCCCATCTCGACCCCAGGGTCGCTGCCGCCCTGCTCACCCGACTGCCCGTCGAGGACCAGGCGAAGGTGGCGACCCGGATCGCGGCCCTCGGCGCGGTCCACCCCGACACCGTGCGTCAGGTCGAGACGGGCCTGCGGGCCCGCATCTCCGACGTCCTGCGCAGCGAGGTGACCAAGGTCGACGGCCCCGAGCTGCTCGCCGGCCTGCTCTCGCGTGCCGGCCGCGACGCCAGCCGCGAGCTGCTCCAGGCGATCGCCACCACCAACCCCGAGCTCGCCGAGCTGACCCGGAACGCGCTGTTCACCTTCGACGACGTGTGCAGCCTCGAAGCCCGGTCGATGCAGGTGCTCCTGCGCAGCGTGGACACCAAGCAGCTGTCGGTGGCGCTGTCGAGCAGCCCCGAGCCGACCAAGGCGAAGGTCCTCGCGAACCTCTCCGAGCGTGCCCGCGAGACCCTGCTCGAGGAGATGGAGCTGCTCCGCGGCCTGCGTCCCGCCGAGATCGCCGAGGCCCGCGCCGCCATCGTGGCCACCGCGCGCCAGCTGGAGGAAGAGGGCTCGCTGGTCCTGACGAAGCCGGACGGCGAGTGACCAGGACATGACGACCTTCCTCAAGGCCCAGGACGTGACGGCCGTGCGCGCCGGGGCGCAGCGCGCCAGTGCGACGGTGCTCGCCGCCGAGCAGGAGCGCCAGGACGCCATCGCCGCGGCGTACGCCGCCGGGCTGGACGACGGGCGGGCCGCTGCGCACGCCGAGGGGGCAGCGGCTGCGCCCCGCATCGCCGCGGCGCTCGAGCAGCTCGCCGCCGCAGCCACGGTGCAGCAGCGGGACGCGGTCGACGCCTCCAGCCGGGCCGTGCTCGCCACCGCCATCGACATCGCGGAGTGGATCCTGCGCCACGAGCTGGCGAACAGCAGCCGCAGTGTCCTCACCCGGCTGGGCGAGGCTGCCACCGCGCTGCTCCCCGGACCGCGTGCGCGCGCGGTCGTGTCCTCGCACGACGAGGCCGCCGTACGCGCCTGGGCGGACGGGCGAGACCTCGACGTCGTCGTGGACCCGCACCTGGCCGCCGGCGACGCGCGCTTCGACAACGGGACCGGCAGCGTCGAGGTCACGGTGGCCGCGGCGTTGCGCATCGCCGCAGAGGCTCTCGGCGTCGACCCGGCTCGCGGGGTCCAGTGAGCCGCACGGCCGAGGTTCTGCGCCCCCTGGCGCCGATCCGTGCCTCAGGTCGCATCAGCCGCGTCGTCGGACTGGAAGCCGAGTGCAAGGGCCTGCGCGGCTCCCTCGGGGACATCGTCGCCATCACGGTCGGCGACCGCCGCGTCCCGGCCCAGGTGGTGGCGATGCACGAGGACGCGCTGCTGCTGGCGCCGTACGGCGAGCTCGACGGTGTCTCGCCGGGCGCGCTGGTCGAGCCGACCGGAACCGGCCTGCTCATGCGGGTCGGTGACGACCTGCGGGGGCGGGTGCTCGACGCCCTCGGTCGACCCATCGACGGCGGTCCGGCACTCACCGGCGTGCTGACCGGGCTCGACGGTCCCGTACCGCACCCGCTCAAGCGCCAGCGGATCAGTGAGCCGCTCCCGCTGGGCGTGCGCTGCCTGGACACCATGACCCCCTGCGGGCGCGGCCAACGCGTCGGCATCTTCGCCGGCTCCGGCGTCGGCAAGTCCACCCTGCTCGGCATGATGGCCCGAGGTACGAAGGCTGACGTCGTCGTCGTCGGGCTGGTCGGTGAGCGCGGCCGGGAGGTGCGCGAGTTCCTCGAGGACGACCTCGGCGAGACCGGTCGCGAGCGCGTCGTCTGTGTCGTCGCGACCTCCGACGAGCCGCCGTTGATGCGCCTTCGCGCGGCCTACACCGCCACGCGCATCGCCGAGCACTTCCGCGACCTCGGCCTTGACGTGCTCCTGCTGGTCGACTCCCTGACCCGGTTTGCCATGGCCCGCCGGGAGATCGGGTTGGCCGCTGGGGAGCCTCCCGCCACCCGCGGCTACCCGCCGTCGGTGTTCGCGGAGCTGCCGCGCCTGCTGGAGCGGGCGGGGCCCGGCGAGGTCGGCACCATCACGGCGCTCTACACCGTCCTCGTCGAGGGCGACGACATGAACGACCCGGTCGCCGACCACGCCCGCTCCATCCTCGACGGGCACGTCGTGCTGTCGCGCAAGCTCGCCTCGGCCGGCCACTTCCCCACCGTCGACGTCCTCGAGTCGGTGTCCCGCCTGGCCTCCAAGGTCACCCCCGCGCCCCGGCTGCACCTCGCGTCACGACTGCGGCACCTGCTCGCCGCCGCCGACGAGGCCAAGGACCTGGTCGAGATCGGGGCCTACCAGCACGGCAGCGACCCGCTCATCGACGAGGCCCTCGCCCGCCGCGAGCTGATCTCGCAGTTCCTCCGTCAGCCGGTCGACGAGGTCGCCGACGTCGAGACCAGCTGGCAGCACCTGTCGCAGGTGCTCGCATGACCCGCCGGTCCGCTGTGGCGACGCTGCTGCGCGTGGCGGAGCTGCAGGAGGCCGCAGCCCGCGGCCGCGCAGGGCAAGCACTCACGCAGGCGCGCGAAGCACAGGACGCCCACCAGGCCGCCCACGACGACCTCCGCCGTGCCGGTCTCGCCGGTGGTTCACGTGAGGCCCTGGAGAGCACCACGCAGGTCCGCCTGTGGCGGGCAGAGGCGGTCGAGCTCGCGGGTCAGCAGGTCGAGGTCGCCGACGGCGTGCGCCAGGAGGCGCTGGCTACCTGGACCGAGTCCCGCCGACGGCAGCGGCTGTTCGAGACGATGGCTGCGCGCAAGCGCGAGGAGGCCCGCGCAGCGCGCGAGCGCGCCGACCAGTCCCTCGCCGACGAGCTCTCCGGGCTGCGGGGACAGCGCCCATGACGCTGTCCGACGTGCAGGCCCGCACCCAGGCCATCCAGGCCAGGCTGCAGATGCTCAGCGGCGGGACCGCCCTGGCGGGTGGGGTCATCGGGACACGCAGCACCGCCACGACCGATGCCTCCGCCTCGTCGTTCTCCGCCGCCCTCGACGCGGCCACGCCGACCCGCCAGGTCGTCGGCGGCAGCACGTCGGTCGTCGGAGGCGCCCTTTCCTCCGCAGCAGGCGCCCAGCTCGGGCAGCGCGCCGTGGCCCTCGCCTCCCAGCAGATCGGGACGCCGTACGTCTTCGGCGGCGACGCACCGGGTGCGTTCGACTGCTCGGGGCTCGTGCAGTGGACCTACCGTCAGCTCGGCGTCGACCTGCCGCGGGTGTCCTCGCAGCAGGGCAAGGCCGGCGTCGAGGTGGCTGCCGCCGACGCCCGTCCCGGTGACCTCGTCTACTTCGACCGCACGGGTCCCGTGGACCACATCGGGATGTACGCCGGGAACGGCCAGTGGGTCGTCGCACCGCACACCGGGGCCAAGGTGCGGCTCGAGCCGGTGGACCTCGCCAAGGCCACGTCGATCCGCCGGGTCACGGGCGACGCCCCTGCTGCGCGCCTCCCCGGGGGGCTGTCGGCGGCGACGCCCTCGGGCTGGGCCGCGGCGCTGCCCACGGCGGCCCGCCCCTACGCCGGCCTCATCGAGAAGGCCGCGCAGTCCAGCGGCCTCGACCCGCGTCTGCTCTCGGCGGTGGCCTGGACCGAGTCGGGCTTCGACGCCTCTGCCACCTCGCCGGTCGGCGCCCAGGGCCTCATGCAGATCATGCCGCGCACCGCGGAGGGACTGGGCGTGGACGCGCTCGACCCCGCGCAGGCCCTCGACGGCGGCGCGCGCTACCTCGCCCAGCAGCTCAGCTCCTTCGGGGGTCGCACCGACCTCGCGCTCGCGGCGTACAACGCCGGGCCGACCGCCGTCCGCAAGGCAGGGGGCATCCCGCCGTACGCCGAGACGCAGGCGTACGTCGAACGCGTGCTCAGCCGGTTCCAGCAGCTCGGAGGACATCCGTGACCACTCCCCTGGCCCTGGCCACCGCCATGGTGCCCGCTCCTTCGACGTCCGAGTCGACGGCCGACGCCGGTCCGGCGCCCGAGGTCTTCGCGTCGCTGCTCACCGGCGCCACGGCAGCCACCACCTCGAGCGCCACCCCGAGCGCCACCCCGAGCGCCACCCCGAGCGCCACCCCGAGCAAGACCAAGGGCGCACCCACAGCAGACACCCCCGCAGCCGACGACGAACCCTCTGCGCCGGCCCTGGCCACCGCCGCGGTCGAGGCGAGCGCCGGCTGGTTGCTCGCTGTGGGGCTGTCCACCCCGCCCGCGCTTCCGACCGCGAAGGGGGCTGCCGCACCCGTCTGCGACGCAACCGTCGGGGCGCAGGCGACGAAGACGTCGACGCACACCACGCCGACCGGCGCCGTGGCCTCGCCAACCCCGACAGCCCCGACAACCTCGACACCCC
Organism: uncultured Actinomycetota bacterium; assembly: GCA_963784705.1. Taxonomy (GTDB): domain Bacteria; phylum Actinomycetota; class Actinomycetes; order Mycobacteriales; family SCTD01; genus RYN-111. Next base: position 461,985 of record CAWASC010000008.1, read on the forward strand.
CGACAACCTCGACAACCGGAGTACCGGGCACGGATCCCGTGCCGAACGGTGAGCCACACGCCGGCTCGACCACGGCACAGCACCCTGCGTCGGAGCCGCCCGTCACGGGAGCCGTGACACCGCCGCAACTCGCCCCCGACGGCACGGTGGTCGTCGGCGCGACACCCGCGGGCACGAGCGAGGCACCGACAGCCGACCGGGCGGAGGCGCTGGCCGCCGTACGCCCCGCGCTGGTCGCCGCCGCGGAGTCGATGCGGTCGGAGGGGGGCCGCACCAGCCTGGTGATCCGGCTCGACCCGCCCGAGCTCGGAGCGGTCCTCGTGCGGATGACGGTGCGCGACGGCCAGGTCGAGCTGACGGTGCGCGCACCTGACGCGGCTGCCCACGGCGGTCTGCTGGCCCAGACCAACGACCTGCAGCAGGTGCTCCGCGACGCGGGGCTCGACCTGACCAGCTACGACGTCACCTACGGCGACCAGCTCGACCTGGCCCGTGAGCAGCAGCAGGACCAGCAGACACCCCCCGAACGGGGGACTCCACGACCGGGACGCACCGCCGATGGGTCCGTCAACGTCACGGACGACGTCCCCGCCCCGCAGCCCGCGGGCACCTGGCTCTGACTCCAGATCTGAGGACTCCGTGACCACACCGCTCTCCGGTACGACGCAGGCCTCCGCGACGACCGCTGCTGCGGGCGCCTCGAACGCCGCCGCGACCGGGTTCGACAAGGACACCTTCATGAAGCTGCTCGTCGCGCAGCTGAAGTACCAGAACCCGATGCAGCCCCAGGACAACAACCAGTACATGAGCCAGATGGCGGTCTTCGCGCAGGTCGAGAAGCTCGGTCAGCTGGTCACCGCGCAGCAGGAGTCCCAGGCCTGGCAGCAACGGCTGTCCGCCGAGTCCCTGGTCGGCCGGCAGGTCACCGGAACGGGCAGCGACGCGACCACGCACACGGGCGTCGTCACGGCCGTCACCGTCGGCTCGGGTGCCCCGACCCTCAGGCTCTCCGACGGCTCGACCCTGAGCCTCGCCGACATCACCACGGTGGAGCAGGCCCCGGCCACGTAGCAGCACTGCAGCACGCGCACACCGCAGGCCAGGACGGTCGCGGTCACCTGCCAGGACGGCTCCTTCTGCTCCCCCGTGGAGGAACCACCATGATGCGTTCGATGTTCTCCGGAGTCTCGGGCATGCGCTCCACCCAGATGATGATGGACGTGGTCGGCGACAACATCGCCAACGTCAACACCTCGGGCTACAAGGCCAGCCGCGTCGTCTTCCAGGACACCCTGTCGCAGCTGCTCCGCGACGGCAGCGCCGCGACCAGCACCTCGGGCTCCACCAACCCGGCACAGGTCGGGCTCGGCGTGCACGTGAACGCCGTGGACGCCATCCAGACGCAGGGCGCGATCCAGAACACGGGGCGCGCCACCGACCTCGCCATCCAGGGCGCGGGCATGTTCGTCATGGACGTCAACGGCACGGAGATGTACTCCCGCGCCGGCTCGTTCTCGGTCGACAGCGCCAACCACCTGGTCGACCCGTCAGGCGCGACGCTCAAGGGCTGGGCCGCGACCGCCGGTGTCGCCTCGCCCACCGTCGGCGTGACTCCGGCGACGCTCACCATCCCGCAGGACGACCCGCTGGGCCGCCTCGACAGCCTGGGGAACGTGCAGCAGATGCAGTCCTTCTCCATCGGCGAGAACGGGATGCTCACCGCCGTCTACGGCGGCGAGCCGACCGTCGTCGGCCAGGTCGCGATGGCCGCCTTCAGCAACCCGGCCGGACTCGTCGCCATGGGCGACGGGCACTTCCGCGGCGGCCCCGCCGCCGGCACCGCCAACCTCGGAGCCGCGGGCAGCGGCGCCGTCGGGTCACTGGCCGCGGGCGCGCTCGAGATGAGCAACGTGGACCTCGCCCAGGAGTTCACCAACATGATGATCGCCCAGCGCGCCTTTCAGGCGAACACGAAGGTCATCACCTCCAGCGACGACATGCTCCAGGACCTGGTCCACCTCAAGCGCTGACCCTGCGAGCGGTCCCTGCGTCCTCGGGCTGAGTGCTCAACGATCGCCGCGCCGCGCCGATGGGGTGGGGCACAGGCAGGACGCCGGTGCCGGCCTCCGGGCCGTTCCCTCAGGAGGAGGGCAGCCAGGTGATCCGTCTGACACGCCTCAACGGCAGCGAGATGTACCTCAACGCCGACCTGGTGGCCACGGTCGAGGCCCACCACGACACCGTCGTGACCCTCGTCGACGGCCGGACGTACGTCGTGCTCGAGTCGGCCACCGCCGTCGTCGAGAGCATCACGGCCTATCGTGCGTCCGTCCTCGCGACCGCAGAGCTCCAGCTGGGGCACCAGGAGCTCGCCCTCGACGACGACCACGAGGGCGGACGGGTCCTGCACCTGCGCCCCGCCACCGAAGGCGGGTGCTGACGATGGAGGTCGCCACCCCCGTCGGCATCGTCTTCGCCGTCATCGCCATCTCCGTCGCGTTCATCATCGAGGGCGGCAGCCCCGCGGTCGCCTTCTCCAACCCCGCCGCGATCATCATCATCATCGGTGGCACGGTCGGCGTTGGCCTCGCCAGCAACCGCATGAGCGACGTCGGACCGGGCGTCAAGGCCACCCTGAAGATGCTCCTGCCCGGCAAGAAGCTCGACGCCGCAGCCGCTGTCACCGAGCTGATGGAGTACGCCGACGTCGCGCGCCGCGACGGGCTGCTCGCCCTGGAGGAGAGGGCCAAGGAGGTCGACGACCCGTTCATGAAGCGCGGACTCGAGCTCGTCATCGACGGCACCGACTCCGAGGAGGTCGCGGACGTCCTGGAGGCCGACATCGCCGCGATGAAGGACCGGCACAAGGTTGCCGCGAAGTTCCACATGGACTGCGGTACCTACGCGCCTGCCATCGGCATCGTCGGCTGCGTGCTGGGGCTCACCCTGGCCCTGAGCCACATGGAGAACCCTGCCGAGATGGGCCACGCGATCGCGTCGGCGTTCATCGCCACCCTGTGGGGCATCGGCATCGCGAACATCTTCTTCATGCCGATCGCCAACAAGATGAAGCGCGCGTCGGCGGTCGAGGTGGCCTACCGCATGATGATCGTCGAGGGCATCCTCGCGATCCAGGCCGGCGTCAGCCCACGGGCCGTCGGCGAGAAGCTGAAGAGCCACCTGTCCCCAGGCGTCCGCGAGGCCGTCGGCGAGAAGAAGGCGGCGTGAGGTGTCCCGTCGACACCGCCGGCACGAGGACCACGAGGAGCACCCCAACGAGGCGTGGCTGATCGCCCTGGCCGACATGATGACCCTGCTGATGGTCACGTTCCTCATGATGTTCGCGATCAGCAGCCTGGACCTGAAGAAGTTCCAGACCTTCAAGGAGGCCTTCGCCAAGGGCACGGGCACGGTCCTTCCCCAGCTGCCCGGAGAGGGCGTCCCGACGGAGGGCGAGCCGACCGACAAGCCGCTCGCCCCGAAGGACGGCGATCCCCAGCCCCAGGCCTCGGCGTGGGCGGCGAACCCCGGTGGTCCGGCCCAGCCGGTGCTGGACAAGGCCAAGCTGGAGGAGCTGCGCCAGAAGCTCGTCAAGCAGATCAAGACCGCGCACCTCGACGACCAGGTCCAGGTCGCCCGCGATCCGCGCGGCCTGGTCCTCTACGTCACCAGCGGCGTGCTGTTCAACTCCGGCGAGGCGCGCCTCACGACGAAGGGCAATGCCCTGCTGGACGGACTCGGCCCCGTGTTCCAGTCCATGGGCAATCAGCTGGTCGTCGAGGGCCACACCGACAGCCGTCCGATCAGCAGCGCGTACTTCCCGTCGAACTGGGAGCTGTCCACCGCCCGCGCCACCGCCGTCCTCCGTCACCTCATCGAGAACGAGCGGGTGGCCAAGGAACGGCTCTCCGCCGCGGGGTACGCCGACACCCGTCCCCGTGACAAGGGCACCTCCGAGGCCGCATTCGCCAAGAACAGGCGGGTCGACATCGTGGTCGAAGCCCCGCGAACCACCGCGAAGCCCCAGCCGGCCCCGTCTCCGACGGTGACCGGGAAGCCCGCGACGAAGGCCTCCGCCACACCGTCGACGAGCGCGCAGCCCTCGTCGTCGGCGTCCCCCGCGCACCGCTCAGGCTCGGGCGGGCACTAGTCACCACGGACGGCGTTCCCCCCTCCCCTCGGGTAGGACCGGCCCGGGCATGGTCCCTTCGGGCACCACAGGAGATGGCCCAGGGGGACCATCCACCCGGGACGGCCCCGCGACGATGGAACGGTGTGCCCCCCGCCCAGCTGTTCGACTTCCGCGATCCCCTGCCGATGCCGGCCGGGGCCGCCCGGCTGGTGAGCGCGGTCATCGAGGCGGCGCCTCGCGTGGGGCTGCTGCTCGGCCTGTCCTGCGGGCGGACCGTGCCGGTCAGCTGCCCGGGCGTGCGCCGTGTCTCGCTCGTGGAGGTCGCTGAAGCAGGTGCGGTGTGGACACCGCTGGGCTGCGGACTCGCCGACCCGGGGGTCCTGCTGTTCCCCGCTGACGCGGCGGTGGCCCTGGCGGACCTCTACCTCGGCGGTGTCGGAGAGGGCGAGCACCGCCCGTGCACCTCGCTCGAGGCCGAGCTGCTCGTGCGCCACACGCTGCCCGCGCTGCGCCCGCTCGCCACCGCGCTGGCCGATCACGGCGTGACCGGTTTCCACGCCGGTCCGGTGAGTGACGACCCGCTGCCGATCGGTGGTGGCGAGGTCGTCGCCGTACCCCTCGACATGGAGCTGCCGAGCGGGGAGACCATCCACCTCACCCTCTGCCTGCCCGCGAAGTCGCTGCTCCCGGGCGAGGTCGAGGTCGAGGTCGCCATCCCCAGTGCGGCGGCGCGCAACGTGCTCGGGGACGTCCCTGTCGAGGTCGCCCTGCGGCTCGGCGCCTCGGTCGTGAGCGCCGGCGACATCGAGGACCTCCGCCCCGGCGATGTCATCCGCCTCGACCCCTACGCCGTCGACCACCTGCTCGGCGTGCTCGCCGGTGACGGCCTCGAGGTGCCCGTCCTCGGCGCCTCCCTCGGCCGTCGTGGCAAGCACCGCGCCGTCGTCGTCCACGCCCTGACCGGAGGCCAGTAGATGTCCCAGTCCGACGAGCTCACCGCCGCTGCCGACCAGATCCCCGCGCCGTCCCGGTCACCCGAGAGCGATGTGCAGGACGCGGTCGGCGCGCTCGTCGGTGGGGCAGTCCCCGCGGGCCCCCGCATGGGTCCCGAGGCCACCGACCTGCCCAGCCTTCCCCGCCCCGACCTGCCCGACCTCGGCGACGGAGCGCCCCTCGGGGAGGCCCGGGACCTGCGCCTTCTGGCCGACGTGCAGGTCGAGCTCGCCGTGGAGCTCGGGCGCGTCAAGCTCCCCCTGCGCGACCTGCTGTCGCTCGCCCCGGGTGCCGTGCTGGAGCTGGACCGGTCCGCCGACGCACCCGTCGACGTCCTCGTGAACGGCTGCCTGGTCGCCCGCGGCGAGGTCGTCGTCATCGACGGCGAGTTCGGCGTGCGCATCACCGCGGTGGTCGAGCGCTAGACATGGCCGCTGTCGTCCTGCTCCTCAAGGTGGTCCTGGTCTTCGGGCTGCTCGCGCTGGTCCTGTGGGTGCTCAAGCGCACCGACGGGCTCGGCGGGCGCGCCCGGGGCGGACTGCTCGAGGTGCGGGGCTCGACCAAGCTCGGCAAGGGTGCCGCCCTGACCGTCGTCCGCGTCGACGGCAAGGACCTGCTCCTCGGGGTGACCGACCACACCGTCACCCTGCTCACCAGCGAAACGGCCGACGTCCCTGCACACGACGACGACGAGCACCACGTGCGCGGCTCCCTCACGTCCGCGCTCCCCGCCTTCCTGCAGCACCTTCGTCCCCGTGGCCACGCGGTCACGGACGACGCGGTAGCCGCAGCCCTCGCCACCTTGCGCGGCGAGAACCCGGCAGCCACGGATGGACCCGTGGCCGCATCGACCCGTCTCGCCGTCCGGCGACGGGTTGCCCGCATGGATGCCCTGCGTGATGAGGAGCACCCGTGGACCCGCGCGTGCCGGCCCGCCTTCCGCGCTGCGGACGGGGACGACGCGCTGCGCTGACCACGGCTCTCACCCTGGGGCTCGCGACCGGGATCAGCCTCTGCCTCGCCGGCTCGGCCGTCGCCGCACCCGCGCCGACCCCCTCACCGACGCCCGCGGCCGGCCTCGACCTCACGCAGGTCACGTCCGGCGGTGGCCTGACCCAGCCGGTGTCCCTCGTCCTGCTCCTCGGCGCGCTGTCGCTGCTCCCCGGCCTGCTCATCATGGTCACCGCGTTCACGCGGATCGTCATCGTGCTCGGCTTCACCCGCTCGGCGCTGGGGACCCAGGGCGTCCCACCGAACCAGGTCATGATCGGCCTGGCGATGTTCCTGACCTTCTTCGTCATGGGGCCGGTGTTCAGCCAGGCCAACCACGACGCGGTCCAGCCGCTGCTCAAGGGCACGATCAGCCAGCAGCAGGCGTTCGACCGCGGACTCGCGCCGTTCCGGACCTACATGCTCAAGCAGGTGCGCGAGAAGGACCTGCAGCTGTTCGTCGACCTGTCGGGCAAGAAGGCACCGGCGACGCCCAAGGACGTGCCGACCACCACGCTCGTCCCGGCGTACGTCATCTCCGAGCTGCGCGCGGCGTTCCTCATCGGGTTCATCGTCTTCATCCCGTTCATCGTCATCGACCTGGTCGTGAGCGCGTCGCTGTCCGCCATGGGCATGGCGATGCTCCCCCCGTCGCTGATCTCGCTGCCGTTCAAGCTGCTGCTGTTCGTGGCGGTCGACGGCTGGTACCTGCTCGTCTCCTCCCTGGTCCGCTCCTTCCACTGATGGGTCCGCTGTGAACGAGAACGACGTCGTGCAGATCGCCGGCCAGGCACTGCTGCTCGCCGCGAAGCTGGCCGGACCGCTGCTCATCGCCGCCCTCCTCGTGGGTGTCGTGGTCAGCCTGGTCCAGGCGGTCTTCCAGGTGCAGGACCAGACGCTGTCGATGGTGCCCAAGCTGGCCGTCGGCGCGCTCCTGCTCGTGCTGACCGGCGGGTGGATGCTGCGGATCACGGTCGAGTTCACCCAGCAGCTGTTCGAGCGCATCCCGGACCTGGTCGGCTGACCATGACCGCCCTTCCCGTGTCGATGGCGACGATCAGCGCGTTCCTGCTGGTCCTCGCCCGCACTGGCGCGTGGGTGGTCACCGCGCCCGTGCTCTCGGCGAAGGGTGTGTCCGCGACCGGGCGGCTGTCGGTGGCCGTGGCCCTGGCGGTGTTCGTGACGCCCATGACACCGGCGACCGACGTCCCTCAGGAGCTCAGCGGCTACCTCGTCGCCGCCACGGCGCAGGTGGCGGTCGGGCTCGCACTGGGGCTGCTGACGAACCTGCTGTTCGCGGCGTTCGAGGTCGCCGGGACGCTCATCGACCTCACGGGTGGCTTCTCCTACGCGTCGATCGTGGACCCGCTGACGGGGCAGCCGGCAGCCGCCTTCTCCCGGTTGTTCTCGATCTGCTTCGGTGCGCTGTTCTTCGCCAGCGACGCGTACCAGGTGATCGTCGGCGGCTTCGTCCGCTCCTTCCAGGGCATTCCCCTGGACCACCTCCCGTCCCTGTCGGCGGGAGCCGCGGGCACCCTCGGTCACGCCGCCACGCAGGTCCTCATCTCAGCGCTCGAGGTCGCCGCCCCTCTGCTGGGCGTGCTGTTCCTCACCGACGCGGCGCTCGGTCTCGCCGCCCGCTTCGTGCCGCAGGCCAACGCGATGGCGCTGCTGCTGCCCGTCAAGACCCTCGTCGCCCTGTCGGCCGCCGGTGCCACGCTCGCGCTGCTGCCGGCGCACCTGGGCCGGCTCATGGACCCGGCGATGCGCCTTCCGTTCGGAGTCCTCCAGTGAGCGGTGGTGGGGAGAAGACCGAGAAGGCGACTCCCAAGAAGAAGAAGGACCTGCGCAAGAAGGGCGCCAGCGCCCGATCGGTCGAGCTGCCGTCCGGCGTGTCGCTGATCGCGCTGGTCATCGTCGTCCCGGGCATGGTGGCCCGCCTGACCGGGGTGCTGCAGACCGACCTCACCCTCATGCTCTCCTCCACCGACGTCCAGGGACTGGCCGAGGTCAGGGCACTGACCGGTCGGCTGGTCGCCGACTCGGTCCGGGCCATCGCCCCGAGCGTCGCCATCGTCATGGTGACGTCGCTGCTCGCCGGCATGGTCGTCACCCGGAGCAAGCCCAACCCTGCGGCACTCAAGCCGCGCTTCGAGCGACTGAACCCCGGCAAGGCCATCAAGCGCCTGGTCTCCCCGCACAGCCTGGTGCAGCTGTCGAAGGACACCGCGAAGCTCACCGCCCTTGCCGCCATCACCTGGGGCGTCTGGACGCAGGGCACTCGGGAGCTGCTGTCCGCCGGCGGCACGGTCGAGTCCCTGCAGTCCGTCGTCGGTCAGTCGATCCGCGACATGCTCTGGCGCGTCGCGCTGCTCGGGCTGCTCATCGGCTTCGCGGACGCAGCGTGGCAGCGACGGTCGTTCGGCAAGCAGTCGAAGATGACCAAGCAGGAGGTCACCGACGAGCACAAGCAGAGCGAGGGCGACCCGCACACCAAGGGCCAGATCCGCAGCCGCATGCACGCGGCCTCCCGCCGGCGCATGATCTCCGCCATCCCGAAGGCGGACGTCGTGCTCGCCAACCCGACCCACCTGGTGGTCGCGCTCGCCTACACGCCCGGCAGCGCCGCGCCCGTCGTCGTCGCCAAGGGCGCCGGAGCGGTGGCGCAGCGGATCAAGGACGTCGCCGCTGCCCACGGCGTCCCGGTCCTCGCCGACAAGCCGCTCGCGCGGGCCATCTACAAGAACGCCGAGATCGGGGACCGCATCCCCGACGAGCTGTTCCGCGCTGTCGCCGAGGTGCTCGCCGTGGTCTACGCGGCCAAGCGCCGAGGCGTTCGTCCTACCTGGAGGTCCCGGATGGTCACCGCATGACCGCACCCACGTCGCCCACCCCGGCGGCAGCCCTGATGGCCTCCCGGACCAACCGGATCGCCTCGATGGCTGTGCCGCTGATGGTCGTCGGCATCGTCATCATGATGATCGTCCCGCTGCCGACGATGCTGCTGGACGTCCTGCTGGCCATCAACCTCACCACCGCCGTGGTCATCCTGCTCACCGCCATCAGCAGCGAGAAGGCCCTCGACTTCTCGGTCTTCCCGGCGCTGCTGCTCGTGACCACCCTGATGCGGCTGGCGCTGAACATCAGCACCACCAGGCTGATCCTGCTCCACGGGGACGCCGGCAAGGTCATCCACGCCTTTGGCAGCGTGGTCGTCGGTGGCAGCCTGGTCGTCGGCATCGTGGTGTTCCTGATCCTGGTCATCATCCAGTTCGTCGTCATCACCGCCGGTGCCGGTCGCGTCGCCGAGGTCGCCGCCCGCTTCACCCTCGACGCGATGCCCGGCAAGCAGATGGCCATCGACGCCGACCTCAACAGCGGGCTCATCAACGACGACCAGGCCCGTCAGCGTCGTACCGAGATCGCCCGCGAGGCCGACTTCTACGGCTCGATGGACGGTGCCAGCAAGTTCGTCAAGGGCGACGCGATCGCCGGCATCGTCATCGTCTCGATCAACCTGTTCGGCGGCTTCGCCATCGGGATGCTCCAGCACCACCTGTCGCTGTCCGAGGCCATCTCGAAGTACTGCCTGCTGAGCATCGGCGACGGCCTGGTGTCGCAGGTGCCCGCGCTGCTCATCTCGGTGGCCAGCGGCATCGTCGTGACCCGCGTGCAGAGCGACGAGGTCGGGGGCCTCGGCGCCGACCTCGTCAACCAGCTCTCCTCCTCGGTGCAGGCGCTGCGCGTCAGCGCCGTCGCGGTGGCGATCCTCGGCCTCATGCCAGGGCTGCCGAAGGTGCCGTTCCTGGCGCTGGCCGCTCTGCTGTTCTTCGTCGCCTCCCGCCCGAAGCGGTCCGCCACCGTCGCCGAGCAGGTGCTCGAGCAGCAGGAGGAGGGCGAGACCACCGAGGTCATGCTCGAGCAGGTGCGCGTCGAGCCGCTCGAGCTCGAGCTCAGCCTCGACCTGCTCGACCTGCTGGACGCGGCCCGGGGCGGGTCGCTCATGGAGCGGGTCCGCGCGCTGCGCAAGAGGATCGCGGCCGACCTCGGCCTGGTGGTGCCCCCGGTGCGCACCCACGACGTCGCGACGCTCCCCCCCTCGACGTACGTCATCCGCCTGCACGGCGTCGAAGCCGCCCGGGGGGAGGCTCCGCCCGGCCACTCGATGGTGCTCGGGGACGATGCGCAGGGCATGCCCGGACGCGCCACCGTCGACCCCGTCTTCGGCCTGCCGGCCACCTGGGTGCAGAACGAGCTCGCCGAGGTGCTCGCCTCCCAGGGGGCGACCGTCATCGACCGCGCCTCGGTGATCGTGACCCACTTGTCCGAGATCGTCCGAACCGCTGCGCCCGACCTGCTGACGCGTCAGGATGTGCAGGTGCTCGTCGACGCCGTGAAGACCGTGTCCCCCACCGTGGCCGGCGAGGTCGGGACCGAGACACTGTCCCTCGCCGAGGTGCAGCGGGTGATGCGCGAGCTGCTGTCGGAGGGCGTGCCCGTCCGCGACCTCACCCGCATCCTCGAGGCCGTCACCGCCCGAGCACGCGAGACCCGCTCCTCGGAGCAGCTCGTGGAGGCCGCGCGCTCCGTGCTCGGCCCCACGATCTCCGCCGGCGCAGCTGTCGGCGGCCGCCTCGCCGCCCTCACGCTGGAGCCGCTGCTCGAGCAGTCGCTGCTCGAGGCCGTCCGCACCGGCGACGCGGGCACCTGGCTCGCCCTCGACCCGATGCGCATGGAGAACCTCGTCGCCGGCATCGGCGAGGCGGTCCGCGTCGCGGAGGCCGCCGGTCACCGCCCCGCGGTGGTCTGCTCCGCGCAGCTGCGCCCCGCCGTACGCCGCCTGCTGGTCGGTGGCCGTCCGGACCTGCCCGTCCTGTCCTACACCGAGCTGTCCCGAAGCCTGACCGTCGAACCCGTGGGGGTGATCCACCTTGCCCAGCGTGCTGCAGCCTGATCGCACGTCCGACGAGGTCGTCGAGGTATTCCTCGGCGACACGCTCGAGCAGGCCATGGCCTTCGCCGTGGCCGCGCTCGGACCCGACCTGTCCGTCCGCCGCGCCCGCAAGGTGCGGCGGGGGGTCCAGGGCCTCGTCGGCAAGGACCGCTACGAGGTCGTCGCCGTGCCGCCCACCGTGGCGCCAGACCCGGCAGACGCGGTGCAGAGCGCCTTCGACGCCCTGCTGTCGCAGGCGGAGGAGCAGGAGGCGCCGCGGGCGACCCGCCGCACCACCCGGCCGGTCCCAGACGCGGTCGCCTTCGCGCCTCACCCCGCCCTCGAGGTGAGCGAGCACGAGCACCGCCAGGAGCTCGTCGACCTCCGCGAGCCGACCGCCCCTGAACCCGCTCGGCTCGCGCCCGCTCCCCCGCCCGTGCCTCTCGCGCGCGTTCCCGAACCGGAGCACGTCGACCTGCCGGAGCCGGTCGTCCTTGAGGTGGCCGCTGCCCCTGTCGCGGTCACGCGTCCCCCACGCAAGGCCGCCAAGCGGACCCCCCGGGCCAAGAAGCCCGCGCCGACCGGGTGGAGCCGGGCGACGCTCGCGCATCTCGGCGTCCCCGAGCCGGTGCTCGACGCGCTCCCGGACACCGCGCCCACCAGTGACCTGGCCTGGGCTGCCGCCCTCGCCGAGGCCATCGCGTCGGTCCTCCCCGAGCCCCAGTCGCTCGGTGACGCGCACCCGGTCGTCCTCGACGGCTACGGCCTCAAGGGCGCGCTCGGGATCCTGCAGGCCGCGGCGGCGGGCCTCCTACCAGCCACCGTCACGCCAGGCACCCTGACCGTCGGGGACCGGACCGTTCCCGCCACCGCGACCGAGCTGGCGCTGGTCCTGCGCGCCGCCGTGGTCGGGTGAGGGCGATGCTCCGGGTGAAGACGCCGATCCTCGCGTTCGTCGGCCTCCTCGTGGTCGGCATCGTGGCTCTCCAGCTGGTGCAGGGCGCGATCGACATCCCGACCGCCTCCCTGCGCGTGCTCGTCGTGGCCGTCAGCCTTGCCGCGGTCGAGAAGCTCGCGCTCCCCCTGGCACGCACGTTGGTCAGCTCGGGCAGCCGACCGGACTAGCCCGGCTCAGGAGCGGCGGCGGCGGAGCGCTGCCACAGGGAAGACCGCGAGGCCGCCCAGCAGGTACGGCGTCGCGGGCAGCGCGACCTTCTCGAACGTGGAGGGGACCCGCAGCAACCCGAAGCGGTCGAGCGGGTAGACGACGGTGAACGCGCGGCCGACGACCTTGTCCTCGGGCACCGTGCCCTGGTGCGCGTCGCCGATGTGGAAGCGGGAGTCCGAGGAGTTCCCGCGGTGGTCACCCATGACCCACAGCCGGCCGTTCGGCACGAGGATCCCCTCGGCACCGGGCGGGCAGGTGGCCTGGCTCGGGGGCTTGCCGTCGACCACCGCCTGGCAGAAGTAGCGGGTGCCGGTCGTGTCGTTGTCGAACAGGTACGGCTCGGACAGGGAGGTCGGGGACCCGCCCTTGGGCGTCACCACGACCTGCCCGTCGCTGTCGCAGCACATCACCCGGTCACCGGCGACACCGATGACCCGCTTGATGTAGTCCTTCTCGTCGGGCGCGCCCAGGCCGACGGCGCTCGAGATGCTGCGCAGGGCCTTGGACACGGGGTTGCTGGGCGTGGTGAAGCGCACGCCCTCGTCGAAGTTGTCCAGGCCGTTGAACACGACGATCTCGCCGCGGTGCGGACCGCGGTAGGTGTAGGGGATCTTGTTGACCAGCACCCGGTCGCCGACCATCAGCGTCTGCTCCATGGAGCCCGACGGGATGTAGAAGGCCTGCACCAGGAAGTGCTTGATCAGCAAGGCCAGGACGAACGCGATGAGGACGAGGACCGGCAGCTCGCGGAGGAACGACCGGTGCTTGTGCACGGTGGTGACCGCGGCCGGCGCGGTGCTCGCTCCCTGGTCCGTGTCGACCCGCGCTGGCGGCTCGTGCGCGGTGTCGTCCGACGGGCCGGTGGGGGTCTGCTCGGTCACCCGCTCAGACTACGGTCCTGGTCAGCCCGCAGCACGGACCCTGCTCTGCTGGTCCGCCGCGGTCCGGGGGGCCGGCAGCCGGGACAGGCGCGTGGCGTACGTCGACCGGGCGGCCAGCTCCGCGGCGTACGCAGCCTGCCGGTAGGCGACCTTGCCGGCGTCGGTGACGGGAGCGGACTCGGGCGCCCGGTACTGCGCCTCGATGCCGACCCGCATGAGCTTGAGGGCCTCGGTGCGCATCTGGGAGACGCGCGACTCCGTCACCCCCAGTCGGGCGGCCAGATCCGCCGACGACTCGCCGTCCAGGAAGTAGCCGACGACGACGTCCTTGAGCCGGTCGGGCAGGCAGGAGAGGGCGTCCCGGACGTACGTCGCGCGCTCGCGCTGCTCGAGGACCTCGACCGGCTGGAGCTGGACCTCGTCGATGAGACCGCTCGCGAGGGTCAGCGGGTCGCCGTCCTCCTCCCCGCAGGGAGCGTCGAGAGAGAGCACGAGGGAGCGGTGGACGCGGCCCTGCAGCTGCGCGACCTCAGTGGCCGGCACGCCCATCTCGGCGGCGATCTCCTCGATCGACGGCGTGCGCCCGTGCCGCGCCTCGAGCGCGGTGCGGGCGGCCTCGACGTCGCGGGCAGCGGCACGCAGGGTGCGGGGGGCGAAGTCCAGAGCCCGTACGGCGTCCACGATCGCGCCGCGGATGCGCAGCGCGGCCCAGCGGTCGAAGGGCACCCCACGGGCGGCGTCGAAGCGCGCAGCGGCCTCGACCAGGCCGAGGGTGGCTGCCTGCTGGAGCTCCTCGCGGTCGGCGTGACGCGGGTAGTGCGCGGCGACCCCGGCGAGCACGTGACGCACCATCGGCAGGTGCGCCTCGACGAGGGCCTTGGCCTCGGCAGACAGCGGGGTCGTGGTCACAGCGTGCTCCTTGAGGATCGTGGATCAGGCAGCGCGGCGGGCGCGACGGAAGACGGAGGCCGTCGCCGGTGGAGCGGGTGGGGCCATCGGGGCAGCGCCCTCGGTGAGGACGGCGGACTTGTTGGCGTCGGTCAGGGCGGCGAGCAGCTCCTCGCGGTAGACCTGCACGTCGCGCGGGGCGGTGATGCCCAAGCGGATCTGGTCGCCCTTGACCTCGAGCACGGTGACGATGATCCCGTCACCGATGACGATGCTCTGGTTCTTGCGGCGGGTGAGGACGAGCACGGTGGGTTCCTTCCGTGGAAGCTTTTGGTGTGCAGGGGTCAGGCAGCGGGTCAGGCGTGGGTCAGGCGGCGGAGTGGGCGCGGAGCGGCACCCGGGTGCTGTGGCCGGACTCGGCGAGCACCGCCTGGAGCCCCTCGCGGGTCTGCAGGTTGATGACGATCGGACCGAGCAGGTTGGCGGTGGCCTCCTCGGGGGTGCTTCCGAGCGTGACGATGACCAGCAGCAGGCAGTCCTCGGCCTTCTCCAGGTGCACCCGGGCGGCGATCGCGTCGTCGAGGTCGACGACGTAGTCCGGGAAGAACACGTACGGCGGCATGACGAGGAAGCGCACGTCCGGGTTGTCGAGGTCGACCATGAGGGAGTACGGACCCTCGAAGGCGCCCCAGCGCACCAGCGCGAAGCGCCGCTCACCCGGGAAGCCGGGGAGACCCACCGGGAAGGTGAGCTCGGGGACGTCGGCCGCGGCGGACGACGCCGGCGTGACGGTCGCCAGGTGCCCTGCCATGTGACTGGTGGTGCTCACGCACGTCCTCCTGCTGCTTGGGGTTGCAAGGAGGTGTTCGATCGATCTCGGTCCCGGCTACATGGCCCGCAGGGACCAGGTTGCAGAACCACCCGTTCGAGGAGTCCAGACCAGCAGGTGTCCGGTTTGCCCCGGTCGTCGCAACTGCCCCGCCCGGGACCACGGCGCACCCGGGCAGGCGTGGCCCGGTTGGGCCATCACCAGGTGGTCACGACGCCCGGCCGCGCGTGGCTCTCAGTCGTCGCGCGTGAGCTTGCGGTAGGTGACCCGGTGCGGTCGGGCGGCTTCCTGACCGAGGCGCTCGAGCTTGTTCTTCTCATAGCTCTCGAAGTTGCCCTCGAACCAGTACCACTTGGCCGAGCTCTCGTCGTCGCCCTCCCAGGCGAGGATGTGCGTCGCCACCCGGTCCAGGAACCAGCGATCGTGGCTGATGACCACGGCGCAGCCGGGGAACTCCAGCAGGGCGTTCTCCAGCGAACCCAGGGTCTCGGTGTCCAGGTCGTTGGTCGGCTCGTCGAGGAGCAGGACGTTGCCACCCTCCTTCAGCGTCAGCGCGAGGTTCAGGCGGTTGCGCTCGCCCCCGGACAGCACCCCGGTCGGCTTCTGCTGGTCCGGTCCCTTGAAGCCGAAGGCACCGATGTAGGCGCGCGACGGCATCTCCTGCTGGCCGACCTGGATGTAGTCCAGGCCCTCGGACACGGTCTCCCACACGGTCTTGGCGGGGTCGAGGTTGGACCGGTTCTGGTCGACGTAGCTGAGCTTGACCGTCTCCCCGACCTTGACCTCACCGGCGTCGGCCTGCTCGAAGCCGACGATGGTCTTGAACAGCGTGGTCTTGCCGACGCCGTTCGGGCCGATGATCCCGACGATCCCGCCGCGCGGCATGGTGAAGCTCAGGCCGTCGATGAGGACCCGGTCGCCGAAGCCCTTGGTGAGGTCCTTGGCCTCGATGACGATCGAGCCCAGGCGCGGACCGCTCGGGATCTGGATCTCCTCGAAGTCGAGCTTGCGGGTCTTCTCGGCCTCCGCGGCCATCTCCTCGTAGCGGGCGAGGCGGCTCTTGGACTTGGTCTGCCGGCCCTTGGCGTTCTGCCGGACCCACTCCAGCTCCTCCTTGAGGCGCTTGGAGAGCTTCGCGTCCTTCTTGCCCTGCACCTCGAGGCGCTGCTGCTTCTTCTCGAGGTACGTCGAGTAGTTCCCCTCGTAGGGGAAGGCGCGGCCGCGGTCGAGCTCGAGGATCCACTCGGCGACGTTGTCCAGGAAGTACCGGTCGTGGGTGACGGCGAGGACAGCACCGGGGTAGCGGGCCAGGTGCTTCTCCAGCCAGTCCACCGACTCGGCGTCGAGGTGGTTGGTGGGCTCGTCGAGCAGCAGCAGGTCGGGCGCCTCGAGCAGCAGCTTGCACAGCGCGACGCGGCGCTTCTCACCGCCGGACAGGTGACCGACGGCCTCGTCGCCGGGCGGGCAGCGCAACGCGTCCATGGCCTGCTCGATGAGGGAGTCGACCTCCCAGCCGTTCTTGGCCTCGATGACGTCCATGAGGGGCGCCTGCTCGGCCATGATGGCGTCGAAGTCGGCGTCCGGCTCGCCCATCTGCTCGTTGAGGGCGTTGTACCGGGCGATCACGTCCATGAGCTCGCGGACGCCGTCCTCGACGTTCTCCTTGACCGTCTTGGTCTCGTCGAGGACCGGCTCCTGCATGAGGATGCCGACGCTGTAGCCGGGGCTCAGTCTCGCCTCGCCGTTGGAGGGCGTGTCGAGCCCCGCCATCATCTTCAGCACGGTGGACTTGCCGGCACCGTTGGGGCCGAGCACGCCGATCTTTGCGCCGGGGTAGAACGCCAGCGTGACGTCGTCGAGGATCACCTTGTCCCCGACTGCCTTGCGGACCTTCTGCATCTGGTAGACGAACTCAGCCATGCCGGGCAGCCTAGTGGCGCTCGCTCCCCGCCCCTCCGACCCCGCGGGCCCCCGGCCCACCACGCGCGTCTCCGGCGTCCCGGAAAAGCGGAGGCAGGAACCGCAGCATGAGCGTCGACCAGGTCAGGTGGGTGAGCAGCGGGGCCTGGATCCCTCCGGTCGACCGTCGCTGGAGCCCGAACAGCGTCCCCATCACCGTGGCTGCCAGGACCAGCGCGGGGTTCTTCGTGCCGACGGTCGTCGCGGTGTAGGCCGCCGTGGACAGGGCGACCTGGTGCGGCGAGCTGGCCGCGGCGTAGAGGGCACCGCGGAAGAACACCTCCTCCGAGGCCCCGTTGGCCAGGGTCGTCGCGAGCACCAGTGGCGTCGAGCCCTCGTCGGCGAAGGTGAGCACGCTGGAGATCGCCCGCTCGAGCACCGGGATCTTCCGGGCCACGAGCGCACAGCCGTAGAACGCCCCGAACGCTGCTGCGCCGGTGGCGATCGGCGTCGCGACCGGGCGCTTGAGGGTCGTGCCCGGTCCGAGCACGTGACCGAGGTGGAGCTTCCCCGACCCCAGGCCACCGAGCAGCCACGTCGCCGCCACGGCCGTCGTCCCGAGGTAGAACTCCCGGGAGTCCGGCTCCTGCTGGAGGGAGTGGCTGAGCAGCGCCGTCCCCACCAGCCCCGTGCCGGCGACGACCCGGCGACGGCGGCGGAAGGCGGCATCGCTCTCCCAGTGGTCGCGCGGCACCCGCTCCACCACGCTGTCCAGCACCCGGCGGCCGAACGGCCTCACTCGGTCCCAGCACCCTCCGGCGCTGCCCGCTCGTCGGCGCGCTCGGCCAGGGCCACGCGCACCATGTCGTCGTACCCCATGGGGGTGAAGGGGACGACCTGGCGGATGCGGTCGTCGCGCACGATGACCTCGTTGCTCATGGAGTCGACGAGGTTGCGCGCGGTCGGCCCGTCGACGTCGGTGACGAACGTGAGCCAGCGTGACGACAGACCGGGGCTGAGCAGGGGGACGCTCATGATCGGCAGGGACCGGTCCTCCAGTGCCGCGACGCGCTGCAGCATCTCGCGGTAGGTGAGCACGTCCGGGCCACCGACCTCGTAGACCTGCCCTTCTGCTTCCGGCGCGTCGAGGACACCCACGAGGTAGCGCACGACGTCGTCGACCGCGAGCGGCTGGCACCGGGTCTGCACCCATCGGGGAGTGATCATCGCGGGCAGGTGCTCGACCAGCTGTCGGGTGAGCTCCCAGGAGATCCCGCCGTGCCCCACGAGGATGCCCGCCCGCAGCACGGTCACCGGCACCCCACCGGAGCCGAGCAGTCCCTCGACCTCGCGCCGGCTGCGCAGGTGCGCCGACAGGTCGTCGCTGTCCGCTCCGAGACCGCCGAGGTAGATGATCCGCTGGACGCCGGCGTCCGCCGCGGCCCTCCCGAAGGCGGTCGCGGCCTCGGCGTCCTTGCGCTCGAAGTCGTCGTCGGCGAGCGAGTGCACCAGGTAGTAGGCCACCTGAGCGCCGGCGAGCGCCGGCGCGAGGCTGCCCGGGTCGCTGACGTCGGCCTCGACGGCGGTACCGACGCCGGTGTAGGCGTCCGGGGAGCGGGTGAGGGCGATGACCTCGTGGCCTCGACCGGTGAGCTCGGGGCACAGGCGCGCCCCGACGAACCCGGACGCACCGGCGACGGCGACTCTCACGACGGGGGCCACACCGACCTGAGGGACCTGAACGACCTGAGGGACCTGCGCATGAGCATCACCCTCACGGCCTGCTCCCCCACCCGCAACCCCAAACGCTCGCTCGACCCTCAGGCAGCGATCCCGTCCTCCTTCGGGCGGAGGTCGGGGGCGACCTCAGACCCGACCTCGGCCGGCTGGCCGGCCGGCCCGGTGTCCCAGCGCTCCCGCAGGGCGTCGGCCGCGGAGCCGTCGCGGATCGGCCGCCTCACCACGACCGGGTGCCGTCCGAGGTCGATGCCCACGTGGGTGGCGTCGATGACCAGCGTGGTGCCGACCGAGCCGTCCTCGCGGGTCCAGCTGCGCTGCAGCAGCTTGCCGCTGACGACGACCTTGTCGCCCTTCTTCACCGACTGCGAGACGTTCTCGGCGAGCTGCTTCCAGCAGGCGACGTCGAACCACAGCGTCTCGCCGTCGTGCCACTCCTCACCCACCTGGTAGCGCCGGCTGGTCGCGACCCGCAGGTCCACGACTTGGTGCCCGTTGGGCGTGAACTTCACGGTCGGGTCGAAGGCCAGGTAGCCGGTGAGGTCGATGTGGGGCTCGTACACGGGGTCCTCCGCAGGTCGGTCCCGGCGGCCTGCCCGTCGGGTACGTCGCAAGGCTGGCCCGCGAAACCGGCACGTGGACCGGTCGCGGTGAAGGTGTGGACGACCGTGGCGCCTGTGGACGAGGCTGGTCCGCGTGCTGCTCGCCGACGTCGCCGTTGCCTCCCGTGACGTGGCGGCCACCTCCTCCCGCACCGCCAAGCTGGAGCGGCTCGCGGCAGTGCTGCGGGCGGCAGCACCCGACGAGGTGGGCGTGCTGACGTCGTACCTCGCGGGAGAGTTGCGGCAGCGCCGGACCGGGGTGGGGTGGCGGTCGCTGCAGGACCTGCCCGGTCCGGCGGACGCGGCGACGCTGACGGTGCTCGAGGTGGACGCGGCGTTCGCGGCGATGAGCGACCTCGAGGGCAAGGGATCGGCGGGTGCGCGCCAGGCGATGCTGCACGAGCTGTGGAGCCGGGCCACCGAGGACGAGCAGCACCTGCTCCGGGGCCTGGTGAGCGGCGACCTGCGGCAGGGAGCCTCCCTGGGACTGGTCACCGATGCCGTGGCGCGCGCTGCCGGCGTACCCCTCGCGGCGGTGCGTCGCGCGGTGACGCTCTGCGGGTCGGTGCCCGAGGTGGCGGTCGCGGCGATGGCCGGGCAGCCGCTGGAGGCGTTCCGGCTCCGGGTGGGGCGGGGGCTCTCACCGATGCTGGCGGCGACCGCGACCGACCTCGACGACGCGTGGGCGAAGGCCGGGACGCCCGCGGTGGTCGACGGCAAGCTCGACGGCGTGCGCCTCCAGGTGCACCGCGACGGCACCGACGTGCTTGTCCTCACGCGCAGCCTGGACGACGTGACCGCGCGGATGCCCGAGGTGGTCGCTGCCGCGCTGGCGCTGCCTGCCCGGTCGTTCGTGCTCGACGGCGAGGCCATGGGTCTCGGTGCCGACGGTCGGCCGCTTCCCTTCCAGGTCACGGCATCCCGGGCGGCGAGCGCCGGCGGGGCTGTGCGGCTGACGCCGTGGTGGTTCGACGTGCTGCACCTCGACGGCGAGGACCTGCTCGACGCGCCGCTGTCCCGTCGCGCCGAGGTGCTCGAGGCGCTGGCTCCGGTCGAGCAGCGCGCCCCACGGCTGGTCACCGCCGACCTCGAGCAGGCGCGCACCTTCGCGGACCAGTGCCTCGCCGACGGGCTCGAGGGCGTCGTCGTGAAGCGCCTCGACGCGCCGTACGACGCGGGCCGGCGCGGCGGGGCGTGGCTGAAGGTCAAGCCGCGGCACACCCTCGACCTGGTGGTGCTGGCCGTCGAGCACGGGCACGGGCGGCGGCGGGACTGGCTGTCCAACCTGCACCTGGGCGCGCGGCACGGCGACGGGTTCGTGATGCTCGGCAAGACGTTCAAGGGGCTCACCGACGAGCTGTTGCGCTGGCAGACCGAGCGGTTTCGCGAGCTCGAGGTCAGCGACGACGGGTGGGTCGTGACCGTGCGGCCGGAGCAGGTCGTGGAGATCGCCTTCGACGGCGTGCAGACCTCCCCGCGCTACCCGGGCGGCGTCGCGCTGCGCTTCGCGCGGGTGCTGCGCTACCGCGACGACAAGCCCGCCACCGAGGCCGACACACTCGACGACGTCCTGCGCCTGCACCGTCAGCCGTAGGACGCGCCGGTGACCCGTCCGTCAGCCATCGCGAAGTCGACTCTGCGCGTGACGAGGTTCCCGAACACCACCAGGTCTCGACCGTCCTGGCCCACCACTCTCGACTCCAGCCCGTACGACGACGCCAGCGCCTCGGCGTCAGCGAGCGTGAGCCCCACGTACTCCTCGGTGTAGAGGCTCACGCCGACACGGGTGAGCAGGGCGCGCTCGGGGGCGGCGATGAGCCCCACGAAGCCGGACAGCCTCAGTTGGACCGGGACGTCCCCCTCCTCCCAGGACAGGTCAGGCAGGCCGGTGACCTTCCCGAACAGCGCGGGATACCCGGCGACGAACACCTGCTCGGGCGGTGTGTCGAAGGGAGACCGCACGCCCACGTAGAGCGTGAGCGTCCTCCCGTCGGGCAGCGTCCACACGCGGGTGCGGATCGCGTGGTCCGTGACGTCCGACACCGCGACCGCGCCATCCGGCAGGTACGCCGGCACGCGGTCGAACGCCTTGCTGGGCAGCAGATCGCGGAGTGCTGCGTGCAGCAGCAGCCGGTTGCCCAGCGGCTGGTCGAGGACCACCTCTCCCGCTTCGCCCGTGGCGCACAGCGCGTGACTCTGCGGACCGTGGCGGACGACCTGGACAAGGACGTAGGTCGCCGTCTGGTCGACCTGCAGCGTCGTGCTGTCATGGCAACCGGTGCCCCATCCGAGGCTGACCACGCTGTCGCCCTCACGCGTCCCGTTGAACGACCACGGGACCGACGCCTCGTACCTCAGTAGGGCGCCGACGGGTTCCGTGGTCAGCACCGTCGGCACCTGACCGGGCCGCAGCGACAGCTCCCGGAACGGCCGTGGCTCCACGGTCGCCCCTGCGGGCAGCGAGCACGATGTCGCGCAGGAAGGAGTCGGCAGGCGTCCAGGTTGCAGCGCGCTGCGCGGCCCCTGCTGCGCCACGACGCCAACCACCCCCGCCACCGCGAGCACCGCCACCAGCGACAACGCCACCTGCGCGCGACGGCGGCGGGTCTGGCGGCGCGCACCTAGGGCAGCGAGGCCGCGCGGGGCGACGATCGGGCCACCCGGTAGGTCGGTGAGCGCCTCGTGCAGCAGGGTCTGGATCTCAGTCATGCACGCTCTCCTCGGTGAGCAGTCCGCTCTCGCGCAGGGCGACAAGCGCTCGGCTGGTGCGGCTCTTCACGGTCCCGACCGAGCAGCCCAGGACCCGGGCCGTCTCGGCCTCCGACAGCCCCGCCAGGTGACGTAGGACCACGACGGCCCGGTGGTCGACCGACAGCGACGCCAGCGCCGTGCGGACCAGGTGCGGCATCTCGGACACGCCCTCCACCCCCGACTCGGGCAGCACCTCGGTCGGCACCTCGGCCCGCCAACGACGGCGCCGGCCGCGGACGGCGAGGCGGACCATCGCCGTACGCACGTAGGCCTCGGGGTGCTCGGGGGCGCGCTTGCCCCAGGCGGGGTAGCAGCGCAGCAGCGCCGACTGGACGAGGTCCTCGGCGAGCTGACGGTCCGCGGTCAGGACGAAGGCGGCGCGCAGCAGCGAGGCGTAGCGCGCGGCGACGAACGCCTCGAACTCCGCCTCACCACCGACCGACCGGTTCACGCGCACCTCCCACCCCTGTCAGAGGCATCGTCGCGGATCGAGGTTCCCCCGATAGGCTGGTGCGGTCCGTTGGCCCCCGTAGCTCAGCGGAGAGAGCAGCGGGTTTCTACCCCGTCGGTCGGGCGTTCGAGTCGCTCCGGGGGCACCAGGAGAGGAGGGCAGCCGTGGCAGACACCCGTGCGGTCCTGCTGGTGCGCGCCACCCTGCTCACCCTCCCTGCCGTCGGTACGGCGTCACTGGCGCACCTGTACGTCGACGGCTGCGTCGAGGTCGGCGCCCTCTTGCTCGCGGTCGCCGCCACCTGGACCTCTGCCGCCGCGGTCGTCAGCGGACGGCGCAGCACCGGACTGCTGCTCGCGTGGATCCTCGGAGCGCAGGTCGCGACCCACCTGCTGCTCGCCGCGCAGTGCGACGGGATCGCGCACGCCCTCGCCGTACCGGGCGCGGGGATGATCGGTGTCCACCTGCTCACCGCCGCCTTGGTCGCGCCGGTGCTGGCCCGCCGTGAGGCGGGCCTCGCCACCGCCCGACGGATCGTGACGCGCTGGCAGCGGACGTCACCTGCCGCGCACCCGCGGCCCTGGCAGCCCGCCCTCGCTGCAGGCAGCACGCCTCGACCGACCAGCCGCACCGTCCACGACGCCTCCCGACGGGGACCACCGCGCGGTCTGTGACCCCGCGCCCCCACCCCATCCCTGTCAGGAGACCTCCCATGCACCGTCGTGCCCTGCTCGTCCTGCCCCTGTCTGCCCTGCTGCTCGCCGGCTGCGGCGGCAACAACGACGACCCGACCCTCTCTGCGCCGAGCCCCACCGCCAGCCCCACCCCCAGCCCCACCGCGAGCCCCACTGCCAGCCCCACGCCCACGCTGCCCGCGGGCGTGGACCAGCAGGTCGTCTTCAGCATCGCGAACAAGAAGGTGACCGGCCCCGCCGGTCGGGTGAAGGTGAAGGTGAACACCACCGTCCAGCTCGTCGTCACGAGCGACATCGCCGACGAGGTCCACCTGCACGGCTACGACAAGCACGTCGACGTCACCGCTGGCGGCACCGCCACCTTGACCTTCAAGGCCAGCATCCCCGGCGTCTTCGAGGTCGAGCTCGAGAACACCACGCTGACCATCACGCACCTCCAGGTCCAGTGACGGGACCCACCGCCCTTCCCCTTGCCCACGGCGTCGGGACCCGGGCCGACCTGCCCCTGTCGCTCACGCTCGTGGTCGTCGGCGCGGGCATCGCCCTGGTCGCGAGCTTCGTGGCGCTCGGCGCGCTGTGGCGCACCCCGCGGCTGGGCGGTGCGGGGCGACCGCTTCCCCCGGGCGCGCAGGTCGCCGCCCGCCGGGCCCTGGGTCCCCTGAGGCTTCTGGTCCTCGCCTTGTCGGTGTTCGTGCTGGTCGTCGCGTGGTTCGGTCCGGCCAGCGTCACGGCGAACCTCGCACCGTGGGTCCTCTATGTCACCTTCTGGGTCGGGCTGGTGCCGCTGAGCCTGCTGCTCGGGCCGGTGTGGGCCGAGCTCAACCCGCTCGCGACGGTGTCCCGGGCACTGGCCCGGATCGTCCCAGCCAGTCGGCCCAGCACCCTCGGCTACTACCCCGCGGCGCTCAGCCTCGCGGCGTTCGCCTGGCTCGAGCTCGCCTCACCGAACCGCAGCGATCCCCGCCACGTGGCGCTGTTCCTCACCGTCTACGCCGCGGTCCACCTGATCGCCGCGGCGGTCACCGGCCCCGGCTGGTACGCCCACGGCGAGGGCTTCGCCGTCTACGCCCGCCTGCTCGGCAGCCTCGCTCCACTCGGCCGCGAGGAGGGCCGGCTCGTCTGGCGGGTGCCGCTCACCGGCGCCGCGCGCCTTCCCGCCGTACGCGGCCTGTGGTCGGTGGTGGTGGTTCTCGTCGGGCTCCACCGCGTTCGACGGCCTGACCCGCACCACGACCTGGCAGGACAGCCGGTACGGCGGGGAGACCAACACCAGCGGCGCGACGCTCGGCCTGGTGGTGATGGTGCTCGTGGTCGCCGCGCTCTACGCCGCGGGCGCCTGGGTCGCCGGTCGGGCCGCGGGCGCTCCGGACGCGCTCGACGCCTACGCGCACTCGCTGGTCCCGATCGCCGCTGGGTACGCGATCGCGCACTACTTCTCGCTGTTCCTGCTCGACGGGCAGACGACGTTCCTGTTGGCCAGCGACCCGTTCGGCACCGGTGCGAACCTGCTGGGCCTGACCGGGGGCGCCGTCGACTACCTGCTGGTGTCGGCTCGTACGATCAGCCTCGTGCAGGTGGGAGCGATCGTCGTCGGGCACGTCGCCGGGCTGGTGCTCGCCCACGACCGAGCCCTCGTCCTGGACCGTACAGGGACCAGGCCGCACCGACCGTGGGTCGCCCAGCTCCCCCTGCTCACCGTCATGGTGGCCCTGACCTGCGGCGGGCTCCTGCTGCTGCTCGGCTCATGAAGCGCCTCGTGCTGGCGGCGCTGCTGCTCACCGCCTGTGCCGGGAGCAGCCTGTCGGCCGCGGACAAGACCGCCCGGTGCACGGCGTTCGCGCAGAAGGTCGCGGTGGCCACGATGAGCACGACTCCCGACGAGAAGACCGCGAAGAGCGTCGCCGACAGCCTCGACCCGCTGCTGTCCGGGATGTCGACGCCGGCGCTGCACGACCCCGCGGTGCGCATCCACACCGACCTGCACGCCGTCGAGATCGCCCAGCGGCAGGGCAAGGCCGATCAGGCGGACGCCGCCGCCGCCCGGGTCCGCGCGAGCATCACTGACCTGGCCAAGGCCTGCGGACTACCGGAGTCGACGTTCCTCGGCTCCTGATCTGAGGCCTACCAGCTGATCGCCTCGACCAGGTCCTCGACGGTGCGTCGCGCGGCCAGCTCGGCGACGAGGTCGGCGGTGAGGCGGGCGAGGAAGTCGGCGTCGACGGTGGGCATGAAGGGCTCCTGACGGTGGGGGGAGGGCGTCAGGCTGGTCAACGAGACCCCAGCCAGGTGAGTCTCACCCGATCGGGTGGCCAGAGCGGGAATGCCGACGGCCGAGGCGAGTTGTCACCTCAGGGCCCCTGACCCGCCCCGCTGACCCCGGGAGTGCCCTGCGTGACCGCGACCGCCGACCGTCCGACCCGCTCGTCCGTCGGACTGCGCTCGGAGCGCGGACCCGTTCTCGGGGCGATCATGCTGACGTCGTCGCTCATCGCCCTGGACAGCACCGTCATCGCCACGGCAGTGCCGAGCATCGTCAAGGACCTCGGCGGCTTCAGCCAGTTCCCCTGGCTGTTCAGCGTCTACCTGCTGACCCAGGCCGTCACCGTGCCGATCTACGGCAAGCTCGCCGACGTCGTCGGGCGCAAGCCGATGATCACCTTCGGCGTGCTCGTGTTCGTCGGCGCGTCCCTGCTCTGCGGGGTCGCCTGGTCGATGCCGGCGCTCATCGCGGCACGGGCGCTGCAGGGCATCGGCGCAGGGGCGATCCAGCCGATCGGGCTGACCATCATCGGCGACATCTACACGGTCGAGGAGCGGGCCCGCGTCCAGGGCTACATCGCGTCGGTCTGGGGCATCTCGGCCGTCGCGGGACCGGCGATCGGCGGCTTGCTCAGCGAGTACGGCTCGTGGCGCTGGATCTTCTTCATCAACCTGCCGCTGGGCTTTCTCGCCCTGCGCGTGCTGCGCCGGAACTTCACCGAGCAGGTCGAGCGGCGTCCGCACCAGATCGACTACGCCGGTGCCGGTCTGCTCACCCTCGGCTGCTCCCTGCTCATCCTGGGGCTGCTCGAGGGCGGGCGGCAGTGGGCGTGGGGCTCCCCCACCAGCGCCATCGTGCTCGGCTCCGCGCTGGCCGCGCTCGTCGCCTTCCGGTACGTCGAGGCCCGCGCCGCCGAACCGGTGCTGCCGCTGTGGGTTTTCCGGCAGCGCATCCTGGTCAGCGGCAACCTCGTCAGCCTCGGCGTGGGCGCGCTGATCATCGGCCTGAGCAGCTACCTCCCGACGTACGTCCAGGGGGTGCTCGGCACGGGGGCGGTCGAGGCCGGGTTCGCCCTGGCAGCGCTGACCATGGGCTGGCCGATCGCGGCGTCGCTGAGCGGCCGGCTCTACCTGCGGATCGGCTTCCGGGACACGGCGCTGATCGGGATCAGCATCGCCGTGGTCGGCGGTCTGCTGACCGCGCGCCTGGGCGAGGACGGGTCGGTGACCGGCGTCGTCGTCGCCATGTTCGTGACGGGGCTCGGCATGGGCCTGTCCGCCAGTCCGACGGTCGTCGCGGTCCAGTCCGTGGTCGGCTGGGAGCGCCGCGGTGTCGTGACCGGTACGACCATGTTCAGCCGCTCCATGGGCTCGGCCCTGGGGGCCGCGGCGTTCGGGGCGATCGCCAACAGCACGCTGGCGCACCGCTTCGAGAACCCGCCCGCCAGTGTCGCCGGGCCCCTGCCGAAGACCGTTGACGACGCGGCGCAGGCGCTGACCGGCGGCGGCGCAGGCGCGACCTTCGCGCGCGATGCGCTGTACGCCGCTTCGCACCACGTGTTCGTCGGCATCGCGGTGACCACCGTGCTCATCGCGGTGGCGATCAGCGCCATGCCCCGCCGGACGCAGGAGCTCGTGCTCGACTGAGGACCCCGCGCAGGGCGGTCAGGCAGCCAGTGGGCGCAGGGCCCAGCCGCGGTCGCGCACGTTGCGGAACAGGTCGAGACCGGTCTTCGCCCGCAGCCGACACAGCTGCACGTCGACGCGACGCGAGGGGCTGGTGTCGCCCCAGCAGACCCAGTGCAGCTGGTCGCGGCTCCAGACCTTGCGCGGGGCGGCAAGGAACAGCGCGAGCAGCTCGACCTGGCGCGGCGACAGGTCGAGCTCCACACCGTCGACGGTGACGACGTAGCCGGCCAGGTCGACCGAGAGGGCGCCAGCGGCCAGCGGGCCGCTCAGGGACACGCCGGCCTCCGTGGCGCGGCTGGCGAAGTCGCGGCCGGTCGCGGCGACGGAGCGCAGCAGCGGGGCCGCGCTCGGGTGGGCGGACGAGCGGGACGGGTGGGCGAGCAGGGATGGCACGGGGTAGGCCATGGGTTCCTCCGAGGTCGGGTCTGACCTCGACGACGCTAGGGAGCGCTGGTTCCCTGGACGTGACCGCCATGTTTCCGGTGGGTTCACAACCCCGCACATCCGTGCGGTGACACCTACCGGCGGCGCTTGGTCGTCCGGCGCCGGGGGGCGGTTCCGAAGATCGACCGGCTGATCTCCCGTCCCGCGGCCGAGGCCGCGGACCGCGCGAACGACTTGAACACGCTGGAACCGAGGACCGCCCCGACGACCGCACCGGCACCTGCAGCGGCACCCGCCTCGGGCCAGGGCTGCTCCTGCGCCGGGGTGGGCTTCTGCTGTGCGGCAGGGGGCTGCTCCGGCTCCGGAACCACCTTGGCGAGCAGCCTCTCGTACGCCGAGTCGCGGTCGACCGGTGTGCCGTACTCAGCCATCAGCGGGCTCCCGGCGACAATGGCGGTCTGGGCGGCAGGGTCGAGCTGGGCCATCAGCGAGGCCGGCGGGCGCATGCGCGTCCAGGCCACCGGGGTGGGCGCGCCGTTCTCCGACAGGATCGTCACGACGGCCTCGCCGATGCCGAGAGACTGCAGGAGCTCCCCGAGGTCGTCGTACACGTCGCTCTTGGGGAAGGTCCCCACCGTGGCCTTCAGCGCCTTGGCGTCGTCGGGGGTGAAGGCGCGAAGGGCGTGCTGTACCCGGTTCCCGAGCTGCGCGAGGACGTCAGCGGGCACGTCCTTCGGCGTCTGCGTGACGAAGAAGACGCCGACGCCCTTGGAGCGGATGAGGCGCACGGTCTGCGCGATCGCGTCGAGGAACGCCTTGGACGCGTCGTCGAACAGCAGGTGCGCCTCGTCGAAGAAGAAGACCAGCTTCGGCTTGTCGACGTCGCCGACCTCCGGCAGGTCGTGGAACAGGTCCGCGAGCAGCCACATCAGGAAGGTGCTGAACAGCTGCGGCGAGGCCTGCAGTCCCTGCAGCTCCATCAGGGTGACCAGGCCCCGACCGTCCGGCGCGAGGCGCATGAGGTCGGCGGTGTCGAACTCCGGCTCCCCGAAGAAGGTGTCCCCGCCGTTGTTCTCGAGACCGATCAGCTCACGCAGGATCACCCCCGCCGTCGCGGAGGACAGCCCGCCCAGCTCCTTGAGCTCGGCCTTCCCCTCGTCGCTGATCAGGTGGGCGATGACCGCCCGAAGGTCCTTGAGGTCGAGCAGCGGGAGGCCAGCCTTGTCGGCGAAGTGGAAGACCAGCCCCAGGGAGGACTCCTGCGTCTCGTTCAGCCCGAGGACCTTGCTCAGCAGGACGGGACCGAACGACGTCATCGTCGCCCGCACCGGAACGCCGGTCCCGCCCTTCCCGCCCAGGTTCAGGAACTCCACGGGAAAGCCGGTGGCCGTCCAGTCGGTCCCGGTCTCCGTCGCCCGCTTCGCGATCCGGTCGCTGTCGACACCGGGGGCCGCCATCCCGGACACGTCGCCCTTGATGTCGGCGAGGAAGACCGGGACCCCGTTGGCGGACAGCTGCTCGGCAATGAGCTGCAGCGTCTTGGTCTTCCCCGTGCCCGTGGCACCGGCGACGAGGCCGTGCCGGTTCAGCATCGACAGGGGCATCCGGATGCGCGCCTCGGGATGCGCCTCACCGTCCAGCACGAGGGCGCCGAGCTCGAGTGCAGGACCGTCGAACGCGTACGCCTTGCCCAGTCGGTCGGCAATGTCATTCATGCTTCCGGACCCTATCGGCCGCCACCCTCGTAGGGTGGTCCGGTGACTGACCGGCTGGTGTGGATCGACTGCGAGATGACCGGGCTCGACCTGGGCTCCGACCTGCTCATCGAGGTGGCGGCCCTGGTCACCGACTCCGAGCTCAACGTGCTGGGCGACGGCGTCGACATCGTCATCGGCGCCACGGCGGAGGAGCTGTCCCGCATGCCCGACGTCGTGAGGGACATGCATGCCGTGTCCGGGCTGACCGACGAGGTGCTCGCCTCGTCCGTGACGGTCGCCGAGGCCGAGCAACAGGTGCTGGCCTTCCTGCGGCAGTACGTCGAGCCGGGCAAGGCACCGCTGTGCGGCAACTCGATCGGCACCGACCGGGGCTATCTCGCACGAGACATGCCCGAGCTTGACGCGTTCCTGCACTACCGCATGGTGGATGTCTCCTCGGTGAAGGAACTGGCGCGGCGCTGGTACCCGCGGGCCTACTTCAACGCACCCAAGAAGGCTGGTGGCCACCGGGCCCTCGCCGACATCCTCGAGTCCGTGAAGGAGCTTGCGTACTACCGGTCCACCGTCTTCGTCCCCCAGCCCGGGCCGACGAGTGACGAGGCGGCGGCGGCAGCCGCCCTGCTCGCCCCCGCACCGCCGGGATGACGACCCGGGCGGAGGCACTCGCTGACGCCTTCGCCCTCGTCGAGGAGGTGCAGGGTGAGCAGCGTTCCGTCGCGCTCGCCCGCACCTGGCAGGCCGAGGCCGCTGCCCAGGCATGGCCCGACGTGCTGTTCGTCCTCGCCGCCGCCCGCACCATCCACGCCGTCGTGTCCGGCGACCCTGCCGTGGAGGCTGCCGTCACGGGGCTGCGGGAAGCGGCCGAGTCCCCCGCCCAACGCGGCATTGCCGAGGGCCTGCACGCCTTGGTCTGCGCGGGCACCGGGGACGCTGCCGGCCTTGTCTCGGCGAGCAGCCGCGCCGTCGCACTCCTCGAGGAGAGCAGCGACAGCCCGGAGCGCTGCCTCGGCTACGTCGTCACGGCTGGTGCCCTGAACACCCTGCGCCTGTGGGAGCTGGTGGACGAGCTCTACCAGCACGCGCTCCACCACGAGCGCTCTGCCGAGGTCGCCCGCCAGACCGAAGCGGTCGCCGTCAACCGCGTGATCGTCGGGCTCGAGCACGGGTTGGCGCTGCTGGAGGTGGGACAGGCAGCCGCCGCCGCGACCCGGTTGAGGGAGGCGGCATCGTTGGTTCCGGCGGCGCTGGCCCGGCCACTGCGCCCGCTGTGGCGGCAGGACGTCGAAGCCCTCCGAGACACCCTCTGCGTCTTGCTGGGCCATCCGCCAGAGCTGCCGCTCGAGGTGCACGCGCAGAGACTCGGGGAGGCAGGGGACGTCGAGGCCCTCCCGCTCCTGCGTGCCGCGACCGCGCTGCAGGCGTTTCGCACGCTGGGCCAGTCCGGACCGGCCGAAGAGCTCTCGACGTCGCTGTCCTCCTCGTCAGGGTCCTCGTCGTTTCCCCTCTGGGTGCGCGCCCAGGTGCTCAGCGCAGGTGTGGACGGTCCCGCCGTACAGGCCCAACGCGAGCACGCAGCGCTGCTCACTGAAAGGCTGTGGCAGGCACGGGAGACGGTGCTGAGCGCCGCGCTCGCCGCCCAGGCCGTGGAGCGGCGGCGCGCCGAGCACGAGCGACTCGCTCGGGCCGTGGACACCGACCCGCTGACGGGACTGCTGAACCGACGACGGTTCGACGACTGGCTCGCGCGCGATGGCGGCAGCGGACCGACGGCGCTGCTGCTCCTCGACCTCGACGACTTCAAGAGCATCAACGACCAGTTCGGACATGCCGCCGGTGACGACGTCCTGCGCCGACTCGGGCTCCTGCTCAGAGCGGCGGTGCGGCCCGACGACCTCGCCGTACGTCAGGGCGGTGACGAGTTCGCCTTGGTCCTGCGGGGTTCCGACCTCGACGCCGGCTCCGTGCTGGCTCGCGCTCAGGAGGTCGCGGCGACGGTCACCGCCGAGACGTGGGCGGAGGTCACCCCGGGTCTGGTCGTCACCGCGAGCCTCGGCGCGGCCTTCTCACCGAGCGGAGTGAGCCTCGCGGGCGGCGCGCTGTACGCGCTGGCCGATCGCGCGCTCTACGCGAGCAAGCGGTCGCGCGGCGGTCCGGTGCTCCTGCTCGCCGACCCCGCTGCAGCGCCGGAGGTCCGCTAGACTTCGCGCCGTTCCATGGTGGGTGTAGCTCAGCTGGTAGAGCACCGGGTTGTGATCCCGGTTGTCGCGGGTTCGAGCCCCGTCACTCACCCCACCGCAACGCCTCAGGGGCTCTCACCGAGGGCCCCTGAGGCGTTGTCGCTCCGCACGAGCAACGCGTGGATCTGCTCGGTCAGCCGGTGCACGTCCTCTGTGAGCGTCGTGTTCTGCTGGATGAGCTCCGCCTGCGTCGCCGCGAGCTCCTCGCGATGCGTGGCGTCGGCCTCCTCCCGCGCCTGGTCGCGATGTGCCTGGGCCTTCTGCGCGATCATGACCATCGACGCCGAGTAGTAGGCGACGGCGGAGAACACCAGGTTCAGCAGGATGAACGGGGCCGGGTCGAAGCCCCTCCCGTGCAGCAGACCGTCGTACGACGTGCGCAGGAACGTCACGACGTGGTTGACGAGCACCCACGTGATGATGACCAGCGTCGACGCGACGACGAACTGCACCGTCCCCATCGTGTCGGCGACCTTCTCCGCCAGCCGAGGGACGAAGCCGTCGCCGAAGGCCCCCTTGCCGCGATGGAGCCGGTGGTGCCGCAGGGGGTCGGGCGCGGGTGCCTGCTGCTTGTCCTTGGTCGTACTCATCACGCCTCCGCGTCGCCTGGTTCGTGGCTCATCATCCCGCCGAGGCTCCCGTTTCGGGCGGCGCAGCGCCGTACGTCCTACCGTCGCGAGGTGTCCCTCGACTTCGACGCCGACCTGTGGCTCTGGCGGGACGGGCCGTGGCACTTCGTCACGGTGCCGCCCTGGGCTGCGCTGGAGGACGCGGCGGAGGAGCAGGCAGGCGGCTTCGGATCGGTGAAGGTCGTCGTCACCCTCGGCGACCAGACCTGGAGCACCTCGGTGTTCCCGAGCGATGACAGCTTCATCCTGCCCGTCAAGAAGCCGGTACGACGCAAGGCTGGCGTCGAAGCGGGCGACACCGTGCACCTGCGCCTCGAACTGGCCTGAGCCAGCGCCGGCGTGAGGTCTCGCGTCGGCCGTTGTCACCTCCGGCGGCTCAGCGAAGGCGAGTCCGAGTCGAGCTGTCCTGTCAGCTGTCCGGTCAGCTGTCCGACACTGGGGACACAGCCACGCACCCGAATGTCGGACAGTTCTGATTCGCGGCGGATTCGCGCCCGACCTGCCTGCGGTCACGGCAATCGAGGCCGTCCTGCGGTTCTGCAGCAGGCTCTCGGTTCTGCTGTCCGACGGCGGGGACACAGACGCCGTACGGGACGTCGGACAGGATCGAATCGGTAGCGCGAAAGGAGGGTGCGCTCCGGAGCGGGCCTCAGAATTTCTCATGCATAACAAGGTTTTTCTCTGATTTTGTCGGTGGTTCAGGGTAGTCTTTATGTCATGTCCGAGCTCGCTGCGCCGCTGACCCGCCCCGCGCGGGCACGCGCGCGGTTGCGGGTGATCGAGGACCTCGTCGCCCGCCGGGCGCAGCTCGACCACGAGCTGCGGGTGCAGCTGAACGCGTTCGCGACCGAGGACGTGCTGATCGGGCATCGTGACTACGTCAGTGACGAGCTCGCGTTGGCGTTGTCGGAGAGCTCGGGGACGGCGCAGCGGTGGATCGAGAACGCCCAGCTCTACAACGCGTTCCCCGCCGTCATGGCCCGGGTCGGGACACCCGGCGTCGCAGGGGGGCTGGAGCATCCGGCACGCTGATGCGCTGCTCGACACGATCTGCGGCCTCGGCCTGTCCCGTGAGGTGCAGGAGCAGGTCATCGACCTCGTCCAGGGCGCCCACGATGCCCGGACGCCCCATCAGCTGCGGCAGGCCGCCCGCGCTGCGGTGATGGTGCTGGACCCGGACGCGGCAGCCAAGCGGTGGGACAAGGCCAAGCGGGAACGCCGGGTCGGGGCCGACCAGACCGACCCGGGAGGCAACGCGAGCTTCTGGGCCACCGGCACGACCAGTCAGATCGCGATGATCCTGGCCAGCATCGACACCCTCGCCCTGCCCAAGCACCCCGGGGATGAGCGGACGTTGGACCAGCGCCGGTTCGACACCCTGATGGACCTGATCTGCGGACGCGTCCAGCCCGGGTCGTGGCAGGCGCTGGTGATCGTGAGCCTCGCGACCCTCGAAGGTGGGGACGAGCCAGGAGAGATCCCCGGCCTCGGCCTCATCAGCGCCCCAGAAGCGCGTGAGCTCCTGCAGGCAGGCCGAGCTGCGCCGCGCAGTCGTCGACGAGCACGGGACGCTCGTCAGCGTCGACAGCACCGTGCACCGCCCCGACCTCCCCGCCCCCACCGCGGACGAGGCGGCCAGGCAGCACGGGTGTGGGCACACCCACCAGACCGAACCCGAACCCGAGGCAGCGCCGGAGGTCCGGCCGGAGGACCAGGACGACCCGGAGCTCGAACACCTCATCAGCACCCTGACCAGCGACCTCGAGCAGCAGCTCACCGCCCTGCTGCACCACCACGCCCGCACCCACATCCCCGCCGGACACGGCCGAGCCGCGTGGGACGAGGTCCGCGACCGTCGCCTCACCGTCCTCATCACCGTGCCGCCCCACGGACGAGGCGACAGCGACAGCCCAGGCGGCGACAGCCCAGGCGGCGACGGACCAGGCGGCGGCTCAGGCGGAGGGAGCGGTCCGAGTGGCGGTAGCTCGGGTCCCCCCGACCACGACCAGCCCGACCACGACCAGCCCGACCACGACCAGCCCGACAACGACGGTCATCCCGAGCCCGAGCCGCCGAGTGAGTCCGACCTGCTCTGGAACGACCACACGCTCGACCGCACCCCACCACCCGACCAAGCCGCCCGCCTGCCCGAGCCCCACGACAGCACCTGCCCCGCCGGCTGCCCGCCCCCGGAGCGAGCACCGCAGGACCCCAGCAGCTGGAGCCACCAGGCGCTGACCCGTGCCCACGCGCGCCTGACCACCGCCGCCGTCGACGACCGTCCCCTCGACAGCAGCAGCTACGCCCTGCCCCCGCGACTGGCTCGGTTCATCAAGACCCGCGACCTCACGTGCACGTTCCCAGGATGCCGACGCCTCGCCCGGGACTGCCAGAGCGACCACCTCGTGCCTTGGCCTCAAGGACCCAGCACCGCGCGCAACACCAGCAGCGAGTGCACCCACCACCACCAAGCCAAGCACCACTACTTCACCGTCACCCGCGAACAAGACGGCAGCCTCAGGTGGACCACCCCCCTCGACCGCAGCTACCTCCGCCGCCCAAGGCCCCTGCTCCGCGGCTGGTAGCCGTCGCGAAGCCGCGCGTCAGGAACCTCCGGCAGGCTTCTTGACCGGGGCCTTGCTGACCGGGGCCTTCGTGACCGGGGCCTTCTTCACAAGCGCCTTCGGGACAGGGGCCTTGGCAGCGGCCTTCACCGCTGCCTTCTTCACCGGAGCCCTCTTCACAGCTGCGTTCTTCACGGGGGCCTTCTTTACCGGAGCCCTTTCCACCGGGGCCTTCTTCACCGGAGCCTCCTTCGCGGGAGCCTCCTTCGCGGCGGGAGTCGCCGCTGGCGTCGCCGCGGCAGCCGCGACCGCCGCCGACGGCACACCGATCGCTGCCACGAGCTCGGCGACTGCGGCAGCGAAACCGTCGGCGATGTCCCACAGGTCGGGCACCAGGGACGGGCACCCGATCAGGCCGACGTCGAGGTTGCCCATGTTGGACAGCACGGTGATGTTCAGCCCGGACCCCGGCAGCAACGGACCGAAGGGGTAGACCCCGTCGACCCGCGCGCCCGCGAGGTAGAGCGGGATCGGTGGTCCCGGCATGTTCGACACCACGAGGGACTGCAGCGGCGGGTGGAACCGGGAGAGCCCGAACCCGTCGTACAGCTTGGAGCCGCCGACCATGAGCAGCGGCGGGACGAGCTCGGCGACCTCGCCGACCGTGTCGACGCCCAGCGCATCGGTGAAGCCCTTGCTCTCCACGCTGAAGTCGGCGATCTGCTTGAGCCGCTCCACTGGATCGGCGGTCTGCACCGGCAGCGGCACCATGATCGCGGTGATCTTGTCGGTCCCGGCGACCGCCCCTGCTCCGACGTTCATCGGGACGCTCGCGACGAGCGGCTTGCTCGGCAGGCCACCGCGGGCGAGTAGGTACTCCCGCAGCGACGTGGTCACCGCCGCGAGCACGACGTCGTTCACCTTGGTGCCGAAGTGGTTCTTCACCGCCTTGATGTCCTCGAACGGCACCCGAGCGAAGGCGGTGTCCCGGCCCTCGGTCAGCCGTCCGTTGATGAGCGTCCGCGGCGCGCTGAACGGCAGGGCCGCCGACGACCGCTTGGTCAGCGAACCCACGACAGCGCCACCGAGCGAGCCGACCCGTTTCACCGCGCTGGCAGCGCCGCGCACGGTGCGGACGGGACGCCTGACCCCGTTGACCGCCGCGAGCCGGAGCAGCTCGACCGAGGAGGGCAGCGGCTCGTCGGGGATGACCGGCGCCTTCTCCACCTCGCGCCCGTCCGGGTCGAGGTCCAGCAGGTGCGCCATCATGTCGGCGCCCGCGGAGCCGTAGATGGTCGAGTGGTGCATCTTCGACACCATCGCCACCCGGCCGCCCTCGAGCCCGTCGACGATCCACAGCTCCCACAGCGGCCGGTCGCGCGGCAGCAGCGTGGAGCCCACCTCCCCGACGAAGCGGCCCAGGGCTCGCAGGTCCCCCGGTGCCGGGAGCGTCGCGCGGTGCAGGTGGTCATCCAGCACCAGGTCGTGATCGTGCACCCAGTACGGGTGGTCGAGGTTCAGTGGGGCCTGGACCGGGCGACGCTGGAACGCCGGCATCAGGTGCACCCGCTCGTCCAGGCCGCGCCGGAACCGCTCGTAGCTGTACTTCCCGCCCGACCCGGCCGCGTCGAGCACCATCACCCCCAGGACGTGCTGAGGTACGGCGGGCGACTCCACGTAGAAGAACGACGCGTCCATCGCACTGAGCTGTTCCATGCCGCTACCCCTTGCTCAGCGCGTCGACGGCGGCCGCCTTGGCCCACCGGTAGTCCGCCTTGCCGGCGGGCGAGCGCACCACCTTGTCGACCAGGACGAGGTCCTTGGGCACCTTGTACCCGGCGACGCTCTCGCGCACGTGGGCCTGCAGGTCGGCCAGCGTCAGCGCGCCGGTGGCGTGCA
Source organism: uncultured Actinomycetota bacterium (assembly GCA_963784705.1). Classification (GTDB taxonomy): domain Bacteria; phylum Actinomycetota; class Actinomycetes; order Mycobacteriales; family SCTD01; genus RYN-111. The sequence continues at coordinate 498,313 of CAWASC010000008.1, forward strand.
CGACGGCGACCACCCGCTCCCCCCATCGCTCGTCGGGGACGCCGACGACCAGCGCGTCCTCGACACCGGGAAGGGCCTTGATGGGCTCCTCGACCTCCTCCGGGTAGACCTTCTCGCCGCCGGTGTTGATGCACTGGGACCCGCGTCCCAGCAGCGTGACCGTGCCGTCGGCCTCGAGCGTCGCGTCGTCGCCGGTGAGCGCCCACCGGACACCGTCCACCTCGACGAACGTTGCGGCCGACTTCTGCGGGTCGTTGTGGTAGCGCAGTGGGACGTGCCCTCGGCGAGCGACCTTGCCGACCCGGCCGGACCCCGGCTCCACGAGCGTGTTGTCCTCCGCCAGCACGGCGGTCGAGGCGTTCAGGGTGAAGGTCCCCCCGGACTTCGCGCCCAGCGTGCCGGTCTCGCTGGACCCGAGGGAGTCGAACAGCATTCGTCCCGGCAGCAGCTCCATCAGCCGGTCCTTGTTGTGCTGCGACAGCGGAGCGCCGCTCGAGGCGATGACCCACAGGCTGTCGCTGTTGATCTCGCCCTGGTGCGCCTCGAGGTGGTCCAGGATCGGCTTGGTCATGGCGTCGCCGACCAAGACGATGTTGAAGACCTTCTCGGACTCGATGGTGGCCCAGACCTCGGCCGGGTCGAAGCGCCCCAGCGGCATGAGCACGACCTTGCCGCCGGTGTAGAGCATGTTGAACGCCAGCCAGTGCGCCGCGGCGTGCATCAGCGGTGGAGCGCCGAGCGCGGTGATGCCGTTCTCCGGCAGTCGCGCGGCGAGGTCCGCCGGACCGGTGGCGTAGTCGCCCTGCTGCGTCAGGTCCCCGCCACCCATGGCGGCCTTGAAGATGTCCTCGTGCCGCCAGACCACGCCCTTGGGCATGCCGGTCGTGCCGCCGGTGTAGATGAGGTACAGGTCGTCCGACGAACGCCCCTCGTCGTGCGGTCGCCGCGGCGAGGCAGCGGCCAGCGCCTCCTCGTACGCCAGCGAGCCCTCGGCGGCGGGCTCGCCGCTCTGGTCGTCCACGTCAAGCAGCAGGAACAGTGGTGGCAGGTCCTCCAGCGCCGCGGCGGCGCGTCCGGCGAACGACCGGTGCACCAGCAGCGCCACGATGCCGGAGTCCTCGTAGAGGTAGCGCAGCTCCCGTTCGACGTACCGGTAGTTGATGTTCACGGGGATGGCGGAGAGCTTGAACGCCGCGAGCATCCCCTCGAGGTACTCCGGCCCGTTGGCCAGCTGCAGCCCGACCGCGTCACCCGCCCCGATGCCGTGTCCGGCAAGGACCTTCGCCAGCCGGTTGGCGCGGTCGTCGAGCTGCCGGTAGGTCAGGCGCCGGTCGCCGACGACGAGCACCTCACGGTCCGGATCGGCGTCGACGACCGCTTCGAACAGCGAGGCGAGGTTGTAGGTCACGAGATCACTCTTCCTGATGGGACGGGGGTCTCGGGCAGGTTTCGGCAACGTCCCGCCAGGGTGGACAGGCGCGAGGACCGGACGTACGACGTCACGACGTCGACCTCCATCCCGTTGGTCAGGTAGCAGAACGACAGGCCGGAATCCGGGTCGGCCCAAGCGATCTGCCCACCGAGGCCGGACGCACCGAACGCCCTGGGACCGTTGTCCTTGCCGAACTCGCGCATCGCCATCTTCCCGTCGTCGCCAGCGACCGTGAGACCGAGCGTGCGCTTCGCGGGAACGCCGGTGAACGGGTCGAGGTGGTCGAAGCGCACCCGCGACGTCGCGTCGGCAAGCAGGTCCGGCTTCCACAGCTGGTGGGGGTTGTGCAGGAGCGCCTGGTAGTAGAGAGCGATGTCCGCAGCGCCCGCGACAGCACCTCCCCCCGGCACACCCACGGCCCGGACCTCGGGGTCGTTGAAGCCCAACGTGGTCGTGGCTTCGACCTTCACGGGCCCCTCCAGAGCACCCTCGGTCGGCTCCCCCACGATGGTCAGGTCGAGCACATCGTCCTGCTGGTCGACCGGGACGCCGAGCTGCAACCGCGACAGCCCCAGCGGGTCGAGCACGCGCTCCCGCAAGGCCACGCGGTAGTCGGTCCCGGTCACCTTCTCGGCGAGGTCGGCGAGCACCCAGTGCGCTGCGACCGAGTGGTACTGCGTACGGCTGCCGGGTGGGAAGTCCAGACGCCACTGGGCGAAGCGCCGCGCGCGGCTCTCAGCCGTGGCGCCGTCGAGGGATCGGATCGGCGCGTTCGGGAAGCCTGCGGTGTGGGTGAGCAGGTGCTCGACCGTGACGTCGCGCTTGCCCTCGACGTCGAACTCGGGGATGTGCTCGGCGACCCGCGTCGACTCGGCGAGCAGCCCCTCTCCGAGCAGCTGCCACACCAGTCCGGCGACGACCGCCTTGGTCACGGAGAACACGACGTAGCGCGAGGAGTCCGTCGCCTCGCCGTACGTCATGACCTCCAGCAGCTCACCGTGGCGGGCGAGCGCGAGCTGGCACGAGGGGAGCCGACCTGAGTCGATGTCGACGACCGCCTGATCCAGCAGCTTCTGCACGGCAGGATCACGGGTGGGCACCCCCGGATCTTGCACCGAGCCCGTCGCGGGGGAAACACTGCCCCGTCGAGCGAGTCCCTCCGAGCGAACAGGACCACTGTGGTCGAACGGCTGCCAGGAGCAGACGCGGGGTACCTGTACATGGAGACCCCGACCCTGCACATGCACACGCTGAAGATCGCGCTGGTCGACGCGTCCGCCGTCGAGGGCGGCTACACCTTCGCCCGCCTCCAGGAGGAGCTCGCCGCCCGGCTGCACCTGCTCCCGCCGTTCCGCAAGCGCCTCGTCACGGTGCCGTTCGGCATCAACCACCCGGTCTGGGTGGAGGACCGCGACTTCGACCAGAGCTGGCACGTACGGCGCGACGTAGTCCCCGCGCCCGGGGGCATGCGCGAGCTCGAGACGCTCATCGGCGAGATCGCGAGCACCCCGCTGGACCGCAGCCGGCCGCTGTGGGAGATCCACGTCTGCGAGGGCCTCGCCGACGGCCGCACCGCTGTCGTGACGAAGATGCACCACGCTCTCGCCGACGGGAACGCCGCCAACGCCCTCATCGCGAACATCATGGACGTGGTGCCGGAGGCCGTCCCCGAGCTACCGCACACACCCTGGGAGGGCGAGCCGACCCCCTCCCGCGGAGACCTGCTGCGCGACGGGGTGCGCGACTGGGTCCGCCAGCTCTGGACCGTGCCGTCCCTGGTGCTCCGCACCCTGCGGGCTCTCGTCGCGGTCGCCGCCCACAAGCGCGGCTCCGACGTCGCCACCCCACGCCCGATCCTCGACACCCCCCGGACGTCGTTCAACCGGTCCATCACCGCCCGTCGCTCCTTCGCCACCGCCACGATCCCGATCAGCAGCTTCAAGAAGGTCAAGGACGCGCACGGCGTGACCCTCAACGACGTCGTGCTCGCGGTGGCGGCGGGTGCGCTGCTGCGCTGGCTGGCCGACCGGGGCGAGCAGGTGACCGGCTCGCTGACCGCCGGCGTCCCCGTGCGCACCGACTCCGCCGAGGCCGCCGTACGCCTGTCGGGCAACGCGGTGACGAACCTGTTCACGTCGCTGCACACCGACATCGAGGACCCGGTGGAACGGCTGCACGCGATCCACCGCACGACGGCGGAGGCGAAGGTCATCGGCCGCACTCTGGGCTTGGACATGCTCGAGAGCTGGCTGCAGTTCGCGCCACCCGGGCCGTTCTCGGCCGTGATGCGCGCCTACTCCCACCTCAAGGCGGCTGACCTGCACCCGGCCCCGTTCAACCTCGTGGTGTCGAACGTCCCCGGACCGCCGATGACCGTGCACGTCGCGGGGGCGCGCCTCGACGAGCTGTTCTCCGTCGGGCCGATCCTGCAGGGCATCGGGCTCAACCTCACCGTGTGGTCCTACGAAGGGCGGATGAGCTTCAGCGCCATCGCCTGCCCGGACACCTTCCCGGACATCCACCGGTTCACCGGTCACCTCGCCGACGCGCTGGAAGAGCTCGTTTCCGCACCTGGCGACTGACCGAACTGTAACCTGTTCTCGTTCTGGTGAGTCCATGCCCTGTGCACGCCCTCGCGTGCCGGAGGAGGTACGACGAACGTGAGCGTCAGGATCCCGCGGCGGCTCGACCCCAAGCGACAGGTCGGCTACCTGCTGCGCAACACCGTGAAGGCGCCCGTCGTCGAGAGCGTCCCCGCGGGACGCAAGCTCGACCTCCCCGACCGGGGCACGACGTACGTCGTCGACTCCCCCGGCCCGGAGGGCGCCCCGACCGTGGTGCTGCTGCACGCGCTCGGCTGCACCGGCTACCTGTCCTGGTACCCCGTGCTCGCCGCGCTCAACGAGCACTACCGGGTCGTGATCCTCGACCTGCGCTGGCACGGCCGTGGCATCCAGTCGCCGAGGTTCTCCCTCGAGGACTGCGCGGACGACGTCGTCGCCGTCCTCGACGCCCTGGGCATCGACCGCGCGATCCCCACCGGCTACTCCATGGGCGGACTCGTGGCCCAGCTGGTCTGGCAGCGGCACCCGCAGCGCGTCGAGGGCCTGGTGCTGTGCGCCACCGCGCGCAACTTCCGCGGCGGCACGCTCGAGAAGCTCTACTTCCCGCTGATGACCGGGGCGCTCACTCCCCTGCGGCCGGTCATCCGCGGCCGCTCCGCGCGCGCCTTCCAGAACCTGCCGGACCTGCCGTCGACCGCCGCCGCGGAGAAGGGCTGGGGGCTGCACGAGTTCCGCAGCACCAGCGCCTGGACCATGCCGGTGGTCGTGGAGGCGCTGGGTCGGTTCAACTCGGCGTCCTGGATCGGCGGTGTCGACGTCCCGACGGCCGTGGTCGCCCCGACCAGGGACCGCGCGATCCCCACCGAGCGCCAACGGCGGCTGGCCGCCGCCATCCCCGGAGCGGAGCTGTTCGAGGTGGACGGCGGACACACCTGCCTGGTGCTCAAGTCCGACCGCTTCCAGACCGCACTGCTGGCCGCCCTGACCTCCGTGACGGACCGGGCGCGCACGCATCGCAGGACCGGGTAGGCCCAGCCCCTTCCCAGATCGTGAGATTTCGTCTAACTTGCGACTGTGTCTCAGATCACCGCTCCGGACGTGAGCCTGCGCGAGCGCAAGCGCCGCGCCACCCACCAGCGGATCGCCGACGAGGCCGCGCGCCTGGCCACGGCGAAGGGCGTCGACGCGACCACGATCGACGACATCGCCGCGGCGGCAGAGATCGGGCGGGCGACGTTCTTCCGCTACTTCGACGCCAAGGAGACCGCGGTCGCCGAGGGCTTCAGCATCCCCTGGCGCCAGCTGCTCATCGACAACCTGCTCGTGCAGCCGCCCGAGCTGTCCGCCGTCGAGGCCGTGCAGGAGACCTTCCTCGGCTTCGCCGGCACCCTCGCCAACGGCGGCCGCGACCTGGTCCTGCAGCAGGCCCGGATGTCGCAGGCCTCCCCCGGGCTCGAGGCCTGGACGCTCCGGGTCTACGTGAAGTTCGAGCAGGCCATCGCGCAAGCCGTCGCGCACCGGTTCCCCGACCTCGTCCCCGGCGACCCGCGCCCGCTGCTCGTGGGCGCGCTGACCATGGCCGCGGTGCGCATCTCCCTCGACAGCTGGCTCGCCGACGACGGTGAGAGCGACCTGCCTGGACTGCTGCAGGACGCGCTCGGCAGAGTGGTGGTCTCATGATCACCACTGACACCGCCTCCCCCGACGCCCGCACCGACCACGAGGTCGCCCGCGACCTGGCCACCTCCGCCGGTGAGCTGCTGCTCGCCCTGCGCACCACCGGACTCGAGGGCAAGGAGCTCAAGGACGCCGGCGACCGCGAGGCGCACGTGCACCTGATGGCCGAGCTCGCCCGCCTGCGGCCCGCGGACGGCGTGCTGTCCGAGGAGGGCGCCGCCGACCCGGCGCGGCTGAGCATGAGCCGGGTCTGGATCGTCGACCCCCTGGACGGCACGAGGGAGTACTCCGAGCCGCCCCGCGACGACTGGGCCGTCCACGTCGCCCTCTGCCTCGACGGTACGGCGACCATCGGTGCCGTCGCCCTGCCCGCACGCGGCCGCACGCTGGCGACCGGCGCCGACCTGCCGGTGCTGACGCCGTACGCCGGGAAGCCGCGCCTGGCGGTGAGCCGGACCCGACCGTCCGAGCACAGCGCGCGCCTGGCGGAGGCGCTCGACGGCGTGCTGGTGCCGATGGGCTCGGCGGGGGCGAAGGCGATGGCCGTGGTCCTCGGCGAGATCGAGGTCTACGCGCACTCCGGTGGTCAGTACGAGTGGGACTCCGCCGCCCCCGTCGCTGTCGCGGCCGCTGCCGGGCTGCACGTGAGCCGGCTGGACGGCTCGCCCCTGGTCTACAACCGCGACGACCCCTACCTGCCCGACCTGCTGGTGTGCCGCCCGGAGTACGCCGCGACCGCGATCGAGGTGTGCAACCCATGACCCGGCTCACTCATCTGCAGCGGCTGGAGGCCGAGAGCATCGCGATCATGCGCGACGCGGTCTCGGAGTCCGAGCGGCCGGTGATGCTCTACAGCATCGGCAAGGACAGCGCGGTCATGCTGCACCTGGCGAAGAAGGCCTTCTTCCCGGGCAAGCTGCCGTTCCCGCTCCTGCACGTCGACACGACGTGGAAGTTCCAGGACATGTACCGGATGCGCGACAGGACGGCCAAGGAGCTCGGCGCCGACCTCATCGTGCACCACAACCCCGAGGCGCAGCGCCTGGGCATCAACCCGTTCGACCACGGCTCGGGCACGCACACCGACATGTGGAAGACCGAGGGCCTCAAGCAGGCGCTCGAGGCGGGGCGGTTCGACCTCGCGTTCGGCGGCGCCCGCCGCGACGAGGAGAAGTCCCGCGCCAAGGAGCGCATCTTCTCCATCCGCACCAAGGACCACCGATGGGACCCCAAGCAGCAGCGCCCTGAGCTGTGGCGCGTCTACAACGGCCGCGTGAACCAGGGCGAGAGCGTCCGGGTGTTCCCCCTGTCCAACTGGACCGAGCTCGACGTGTGGCAGTACATCGCGCTGCAGGGCATCGAGATCGTCCCGCTGTACCTCGCCGCGGAGCGTCCGGTCGTGGAACGTGACGGCACGCTGATCATGGTCGACGACGAGCGCTTCCGGCTGCGCGAGGGCGAGGTGCCCATGCGCAAGAAGGTCCGCTTCCGCACCCTCGGCTGCTACCCCCTGTCCGGTGCCATCGAGTCCGAGGCCGACACCCTGCCGGCGATCATCCAGGAGATGCTCCTGGCCACCACCTCCGAGCGACAGGGCCGCCTCATCGACCACGACAGCAAGGCATCCATGGAGAAGAAGAAGCAGGAGGGGTACTTCTAGTGAGCAGCCCCACCCCCACGACCGCCGCCGAGGACATGGCGCAGCAGCGCGACCTCATCGCCTCCGACATCGAGGGCTACCTCAAGGAGCACGAGCACAAGAGCCTGCTGCGCTTCATCACCTGCGGCAGCGTCGACGACGGCAAGTCGACCCTCATCGGTCGGCTGCTCTACGAGTCGCAGATGGTCTTCGAGGACACCCTCGCCGCGCTCACCGCGGACAGCCGCACCATGGGCACGCAGGGCGGCGAGCTCGACCTCGCGCTGCTCGTCGACGGCCTCGCCGCCGAGCGCGAGCAGGGCATCACGATCGACGTGGCCTACCGCTTCTTCTCCACCCAGAAGCGAAAGTTCATCGTCGCCGACACCCCCGGCCACGAGCAGTACACCCGCAACATGGTCACCGGCGCCTCGACCGCCGACCTCGCGATCATCCTCATCGACGCGCGCCGCGGGGTGCTGACGCAGACCCGGCGGCACTCCTACCTGGTGTCCCTGCTGGGCATCACCAAGGTGGTCCTCGCGGTCAACAAGGTCGACGCGGTCGACTACTCGCAGGAGGTCGTCGAGGCCATCGACGCCGACTACCGCGCGTTCGCCGCCGGCATCGGGCTGACCGACATCACCACCATCCCGACCAGTGCCCTCAAGGGCGACAACATCCTCACCCACAGCCCGAACACGCCCTGGTACACCGGCCCGACCCTGCTCGGGCACCTCGAGAGCGTCGAGGTCGAGGACGCCCTGCAGCACCAGCCGTTCCGCCTGCCCGTGCAGTGGGTGTCGCGGCCGGACCTGAACTTCCGCGGGTTCGCCGGGCAGGTCGCCGCCGGCACCGTCCGCCCCGGCGACCCGGTCCGGGTGCTACCCAGCGGCCGCGTCTCCACCGTCGCCCGCATCGTCACCTTCGACGGCGACCTGCCCGAGGCCGTCGCCGGCCAGTCGGTCACCCTCACCCTCACCGACGAGGTCGACGTCAGCCGCGGTGACGTTCTCGCCACCGCGGACAGCCCGCCCGAGGTCGCCAGCGAGTTCGTCGCGACGCTGGTCTGGATGACCGAGGACGCCCTCCAGCCTGGACGCCCGTACCTGCTCAAGACCGGCGCCCGGACCGTCACCGCGACCATCAGCGCCCCGGCCCACAAGGTCGACGTCAACACCATGGCGCAGGAGCCCGCGGAGACCCTGCAGCTCAACGAGATCGGCGAGGTCACGCTCCGCCTCGACCGCGCCGTGCCGTTCGACCCGTACGTCGTCAACCGCGACCTCGGCGGCTTCATCATCATCGACCGACTGACCAACAACACCGTCGGCGCCGGCATGCTGCGCAAGGCCAGTCGCAAGGCCGACAACGTGCACTGGCAGGCCCTCGACGTGACCAAGGCCGCGCACACCACCCTCAAGGGCCACCGACCCGCGGTCGTCTGGTTCACCGGTCTGCCGAGCGCCGGCAAGTCGACGATCGCCAACCTCGTCGAGCGCCAGCTGCACGCGCAAGGCCGGCACACCTACCTGCTCGACGGGGACAACGTCCGGCACGGCCTCAACAAGGACCTCGGCTTCACCGCCGAGGACCGCGTCGAGAACATCCGGCGGGTCGGCGAGGTCGCGCGCCTCATGGCGGACGCCGGTCTCATCGTCCTCGTGACGCTCGTGTCGCCGTACCGCGCGGACCGCGACCAGGTGCGCGCGCGCCTGGACGACGGGGAGTTCTTCGAGGTCTTCGTGGACGCGCCGCTGTCGGTCGTGCAGGACCGCGACCCCAAGGGGCTCTACCGCAAGGCCGCGGCGGGGCAGGCCACCAACGTCACGGGCGTCGACGCACCGTACGAGCAGCCGCTGACCCCGGAGCTGCACCTGCTGACCGACCAGTCGCCGGCAGAAGAAAGTGCGCGGAAAGTCATCGCGCTGCTGTCCGACAAGGGCATCCTCAACAGGTAGGCCCCGTACACGAAAGCCTCCGTCAGGCAACGAAAGGGAAATCCATGCGTCGCTCCACCCGGAGCTCGTGCGCCGTCGCCGTCGCCGTGCTCCTGTCCGTCACTGCCTGCGGCTCGCGCGCGGACAGCACCCTGCGCCAGCAGGCCGCCGCCGCCGCGCTCGGGAACGGCGGAGGGGGCGGCAACGGGTCCACCGGCCTCGGCACGGGGGGCGACGCCGGGGGCACGAGCGGCGACGGCACGACCGGCGGTTCCACCGCGGGCACCACCACCGGCGGTACGTCGGGCAGTTCCTCCACGGGCACAGCGGGTGGGACGTCAGGCGGGACGACCGGTGGGACCTCGGGCGGGACGACCGGGGGGACCTCAGGCGGCGGCGCCAGCGGCTCCTCGGGCACCGGCGCACCGGCGCCCGCCGGGGGGAACGGCGGTGCGACCGACGTCGGCGTGACCGCGACCAGCATCACCCTCGGCAACGTCTCCGACATCGGCGGACCTCGCCCGGGCCTGTTCGCGGGCGCCCCGGTGGGCACGCAGGCCTACTTCGCCATGATCAACAGCCAGGGCGGCATCTACGGCCGCAAGCTCAACCTCGACGTCGGCGACGCCCAGCTCGACTGCCCCACCAACAAGCAGCGGACCTCCGACCGGGTCGGCAAGGTCTTCGCGTTCGTGGGCTCGTTCAGCCTCAACGACGACTGCGGCTCCGACATCCTCCGGACCAAGCCGGACATCCCGGACGTGCACTCGGCCCTGGGCTCGGCGACGGCCAAGCTGCCCAACAACTTCAGCATCGCGCCGCTGGGCCAGGGCTGGCGCACCGGTCCGCTGGACTACTACAACTCCACCTACGGCGCGAAGTGGAAGAAGATCGGCGACATCTACGCCGGCGTCGGCGCCGGCCCCGCCACGTGGCACAACGCCGTCGCCGCGATCCAGAAGAGCGGTGGCGCCATCGCGCACGAGGAGTCCTATGGCGCCACCGACACCGACTTCACCTCAGCCGTCGTGCGCATGCAGAGCGACGGCGTGCAGATGATCTTCGAGAACTCCACCGACGGCCCGACAGGTGCCCGCCTGGTCAACGCCGTGAAGAAGCAGCGCCTCAACTGGCCGATCGTCTTCGGCGCCACGGCCTACGCGCCGGACTTCCTGTCCTACCTCGACCCGGGCGCGGGCGAGGGCGTGATCAACGACCAGCAGTTCGCCCTGTTCTTCAACAAGGACGAGGCCCAGCGCATCCCGGCGGTCGCGGCCTACCAGCAGTGGATGAAGGTCGTGAACCCCAAGCAGCAGATGGACCTGTTCTCTGCCTACGGGTGGGCCTCGGCCCAGCTGTTCGTCGACGCGCTGAAGAAGGCCGGCCCCAAGGCGACGCGCAAGGACGTCATGTCCGCGCTCAAGAGCATCCACAAGTTCGACGCGAGCGGCATGTTCGCCGAGGCCGACCCCGCGGGCAAGAAGCCCGCGACCTGCTGGGTGCTCACCAAGGTGGTCAACGGCGCGTTCCAGCGGGTCAGCCCCGCCACCGGCTTCCGCTGCGACGGCAGCTACTACAACAACCCGGCAGCGAAGTAGCCCATGGCGATCTACCTGTCGCTGATCGTCCTCGGCATCGTCTACGGGTGCATCTACGCGCTCTCGGCGACCGGCCTCGTGGTCACCTACACCACGTCGGGCATCTTCAACTTCGCGCACGGGGCGATCGGCATGGTGGGTGCCTTCACGTACTGGCAGTTGACGGTGGTCTGGGGCTGGCCCGCGCTGCTCGGCCTGTTCACGGTGCTGTTCCTGCTTGCTCCGTTGTTCGGCGCGGTGATCGAGCGGCTGCTCATGCGCCCCCTGCACGGGGCGTCGATCGACGTGACCCTGGTGGTGACGCTGGGCCTGCTGCTGTTCCTGCTGGGAACGGCGAACTACATCTGGCCTCCCGGGACGCCCCGACGGCTCCCGCAGTTCCTCAACTCCCTGGACCCGGTCCGGATCGGCGTCCTCACCATCGACTGGGGCCAGATCCTTGTCGTCGTCGTGGCCCTGTCGGTCGCGGTGGCGCTGCGCGTGCTGTTCGCGAAGACGCGGATCGGCATCGCGATGCGCGGCGTCGTCGACGACCCTGAGCTGACGGCCATGGCCGGGGCGTCGCCGGTGCGGATCCAGCAGCTGTCCTGGGCGCTCGGCTCGTCCCTCGCCGCCCTCGCCGGGATCTTGCTCGCCCCGATCGTGAACCTCGAGAGCATCACCTTGACCCTCTTGGTGATCAACGGGTACGCCGCGGCACTGTTCGGACGCCTGAAGAGCCTGCCCCGTACGGCGGTCGGCGCCCTCGTCCTGGGCCTGCTCGCCCAGTTCTACGAGGCCAAGCTCGCCCCGCTCATCCCGTTCGCCGAGGACACCTTCGCCCACCTGGCCAAGGCCGTCCCGATGATCTTCCTGTTCGCGCTGCTCGTCTTCATCCCCGCCGCGCGACTGCGGACCAGCAGCGCCGCCGGGCGCGCCACCCCCACCGTGCCGGGACTGCGCCAGTCGGCAGCCAGCGCTGTCGGCCTGTTCGTGTTCTGCATCCTCCTCGCCAACACCCTCTCGTCCGGCCACCTGGCCACCGCGGGCCGCGTCGCCGTCCTCGGCCTGGTCATGCTGCCGCTGGTGCTGCTGACCGGGTACGCCGGACAGACCTCGCTGTCGCACCTGTCGTTCGTCGGGCTCGGGGCGTTCGCGATGGGCACGTGGACGAACGGCTCGATCATGGGACTGCTGTACGGCGCCGCGCTGGCCGGTGCCTGCGGCGCGGTCATCGCCATCTCCACCGCCCGCCTCCGGGGGCTCTACCTCGCGCTGGCGACCTTCGCCTTCGCCGGTGGCCTCGACGCCTCCTTCTTCCCCTTCCAGCTCGGCGCCGGTGGCCAGCTGGCCGTGGAGCGGGTGCATCTCCCCGGCATCTCGACGGAGTCCGACAAGGCCTTCTTCCTGCTGTGCGCCGCGCTGTTCTGCCTCGGCGCGGTCGCGCTGCTCGCGGTGCGCCGGGGGCGCTGGGGACGCCAGCTGACCGCCCTCAACGACTCCCCCGCCGCCTGCGCGACGCTCGGCGTCAACACCACCGTCGTCAAGGTCGCCGTGTTCACGGCGTCCGCCGCGCTGGCCGGCGTCGCGGGCGCCCTGTTCGGCGGTCAGCAGGGCCGGGTCAGCCCCCTGGACTTCACCGTCCTCGGCAGCCTCGCGCTGCTGCTGTCCCTCCGCATCGGTGGGGTCAACACCGTGACGGGAGCGCTCTTCGGGGCCTTCACCATCGCGATGTTCCCGACCCTGCAGGACCTCGTCCCGGCGCGCGTCCAGCTCGCCTACCTCCTGACCGGCATCGCCGCCATCAGCATCGGGCGGGACCCGGACGGGGTCGGCGGCCAGGTCTCCAAGGCGGGTGCGTTCCTGCGTGCGAAGTACGGCCGGACGACCCCCCCACCGACCTTCAGCCCGGTCTCGAACGACCTCCAGGAGGCACGGCTTGTCCGCTCCTGATCTCGAGTCCTACGTCCCCACGCTGCCGCCGGTCGATCCCACCGATCCGGAGAACCTGCTCACCGTCGACGGCGTCAGCGTCCGCTTCGGCGGCGTCCAGGCCGTCAGCAGCGCCACGATCTCCGCCCGACGAGGGCAGGTCACCGGGCTGATCGGGCCCAACGGCGCGGGCAAGACGACGACGTTCAACATCATCACCGGCCTCGAGGCGCCGTCCGAGGGACGGGTCTACCTCAGTGGGAAGGACGTCAGCTCCTTCTCGCCGTACAAGCGGGCGCGGCTGGGACTGGCCCGCACCTTCCAGCGCCTCGAGGTCTTCGGCACGCTCACCGCCGCCGACAACGTGCTCGCGGCCGCGGAGTTCCGGCGTTCGTGGAGCAAGGACGGGAGCAACCCCCGTGAGGTCACCGAGGCCATCTTGGACCGCGTCGGGATCCGCCACGTGGCCAACGAGCGCGTCGACGCGCTGCCGACCGGCCTCGCGCGCCTCGTGGAGCTCGGGCGCGGCCTGGCCACCAAGCCGAACGTGCTGCTGCTCGACGAGCCCGGTTCCGGGCTGGACATCGCCGAGAGCGAAGCCCTGGGTGACCTGCTGCTCGACCTCGCCGAGGGCGGGATGGCCGTCCTCATCGTGGAGCACGACGTGGAGCTGGTCATGCGTGTCTGCAGCCGCATCCACGTCCTCGACTTCGGCCGGATCATCTGCGTGGGGACGCCCCGCGAGGTGCAGGCCGACGCCGCCGTGCAAGCCGCCTACCTCGGAGCCGACTAGATGACCCCCGCCATCGAGCTCATCGACGTCGTCGCCGGCTACGGGCGCATCGAGGTGCTGCACGGCGTCTCGCTGCGGGTCCCGGCCGGCACCGTCTTCGCGCTGCTCGGCCCGAACGGCGCCGGGAAGACGACGACCATGAAGATCGCCTCGGGCCACATGAAGCCCGCCAAGGGCTGCGTCCACGTCGCCGGCACCCACGTCAACCGCGTCGCGCCGGAGAACCTCGCCAAGGCCGGGGTCTGCCGCATCCCTGAGGGACGCGGGGTGTTCCCCAACCTCACCGTCGCGGAGAACCTCCGCATGTTCACCTACGCCAGCGACCTGTCCACCGCAGAGGTGCAGGAGACGGCGTACGCGCGGTTCCCCCGCCTCGGGGAGCGGCGAGACCAGCTCGCGGGAACCATGTCCGGCGGTGAGCAGCAGATGCTCGCGATGTCGCGGTCGCTCGTGACCAACCCTGCCGTCCTGCTCCTCGACGAGATCTCGATGGGGCTGGCACCCAAGATCGTCTCGGAGCTGTACGAGGTGGTCGCCCAGCTCGCCGAGGAAGGCATCAGCATCCTGCTCGTGGAGCAGTTCGCCAAGACTGCGCTCGCCGTCTCCGACTACGCCGCGGTCATGACCGGTGGCCGGATCGCCATGGTCGGCCAGCCCGCGGACGTGGCCGACTTCGTCAACGAGGCCTACCTCGGAGGTGCCGCATGACCCGATCTCGACGCGCTCTCGCTGCGACCGGAGCCAGCACGCTGCTGTCGACGGTGGTGCTCGCGTTCGGCCCCCTCACGGCGAGCGTCTCCGCTGCTGCCGAGCCGGGCTCCGGGCTGGGCTACTTCGCCTTGTCCGCTCGGGCGACCGGCGCCCAGGTGCGCCTCCACGAGCCCAACTTCTGCTTCGCCTCCGCCGCCGGGCAGAACGGCTGCGAGCTCGTCCAGCCCGAGGCCACCAGCACGCTGCGCAACGGCCCGCTGGGCAAGGGCGTGGCGGCGATCGTCTGGCCCGGTGCCCTCGCCGCCGACATCGGTTCGCTGCTCATCACGGCGAGCGACGGCCAGATCCCGGACCAGGCACGGATGCTCAACGACCCGGTCAGGGCCACGGCCGAGACCAACACCGACCACGAGACCGCGTCCTACGACAGCGTGCCCGGGACGTCGATGAAGGCGACCGCCAAGGGCACGAGGTCGACCGCCGACGCCAGTGTCGAGAGCTCGCAGGTCACTCCCGTCGGTTCCTTCGGCAAGACGACCGGGCGCAGCGCCGTCGAGCTGACCGGCCCCGCCGTGGCGAGGGCGTCCGGGAGCAGCAGCGCGTCCGACATCACTCTCGCCGGCGTCGTGACGATCGCCTCGGTGACCTCCGAGGTCGTCGCCACGACCGACGGCACCACGGGCAAGGCCACCGGCAAGACCGTCGTCAGCGGGATGACCGTCGCGGGGCAGCCGGTGACCGTGGACGGTGACGGCGTGCACGTGGCGGGCAGCTCGCCGGTCCCGGTGCAGACCGCGCAGGCCGCGGTGAACACCGCGCTGGCGAACGCGGGCATGACGATCCTGCTCGGTCCGCCGCAGAGCCACGTCGACGGCGCCAGCGTGGAGTACACCGCGGGGAGCCTGGTCATCTTCTGGAGCCCGCCGCAGTCCGGCTCCGACATCACGGTGACGCTCGGCGGGGCGTCCGCCGCCGTCGACGCGGCACCCGCCCTGCCGGACTTCGTGCCACCCAGCACGCCGGTCACGAACGAGCCGCCCTCGGTGGCTCCGCCCGTGGCGCCGCCGGCCTCCGGCATCACCGGCATCGTGGACACTGCTCCCCCGCCCGTCCTCGGCACGGTCGAGCCGCCCGTGCTCCCACCGACCACGGACCCCGTCGAGGTGACCCCGGCGCCCGCCGTCGCTGCCCGGTCCTTCGCCCTTCCCGACGGGGTCAGCCCCGCCGCGATCGTCCTCGGGCTGCTCGGGTCCTTCCTGCTCATGGCCGGCATGCGCCGGCTCCCTGACCGGGTGCTCACGCCCGGCGCCGCGCTGTGCCCCCTGGAGGCAAACCGATGACCGCCGACGCGACCGTTCGTCAGGACCGCCTCGCCGACAACCTGTCCGCCCTGCGGATCCGCCGAGCAAGCCTGCTCGAGGGTGACCGCTGGATGCTCGTCGTCGGGGGGACTCTGCTGCCCCTCGGGCTCATCGTCATCGTCCTGGGCTGGCTCGGTGCGTCGAACACGGTGCTGGTGTTCGAGCAGGTCCCCTACCTGCTGTCTGGCGCCGCGTTCGGGCTCGGCCTGGTGTTCGCCGGCGGGTTCGTCTACTTCGCCTACTGGCTGACTCTCCTGGTGAAGGAGAACCGCTCCGGGCGCGAGGAGCTCACCGCCGTGATGCTGCGGATGGAGACCCTGCTGCAGGAGCAGGCGGTCGCCAGCACCCCGCGCACGCGCAAGGGCACCCCTTCGCCGAGCCTGGTCGCCACGAAGACCGGCACGATGATGCACCGGCCCGACTGCATCGCGGTGGAGACCAAGACCGACCTGCGATCCGTCACCGACTCGACCGCCGGGCTCACGCCCTGCAAGCTCTGCGACCCGCTCGCCGAGGGCTGACTGCAGAACCTCAGGCACACCAGCGAGCGGCCAGGCGGCCGACAAACCAGGCGACGGCTGTCGGACCGACCACGTAGCGTCGGACCGCCATGACACTGCTCGCCCCTGACCCGACGCGCCACGACGCGCTCCCGCCTCTGCCGGCCGACCGCACGGTCGGCCTCGGGCGCGTGCGCGGACGGGTCACGACCTGGGCACTCGTGGGGGCCGCTGTCGCCGCCGTCGCACAGACGCTCGGGACGGTCGTCGCCGGACGCGTCGCGGCAGGACCGACCGGCCGGCTGGTCACGGTCCTGGCCCTCTGCATCGTCGGAGCAGCGGTGCTCGACACCGCCGGTCGGGCGGCCTGGGCCGGCGTCGTGGACCGCGCCGAGGGCCGGCTGCGCGCCGACCTGCTGCGTGCGGCGCTGCACCAGCCCCTCTCCGTGCTGTCCGAGCAGGCGGTGGGTGAGGTGCTGGACCGGGTCGACGACGACACCCACGAGCTGGGCAACCTGATGCGGCGCATGGTCTGGGACCTGGTCCGTACCCTGCTGCGGGCCCTCCCCATGTGGGTGGTGGCGGGCCTGACCTGGTGGCCGGCGTGGGTGCTGTTCCCCCTCGTCGGGGGGCTGACCTTCCTCGTCATCCGGCCGCTCACTCCCGAGATCGCGCGCCGCAAGCTCGCGGAGGAGATCGCCTGGACCGACCACGCCGCCGCGATGGAGGAGGGCGTCGCCGCTCGCGACGACCTGCGCTCCAGCCTCGGCCAGGCCTACCTCGTCCGCCGGTGCGCCGAGCTCTCCTCGGTCGTCCACACGCGCGTCGCTGCGAGCTGCCAGACCGCGAGCCAGATCGGCCGACGCGCGGGGCTGGTGCTCCACGGGCTCCTGGCGGCCACGGCGCTGGCCGGCACCGCGCTCGTGGTGCGCGGCGACCTCTCGACGGCCGCTCTGGTGACCCTGTTCCTCGTCACCACGACGTTCGTGGGCCAGATCGACCAGATCAGTCGCCACCTGCCGGACCTGCAGGCCGGCCTCGGCGCGCTCACCCGCCTGCGGTCCATGCTCGAGGCGGAGCCTGAGCCGACCGGCGGCCTCGCCGTACCCTCCGGGTCGCTGTCGCTGTCGGTGCGGGGGCTGCACTTCCACTACCCCGAGGGGACGTTCGCGCTCGACGACGTCACGCTCGAGCTCCCCGCGGGTCAGACGCTGGCGCTCGTGGGCCGGACCGGCTCGGGCAAGTCCACCCTCGCCGCGCTGGTCTCCCGGGCGATGGACCCCCCGCCCGGTGCCGTCCTGCTCGGCGGCGTGGACGTGCTGAACCTGTCGCTGCAGTCGCTGCGCAGCACCGTCGGCGTCGTGACGCAGCGGACCGAGGTGCTCGCTGCCAGCCTGCGCGACAACATCACGCTGTTCGTCGACGTCGCGCCCGGCGCGGTCGAGCAGGCCGTGTCCGACCTCGGCCTCGACGACTGGGTGGCGGGTCTGCCGGACGGGCTCGAGACGCTGCTCGGTCCAGGCGGCACGACCCTGTCCGCCGGCGAGGAACAGCTCGTCGCCTTCGCCCGCCTGCTGGTGCGCGACGTGCAGGTCGTCGTCCTCGACGAGGCGACCGCCCGGATGGACCCGGTGACCGAGCAGCGGGTCGTGCGCGCCGCCGACCGGCTGCTCACCGGACGCACCGGCCTGCTGATCGCGCACCGCCTCGGGACCACCGCCCGGGCCGACCTGGTCGCCGTGCTCGACCACGGCCGGGTGGTCCAGCACGGCACGCGCGCCGGCCTCGCGACCGAACCCGGCCCCTTCCGCACGCTGCTGGAGGCGGCCGGTGCCGAGGGGGGCGTGGCGCCGAGGGACACCCAGGCGCTGGGCAGCGCGCGCCGAGCCGGCGCGCCGCGCGACGAGCAGGTCGTCGGCAGCGGACCCTCCCTGTCGCGCGCCACCCTCTCGCTGCTGCTCACCCACCCGCGCTGGGGCCTCGTCGGAGCAGCCCTGTTCCTGCTCTCCAGCCTGCTCGGGGCGTACGGCGCACTCACCGGCTACTTCTGGGGTCACGTCGTGGAGCAGCTGCAGCAGGGACGTACGCCGGTCCTGCAGAGCGCGCTCATGGCGACCTGCCTGCTGTCCGCGCCGATCCTGCTGGCGGGCGCGTTCCGCATCTACCCGCAGTGGTGGATCGCCTTGCTCCTGCGGGTCCGGCTGTCGGTGCTGCGCGGCCAGACCATGCAGCACCGGCTCCCCCGCACGCCACCGGGCGAGGTGGTGGGACGCACGCTGGATGCCGACCGGTTCGTGCGCTACGCCGACCGCTGGGTCGACTTCGCCAACGGCGTGCTCGTCGTCATCATCACGGGCGTCGCCGGCCAGAGCCTGCTCGCCGGCGGGGTGCTGCTGCTGGTCATGCTCCTGTCGGCGGGTGCCTCCGCGCTCGGGTCACCGGTCGCCGGTCGGTCCGCGGCCTCGTCCTCCAAGGCCCGGGCGCAGTTCGGCCGGTCCCTGGTGTCCGCGCTCGACAGCGCCCGGACGGTCAAGCTCGCGGCCGCCACACCCGCGGTGCACCGCCACCTGCAGCAGGTGGACGCCGGCCGGGTCGACGCGGCGGTGCGCGAGCACCGGGTCCAGGCCGTTCTCGACGGTGTGCCCATCGTGCTCGTGCAGTGCGGGGTGGTGCTCGGCTGGCTGCTCTACCTGATGGACGTCTGGGCGCTGTCGACCGCGCTGCTCGTCACGACCGCCGTGGCCGGCTTCGACTGGTTCGGCCGGGTCGCGGGCGCCGTCATCACCGAGGCGCCCGGCACCCGCATCTGGGCCGAGGCCACCTCCCGGTTGGCCGGCGGCGTCGACCTGGCCCACCTCCCGCCGTACGTCGACCTGGTGCACGGGACCGCGCCGCTGCCTACCGAGCCGGACCGGCAGCCGCTCCAGCGCTTGGACCTGGTGGGCGTGACGGCGATCCACGACGACGGCACGCTCGGCGTCGAGGACGTGGACCTGAGCGTCCAGGCCGGCGAGCTGGTCCTGCTGCTCGGCCAGATCGGGTCCGGGAAGTCCAGCCTGCTGTCGGTGCTGGCCGGGCTGGTCGACCACACCGGGTCACTGCGTTGGAACGGTGTGGAGGTCACCGACCCGCAGGTGTTCCTGCGCCCTGGTCAGGTGGCGTACGTCGCGCAGGTCCCTCGGGTGCTGTCCGGGACGTTCGCCGACAACCTGCGCCTGGACCACCGGCGCGACTACGGCGCCGCGGTCGGCGATGCCCGGCTCGAGCGGGACATCAGCGACGCCGGCGGGGTCGACGCACTCGTCGGGCACCGGGGCGTGCGCCTGTCCGGTGGGCAGGTGCAGCGGGTGGCGCTGGCGCGCGCGCTCGCCGCGTCGCCGGAGCTGGTGCTGGCCGACGACGTGTCGAGCGCTCTCGACGCCCGCACCGAGCTCGAGCTCTGGGCGGCCCTGCGCGAGCGCGGCGCGACGGTGCTCGGGTCGAGCAGCAAGCGGGCCGCGCTGCGCCAGGCCGACCGGGTGCTCGTGCTCGACCAGGGGCGGGTCGTCGCGACCGGACCGTGGGCCGACCTCGAGGCCGACTGGGGCCACCTGGCCGGCTAGGCGTAGCTGAAGAAGCCCTGTCCGGTCTTGCGGCCCAGCAGGCCCGCCTCGCACATCCGCAGCAGCAGGGGCGGCGGCGCGAACAGCTGCTCCTTGAACTCGTGGTACATCGACTCCGCCACGGCCGCGCACGTGTCGAGGCCGATGAGGTCGGCCAGGTGCAGCGGCCCCATCGGGTGGGCGCAGCCCTTGACCATGCCCTCGTCGATGTCGTCCGCCGAGGCGAACCCCGACTCCAGCATGCGGACCGCGGACAGGAGGTACGGGATGAGCAGCGCGTTGACGACGAAGCCTGCGCGGTCCTTGGAGCGGATGGTCTGCTTGTGCAGCCGCTTCTCGGCGAAGTCGGTGACGGCGAGCAGCGTGTCCTGCGAGGTCAGCAGCGACTCGACGACCTCCACCAGCGGCAGCACCGGCACCGGGTTGAAGAAGTGCACCCCGACGACCTGCTGCGGTCGCTTGGTCACCGCCGCCATCTTCACCAGCGGGATGGACGAGGTGTTGGAGGCCAGGATCGCGCCGGGTTGTACGGCGGCGTCGAGGGTGCGGAAGATGTCGAACTTCAGCGCCTCGATCTCCGGTGCGGCCTCGATGACCAGGTCACGGTCGTGCAGGTCGGCGTAGTCGGTGACCCACTGCATCCGGCGCAGAACCGCGTCCCGGGCGGACTCCTCCAGTCGCCCGCTGCGGACCGCGCGACCGAGCGACGTCTCGACGCGACCGCGCGCAGCGTCGAGCGCCGCCTCCGACACCTCGAGCACGATGACGTCGCAGTCTGCCTTCGCGCACACCTCCGCGATGCCCGCCCCCATCGTGCCGCCCCCGACGACCCCGACCTTCTCGAAGCTCATGCTGTGTCCCCTCTCATGCGTTGACCCCGTTCAGCAGCTGCTTGGCCAGCACGATGCGCTGGACCTGGTTGGTCCCCTCGTAGATCTGGGTGATCTTGGCGTCGCGCATGAGGCGCTCGGCGGGGAAGTCGCGGGTGTAGCCGTAGCCACCGAGCAGCTGCACCGCGTCCACCGTGATCGACATCGCGGCGTCCGAGGCGACGCACTTGGCGGCCGCGGAGAAGTAGGTCAGGTCGGCGTCGCCCCGCTCGGAGCGCGCCGCCGCGGCGTAGGTGAGCTGGCGGGCGGCCTCGAGCTTCATGCTCATGTCGGCGAGCA
This sequence comes from uncultured Actinomycetota bacterium, assembly GCA_963784705.1. Classification (GTDB taxonomy): domain Bacteria; phylum Actinomycetota; class Actinomycetes; order Mycobacteriales; family SCTD01; genus RYN-111. The sequence continues at coordinate 519,210 of CAWASC010000008.1, forward strand.
TGAACTGGACGCCCTGGAAGTCGGCGATGGCCTTGCCGAACTGCCGCCGCTCCTTGACGTAACCCACCGCCAGGTCGATGGCGTTCTGCGCGATGCCCAGAGCCTGCGCGGCGATGGTCACCCGCGTGTGGTCCAGAGTGCGCAACGCCAGGGACATGCCCTCGCCTGGCGCGCCGATCAGGCGGTCTGCCGGCAGCCGGACGCCGTCGAGCCGCACCTCGCGGGTCGGGGAGCCCTTGATGCCCAGCTTGCGCTCGCTCGGGCTAAAGCTCACGCCCTCGTCGGTCTTCGAGACCAGGAAGGCGCTGATGTGCCTGCCCCGGGGCGCGTCCGGGTCAGTCACGGCGAAGACGACGTAAGTGTCCCCCTCCCCCGCGTTCGTGATCCAGCACTTCACGCCGTCCAGCACCCAGGTGTCGCCGTCGAGCACCGCGCGGGTGCGCATGGACGCCACGTCGGAGCCGGCCTCCCGCTCGGACAGCGCGTAGCAGAACAGTGCCTCACCCGAGGCCAGCGGCGGCAGCCACTGCTGCTTCTGCTCGGCCGTCCCCGCGAGCAGCAGCGGGAGCGACCCGAGCTTGTTCACCGCCGGGATGAGCGAGGACGAGGCGCAGCCGCGGGCGACCTCCTCGATGACCAGGCACGCCGCGAGGGCATCGGCACCCTGACCGCCGTACTCCTCGGGGACGTGGACGGCGTGCAGCTCCGCGCTGCGCAGGGCGTCGTACGCCGCCTGCGGGAAGGTCGCGGTCTCGTCCACCTCCGCGGCGTACGGCGCGACCTTGTCCGCGACGAGCGACCGCACGGCGGCGCGCAGAGCGAGGTGCTCATCAGACAGGGCATAGGTGTCGAACACGGTCATCGTCTCCTCGAGTCACCTCGAGAATACGTGGACGTCCTGCTATCTGTCACTAGCCAAATAGGTGGACGTCCTAGTAACTTTGCGGGGACGCCCCCTCACCGCTGGAGCCACCGTGACGCTGCACGTCCCCTCGAACCCCGTGCGCTTCGTGACGTCCGCGAGCCTGTTCGACGGCCACGACGCCGCGATCAACATCATGCGTCGCGTGCTGCAGAGCCAAGGCGTGGAGGTCATCCACCTCGGCCACGACCGCAGTGTCGAGTCGGTCGTGACAGCAGCCCTGCAGGAGGACGTGCAGGGGGTCGCCGTCAGCTCCTACCAGGGCGGCCACGTGGAGTACTTCACCTACCTCAAGGAGCGCCTGTCCGAGCTCGGCGCCGGCCACGTGCAGGTCTTCGGCGGCGGCGGCGGCGTGATCGTGCCGGAGGAGATCGCGCTGCTGAGGTCGCGGGGCGTCACGATCTTCGCCCCCGAGGACGGCCAGCGTCTGGGCCTCGCCGGCATGATCAACCAGCTGGTCGCGGCGTGCGACACCGACCTGGCCGCCGTACCCCCCGCCCTCGAGGACGTCCTGTCCGGACAGCAGTCCGCCCTCGCACGCGCCCTGACCGTGCTCGAGGCAGGTCGCTCCCCCGAGCTCGCCCAGCAGCTTCGCAACGCCGCGCGTCCCGTGCCGGTCCTCGGCATCACCGGCACCGGCGGGTCCGGCAAGTCGAGCCTGACCGACGAGCTGCTGCGTCGGCTGCGGCTGGACCAGGAGGACAAGCTCCGCGTCGCGGTGCTCGCCATCGACCCGACGCGCCGCAAGGGTGGTGGCGCCCTGCTGGGCGACCGCATCCGCATGAACTCCCTCGCCGGTGACCGCGTCTTCTTCCGGTCGCTCGCGACCCGTCACTCAGGGTCTGCGGTCCCGGACAACCTCGCCGACGTCATCACCGCTTGCAGGGCGTCCGGCTTCGACCTGGTCGTCGTCGAGACGCCCGGCATCGGGCAGGGCGACGGCTCGATCACCGACTTCTGCGACGTGTCGCTCTACGTCATGACGCCCGAGTACGGCGCCAGCAGCCAGCTCGAGAAGATCGACATGCTCGACCACGCCGACGTCGTGGCCATCAACAAGTTCGAGCGTCGCGGCGCCGAGGACGCGCGCCGCGACGTCGCCCGCCAGGTCGCCCGCAACCGGCAGGGCTTCAGCGGCTCGTGGGAGGACATGCCGGTCTTCGGCACCAGCGCTGCCCGGTTCAACGACGACGGCGTCACAGCGCTCTACCAGCACCTGCGCGACCTGCTCGTGGCCAAGGGCCTCGAGGCCGGCCCCGGGCTGCTGCCGGCCTCGACCACCCGTGTCTCGACCGGCCTCACCAGCGTGCTGCCGGCCACCCGTGAGCGCTACCTCGCGGAGATCAGCGCGTCGGTGCGTGCCTACCACGCGACAACCGACGAGCAGGCCGAGCGAGCCCGCACCCGTCAGCACCTCGACACGGTGCGCGCCCTGGTGCAGGACACGGCCGAGGTGGACGCGCTCCTCGAGGGCACGACCGTCGACCCGCAGGTGCAGGCGCTGCTCGACAGCTGGCCGGCGCGGGTCGCGGAGTACTCCGGCGACGAGCTGGTCTACACCGTGCGCGGCAAAGAGATCCACACGCCGCTGACCCGCGAGACGCTCTCGGGCAACAAGGTGCGCCGGGTCGCCGTACCCCGCACGAAGGACCACGGGGAGCTGGTCAGCTTCCTGCGCCGCGAGAACCTCCCCGGCTACTTCCCCTACACCGCAGGCGTCTTCCCCTTCAAGCGGGTCGGCGAGGCACCCGCCCGGATGTTCGCCGGTGAGGGCGACGCGTTCCGCACCAACCGCCGCTTCCAGGTGCTGAGCAAGGGCCAGCCCGCGACCCGGCTGAGCACCGCGTTCGACAGCGTGACGCTCTACGGCCGCGACCCCGACCTGCGCCCCGACATCTACGGAAAGGTCGGGACCAGTGGCGTCTCCATCGCCACGCTCGACGACATGAAGGTGCTGTACGGCGGGTTCGACCTCTGCTCCCCCACGACGAGCGTCTCCATGACGATCAACGGGCCCGCACCGACGATCCTCGCGATGTTCCTCAACACCGCCATCGACCAGCGCCTCGACCGGTTCCGCGAGGAGGAGGGGCGCGAGCCCGACGAGGGCGAGGCGGAGGAGCTGCGCGCGTGGGTGCTGCAGAACGTCCGGGGGACGGTCCAGGCCGACATCCTCAAGGAGGACCAGGGGCAGAACACCTGCATCTTCAGCACGGAGTTCTCCCTGCGCTGCATGGCCGACATCGCCGAGTGGTTCGTCGACCACAAGGTGCAGAACTTCTACTCCGTCAGCATCTCCGGCTACCACATCGCCGAGGCCGGGGCGAACCCCATCAGCCAGCTCGCCTTCACCCTCGCCAACGGCTTCACCTACGTCGAGGCCTACCTCGAGCGCGGCATGAAGATCGACGACTTCGCGCCCAACCTGTCGTTCTTCTTCAGCAACGGCATGGACGCGGAGTACACCGTCCTCGGCCGCGTGGCGCGCCGCATCTGGGCCATCGCGATGAAGGACAAGTACGGCGCCAGCGAGCGATCGCAGAAGCTGAAGTACCACGTGCAGACGTCCGGCCGATCGCTGCACGCGCAGGAGATGGACTTCAACGACATCCGCACGACGCTGCAGGCGCTCTGCGCGCTGTACGACAACGCGAACTCCCTGCACACCAACGCCTACGACGAGGCGGTGACCACCCCGACGGAGGAGTCGGTCCGTCGGGCGCTGGCCATCCAGATGATCATCGACCAGGAGTGGGGCCTGTCGATGAACGAGAACCCGCTCCAGGGCTCCTACGTCGTCGACGAGCTCACCGACCTGGTGGAGGCCGCTGTCCTCGCGGAGTTCGACCGGATCGCCGAGCGGGGCGGGGTGCTCGGCGCGATGGAGACCGGCTACCAGCGCGGCCGCATCCAGGACGAGTCGATGCTCTACGAGCACCGCAAGCACGACGGGTCGCTCCCGCTGATCGGGGTCAACACCTTCCTCGCGCCGCACAGCGACGACGCGCCCGCGACCGTGGAGCTCGCCCGCGCCACCGAGGAGGAGAAGCAGTCGCAGCTCGACCGCCTGCGTGCCTTCCAGGACACCCACCGCGACGAGGCACCGGCTGCCCTCGCCGCGCTGCAGCAGGCCGCGATGAGGGGTGAGAACGTCTTCGCCGCACTGATGGTCGCCGTACGCTGCTGCTCCCTCGGGCAGATCAGCGACGCGTTCTTCGAGGTCGGCGGGCAGTACCGCCGGAACGTCTAGCGATGGCGACAGCACCACGCCCCGACACGATCGCGCTCGCGCGCGAGAAGTGGGCTGACCACGGCTGGGTGGAGGCGGCCGAGGGAATGGCGGCGGTCACCTCGATCATGCGGGCGCAGCAGATCGTGCAGGCCCGGGTCGATGAGGTGCTGCGGCCCTACGACCTGACCTTCGCGAGGTACGAGGTGCTGATGCTGCTGCACTTCAGCAGCCGCGGCTCGATGCCGGTGAAGAAGGCGGCCGAGCGGCTCCAGGTGCACCCGACGTCGATCACGAACTCCGTCGACCGGCTCGAGGCTGCCGGGCTGGTCCGCCGGCTCCCGCACCCGAGCGACGGGCGCGCGACCCTGATCGAGGTCACCGCGGCCGGCCGGGAGAGCGCCCTGAAGGCCACGGACGCGTTGAACCGGGACGTGTTCGAGCAGCCGGGGGTCTCCCCCCGCCGCGTCGGGACGCTCGTCAACGTGCTGACCGACCTCCGGCGTACGGCCGGCGACTTCTGAGACCGGCCCCGGTCCACCCCTCCAGGACCGGGACCGGCTCCTACTGACCGACCCGGTAGGTCGTCTCCGTGCGCGCCGAGTCCAGGGTGGGGAAGATCGCGGCGGTCTCGACCGACGCCTCGGCGCCGTGGACCTGCAGCAGGGTGCCGATCTTCACCCCACCGGTGAACGCGCCCTTGGTGACCGTCCAGACGATGCTGTTGCCGACCACGGCCGCGTCGACCGGGGTGAACGTGGCGCTCGCGCCGCCGTCGCAGGTGTCGCGGATCTCGCCCTGTCCGCCGAGCGCGGGGAAGTACTCGTACTCCAGGTAGTAGGTCGTGCAGCCCGGGGCCGACATCCGGATCCGGTAGTCGCGCCCCTGCGCGGGGGGCGCAGCGAGCGTGAGCGTCGCTCTGAGCCCCTTGACCGTCTTGCCGTCGTCGAGACGGGCGAGGGTGAAGGACAGGATGTCCGCGTCCTTGACCGAGGCGGGGGTCGAGGTGTTGTCCGCGGGGGTGGGCACACCGAACTGCCCACCGAGCCCGTTCGCGTCACCGGCGACGTCCTTGACCACCAGCGGCTTGGCCTTGGGCAGCTTCGGGGCGGCGGCGAACGACGGCGTGGTGAGCGTGACCGCGGTGGCGGCGAGGGCGGTGAGAACGACGGTCGTGCGCACAGGGGCTCCTGGGTGGGGGTGTGCGGGACTGCTGGCTGTGCGGGAGTGCTGGCTGGGCGGGGTGCTGGCTGTGCGGGGTGCTGGCTGGGCGGGGTGCTGGCTGTGCGGGAGTGCTGGCCGGGCCGGGGGGCTGGGCCGGCCGGGGGGCTGGGCCGGCCGGGGGGCTGGCCGGCCGGGACTGCTGATGGGGCCAACGAGCGCCCGGGCCGGCGGTGACGCCCTCTTTCGCCCACGTCCCTCCTCTCGTGCGCACCCCGCGGCGCCCCACCGCCGACCGGTGAGCGTGGAACACGCCAGCAGGAGGCCGCGGACTGCGCACGAGAGGAGGGAGGTCGGGCTAGCCGGTGTTGCGCAGGCCGGCGGCCACGCCGTTGACCGTGAGCAGGAGCGCACGGGCCAGCAGCGGGTCGTCCTCCCCGTCCCGCCGACGCGCGAGCAGCTCGACCTGCAGGTGGTGCAGCGGCTCGAGGTAGGTCTCGCGGGTGCGCAGCGTCTTGAGCAGCACCGGGTCGCTGCCCAGCAGCTCGGCCTCCCCGGTGACCCGCAGCACCTGCTCCACGGTCCGGTCGTGCTCGTCGACGACCTGCTCGAACAGGTGGTGCAGCGACGGCTCGACCAGGCGGTCCACGTAGGACCGGGCGATCGTCAGGTCCGCCTTCACCAGCGTCATGGACACGTTGCCGAGGAACGCGCGGAAGAAGTGCCACTGCGCGTACATCTCCTGCAGCACCGGCAGGTCCGCCGTCGCGAGGCCGGTCCCGACGCCGTACCAGCCGGGGACGATCTGGCGTGACTGGGTCCAGCCGAACACCCACGGGATGGCACGAAGGCCCTCGACGCCCCCGCCGCCGTCGGGACGGCGTGACGGCCGCGAGCCGATGTGCAGCTCCCCGAGCAGGTCGACCGGTGTCGACGCCAGGAAGTAGGCGGGGAGGTCGGGGTCGTCGATGAGGGCGCGGTAGCGCTCGTGTGCCGCGGCGGACACCCCGTCCATGACCGCGTCCCAGCGCTCCCCCTGCTCGTCACTGCGCCGCGCCGTCCGGTGCAGCACGGTCGCCTCCAACGACGCCGCGAGCAGCAGCTCGAGGTTCTCCCGCGCGAGCACCGGCAGGGCGTACTTGTCACTGATGACCTCGCCCTGCTCGGTCAGCTTGATCTCCCCGTCGACCGCACCGTTCGGCAGCGCCATCACCGCGTCGTACGTCGGACCGCCGCCCCGACCGACCGACCCACCGCGGCCGTGGAAGAAGCGCAGCCGCACCCCGAACCGCGCCGCGACGTCGCGGGCCTCGCGCTGCGCACGGTGGATGAGCCACTGCGAGGTCGCGATGCCGCCTGCCTTGTTGCTGTCGGAGTAGCCGAGCATCACCTCCTGCACGTCACCTCGCAGGGCCACGAGTGCGCGGTAGGACGGGTCGGACAGCAGGTCGGTGAGGATCGCGCCGGCCCGCTCGAGCTCGACGGTCGTCTCCAGCAGCGGCACGAACCCGATCCGCGCGACCCCGTCGGCGAGGTCGACGAGCCCGGCCTCCCGCGCGAGCACGACCGCGGCGAGCAGGTCGTCCGCCCCCTGTGTCATCGACACGATGTAGCTCTCGACCGCCTGCTCCCCGAGGGTGTCGAGCGCCCAGGCGATCGCACCGAACACCTCGGCCGTGCGCGCTCCCTCCTCGTCCAGCGGCAGCGGGTGACCGGCCAGCGGCCGACGGCTGGTGAGCTCCTTGGACAGCGCCGCGAGGCGGTGGTGGCGCGCGAGGTCGGCGTAGGGGAAGGAGAGCTCCCAGGTGCGGTCGAGCAGCTGACCGACGGCGTGGTGGTGCTTGTCGGCGTGCTCCCGCACGTCCATCGTCGCGAGCAGCAACCCCATCGCCGCGACCGTGCGGACCAGCCGGTCGAGCGCGCCGCCGGCGACGAGCTCGCCCTGGTGGGTGCGCACCGACTCCTGGAGCAGCACCAGGTCGGCCAGCAGCGCCGCGCCGTCGGGGTAGTCGCGCCCCGGCTGGTGGGCGGCGTTGCGGTCGACCCGTGCGGCGGTCAGCGCGAGCCGTTGCCCCACGCAGGTGAGGAACAGCCGGTACGGCTCCTCGGCGTTCAGCCGGCGGTAGCGCGGCTCGACCTCGGGCAGCTCCTCCAGCGACTGCGCCAGCCGTGCGGCGAGCTCCGCCGACGCCCCCGACACCCGCTGCGACACCGACAGGTCCCGGCGCAGGTCGTCCACCAGCCGCTGGAGCAGCCGGATCCCGTGGACGGCCTGCAGCTGCAGCACCTCCAGGGTGATCGCCGGCGTGACGTTGGGGTTGCCGTCGCGGTCGCCGCCGATCCAGGTCCCGAACGTCAGCGGACGCGCGTCAGCAGCGAGGGACACCCCGCGCGTGCCGAGCTGGTCGCGAAGGTCCTCCAGGACGTCGCCGATCGCCGTACCGCCGAGGCCCTCGAGGTAGTAGACGCCGTTGCGCGCCTCGTCGAGCGGGTCGGGCCGGTCCACGCGCAGCTCGTCGGTCTGCCACACCAGGTCCACGGCCTCGGCCAGCCGGCGGCTGCGCGTGGGCGAGTCGGCGCTGTCGAGCAGCGCCGCCACCCGCCGGAGCTTGTCGAGGATGGAGCGACGCGCGGCTTCGGTGGGGTGCGCGGTGAGCACGGGGCGTACGGCGAGCCGAGCCACGTCCGCGGCGAGCACGTCGGCGCCCACGCCGGCGGCGTCGATGCGCCCCAGGGCTCGCTCGACCCAGCCGCCGCCCTCGGTGCGCTGCGCCAGCAGGGTCCGGCCGCGGTGCACCTGCTCGGTGACGTTGGCGAGGTGGAAGTAGGACGTGAACGCCCTCACCAGACGGATGGTCGTCGCCAGGTCGAGGTCGTGCAGCTCGGTCAGGGCGGTGAGGTCGCCGTGCTTGGCCTGCTCGCGCACCCGCTCGACCAGGTCGAGCAGCTCAGGGCCCTCAACGCGAGCGAGCGTCTCCCCCAGCAGCGTGGTGACCTGGCGGATGTCGGCGCGCAGCGCCTCGTCGGTGTCCACGCGGCGCATTCTCCCCCGAGCCCGGTTCGGACCGGCGTCAGGAAGCTCTCCGGGCCGACAACCGCTCCTGCTGCTTGGCCACGCGCGCGTCGATCTCGGCGAGGACGGCCGCGAGCTGGTCACGCACCACCTCGGCCTCCGGCGGGAGGTCTCGCTCGAAGACGTCCCAGAAGCGCAGCAGCGGAGCCAGCACCTGCTCGCGGTGCACGGACAGGTCGTAGATGCCGGCGCGGGCGACGACCGCGGCCCGTCGGACGAACCCGGGGATGCCGGTGCCGGGCATCTGGAAGCCCACGACCTCCTGCAGCAGCGCGGTCAGCGCCCGGACCGGGTCGACCTCGAGCGCGCCGAGGAACAGGTCGCGGTAGAGCACCATGTGCAGGTTCTCGTCGGTCGAGATCCGCGCGAGGAGCCGGTCGAGGCCAGGGTCGTTGCTGAACCGCCCGGTGTTGCGGTGGGCGACGCGGGTGGCGAGCTCCTGCATCGCGACGTACGCGATGACGCGCAACCCGTCCCGGTCGCCGGCGCTGAAGCCACCCGACACCGTCGCCATCCGCTCGTCCTCGAGCACGACCGGGTCGACGGCCCGCGTCACGGTGAGGTAGTCCCGCAGCGCGATGGCGTGCCGGCCCTCCTCGGCGGTCCAGCGGTCGAGCCAGGTCTTCCACACGTCGGTGTTGCCGGTGACCCGGGCGATCTCACCGTGGTAGCCCGGCAGGTTGTCCTCGGTGAGCAGGTTGAGCTGCACGCTGGCCCGGACCTCCGCCGACAACCGGCTCTGCGCGGCGTCGAACGGCTCCGTGGCGAAGTCGCGGGCGTCGCCCCACGGGACGTACTCGTGCGGGTACCAGACCTGCGCCCGCTCGAGGTGCGCAGCGAAGGCGGTCTCGAGCCGCGCGGTGAGGTGCTCGGCCAGCTCAGTGGGTCGGTGGATCAGTGACGTCACCCCACAACTGTCCCGAACCCTGTGCCCCCAGATCGCTCACGACTGCTCCTGAAGCACCGGAGCCGTGTTGGAGGAAACCTCCAAAGGGCACGGACGACCACGCCTACACGACGACGCGCTGCCCCAGGACGACCAGCTCGGTGAGCTGACCGAGCTCGAACTGCACCGTGCGGGCGTCGGCGGTCAGCACCGTGGCCTCGGACGTGGGCAGACCGAGCGTGGACGAGGGCCCGCCGAGCTCCTCGTAGCGGTCCCGGATCGCACCCGGCACCAGCCGGACCGCGCCAGGGGTGAGGTAGAGCCCACCGCCGACGAACTGCTGACGGCCCTCGACCTGCTCGGCGGTCGGCAGGGACTCTTGCGACCGCAGGCCACCGTCCTTCAGCCAACGCGCGAGGACCGAGCCGCGCAGTGCGTGCGCGCCCGTCGCGGCTGTGTGGAGCACCCGGCCCCTGGCGAAGGCCTGCTCCGTGACCCCCGCGGCGACGGTGCGCGCGTCTGCCGTGGGCACGCCGAGGCCGCCCTTTGCGAGGCCCGCCGCGAGGTAGCGGTCGAAGACCGGCCCGGTGACGGCATGGGTGCCGAACTGCGCGGTGTGGGCGACGTACCCCTTCTGGAAGCGCTGGCCCCAGCCGCCGGGGATCGGCTCCTCCGGACCCAGCGGCAGCCCGAGCGACCCGGACGCGCCCCCGAGGCGGCGCCAGAGCGCGGCGATCTCCTGGCTGCGGCCGTCGGCGAGCGCCAGCAGCGTGCCGAGCGAGCAGCACATCCGGTTGCGGTCGACCGTGCCGACGATGCCCGGCACGTGGCCGCTGCTGGAGTACTGCCAGAACGTCCACTGCGACCACCCGGCGACCGGGGCGGGTGCCTGGTCGGCGTACCTCGCCAGCCACAGGGGGTAGGCACCGAACGAGGTGTTGTTCGCCATCGCGTGCTGCCAGAAGTAGACGTAGGTGTAGAGGATCGGCGTCCGGCCCGTCCGCGCCTCGACGGCGTCCAGGAAGCGGTGCGCCCACGCCGCGAGCGCGGCGGGCGCGAGTCCGCCGTCGGTCTCGAGGTCCAGCACGATGCCGAGGTTGTTCGCCTCGCGGGTCGACCCGACCGTCTGCACGACGAGCGCGGCCTGCGCCTCCGGGTTCGAGGACGGGTCGGCGTAGTGGTAGGCGCCGCGGACCATGCCCGCACGCCCGGCCGCCGCCCACTCGCGGGTGAACCACGGGTCGACGCGGTTGCTCCCGCCGGTCGCCTTGAGGAAGGCGAACGTCTGGCCGGACCGCTTGACGGCGTTCCAGTCGATGGGCCTGCCGTCGTCGTGCTGGTACTTCGACACGTCGACGCCCATCAGGGGCGCGGCCGCGCCGGCGATCGGAGCGACGCTCAGACCGGCGAGGAGCAGCAGGGGCAGGAGCAGGCGGGTGACCAGGCGCACACCTGTCCAACGGCAGGGTCGCCGAGAGGACACGGCCTGTCCCACGACCTGTTCCCCCCCGACCAGCACGCGGGAAGGATGCCACGCCACCGCGGTCAGGTCTGGCGCGCCTCCAGGTCACGGAACAGCGAGACGATGCGATCGAGCTGCGCGTGGTCGGGCTGCGCGGCCCAGGTGCTGCGGAAGTCGCCCGAGCCGCCGCGCCACAGGGCGTAGACCTCGGCGAAGTCCCCCGCGGGCGAGGCGTAGTCCTGCGTGCCGTTCGCGGGGTACCAGGCAGACCGGTCCCTGCCCCGGCCGCGCAGCTCGCGGTAGTCCTGCCGGTCGCGGTCGGTGAGGGCGGTGTAGTCGAGGACGTGACCCAGCTCGTGGGCCAGCGTGATGCGCAGCGCGGACTGGCTGTCCGAGGGGCGGACCCAGAGCGTGACGGTTCTTGTGCCGCTGTCGGCCAGCCCCTGGTTGGTCCCGCGGTAGACCTCGACCTGCAGTCGCCAGCCCGTGGGCAGCGCCTTGTGGATCGAGGCGAACGCCTCCCGTCCCCGGCGGTCGGCTTCCGCGGCGGTGAACGGCTGCGACGAGGGCGTACGGCGGGCAGGTGCTGTCGCGGTCTTCCTCGGAGTCGGCGGCGCGGGTGCGGTGCGACGGGCGGCCTGGACCGGCCGGGGCGCGCGGGAGGCCTTCGGGACGACTGCCGGTGGCCGGACCGTGCGCGGCACCGCCGCGACCGCCGGACCGATCAGGGCCGGCGCAGCCGCAGTGAGCGCCCGCGGTGGCGGGGAGGCTGAGGAGGTCGCCGACGGGGCGGGCGCCGGGGCGGCCGCCGGGGCGTGGCCCGACCCGAGCTGACCGAGGCCACCGAGGCACAGGACGCCAAGCAGCGTGACGGCGGTGCGGGCGAGGGTGCGGGTGCGGGTGGGGTGGGGGAAGAGCGGGGCGCACGGGACATCGGGAGGCCTGCCTGGGATGCAGGTCGGTCTCGCCACTCGCTCCTCGCCACCGCTGGGCGACCGTGTGTTCTCCGTGCGGCCCGGTCAGGGGCCGTCGGTGAGGCGGTGGCGGATCATCACTCCCCCGGGAACGGCCCGGTCCGACCTCCGGCGATGGCCCGAAGTGACTCCAGCGTCTCGTCACGATGAGTCATGATCAAGCGGCCAAACGGCCCAATTAAGGGCAATCAGTCACGCTGCGTGAGGAGCGGTCAGTCCTCGCGGCGCGACACGGCGGTCATCACGTCGCGATCGACGACCTTGACGCGCACGCGCGGGGTCGGGGCCCCGTCCTTGCCCACCACCTCGCCGTGCTCGACCGACCACGAGGCGCCGAGGGTCTTCTCGTGGGCGTCGAGGGCGTACCACCCGTCCCAGGTGGTGTAGCGGACCCCACGCTCGTCCAGGAACGCGTCGACCGCCTCGGGGGCGGGTTCCGCCGCCGGCGGCGTGGTGGGCAGGTCCTCGAGCAGCGACCCGACCGTCTCGATCGCGTCGCCCTTGGTGTGCCCGATGAGGCCGACCGGCCCGCGCTTGACCCAGCCGTTGACGTAGATGCCGGTGAGGTGGTTGCCGTCCAGGTCCAGCACGCGGCCCGCGGCGTGCGGCACGACGTGGTCGCGGTTGTTCCACGGCAGTCCCGGCAGCTCGCTGCTGCGGTAGCCCACGCAGCGGTACACCGCCTGCACCGGCCAGTCGTGCAGCACGCCGGTGCCGCGGACGTTCCCGTCGCCGGTCAGCTCCGTCCGCTCGGTGCGGAAGCCCTCGACCTCTCCGTCGCCGTACACCTCGACCGGGCTCTCGAAGAAGTGCAGGAACAGCTTGCGCGGGCGGGTGCCGAGGCCGTGCTCGGCGGTACGCATCGCGTAGCGCTCCATCTCGCGCACCACGAGCTTGGTCTGGTTGTCGCTGTTGATGGCCTCGACGCTGCCGTCGTCGTACTCGATGTCCTCGGGCGCGACGATGACCTCGACGTTCGGGCTGTGGTCGAGCTCGCGCAGCTCCAGCGGGGTGAACTTCGCCTGGGCCGGTCCGCGGCGGGCGAAGACGTGGACCTCCTCCACCGGCGAGGCCTTCAGACCCTCGTAGACGTTCTGCGGGATCTCGGTGACCAGCAGCTCGTCGGCGGTCTTGCTGAGCATGCGCGCGACGTCCAGGCCGACGTTGCCGGCGCCGATCACGGCGATCGAGCGCGCCTGCAGCGGCCACTCCCGAGGGACATCGGGGTGGCCGTCGAACCAGCTCACGAAGTCGGCGCCGCCGAAGCTGCCCGGCAGGTCGATCCCGGGGATGTCGAGGTCGCGGTCCTTCTCGGCACCGGTCGTGAACACCACCGCGTCGTAGAAGCGCTGCAGGTCCTCGAGCTTGAGGTCGACGCCGTACTCCACGTTGCCGAACAGCCGGACCTGCGGCTTGTCGAGCACCTGGTGCAGCGCGGTGATGATGCCCTTGATGCGCGGGTGGTCCGGCGCGACGCCGTACCGGATGAGTCCGAACGGGGCGGGCAGGCGCTCGAACAGGTCGATGCTCACGCCCTGCGCCGCCGGGTGGTCGCTCTTCATGAGCACGTCGGCGACGTAGATGCCGGCCGGCCCCGCGCCCACGATGGCGATGCGCGCCGGTCGCCTGTCCACCACAGCTGCTCCCCAGTCCCTCCGGCCCGCACGGGTCCGGACCTCCAGGGTGCAACGCGGACGTGCCCGAAGGCGATTCCCACAGGCCCGCTGTGATCGACCTCTCACTCGGGGCAGACCTGCTAGACCCTGGGGCGTGACCGATCGGCAGCGCGCGAAGGTGTACGCCGCGGAGGACGCCTGGGCGCTCCTGCTGGACGCGGCGCGGCGCGGCGCACCCCGTGCTGTCGTCGCCGGTTCGCGCGTGCTGCTCCCGTCGGAGCGCCTTTTCGGGACGCTCGACGCGGCGCAGGCGTACGCCGAGCAGGTGCTGCCCGACCTCCCGCCCGTCCGGATCCGACGTCGGCGTGGGCCGCACCAGGCGCACTGGGAGGCGCCGGGGACCATCGCGCTGCCGGTCCCCGACCACGGCACTCCTTGGGCCCTGCGCGAGTCGGTGCTGCTGCACGAGCTGGCCCACCACAGCGCTTTCCACAGGGACGGGGCGGCGGACCACGGACCGACGTACGTCTCCCGCATGCTGGAGCTCGTCGAGCAGCAGCTCGGCCCCGAGGCGGCCCTGGCCCTGCGGGTGGAGTACGGCGAACGAGGAGTGTCCGGTGGCTGAGCACGTGGCTGAGCAGGCGGGCGAGCACGTCGCGGAGCGCGCGCTGGACAAGATCGGCAAGCTGCTCGCGCAGGCGGAGGGCACCGACAACGAGCACGAGGCGGAGGCCTTCGTGACCCGGGCGCAGGAGCTCGCCACGACCTACGCCGTCGACCTGGAGCTGGCGCGGTCGCGGCAGGCCGCGCGCCGCCTCCGGTCCGCGGACGAGGCCTTCGAGCAGCGGCGCCTGCTGATCGGCGAGCGTGGGAAGCGGGGCAACCGCCAGCTGGTCGTCCTCTACCTGGTCGTCGCGCAGGCCAACGACGTGCTGGTCAACGTCGCGACCGACTCGACCTTCGTGCTCGGGTTCGGCTACCCCGCGGACCTCGACGTCGTGGAGCGGCTGTGGGCGTCGCTTGCCACCCAGATGGCCTCCTCCGCCGCGCGCCGCCTGCGTGCGGGTGAGCACCGCAGCGAAGGCGTCGCGGCGGTCACCTGGCGGTTGTCGTTCTACGAGGGGTGGATGCACAGCGTCCAGCAGCGGCTGACGCAGGCGCGCGACCGGGCGCTGGCCCAGGTCAGACCTTCCGACGGCGAGCCGGGAGCCGCCCTGGTCCTGCGGGAGAAGGCCGAGCGTGTGCGCGCGTTCCACGACGGGGCCTCGCAGGCCCGCGGATCCTGGCGCGGCAACCAGCGGGGCGACCGCCAGCACAGCGGGCGCGCGTGGGCTGCGGGCGAGCGGGACGGTCGTCAGGCGCGCCTGGGCGAGCCCGAGCTGCGGGACCGTCGCGCCCTCGGGTGAGCCCCGTCACGGCACTGTCACCGCCTCGCGGCTGCCGATCGTGGGCGAAACGGGGCACACTGGAGCGTCAGGGCTCGCGTCCCTGAGCCCCCTGACCCCGCTGTCGCTGAGGTGATCGTGCTCCGCCCCCACCTGCTCCGCTCTCGCTCCCACCCTGACGCACCTGGTGACGCGGGGCTCGGCAAGATCACCCTGGTCCTCGGACTGGTCCTTGCGGTCGGCGCGGGCTCGGCCGGCGCCGCGCTCGTCGCGCATCGCGGCAAGGCCCCGCTGTCGGCGATGGGGGAGAACGCCCCCGCCAAGACCCCCACCCCGACCTTCGCCCTCGCCGGGCAGGTCGGCAGTGCGGTCGAGTGGAAGCGCCCGCTCACCGTCGTGGTCACCGACGGAACGCTGGAGTCCGTCGACGTCACCAGCCCGGACGGGACGCCGTACGCCGGCTCGCTGGGTGACGGCCGCTGGACCGGCCTGCGGTCCCTGCTGCCGGACAGCACCTACGCGCTGACCGCTGTCGTCAAGGACCTGGACGGCAACACCCTCCCGATCAGCCGCGCGGTGAGGACCACCAAGCCGGCGGCCGTGCTGCGCGCCACCATCGACGTACCCGTGGGCAAGGTCGGGATCGCGCAGCCCGCGATCGTGCGGTTCAACGAGCCGGTCAAGGGCGCTGCCGCCCGCCGCGCCGTGCTCGCGCGCCTGACGGTGCGGACCGCGCCCGCCGTCGAGGGCGCCTGGCGCTGGTACAACAGCTACGAGGTGCACTACCGCGCGGAGAAGTACTGGTCTCCCGGCACATCGGTCTCGCTCGCCGCCGACCTGTCCCGGTTGCGCGTCCCGGGCACCGACACGTGGGGCTCGCTGACCCGACAGTCCGGTGGCTTCACCGTCGGCTCCGCCATGGTGAGCGTGGCGGACATCGCCAAGCACACGCTCACCGTGACGCAGGACGGCAAGGTCCTCAAGGTGCTGCCGATGTCGGCCGGCAGCGCGAAGTACCCCACCAAGGGCGGCGTGCACATCGTGCTGCTCAAGGAGAAGGTGCACACCTTCAACTCCGCCACCGTCGGCATCCCGACCGGCAGCCCGGACGGCTACTACACCAAGCTCCCGTGGAGCGTGCGCATCTCCAACGGCGGTGCCTTCGTGCACGCGCAACCGGGCAGCATCCGCGCGCAGGGCAACCGCAACGTCAGCCACGGCTGCATCAACCTCTCCCCCGCCAACGCCGAGTGGTTCTTCGGGCTGGCCAAGAAGGGCGACGTCGTCAACGTCGTCAACGCGGTCGTGAAGCCGACCCTGTGGGACGCCGGCATGGCCGACTGGAACTACTCCTGGGACACCTGGAAGGCCGGCAACCTCGACGGCTGAGGAGCGGTCAGCGGACGCGACGGACCCGGATCGGGCCCGTGGCGGTCGACGGGTCGACGACAGCACCGCCCTGGGTGATCTCCGCCTCTCCGGCGGCGACCAGGCGGCGCGCGGCAGCGCGTGCGGGTTCCATGAGGTCACGCCAGTCCGGACCCCCTACCGCCCTGGCCACCTCGGAAGGGCACACCGACCCGGGCCGCTCGAGCAGCCGTAGCAGCGCCTGCTCGAGAGCCAGGTCAACACCTGACGGCTCGGCGATCACCTGCCCTCGTCCCGGAAGGGCTCGCCGGGACGGTCGGCTCGGTCCGCGCCGACGTAGACACCCATGAGGCGCAGGAACAGGTTCACCAGGGGCGCCAGCAGCAGCACGATCACCGCCAGCCCCGCCTTGTCCTGCGTGACGAGGTACGGCACGGGCAGCGTCCAGGGGATGCCGAGCGCGCCCAGGCCGAAGGCCACGAACGCCCCCCAGTCCTTGTCGAACCACGCGCCGGGGTTCTGCAGGACCAGGACGACGAACAGCACCTCGGTGAGCACGACGAGCAGCAGGTGGCCGAACACGCGGTCCACGGCTCGCATCACGGCTCGCGCGCCTCCGACCGGTCCTCGTCACCAGCGTCACCAGCGTCACGAGCATCAGCAGCGTCAGCGGGGCCAGCAGCGTCAGCGGGGTCGGCGCGCGGGGCGTAGCGGCCGGTGAGCAGCGTCGGGTCGACCGGCGGTCGGCCGCCCTGCCACGGCACGGTGGGCGGCGGCCCACCGAGGCCGACGAGCCGGCGGAACAGGCTGCCGACGTGCAGCATCAGTACCGGCCGTCCTGGACCCGCGCGGTGACCTGCCGCTCGGCGTAGAAGCTCAGGAACGGGATGGTGCCGGCGAGGGCGACCAGCACGACGACCCGCAGGGGGAACCTCCGGCGGCGCCACAGGTCCGCGATGGTGACGAGCAGCAGGGCGTACAGGTAGCCGTGCGCGATGCCGAGCACAGTGGTCAGGGTGGGAGCGTCCGCGGCGTACTTCAGGGGTACGGCGACGCACACCAGCAGGACCAGGAGCGTCCCGACGACGTACGCCATGAGGCGGTAGCGACCCAGGGGCGTGGTCAGCGGGACTCCTTGGCGTTGGCCGTGTCGTTGAGCTCGGCGAGCATGCGGTTGTAGGCCGCGAGCTCCGGGTCCTCGTCCTCGGTGACGGGCTGGGCGACGGGGAGGTAGACGGGGGCGGTCGGCGCCTCCGGCTCGACCGGTCCCCCGCGCAGGTCGTCGCGCAGCAGCCAGGCCCACGACAGCAGCGCGAACGCCCCGAACAGCGCCCACTCGATCGTGTAGGACCAGTTGAGGACGCTGTGCCGGTCGATCGCCCGCCCGAGCTGCCAGCGCCCGAAGCCGTAACAGGCACCCGACCGCGACGACGAGCAGCACGTGCCGGACCAGCCAGCGCGGCGACAGCAGGACGCGGATCACGCCCTCAGGCTAGTCGTCGAGGTAGTCGCGCAGCGAGGCGGAACGGCTCGGGTGCCGCAGCTTCGACAGCGTCTTGCCCTCGATCTGCCGGATCCGCTCGCGGGTGAGGTTGAAGTCCTTGCCGATGTCGTCGAGCGTGCGCGGCTGTCCGTCGACCAGGCCGTAGCGCATCTCCATGACGCGGCGCTCGCGGTCGGTCAGCGACGCCAGGACCGCCGAGAGCTCCTCGCGCATGAGCAGGAAGGCGGCGGCCTCGCCGGGCATCACGGCGTGCTCGTCCTCGATGAAGTCCCCGAGGCTCGCGTCGCTGTCCTCGCCGATGAGGGCGTCGAGGCTGGCCGGGTCGCGGTTGTAGGACCGGATCTCCTCGACCCGCTCCGGGGTGAGGTCGACCTCGACGGCGATCTCGGCTGCCGTCGGCTTGCGACCGAGCTGGACGACGAGGTCGCGCTCGACGCGACGGATCTTGTTGACCTGCTCGACCATGTGCACGGGCAGGCGGATCGTGCGGGCCTGGTCAGCCATCGCGCGGGTGAGCGCCTGGCGGATCCACCACGTGGCGTACGTCGAGAACTTGAAGCCCTTGGTGTAGTCGAACTTCTCGACTGCACGGATGAGCCCGAGGTTGCCCTCCTGGATCAGGTCGGTCAGGCCCATGCCGCGGCCGGCGTACTTCTTGGCCACCGACACGACCAGGCGCAGGTTGGCCTCGAGCATGTGCTGCTTGGCGCGCTCGCCCTCGCGGACGATCTGCTGCAGGTCCGCGCGCAGCTGGGGGCTGATCTTGCCGCCCTGCGCGAGGCGCTCCGCGGCGAACAGGCCGGCCTCCATGGCCCTGGCCAGCTCGACCTCCATCTCGGCGGTGAGCAGCGGGACGCGGCCGATCTGGTTGAGGTAGAGCCGCAGGACGTCGACGCTCAGCGTGGCGCCGGCCTCGATCTCCTCCTGCTCCTCCTTCTCGGCCTCGGCCGCGAGCTCCTCCGCTGTCGGCTCCTCGGTCGTGACCTCGGTGACGTCGATCCCCGGGACCGCGACCTCCTCGGCACCGTCAGCCGCGGCAGCAGCCTCGGGCGCGGGACTCGTGCCCGTCGCGGCAGCCTTCTTGGCGGGCGCCTTCTTCGCGGCTGCCTTCTTGGCCGGTGCGACCGCGGGCTCGTCGGTTGCCGACTCGGCAACCACGGCCGCGACGGACTTCTTCGCGCGGCTTCGGGTCGCCGGCGGCTGCTCAGGAACGGCAGCGCTCATGCTCGGATGATCTCCTCGAAGGTGGCCTCGTGAGGCGGATCGGTGCTCGTGGTGGTGCGGGTAGGACGGTCGTGCTGGCTGCTTCAGGTGGTGCTCAGCAGGTGCTCGGCATGATTGTCGCACCGTTGCGCCTCGGCTGTGCCACCCCCGCCCTCTCCCACCCTCCTCGCACCGTCCCCTCCCCCCTTCCGAAACCGTCCGAAAAGTTCTCGTGTGCGCTCGTTCGCGGTTTCGAACAGTTCGAGAGGGGCGAAGGCGCCGGGCGCGAGGCGTACGGCGCACGCTTCCGGGGCAGGTCGGGTCGGACAGCACCGGCAGCGGACCTGCCCTGACCCAGGAGCGATCATGAGCGACGACACCAGCAGCACCCAGCCGGCCGGCGAGGGCGTGACCGACGAGCAGATGGTCCAGCAGGTCGCGGACCAGACCTCGAGCGACCTCAAGGCCGAGGACGTGTTCGAGCGGGAGAACGACGGCACCGACACCGACGAGCCCGCCACCGAGGTCACGGCCGACGACCTGACCTGAGCACCCCCCGCGGTGTCGGACACCTCCGGGGCGCGGCGGCTCGGCGGGAGGGGGGCTCGGCGGGGCTCGGCGGGAGGGGGTCACACGCCGATGCGGCGGGCGATGACCTCGTTCATGATCTCGTCGGTCCCGCCGCCGATGCGCAGGATGCGGCTGTCCCGGTAGTGCCGCTCCACCTCTGACTCGCGCATGTAGCCAAGGCCCCCGAACAGCTGTACGGCCTGGTCGACGACGTGGTCACAGGCCGCGCACGCGGTGTTCTTCGCCATCGACACCTCGGTGACCGCGGCGTCGAGGGCGTCCCCGCCGTCCAGCCACGCGTCGTACGCCGCTCGGGTGGTCGTCCTGGCGACCCACACCTGACGGGCCATCTCTGCGAGCGCGTGACGGACCACCTGCCGGCTGGCCAGCGGACGGCCGAACGTCTCCCGGTCCTTGACCCACTGCAGGGTCAGGTCCAGGCAGCGCTGCGCGGTTGCCCACGCTTGCGTGGCGAGCGCGAGTCGCTCGCTCTGGAACTGCTGCATGATCAGCACGAAGCCGCCGTTCTCCGGCCCGACGAGGTTGCCCCGCGGCACCCGTACGCCGTCGAAGGAGAGCTCGGCGGTGTCGCTGGACCGCCAGCCCATCTTGTCCAGCGGCCCGCTGACGCTGAAGCCAGGCGTGCCCTTCTCGATGACCAGCAGGCTGATACCGCCGTGCCCGCCTTCGCCGGTGCGGACCGCCGTCGTGACGAAGTCAGCCCTGATCCCGCTGGTGATGTAGGTCTTGGCCCCGTCGACGACGTACTCGTCACCGTCCAGGCGCGCCGTCGTGCGGAGTCCCGCGACGTCGGAGCCACCGCCCGGTTCGGTGACCGCCAGTGCGCCGATCAGGTCGCCGGCGAGGGTCGGGCGAACCCACCGGTCGACCTGCTCCGGCGTCCCCACGCGCGCCAGGTGAGGCACGGCGATGCCGTGGGTGAACAGGCTGGCAACCACGCCGCCTGAGCCACCACCGAGCAGGATCTCCTCAGCCACGATCGCGGCGTCCACGGCGTCGCCGCCCGACCCGCCCACCTGCTCGGCGAACCCCGCGCCGAGCACTCCTGCGTCGGCGAACGTCCGGTGCAGCGACCGGGGGAGCAACCCCTCGCGCTCCCAGTCCGCGACGTGCGGGGCGATCTCCTTCGCGGTCAGGTCGCGGGCGAGGGCACGCAGGGCCCGCCGCTCCGGGGTGTCCCAGCGGCTCATCGCGGTTCCCGCCCGGCGGTCGGCAGTCCGGCGAAGCACTGGGCGTGGTCGAGCCAGTCGTCCGCCAGCGGTCCGGTGGCCACGAGCCCGGTGTCCTGACGGTGCCGTCGCTGGGTGACCCGCAGGCAGAAGTCCTCGGCGCTGCCCTCGACGGCGTCCGCTCCCTCGCCCCACTCCCAGGTGCTTCCGTCGGGAGCCTGCAGGGTGACGCGCACCTCCCCCTCCGGCACCGGCATCCCGCGTACGGCGTAGGAGAAGCCCCGGGTCCGCACGCCGAGGTGGGCGATGTGCTTGAGCCGGGCGGTCGAGGTGCGTTGTGCGCCGAGGGCGTCCACGACGTCCTGCCCGTGTGCCCAGTACTCCATGAGGCGGGCGGTCGCACTGGACACCGGGCTCATCGGCGGGCCGTACCAGGGCACCTTCACGCCCTCGGGGAGGCCGGCCAGCGCGCCGAGCAGGGCCCGGAACTCCTTGCCCCACAGGTCCTCCAGCGCGTCACGGGTGAGTCCTCTGCCGGCCTCGAGCCAACCATCGAGGAACGCGACGGGATCTGCCAGCACCGTGGGCAGCTCAGCACTGAACGCCTCGGGGTCCGTCGCCGCGAGCGCCGCCTTGCGGTCGCCGACGAGCAGGTGGCTCACGACATCGCGCACGTCCCACGGCTCGGAGGGGACGGCGAGGTCGAGGTCGGACTGCGCGACCCAGCCCCGCAGGTCCTGGTGCTCGGCCTCGAGATCGGCCAGCAGGGCAGCGAGCACAGGCACCTCCGGGTGCGGAACGCGGTCAGTGAACGCAGGCTAACCTGGGGTCGTGACCACGGCCGCTCCCCGTCGCGCCCTGCTGCTCGAGGCAGCGGCAGACCTGTTTGCTGCCAAGGGATTTCATGCCGTGGGCATCGACGACATCGGGACGGCTGCAGGCATCAGCGGGCCGGGGGTCTACCGGCACTTCCCGTCCAAGCAGGCACTGCTGGAGACCCTCGTCGAGGACACGATGAACCGGATGCTGACCCGCGTGCGCGGGGTGCACGACCTCGGCGACCTCGTCGACGAGCACGTGCACCTGGTGGTCACGGAGCGGGCGCTGATCAGCGTCTGGGTGCGCGAGCAGCGATCCCTGGGCGACGCGGTGCGGCGGTCCCTGCGGCGGCGGATGAGGACCTACGAGCAGGTGTGGCAGCAGGCACTGGAGCCGCGGCGCCCCGACCTCGACCCGCCGAGCCTGGCCCTCACGGTCGGCGCAGCCCTCGCGATGCTGAACACGTCCTCACTGATCGACTCACCCCTGCGCCCCGACGAGCGCGCAGCCGTCCTGCGCCGACAGGCCCTCGCCGCACTCCTGGCGGAGTGATCTCAGGTCGCCACAGAGGGCTGGCCGTCCTGCCGTGCCTGCGCGAAGTGGGAGGCGTCGACCACGACGAACAGCGCCCGAGCGGTGAACGCGACGGTGCCCTGCGGGTCGCGGCCCTCGGCCCGGACCCACAGCTTTCGTCCCTCGAAGCTGTCGATGACCGCGACCACGTCGTACGCGACCCCGAGCAGCGCGGGCAACAGGTAGTCGACCTCGAGCCGGCGGGTCACCGCCGGTGCGCGGATGACGAACAGCGCGAAGCCGCACACGTCGTCGAGCAGACTCGCCACCAGCCCGCCGTGCACGATCCCCGGAGCGCCGGCGTGCTCGGCCGCGAAGGTGTAGCGGACGTGGATGTCGTCGCCCACCCGGAAGGGCACCAGGTGCAGGCCCTGTGGCGCCTGGGGTCCGCAGCCGAAGCAGCCCGGGTGGTGCGGCGGCAGCGCGACCGGCTCAGACACCGAGCGACCGGCCGATGATCTCCTTCATGATCTCGGTGGTCCCGCCGTAGATCGTCTGCACCCGCGAGTCGACGAACGCCTTGGCGACGGGGTACTCCAGCATGTAGCCGTAGCCGCCGTGCAGCTGCACGCACTGGTCGACCACCCGCTTCTGCAGCTCGGTGGTCCACCACTTGGCCATGGCGGCGTCCTTGACGTCGAACGCACCGGCGTTGTGGTCGGCGATGGCCTTGTCCAGGAAGTGCTCGGCGATGCACACCTCGGTCTCCATCTCGGCCAGCACGAACCGGGAGTGCTGGAAGGAGCCGATCGGCTTGCCGAACGCCTTGCGCTGCTTGCAGTACTCCACGGTCAGGTCCAGCACCTTGCGGGCTGCCGCGACCGCGACGACCGCGATGGACAGGCGCTCCTGCGGCAGGCAGTCCATGAGGTGCAGGAACCCCTGCCCCTCGGCCCCGACCAGGTTGGTGGCCGGCACCCGCACGTTGTCGAAGAACAGCTCGGCGGTGTCCTGCGCCTTCATACCGACCTTGTCGAGGTTGCGCCCTCGCTCGAAGCCGGGCATCCCCCGCTCGAGGGCGAGCAGGCTGAAGCCCCGCGCACCCGCCGCGGGGTCGGTCTGGGCGACCACGAGGACGAGGTCGGCGAGGATCCCGTTGGTGATGAAGGTCTTGCTGCCGTTGACGACCCAGTCGTCCCCGTCGCGCTTGGCGGAGGTCTTGATGCCCTGCAGGTCGCTGCCCGTCCCCGGCTCGGTCATGGCGATGGCGGTGATGAGCTCTCCCGACACGAACCCGGGGAGCCAGCGCTGCTTCTGCTCGTCGGTCGCGAGCTTGAGCAGGTACGGCGCCGTCACGTCGTTGTGCAGGGTGAAGCCGACGCCCGACCCACCGACGCGGGTGACCTCCTCACCGACGATCGCGTTGTAGCGGAAGTCCTTGACGCCGCCACCGCCGTACTCCTCGGGGACGTCGGTGCCGAGCATCCCCTGCTTGCCCGCCTCGAGCCACAGCTCGCGCGGGACGACCCCGTCCTTCTCCCACTCGGCGTGGTGCGGGGCGATTTGCTTCTCGCAGAACGAGCGCACGCTGGCCCGGAAGGCGTCGTGCTCGGACTCGTAGAGGGAACGCTGCATGACGCCATGCTAACCACGGTTCACAGACCTCCACTACGGTGTCGACATGACCGCCTGGGTGTCCCGTCCCGACGCGCTGTCCGACGAGCGGCGTACGGCCATGCTCGAGCAGATCGCCTTGCTCGAGACCGAGCTGGACAAGGCTCGCGCCGGTGGCGGCGACAAGTACGTCGCCCGTCACCGGGCGCGCGGCAAGCTGCTCCCGCGCGAGAGGATCGAGCTGCTGCTGGACCGTGATGCGCCGTTCCTCGAGCTCATGCCGGTCGCTGCCTACGGGTCCTCCTTCCCGGTCGGCGCATCGCTGGTCTGCGGCATCGGGCGGGTGCACGGAGTCGACGTGATGGTGATGGCGAACGACCCGACCGTCCGGGGTGGTGCGTCGAACCCGATGAGCGCGAAGAAGACCGGGCGGGCCATGGACATCTGCCGGGAGAACCGGCTGCCCCTGGTGTTCCTCGTCGAGTCCGGGGGCGCGGACCTGCCGACCCAGGCAGAGATCTTCATCCCCGGCGGCGCGATGTTCCGCAACCTCACCCAGCTGTCGGCGGCAGGTGTCCCGACCGTGGCCCTGGTCTTCGGCAACTCCACCGCCGGCGGTGCCTACGTTCCTGGGATGAGCGACCACGTCGTGATGGTGCGCGAGAAGGCGAAGGTGTTCCTCGGTGGACCGCCGCTGGTGAAGATGGCCACCGGGGAGGACAGCGACGACGAGTCCCTCGGCGGCGCCGAGATGCACGCCCGCACGAGCGGGCTGGCGGACCACCTGGCCGAGGACGAGGTCGACTGCCTGCGGATCGGGCGGGACATCATCCGGCGCCTCAACCTGGCACCGGCGACGGAGCGGTCCTCCCCCTCCCCCGGTACGACGAGGAGGAGCTGCTCGCGATCGCGTCCACCGACCTGCGGGTCCCGTTCGACCCGCGCGAGGTCCTGGCGCGGGTCGTCGACGACAGCGATCTCGACGAGTTCAAGCCGCTCTACGGCACCTCCCTGGTGACCTGCTGGGCGAGCATCCACGGCTGGCCGGTCGGGGTGCTCGCCAACGCCCGTGGCGTGCTGTTCGGCGAGGAGGCCGAGAAGGCCGCGCAGTTCATCGCGCTGGCGAACTCCAGCAACACCCCGCTGGTGTTCCTGCAGAACACCACCGGCTACATGGTCGGCGCGACCTACGAGCAGAACGGGATCATCAAGGACGGCGCGCGGATGATCAACGCCGTCAGCAACTCGACGGTCCCCCACCTGACCGTGGTGATCGGCGCGTCGTACGGCGCGGGGAACTACGGCATGTGCGGGAGGGCGTTCAACCCCCGCTTCCTGTTCTCCTGGCCGCACGCGAAGTCCGCCGTGATGGGTCCGGCGCAGCTGGCCGGGGTGCTGTCGATCGTCGGCCGCGAGTCCGCCGCCTCCCGCGGGCTGCCCTACGACGAGGAGCAGGACGCCGCGATGCGCCAGCTCGTGGAGGCGCAGATCGAAGCGGAGTCGCTGGCCCTGGCCAATTCCGGCCGGGTGTACGACGACGGGATCATCGACCCGCGGGACACCAGGACGGTGCTGGGCTACTGCCTGTCGCTGGTCAACGCGACGCCGTTCCAGGGCGTTCGCGGTGGGTTCGGGGTGTTCCGGTGAAGCGCCTGCTGGTCGCCAACCGCGGTGAGATCGCGCGGCGCGTCTTCCGCACCTGCCGCGACCTCGGCATCTCCACGGTCGCGGTGTTCTCCGACGCCGACGCAGACGCGCCGTTCGTCCGGGAGGCCGACCTCGCCGTCCACCTTCTGGGCAGCGCACCGGCGGACACCTACCTGCGCGCCGACCTGATCCTCGCCGCCGCAGCCGCCACCGGTGCCGACGCGGTGCACCCCGGCTACGGCTTCCTGTCCGAGAGCTCGGACTTCGCCCAGGCCGTCCTGGACGCCGGCCTGACCTGGGTCGGACCACCGCCGGCCGCCATCGAGACCATGGGCTCCAAGCTCCGGTCCAAGGAGCTGATGGTCGCGGCGGGGGTGCCCTGCCTGCCGTCGTGGCGGGAGGCCGCCGAGGTCGCGTCCTTCCCGGTCCTGGTGAAGGCGAGCGCCGGCGGTGGCGGACGTGGCATGCGTGTCGTGCACTCCGCCGACGACCTCCCCACGGCCATCGACGCCGCCTCACGCGAGGCCGCGTCGGCGTTCGGCGACGGCACGGTCTTCCTCGAGAGGTACGTCGAGCACCCGCGCCACGTCGAGGTGCAGGTCCTGGCCGACACGCACGGCCACACCGTCGCGCTGTTCGAGCGCGACTGCACCGTGCAGCGACGCCACCAGAAGGTCATCGAGGAGGCGCCCTCCCCCGCCGTCACGCCGGCGCTGCGGGCCGAGCTCAGCGCGGCCGCGGTCGCCGCCGCGCAGGCTGTCTCCTACACCGGCGCCGGGACCGTGGAGTTCGTCCTCGAGCCCAGCGGCGCGTTCTTCTTCCTGGAGATGAACACCCGCCTGCAGGTCGAGCACCCGGTGACCGAGCTCGTGACCGGGCTCGACCTCGTCGCCCTGCAGCTGCTTGTCGCCGACGGCGGCGCCCTGCCTGCCGAGGTGCTCACGCCTGAGCTGCGCGGCCACGCGGTCGAGGCCCGGGTCTACGCCGAGAACGCCGACTACCTGCCGCAGACCGGGACGCTGTCACGCGTCACGTGGCCCGTTGGGGTGCGCGTCGACAGCGGCGTGGAGTCCGGTTCGGTCGTCGGCGTGCACTACGACGCGATGCTCGCGAAGGTCATCGCGCACGGGGACACCCGGGAGCAGGCGACGGCGCGACTGGCCGCTGCCCTGGACCGCGCCCACCTGCACGGCGTCGTGACCAACCGCGACCTGCTCGTCGCCGTGCTGCGCTCCGACGCGTGGGTGAGCGGCGACCTCGACACGCACCTGCTCGACGACTTCCGCGCGCCCGCACCCGACGACTCGGCCCACCGGCTGCACTGCCTGGCCGCTGCCCTGGCCGCGACGTGCGACCGCACCGGCGTGCTGCCGAGCGGCTGGCGCAATGTGCGCTCGCAGCCGCAGTGGACGTCGTACGACGGCACCCGAGTGGACTACTTCCTGACCCGTGACGGCGTGACCGCCTCGGTCGACGGCGTGGCTCTCGACGTACGCCTGTGGAGCCTGACGGCGGAGCGGGTGGACCTTTCCGTGGACGGCGTGCGCCTGCTGGTCGACGTGCACCTGTCCGCTCAGGAGGGCGACAGGACCTACGTCGACTCCGTGCTCGGCCACAGCGCGCTGAGCGAGGACACCCGCTTCCCCATACCGGGATCGCAGGTGGCGGCGGGGTCGTTGACCGCGCCCATGCCGGGCACGGTCCTGCGGGTGCACGTCAGCGCGGGCGACGGCGTCGCCGCCGGCGACCCGTTAATGGTGCTGGAGGCGATGAAGATGGAGCACGCCGTCCGTGCGGTGGTCGGGGGAACGGTCACCGCCGTGCACGTCACCGCCGGCCAGCAGGTCGACGCCGGCGCCGTCCTCGTCGTCGTTGAGGACATCGTCGAGGACTTCGTCGAGGACTAGCGTCGAGGACTAGAGCAGGCGGCGCAGCACCTTCTTGTCCCGCTCGGAGTACGGCGGATACATCACCGACAGGTCCGGGAAGGTCCGCGTGACCAGCGTCGCCTTGCGGTGGCTGAACGCCTCGAAGCCCCACTTGCCGTGGTAGGCACCCATGCCGCTGTCGCCGACGCCGCCGAACGGCAGTTGTGGGACGAGCACGTGCATCAGCGTGTGGTTGATGACCGCGCCACCCGAGGAGATCTCCGCGAGGACGCGGGCCTGCTCCTTCTTGTCGTTGCTGAACAGGTACGACGCGAGCGGCTTCTCCCGGGCGTTGACGAAGGCGATGGCCTCATCGAGGTCGCGCACCCCGAGCACGGGGAGCACCGGCCCGAAGATCTCCGCCGCCATGACCTCCGAGCCGGGGTCCGGGTCCACGACGACAGTCGGCGCGACCCCGTCCGCGACCTCGCCACCCTGCACGATGGTGCCCGAGCCGAGCAGCCCGGACAGCCGTCCGAGCTGGCGGTCGTTGACGATGGGTTGCGTGACGGATTCCCCGGCCCGCATCGCCGCAACGGCGGCAGTGAGCTTCGCCACGAAGGACTCGCGCACGGAGTCCTCGACGAGGATGTAGTCCGGGGCCAGGCAGGTCTGGCCGGAGTTGATGAGCTTGCCCAGCGCGATGCGCCGCGCGGCGACCTCGAGGTCCGCGTGGCGCGTGACGATCACGGGGCTCTTGCCGCCGAGCTCGAGGATCACGGGGGTCAGGTGCTTGGCGGCCGCCTGCATGACCTTGCGCCCGATCTCCGTGCCACCGGTGAAGAACACCAGGTCCGTTCGGGCATCGATCAGCTGCTGGGTGACCTCGGCCTCCCCTTCGACGACCTTCACCGCATCAGCGTCGAGGTACTCCGGCAGCAGCTCTGCCATCAGCGCCGAGGCGGCCGGTGCGTGCTCCGAGGGCTTGAGCACGACGCAGTTGCCCGCGGCAAGCGCGCCGATCATCGGGCCGAGGCAGAGGTAGAACGGGTAGTTCCAGGGACCGATGACGAGCACGACGCCGAGCGGCTCGTAGCGGTAGCTGGCCTTGGCCGGCAGCAGGGCCAGGGGCACCGACGTCCGGGTCGGCTTCATCCAGCGCTTGAGGTGCTTGAGCGCGTACTTCGCCTCGCCGACCGTGGACGCGATGTCCCCGAACCAGGTGTCGTGCGCGTTGCGCCCGAGGTCCGCCGCGAGCGCCTTCGCCATGTCGCTCTCGCGCTCCTCGCAGAGCCGGATGATCCCCTCGAGCTGCCGCCGACGCCACTCCAGGGGCCGGGTGCGCCCGCTGGCGTAGGTGGCACGCAGGCCGTCGATGAGCTCACGCGCCTGCGGAGCCTGCGCTTCGTGCGCCTCGCGGTCGACTACGGACGTCATGGGGGCTCCTCCGGCAGACGATGGGTCGTTCCCATCGTCGCACGCCGGAGCGATCGCCTACGGTGGTCCCATGGCTGGTTGGAAGAAGTGCGCGACCTGCCGGAAGGTCCTTCCCGCGGAGCAGTTCGAGGGCGAGGCCGACACCTGCGCGGCGTGCCTGGCAGGACCTCCGCCGAAGGTCCGCACCGCGCGTGCCTCGACGGTGAAGACGGTCCGGGCAGCGTCACCGGTGCCTCCGCCCGAGGAGCGAGGACCGCTGCTGGGCAAGGTGGGCAGTGGGGATCTCGAGGTTCGCGAGCGGCGCGCGAAGAAGGCAGCCCTGGAGCAGCTCGCGGAGCTGCACGCGGAGGACTTCGAGCAGCTGCTGACGCAGGCCCGTCGGTCCGAGGGCCTGCGCAGCTAGCCGCCTGTCAGTCCGAGTTGGCGCTGGGACTCGGCCGGCTGTTGATGAGGTCCGTGCCGTCTTCCACCAGCAGCGCCTCGCGCGCCAGGGGGATGCTCAGAGCCCGGCCGTGGTGACCGCAGAAGGTCAGCTCGCCGGAGACGAAGACTGCCCGGATGAAGGCTTGGGCACCGCACCGATCGCAGCGGTCGGCCAAGGTCAGTGGAGCGCTGATCGGCGTGGCGAGCGTGCTGGCGGTCATGTCAGGTCCCATCCCTGGAAGGTTGTTTCGTACAGCCCTGATCGACCCCCATCGCCCCTCCTCCGTCACCCGATCGGGGGTACGGCGGACCCTGCTATCGTTTCCGCTCGCACGACAAGCGCCGCTAGCTCAGTTGGTTAGAGCAGCTGACTCTTAATCAGCGGGTCCGGGGTTCGAGTCCCTGGCGGCGCACCAGGTGTGACCTGCGGTTTCTCTCTGAGGAGGGAAGCCGCAGTGTCGTTTCTCGGGCCGAACCTTCGTCAGCCGGGTCAACCGCTTGGAGTCGCCTGCCACAGGGCCGCGACGTGCCGGGCGTCGGTTCCGCAGCACCCGCCGAGCGTGGTGATCGACGGGAGCTCGGCGAGCAGCTCCTGCGTGCTCCACTGCAGCAGGTCGAGATCGCCCTCGTCGAGGACCTCCATCACGTCGAGCTCCGCGTGCGTCAGGGTGGACGCGTTCGGCCGGAAGACCTGCAGCCGCCGCTGCCACGCGCCCCCGTCGAGGGCCGGAAGGACGTGCGTCGGGTGGGCGCAGTTGACGCCGAACCAGTCGGGGGCGGCCACCGCATCGGTCTGCTCGACCGCGCGTCCCAGCGGGGTCCCGTCGGGCAGCCGACCGTCCGTCTCGACCGTGAAGGAGATGCCCACCGGGACGCCCACGTCGCGAGCCGCCTGCACCACGCCGATCGCCTCCGAGGCCTCGGTCAGGGTCATCGCGTGGACCACGTCGACTCCTGCGTCGGCCAGCGACGCGATCTGTCCCCGGTGGTACTCCGCGGCGGCCTCCGCCGAACGACCGGCCGCGACGTAACCATCACCGCGGGGGCCGACGACGCCCGAGACCCGGACCCGGTCCGCGTCCGGCGCGACCTGCCGGACGAGGGAGACAGCGGCGCGGTTGACCCGGTCGAGAGCGGGATGGTCGTAGCCGAGCAGCTGTGCCCAATCCGGGTTCGCGCGCCACGTGGGCGTCTCCAGCACCACGCCTGCCCCGGCCCGACCGGCGATCTCGGCGTAGTCCCGGTAGTAGCTGACAAGCACCTCCGCCGAGGCGGCGTCCTCGACGAGGGGGAACGCAGCGAACTCCGGCAGCGGGAGGCCGCGATGGAACAGCAGATCGGTCTCGAGACCACCGTCGGTGACCCACTCGAGCATGACGTCCCCCTGCCCCCGAGCCGGACGTGGCCCGGCTGGCCGAGGGTAGCGACGGCCCTTCGTGCTGCGCCAGCCCCCGAGAGCAGGGAGGCCACGACCACCGACCTGAACCCGGCAGCTACGACGGCTCGACCCGGCTCGACCCTCACGAAAGGAGGTACCCGTCGGCCCGCGTCAGTCCTCGGCCAGCCTCGACGCGACGGGCCTCACGGCGACCGGGGACCCCGGGCCCCCACCGGGTGTCGAGACGTACTCCCCCACACCGACGCACGTCAGAAGCAGCGTGACGAGGTCGTCCGACTCCCCCAGGAGCGCAGGAACCTCCGAGTCCAGAAACGTCATCCCGGTTGCCGTCGCGCCGAGGGCGTAGGCCGCGAGGTGCAGCCGCCCCTCGACGACGCCGGCCGCCAGCTGGGCGGACCGGTAGCTCCGGTCGTCGAGGCTCGCGCCCGCCACGGCACCGATGACGACGTACGCCGCATCGGCGGCCAGTCCCTGCCCGAGGGCGATCCGCATCAGCTCGTCGCGCAGGTTCCCGGTGCGCACGGGCTTGTCGAGATCGGGCCAGCGGTAGACGCCCGGTTCGACACCCTCGACCGCGTGGACCACGACCCAGTGCGGTACGTCGATGCCCCGCATCGCGGCAGCCATCGACCACGTGAGCTGCTCGCGCGGCAGCGACGCTGTCGGGTCCATGCGCCGCTGCGAGCCGCGGCGCAGCACCACCTGGTCGAGCGACGCGGTCTCCGGCACGTCGATCAGAGGATCGCCCGCCGGCCAGGCGGCGCCGAGTGACGTGGACTCCCCTGCCTGCTGCGCAGTGGTGCAGAGAGGGAGCTCGACGTCGGCGAGCACACCTCGTTCAGCCAGCCCGCCGGGCCTGATGGCCGGATCCCCCGGCTCCAGGGTCACCAGCGCCAGAGGTTGCTCGAGCACCCCGTCGGCGCCGACCAGGTCGCGCACCTGGGCGTCGGGGAAGTCGCTGCGCAGCAAGGGATCCAGGCCGACGCTCACCGCAGCCGCGAGCAGTTGCGACAGGAGGGTCCCGGCATCCCAGTACTGGTGACGCCAGCCCCTCTCGGCGTACTTCCAGCCGGTGCGCCACGGGATCCCGGTCACCACCACGGTCGTCGCCTCACCCCCTGCGACCGGCGCCACCTGCACGAGCGCGTGGTCGACCGGGTCGTACCAGTGCACCCCGTCCGGGACGCCGTCGACCCCGCGCGTGCTGGCGTAGACCTCCAGCGGGAACCGACCACCGGCAGACCCCGCCGCGCGGAACAGCATCGGCCCGATCCGGTGCACGGACGTCCGGACGACCCCGGAGCACAGGAACAGCAGGCGCCCGAGCTGGGTCGCGTCAAGGGGGTGGGCCAGAGCGCGGACGCCGGACAGCGCGGCACCCGCCGAGGCACCTGGCGGCAGCTCGCGCGCCAGGGCGAGCCGGGGCAGGGAACCGTAGGACTTCACCGGCGGGGGAAGGGTCGCAGGGTCGTTGGGCACCAGGTCCTGCCGGACCCGCGGGTCGTCGGCGGGCACGTCCCAGTCCCTGCTCGGCGTGTACGACGTGAGCCGGTGCAGCAGCCCGGCGCCGGTCTCGACATCCATGGACGAAGGATGCCCCAGCAGGCTTGCGACCTCATACTTGCCAAAACTCTTGTAGGTTTTCTATTGTTCTACCTACAGGGATCCGGGACGGTCCCGGACCCGCTCCTCATCGGAGGTGGAGCAATGCTCAAGACGTCTGACCCGTTCCTCGCGGAGTTCGACCGGTTGGCGCACCAGGTGTTCGGCGGCGCCGAGACCGCAGGCATGCCGATGGACGTCAGCCGGCGCGGCGACGAGCTGGTCGTACGCCTGGACGTCCCCGGCGTCGAGCGCGACCACATCGCGCTGAGCCTGGAGAACCACGTGCTCACGGTGAGCGCCGAGCGGCACGCACAGCACCAGGACGGCGAGAACGTCCTCGTGCAGGAGCGCTTCGACGGCACGATGACCCGGCGGCTGCGCGTTCCTGAGTGGGTCGACGGCGAGCGCGTCACGGCCGACTACCAGGACGGCGTGCTCACCGTGGTCCTGCCGGTGGCCGAGCAGGCTCGCCCACGTCGCATCGAGATCCGGCCGAGTGCCGGCAGCGACCAGACCAGCCTGCAGGCCGGGGCTGCGTGACACTCCCCATGGACGACGACCTGGCCCCGCTCTACAGCGTGGGCCAGGTCGCCGGCATGCTCGGCGTCCAGCAGGCGTTCCTCCGGCGGCTCGACACCTTCGACGTGGTCAACCCCGGACGCAGCGACGGGCAGCAGCGCCGCTACAGCCGACAGGACATCGCGCAGGTGCAGCAGGCCGTCGGCCTCATCGACGAGGGACTGACCCTCAACGGGGTGCGTCGGGTCCTTGCCCTCGAGGCGGAGGTCAAGGCCCTGCACGCCGAGATCGCGCGCCTGCGCGCGCAGGACGAGGTCACGCCGTCACCAACCGGCTGAGCGCCCCTACAGTCGGTGCCCGGACGAGGAGCGAGCGAAGGAGCAACAGTCGTGGCGATCGACCCCCGGGGCGCGGACCTCAAGGCGTTGCTGGCCGATGACCCCGGCGGCCCCGTGGTGATGCTCAACCTCCTGCGCTTCACCGAGGCCGGCCGATCGTCGTACGACGCCTACGCCCGCGCGCTGTCCGAGACCTTCCTGCCGAAGTACGGCGGGACGGTGCTGTACGACGGTGACGGCTCGACCGCGATGGTGGCGGAGGACGGCCAGGCCTGGGACCGGGTGCTGCTGGTGCAGTACCCGAGCCGCCAAGCGTTCAGCGACATGGTCGCCGACCCGGACTACCAGCAGGTCACGCACCTGCGGACCGAGGCGCTCACCGAGGCGGTGCTCCAGGCGACCATCCCCCGCTAGCGCTCGGACCCTCAGGAGCACGAAGGCGCGCCACGATGCCTTCCCGGCCTTCCCGGCCTTCCCGGCCTTCCCGGCCCTCCCGGACCAGCGCCTGCCAGAACGTGTCGGCCCAGAGCCGATGGCCGCGGTTGTTCGGGTGGAACCAGTCCGCGGCGTAGTGGGTGAGCATCGCGGCCCAGCCGGCGCGCTCGAACGCGTCGTGCGCCGAGACCGCGACCATCCCCGCTGCGCAGCCGCGCGCGCAGAGCAGACCGCCTGCCTCCTGCGCCCGTCGCTCCCAGCGACCGTGCATGAAGTAGGGCACGTCCGCCACCAGCGACCCCCTGGGGAGGGCGGCCACGAGCACCTCGGCGTCCCGCGCGAAGGACGCCGCGTCGAGATCGCGCACGTCGTTGGCTCCGACGTCGACGAGGACCACGTCCGGAGAGCGCTCGAGACGGGCGAGGGCGGGCACCTGCTCCTCGATCACGTCGCGCAGCTGCGCCCCGGTACGGCTGAGGTTGACGACCTGGACGCTGCGCCCCGTGGCAGTGCGCAGCCGTGACGCCACGAGCCCGACGTACCCCCGCTCGGGGTGGTCGGCCCCGATCCCCTGCGCCACGGAGTCACCGAGGGCGACGAGCAGCACGTCGCCGTCGAGGGTCGCGACCCGTTGCCAGAAGGCGCGATGCCGCGGGATGGACCGGCGCAAGGCCAGCACGGCAGCAGCCCGATGGAGCGCGAGCCCGAGCCCCAGGAGCAGCCAGACCCGACGGTTCATCGGCTCAGGGAACCACGACAGGCGCGTCGCGCCAGCGCACGTGCAGGTGGATGCCCTCGGCCCGCAGCGCGCGCCGGCCCATGAGCACGCAGCAGGCGACGGCGATCGAGGTGAGCACCGGGGTGAGGACCGAGCGCGCGACGAGGACGGCGTCGTACCGGTCCGCGACCAGCAGCTGCAACGCGACCCAGCCGTTGATGATGTTCGCGAACGCCCACACGCCGCACAGGTGCCGCAGGACGCGCTGCACCTTCACCAAGGCGGTGACGTGCGGCGGCAGGCCGACGAAGTCCCGCGCGAAGCGCTCGGTGAGCGGCTGACCGACGACGGTCGACACGAGGAACGCGGCGGCGAGCACGAAGGCGTTGATGGTCGGGGTCAGCAGGTAGACGAACGTGGAGTGGAACGCCAGGGCGATGCCGGTGCGCGTGGTGAACAGCAACGCCGCGACGATCAGCACTGCGGGTAGCGCCGTACCCCTCAGCCAGCGACGCGCGATCGACAGGTAGCACCAGGCCAGCGCTGCCACGAGGGCCCAGACCAGCCCGGACAGGTGCAGGAACGCCCAGAACAGGAAGGCCGGGACCACAGTGGCCTCGATGACCTGTGACCCGATCCGCCCGAGCATCGAGCGCAGCGCCGGCATCTCGATGCCGTGGGTGGAGGGCACGGGGGTCCTGACTGATGGGGGGAAGGGTGGGGCGTACCGGTCCTGGCTGCTCAAGGCGTCGACCGTCACACCCCGTGGCTGAACACCCGTTGGGGTCAGCCTCTCATCGATCGTGCTCGCCGTGGGACCCTTCGACCTGTGAACCTGCTGACAGCAGGTGGTGAGGAGCCAAGATGACCGAGATCCGCGCCGCGGCACGGTCCGCACTGGGCAAGCGCAAGGTCGTCGGTGCCGGCAAGTGGGCCGTCGGGAACAACGGCGACGACCTGTTCGCGGTGACCCGGCGCTGTCGCCACCTCGGCGCCGACCTCGCCGCCGGCGGGATCGACCCGGCCGGCTGCCTGGTCTGCCCCTGGCACCAGTCTGCGTACGACGTCACAACCGGTCGGATGGTGCGCGGTCCCCAGGGGATGTTCGCCAAGGTGCCCGGACTGGGCTTCGCCTTCCGGACGCTCACGCGGGTGCTGCCACTGGGGCGCGGCACGGTCGTGGAGCGCGACGGTGACGTCTACGTCTCCTGATCCGTCTCCTGATCCGTCTCTTGATCCGTCTTCTGATACGTCGCCTGAGCAGTCGGGCGGCTACTCGGGCACGCCACTGGCGCGCAAGCTCGGGATCACCGCGGACAGCCGGGTGCTGCTCGACGGGGCGCCCCCAGGCTTCGCCGTTCCCGGGCTCCCTCCCGGCGTGGACCTCGCCCGACGCCCCACGCGCCCGCCGTACGACGTCGCCGTGCTGTTCTGCCCGGACGCGGCGCGCCTGGCTCGGCGCTGGCCGGTCCTGCACGCGTCCGTCACGCCGGCGGGACGGCTCTGGGTGGCGTGGCCCAAGAAGGCAAGCGGGGTCACCACGGACCTCGACGACGCTGCCGTGCGGGCCTACGGGCTCGTGCACGGCCGCGTCGACGTCAAGGTGTGCGCGATCGACCAGACGTGGTCCGGGTTGGCCTTCGTGGTCCGGGTGACGGACCGCTGATCAGCAGCGGACGGACCGGGGCACCGTGAGGCTGACCAGGTAGGCGTTGACCGGGTCCTTGATGCAGCTCGGGGCGCTGCTGCGGTAGACCGTGTGGCCGTCGCCGTCGTACGTCAGCAGCACGCCCTTGGACAGCTGCGCGGCGAGGGCCTGCGCCCAGGAGTACGGCGTCGCGGGATCCCGGGTGGTCCCGAGCACCAGCACCGGCGGGCTGCCCGGAGCGGTGACCTTGTGCGGTGTCGACGTGGGAGCGAGCGGCCAGACCGAGCAGCCCAGACCCGACAGGGCGATGGCCGGTCCGAAGCGGGGGTAGTCCTTGCCGACCTGCGCCGCGAGCTTCTGGTACGGCGCGACCTCGCGCGGCCACGGCCGGTCGATGCAGTTGACCGCCAGGTTGGCCTCGATGAGGTTCGCGTAGCCGTTGTCGCTGCGCTCGAGGTAGTTGTCGTTCAACGCCAGCAGCGTCGCGCCCTCACCGTCGACGGCCTCGGCCAGCGCCTCCGCGAGCGACGGCCACAGGCTGGTGCTGTAGAGCGCCTGGCCGACGCCGTAGCTGAACTCGGCCGGCCCGACGACGCGTGAGCCGTTGCCCGACAGCGGTTGGGTCTCGACCGCGGCGGCGAGCTTGTCGTACGCCTTGGTGAGGTCGCCGCTGACCTTCTTGCGGAACGCGCAGCTGGTCTTCTGGCAGTGGGCGAGGAAGGCGCCCAGGGCGACGTCGAACCCGCGGGACTGACCGGCGAGCAGCTGGTCCCAGCTGTTGGACGGGTCGAGCGCGCCGTCCAGGACGAGCGCGCGGGCGTGCGTCGGGAACTGGTCGAGGTACGCCGCGCCGATCGCCGTGCCGTAGGAGTAGCCGAGGAAGGTGAGCTTGGCGTCTCCGACGGCGATCCGCGCCCGCTCGAGGTCCTGCGCCACGACCTCGGTGCCGACGTAGGGGAGGATCCGGCCGGACCGGCTCTTGCACCCGGCCGCGAACTGCCGGTTCCCGCGGTCGAGCTCCGCGAGCTCCCGGTCGTTGTCGGGCACGGGGTCGAGGTGGAAGTAGGCATCGAGCTGGGCGGTGCTCTCGCACCGGACCGGGACGCTGCGTCCGACGCCACGCGGGTCGAAGGCGACGAGGTCGAACCGCTCGCGCAGCGGGCTGGGAAGGCTGCTGTAGGCGGCCTGGAGGTACTCCACAGCGGAGGCGCCGGGGCCACCCGGGTTGACGAACAGGGACGAGATCTTGCGCCCGGTCGCCTTGTGCCGCGTCAGGGCGAGGGCGACCGTGCCGAGCGCGGGCCGCTTCTCGTCCAGGCGCACGGTCAGCGTCGCGCACTGGAAGCCGTTGCCGTCACAGGACTTCCAGGCCGAGAGGACACCCCGCGACAGGGTGGCACCGGTTGCGCTGGGCGTGGCGACGGTCGTGGGGGCGGTCGTCCCGGTCGGGGAGGGCGTGACCGGGGCGGTGGTGGCCGTCGGCGCGGCCGTAGCCGGGACCGTCCCGGGGTCCGAGGTGGATCCGCTGGCGCAGGCCGCGAGGGGCAGGACGGCGACGAGGACGAGGGCGGGGAGGCGTGAGCGCAGGTGCACCGGTCCAGTCTGTCAGCAATCGCGCGCAGCGCAGGCCGCCGAGCACTCGCACACCACTCGCACAGGACTCGCACAGGACTCGCCGGAGCGCCTGCCCCCACTGCCCGCGAACTGCGGCGTACGCGAGTAGCCTTGCCGGTCGGCAGGATGCTCGGTCCGACCCCTCTGCCACCCTTCTCCCGACGACAGCACAAGGCGGCGTTTCAGCGTGTCCCCAACCCCAGGGCAGCCCGCACAGACCAGCGACTTCGGTGCCAACGAGTGGTACATCCAGGAGCTCCTGGAGGACTACACGAAGGACCCGGGCAGCGTCCCGGAGCAGTGGCGGGCGGTGCTGGCCGACTACGCCGCGCAGCAGACCAACGGCACCGCCGCACCTGCCGCACCCGCCGCGCCGTCCACGTCAGCGGAGCCGTCCAAGTCAGCGGAGCCGGCGCCCGTCCCGCCCGCGCAGCCGAAGGCCCCCGACGTCACGCCTGCAGCCGTCAAGCCTGCAGCCGTCAAGCCTGGACAGGAGAAGCCAGCAGAAGACCAGCCTGCGGACGAGAAGCCCACCGCGACGACGACGCCCCTCAAGGGCGCGGCCGCCCGCGTCGTGACCAACATGGAGTCCTCGCTCGAGGTCCCGACGGCGACCAGCGTCCGCGCGGTCCCCGCCAAGCTCCTCGCCGACAACCGCACCGTGATCAACAACCACCTGCGCCGTTCCCGCGGCGGCAAGGTGAGCTTCACCCACCTCATCGGCTACGCGCTCGTCAAGGCGGCCGTCGACGTGCCGGTCATGAACACCAGCTACGCGCTCACCGACGGCAAGCCCACGCTGGTCACGCCGCCGCACGTCGGCCTCGGGCTCGCGATCGACCTGCAGAACGCCAACGGCACCCGTTCCCTGGTCGTCGCGGCGATCAAGGACGCCGACACCCTCGACTTCTCGCAGTTCGTCGCGGCGTACGAGGACATCGTCAAGCGCGCCCGCACCGGCAAGCTGACGATGGACGACTTCCAGGGCGCGACGATCAGCCTCACCAACCCTGGCGGCATCGGGACGGTCCACTCCGTGCCGCGGCTCATGCAGGGCCAGGGCGCGATCATCGGCGTCGGGGCGATGGAGTACCCCGCCGAGTTCCAGGGCGCGTCCGAGGAGCAGCTGTCGAGGCTGGCCATCTCCAAGGTCATCACCCTCACCTCCACCTACGACCACCGGGTGATCCAGGGCGCGCAGTCCGGCGAGTTCCTGCGCCGGATGCACCAGCTGCTGCTCGGCGAGGGTGGGTTCTACGACGAGGTCTTCGCGTCGCTGCGCATCCCCTACGAGCCGGTCCGCTGGGTGCCGGACGTCTCGATCACCCACGAGGGCGACCTGGAGAAGTCGACCCGGGTGATGGAGCTCATCCACGCCTACCGCGTGCGCGGCCACCTGATGGCCGACACCGACCCGCTCAACTTCAAGGTCCGGACCCACCCCGACCTCGACGTCGTCAACCACGGCCTCACCCTGTGGGACCTCGACCGCACCTTCCCGGTCGGGGGCTTCGCCGGTCAGCGCACCCTGAAGCTGCGCGAGGTCCTCGGCGTCCTGCGTGACTCCTACTGCCGCAACGTCGGCATCGAGTACATGCACATCCAGGACACCGCCCAGCGGCGCTGGATCCAGGAGCGCGTGGAGAAGAAGAGCGAAGCGCCCGACCGCGACCTGCAGCTGCACGTTCTCAAGCGGCTGAACGCCGCGGAGGCCTTCGAGAACTTCCTGCAGACCAAGTTCGTCGGGCAGAAGCGCTTCAGCCTCGAGGGGGGCGAGTCGGTCATCCCGATGCTCGACGCCGTGCTCCAGGGGGCGGCGCGCGCCCGCCTGGACGAGGTCGTCATCGGCATGGCCCACCGCGGCCGCCTGAACGTCCTCGCCAACATCGTCGGCAAGTCCTACGGCCAGATCTTCCGCGAGTTCGAGGGCAACATCGACCCGAAGACCGTTCAGGGCTCCGGCGACGTGAAGTACCACCTCGGCGCCGAGGGGACGTTCACGGCGAACGACGGCTCGACGACCCGCGTCAGCCTCACCTCGAACCCCTCGCACCTCGAGGCGGTCAACCCGGTGCTCGAGGGCATCGTCCGCGCGAAGCAGGACGTCATCGACAAGGGCGAGGCGGGCTTCACCGTCCTGCCGCTGCTCCTGCACGGCGACGCGGCCTTCGCCGGCCAGGGCGTCGTGGCCGAGACGCTGCAGATGGGCCAGCTGCGCGGCTACCGCACCGGAGGCACGGTGCACATCGTCATCAACAACCAGGTGGGGTTCACCACGGCCCCGGAGTTCAGCCGTTCCTCGACGTACTCCACGGACGTCGCCCGGACCGTGCAGGCACCCATCTTCCACGTGAACGGCGACGACCCCGAGGCCTGCGTGCGCGTGGCGCAGCTGGCCTTCGAGTTCCGCCAGGCGTTCAAGAAGGACGTCGTCATCGACCTCGTCTGCTACCGCCGGCGCGGGCACAACGAGGGCGACGACCCCTCGATGACCCAGCCCCTGATGTACGACGTCATCGACCGCAAGCTGTCGGTCCGCAAGACCTACACCGAGCAGCTGGTGGGCCGCGGCGACATCACGGCAGAAGAGGCCGAGATGGCGCTCGCCGACTACCAGGCGCAGCTCGAGCGGGTGTTCGCCGAGACCCGCGACGCCTCCACGTCCAGCGCGGTCGAGCCGCCGATGGTCCCCTCGCTCGACCTCTCGGCGATCGAGACCGCCGTCGAGCAGGACGTCCTCGACCGCATCGGCAAGGCCCACGTGGAGATGCCCGAGGGCTTCACCCCCCACCCGAAGCTCGCGCCGCTCATGCAGCGCCGGGCCAACATGGTCACCGAGGGCGGCATCGACTGGGGCTTCGGCGAGATCCTGGCCCTCGGCTCCCTGCTGCTCGAGGGACAGCCCGTCCGCCTGGCCGGACAGGACTCCCGCCGCGGCACGTTCGTCCAGCGGCACGCGACCCTCATCGACCGAGGCAGCGCGGCCGAGTACACCCCGCTCAAGAACATGACCGAGGACCAGGGGACCTTCTACGTCTACGACTCGCTGCTCAGCGAGTACGCCTGCCTCGGCTTCGAGTACGGCTACTCCGTGGCCCGTCCCGAGGCCCTGGTGCTGTGGGAGGCGCAGTTCGGCGACTTCGTCAACGGCGCCATGACGATCATCGACGAGTTCATCGCCTCCGGCGAGGCCAAGTGGGGCCAGCGCTCCGGCGTCACCCTGCTGCTCCCCCACGGGTACGAGGGCCAGGGACCGGACCACTCGTCGACGCGCATCGAGCGCTTCCTGCAGCTGTGCGGCGAGGACAACATGACGGTCGCCTACCCGACCACGCCCGCCCAGCACTTCCACCTGCTGCGCGCCCAGGCGATGTCCTCGGTGAACCGGCCGCTCGTCGTCGTCACGCCGAAGTCGATGCTGCGGCTGAAGGCCGCGGCGTCCATGCCGCTCGACTTCACGACCGGGCGCTGGCAGCCGGTGCTCGCCGACGCCGAGTCACCCGACCCGGCCGGAGTGACCCGCGTGGTGCTCACGCGCCGGCAAGGTCCACTACGACCTCGCGGCCGCCCGCCGCAAGAGCGAGGACACCTCCGTCGCCCTGCTGCGGGTCGAGCAGCTCTACCCGACGCCCGGTGCCCAGGTGCGCGACGCGCTCGCCCTCTACCCGAACGCCACCGACGTCGTGTGGGCCCAGGAGGAGCCGGCCAACCAGGGAGCCTGGAGTCACATCGCCCTGTCCCTGCCGGAGCACTTGCCCTCGGACGTCCGGCTGCGCCGCGTGTCGCGCCGCGCCGCGGCGTCTCCGGCAGCCGGGTCGAGCAAGGTCCACGAGGCGGAGCAGGCGGCGCTCGTCGAGGCCGTCTTCGCGAGGTAGCCGTGTACTTCACCGACCGTGGGCTCGAGGAGCTCGCGACCCGTCGCGGCGACGAGCAGGTCACGCTCGCCTGGCTGGCCGAGCGGATGAAGGACTTCGTCGACGAGCACCCCGAGTTCGAGGTGCCCGTCGAGCGCCTGGCGACCTGGCTGGCGCGCCTCGACGACGACGAGGAGTAGCGCTACCGGCGTCGTCGGGGGCTGAGCTCGCGCGGACGCGCGCTCCCGCGCAGCCGCCAGACCAGCGCAGCACCGAGCACGAAGCCGATGACGTGCGCGCCGTACGCCACGCCCGACGTCCCTGCGACGCCCGCGCCCCTGAAGTAGAGGTACTGCAGGACGAACCAGCTGCCGAGGACCAGCCATGCCGGCAGCCGCAGCGGCAGGAAGAACAAGAAGGTGAGCAACGACAGGACCTTGGCGCGGGGGTAGAGCACCAGGTAGGCGCCCAGGACGCCGGCGATGGCGCCGGACGCTCCGACGAGCGGCGACGTGGACGACGGGTCCAGGAGGGAGAAGCCGTACGTCGCTGCGTAGCCGCAGCCGAGGTAGAACGCCAGGAAGCGCAGTCGCCCCAGCCGGTCCTCGACGTTGTTGCCGAAGACGTAGAGGAACAACATGTTGCCCAGCAGGTGCAGCCAGCCGCCGTGCAGGAACATGGCCGTGAGCGCCGACACGAACGGTCGTTTCGTGAACGGCGGCGGGGACTGCTCGACGCACCCGACCTGGTCACCGCGCCGCCCGACCGCTCCGGTGGACGCGCGCGGCTCCTGCCGGTTGTGGACCAGCTCGTCGGGGACCGCGGCGTACTGGTCGAGGAACGCCACGATGCGGCACTCCTGCGCCGCGCTCTGGCCGCCCACGACGTGGACCGCCAGTGGGCTCAGTGCGAACGCGACGACGTTGACGAGCAGCAGCAGGTAGGTGATGACCGGCGTGCGGCGGGTGGGGTTGGTGTCGTGGACAGGCAGGACCACCGGGGGAGCTCCAGGGGCCGAAGGGATCAGGCGGTGAGGACGAGCTTGCCGAACACGGTTCCCTCCGCGAGCCGCGCGAAGCTTGCCGCGGCGTCCGACAGGGGCCGCACGTCGTCGATCAGCGGTCGCAGCCCCGTCGCCGACAGGAACCCGAGCAGGTCACGCAGCTCGTCCCGGGTGCCCATCGTCGACCCGATGACCCGCAGCTGCAGGAAGAACAACCGGTTCAGGTCGGCGCTCGGATCGGGTCCGGTCGTCGCGCCGGACACCACGAGGGTGCCGCCAGGACGCAGGGCACGCATCGAGTGAGACCACGTCGCCTTGCCCACCGTCTCGAGGACCGCGTCGGCCTTGCCCGGCAGGCGGGCGCCGCTCTCGAAGACCTCGTGCGCTCCGAGGTCGAGGGCCCGGGAGCGCTTGTCGTCGTCGCGGCTGGTGGCCCAGACGGTGAGGCCGGCCGCCCTGGCCAGGGCGATCGCAGCGGTCGCGACGCCGCCGCCGGCTCCCTGGACGAGCACCGTCTGACCAGGGCGCACCTGCGCGTTGGTGAACAGCATCCGGTACGCCGTCAGCCACGCCGTCGGCACGCAGGCAGCTTCCTCCCAGCTGAGGTCGGCCGGCTTGGGCAGCACGTTGCGCGCGGGCACCACGACCTGCTCGGCCAGCGTCCCGTCGTACTTCTCCGACAGCAGGGTGCGCTTCGGGTCGAGGGTGTCGTCGCCGGTCCACCCTGGGCTGGTCACGACGGCGTGCACGACGACCTCGGACCCGTCGTCGAGCGTTCCCGCGGCGTCGCAGCCGAGGACCATCGGCAGCGCGTCCGCGGACAGCCCCACGCCCTTGAGCGACCACAGGTCGTGGTGGTTCAGCGCCGCCGCCTTGACCGTGACGCGGACCCACCCCTCAGGTACCTGCGGGTCGGGGCGCTCCCCCACGGTGAGGCCGGAGAGCGGATCGTCGGCGGACTGGCTGGTGCAGGTGACGGCAAGCATGGCCGCACCCTAACCAGTCGGCTTCGCCACTCCGCTACAGGCGGGCGACGCCCTCGGCGCGGGCTGCGGCGGCCACGGCCTCGGCCACCACGGTCGCGACCCGCGGGTCGAAGACGGACGGGATCACGCACTCCTCGGAGAGGTCGTCGCCGACGAGCGAGGCGAGCGCGACGGCGGCGGCCTGCTTCATCCCCTCGGTCACGCAGGTGGCGCGCACGGACATGGCGCCCTTGAAGACGCCGGGGAACGCCAGCACGTTGTTGATCTGGTTCGGGAAGTCCGAACGGCCGGTGGCGATCACGCGGGCACCGGCACGGCGGGCGTCGTCCGGGTGGATCTCCGGGTCGGGGTTGGCCATGGAGAACACGATCGCGTCCGGGGCCATCGACTGCACCGCCTCGAACGGCACCTTGCCGCTGGACAGGCCGATGTAGACGTCAGCGCCGGCGAGCGCGTCGACCATCGACCCGGTGAAGGCGCCCCGGTTGCTGATGGTGGCGAACAGCCGCTTGGTGTCGTTGAGGTCGGTGCGGTCGACGTGGACCATGCCCTTGCTGTCCGCGACCGCGAGGTCACCGATGCCCGCCTCGAGGATCATCTTCGACACGGCGATCCCGGCTGCGCCGGCACCGCTGACCACGACGCGCAGGTCACCGAGGGACCGGCCGGTCAGCGTCGCAGCGTTGCGCAGGGCCGCGAGCGTGACGATCGCCGTACCGTGCTGGTCGTCGTGGAAGACCGGGATGTCGAGCCGTTCCTGGACCCGCCGCTCGACCTCGAAGCAGCGGGGCGCGCTGATGTCCTCGAGGTTGATGCCACCGAACGCCGGCGCGAGCCGCACGATCGTCTCGACCAGCTCGTCGGTGTCGGTCACGTCCAGGCAGATGGGGACGGCGTCGATGCCACCGAAGTGCTTGAAGAGCATCGCCTTGCCCTCCATCACCGGCAGCGCGGCGCGCGCTCCGATGTCACCGAGGCCGAGAACGGCTGTGCCGTCTGTGACGACAGCGACGGTGCGGGACATCCACGTGTAGTCGTAGACGAGGTCCGGCTCCTGGGCGATGGCCGTGCAGATGCGAGCGACGCCCGGCGTGTAGGCGAGGGACAGGTCCTCGC
This sequence comes from uncultured Actinomycetota bacterium, assembly GCA_963784705.1. GTDB lineage: Bacteria > Actinomycetota > Actinomycetes > Mycobacteriales > SCTD01 > RYN-111. The sequence goes on from CAWASC010000008.1 coordinate 563,309, forward strand.
GCGTCTCGAGCGGCACGCTCAAGCCGATCTCGATCTTGCCGCCGCGGTGCAGCGCGAACGCCGGGTCGGCGTCCCGATCGGGCGTGTGATGCACCACGGACAGGTCCTCCAGAAAGGTGGTCACGAGAGTGTCTCCAAAGGGCGCCGACACTCCGCAACGGGAGCCTGACGACGCCGAGCGAGGGGGTTGGGGGCAAGGACGAGAAGGTCGCGCGGGGGGTCGCAGCGCGGCATCGGTCGGGGGTTGCCCGTCCACTCATGATCGCACAGGGCGTGACCCCGCAGCGGTACGGGTTGGTGCCGAGGGGCCGCCCGTGACCCGGGCGTCACCGAGGGGTGGCACGATGCCGCCACCAACGATCATCACGATCACCCACGCTCCGGAGGATCCCGTGCGCATCACCACCCGCCTGCTGCCCGTCGCCACGGCAGCCCTGCTCCTCACCAGCGCCTGCGGAGGCAGCAGTGGCGGATCAGGCGCTTCGGGGACCGGAGCCACCCTCGAGGCCGCCCCGCTCGCGTCGTTGCTCCCCCAGGCCATCCGCGAAAAGGGCAAGCTCATCGTGGGCTCGGACGTCGCCTACGCCCCGGTCGAGTTCTTCGACACCGACGGCAAGACCGTGAGAGGGATCGACGCCGATCTCGCGGCGGCCATCGGCAAGCAGCTGGGCATCACCCTGGAGCTGCAGAACGGCACCTTCGACGGGCTCATCCCCGCGCTCACCACCAGCAAGCGCATCGACCTGATCATGAGCGCGATGAGCGACAACAAGAAGCGCCAGGCGACTGTCGACTTCGTCGACTACTTCTCCGCCGGAACGTCGATCATCGTCAAGAAGGGCAATCCCCAGGGCATCCAGACCCTGGACGACTTCTGCGGGAAGACGGTCGCCCTCCAGCGCGGAACGACCCAGGACGACGTCGCGGAGGCGCAGAAGACCAAGTGCGGCAGCAAGACGCTGACGATCCTGAAGTTCGACACCGACCCCGAGGCGCTGCAGCAGGTGAAGAGCGGTCGGGCCGTGGCGGACATGAACGACTTCCCCGTCGCCGCCTACACCGCGCAGCAGCAGCCCGACTTCGAGGTCGTCGGTGAGCAGCTCGAGGCGGGCCCGTACGGCATCGGCGTCCGCAAGGACGACACGGCGCTGCGCGATGCGATCCAGAAGGCTGTGCAGGCGCTCATCGACAACGGTGAGTACACCAAGATCCTCACGACGTGGGATGTCACGAAGGGCGCCCTGACCAAGGCCACCATCAACGCCGGCACCTGACGCCGGCACCTGAGGCCAGCACCGCCATGACGCAGGACCCCACGGGGACGGCCACCCCGCCACCACCGCTCGTCGCCGTCCCCGTCCGACACTGGGGCCGCTGGCTCAGCGCCGTGGCGGTGGTGGTGGTCGCTGGGCTGCTCGTCCGCGCGTTCGTCCGGGCGGACATCCACTACGCCGTCACGAAGGACTACCTGTTCGACGGGGCCGTGCTGCGCGGTGTGCGGGAGACCATCAAGGTCAGCGTCCTCGCCCAGCTGGTCGGGGTCGCTCTCGGCGTGCTGTTCGCGGTGATGCGCCTGTCGAAGAACCCGGTCACGGGCGGCATCGCGTGGTTCTACATCTGGTTGTTCCGCGGGACGCCGCTGCTGCTGCAGATCATCCTCTGGTACAACCTCTCCGCCCTGTTCCCGACACTGTCGATCCCTGGGGTCTGGAGCGCGAGCACCAACGACGTCGTGACTCCGTTCGTCGCGGCGCTGCTCGGTCTGGGCATCAACGAGGGCGCCTACATGGCCGAGATCGTGCGCGCCGGCATCGCGTCGGTGGACCACGGTCAGAGCGAGGCCGCTCAGTCCCTGGGGATGACCCAGGGGCAGACGCTACGGCGGATCGTGCTCCCGCAGGCGATGCGGGTCATCATCCCGCCCACCGGCAACGAGTTCATCAACATGCTGAAGTCGAGCTCGCTGGCGACCGCCGCGCAGTACCTCGAGCTGCTGCGCGCCGTGCAGACCGTCGCGGGCCGCAACCTCGAGGTCATCCCGATGCTGTTCGTCGCGGCGATCTGGTACCTCGTCCTCACCAGCGTGTTCAGTGTCGGGCAGTACTACCTCGAGCGCCGCTTTGCCCGGGGCGCCGCCCGCGAGCTCGCCGCCACACCGCGGCAGCGGGTGCTGGCCCTCCTCGTGAGGCGGCCCCGCCTGTGAGCACGTCCGCCGGCACCCCGATGGTGCTCGCCGAGCAGGTGCACAAGAGCTTCGGGCGCCTCGAGGTCCTCAAGGGCATCGACCTCGCCGTCCAGCCCGGGGAGGTGTGCTGCCTGCTCGGACCGTCGGGGTCGGGCAAGTCCACCTTCCTGCGCTGCATCAACCACCTCGAGAAGATCACCGCCGGACGGCTGTCCGTCGACGGGGACCTCGTCGGCTACCGCCAGCAGGGTGAGCGGCTGTTCGAGCTCCGGGAGAAGGAGACAGCCGCCAAGCGGGCAGAGATCGGCATGGTCTTCCAGAGGTTCAACCTCTTCCCGCACCTGACCGCCCTGGGGAACGTCACCGAGGCGCCGATCCGCGTGCGCGGACAGGCGAAGACCGCCGCAGAGGTCAAGGCTCGCGCCCTGCTGCACCGGGTGGGGCTCGAGGACAAGGTCGACGCCTATCCGGCACAGCTGTCAGGTGGCCAGCAGCAACGGGTCGCGATCGCCCGGGCGCTGGCCATGGAGCCGAAGCTCATGCTGTTCGACGAACCCACGAGCGCCCTCGACCCCGAGCTCGTCGGGGAGGTCCTCGACGTGATGCGGTCGCTCGCCGCGGACGGGATGACGATGGTCGTCGTCACGCACGAGCTGGGCTTCGCACGGGACGTCGCGGATACGGTGGTGTTCATGGACGATGGCGTGGTCGTGGAGAGCGGAGCTCCGGAGCAGGTGCTGGGGAACCCCCAGCAGGAGCGGACGAAGAGCTTCCTGGGCAAGGTCCTGTGAACGTCCGCGAGCTCACGGTCCCGGATGCCTGGGAGCTCACCCCGAAGCAGTGGCCAGATCCCCGGGGCGTCTTCCTCGAGTGGTTCAAGGCGCCGGTGCTCCGCGAGGCCATCGGGCACGACCTGGTCGTGAAGCAGGCCAACCACTCGGTCAGCAGCAAGGGCACGCTGCGCGGCGTGCACTTCGCCGACACCCCGCCGGGTCAGGCGAAGTACGTCTACTGCACCAAGGGTGCCGTGCTCGACGTCATCGTGGACATCCGGGTCGGCTCCCCCACCTTCGGGGTCAGCGACGCGGTGCGCCTCGACGAGGTGGACCGGCGCGCGGTCTACCTGTCCGAGGGGCTCGGCCATGCGTTCCTCGCCCTCACTGATGACGCCAACGTCACCTACCTGTGCAGCGAGCCGTACAACCCCACCGGCGAGCACGGCGTCCACCCGCTCGACACCGACCTCGACCTGCCGTTTCCCGACGACGTGGAGCACCTGCTGTCGGACAAGGACGCGGCAGCACCGACGCTCGCCGAGGCCCAGGCCGCGGGCCTGCTTCCGTCGTACGACGCGTGCGTGGCGTTCTACGAGCGGCTGCGGACGGGCCAGTAGCGCAGGAGGACGCGCGCCTCGACGTCCGCGACGCCGGACGGGCCCGTGACGAACGGGTTTTCGGACGCGAGCAGCCAGCCGCCGTCCTGCTGCCCCACCGCGCGCTTGACGACCAGCAGGTCCGGTCGCTCCCGGAAGCGCGCGACGACCAGGTCACCGGCGCGGACGCGGACGCCGTACCGCACGAGCAGGCAGTCACCGTCGCGCAGGGCAGGGACCATCGAGGGACCGCTCACCCGCACGGTCCCGATGCGCACCGCACCGCCCTCTCGGTCTAGGGTCGAGGGAGCACTCGACCTGGAAGGACCACATCATGCGCTTCACCCCCACGACCGTCGTCTCGGCCCACTGCGACCTGCCGTGCGGCGTCTACGACCCCGCCCAGGCCCGCATCGAGGCCGAGTCCGTCAAGGCCATCTGCGAGAAGTACGCCGGCAACGAGGACCCGACCTTCCGCCAGCGCGCCGTGCTCATCAAGGAGCAGCGCGCCGAGCTCGTCAAGCACCACCTCGCCGTCCTGTGGCACGACTACTTCAAGGCGCCGCACTTCGAGAAGTACCCGCAGCTGCACACGCTGTTCAACGACACGATCAAGCTCGCCAGCGGCACCGGCAGCAAGCAGTCGATGGACCCCGCCGAGGCGCAGAAGCTGCTCGACGGGATCAAGGAGATCGACACCATCTTCTGGGAGACCAAGAAGGCCTGACAGCTCGTACGCACGGCACGACACGGGGACGGCGGGGACGGGAACGTCCTCGCCGTCCTCGTCGTTCGAGGGCCGTGCGGGTCTCGGCGGCAGTCACGGTCCCCGGACAGCCGTGGCGACGGCTGCTGCCGACGCCACGCGTCCTGTCCGCCCTGGTGCTGCTGCTCGGTCTCGTGGACATCGCCAGCGCCATCACGCGTGCGGAGCGCTCGCGGTTGATGGTGCTGCGCCAGTTCGTGCCGGGCGGCGTCGTCACCGCGAGCAGCGCGGTGACCCTCGCCGTCGGGGTGGTGCTCGTCCTGCTCGCCCGGGGGTTGCGGCGGCGCAAGAGCCGCGCCTGGTTGCTCACGGTGCTGCTCGTCGCCACCTCTGTCGTCACGCATCTGCTCAAGGGGCTGGACGGCGAGGAGGCCTCGGTCAGCCTGGTGCTGCTCGCCGCGCTGCTGCTGCAGGGCGACCAGTTCACGGCGAAGGCTGATCCGCGCGGTCGGATCCGTGCCGTCGGTTCTCTGCTCGTCCTCGGCACCGTCGGCGTCGGCCTCGGCACGGCCGCCATCGCGCTGCGGGAGGACGGCCTCGCACGGCCCTTCGACCTGACGTCTGCCCTCGTCTCCGCCGGCCGCGGGATGGTCGGCCTCACGCCGACGATCACCTGGCAGTCGGACCGGCAGGGCCGCCATGACGGGCGACAGGTGCGGGACACCTCCCTCGTCCTGGGTCTTCTCACCGGCGTCAGCACGGTCTACCTCGCCCTGCGCCCCTCGCGCCCGGGGGCGGCGATGACCGACGAGGACCGCGTGGCGATGCGTGAGCTGCTCCGGCGCCACGGCGCGCAGGACTCCCTCGGCTACTTCGCCCTGCGCGGTGACAAGAGCGTCCTGTGGTCACCGACGCGCAAGTCGTGCATCACCTTCCGTGTCGTCGCGGGAGTCATGCTGGCCAGTGGCGACCCCCTCGGCGACCCCGAGGCCTGGCCCCCGGCCATGGCCGCCTTCCTCGCCGAGGCAGAGCAGAACGCCTGGGTCCCCGCGGTCATGGGCTGCAGCGAGGCGGCCGGCCGGGCCTGGCAGCGCTGCGGTCTGTCGGCTCTCGAGATCGGCGACGAGGCGGTCGTCGAGGTGGCGAGCTTCCATCTCGAGGGCCGGCCCATGCGCAACGTCCGCCAGGCCGTGTCGCGCGTGACCAGAGCGGGCTACTCCTGCGAGCTGACGCGGGTGGGCGACCTGGACGACGCCCGGCGGGCAGAGGTGCGTGCCCAGTCCGCTGCCTGGCGCGGCGCCGCGACCGAGCGGGGCTTCTCCATGGCACTCGGTCGCTTCGGTGAGCCGGACGACGCGGACTGCGTCCTGGTGACGGCTCGGCTCGACGGCGAGCTGCGGGCCCTTCTGCACTTCGTGCCCTGGGGAGCGGACGGGTGGTCGCTCGACCTGATGCGGCGAGACCGCACCGCGGACAACGGGCTCAACGAGCTGCTCATCGTGCATGCGCTGCAGGAGGCACCGGCGTACGGCGTACGGCGGCTCTCGCTCAACTTCGCCATGTTCCGAGACGCCCTCGAACGCGGGGAGCAGCTCGGGGCCGGACCCCTCAGCCGAGCCTGGCGTGGCGTTCTCGTCTTCGCGAGTCGCTGGTGGCAGATCGAGTCGCTGTACCGCTTCAACGCGAAGTTCCGACCGCTGTGGGAGCCGCGTTACGTCTGCTTCCCCTCCCCCTCGGACGTGCCGCGGGTCGTGCTCGCCACCTTGGAGGCCGAGGCCTTCGTCGTGCGGCCACGGCTGGCGTGGTGGGGACGGTGACCGCCAGCCGCCTGTGGCTGCGGGTCCTCCTGGCCGTCGCCGCCGTCGCGTCCTGCTCCACGACGGCGCTGCACCCCGGGCAGCACGCCAGCGCCTCGACGTCCGCACCGTCCGCACCGTCCGCCCCCAGCACCCCCGCGGCCACCCGGCCCGCGGTGCGCAGCGTCCTCGGACTCGGCGACTCGGTCCCAGCCGGCGCCCGGTGCGACTGCACGTCCTACGTCGTCCAGCTCGCTGAGGAGCTCGGCGAACAGGAGCACGCCGTCGTGCGGGTCGAGAACCTCGCCGTGAACGGGCTCACCTCGCTGCGCCTGCTCCAGCAGGTGCGCGCCGCTCACACCCTGGCCGACCCCGAGCAGGTCACGGTCGTCACCATCGGGGCGAACGACCTCAGCGCTCGCGACCTCGCCCGCCCGGACTGCACGGCTCCCGCCAGCCTGGCGTGCTACCAGGACGACCTGGCCGCGATGCGCGCACACGTCTCGGCGATCGCGGCCACCCTGCTGAGCGGCCCAGGACCACACGGCCCGGTCCTGCTCACCGGCTACTGGAACGTGTTCCTCGACGGGACGGTGGGCGCCGCGAACGGGCCGGCCTACGTGCGGGACAGCCAGGCACTCACCCGCGCGGCGAACGCGTCGCTGCGTGCGGTCGCCCATCGGTACGGACTGCTGTACGTCGACCTCTACGCGGCGTTCCAGACCGATCCCGACGTCACGTCGTTGCTCGCCCCGGACGGGGACCACCCGTCGGCCGCCGGGCACGCGCTCATCACCCGCCTGCTCCGTCGTGCGCTGGCGCGAACGGGGTGACGGGAACGCCGGACGACAGCCAGTCGTCTTCCAGGAGGACGAGAGGCCCTTGCCCATGGTCGGCATCCTGAGCACCCGCTTGCTGGTACTCCTCGCGCTCCTGGTGATCGCGCTACCGCTGATCGCGCTCTTCGCGTGGAACCGGCTGCCGGGACCACGAGGGGTCCGAGTGGCCGGGCGACTTGGCCTGGTGCTCGTCGCCCAGGTCTGCGCGGTGGCCCTCACCGGCGCCTACGTCAACGACCAGTACGCCTTCTACGTCAGCTGGCACGACCTGGTCGGAACCCCCGCCGTGACCGGAACGATCCAACCCGTCACGTCCGGTCCCGTCGCCACCCCGCGAACGGGGGCGACCAGTCAGCAGCAGGTGCTGTCCCTGGTCGTGCACGGTCAGGGCTCCGGGCTCACCGAGCCGGTCTCGGTCTACCTGCCCCCGGGCTACAGCGCGCCGTCGAACGCCCACCGCCGCTACCCGGTGGTCGAGTTCCTCGCGGGCTGGCACGGGGGTCCCGAGTCGTGGAAGCGCGCGATGCACCTGGCCTCGGCGTTGCAGCGCGAGCAGACCGCCGGTCGCCTCCAACCGTTCATCGGCATCGCGCCCACGACCGACGTCGACCTGCCTCGTGACATCGAGTGCACCGACCTGCCCGGCGTCATGCGGGCCGAGACCTGGCTCACCAGCGACCTGAGGACGTTCGCCACCAGGTCGTTCCGCACGACGACGGACGGCCGGTCCTGGGGGCTGCTCGGCTACTCCGAGGGCGCGTACTGCGCGATGAAGTTCGTCCTCCACCACCCGTCCTGGTACCGCAGCGCTGTGCTCATGTCGGGCTACTACCGCGCCATCCATGACTCGACGACAGGTGACCTCTGGAAGAACAACGACCCCTTGAGGCACCACAACGACCCGATGTGGCTGCTCGAGCACGGTCAGCACCCGGCGGTCGACCTCCTGGCCTTCAGCAGCAAGGAGGACAAGGAGTCCTATCCCCCGACCTTCCGGCTCATGCAGGCCATGCGGCCGCCGACCCGTGCGTCCCAGCTCATCGAGCCGACCGGTGGCCACAACCTCTCCGGGCTCCGACTGGCTCTTCCGCAGATGCTCGACTGGTTGTCCGGTCACCTGCAGACCCCGGCCCCCCTCCGCGTGACCGCGGGCTGAGCGGGCTGCTTGCATGGAGGGATGGACGAGATCTGGTTGGTACGGCACGGCGAGACCGCGTGGTCGCGCTCACGCCAGCACACGGGACGGACCGACCTGCCTCTCCTGCCAGAAGGAGAGGATGACGCGCGTGCGCTCCGCAGCCGCCTCGACCGACCGTGGGCGCTCGTCCTGGCCAGCCCCCTGCAGCGCGCGTGGCAGACCGCGGTGCTGGCGGGCCTGACACCCGAGGCGGAGCCCGACCTGCTCGAGTGGGACTACGGACCCGCGGAGGGCAAGACCACCGAGCAGATGGGTCCGGGGTGGAGCGTGTGGGACGACGTCCCGCTCGGGGAGAGCCTCGACGACGTCGCCGAGCGGGTACGACGCGTCCTCACGCGCGCAGCCGCGGCCGACGGCGACGTCCTGCTCCTCGCCCACGGCCACGTGCTGCGCATCCTCACCGCCGTGTACCTGGGGCTCGACCCGCGGGCGGGGAAGCACCTGGTCCTGCACCCCGCCACGGTCAGCATCCTCGGCCGTGAGCACGACTACCCGGCGCTGACCCGGTGGAACGCGTGATCCGCGAGGCGCGGCCCACCGACGTCGAGGTCCTGCTGGAGCTCGTCCGCGAGCTCGCGACGTACGAGAGGGAGCCGGACGCGGTCCTCGCGACGGAGGACGATCTGACCCAGGCGCTGTTCGGACCCGACCCCAGCGCGAGCTGTCACGTCGCCGAGGTCGACGGAGCGGTGGTGGGGTTTGCCCTCTGGTACCGCACCTTCAGCACCTGGGAGGGCAAGCCGGGGCTGTGGCTCGAGGACCTCTACGTCCGCCCGGAGGCGCGCGGCACGGGCCTCGGCCGGGGGCTGCTGGTCACCCTCGCCAGCGTCGCGGTCGCGCGGGGATGGACGCGGTTCGAGTGGTGGGTGCTCGACTGGAACACCCCGGCGCAGGGCTTCTACCGCTCCCTGGGGGCCCGACCCGAGGACGACTGGACGGTGTGGCGGGTCGACGGCCCGGCGCTGCTGGACCTCGCAGGCCCTTGAGCCATGGCCCATCCAGGTCAGGGCACCTGACTCGAAAGGATGGCTGTGGACCCAGGTTTTCCGGGATCCTGGCACGGGACACGCGCGCACCTCACACTCGGTCAGTGCGGCTGTCCCGTTCCCCACTCCTGCTGGCCCTGGCCGCGCTGTCCCTGCCGCTCGTCCTGACGACCGACGCCGCGTCGTACCTCGTCCGGACCGTGACCGCCGTGCTCGCCGTGCTGGCGCTCGTGCGGTGGTCGGGACCCTCGACCCGGCGGGCGCAGCGACTTCTCGCGGGGTCACTGGGCATGGGTATCGCCTCCGGCCTGACCGCCACAGCACACGTGACCCTGACCGGCAGCGTGTCGCCTGCCGGGGCGCTCGCTGACTGGCTCTACCTCGGCTACGCGCCCCTGGCCGTCGCCGGCATCCTCGCCCTCCCCCGCCCGGCGGCCGTCGGCCCCTGGCGGGCGAAGGCGCTCGCCGACGCCACGGTGGCCGTGGGGTCGCTCGCGTTCGTCCTCGCGCCGCTCATGGTGGCCCTGGTGCACGCGGGGACCGGGTCGCGGCGAGCCACGGCGGCCGCCCTGGGCTACCCCGCTCTTGCCGTGTTCGTCCTCGCCGTCGTGCTGTCTGCCCTCCCCCGCGTCGCCCCCGAGCAGCGACCCTTCCTGCGCGTGGCGGGTACCGGGTTCGCCCTGCTGACCTTGGGCGACATCGGCTACTCCGTCGCGATCCTGGATGGCACCTACCGGCCCACCAGCCTGCTCGTGCTGCTCATGCAAGGAGGCCTGCTCCTCGTCCTGTTCGCGCCGCTGACGACCGAGAGCGCGCACACCGGTCGCCTGTCGGTGCCGGCCGTGGCGGGCCCCGTCGAGACCGCTGCCCCCTACCTCCCGCTGCTCGGGGTGGCCGCCGTCCTCGCGGTGCTGCTCGCGCACGGCGAGCGGCCCACCGAGGCGCAGACCGTCCTCGGGCTCGTCCTCGCCCTCGGGGTCATCACCCGCCAGGTGCTGAGCAACGACGAGCACCGACAGGCGGTCCTCTCACTCCTCGCCCGGGAGCGTCAGGCGAACGAGCTGGCGCTGCGCGACCCCCTGACCGGGCTGGCCAACCGCATCCGGCTGCACCTGGCCCTCGATGACCTGCTCACGCAGAAGCTGGCGGAGCCGGTGTGCCTGGCCCTGCTCGACCTCGACGACTTCAAGGTCATCAACGACACGCACGGCCACGACACCGGCGACGAGGTGCTGCGCGAGGTCGGCCTGCGACTGCAGCGGTCCGCACCGGTAGGAGCGGTCGTGGCGCGTCTGGGAGGGGACGAGTTCGCCGTCTGCCTGCGATCGGCGGAGCCCGCTGAGCTCGGTACGCGTCTGGTCGGCGCGCTGGCGACGCCGATCACGGTCGGACGTCGGGACTTCACCGTGACGGCGAGCATCGGGGTCGTCCTCGCGGACGCTGGAGCCGCGAACGCCCTGTCGCACGTCGACGTCGCCATGTACCAGGCCAAGTCGGTCAAGGCGCCGCAGCGATCGCGGGTGGTCGTGCTGTCCGGCGCGTCCCGGGAGGCTGCGACCGCCCGGGTGCAGCTGCGTGACGACATCTCCCGGCCCGACCTCTCGCAGTTCCGGGTCGTCTACGAGCCGATGGTCGACCTCGCCACCGGCGCGCTCGTCGGCGCGGAAGCGCTCCTGCGATGGGACCACCCGACGCTCGGTGCCGTGGAACCGGGTGAGTTCATCCCGCTCGCGGAGACGGTCGGCTCCATCCATGCCCTCGGCGAGCTGTGCCTGCGGTCGGCCGTGGCAGACCTGGCCGGGTGGCTGCGCACCGCGCAGGAACAAGGCGAGCCCCTCGGCACTGCATCGGTCGGGGTCAACCTCAGCCCGCGCCAGCTCGGGAGCCTGGACCTGTGCGACGTCGTGCGCGACGTGCTGGCCGAGCACCAGCTGCCGCCGTACCGGCTGGTCCTCGAGATCACCGAGCAGGCGCTGATGGACGACTGGGCCACCGCCGTCGACGTCGTGCGCGAGCTCAGGGCGATGGGCGTGGCGGTCGCGGTGGACGACTTCGGCACCGGCTACTCCTCCCTGCGGTACCTGCGCCGCTTCGACACCAGCACCGTCAAGATCGACCGGGAGTTCGTGCAGGCACTGCCGGACGAGGAGCGCACCCGCGCCCTGGTCGCGAGCGTGCTGGACATGGCGCGCGCTCTCGGGCTGTACACCGTGGCCGAGGGCATCGAGACGCTCGACCAGCTGCAGGTACTGCGGACCCTCGGCTGCCGGTTCGCGCAGGGCTACCTGTTCGACCGGCCGATGTCCGCCACCGCCTTCGGTGACCTGCTGCTCGCCCGGCACACCTACCCGATGGCGGAGCTGCCGCGGACCGCGGCGCTCGTGCCCCCACCGCGCGAGTGGTCGGGAGCAGGCGAGGTCATGCCGAGCCCCCTTCCGGTCATCGCGCGACGGCACGGGTGACCGCGGCCGCGCCCACGCACAGCACCACTGTCGCCAGCACGTAGCGACGGCTGCTCGGCGCGCGTACGTCGGCGGCGACCTCCACGGCGAAGGTGCTGAACGTGGTGAGCCCTCCGCAGAAGCCGACCCCGACCAGCGCGGCGACCGATGCCGACGCGCCCGCGAGAGCTCCGAGGAGGGCACTGCCGACGACGTTCACGGCCAGCGTCGCCCCCCTGCCCGGTCGCCACACCCCGACGAGGAAGCGCACCACGGCCCCCGCGCCGCCGCCGAGGGCCACCAGCAGCAGCGTCACCGGCGCAGCCCCCACCGGGCCGCTGCGACGCCCAGCACCAGCGTCGCCAGCAGGGAGGCGGTGCCGGTGACCGGACCGGCGTCCAGGGTCTGCACCGCGAGCGCCGAGGTCGTCGTGAAGCCACCGAGGACCCCGGTGCCCAGCAGGACGCGGCGCGGGTCGCCGCGGTCGGGGACGCGCGCGACGAGGACGCCGAGCAGCAGGGCACCGAAGACGTTGATGACCAGCGTCGTGGGCAGATCGGGGCCGGCGTCCACGAGCAGGTACCGCGCCGAGGCACCGAGGGCGCCACCCGCCCAGGCAGCGGACATCATCGGGAGCGGGGGCACGCCCCTCAGCCTCTCAGGTCAGGACGGCTCGGCCTCGCCCCTCAGGCGGCGCGCCGCGTAACCGGCCGCGAGCGTTCCTGCCGCGAGCAGGGCAACCTCCCCGGCGAGCCCCGTCGAGGGCAGGGACGGTCCGGCCGGGGGCGGCGCCTGGGCGGCCGGCGTCCTGGCCGGCGCCGCCTCGGGCAGCCGGAAGGGTGCCGCCACGAGCAGCTCGACGTTGCGGTCCTCGACCTTGCCCCGCCGGGCGTCGCTGCGCTCCTGCGGGTCGTTCGCGGCGAGCTCGCGGGCCAGCGACGCCAGCGCCGTCGTGCTGTCCAGCCGACCGCCGTACGCCAGGGGTGCGGCCGCGTCGACGACAGTGCCGAACAGCGACAGGGTGCCGTCGTGGTTGTCGACGAGCTCGAGCAGGCGCGCCTGCGCCGGCCAGTCGACGTGCGCGGCGGTGTTGACCTCCCAGAACCCGCCGCCGCCGGCGCGGAGGTACGGCGTCACGCGGTTGACGTGCGTGTGCCCGTTCACCCACGCGATGACGTTCGGGAACGTCAGCAGCAGGTCGCGCACCGCTGGGCCGAGAACGCGCTGCTGCGGGTCGTCCGGACCGACGATCTGGTTGGTCATGCTGGCGATCGTGTGGTGGCTGAACACGACGACGTAGGCCTTCGTGGCTTCCTGCAGCCGGGCCTTCAGCCACGCGAGCTGCCCGGGGTCGATCGACCCGCTGCTCTCGCCGTTCGGGTTGACGGTGTCCAGCACGATCCCCAGCACGTGCGGCGCCATCGGGAAGGTGTAGTACGCCGTCCCGGCAGCGACGTTCGCGGCGGTGTAGCCGTGACCGAGGGGCAGCCCACCGGTGGTGAAGTGCTCCTTGACCGTCTCGGTGCGGGTGATCACCTGGCGCATCGGGTCGGCGGTCACCATCCTCACGGGCGCCGTCGCGAGGGCCGGCACGACCGTGGGGTCACCCGCGGCGACGTCGGCCGGCGAGACGCCCGCCGGGAGCGACGTGATCTTCACCGGCCCGGTGGCAGCCCGGGTGAGCTGGAAGGACTGCGGGAAGTTGCCCTGCACCAGCCCGTCGTGGTTGCCGTAGCAGGTGTACCAGCGCCGGTTGACCCCGTGGGCCCGGAAGGGTCTGCGGGCAGCGTCGAGCAGCCCCTTCACCACGGGGAACCCGAACTGCGCGCGCAGCTCGTCGTCCTGCTTGCCGCTCGGCGTGCCGTCGGGGTGCCAGTAGTGCACGTCGTAGCTGTTCGGCTCCTGGTCGTGCACGCCCTCCCACTGCGCCGTGGAGCCGCTGTCCGGCCGCACGGTCCCGCCGTCCAGGAGGTCGATCTGCCAGCGCAGCTCGTTGCGCTGGCAGTTGTCCGCGTTGTCGCCGGTGCACATCACGAAGTCGAGCGGACGCCCGCCCACCGGCCCGCGCCCGATCTGCTCCACGGCGGCGATGATCCGGTCGGCGACCTGCGTGGTGAGCATCTCGTGCGGCCGGTAGGCCGCGCCGAAGATCAGCGGTGACCCGGGACCGTCGTTGTAGCGGTCGAGGAACTCCACCCGCGCCGGTGACTGCGCGTCGACCACGTGGATGTCCGTCAGCTGCGCGAACGCCACCAACGACGTACGACGCGAGGGCCGTCCGGACCTGGCGCGGGCGCCGAGGTCCTCGCGGACGGTGTGCGGCTCCCCCGGCCCGGACACCAACCGGGCGTAGCCGCCGACGCCCGGCGCGCCACGCAGGACGGTCGACGCCGTGGTGGCCACCTCGGTGGGCGCCGCCTGCGCGGTGCGCGCCGGGAACCACGCCGCCGCTCCGAGCAGGGCAGCGCCCTGGACCGCAGACCTTCGTGAGATGTTCATCTGCGTAGCGTTGCACCTGCGTACCGTCTGCGGGAGCAGGACTTGATCCACATCACAGGTGTCAAGCGCGCTCACACGGGGGACGGTGCCGTCAGGGCGCTGTCGCCCACCACCTACAGGGGGAACACGTTGAAGGACACTGTCGTGCTGCGCCTGCCCGCGCAGGGGGCTTACCTGTCCGTGCTGCGGACGGCGACCGCGTCACTGGCCTCCCGGCTCGACTTCACCCTCGACGACATCGAGGACCTCCGCATCGCCGTCGACGAGGCCTGCGCGATGCTGCTCAGCCAGGCCGTGGCCGGCGCCGAGCTCACCTGCTCCTTCGAGCTCGCGGGCGACGCCCTCGCCGTGGCCGTCAGCGTCCCGACGGTCGACGGTCAGGTCCCCTCGCGGGACACCTTCGCCTGGACCGTGCTCACCGCCCTGGCCGGCGGCGTCGACGCGTCGGTCGACAGCGACCGGGTGGTGACGATCGCCCTCCGCAAGCAGCGCCTGGACGAGACGGCGGCAGCCTCGTGACCAGCCCCTCCTCCGAGCTCACCCCCGTGCCCGAGCAGGCGGGACCGGACGACGCGATCGACCCGGACGTGCTGGCAGTGACCGCGGAGCTCGAGGCGCCGGAAGGTGACTCCCGCCGCGAGCGCATCGCCGCCGAGCGGGCACGGGCCAGGGTGATGTTCGGCGAGCTGGTCGACCTGCCCGCCGGCGACCCGCGTCGCGCCCGCCTGCGCGACGAGCTGGTCGAGATGCACCTGCCCCTGGTCGAGTACCTCGCCCGTCGTTTTCGCAACCGGGGAGAGCCTCTCGACGACCTGGTGCAGGTCGCCACCATCGGGCTCATCAAGAGCGTGGACCGCTTCGACCTCGAGCGGGGCGTGGAGTTCTCGACGTACGCCACACCCACGATCGTCGGCGAGATCAAGCGCCACTTCCGCGACAAGGGCTGGGCGATCCGCGTGCCGCGGCGCCTGCAGGAGCTGAAGCTCTCGCTGACCAAGGCGACCGGCGAGCTGTCCCAGAAGAACGGCCGCGCACCGACCGTCGCCGAGCTCGCCGGGCACCTGGGACTCACCGAGGAGGAGATCCTCGAGGGGTTGGAGTCCGCCAACGCCTACTCCGCGGTGTCGCTCGACGCGCCCGACGGCGGCGACGACGACAGCCCGGCGGTCGCCGACTCCCTCGGGATGGTCGACGAGGCGCTCGAGGGCGTCGAGGACCGCGAGTCCCTCAAGCCCCTGCTCGACAAGCTCCCGGCGCGCGAGAAGAAGATCCTCATGCTCCGCTTCTTCGGCGGCATGACGCAGTCGCAGATCGCCGCGGAGCTCGGCATCAGCCAGATGCACGTCTCCCGGCTGCTGGCGCGCACCCTGGCGCAGCTGCGCGTGGGGATGCTCGCCGAGGACTGACCGGGGTCACCGCTCGCGGAACAGCTCCCGCAGGTCAGGGGTCGCGAACAGGTAGAGCACCGACGCGGGGAGCAGCAGCAACGGGATCGCGGCATACCAGGCGCCGCTCTCCAGCGCGGTCAGCCCCACCGGCATCGGCAGCACGTTGAGCACGACAGCCGGCGCACGGGCCCACGCGCGCTGCCGGTCGACCGCGCGGGCCAGCAGCGCGAGCACGACCCCGGTGGCGACGGCGAACAGGGCGGCGTACAGGGCGAACTGACCGTCCGCAGCGCCGTCGGACCGGCTGACGATCGCGTAGACGACGCCCACCGCGGTGAGGGACACGCCCTCCAGCAGCAGCAGCGCAGCAAGACGGCGGAGCAGGGGCACGCCGGTAGACTAGGTCGATGCGCGCGCTCCTGGTCGTGAACCCCAAGGCCACGACCACGTCGGTGCGCGCCCGTGACGTCCTCGCGCACGCCCTGGCCAGCGAGGTGAAGCTCGACGTCGTCGAGACCAGCCACCGCGGGCACGCGACCGAGCTGGCCCGCCAGGCCGCGATCGACGGGCTCGACGTCGTCGTCGCGCTGGGTGGCGACGGCACGGTCAACGAGGTCACCAACGGGCTGCTGCACGCCGGGCCGCAGGACGGCCTCCCCGCACTCGCCGTCGTCCCCGCCGGCAGTACCAACGTCTTCGCCCGGACGCTCGGCATGCCCAACAACCCGATCGAGGCCACCAGCCAGCTGCTCGAGGGTCTGCTCGAGGACCGCCGCCGCACCATCGGGCTCGGCCGCGCCGGCGACCGCTGGTTCACCTTCAACGTCGGGCTCGGCCTGGACGCCGGAGCCGTACGACGTGTCGAGGCTGCCCGCGAGAAGGGGCGCAAGGCCACCCAGGCGAGGTACGTCCGCGCCGCGCTCAAGGAGTTCTACGTCGGCGCGCCGCGCACCAGCCCGGTGACGCTCGAGCGTCCCGGTGCCGAGCCGGTCGAGCTCGGGCTGGCCCTCGTCTGCAACACCGACCCCTGGACCTACCTGGGCGACCGTCCGGTCAGCCCGTGCCCCGATGCCGGCTTCGACACCGGGCTGGACCTGTTCGGCCTCACGTCGGTGCCGACCGTGCCGGTGCTGCGGCACCTGACACAGCTGCTCGCCTCGGGACGACGCCCGAAGGGCAAGCGGGTGGTGCTGCTGCACGACCTGGACCGGTTCGTGCTCCGGGCGGACAGCCCGCTCCCGCTGCAGGTCGACGGGGACTACCTCGGCGAGCACGATCGCGTCGAGCTCACCGCTGTCCCCCGCGCCCTGTCCGTCGTCCTGTAGAGCCCCCTCCCGCCGTACCCACCCCCGCGCGAACGGATACGCGCGGGTGGGTTGAGGGAGCAGCACCAGCCCGCGCGTATCCGTTCGCGCACGATCACCGCTGCGGGTGACGGCTGTCAGGCGTTCGGGTGACGCAGAGGGCACCCACCGATCAGGACGTGACGAAGGCGACAGCACCCGGCCGCAGGTGCACGCGTGGAACGCTTGCCACGGTGCCGAGCGAGTGCTTGGGTAGAACCGCGTTCGACGCCGGCCCCTCACCTGCGTGATCGCGGTGTGGATCACCCCTCACGGGGTAGTCCCCGCCTGGTCGTGAACGTCACAAGCCCCCGGCGCAGCCGCGCCGGACCCCCCACGCAGGGCGCGTCCCACGCGTCCCGCGAGCGTCGAGGAGTTGGACCGCATGGACTGGCGCCAGCGCGCGCTCTGCCGCGAGCAGGACCCCGAGCTCTTCTTCCCGATCGGGACGACCGGCCCTGCCGCCGTCCAGGTCGACCAGGCGAAGGCCGTGTGCCGACGCTGCCCCGTGGTCGAGCCCTGTCTGACGTGGGCCCTCGAGACGGGCCAGGACGCCGGTGTCTGGGGGGCCACCGACGAGGACGAGCGCAGGCTGCTCGCCCGTCGCGGCGCACGAGCGCGTGTCCGCACTGCCTGACCGCGTGGCGTGTCCGTGAGGCGCGAGCGCTGGGTCAGCCCACCCCTCGTCGCGCGTGAAGCCCCGTCCGCATCCGCGGCGCGCTGGCGCTTCCGGGCCTTCACCGGCGTGCTCATGGCGATCGTGGGCGTGCTGGTGTTCCTGATGTTCCTCAAGGTCGCAGGAGTGACGTCGGAGGACCCGGGCTTCGGCGTGGGGCTCAGGGCTGCTCAGACGAGCCTGCAGACGCCGCAGGTGGCTCCAGCGGCAGGGTGAGCACCGCGCGCGTGCCCCCTGACGCGCGTTGTTCGAGCGCCAGGGTCCCCCCGAGCTCACCCGACACGAGGGTGCGCACGATCTGCAGCCCGAGCCGGGTACTCGCCGCGAGGTCGAAGTCCACCGGCAGCCCCGCGCCGTCGTCGAGCACCTCGACGACCAACCGCTCGTCCTCGCGGGTGACCTCGACAGCGATGCTGCCGGGCTGACCGTCCGGGTAGGCGTGCTCGACCGCGTTCTGGACGAGCTCGGTCAGCACCATCGACAGCGCTGTCGCCACCTCCGCCGACAGCGTCCCGAAGCTGCCCGTCCGGGTCACCGCCACCGGCGCGCCCAGAGTGGCGATGTCCGCGCACATCGCCAGCACCTTGTCCGCCACGTCGTCGAAGTCCACGCTCTCGTCCAGGGCGCGAGCGAGGGTCTCGTGCACGATCGCGATCGACGCGACGCGACGCACCGACTCCTGCAGCGCCGCCTTGCCGGCCGGGTCCGCCGTACGCCGGGCCTGCATCCGCAGCAGCGCCGCGACGGTCTGCAGGTTGTTCTTCACCCGGTGGTGGATCTCGCGGATCGTCGCGTCCTTGCCCATGATCTGCCGGTCCCGACGGCGCACCTCGGTGACGTCGCGCACCAGCACCAGGGCGCCCCGGGGCTCCCCTCCCGGTACCAGCGGAAGCGCGCGCAGGTCGACGACCGCGCCCCGCGCCTCCACCTCGCTCTCACGCGGCTCGCGGAAGCGCAGCGCCGCAGCGAGGGCCGCCGACCCCCGGGGCTCGTCGAGGCGACCGGGGCCGGCCGAGAGCCGGGCGATGGTGTGCCCGAGGTGCGCGCCCAGCAGGTCGCCGGTCACCCCCAGCCGGCGGTACGCCGAGAGCGCGTTCGGGGAGGCGTAGACCACGTGGCCGGTGCGGTCCAGGCGCAGCAGCCCGTCGCCGACCCGAGGCGCGTGCTCGGGGTCCGGGTCGGAGCCAGGGAACGGGAAGGTCCCCTCGCTGACCATCTGCACCAGCTCACCGGCGCTGGAGACGTACGCGAGCTCGAGCTGACTGGGCACGCGCTTGGCCGTCACATCGGTGTCCCGTGACAGCACCGCGATCACCCGGTCGCCGCGTCGTACCGGGATCGTCTCGGTCCGGATCGACAGGCCCCCGTGCCGTTCCGCGTCGCCGGCCGCGACGATGACCTCGGTGTCCCACGCGCGCGCCAGGCGCGGCATCTCCCTGCGCTCGACCCCCACGACGTCCTCGGGATGGCTGGTCGGTCCGGTGGTGGGCCGCATGTGCGAGCAGGCCAGCCACGGCCCGTCGGTCGTCCGCAGCCACAGCACCAGGTCGGAGAACGACAGGTCGGCCAGCAGCTGCCACTCCGCCACGAGCCGCTGCAGGTGCGCGAGGTCGAGCGAGGTCAGGGCGGTCCGCGCGCGAACGCTCTCGGCGAGGGTGGCCACGGGCTGGAGCCTAAGGTGACCGGCGTGGGAGATCCCTGGCAGTGGCTCGAGGCGGCACGCGCCGACGTCCGCGCCCGCGGCCTGGAACGACGCCTCGACCCGGACCGGTCCCTGCTCGACCTGGCCTCCAACGACTACCTCGGCCTGTCGCAGCACCCCGACGTCATCGAGGCGGCCTGTACGGCGACGCGCGCCCTCGGCGCGGGGTCGACGGGCTCCCGGCTGGTCACCGGCACCACGGACGTGCACCTGGACCTCGAGGCGGCGCTCGCGGAGCGCACCGGGGCTCCGGCGGCGCTGGTGTTCTCCTCCGGCTACCTCGCGAACCTCGGCGCCGTCGCCGCCCTCAGCGGACCGGGGACGCTGGTCGTCTCCGACGCCGACAACCACGCCTCCCTCGTCGACGCGTGCCGCCTCTCGCGCGCCGAGGTCCGGGTGGTGCCGCACGCCGACCCTGCTGCGGTGGCGGACGCCCTGGCCGGGTACGCCGGGAGGGCGGTCGTCGTGACCGACGCGGTGTTCTCCGTCGACGGTGCGGTGGCGCCCCTGCTCGCCCTGCACGAGATGGCGCGGGCGCACGGCGCCCTCCTGCTGGTGGACGAGGCACATGCCCTCGGCGTCCTGGGTCCGGACGGCGCCGGTGCCTGCGCCGCGGTCGGGCTGGACCGGGAGCCGGACGTCGTGCGCACGGTGACGTTGTCGAAGGCCCTCGGCGCGCAGGGCGGTGCGGTGCTGGGACCGGCGGTGCTGCGCGACCACCTCGTTGACACCGCCCGCGCCTTCATCTTCGACACCGGCCTCGCACCGGGCAGCGCCGGCGCCGCACGGCGCGCCCTCGACCTCGTCACGGCCGAGCGGTTGTCCGCCCTGGCAGCTGTCAACGCGCTGCTCGCCGACCGGCTGGGCGTGCCCCGTACCCCGGGTGCTGTCGTCCGCGTCCCGGTCGGCGACCCCCGGGCCGCGGTGGCCGCGCAGCAGGCGTGCCGTGCGGAGGGGGTGCGCGTCGGCTGCTTCCGGCCACCGTCGGTCCCCGAGGCCGGCTCCTGCCTGCGCCTCACGGCACGCGCCGACCTGTCCCTGGCACAGGTGGAGCAGGCAGCCGAGGTCGTCGTGCGGGCGGTGCACGGGTGAGCGCGCTGTTCGTCACCGGCACCGGCACCGGCGTCGGCAAGACGGTGGTGACCGCCGCGCTGGCGGCGCTCGCCCGCGAGCGCGGCAGCTGCACCGTGGTCAAGCCCGCACAGACCGGCGTGACCGACGAGCCGGGCGACGTCGACGACGTGCTGCGCCTGGCGGGCGCGGTGGGCACCCGGGAGCTCGTCCGCTACCCCGACCCCCTGTCACCCGCTGCCGCGGCGCGCGCGTCGGGTCGCGCACCGCTGGACCCTGCAGCCTTCTACGACGTCGTGCTCCGCCTCACCGACGACCTCGTGCTGGTCGAGGGTGCGGGTGGGTTGCTCGTCCGCTTCGACGAAGACGGCACCACGCTGGCCGACCTCGCCCGAGGCCTGCGCGCTCCCGTGCTCGTCGTCGTCGAGCCCGGGCTGGGCACGCTCAACCACACCGCGCTGACCCTGGAGGCGTTGGCGCACCGTGGGCTCGAGCTCTCCGGACTGGTGATCGGGGCCTGGCCGGCGGAGCCCGGCCTCGCGGAGCGATCCAACCTGCGCGACCTGGAGACCCTCGCCGCCCGACCCCTTCTCGGAGCACTGCCCGCCGGCGCGGGCAGCCTCGACCCTGCCGACTTCCTCGCCACGGCCAGGGCCGGGCTCGGGCCGCAGCTCGGCGGCACCTGGGACGCGCGTGCGTTCCGCCGCAGGTGGGAGCCGGTCGGCTGAGGGGACATGGCAGGATGCCCCGCGTGACCGAGCTGCTGACCGATGTCCTGGAGACCGCGCGGGAGCAGGTGCTCGAGCAGGGCGTCGGCCTGACCGAGGAGCAGGCGCTCGCCTGCCTGCAGCTGTCCGACGACCGACTGCCCGAGCTGCTCCAGCTCGCGCACGAGGTGCGGATGGCGCACTGCGGCCCCGAGGTGGAGGTCGAGGGGATCATCAGCCTCAAGACCGGCGGCTGCCCCGAGGACTGCCACTTCTGCAGCCAGTCAGGGCTGTTCCCCTCCCCCGTGCGCGCCGCCTGGCTCGACATCCCGTCGCTGGTCAAGGCGGCCGTCGAGACCGCCGCGACCGGCGCGACGGAGTTCTGCATCGTCGCGGCCGTCCGCGGCCCGGACGCCAAGCTCATGGACCAGGTGCGCGCCGGTGTCGCGGCGATCCGCGAGGCCGTCGACATCCAGGTCGCCTGCTCGCTCGGCATGCTCACCCAGGAGCAGGTCGACGACCTGACGGCGATGGGCGTGCACCGCTACAACCACAACCTCGAGACCGCGCGCTCGCACTTCCCGAACGTCGTCACCACCCACACCTGGGAGGAGCGCTTCGAGACCCTGCGCATGGTGCGCGAGGCCGGCATGGAGGTCTGCTGCGGCGGCATCCTCGGCATGGGCGAGACCCTCGAGCAGCGGGCCGAGTTCGCCGCGCAGCTCGCCGCGCTCGAGCCGGACGAGGTCCCGCTCAACTTCCTCAACCCCCGCCCCGGCACACCCTTCGGCGACCTGCCGGTGATGGACGCCAACGACGCCCTGCGCGCCATCGCGGTCTTCCGGCTCGCGCTCCCCCGCACCATCCTGCGCTTCGCCGGCGGCCGCGAGATCACCCTGGGCGACCTCGCCCGTGACGGCATGCTCGGCGGCATCAACGCCGTCATCGTCGGCAACTACCTCACCACCCTCGGCCGCCCGGCGACCGAGGACCTGGACATGCTGCAGGACCTGAAGATGCCCCTGAAGGGCCTCGCCGCGTCGCTGTGAGGTCACGGTGAGCCTCGTCCGTCGCGACCGCGCGCACCTGTGGCACCCCTACGCCCCCGCGACCCGGGACACCCCGCTGTACGCCGTCGTCGACGCCTGCGGCACCCAGCTCACCCTGGAGGACGGCCGGACCGTCACCGACGGCATGAGCTCGTGGTGGGCCGCGGTGCACGGCTACCGGCACCCGGTGCTCGATGCCGCCCTGCACGCGCAGGTCGACCGCTTCAGCCACGTCATGTTCGGCGGCCTCACGCACGAGCCGGCGGTCCTGCTGGGTGAGCTGCTGGTCGAGGTGACCCCGCCCGCGCTGACCCGGGTGTTCTTCGCCGACAGCGGTTCGGTCGCCGTCGAGGTGGCGCTGAAGATGGCCGTGCAGGCCAGCGGCCGCTCGCGGGTCCTGACCGTCAAGGGCGGCTACCACGGCGACACCTCCGGCGCGATGGCCGTGACCGATCCGGACGGCATGCACGGCGTGTTCGCCGACCACGTGGTGCAGCAGGTCTTCCTCCCCCGCCCACGACCGACGTACGGCGAGCAGGTGACCGACGAGGACCTCGAGCCGCTCGCCCGTGCCCTGTCACAGGGGTCGTTCGCCGCGGTGATCGTCGAGCCGGTCGTGCAGGGCGCCGGGGGGATGCGGTGGTACGACCCGACGTACCTGCAGCGGCTGGTGGCGACGTGCCGGGACGCGGGAGTGCTGGTGGTCTTCGACGAGATCGCGACCGGCTTCGGGCGGACCGGTGAGTGGTGGGGCATGGACCACGCGGCGGTCGTCCCCGACATCCTGTGCCTGGGCAAGGCGCTGACCGGCGGGACCATGACGATGGGGGCCGTCCTCGCGACCGACGAGGTCGTGCAGGCCTGCGACGACCGGGCCGGCGCGTTCATGCACGGCCCCACCTTCATGGCCAACCCGCTGGCCTGCGCGGTCTCGCGGGCCAGCGTGCAGCTGCTTCTCGACAGCGACTGGCAGAGCTCGGTGCAGCGCATCGAGGGTGAGCTGCGCGAGGGGCTGGCGCCGGCCCGTGACCTGCCCGGTGTCGCGGACGTCCGTGTCCTG
Source organism: uncultured Actinomycetota bacterium (assembly GCA_963784705.1). Lineage (GTDB taxonomy): Bacteria > Actinomycetota > Actinomycetes > Mycobacteriales > SCTD01 > RYN-111. The sequence continues at coordinate 586,327 of CAWASC010000008.1, forward strand.
GGCGCCATCGGGGTGGTCGAGCTCGAGCGGCCGTGCGACATGGCCGTGCTGCAGCCGCGACTGGTGGACGAGGGCGCGTGGGTCCGCCCCTTCGGCAAGCTCGTCTACACGATGCCGCCGTACGTCTCGTCCACGGCCGACGTGCACTCGGTGACCGGCGCGATGGTGCGAGCACTGGCGGGCGGTGCGTCGTGAGGTGCTTCGGCGAGGGCGACCCGCTCTACGAGCGCTACCACGACACCGAGTGGGGCCGACCGCAACGGACCACCCGGCAGCTGTACGAGAAGATCTGCCTCGAGGGCATGCAGGCAGGCCTGTCCTGGATCACCGTGCTGCGCAAGCGCGAGGCGTTCCGCGAGGTGTTCCACGGCTTCGACCCGGCCGTCGTCGCAGACCTTGACATCGAGCCGCTCCTGCAGGACGCCCGGCTCATCCGGGCTCGCGCCAAGCTGCAGGCCTGCGTCACCAATGCCCGAGCCGTGCTGCACCTCGACACCGACCTCGTCGACCTGATCTGGTCCTACCGGGTCGACGGACCCGCTCCGGGCACCTGGGACGAGGTCCCTGCGTCCACCCCCGCGTCGGTCGAGCTCGCGCGGACGCTGAAGCGCAGCGGGTTCGTGTTCGTGGGCCCGACCACCGTCTACTCGCTGCTCCAGGCCTGCGGGGTCGTGAACGACCACCTGTCCTCCTGCCCCGTGCGCGGGGACGTCGAGATACAGCGGCGAAGCACGCCGGGTGAGCAGTAGCGTCGCCGCATGGAGTCAGACGGGGAGGGCTTCAGCACCGAGGACCTCCGCCACTTCTTCGACATCTCACAGGCGCTGCTGTGCGTCACCGACGTGTCCGGTCGTCTGGTCCGCCTGAGCCCGTCCTGGCAGGACGTCCTCGGCTGGGACCCCGGTCCCATGGTCGGCCACCACTTCCTGGAGTTCCTTCACCCCGACGACGCCGAGCACACGCTCGCCGCGCTGCAGGCCGCGGCCGACCCGGACGTGGCGCCCGAGCCCATCGTCAACCGCTACCGGCACGCCGACGGGAGCTACCGCACCCTGTCGTGGCTGACCCGGACGGCCCGCGAGGGCGACGTCGTGTGGTGCGTGGCGCAGGACGTCACGGGCGCCGAGGTCCGGGCGCGCCAGCAGCAGCTGGTCGCCGACCTCGGACGACGCGCCCTCGACGCAGTACCGCACCAGGAGCTTCTCCAGGACATCGTCGACGGCGTCGCCACGGCCCTGTCGCTCCCCGTCGTGTCCGTGCTCGAGCTGACGCCCGACGGCGCGCACCTGCAGATCTCGCGGGCCCACGGGATGGGAGAGCACAGCGACGACCTGCTCCAGATCGACCAGACGACCCTGTCCGGCCAGGCCGTGCTGTCCAGCGTCCCGGTGCAGTCGACGGACGTGCAGGCGAGCGGGGGCAACCCGCTGCAGGTCGCCGTACAGGCCCGCGGAGCCGTGTCGGTTCCCATCCGTCTGCGCGGGGCGCTGTGGGGTGCCCTGTCCTGTGCCGACGGCGTGCCCCGGCAGTTCACCGAGGACGAGGTGCGCTTCCTGCAGCAGGTCGCGCACATCGTCGGCGCTGCCGTCGACCGCCGGGAGACCGAGGTCACGCTCCAGCACATCGCCACCCACGACCGGCTCACCGGACTGCCGAACCGGGACCTGTTCCGGCTGTTCGTCGAGGGCGCGCTCGAGCGCAGCACGGCCACGCACCACCCGGTGGGACTGCTGTTGTGCGACCTGGACGGCTTCAAGGACGTCAACGACTCGTTGGGGCACGAGGCCGGTGACGAGGTGCTCCGTCAGCTGTCCGCGCGACTGAGCGGTGCCGTCGGACCGGAGGACACGGTCGCGCGCCTCGGCGGGGACGAGTTCGCGATCTGCCTGGTCGGCCGGCACACCGAGGTCGACGTCCTGGGCATGGCGGACACCATCATCCGCGCGATGCGGCAGCCGTTCGCGCTCCCCGACATGCAGGTGCCCCTGTCCACCAGCATCGGCGTCGTGGTGAGCCCGACGCACGGACGTGACGCCACGACCCTGCTCCGCCACGCCGACATCGCGATGTACCGCGCCAAGGCCAACGGCGTCGGCTGGAGCCGGTACGACGTCGCGCTGGACCGGGCGACCGGCGAGCGCCTGGCACGGACCGCGGACCTGCGGGACGCCATCGCGCAGGGGCAGCTGCAGGTGAAGTACCAGCCGGTGATCGACCTGCGGACCCGGCGGCTGCACGGGGTCGAGGCCCTGTGCCGGTGGACGCCGGAGACGGGCGAGGACGTCCCGCCGTCGGTCTTCATCCCGTTGGCGGAGCAGACCGGGCTGATCCTGCCGCTGACCGCCTGGGTGCACGACCAGGTGGTCCGCCAGGTCCGGTCGTGGCGGGAGCAGGGCCGGGAGGTCCGGTGCGCGGTGAACCTGAGCATGGCCGCGTTGGCCGATCCGGACGCCAGCGCCGCGCTCCTCGACCAGCTCATCGCGGCAGCGGACGCGGTGACCGTCGAGATCACCGAGTCGTGGCTGGTGGACGCGCGTGGGCGAGAGGTCATCACCAAGCTGGCCAGCAACGGCGTGCGCCTGTCCCTGGACGACTTCGGGACCGGCTTCTCCTCGTTGGCCGCCCTGCACCGCTTCCCCGTCCAGCAGGTGAAGCTCGACCGCGCCTTCGTGCTCGGGCTCGACGACGAGCGCGGGCACCAGGTGCTGCTCGCGATGGCCAGCCTCGGCCGGTCGCTCGGGATGGAGGTCGTCGCCGAGGGCGTCGAGCAGGAGCACACCGCGCAGTGGCTCCGGGACGCCGGCGTGCAGCTCGGCCAGGGGTTCCTGTGGTCGCCCGCTGTCCAGCCCGCGGCGCTCGAGCCCTGGTGGCCCCCTCAGCCGCCCGCGAACGACCTCGCGTAGGCCGACGGTGACGTGCCCCTCTCGCGGGCGAACGCCGTCCGGAGGGTGACGGCCGAGCCGAACCCCGCGCGCCGGGCGACCTCCTCCACACCGAGGCCCTGCTCGAGCAGGCGCTGCGCGTACCCCACACGGTGCGTCAGCACCCAGGCGTGCGGGGTGGTGCCGGTGGCGTCGCGGAAGCGCCGGGCGAAGGTGCGCGGGGACATGTGCGCCCGACGCGCCAGCTCGTCGACCGACAGGTCCTCCGCCACGTGCTCGGTCATCCAGTCGAGCAGTGCCGACAGCGTCTCGGTGCCCGCACGTCGCGCCACGGGCACCGGCGCCTCGACGTACTGGGACTGACCGCCCTCGCGGAAGGGCGGCACCACCATGCGCCGCGCAACGGCGTTGGCGACCCCGACGCCGTGCGCCTGCCGGACCACGTGCAGACACGCGTCGATGCCGGCGGCCGTGCCCGCGGACGTGATGACGGCGCCGGCGTCGACGTAGAGCAGATCGGGCTCGACCTGCACCTTCGGGTAGCGCTCGGCGAGCTCCGCGGCGTGCCGCCAGTGGGTCGTGGCTCGTCGGCCGTCGAGGACGCCGGCGGCGGCAAGGACGAAGGCGCCGCTGCACACCGACAGCACCCGCGCACCTCGGTCCACGGCGGCGCGTACGGCGTCGAGCAGGGCCTCCGGTGGGCGCTCGTCCACCGAGCGCCAGGCAGGGATGCACACCAGGTCGGCGCTGGCGACGCGGTCGAGCCGGTGGTCGGTGTCGAGCCGGAAGCCCTGACCCGACGTGAGCGGGACCGGCTCGGCGGCCACGACGGCGAAGTCGTACGCCGGCAGTCCCTGGTCGCTGCGGTCCAGGCCGAAGACCTCGCACACCACACCGAGCTCGAAGGCGGGGAACCCGTCGCAGATGACGGCGACGACGTCAGTCAGCGGCATCCGCCCATGATGGCAGGTTTCGAGCGGCACTGCACGTTTCTGCCACTGGTCGGGACGCGGAGCCGGAGGGACCGTGTGGTCATGACGATCTTCGCGCTCCCTCTCCTGTTCCTCGTCCTGGCACTGGTCGCGCCGCGGTTCGGCGCGGACACCCGCGACGGCAGGGACTGGCACCCCTGCTGCTAGACACTGCGGCGTGCTGGAGACCCGCCCCGTCCGACCCGACGAGCACCACGCCGTCGCCGACCTCGTCGCTGTCACCTACCTCGACGAGGGCTGGGCGGACACGTCGTACGAACCGGTCATGCGCGACGTCGCGGACCGGGCGGCCCACGCGACCGTGCTCGTCGCCCTCCTGGACGACCGCCTGGTCGGCACCGTGACCGTCGCCCTCGGCGGTCCCTACGCCGAGCACGCCGGGCCGGGTGAGGCCGTGATCCGCATGCTCTGCACCTATCCCGATGCACGAGGGCACGGCGCCGGGCGCGCACTGGTCGCGGCCGGCCTCGCCCTCGCGCGAGAGGCCGACTGCACCGCCGTACGCCTGTCGACGCAGGCACCGATGGACGCCGCGCGCGCCGTCTACGAGGGCTTCGGGTTCGTGCGCGACGCCACCCACGACTGGGAGCCGGTGCCCGGCCTGCAGCTGCTCGGCTACGTCCTCCCCCTGACCGAGGCGCCCTGGTGCGGACACTGCGGCGTGGCCGGCGTGCAGCACGACTCCCCCCTGGACCCACCGCGCTACTGCACCCGCTGCCGTCGCCGGATGGTCGTGCAGGTGCACCCGACGGGCTGGTCCGCGCGCTGCGTCGAGCACGGCACGGTCACCGGGTGATCGTCGCCCTCACCGTCGGGCTGGGGGCGCTCGCTCAGTCGGTGAGCGGCATCGGCTTCGGCCTGGTCTGCGGTCCGGCGCTGGTCGCCGCACTGGGGCCGGCAGAGGGCGTGCGGCTCACCGTCCTGCTGTCGTTGGTGGTCAACGTGGCCGTGCTCGCGCGCCACCACGCCGAGGCCGACCGGCGCGCAGCCCTGCTGCTGCTCGTGCCGGCAGTGGTCGCCACTCCCGTCCTCGTGCTGCTGCTCCATGACCTGCCGGAGCGCGCCGGCCGCGCCCTGGCCGGCGCCGCTGCGGTCCTGGGCGCCACAGCGCTCGCGGTCGGGCTCCGGGCGCACCGCGCGCGAGGTACAGCGGGGGCAGTGGTCGCAGGCGTCGTGAGCGCCGCGATGAACACCGTCGCCGGGATCGGTGGGCCGGCCGTCGCGCTCTGGGCGGACAACGCCGGGTGGGCGGTGGAGCGCACCCGCAGCACGCTGCAGGTCTACTTCCTGGGGCTGAACCTGGTCGCGCTGGTGACCCTCGGGCTCCCCCACCTGCCCGCCGGGCGGGTCACCGGGGTCACCGCAGGTCTCGTCGTCGGACTGGCCCTCGGAGCGCTGGTGGCCGGCCGGGTCTCGACCGCCGCTGCCCGTCGTACGACGCTGGTCCTGGCGGGGACCGGTGGACTGGTGGTGCTGGCCAGCGCGCTGTAGCCCGCTGGTCGGGAGGGAGCTACGCGACGAGCCCGAGGCGGCGCAGCTCGACCGTCAGGTCGTGCGGCGACGTCGACGCCGCCATGGCCGCCTCGAGGGTGATCACGCCGTCGCGGACGAACGACACCAGGTGCTGGTCGAAGGTCTGCATGCCGTAGTACGAGCCCTCCGCGATGAGCGCCGGGATCGTCGAGGTCTTGTCAGGGTCGGCGATGGCATCGGAGATCCGGCCGGTGTTGACGGCGACCTCCATGACCACGCAGCGCCCCTCGCCGTCGGCGCGCGGGACCAGCCGCTGGCAGATGATCCCGCGCAGCGCACCGGCGAGCGCGAGACGCACCTGCTTCTGCTCGTGCGGCGGGAAGAAGTCGATGATGCGGTTGATCGTCTCCGCGGCATCCGTCGTGTGCAGGGTGCTCATGACGAAGTGCCCGGTCTCGGCGGCGGCGAGGCCGGCCTTGACCGTCTCGTGGTCGCGCATCTCGCCGACCAGGATGACGTCGGGGTCCTGCCGCATCGCGGCGCGCATCGCCGTGACGAAGTCCTCGGTGTCGACGCGGACCTCGCGCTGGTTCACCATCGCCATCTTGTCGAAGTGCAGCACCTCGATCGGGTCCTCGATCGTGACGACGTGCACCTCCTTGTTGCTGTTGATGTGATCGATCATCCCGGCGAGGGTCGTCGTCTTGCCCGAGCCGGTCGGACCCGTGACGAGCACGAGACCGCGGGGCTCCATGGCGAGCGAGGCGAGGACCGCGGGCAGGCCCAGGTCGGTCAGCGGGATCGCACCGACGGACACGCGACGGAACACCAGACCGGCGGAGCCGCGACTGCGGAAGGCGTTGACGCGGAAGCGTCCGACGCCGGACAGGGAGTAGGCGAAGTCGGCCTCGTTGGTGCGGTGGAACTCGTCGACGAGGTCCTCGCGGAGCACCTCCGACACCATCTGCTCGGTGTCGCTGGCGGTGAGGTCGCGCGTCTGCAGCTTGCGCAGGCGACCGTCGATGCGCACCCGCGGCGGCGAGCCGACCTTGCAGTGCAGGTCCGACCCCCCGCACTCGACCAACGCACGGAGGAAGGGCTCGATCGAGGTGCTCACCCTTACCTGTTCGGCGCGCGGCAGGAGGACCTTGACTGAGCCGTTCGGGCTATCTCAGACCGGACATCCACGCCTCGACACCGTCCGGGTCACGCGGCAGCGCCGCGGACAGGTTCCGGTAGCCGTCCTCGGTGATGAGCACGTCGTCCTCGATGCGGACACCGATGCCCCGCAGGTCCTCGGGGACCAGCAGGTCATCGGGCTGGAAGTACAGCCCCGGCTCGACGGTGATGACGTAACCGGCCTGCAGGGTGCCCGCCTTGTACATCTCGTTGCGGGCGGCGGCGCAGTCGTGCACGTCGAGCCCCAGCATGTGGCTGACACTGTGCAGGGTCCAGCGGCTGTAGCGCTTGTCGTCGTCCGCGAGCGCCTCCTCGGCCGACTCCAGCAGGCCCATCGCCTCGAGTCCCTCGGCCAGGACCCGCATCGCAGCCTGGTGCGGCGCGAGGAAGGACGCACCCGGCTTGCACTCGGCCAGCGCCGCCTCCTGCGACCGGTAGACCAGGTCGTAGACCTCCCGCTGGCGCGGGGTGAACGTGCCGTTGATCGGCAGCGTGCGGGTGACGTCGGCGGTGTAGAGCTCGTGACCCTCCACGCCCATGTCCAGCAAGATCAGCTCGCCCGGTCGCACGGCTCCGTCGTTGTCGGTCCAGTGCAGCGTGCAGGCGTGCGCACCGGCGGCGCAGATGGACCCGTAGCCGACGTCGTTGCCCTCGACGCGGGCCCGCAGCCCGAAGACGCCCTCGGCCCAGCGCTCGCTGGTCTCGACGGCAGCCGGCAGCGCACGCACGACGTCCTCGAAGCCCTTGATCGTGGCGTCGACGGCCTTCTGCAGCTCGTCGACCTCCCACGCGTCCTTCACCAGCCGCGCCTCGCTCAGCCAGGTCGCGAGCTCCTTGTCCTTCTCCTCGTCCACCTCGAACAGCGCAGCAGCCTTCGCGTCGTACCCCTGCAGGACCCGGGCGGCGGTGCCCTGGAGCTTCTCGAGCTCCTCGATCGGGCGGGTCGGGAGGCCCAGCTCCGCGGTGACGGCGTCGAGGGACGGTCGCGGGCCGACCCAGAGCTCGCCGTTGCGGTCGGTGAAGAAGGCGGGGGTGGTGCGGTCCCAGGCCTGCGCCTGGTAGAGCGTCGCCTGCCCCTCCGCGTCGACCACCAGGACGGCGTCGGGCTCGTGCGAGCCGGCCAGCCAGGAGAAGTCGCGTGCCCGGACGGAACCGGAAGTCGGTGTCGTTCGCGCGCACCTTGAACCCACCGCTCGGGATCACCAGCACCTCACCCGGGAAGGTCGCGGCGAGGCGCTCACGGCGCGCGGCGCGGTACGGCGCCCCGGGACCGGCCGCGGGCAGGGCGCTGTCGCGCGGCGCCCAGCCGGTGCTCATGAACTCCAACAGCTTCGCCGGCCGCTGCGGGTCGTGGCTCGCGGTGCCGTCGGGGGCCTTCTCCTGGGGTGTCTCGCTCATCCCCTCAGCGTACGGCGGGAGAGTGCTGCTCGGGGACTATCGCCCCTGCCACACCGGCGGGCGCTTCTGCAGGAACGCCGTCACGCCCTCGCTGGCGTCCTGCGTGGTGTTGAGCAGCGACAGCTGCGCCTGCATGGCCTCGAGCCCCGCGGACAGCGAGGACTCGAGCGCCGCGGCGAAGGCGGCCTTGCCCAGCCGCACGGCGACAGGCGGCTTGGCCGCGAGCGCGGCGACCAGCGTCTCGGTCTCGCCCGGCAGGTCGGCGACGACCCGGCTGATGAGACCCATCTCCCGGGCCTCGACGGCGGGCACGCGACGGGCGCTCAGCATCATCTCCATGGCGTGCTTCGGGCTCACGTGGCGGGCGAGCAGCGCGCTGACCATGAACGGCCAGAGCCCGAGGTCGACCTCCGGCAGCCCGAACTGCGCGTCCTCGGCGGCGAGCACCACGTCGCAGCCGAGCACCAGCGCGATCCCACCGGCGAGGCAGAGCCCCTGCACTGAGGCGACCACGGGGACGCGGGCAGTCGTTCATCGCCAGGACGAGCTCGCGGAGCAGCCCGCGGCTCTCGTGCACCTCGAGGCCCGTCGCGTCGGGCGCCATCTGCACCAGGTCGGCGCCGCTGCAGAAGACCTTGCCGGCGCTGGTGATCCGCACGACGCGGGCGTCGCCCGGCTCGCGCAGCGCCGCGAGCATCCCGCTGCAGGATCTCGCCGTTCAGCGCGTTGCGCTTGGCCTCGCGGTCCAGGTGCAGGCCCAGCACCCCGGCCTCCCGGGTCACGACGAGGTCGCTCAACGCACTCTCCTTGCGGCTGCTGGCGCGGCGACGGTGTGCCGGCGCGCGTGGGCACCGACACTAGTGCGGTGCTGTTCGTCGTCGTCGTCCTGACCTGCGCCCTTCTGGTCGGTGCGCTGGCCGGTGGCGACCTGCGCCGGCTGAGCCACCTGCACCTGCGCGACGGGCGACTGGTCGCCGTGGCTCTCGCGCTGCAGGTCGTGGGCGCGGTGGTGGGAGGGGCGGCCTACCCGCTCGGGTTGGCGCTGTCGGCCGCCCTCGTGGTGACGTTCCTCCTCCGCAACCGCGGGGTGCGCGGCACAGGACTGGTGGGGCTCGGCCTGCTGGCCAACGCGCTGGTCGTGAGCCTGAACGGAGCCATGCCGGTGAGCGCGGAGGCGAGCGGGCGCGCGGGGGTCACCACCCAGGCCGTCGTCGCCGGCACCGACCCGCGCCACGAGCTCAGCGACGACCACACCCGAGTCCCCTGGCTCGCCGACGTCATCCCGGTCCCGCTTCCACTGCGGCCCGAGGTCGTGAGCCCCGGAGACGTCCTCATCGCCGCCGGTCTCGCCCAGCTGCTCGTCGTCGGCATGACCCGACGCCCACGCCGACTAGGCTGACCCGCAGCCGAACACGACTCACCCGATCCAGAGGAGGCACCATGGCCAAGAAGGGTCGCAAGCGCCGCGCCCGCAAGAAGAGCGCCGCCAACCACGGCAAGCGCCCCAACGCGTAGCTGTTCCCTCCCTGAAGCCCTCGCCCCGGCGGGGGCTTCAGTCGTGTGCGGGGTTCGCCCGTAACCCGTCGACGGTCTGCGCGAGCCCCTGCTCGAGCGGCACGGCGGCCTCCCACCCCAGGGCGCGGCGTGCCGCACCGCTCTCGAGGGCCAACGTGGGCCCGCCCCCGGCGGCGAACTCCGGGGCGTCCGCGACCGCGCAGACCGTCGCGAGGTGCCGGTGCAGGTCGCGCTCGGTGGTCGCGGTGCCGGTGCCGATGTTGAGCCGCCGCCCCTCCCCCTTCCCGCCCAGGCAGCGGAGCACCGCATCGGTCACGTCGTCGACGTGCACCAGGTCGTGGCCGCGGGAGCCGTCGCCGTACAGCACGCCGGGCTGTCCGACGACCAGCGACCGGGCGAGGTCGTGCACCAGCCCGCGTCGTGCACCCGGGCCGTAGACGGTCCCCAGCCGCAGCGTGACGGCGTGCAGGTCGGCCGTCGCCTGCACGAACGCCTCCGCGGCGACCATGGCAGCGGCGTACGGCGTGAGCGGACGCACCGCCGCGCGCTCGCCGGCTGGGAGCACCGCCGGTTCGCCGTACACCTCTCCTGCGCTCGCGAGCACCAGTCGCGCACCGGTGCGGGCGCACGCGCGGGCGACGCGGGCGGCGCCGAGGACGCCGGCGGCAGAGGTCGCCGCGTCCGCGTCGGGAGGTGCCGCCGCGAGGTGGACGACGACCTCGGGGTCGGCCCGGGCGAGCAGGGCGTCCACGTCTGCGGAGGTCACGTCGAAGCGGTGGAACCCGAAGCCCTTGTGCCGGCGTACCTCGTGCAGGTCGGCGAGCCGGCCCCAGGACAGGTCGTCGACACCGGTGACCCGGTGCCCGTCCGCGACCAGTCGCCCGACGAGGCGGCTCCCGAGGAACCCGGCGGCGCCGGTGACCAGGAGCCTCAGTGGCGCAGCCGCCAGCCGGCCCAGGCGCTCTCGACCATCTCCGGGAGGTCGTAGCGCGCGACGAAGCCGAGCTCACCCCGGATCCGGTCGACCGACGCGACGATCCGCGCGGGGTCGCCGGGGCGCCGGGGAGTGACGTCCGGGGTGGTGTCGATGCCCGTGACGTCGGCGATGACCTGCAGCACCTCCTTGACGCTCGAGCCCTTGCCCCGCCCGATGTTGTACGTCGAGCCCGCCGAGCCGCTGTCGAGGGCACGGGCGGCGGTCAGGTGGGCGTCGGCGATGTCCGCGACGTGCACGTAGTCGCGGATGCAGCTCCCGTCCGGAGTGGGGTAGTCGTCACCGAACAGCCGCGGCTGCTCGCCCTTCTCCAGCCGCTCGAAGACCATCGGCACCAGGTTGAGCACCGCAGGGTCACCGAGCTCGGGCGTCGCCGCGCCCGCGACGTTGAAGTAGCGCAGGTTCATGACACGGAAGCCGTAGGCCTCCCGACAGGCGTCCAGCAGCCACTCCCCCACGAGCTTCGTCTGCCCGTACGGCGACAGGGGTGCCTTGGGGGTGTCCTCGTCCACGAGATCGACGTCGGGCATGCCGTAGGTCGCGGCGCTGCTGCTGAAGACCAGCTGATCGATGCTGCGCTCGCGGCACATCTCGGCGAGGGTGAGCAGGCCGTCGAGGTTCTCGCGGTAGTAGTGCAGCGGCTGCGCGACGGACTCACCGACCTGCTTCTTCGCCGCGATGTGCACCACCCCGGTGACGCCGTCGAGGGCCTCGCCGAGCGCCGTGCGGTCGAGGATGCTGCCCTCGACGAACCGCGCCGCGGGGTCGATCCGGGACGCGTCGCCGGTGGACAGGTCGTCGAGCGCGACGACGTCCATCCCGTCCGCGACCATGGCCCGCACCACGTGCGCCCCGATGTACCCCGCTCCGCCCGTCACCAGCCACGTCATGCCCGTGACCCTAGTCGGCGGGGCGAGCCACCGAGGGCCCGCGCAAGGTCAGCACCTACTCGGCGCGGTACTCCACGTGCTCGATCTCGATCCGCACCTGCTGGATGCGGGTCAGCACCCGCGCGCGCAGGTCGATCGGGGCCTTGTCGGAGCAGGAGCGGGCCACCAGGGCCTTCACGGCCTGCTCGAGGCCGTACTTGCGCAGGCAGGGCGCGCACTCCTCCAGGTGGATGCGCACGTGCTCGCGGTCATGGTCCTCGCACTCGCCGTCGAGGTAGAGGTAGACGGTCTCGAGGACCTCGCTGCACGGGGTCTCGTGCGGGTCGCCGCAGCTCATGACTCGCCCGCCCCCTCGACAGCGCCGGCCTTGACCAACCCGCGCTCGACCGCGTAGTCGGCCAGCAGCGTCCTGAGCCCGCGCCGTCCGCGGTGCAGGCGCGACATCACGGTGCCGATCGGCGTGCCCATGATCTCCGCGATCTCCTTGTAGGAGAAGCCCTCGACGTCGGCGAGGTACACCGCCATGCGGAAGTCCTCGGGCAGCTTCTGCAGGGCGTCCTTCACGTCGCTGTCCGGCAGGTGGTCGAGCGCTTCCATCTCGGCGCTGCGCAGGCCGGTCGAGGTGTGCGCCTCGGCCGCAGCGAGCTGCCAGTCCTCGATCTGCTCGGTCGGCGACTGCAGCGGCTGACGCTGCTTCTTGCGGTAGGTGTTGATGAACGTGTTCGTGAGGATGCGGTAGAGCCAGGCCTTGAGGTTCGTGCCCTCCTGGAACTGGTGGAACGCCGCGAACGCCTTGACGAACGTCTCCTGGACGAGGTCCTCGGCGTCGGCCGGGTTGCGCGTCATCCGCAGACCCGCAGAGTAGAGCTGGTCGAGGAACGGCAGCGCATCGCGCTCGAACCGCGCGCGCCGCTGCTCGCTGGTCTCGCTCTCCGCGTTGATGACGTCCACCTCCTCGTGAGAGGTGGACGCTACAGGAGCGGGTCCGAAGGGGAGCAGGTCGGCAGAGGGGACGGCGGGGTCCCACGCACCGTAGAGCGGCGCGTGGACGCGGCACGGGGCCATCTGCTCCTCCTCGCGATCGGCGGGTGTGTCACCGCTCTCAACGCCCGCGTGGACGCCCGACATTCCACCTGCGGCAACTAGGCTCGGCTCATGCAGCACGAGCGGCCGACGGGACAGCACGGCGCAGGGCACCACCCTGCCGTCGAGCAGTACCTCGAGACCATCCTCGAGCTGGAGGAGTCCGGGATCCTCCCGCTGCGTGCGCGCCTGGTCGAGCGCCTGGGCGTCAGCGCCCCCTCGGTGAGCGAGACGGTCAAGCGCCTGGAGCGCGAGGGCTACCTGACCCTCGACGACGAGCGGGTCATCCACCTGACGGGGACGGGGCGCGAGTACGCCACCGCCGTCCTGCGTCGGCACCGGCTCGCCGAGCTGCTGCTCGTGGACGTGCTGAAGGTCCCGTGGTCGCAGGTGCACGAGGAGGCCTGCCGCCTCGAGCACGCCATCAGCGACAACCTCGAGGCCCACCTGGTGCGACTGCTCGGTGACCCCGGCGCGTGCCCGCACGGCAACCCGATCCCCGGCTCGGCCAACGTCGTCGACCCTGGACCCCTCCGGCCGCTGTCGGACGTGCCCGTCGGCACCCGTTGCGTCGTACGCCGCATCGACGAGCACCTGCAGACCCAGGTCGAGCACATGCTCGACCTCGAGCGTGGGCACCTGCTGCCGGGTCAGGCCGTCACCCGGTCCGCCGGCGAGGACGACGAGGTCGTGCTCGACGTCGACGGCGCCAGCGTGACCCTCACCCGGACCGTCGCCACCGAGGTCTACGTCAGCGCCTGACGAGCGTCGCGAGCCACGGCCCGACCGCTGCGGCGATCTGCGGCGCTGCGGGCGCGTCAGCCGTGCGGACGCGGAAGCCGTGGTCCGCCCCAGGCACGAGGACCGCTCCGTCGGGAACGCCGAAGGCGTCCCGCTCCCCCTGCACGACCAGCGTGGGTACGACGACGCCGGTCAGCTCGGGCAGCCGCGAGCGCTCGGGGCGACCTGGTGGGTGGAGCGGGAACGCCAGGCACAGCACCGCGTCGGCGCCGACCTGCGCCGCGGTGCGACACGCCACCCGCGCCCCCGCGCTGCGACCGCCCACGACGAGCGGGGAGCCCTGCAGCGCGGAGAGCACGGCGATCCAGGCCTGGTCCAGCCGCGCGGGTGCCTCCGCGACCTTGCGGCCCCGCACGCGCCACGGCTGCTCGACCAGAGCCACGCGCCAGCCGAGGCCGAGCGCCGCCTCGCTCGCGGCGACGAGGTCCACTGCGTCGACGCCGCCACCGGCGCCGTGCCCGAGCACCAGCAGCGGCTTCCCGGACCCGGCCTCGTGCACCCGCGCCATCCCGATCGGCGTGGCAGCATCGCGGGAGGTGAAACACACGTGGCGAAGGGTAGGAGGCCCGCATGCTGTCGCTCGACCCGCCGGCCGCCTCGGCCGCGACGGTGGTCCCTCCGGCGGGATCGGCGTACTGGGCCTTCTACGAGGAGGTCGCTGCCGCCCAGCTGCGGGCCTGGCTCCCCCAGGACAGCTGCCGGGTCCTGGACCTGTCCGGGGACGGACCGGTGCGCGCCGGGGTCCTGCACGCGCTCGGGCACGACGTGCTGCGGGTGGGGGACGACGGCGCGCCGGGGATCCTCACGGTCGACGCGGACAGCCGCTCCCTGTCCTGGTTGCGCGACGGGTCGTTCGACGCCGTCGTCGCCGAGTCACGCGCCCTGAGCGCATGCCTGGCCACCGAGGAGACCGCGCGCGACCTGACCCGGGTGCTGCGCCCCGGCGGGCGGTTGCTGCTCGTCGTCGACTCGCTCGTGACCGGGCTCGCGCACCTGGCCGACCAGGGCCGGTGGGCCGAGCTGGCAGACGTGCCGTTCGCCGACGTCGTGCTCGTCCCGGCCGCGGACGGGACGATCACCCGCTGCTTCTGGCCCGAGGAGCTGCAGAGCCTGCTCGAGAACAGCGGTCTCGACGTCGAGTGGGTCCGGCCGCGCACGGTGCTCACCCCGGCGGCCGTCGAGCGGGCCGTGGCTGCAGGAGGCGACGAGGCGCTGCGCGCGCTGGTGCGCACCGAGGTGGCGCTGTCGATCGACCGCGAGGGCGAGACGGGCCTGCACCTGGTGGCCAGCGCCCGTCGACCCTGAGGCAGGTCAGCTCTCGTCGTCCTCGTGCTTCTCCTGGCAGGCCAGGCAGCGCGCTGCCTCGGGGCGGAACTCCAGCCGCGCGGCGGCGATCTGCTCGCCGCAGTCGATGCACACGCCGTACGTCCCGGCGTCGAGCCGCCCGATCGCCTGCTGCGCCTCGAGAAGGCGGACCTGCGCCGCCTCGAGCAGCGCCTCACCGCGGTCGGCCTCGACCTGGTCGGACGCGAGGTCCTCCTGGTCCTCCACGACCTCCGAGTCGTCCTCCTCCTGCTCGAGCTCGAGGGTGGCGATGACGGCTTCGGCCTCGCGCACGACCTGCTCGAGGTCGGTGCGGGCAGCGTCGAGGTCCACAGGGTTCTCCTTGCACGGGGGCAGCAGCGGGTCTGCAACAGGTACGGCGGAACAGCATGCCCTACGCGCGCCGCCGCGAGGACGTGGCGACCGTAACCTGACCGGGTGAGGTCCGCGGCGCTTCTCCTGTCCGGCGTCCTGACGCTCTCGGCCGCCGCCCCGGGACTGGCCGACAGCGCCCAGCTCGACCTGCCCACCCCGGAGGCGGCGCTCGCCCAGCAGAACGACCTCATCATCGCCTTGGGCGGACGGCCGGACCGGCTGCTCGCCAGTGACGTCCCCGGCCCTGTCGTCAACGACGAGGTCGTGCGGGTCGGCCTGGCCGGGGACGGCGGCGTCACGGCCGTCACCGCCGACCAGCGGTTGCAGCTGACCGGCGAGGGTGACTACGCCGTCCGCGAGCGCGGACCGGCGCGCTCGGCCACCAGCCTGGGTAGCGAGCGCCCCCCGATCACCCGCCTGGGCGCGGTGGTGTGGCAGGGCTTCTCCCCGGGTCGGCGCGACCTCGCTGCGCGGCTGGTGCTCGACCCGCAGATCGAGCGGCCGCACCTGCCCCTGAGCGTGCAGGTGTCGTTCACCGGCGCGGACGGCGTCGCACGCGCGCTCGCCCCCGGCGGGGCGATCCCGTCCGCTGGGACGACCACCGTCACCGTGACCAACGTGACGAGCCAGCCGCAGGTCCTGCCGACCGCCGTCGACGCTCCCGCCAGCGCCCTGGCGCCCCTGCTGGACCGGGCGGTCGCGGTGAGCAGGCGACCTTCAGCCGCGCGGCTGCCCAGCACCGATCTCGGGCTGCCGCCGGCGGTTCCTGCCACCGGGGTCGCGCGCGTCCAGGCCAGCCAGGCCGTGCCCCTGCGCCTCACCGGGGCCCTGACCGTCGCCGGGACGACGGCCACGGTCGAGGGACCGTCGACGACCCCCGCCCCCGGCGGCGCGACCTTCGCCGGCACGCTCGGGGGGAGCCTGCCGACCGACACCCCCGCGTCGGTCTCGTTCACGGTCCGCACCACCGGACCGGGCGAGCTCACGTTGGACCTGCGTGCCGCGGGGGCCCTCAACCCGGCTGAGGTCGCGCCGCCGGACGGGTTCGCGACCTGGGCGGCCTGGGCAGGGGCAGCACCGCCGCAAGCGCAGCGCAAGCAGGCCCTCGACCTGCTGGTGGCGGTGGCCGCGACCGGGGCGCGGGCGTCGTCGTACGCGCCCTACCTCGGGGCGGACCTCAAGGGGACCGGCTCCACGCGGTTCGTGTACGGCTTCGCGGCGCCGCCCGAGCAGGTCGCGGTCGCGCGCGCGTTGACCCCCCGCTGGGGGCCGCTGGGGCTGACCGGGCTGGCGGTGCTGGTGCTGCTCGCGCAGGGCGCGGTGCTCTGGCGTCAGGCCTGAACCGGGACGACGAGCCCGGGGCCGTCGTTGCGGACGTTGCCCACCTCGGAGCCGACCGGCCAGGCGTCCAGGAGACCGGCTACCCCGGGCACGAGCAGGTCACCGGGATCGGGAACGGACCGGTCCAGCCACACCGGCCATGCCTCACGCGGCACCAGCAGCGGGGTGCGGTCGTGGATCTCGCCCAGGTCGTCCGGCGCCGTCGTGGTGATCACGGTGCACGTCGACAGCCACGCGCCCTCGGGGTTCTTCCAGTGCTCGTAGAGCCCCGCCATCGCGAGCGGCTCCGGGGTCGAGAGGTAGTACGGCTGCTTGCGCGCACCCTCCTGCTTCCACTCGTAGTAGCCGTCAGCGGGGACCAGGCAGCGCCGGCTCGCGAACGCCTTGCGGAAGGCCGGCTTCTCGCGCACCGACTCACTGCGGGCGTTGATCATCCGCGCGGCACCCCTGGCGTCCTTCGCCCACGACGGGACGAGTCCCCAGCGCAGCACCCGCAGCTGCCGGGCGCCCTCCTTGGACGCGACGACGGCGTACACCGGGTCGGTGGGGGCGACGTTCCAGGACGGGTCCAGGACCTGCTCGGGCTCCTCGTCGACCTCGAAGTAGGAGACCAGGTCGTCGGGACGCCGGCTGGAGGCGTAGCGGCCGCACATGGCTACTGCGGGACCTCGGGCAGGTTGGTGGAGAGCTTGTCGTCGCGGCGCGGGAAGAAGCGCATGCCGCGGTACTCCGCGAAGTACATGTCGTCCGGGCTGACGCCCTCGCGGTCGTCCGGCCCGAAGCCGCGCTCGTCACCGTTCGCGCCGGTGATGGTGACCTGCTGCAGCGCCGCCAGCACCTTGGCCGGCTCGGTGCTCTTGGCGCGGTCCAGCGCTGCCTTGAGCAAGATGACGGAGTCGTAGGGGTACATCGACCAGTCCGGCGGCATGACGACCTCCTTGCCCCCCGCGGTCACCCCGATCGTGTCGGGGCCGTAGGCCTTCTCGTACGCCGCACGGTACGCCGCGAACGGGGCGCCCCCCACCTCACTGGTGATGCGGAAGGACACGAACACCGTGCCGTCCAACCACTCCGGGTGGTCCGCCAGGCGCTGACGCACCAGCGGGTCCTCGCCGGCCGGGCCCGTGTAGACCGGCACGTCCCACCCGGTGCTCCGTGCCGCCCGGACGACGGCCGCCACGCCCGCCGCGCGCGCCCACACGACCAGGACCTTCGCCCCGCTGCGGCGGGCCGCGAGCACCTGCGCGCTCACGTCCGCGGCGCTCTCCGGCACGGTCTGCTCCGAGGTGATCCGCACCTCGTTGTGCAGCAGGTCGGCCTTGACGTTGGCGATGCCCTCGCGCCCGTAGGAGGAGTCGTCGGCGAGCAGCGCCATCGGCTGGCCCGTGCGGACATCGGCGAGGTAGTCGGCCAGGCGTCGGCACAGCGAGACGTTGGCCGGCGCCATCCGGAACACCGTGGGTCGGGCCTTCGGGTCGGTGAGCGACGCCCCGCCCTCGAACGTGACGAAGACCGGCAGGCTCGCCGGATCGGTCACCGCGGCGATCGCCTCGGTCCCGACTCCATCGACAAGCAGAGCCACCGCGCCCTTCGCGACGGCGGTCCGGGCGTTCGCCGCCGCGGTCTGCGCAGAACCGCCGTTGTCGAGGACCTCGACCTTGATGTGCCGACCGGGACCGGCGTTGACCTGCGCGGCGGCCAGTCGTGCTCCCTTGTCGAGGAACGCCCCGACCCACGGCTGGGCGGTCAGGGGCGCGGACACCACGACGAGCGCGTCCCCGCCTGAGGAGGAGCCTGAGCCCGAGCAGGCCGACAGCCCGAGCACGAGGGCGACGAGGGCCGCGGGGCGCTTCACAGGTGGTCTCCTTCGATCTGCGGGCCTGGGGTGCCTACCGTTCCGAGGTAGGCGCGGCGGACGGCGGGGTCGGCACGGACGTCCTCGGGGTGACCGTGGGCGAGCACGCGGCCCTGGTCGAGCACGGTGACCTCGTCGGCCACCTCGCCCACCAGGCGCATGTCGTGCTCGACGAGCAGGACGGCCGCGCCGTTCCCCGCCAACCTCCGCAGCACTAGGACCAGGCGCCGGCGCTCGTCGGCGCTCATCCCCGCAGCGGGCTCGTCGAGCAGCAGGACCCGCGCCCCGGTCGCGACGGCGCGAGCGACCTGGAGCAGCCGCTGGTCACCGGAGGTGAGCAGCTGCGGGTCGGCCCCGACGACGTGCCCGAGGTCGGCGGTGGCCAACGGCTGGGCGACCGAGGAGAGCTGCCGGGAGGACGGTGTCGCCAGCAGGTGCCGCACCACCTCGCCCGGCACGGCTGTCCCTCCCCGGGCCCCGACAGCGACCTGCCGGTCTGCGGGCAGCCGGGGCATCACCGCGGTCTGCTGGGGGGTGCGCACGACCCCGGCGCGGACCCGGTCGTGCACCGGCAGGTCGGCGACCTGCAGGCCGTGCACCTCGATCGAGCCGGTGAGGATCTCCCCTGCCAACGCCTTGAGCAGCGTGCTCTTCCCGCTGCCGTTCGGCCCGACCAGCGCGTGCACGACACCGGCACGCAGGGTCAGCGCGACGGCGTCGAGGGCCCGCACCCCGTCGTAGGCCACCGACAGCCCGGTGGCGCGCAGCAGCACCTCTCCCGGTACGGCGGACGGCACGTCCGCGGGGGGGCCGACCTCGCCGGGGCCGGCGCCAGGACGCGCGAGTGCCCGACCGACCGGGGCGCGCAGGGCCAGGACCGCCACGAGCAGCGCTGCCGTCAGGACGCCGCGCGAGCGCTCCGCGTCGAACCCTCCGGCGGAGGCCAGGGCGTCGGCGACGGGCGGCAGGGCCGTGAGCACCGCGACGCCGAGCACCGGTCCCCACCAGCGCGCGGTCCCGCCGAGCAGCACCGCGACGAACAGCTGCAGGGACACCAGGGGGCTCACGTCCGGTGGCGCAACCAGTCCCAGCAGGACCGTGCTGCCCGCGCCCGACAGCGCACCCAGCCCCGCGGTGACAGCGAGCACGGTGCGGCGCCGGCGGGCGACCGGGACCCCCAGGGACGCGGCCAGCACCGGCCCCTCGCGCAGGGCGGCGAGGTCCAGACCCGCCGGCCCCCGGGACAGACGCACGAGCAGTCCGAGAAGCGCGGCGCAGACCAGCCCGGCGAGCACGACGTGCACCGCGGGCGACAGCACCAGGTCGAGCCCCAGCACGGGCGACACCAGGTGCGCCGGGGCGGGTCGGGTCAGCCCGTCCACACCGCCGAAGGCGTCGGGGTAGGCGACGAGGCTGCGCTGCACCAGCCAGGCCAGGGCCCAGGTGGCCAGCGCCAGGTAGGCCCCCTCGAGCCTGCTCGCCCCCAGCGCCACGACGTAGCCCGCCACGGCCGCGCCGGCGACAGCGGTCAGCACGGCGAGCCCCAGGGGCCAGTCGGCGCCGCCCGGGCCGAGCAGCGCAGTCCCGTAGGCCCCGACGGCCATGAACGCGCCCTGTCCCAGCACCGGCATCCCGGCCCACGACACCGACAGCGACAGCCCGAGCGCCGACACCAGCAACCACAGCGCGGTCGCGACGTCGACGGTGCTCATGCCGTCACCCGCCCCAACCCCGCAGGGCGTACGGCGAGCAGCACCACCAGCAGGGACAGCGGCGCGACGTCCTGAAGGGCGGCCCCTCCGGCGTACACCGCGAGGGCTTGGAACAGCCCGACGATCAGCCCGCCGACGACGGCGCCGCGCAGGGACCCGAGCCCCCCGAGCAGCGCCGCGGCGATCCCCTCGAGCCCGAGGACCACGCCGTCGTCGACCGACACGGCCCGCCCGGGTGCGTCGAGCAGTCCCGCCAGTCCGGCCAGCACGCCTGCGACGACGAAGGCCACCAGCACCACCCGGCGGGCGTCGACGCCGCACAACGCGGCCGCGTCGGGGTCGTCGGCCACGGCCCTCAGGGACCGCCCGAAGCGGGACCGGACGAGCAGCAGGTCAGCGGCAAGGCCCACGAGCAACCCCAGCGCCAGGACCCCGAGCACGCGGACCGGGAGCGTCGTACCTCCGGGCAGGTGCAGCAGGCCGTCCGACGACAGCGCGGACAGCCGGAGCGGGTCGGGGACGGCATAGCCCTGCTGCGGCAGGAGGAGTCCGAGCACGGCGCGGACGAGCAGCCCCGCCGCGACGCCTCCGGCGACCCAGCCGAGCGCGTCGGCCGAGCGGCCGCGGTCGGCGAGGTAGGGACGCACGGCGAGGACCGCGACGACGCCCGAGAGCAGACCGCCGGCGGCCAGGGCCAGGAGCGCGAAGGCAGCCGAGCGCCCCGGGTCGAGGGTCGTCGCGACGGGTGTGCGACCCAGGACGACGAGGACCCCTGTGAACACGGAGGCGACGACCAGGTCGCCGTGCGCGAGGTGCAGGACGCGCACGGTCCCGGCGACGAGGGTGAACCCCGCGGCGACCAGGCCGAGGACGGCCCCGGCGGCCAAGCCGGACAGGACGACCTGCAGCACGACCCCCGCGTCCACCGCGGGTCCGTCAGCCGAAGGGGAGCGGCGAGGACTGCGGACCGCGCGATGCGGACGGCAGGATCGGACTCCCACCACCGGGACGCGTGCGGGTCACCGCCACGAGCCAGTCGGTGACGCAGCGGTCCTTGGCCACCATCTTGTAGATGCCGCGCAGGTCGTCGCGGGCGAACGGCGCGTCGGCCTCGGCCGGCTCGGCGTCGCCCCGACCGAGGGTGAAGCCGGCCTTCTGGACGTTGTCGACGACGTAGACCACCCCCTGCTGCAGCGACGTCGTGGTCGAGAAGCGGACCAGCGTCAGCCCGTCCTTGGTCCGGGTCACCTCGCCGAGCTTCGCCGTCGGGGGCTGCGGCAGGTCGGCCGGGACCTCCTTGGGCCAGGTGAACCGGGCGGTCGCGGCGATCGGGCACGGGGCCTGGGTCGGGGCGGGCGCCTGGCTGGTCACCGGCTCGGGGCTGGGCGCAGCGGTACCCGAACCGGAGCCGCACGCGCTCGCCAGGAGCAGCGCCAGGACGGTGCAGACAGAGCCGGTCAGAGAGCCGGTCAGAGAGCCGGTCAGGGAGCCGGTCAGAGAGCCGGTCAGAGAGCCGGTCAGGGAGCCGGGTGAGGAGCCGGGGTGGGGGCGCGTCATCGTGCTGACGAGGATACGGGCAGGTCCACGGCTCTGCAGGCTGCGAGGCTGCGAGGATGGGACGGTGAGCACCTCCCCCTGGCGCGCGCCGCGACCCACCTCCGCGTTGGACGCCGTCGTCGCGTTGCCCGGCTCGAAGTCGCTCACCAACCGCGCGCTGGTGCTGGCTGCCCTCGCCGACGGACGCAGCGTCGTACGCCGTCCGTTGCGCAGTCGCGACACCGAGCTGATGGCTGCCGCGCTGCGCGTGCTCGGCGTCCCGGTGACCGAGGACGGTGACGACTGGGTCGTCGACGGTGTCCCGGGGCCACTGGTGCCGACCGGCACCTCCGTGGACGTCGGCAACGCCGGCACCGTGGCGCGCTTCGTCCCCCCCATGGCCGCTCTCGCCCGCGGCTCTGTCGCCTTCGACGGCGACCCGCGGGTGCGCGAGCGACCGCTGAGCCGGCTCCTCGTCGCCCTCACCGAGCTCGGCGCCGACCTGTCCTCGGTGGAGCGCCTGCCGCTGACGGTGCACGGGCACGGGAGCCTGCGTGGTGGTGCCGTGACCCTGGACGCCTCCCAGAGCTCGCAGCTGGTCAGCGGCCTGCTGCTCATCGGTGCCCGCACCGAGGAGGGCGTCGCCGTGCGCCACGACGGACCCCGCCTGCCGAGCACCCCCCACATCGCGATGACCGTCGACGCCCTGCGCTCCGCCGGGGCGACGGTCGACGACACGGCGGTCGGCGAGTGGCGCGTGGCGACGGGACCGCTGCTGCCCCGGGACGCCGTCGTCGAGCCGGACCTGTCGACGGCCGCCGCCTACCTCGCCGCGCCGCTGGTCTGTGGTGGGTCGGTCACCGTCGACGGCTGGCCGATGCACACGCGCCAGCCCGGTGCGGTCCTGCCCGACCTGCTCGAGCAGATGGGTGGGGTGGTCAGCCGCACCCCCACCTCCGTGACCGTGACGGCCGGCGACGGACTGCACGGCATCGACGCCGACCTCGCGGACGCCCCCGAGCTCACGATGGTCCTGACCGCGCTGGCCGCCCTGGCCGACTCCCCGTCGCAGTTCCGCGGCGTGGCGCACATCCGCCTGCAGGAGACCGACCGCCTGCGGGCGCTCGTCACCGAGCTCGGCAAGGCGGGCGGCGACGCCGAGGAGACCGAGGACGGGCTGCTCGTGCGACCGAAGCCCCTGTCCGGGGCACTGCTGTCGTCCTACGACGACCACCGGATCGCCATGGCCTGGGCGGTCCTCGGCCTCGGGGTCGACGGCATCGAGGTGGACGACATCGCGACGACCCGCAAGACCGTCCCCGACT
Source organism: uncultured Actinomycetota bacterium (assembly GCA_963784705.1). Classification (GTDB taxonomy): domain Bacteria; phylum Actinomycetota; class Actinomycetes; order Mycobacteriales; family SCTD01; genus RYN-111. The sequence continues at coordinate 609,001 of CAWASC010000008.1, forward strand.
TCGTCGGCTCCTGGTCCGCCCTGCTGGGGGGCTGAGCGTGCCGCGGGAGCTCGACGAGGACGACGTGCGCGTCCGGCCGCCCCGCAGCACCCGACCCCGCACCAAGACCCGCCCCGACCACGCCGACTCCGCCGGCGGGATCGTCGTGACCGTCGACCGCGGCCGCTACCGGGTGCGCGTCGACGGGACGGTCGTGAGCTGCGTACGCGCCCGCGAGCTCGGGCGCCGGGCCGTCGTCGTCGGCGACCGCGTCGCCGTGGTCGGTGACCTGTCGGGCGGGCCGGACGCCCTGGCCCGGGTGGTCCGCGTCGAGGAGCGCACGTCCCTGCTCCGCCGTACGCCGGACGACACCGACCCGCTGGAGCGGCCGGTCGTCGCCAACGCCGAGGTGCTCGTGGTCGTCACCGCGCTGGCCGACCCCGTCCCTCGCCCCCGGTTGGTCGACCGCTGCCTGGTCGCCGCGTACGACGGGGGGCTGGTCCCGCTGCTGTGCCTGACGAAGTCGGACCTCGCCGCACCGGAGGAGATGCTCGCGCTCTACGAGCCGCTCGGTGTGGAGACGATCGTCACCCGCCGGGGCGGTGGGGTCGAGGACCTGCGAGATCGCCTGCAGGGCAAGGTCTCGGTGCTGTTCGGCCAGTCCGGAGTGGGCAAGTCGACGCTGGTCAACCAGCTCGTGCCCGACGCCTTCCGCGCCGTCGGCGACGTCTCCGGCGTCGGGAAGGGCCGGCACATCAGCTCGTCGGCGATCGCCCTGGAGCTCCCCGGCGGCGGCACCGTCATCGACACCCCAGGCGTGCGGTCGTTCGGCCTCGGCGCCGTCACCCCGGAGCGCGTGCTCGCGGCGTTCCCCGACCTGGCCACCGCAGCCGAGGAGTGCCCGCCGGGCTGCGACCACGCCTCACCCGGCTGCGCCCTCGACCTGCTGGTCGCCGAGGGCGACGCGACCGCCGCCCGCCTGGCCTCCTACCGCCGACTGCTCACCTCGCGGGACGGTGGCGACACCGACTGACGGCTCAGCCGGCCTCGTGCAGCAGCCACCACATCAGCGCACTCAGCGACAACCCGTCCGTCACCTCGCCCGACCGCACGAGATCGCGCACCTGCTCGACGGGCACCCACTCGACGCGGTCGGCCTCGCTCGGGTCGGACGGCTCCCCGACGTACGACGCCCCCGCGGCAGCGAAGAGCTCGAAGCGGGTGTCGGACACCCCGTTGGTCGGGTGGTAGCCCACCAGGTGCGTCAGCGGGCCGGGCGACCAGCCGGTCTCCTCGAGCACCTCGCGGGCCGCCGCGGCCGCGACCTGCTCGCCCTCCTCGACGCGACCGGCCGGGACCTCCCAGCCCCAGGTGTCGGTGATGAAGCGGTGGCGCCACAGCAGCAGCACCCCGCGCACGGGGTCGTGGACGACGACTCCCGCTGCGGGGGTGTGGCGGCGGACGACGTGGTGCTCGAACCGCGCGCCACCCGGCACCTCGACGTCCACCAGCCGCAGCGACACCCAGGGACTCTCGTAGACCGAGCGCTCTCCGTGCTGGATCCACTTCACGTCCGGCAACCTAGTGCCGATGGGTCCTGGTGCGTACCAGTTCCCCCTCCCCGGAGAAGCCCTCGCCGTTCCGCGTCGAGGAGCTGTTCTGGGACGACCCGGTCACCGTCCACGCCGAGTCGCGGGCGCTGAGCGAGGAGCAGGGGCGCGGGTTCCTGCTGCGCCTGCACACCGACCCGGCGTGCGAGAACCGCCTGGCGCCCGGTTCGACGCTCTACGCCAAGCGCTACGACACCGCGCGGTCCGAGGCCCTGTGCCCTGCCTGTGCGGGGGAGCTCGTCGCGGAGTCGCACTCGAGCGTCGTGCGCCACCTCAAGGACGCCGAGCGGACCCTGAAGGCGCTGCAGCAGCGGGCAGCCGATGTCCCGATGCCGCGCGAGATCGTGCACTGCCGGGCGCTGCGCCACGAGGCCGAGTGCGCCTCGAGCATCCACCCGGACACGGCCGCGCTCGTGGCGCGCGTGATCGGCCTGGCCGGGGAGGTTGCCGAGGCCCTCCGCGAGGCGATGGCGGCGTACGACCGCGCTTGACCCCTGAGGCTCAGTCTGCGAGAGCGCCGATCTCGACGACCGCGTCGACCTGGCCCTTGCGCGCGGCCATCTCGCGCTTCTCGGCGTCGATGAGGTCGGCGGTGTCCTCGTCGTTCTTCATCAGCGCGTCGAGGTCGATGCCCGCCATGTCGAGCACGCCCATGTCGGCGTACGCCTTCTGGACCTTGTCGCCCCACAGGCCGATGTCCTTCACGCACGGGACGATCCGCTGGAACAGCAGGGACTGGTAGGCCTGGAAGTAGGGCGCGTTGGCGACCGCCTCGAGGCAGGCGTCGACGTCGAGGCCCATGTTCTCCCAGACCTCCTGCTGCCGGAACCGGTCGCGCATGAGGTAGCAGCCCTCGACGACGAACTCCTCGCGCTCGGCGAGCTCGGAGCTGGACGAGCTGCGCGTAGTAGTCGCGCAGGGCGATGCGGCCGAAGGCGACGTGGCGGGCCTCGTCCTGCATGACGTAGGCGAGGATCTGCTTGGGCAGCGGCTTGGTGGTCATGTCGCGCAGCAGGCCGAACGCCGCGAGCGCGAGGCCCTCGATGAGCACCTGCATGCCGAGGTAGGGCATGTCCCAGCGGCTGTCGGACAGGGTGTCGTCGAGCAGCGCCTTGAGGTGCTCGTTGATCGGGTAGAGCAGGCCGACCTTCTCCTGCAGGAAGCGCGCGTAGGTCTCGGCGTGCCGCGCCTCGTCCATCGTCTGCGTGGCGGCGTAGAACTTGCGAGTCGAGGTCCGGCACCGACTCGACGATGCGCGCCGAGCAGATCATCGCGCCCTGCTCGCCGTGCAGGAACTGGCTGAACTGCCACGACCCGAGGTGCAGGCCGAGCTCGTTCTTCGCCTTCTCGTCGTTCGCGAAGTGCTTGTCCCACATCGGCGTGCCGTAGATGGAGATGGCCTCCTCGGGCATGCCGAGCAGGTCGAGCGGGTCGACCTCCTCGGACCAGTCGATGCGGTGCACCTGGTCCCACTGCTTGTCCTTGCCCTTCTGGTACAGCGACAGCAGCTGGTCGCGGCCGTCGTCGTACTCCCAGGTGAAGCGCGCCGCTCCCTGCGCCTCGACGTCCCACGTCGCCATCTCGACGGGGACGGTGTACAGCTCGTGGGTGCTCATGCGTGCTCCTCTAGCAGGGACGTGACGATGTGGGCGATGTCGTGGGCGACCTGCTCCGGGCGGCCGCCGGGCAGGAGCGAGGTGGCTGAACGTGAGCCGGGTGACGGTGTCGGCGACGAGCAGCACGCGCGCCTCCTCCAGAGCCGGCCAGTGGGACCGCAGGTGCTCGGCGACGTGGTCGCGCGCCGCGCGCTGCAGCGACTCGCCGCGGGTGGTCAGGAAGGGCAGCAGACCACCGACGTCGTCGGTGAGCACGGCCTTGAGCAGCGGGTTGCGGGCGGCCTCCTCGAGGGTCCAGACCGTCGCAGGCGGCGATGGCCTCGGCAGGTGAGCCCTCGTGGCCGACGATCGCCGCGTCAGCGCCCTCCATCCACCGCGCCGCCTCGCGCAGCGCGAGCGCCTCGGCGAGGGCGTCCTTGGCTCCGAACTCGTAGTAGAGGGTCTGCCGCGCTGACGCCGGCCGCGCGTGCCACGTCGGCCATCCGCACGCGCTCCCAGTCGCCGGCGAGGGCGGCGTCGTACGCCGCGTCGAGCAGCGCATCCCGGGTCGTGACCACGGTCACAGTGTTGACACAGATACCGGTCGTGTCAAGACACCGTTCGGGGTTGCGTCAGGCCCCCGCGAGGGCGCCCAGGAGCAGCGCGTCGAGCTCGGAGGTGCCCGCCGGCATCGTCCGCTGGGCCACCGGGCCGGACGGCGCCACCGACAGCGCGCCTCGCCAGGAGCTGTCGTGGCCCGGACCGGTCCCCGGGTCCTCCGGCGGCTGGCCGTCCCTGTAGCCGTCCACCGGGTTGATGTACGCCGGGAACGGGCGGATCGGCTTCGACCCCAGGCCGTAGCAGTGCGGGTTGCGCGACTCGCCGTACTTCGGCTCCTGGCCCGGGACGTAGCCGCCGTTGTCGCGGACCGCCTCCACCGTGATGTGCAGACCGGGCTGCCCTCCACCGAACACCCGCTCCCCCTCGATCTCCGAGAAGGCGATCCGGTTGAGCAGGCACGGGTAGGTGTCGCTGTAGGTGGCGTAGAGGTTCAGCGACGGCAGGGAGTCGCGCGCCAGGTCGACGAACCGTCGCTCGTTCTGCGCGACCAGCGTGCGGGCGCTGTCGGCGAACGTCGTCGTACTGCGGAGGAACCCGTCCAGCGCGGCCTGCTGCTGCACCGCCGAGCGGGAGGAGAACGACAGGTTGTCCAGCGTTGCCAACAGGTCCGGCGTCGCCTGCAGCGTGCTGTCCGCGAAGTCCGCCAGGCCGGCCATGTCCTGGCCGAACGTCGGCAGCGCGGGGTTGAGGCGCCTGAGGTAGTCAGCGTTCAGCGCGAGGTTCTCGACCGAGCCGGTCGCCGCGGTCGCGCAGGGCCGTGGACAGCGCGTTGAGGGCAGAGGAGACCGACTGCGGGTCGAGCGCCCGGAGCACCGGCAGCAGGTCGTTCAGTGCCCGCTCGGTCTCCAGGGCGGTCGAGGACCGGTCCTGCGTGATCCGGTCACCGGAGCGGATGGGCGGTCCGGGGTCGGCGGGCACGACGAGGGACACCTCCTTCTCCCCGAACAGCGTCTTGGGGAGAAGGCGCGCCGTGACGTTCGTGGGCACCAGCTCGGCCTTGTCGCGGTTCAACGACAGGTCCAGGACGGCACCCTGGCCGCTCGACCGGATCTTCCGCACCTCCCCCACGATCACCCCGCGCACCTTGACGTCGGCGTGCACGGACAGCTGGTTGCCCGCACGATCGGTCTCGAGCGCGATGTCCACCGTGGCGGTGAACCTCTTCTGGTACAGCGCCACGGACAGCTGGACCAGGAGCGCGATGACGACGAGGAACACGATCCCGGCGATCCGCCTGCGCAGAAGGGCACGGCCCTTCACCAACGGCGGTGCCACACGCGCTCCCTGCAGGGCGGTCGGTCAGGTCGGGACGAAACGTACCTGTGTCACCGGTCACACGCCAGGGGTCGAGGTCGCGCGTAGCCTGACGGCGTGTCGCTCCCTCGTGCCCTCGCCGGGATCGGCGCCCCCGTGTCCTTCGTCGGGGCCTGGGCGATCGCCGGCGCCCGGACCCCCGGCTACTCCCCCGTGCGCGACCACGTCAGCGACCTCGCGGCGATCGGAGCTCCGACGCGCCCCCTGATGACCGCGGGGCTGCTCGGCTTCGCGGTGCTCGCACCGGTGTTCGCCACGCGGCTCCCGACGGGTCCGCGCGCCGCCCTGCTGGTCGCCGGCGCCGGGACGCTCGGTGTCGCCGCCGCACCCCTCGGCGCGTCCTGGGGCGACGGACCGCACATCGCCAGTGCCGCCGTGTCGTACGTCGGGATGGCTGCCCTCCCGGCCCTGGGCGCCCGCTGGTCCGGCGTACCCCGCACGTCGTGGGCGACGTCAGCCGTGAGCGCCGCGCTGCTCATCGGCTCCACCCTGGGCCGCGCCGACGGGCTGCTGCAGCGGACCGGGCTCGGCGTCGTCGACGCGTGGATCGCCGCGATGGCGGTGCGCGCACTGCGCCCATGACGCTGCTGCTGGTGCTCGACCTGCTCGGGGTCTTCGTCTTCGCGCTCGCTGGCGGAGCCTTGGCGGTGGACAAGCGACTCGACCTGTTCGGCGTGCTCGTCCTCGCGGTCGTGACCGCGCTCGGGGGCGGGTTGCTGCGTGACCTGCTCATCGGCGCCACGCCACCCGCCGCCCTCCGGGACTCCCGCTACCTGCTGACTGCCGCCGTCGCGGGTCTCGTGGCGTTCGGCGCCGCCGGCCGGCTGCACCGCATCGCGGGCACGGTGCGCCTGCTCGACGCGGCGGGGCTCGGCCTGTTCGTCGCGACAGGTACGGCGGCCGCCCAGCGCGCAGGCCTCGGCGCGGCCCCGTCGATCGTGATCGGCTGCCTCACCGGCATCGGTGGCGGCATCGCCCGCGACCTGCTGGTGGGCGTGGTGCCCGTCGTGCTGCGCCGGGAGCTCTACGCCGTGCCCGCCCTGATCGGTGCGACCGTGGTCGTCATCGGGCACAGCGCGCACACCCGACCAGGGGTCTCGGCCGCGGTCGCCGCCGCGCTGGTGTTCGCGCTGCGGATGCTCGGGGTCTGGCGGGACTGGCACTTCCCGGTCGCGCGCGGCTGACGCTAGAGCGTGGCGGCAGCGACGACCCCGCCGAGGTCGCGCAGCCGCTCGAGGTCCGCCGGTCCGCACGCCCCGACGACCTCCACGGGCGCTGCCGCCGCCGACCACCGCAGGCCACCGGCGAGACCGAGCACCGAGCGCACCGCACCGGTCACGTCGTCGTTGCCGTGCACGTAGAGCCCGAACGGCAGGCCCGGCGTCTCGTGCAGGCACGGGTAGTAGCAGCCGTCGAAGAACACCTTCAGCGCGCCGGACATGTAGCCCATGTTCGCCGGGGTGCCCAGGACCAGGGCGTCCGCCGCGAGGACGTCCGACGCCGTCGCGGCCAGCGCGGCCCGGGTGACGACCTCCACGCCCTCGAGGCCTTCCTGTCGCGCCCCGGAGAGCACGGCGTCGAGCATGGTGTCGAGGGTCGGCGACGCCGTGTGGTGGACGACGAGCAGGCGCGGCACGTGCGTCGGCTCTCGACCTCAGCCGAAGACGAGTCGCGTCACCCAGTCGGCCACCAAGGCCGGCTTGGTCTCCCCGTCGATCTCGACGGTCACCGAGCGGGTCAGGTGCAACGTGTTGGGGTCCTTCTGCTCCACGGCCCCGAGGGTGCTCGTGGCGCGGATGCGCGCGCCGACCTTCACCGGGTTGACGAAGCGGACCTTCTCGAAGCCGTAGTTGACGCCCATGACGATCCCCTCGAGCGTCTTGGGGTCCTGCGGGACGGTCGCGAGCAGGTGGGTCAGCAGCGACAGGGTCAGGAAGCCATGGGCGATCGGGACGCCCCACGGGCTCATGGTCGCGCAGGCCTCCGGGTCGACGTGGATGAACTGCCGGTCCTCGGTCACCTCGGCGAAGGCGTCGATCCGGGCCTGGTCCACCTCGAACCAGTCACCCGCCCCCTCCGAGGTACCGAGAGCGGACTGGAGCAGGGCAAAGGCGTTGTCGGCGTGGGTCATGTGCCGATCCTGCCAAACGCCCCTGCCGACCCGCCGTTCGGCCCAGGCGGGAGGAGCCCCGTGCCGACAGGACTAGTCCGATGTGGGCATCTTTGGTGCATCAGCCCCGCCGGGGCTCCGCAGGTCCCATGCTGTCGCAGGACACCACAGCAGCGGGGCTCGGGGGGAGCCGGATGAGCGTCGACCAGCAGGCCGCCGAACCGTTCCTGCGCTGCCGCACGTCCGCGTCCCTGCGCGAGGCGTGTGCCGCTCTGGTCGACGAGCTGCACGAGCGCTGGGAGCTGCCCTCGCTGTACCTGCTCATCGACGGCCGGCTGCGCTGCCAGGCCTCGCGCGGCTACTTCCAGGTCTCCGACGGCTTCGCCCCGACAACGGGGGTCATCGGGCGTGTGGTGGGCTCCGGGACGAGCGAGCTGCTCGCCGATGTCACCTCCGACCCCGCGTTCGTGGCGGCCATCCCGGGTCTGCTGTCAGAAGCGTGCGCGCCGGTGTGGGTGCACGGCCGGGTGCAGGGCGCGGTGAACCTCGAGTCACGGTCGGTCCTCGGCCCGGAGGCCGTGGTGGCCCTCGAGCGCGCAGCCGCCGCGATCGGCTCGCGCCTCGAGGAGCTCGGCGGCCTTCCTCCGCCGTCGCTGGCCGAGCGCCTGAGCCGGATCGCCGTCACCCTCGCCGGGCAGACCACCCAGGACGGCGTACGTCGAGCAGCGGTGGACGCGGCCCTGGAGATCTCCGGGATGGAGACCGCGGCGCTCGCGCGCGTCAAGGAGGGGCGCTGGGAGGTGCGGCACGCGGCCGGTCCCCTGGCATCGCTCATCACCGCGTGGGACCAGCGCGCGCTGACGACGCTCGCCCGGTGGGTGCGCGCCGGCACCACGTCGTACTTCCCGGACGGGGAGGACGTGCCACCGGGCTTCGAGTTCCTGGGGCAGGGACTGCACGCCCTGTCGCTGCAGCCCCTGGTCGTCAGCGGCGAGGTCGTGGGGCTGCTCATCGTCGCGGACAGCCGACCGGCCGCCCACGACCCCGCGCTGACGGCGGCCCTGGAGCTGCTCGCGAGCCAGACCGCAGCCACGCTGGGCATGGTCCGCACGCTGGACGTCCTGGCCCACCAGGCCAGCAGTGACCCCCTGACCGGGCTGGTGAACCGCCGGCGCCTGCTCGAGTGCCTCGCCGAGGACGTGGCGACGGAGCGGCGCTCGGCGCTGGTCCTGCTCGACCTCGACGGGTTCAAGGGCGTCAACGACCTGCACGGTCACGCGGAGGGGGACCTGGTCCTCGTCGGGGTGGGTCGGCGGCTGCAGGCAGCGGCCCGGGAGGGAGACGTGGTCTGCCGGCTCGGCGGCGACGAGTTCGCCGTACTGGCTCGGGAGATCACCGGCAGGGACGAGGCGGCTGCGCTCGGGCACCGACTGCTCGATGCCGTGTCGGCCTACGACGGCGGCCCGTTCCACCCGACGGTCGGGGCGAGCATCGGCGTCCGGCTCACCGGCGACGCCACCAGCAGCACGATGCTCGTCGACGCCGACACCGCGCTGTACGCCGCCAAGCACCGCGGCCGCAGCACCTGTGTGGTGTGGGAGCCCGCACTGCGCACCGAGACGCTCGACAGCGGTGCCCTGGTCGACGACCTGCTCGTGGCGCTCGCGCGGGGGGACCTCGACCTGCGCTACAACCCGGTGGTCGCGACCCAGACAGGGCTGATCGACGGGGCCGAGGGCGTGGCCCGCTGGACACACGCCCGCCGCGGCCTGGTCCCCACCGGACTGTTCCTCGCCGCGGCGGAGCGAGCGGGCGCTGTCGGGCAGCTGACCCGCTGGGGCCTGCAGACCGCCGCTCGGGACGCCGCGCACTGGCCGGCATCGGTCCAGGTCGGTCTGTCCGTGGGCGGTGCCGAGCTCGCCGGGCGAGGCCTGGTGGACGAGGTCCGTCGGGCGCTGGACGAGCAGGGCCTGCCGCCGGAGCGCCTGGTGCTGGAGGTGACCCGACGATCCTGGTTCGGCGACTGCAGCGTGGCCAGGCAGTCGCTCACCGACCTGGCCGACCTCGGCGTACGCCTGGCGCTCGACGACGTGGGCGGCGAGCACGCCGATCTCGGGGTGCTGCGCTCGCTGCCGTTTCACCTGGTCAAGCTGGACGCCGGGCTCGTGGCGCAGGTGGGACGGGGCGACCAGCGCGCCGTCGCGGTCGTCGACGGGATCGGGGCGTTCGCCCGGCGCCTCGACCTGCAGGTCGTCGCGAAGGGCGTACGCGACCGGGACCTGCTGGCACGGCTCGCCGAGCTCGGCTGCGGCTTCGCTCAGGGACTCGGACTCTCGACGCTGCTCACCTCCGAGGAGGTGAGCCTGGCTGCCCGCCAGCCCGGTCCGTGGATTGCCCCGGTGGTCAGCCTGCCCGCACCGCGCCCACCGACGACCCTCGCCCCCGCTCAGTAGTCTCGCCGCGGTGAGCACCCTCGCCGACGACCTCGCCCTCGCGCTCCGGCTCGCCGACGCGGCGGACCTCCTCACCCTCGACCGGTTCCGCGCCCTCGACCTGCAGGTGTCGGCCAAGCCCGACCTCACGCCGGTGTCCGACGCCGACCTCGCCGTCGAGACGGAGGTACGACGTCAGCTGGCCCTCGAGCGCCCCGACGACGCGGTCCTGGGCGAGGAGGAGGGCCTGGTGGGGACCGGTCCGCGTGAGTGGGTGGTCGACCCGATCGACGGCACCAAGAACTTCGTGCGTGGTGTCCCGGTGTGGGCGACGCTGATCGCGCTGCGCGTTGACGGTCGCGTCGACGTCGGTGTCGTGTCGGCCCCGGCTCTCGGTCGGCGCTGGTGGGCGGTGCGCGGTGGCGGTGCCTTCGCCGACGGCCGGCCGATCCACGTCTCGGGTGTCGCCGACCTCGCCGACGCGCACCTGTCGTACTCCTCGCTCACCGGGTGGGAGGAGCAGGGGCGCCTCGAGGGCGTCCTCCAGCTGTCCCGCGACTGCTGGCGGACCCGAGCCTTCGGCGACTTCTGGTCCCACGTCCTGGTCGCGGAGGGGGCCGTCGACGCCTCCTTCGAGCCGGAGGTGTCCCTGTGGGACCTCGCCCCGCTGCAGGTGATCGTCGAGGAGGCCGGCGGGCGCTTCACCACCCTCGACGGCCAGGCCCGGCCCGACGGCGGCAGCGTGGTGTGCAGCAACAGCCTGCTGCACGACGTCGTCCTGAACGGGCTCGCCGCCCGCTGAGTCGGTCAGTCGTGGGGCTCGCTGTACCACCGCCAATCGGCCGGCGCGGAGAGCCCTCCTAGGTCGATGCGACCGCACATGTGCAGCAGGCCGAGGCCCGGCTGCCGCCGGGCCACGGGAGCCGAGTGCGGGAACAAGCGTGTGAGCGAAGTAGAGGTCGTCGTTGACGTGCGTCAGGGTCTCCCAGACCGACCAGGCCAACCCTCGGCTCCGCAGGCTCCGCCAGTTCTGGCTGACGTAGGGCGTCAGTGCAGCAACGCACGCAAGGCTCGCTGGGAGCACCAGTTCTCCAAGCGACACGTGAGCGTCCTTCCTCATCGAGCAGGCCTCCTACGGCGCGTCGAGCGGCAGGTGCTGCGGCGCGGGCTGGCGGGCCAGCACGACGACCGCGGCGACCACCACGGCGCCGCCGGCGAGCTGGAGGGCTACGAGCGACTCGCCCAGGAAGGCCGTCGCGGCGGCCACGCTGACGACCGGCTCGAGGGTGCTGACGACGGCGGTGTCGCCGGGACCGAGCAGCGCGAGCGCGCCGAAGAACGCCGCGACCGCAACGACGGTGCCGATGAGGGCGACACCCACCAACGCCGTCCAGGCACCGGCATGAGAGGGCAGGTGCGCCCCTCGCGCTCCGGCGATCCCGACGTACACGACGCCGCAGGAGGCCATGACGACGGCACTGGTCGCGAACGGCGCCAGGCCCTGGGTCACCCGGCTCGACACGACGATGTACGCCGAGTAGGCCACGGCCGCGGACATGCCGAGCAGCACGCCGGTGATCTCCCCTCCCCCGACCGGCCCGATCGTCAGGGCGGTGCCTGCGGTCGCACCGACGACGCAGAGCACGGCGGTGCGGGTCGGGCGCACGCGAAGGAAGACTGCCGACAGGACCACGACCAGCGCCGGGTAGAGGTAGAGCAGCAAGGCCGTGAGGCCGGCCGAGATCCGCTCCAGCGCCGCGAAGTAGCAGAGCGACTCGACGACGTAACCCACCCCGCCGAGCAGGACCAGCGCCGCGAGTGCCCTGCCCCTGGCGAACCGCTCCCCACGGGCGACCGCGAGCACGAGAAGCACGACCGCGGCCAGGCAGAAGCGCACCGACAGCACGCCGACCGCGTCAGCACCGTCGTCGTAGACCACCTTGGTGAGCACGGGCATGACGCCGAACGAGGCCGCCGACAGCAGCGCCAGCAGGACGCCGAGCCGTCGCGTCGCGCTCACGCGTCGACGAGGGCGCGGCGCGACTCCCACCACGCGAGGACTCGCGGCGTGAGGGCGAGAGCCGCCGCGTCGAACCAGGCGTAGCCGCCGGCCACGCCGCTCGGTGGGTTGCCGATGGCGACCAGCCCGGTCGGGTCGTACGCCTGCCAGGCCCACGTCCCGAGGGAGGTTCCGACGATCTCCAGGAAGGACACGACGAGGAACGCCCCGGCGTAGAGCAGCGGGCTGCGCCCCCAGCGGGTGAACACCAGCAGGCAGCCGAACCAGAACACACCCAGGACGTCCAGGGTCGGCGCGAGGGTGACGCCCCACAGCGCCCACAGGCCGCAGAGGGTGAGGCAGGTCGGCACCAGCCACGTGCTGCGCGCCGCCCACGCCGACCGGCCGATGGACAGCGCCGCGAGGTAGACCAGGCCGTGCCCGGGCGGGACGAACGCCGGGACGTTCTCCAGGCGGTAGACGTAGACGCCGAGCCAGCCGGCGAAGACGTACTCCACGACGCTGGCGAACGCGACGACGACCCCGACCTGGACCCGCGTCGTGCGGTCCTCGCGGGCGAGCAGCCAGAGCAGCAGAGCCCACGTGCCGACGCCGATCAGCCGCTGCCCACCGATGCCGACGACGTGGTCCAGTCCGAGCGCCGCGGCGATCCAGACGACGACGATCGCGGGCACCGGCACCCGCACGAGGCTACTGGCCGATCACTGGGCCCTGGTGGCTGCCGGCGGCAGCACGTCCACCTGCGCGGGGACGTTCAGCCCCACCGGGCAGGTGACGCCGTTGAACCCGTGGTTGCAGTAACCGCCGGGGTTCTTGTCGAGGTACTGCTGGTGGTAGGACTCGGCGAAGTAGAAGGGACCCGCCGGGACGATCTCGGTGCTGATCGTCCCCCGGCCGGCTGCGGTGAGCGCCTCCTGGTACGCCGCCCGGCTGGCCTGCGCGACCTGCAGCTGGGCGTCGGTCGTGGTGTAGATCGCCGAGCGGTACTGCGTCCCGACGTCGTTGCCCTGCCGCATGCCCTGCGTCGGGTCGTGGTTCTCCCAGAACAGCTTCAGCAGGGCCTCGACACTGGTCTTGTTCGGGTCGAAGACGATCTGGACGGCCTCGGTGTGACCGGTGCGGCCGCTGCAGGTCTCGTCGTACGTCGGGTTCGGGGTGTGCCCACCGGCGTAGCCGACCGCGGTCGTGTAGACGCCCGGCGCCTTCCAGAAGTAGCGCTCGGCCCCCCAGAAGCAGCCCATCCCGACGTACAGCACCTCGAGGCCGTCGGGGAACGGTCCCTGCAGGGGCGTGCCGAGAACCGTGTGCGCGGCGGGGACGACCATCGCCGTGCTGCGACCCTTCAGCGCCTCGTCGGCGGTGACCAGCTCTGTCTTTCTCCCGAAGCTCCACATGCCGGGTTCAACCAGTCCCGGTCGCGTCTCGTTCCCACGTCACCACTTCGTCACCAGTGCCCGGTGGGCGACGGCACCGGCCAGCGAGCAGCCGAGGATCGTGCCGGCCAGCGCGCCCTCCCCGCCGAGGCCGACAACGGGGGCCAGCAGTCCGCCCAGCAGGTACTGCGAGACCCCGAGCAGTGCGGAGGCGCTGCCGGCGGCCTCGGGGTGGTCGGCGAGCGCGAGGGCAGCGGCGTTCGGAGCGACCAGCCCGACGCTCGCGACGACGACCGCCAGGCTCGGGAGGACGGCCGGGAGGCCCGCTCCGGTCGTGACGGCAAGGACCAGACCCGCGGCGCCGAGCACGGAGGTCGCCACTCCCAGCGCGAGGATGCGTTCCGGGCCCACCCTGCCGACCAGGCGCGCGCTGACCTGGGCAGCGGTCACCAGGCACGCGGCGTTGCTGCCGAAGACCAGCGCGAACTGCTGCTGCGACAGGCCGTACTCCCCCTGCAGCACGAAGCTCGAGCCCGCGATGTAGGCGAACATCGCGCCGAACACGAAGCCTGAGGTGAGGGCGATGCCGACGAAGGCCCGGTCACCCAGGAGGGTCCCGAACGTCTGGACCGTTGCCCTGACCCCGCCGGGTCGTCTGCGTTCGGAGGGGAGCGTCTCGTGGAGCACCAGCGCGGTCGCCAGCCAGAGCAGTGCGCCGATGACGGCGAGGACGACGAACACGCCGCGCCAGCTCGTGACGCGCAGCACCTGCGCACCGAGCAGCGGCGCCAGGATCGGCGCGAGCCCGTTCACCAGCAGCAGCAGGGAGAAGAAGCGCGCGAGCGCCGGCCCGCTGTGCAGGTCGCGGGCGATCGCCCTGGACAGCACGATGCCGGCGGACCCCGCCAGCCCCTGCAGGACCCGGGCCGCGGTCAGCGTCCAGATGTCCGGCGCGACGGCGCACAGCAGCGAGGCGACCGCGTAGAGCGCGACACCGACGAGAAGGGGACGCTTGCGGCCGAAGCGGTCCGACAGCGGCCCCGCGAGCAGCTGGCCGGTCGCGAGCCCCACCACGCAGGCCGTGATCGTCAGCTGGACCTGGGAGGCGGTCGCCGACAGGTCGGTGGCGAGCGAGGGGAACGCAGGCAGGTACATGTCGAGCGACAGCGGCCCGAACGCGCTCAGGGCCCCGAGGACCGGGACGAGCCGGCGCCGGTCGTGCGCGGCGGGGCGGGGGTCGTCGAGCACCGGACGACCCTACGCGTGGACCGCGTCCCCGACCCTGATCGTGCCGGGGGTGACGACGCGCGCGATCACGCCGAGGCACGCGTCGTGCAGTCGCCCGACAGTCAGCAGGTTCCCCGGCTGGCGCGGCAGGTCGGCGGTTTCCGCGTCCACCATGACGCACCGGGGGGAGGTCATGGTGACCTCGAGAGTGGCCGTCCCGATCCGCACCTGCCGACCGACCCAGGTGTCCTCCGCGAAGGCGCCGTCGGTGGCCAGCAGGAGGTTCGGCCGGAAGCGGGCCGGGTCCACGTCGGCCTCCTGCGCTGCGGTGACTGCCGCCACCGAAGCGGCACCCAGCAGGCTCACCGGCCCGTCGTCGTAGTGGCTGACGTCGGCCTCGCGCACCAGGGTCAGCGACTGTCCGAGGAGGTCCGACAGCGCCGCGTCGGCGTCGGCCTCGGTGCACGTCGACCCGTCCGGCAGGGTGATCCGCAGCGCTCCGCTGCTCGTCTGCGCCCGCACCCGCAACAGACCAGGTACGGCGGCGAACCTGCGCGTGGTCTTGCCACTGCCCAGGAAGCCGTCGGCGGTGCGCACCGCCCACTCCCGGTCCCCGGCGACGCCCCGGGTGTCGAGGTCGAGCACGTCGACCTGCTCCCCCGTCATCGACTTCACGGGGTAGCGGAAGAGCGCGGCGACGGGCACCGGCGGTACGGTCATGCGGGGAACAGCACGCCGGGAGCCAGCAGTCCGCCCGGGTCGAGCGCGGTCTTCACAGCCCGCATCGCTGCGATCTCGGCCGGCGAGCGGGACAGCCCCAGCCAGGCGACCTTCGCACGGCCCACCCCGTGCTCGGAGGAGATCGACCCGGACAGCGACGCGACCAGCCGCAGGACCGCGTCGGTGACCTCCTCGGCGAGGTCACCGGTGTCGAGGACGTTGACGTGCAGGTTGCCCTCGTTGACGTGCCCGAACACGATCGGCCGGGCGGCGGGGCAGACGCCGGCGATGGTCGGCGCAAGGGCGTCCACCAGCGCAGGCAGCGCGCCCGCGGGCACCGACACGTCGAGCTTCACCGGCACCCCCTCGGCGCTGATCGACTCGGTGTGCGTCTCGCGGTAGCCCCACAGTGCTCGCTGCCCGACGGCGTCGGTCGCGACGTTCGCGTCGACCAGCCCCTCGAAGGTCTCCACCGCCGCAGCGAGCTCGTCGAACGGGTCACGCACGTCCGCGCACTCCACCAGCAGGTAGGCAGCGTGCTCGACCGGGAACGGCGCCGGCAGCCCGGAGTGCTTGCGCACCAGGGCAAGTCCCTCACCGTAGAACAGCTCCGCGCCCGCGAGGGACGGCAGGCCAGCGCGCAGGGCAGGGAGCACGGCAACGGCCGAGGAGGTGCTGTCGAAGGCCAGCAGCGCCACAGCACGCTGCGTGAGGAGCGGCACCAGCTTGAGCCGGGCCGCGGTGATGACGGCGAGCGTCCCCTCGGACCCGGCGAGCAGACCGACGAGGTCGTAGCCGGTGCCGTCCTTCTCGAGACCAGCCAGGTGGCTGATGACCGACCCGTCGGCGAGGACGGCCTCGAGCCCGAGCACCTGGGCGCGCATCGAGCCGTACCTCAGCACCCGGATCCCACCGGCGTTCGTGGCGACCAGTCCACCGACCGTCGCCGAGTCCCGAGCCGCCAGGTCGACGCCGACGTCGAGGCTGTGCCGCCGCGCCAGGTCCTGCAACGCGGCGAGGGTGACGCCCGCACCGGCCGTCACCTGGGCGCTGGCCGGATCGACCTCCGACAGCGCGGTCAGTCGCGTCGTCGACAGCAGCACCTCGCCGCCGGCCGGGATGCCGCCACCCACGAGGCCGGTGTTGCCGCCCTGGACGACGACGGGGACACCGGCCGAGGCGCAGACCCGCAGCACCTCGGCGACCTGCTCCGTCGTACCCGGGCGGACGACGGCGACGGAGCGGCCGGTGAAGCGGCCGGTCCAGTCCGTCTCGTACGACGCGCGCAGGTCGTCGTCGAGCAGCACGTGCTCGACGCCGACAGCAGCCTGCAGCTGCTCGATCACGACAGCACCCGCAGGCGCACCGTCTCCTGCAGCGCCTCGAGAGCGGCGACGACGTCGGGGGTCGGGGCCTCGGCGAGGTCGGTGACGACGTACCCGAGCGAGCCGCTGGTCGACAGCAGCTGACCTTCGATGTTGACGCCGTGCTCGGCGAACAGGCTGTTCACCCGGGCCAGGACACCGGGGGTGTTGACGTGCAGGAGCAGCAGGCGCGCCCGACCGGGTTCGCGCGGCGAGCGCCACCCCGGGCAGGTTGACCGACAGCGACGTCCCGCCGTCGGCGACGTAGTCGCGGAGCTTGCCGGCGACGAAGTGGCCGATGTCCTGCTGCGCCTCCTCGGTGGACCCGCCGACGTGCGGGGTGAGGATGACGTTCGGCAGACCGCGCAGGACGGAGACGAACTCCTCGCCCTTGCTCTTGGGCTCGACGGGGAACACGTCGACGGCCGCTCCGGCGATGTGTCCGGCGAGGACGCCCTCCCGCAGCGCCTCGTGGTCGACGACGAAGCCGCGCGAGAGGTTGAGGAAGATCGATCCGGGGCGCATCCGGGCGAACTGCTCCGCGCCGAAGATGCCGCTGTTGGACGAGCGTCCGTCGACGTGCAGGGACACCACGTCGGACTCCGCGAGCAGCTCGTCGAGGGTCCCGCAGCGGCGGGCGTTGCCGAGGGCGAGCCGGTCGGCGGTGTCGAAGAACAGCACCCGCATGCCGAGCGCCTCGGCGAGCACCGACAGCTGCGAGCCGATGTTGCCGTAGCCCACGATGCCCAGCCGGCGTCCCCGGACCTCGTGCGACCCGACGGCGCTCTTGTCCCAGACGCCGGCGTGCATGTCGGTGTTCTTGTCGGTGAGCCGCCGGGTGAGCGCGATGACCTCCGACAGCGCGAGCTCGACGACGGAGCGGGTGTTGGAGAACGGCGCGTTGAAGACCGCGACGCCGCGCTCGGAGGCGGCGGCGAGGTCGATCTGGTTGGTGCCGATGCAGAACGCGCCGACCGCGAGCAGTTCCGGGGCGGCCTCGATAGCCCGGGCGGTGAGCTGGGTGTTGGAGCGCAGCCCGAGCACGTGCACGCCGGCGAGGCGCTCGACCAGCTCGTCCTCACCAAGCGCCCGGTCGAGCCGCTCGACCTCGAACCCGGCGTCACGCAGCGCGAACGCGGCGTCGTCGTGGATCGCCTCCAGCAGCAGCGCTCGCACGTGTTCCTCCAGGCGTGGACAAGGGCCCGCGCCCGGGCCTCCAGCAGTCCCCGAGGCTACCTGTCGCGGTTTCCCAGGATCGTCGGACGTTCTTCACAGCGACCTCCCAGGTTCGTGGGGAGGATGGAGTCATGACCGAGTCGAACTACCCCGCCCCCGAGTCCTCGAGCGGCATGCCGGACGCGCCCTGGTGGTCACAGCCCGGCGCGACCGCCGTCCTGCCCCAGGAGGAGCGTCCGGACCTGACCCCGCCGCAGGAGCCCACCCCGGCCGCACGTCCTCCCCGCACCCGCAAGGCCGGTACGGCGGGACTGCTCGCGCTCGCGCTGGTGGTGGGCGGCGCCGCCGGCGGGGCTGTCGCGACGGCGTTCGACGACACGTCTACGGTCACCCGTTCCGCGACCGGGGCCGTGACGCCGCTGGCCGGCGGCAGCGTGACCGACGGCAGCGCCGACGCCATCGCGGGCACGCCCGAGGCGGCTGCGGCGGCCATCGCACCGAGCGTCGTCACGGTCGAGGTGACCGGTACCGCCCGCACGCAGTTCGGGTCCCAGCAGCAGTCCGGGACCGGATCCGGCATCGTCATCCGCGACACCGGCTACATCGTCACCAACAACCACGTGGTCGACGCGGCGACCGGTGGCTCGGGGACGGTGCACGTGACCCTGGCCAACGGCAACACCTACCCGGCGACGATCGTCGGTACCGACCCGACGACCGACCTGGCGGTCATCAAGGTCGACGGCGTCGACGGGTTGAAGGCTGCGACGTTCGCCAGCTCGGCCGAGCTCAAGGTGGGCCAGGCCGTGCTCGCCATCGGCGCGCCGCTGGGTCTGTCGAACACCGTGACCCAGGGGATCGTGTCGACGCTCAACCGTCCGGTGCGCACCGGTGACAACGCCGGGTCGCAGGCGGTCATCGACGCGATCCAGACCGACGCCGCCATCAACCCGGGCAACTCCGGGGGTGCGCTCGTCGACCTGGGCGGGCGGGTCGTCGGCGTCAACAGCGCCATCGCGACGGCCGGCGACGGCAGCTCCGGCAACATCGGCGTCGGCTTCGCGATCCCCTCCGTCGTCGTCACGAAGATCGCCGACCAGATCATCAACACCGGCTCCGCCGTCCACTCCCAGATCGGTGTGGGCGTGACCGATGCCCCGAACACCACCGACGGCGCGCCCGGCCTCGGCGCCACCATCTCCAGCGTCGTCGCCGGTGGTCCCGCGGCGAAGGGCGGCCTGCAGCGCGGCGACGTCGTGACCAAGGTCGACGACCGTCGGGTCACCGACGCCGACAGCCTCATCGTCGCGATCCGCTCCCACGACCCGGGCGAGACCGTCACGCTGACCATCACCCGCGGCGGGGCGACCCGCACCCTGCAGGTGACGCTCGTGAGCGCGGGCGGCTAGACCGCAGGACGGCTCCCCCCGCCGTCCTGCCTGCACGAGGCGTGCGCGTCCCCCACGCGTGCCGGCCTCGTCGCGTTGCCCCGACGCGGGCCACCCTGGGTCCGGGTCACAGGGAGTTCGCAGTCACCGGGCAGGGACACCGGAGGCGGGCGCCCGACCTTGGAAGCATGACCGCACAGCCCGTGCTCGCCGCGACGGCAGCACCTCCTGTCCTGCTGGCCCCTGACGTCGAGATCGTCGTCCCGGTCTACAACGAGGAGGCGCGCCTCGAGACCAGCATCCGCCGGCTGCACGCGCTACCTGCGCGACGCGGTTCCCGTTCACCTGCTCGGATCACCATCGCCGACAACGCGAGCACCGACGCCACCTGGCGCGATCGCCTGCCAGCTCGCCGACGAGCTCGACGGCGTGCGGCGCCGTGCACCTCGACGCCAAGGGCCGCGGCCGGGCGCTGCGCGCGCGTCTGGACGCGCCAGCGACGCGACCGTGGTCGCCTACATGGACGTCGACCTCTCGACCGACCTCGACGCCCTGCTGCCGCTGGTCGCCCCGCTGCTGTCCGGCCACAGCGACGTGGCGATCGGCACGCCGCCTGGCGCCGCGGTCGCCCGGGTGCGTCCGCGGCCCCAAGCGCGAGGTCATCTCGCCGCGGCTACAACCTGCTGCTCCACGCCGACGCTGCGCACCGGCTTCTCCGACGCCCAGTGCGGCTTCAAGGCCGTGCGCGCCGACGTCGCCGCGGCGCTGCTCCCGCTCGTCGAGGACGACGGCGTGGTTCTTCGACACCGAGCTGCTCGTGCTCGCCGAGCACAACGGGCTGCGCATCCACGAGGTGCCCGTCGACTGGGTCGACGACCCCGACAGCACGGGTGGCGATCCTCGCAGACCGCGACCGACGACCTGCGCGGCGTGTTGCGCCTGGGTCGCGGACTGCGCACCGGGGCGCTTCCCATCGCCGAGCTGCGCGCGGCCTTCGGCCGGTCCGACCGCTCCCACGGCGGGCTGCTGCAGCAGGTGCTGCGCTTCGCGGCCGTCGGGGTCGCCAGCACCGTCGCGTACGCCGTCCTGTTCGTCCTGCTGCACCCCAGCCTCGGTGGTCAGGGAGCCAATGCGGTGGCCCTTTCGCTCACCGCCGTCGCGAACACGGCAGCCAACCGCCGCTTCACCTTCGAGGTCCGCGGCCGCACCGGCGTCGCCCGACACCAGCTGCAGGGGTTGGCCGTCTTCGGTGCCGCGCTTGCGATCACCGCCGGCGCCCTCGCCCTCGTCCACCTCGTCACCACCAGCCCGGGCCGCGGCCTGGAGCTGACCGCCCTGGTCCTCGCCAACCTCCTCGCCACCGCACTGCGCTTCGTCGCACTGCGCGGCTGGGTCTTCCGAAAGGCCACCTCATGACCGTCACGTTCGAGACCCCCGCAGGCCAGCCGCCCGCAGGCCGACGAACCCGCCCTGTCGCGGGTGCGCAGCCTGGTCCGCGGCAGGCCCGACGACCCGGCCTGGGTGTGGCTGTCGGTGCTCGCGCTGCTCGCCGCGACGGCCCTGCTCTATCTCTGGGACCTCAGCGCCTCCGGGTGGGCGAACAGCTTCTACGCCGCCGCCGTGCAGGCCGGGTCGGAGAGCTGGAAGGCCATGCTGTTCGGCTCGTCGGACGCCGCCAACTTCATCACCGTCGACAAGACCCCGGCCTCCCTGTGGGTGATGGACTTGTCCGCGCGGCTCTTCGGCATGAACGCCTGGAGCTTGCTCGCCCCGCAGGCCCTGGAGGGCGTCGCGTCCGTCGGCCTGCTCTACCTCGCCGTACGCCGGGTCGCCTCACCCGCTGCTGGGCTGCTCGCCGGAGCCGTGCTCGCCACGACCCCCGCTGCCGCGCTGATGTTCCGCTTCGACAACCCTGACGCCCTACTGGTGCTGGCGCTGACCGGGGCGACCTACGCCACCGTCCGCGCCGCCGAGGCGGCCTCCACCCGCTGGCTCGCCCTGGCCGGTGCGCTGATCGGGCTGGGGTTCCTCACCAAGATGCTCCAGGCGGTGCTGATCGTCCCCGTGCTCGGGGCCGTCTACCTGTTCGCCGCACCCACCTCGTGGGGCCGTCGCGTCCGCCAGCTCGCCGTCGCCGTGGCTGCCCTCGTCACGTCGGCCGGCTGGTGGATCGCGCTCGTGGAGCTGTGGCCGGCGGGGTCGCGCCCCTACATCGGTGGGTCGCAGACCAACTCCATCCTCGAGCTGACCCTCGGCTACAACGGGTTGGGACGCCTGACGGGCAACGAGACCGGCAGCGTCGGTGGCGGCAGCGACAGGCACCGGACGGTGGGGATGCGACCGGACTGCTGCGGCTGTTCAACAGCGAGTTCGGCGGCATGGCCTCCTGGCTGCTCCCCGCGGCGATCCTGCTGCTCGTGGGAGGTCTGGTCGTCGCCTGGTCGGCCCGGGCCGTGCGCTGGTCGTTGCTGCTGTGGGGGGGATGGCTGGTCGTCACCGCTCTGGTGTTCAGCCTCATGCAGGGGATCGTCCACCCGTACTACGCCGTGGCCCTCGCCCCAGCGCTCGGCGGGGTCATCGGGATCGGGGCGTACGCGCTGTGGGAGCGGCGGTCCTCGCTGGTCGCCCGCGCCTTCCTCTCCACGGCCCTGGCGGCGACGGCGCTGTGGACCCACGTGCTGATGCTGCGCTCCGCCACCTGGTACCCGACTCTGCGACCCGTCCTGCTGCTGGTGTTGCTGGCCGCCGCAGCCCTCGTGCTCTGGCTCCCCCAGCTCGACCGTCGGCTGGCTCGCGGCGTGGCCGTGGTGGCGGTGCTGGCGGCGCTGGCCGGACCGACGCTGTCGTCGGTGGCGACTGCGGCGACACCGCACTCGGGTTCGATCCCGTCAGTGTCCCCGACCGTCGTGAGCGCACAAGGTCGGCCTGGCGGTGGCCCCCGCGGTGGGCCCGGTGGGGCAGCCGGCGGCCCTCTCGGGGGCTTCGGCGCAGCACGTGGGACGGGCGGTCAGACGGGCCAGCAGGGTGGGCTCGGCGGACTCCTGAACGCTTCGACACCGAGCGCCGAGCTGGTCACGCTGCTGTCGGCCAACGCCTCGTCGTACACCTGGGTCGCGGCGGCGGTGGGCAGCAACAGCGCGGCCGGACCGCAGCTGGCCACCGGTCTCCCGGTCATGTCGATCGGCGGCTTCAACGGCAGTGACCCGACACCGACCCTGGCGGCGTTCCAGTCGCTGGTCGCACAGGGGAAGGTGCACTACTTCCTGGCCGGCGGCGGTGGGCTGGGTGGCGGCCGCGGCGGCGGGACCACCAGCGGCACGTCGAGCGCCATCACGTCGTGGGTCTCGTCCACGTACACCGCGCAGACCGTCGGCGGAACCACCGTCTACGACCTCACGCAGTCCTGACCCGGCCGAGTGGTCGAGCCCCGCGTTCGGTCCCAACTTCCTGCACGTAATGTGCAAGAATCCTGGGACCGGCCGGGCGGCGGCGAGTGGCGCGATGGTGTCGCGACACGCGCGTGTCCGCGACACCATCCCGCCAGTCACCGGACCGACGGCAACAGGGGCCCCGCCGCGACCCTCGCCCCGGGACCCGCTTTCTGCACGAGATGTGCAAGAATCTCGCCATCCCGCCGGTCACAGGAGGCCCCCATGAGCGGATCGCTCGACGGCAAGGTCGTGGTGGTGACGGGCGCTGCCCGCGGCGTCGGTGCCGAGCTGGCCCGACAGCTCACCGCCCAGGGCGCGAAAGTGGCACTGCTCGGCCTCGAGCCCGAGGAGCTCGTGCGCGTCAGCGCTGATCTGCCCGGCAGCCACTGGTGGGAGGTCGACGTGACCGACGGCGCCGCGCTCAACCGGGTCGCCGCCGAGGTGCGCAGCCGCTTCGGCCCGGCCTGGGGGGTCGTCGCCAACGCCGGCATCGCCGCGGGCGGCCCCCTGCTGCTGTCGGACCCGTCGGCGTACGACCGGGTCATCACGGTCAACCTGTTGGGCAGTGTCCGGACCGTCCGAGCCTTCCTCCCCCAGGTGATCGAGAGCAAGGGCTACGTCCTTCAGGTCGCCTCGTTGGCAGCCCTGGTCCCCGCCCCGATGATGAGTGCCTACTGCGCCAGCAAGTCCGGCGTCGAGGCTTTCGCGTTCTCGCTGCGCGGTGAGCTCAAGGCCCACGGCGCCAAGGTCGGCGTGGCCTACCTGACCTGGACCGACACCGACATGGTGCGCGGCGCCGACGCAGCGGCGGGCCTCGGCAGCATGCGCGGCCAGCTCCCCGGACTGCTCGGGAAGACCTACCCGCTCGAGCCGTCGGTCGCCCGCATCGTCGACGGCATCGTCGATCGGCGACCCCGCGTCTACGCGCAGCCGTGGGTCCGGGCCCTGACCTGGGTCCGCGCGGTCACCCCGTCCGTGACAGCCCTGGCCCCACGTCGTGACGTGCGCAAGATCGAGGCCGAGATCCGCTCCGCGGACGTCGACCCGACCCGGCTGGTCGGTGCGGGAGGAGCAGCCGACCGTGCGGCTCAGACCCCGACGGCGCTGAAGCCCCCGTCGACGTAGACGATCTGCCCGGTCGTCGCAGGGAACCAGTCGCTCATCAGCGCGACGCACGCCTTGGCGGTCGGCACCGGGTCGGTGACGTCCCAACCGAGCGGTGCGCGCGAGCCCCAGGCGTCCTCGAACTGCTGGAACCCGGGGATCGCCTTCGCCGCCATCGTCTTGAGCGGACCGGCCGACACCAGGTTGGAGCGGATGCCGTGGGCCCCGAGATCCCTTGCCAGGTAGCGGTTCGCGCTCTCGAGCCCGGCCTTCGCCACGCCCATCCAGTCGTACGCCGGCCACGCCACCCGCGCGTCGAAGTCGAGCCCGACGTACGACGACCCGCGGTCCATCAGGGGCAGTGCTGCGCGCGCCAGAGCCGGGAAGGACCAGGTGGAGATCTGCAGGGCCGTGCCGACGGACTCCCAGCTGGTGTCGAGCACGCCGTTGCCCAGGGCGTCCGCGGGGGCGAACCCGATCGCGTGCAGGACGCCGTCGATGCCGTCGACGTGCTCGCGCAGCCGCTTGGGCAGCAGCTCGAGGTCCTCCTCGCTCGTGACGTCGAGGGGGATCACCGGCGGCTCTCCGGGCAGTCGCTTGGCGATGCGGGTGGTCAGCGACAGCGACCGCCCCACGCCGGTGAGCACGACCGTCGCGCCCTGCTCCGCCGCGATCCGCGCGACGGAGAACGCGATGGACTTGTCGGTGAGGACGCCGGTGACGAGCAGGCGCTTGCCTTCGAGCAGCATCAGGACTCCCAGGGGTCGGACAGGTGGTCGGCGAGGGCGTGCTGAAGGTCCCTGGCTGCGGTCCAGAACACGCCGCCGGCCGGCAGGGCCAGCAGGGCCGCGTGCGGGAGCGCTTGCTGCAGCTCGACGGCCAGGTCGGCCGGGTGGAGGGCGTCCTCGGCCTGCGACACGACCAGCGCCGGGACCGCGATCCGCGCGAGCAGCGACCGGTCGGGCAGCGGCCGGTCCTCGTACGCGGGGTGCGGCGCCGGCCGGGTGACCAGCTGCTGGGCCCGGCGTAGGAGAAGGGCGTCGACCCCCCGTCGGTCGCGCACGGCCAGGCGGGAGCTCCTCCAGGAGCACGTCCGCGACCGCCCGGGCGTCCTGCGCCGCGATCGCCGTACCGAGCCGGTGGAGACGTTCGGTGGCGCCGTCGCGCCGCGTCGCGTCGATGGCCGCGGGCAGGACGAAGGCGAGGCGGTCGAAGCGGGCCGGGTCGCGCGACAGCGCCCGCAGCAGGGCACCGGCGCCGAGGGACAGCCCGACGGCCTGGGTGGCGCCGACGGCATCGGCGACGGCGAGCAGGTCGTCGGCGAGCGAGTCGTAGTCCCAGCCGCCGGCGACGGCGTCGCTGGCGCCGTGGCTGCGGAAGTCCAGCAGGACGCGGGTGCCGGGCACGCGGGTCGCGAGCGGGCGCGTCTCGGCGACCGAACCGCCGAGCCCGTGCGCGAACACCGTCACCGGCCCGCCCTCGCCGAGCACCGTGAAGCTCACGCCGGCGACCGTGCCTGCGGCCACGCCGAGCACGGGCATCAGTGCCCCATCCCCAGTCCGCCGTCGACGGGGACGACGGCGCCGTTGACGTACGCCGCCTCGTCCGAGGCGAGGAAGGCCAGCACCGCGGCGACCTCGTCGGCCTGCGCCGTGCGTCCGGCCGGGATGCTCGCGAGCACCTGGGCCTTGCGCGCGTCGCTGAGCTCGGCCGTCATGTCGGTGTCGACGAAACCAGGGGCCACGACGTTGCTGGTGATGCCGCGCGCCCCGAGCTCGCGCGCCAGCGACCGGGAGAAGCCGACGAGCCCGGCCTTCGACGCGGCGTAGGACGACTGACCCGCCCCACCGGACAGGCCGACGACCGACGAGACGAACAGCAGCCTCCCGTGCTTGGCACGCAGCATCGAGCGCGAGGCGCGCTTGGCCAGGCGGTAGGCCGACGTGAGGTTGGTGTCGAGGACGCTGGTGAACGACTCCTCGCTCATGCGCAGCAGCAGCTGGTCGTCGGTGATGCCGGCGTTCGACACCAGCACCTCGACCGGGCCGTTCTCGGCCTCGACGGTCGTGAAGGCGTGCTCCACGTCGTCGGTCGAGGTGACGTCGCACTTCACGGTCAGCAGCCCGTCGACCTCACCGCTGCGGCTGGTCACGGCGACGCGATGCCCCTGCGCAGCAAGCATTCTGGCGGTCGCCAGACCGATCCCCCGGTTGCCGCCCGTGACGAGCACGGAGCGCGCGCTCACTGCGGCGGGCTGGGGCGCTTGCCCCGTCGCTGGGGCAGTCCGGCCAGGGCGGAGAGCAGCGCAGCCCTGGTGTCGCGAGGCTCGATGACCTCGTCGACGGCACCGCACTCGACCGCCCGCGCCAGACCACCCGTGGTCGCCTCGTGGTCGGCGGCAAGGCGGAGCACCAGCGCCGCCCGCTCCTTCGGGTCGCGGACGGCAGCCAGCTCGCGACGGTTGAGGACCTCGACCGCCGCCGTGGCGCCCATGACGTCCACCTGGGCACCCGGCCACGCCAGGACCCGGTCAGCGCCGAGGCCCTTGGAGCCCATGGCGATGAACGCACCGCCGTACGCCTTGCGGGTGATGACGGTCAGGCGGGGGACCCGCGCGCCGGCGTAGGCGTGCAGGAGCTTCGCGCCTCGACGCAGGACCCCGAGGTCCTCCTGGTCCACACCGGGCAGGTAGCCGGGTACGTCGACCAGGAAGATCAGCGGCAGGCCCATCGAGTCGCACCAGGTGACGAAGCGCCCGGTCTTGTCGCCGGTCTCGGCGTCGAGGCAGCCGGCCATCCGCTGCGGGTCGTTCGCGACGACACCGACGGTGCGCCCACCGAGGCGCCCCAGCATGGTGACGGCGCTGGTGGCCCAGTCGCGGTGCATCTCCAGGTAGGAACCCGGGTCGAGGATCGCGCGCACCACCGGACGCACGTCGTAGGAGTGCCGCGGGTCGCTGGGCACGAGCGGACCCGGGTCGAGGAGCTCGGCGTCATCGGCCGGGTCGAACGCACCCCGCTGCGCCCCCAGCAGCAGCGCCAGGCGACGGGCGGCGTAGAGCGCCTCCTGGTCGGTCGGCGACACGATGTGCGCCACCCCGCTGATGCGGGCGTGCGTGTCCGGCCCACCGAGGCGGTCCATGCCGACGTCCTCACCGGTCACCCGACGCACGACGTCCGGTCCGGTCACGAAGACGCGGCCGGCCGGACCCATGATGACGACGTCGGTGAGCGCCGGCCCGTAGGCAGCACCACCGGCGGCGGGGCCGAGCACGACGGAGATCTGCGGGACACGACCGGATGCCCTGGTCTGCGCGGCGAAGACGCGGCCGACGGCGTCGAGCGACGCGACCCCCTCGCGCAGTCGCGCTCCGCCGGAGTGCCAGATGCCGATGCACGGGGCGTGCCGCAGGTTCGCGACATCGGTCGCGTCGGAGATGGCACCGCAACCGGCGATGCCGAGCGCACCGCCCTGGACGGTCGGGTCGGTCGCGAAGGCGACGGTCTCGATGCCCTTGATGACCCCGATGCCGACGGCGACGCCGTCGACGGCGAGCATCAGGTCCCAGTCGTCGAAGACCAGGTCGAGCCGCTCGCGGCAGATCGGCGAGATCTGGTCCTTGACCAGGTCCCCCAGGTCCGACGTGGTCACCTGGCGAACACCAGGGACACGTCGTGACCGCCGAAGCCGAAGCTCGTGGACAGCGCGGCGACGTGCTCGAGCTCACGGGCGATCACCCGCACGGCATCGACGTCGGCCTCGTCGTCCATGTCGTCGAGGTTGCGCACCGGCGGGACGAGGCCGTCGCGCAGGGCGACGACCGTCGCGACCGCCTCGACGGCGCCGGCAGCGCCGAGCAGGTGACCGGTGCACGACTTCGTCGCGGTCACCGCGGGGCGGTGGTCGCCCAGCGCCAGGGCGAGCGCCCGCGCCTCCGCGACGTCGCCGAGCGGCGTACTCGTGGCGTGGGCGTTGACGTGACCGATGTCGGTGGGCGCGAGCCCCGCATCGCGCAGGGCCAGGGTGATGCTGCGGGCTGCGCCGGTGCCCGCGGGGTCCGGGGCGGTCACGTGGTGGGCGTCGCTGGCCAGTCCCGCACCGGCGAGCCAGCCGTGGACCCGGGCGCCACGAGCCCGTGCGTGCTCCTCGGTCTCGAGCACCAGCACGCCCGCGCCCTCGCCGAGCACGAAGCCGTCGCGTCCCTTGTCGTAGGGGCGGGAGGCCGCCTCCGGCTCGTCGTGCCGGGTGGACAGGGCCCGCATCTGCGCGAAGCCCGCCATGGGCAGCGGGTGCACGCACGCCTCCGAGCCACCGGCGACGACGACGTCCGCCCGTCCGCTGCGCAGCAGGTCCAGGGCGTACGCGATGGCCTCGGCGCCGGAGGCGCAGGCGCTCACGGGGGTGTGCACACCGGCGCGGGCGCCGAGCGCCAGCCCGACGGTGGCCGCCGGGCCGTTCGGCATGAGCATGGGGACCAGGTGCGGGCTGACCGCACGAGGACCCTTCTCGCGCAGCACGTCGGCCTGGGCCAGCAGCGTCATCGCGCCGCCGATGCCCGAGCCGATCACGACCGCGAGCCGGTCGGGCTCCACGCCGGGCTCGCCCGCGTCGGACCACGCCTCACGCGCGGCGACCAGGGCCAGCTGCTGGACGCGGTCGAGCGTGCGCGCCTCGAGCCGCTCGAGGCGCCCCTCGAGGTCGACCGTCGCTGCCAACCGGGCCGGCAGGGCGTCCCAGGGCTCGCCTGCGAGCAGCCGCACGCCGGAGCGCCCGGTGAGCAGGCCCTCCGTGAGGGCGGCGACGTCAGGTCCGAGCGGGGTGAGCGCCCCGAGCCCGGTGACAGCGACAGCGGTCATGCCGGGACGCTCGCCGCACCCGCGATGTAGTCGATCGCGTCGCCGACGGTCTTGAGGTTCTCGAGGGCCTCATCGGGGATGCGCACGTCGAAGCGCTCCTCGCAGGCCACGACGACCTCGACCATCGTCAGGCTGTCGACCTCGAGGTCGTTGTCGAACGTCGCGTCGCGGGTGACCTTGTCGGCGGGGACACCGGACACCTCCTCGAGGACCTCGGCGAGGCCGGTGAGCAGGGCTTCCTGGGTGAGCGTCATGGCAGTTCTCCTTGGGGTGGGGATGGGCGTGGGTGTGCGGGGGGGGTTTCTCGTTTCCCCAGCACGCGGGTGCTGGGGGAACGAGCAGGTTCGGGGGGTCAGGGGCAGAGGACGACCTGGGCGGCGGCGGTGAGACCGGCACCGAACCCCGCGAGGAGTACGGCGTCACCGGTGGCCACCTCGCCGCGCTCGCGCAGCCGGGCGAGCGCCAGGGGCACGGAGGCGGCGCTGGTGTTGCCGCTGTCGACGATGTCGCGGGCGACGACGGTGTCGGTCAGCCCGAGCGTGGCGACCACCGACTCGGTGATCCGCAGGTTGGCCTGGTGCGGCACGAACGCCGCGAGGTCACCGACCTCGAGGTCCGCGGCAGCGCAGGCGCGCCGGCACAGGTCCGGCAGCGAGGTCGTGGCCCAGCGGTAGATCGCCCGGCCCTCCATCGCCAGCTGAGGCGGCGATCCGTGGATGGTCAGCTTCGCGTGCTGCGCGCCGTCGTGGGCCCAGACGACCGGACCGATGCCCTCGACAGCGCTCGCCGAGACGACCGCTGCGCCGGCGCCGTCCCCGAACAGGAACGCCGTACCCCGGTCGTCGTGGTTGACCATGTCCCACAGCCGCTCGGAGCCGACGACGAGGACGTGGTCTGCCGTACCGGTTCGAACGGAGTCGGCGGCCAACGCCAGGCCGTAGGCGAAGCCGGCACAACCGGCGCCGATGTCCGACGCGCCCGCGGATGCTGCACCGAGCAGGGCCGCCACCTCGGGTGACCCGCCCGGCAGCGGACCGGGCATCGAGCAGGTCGCGAGCAGCACCAGCCCGAGGTCGGCAGCGTCGACACCGGCGTCGGCGAGCGCCTTCGCACCTGCACTGGCGGCCATCTCCACGACGCTCTCGTCCGGCCCCGCCACGCCGCGGGTGACGATGCCGCTCCGCTCGCGGATCCACTCGTCGGAGGAGCCGACCCGCGCAGCGATCGCGAGGTTGTCTCGACGGTCCGCGGGACGGTGTGCACCGAGACCCGTGACGGCGGCGCCACGGAGCACGCGGGTCCTCACGCCGACACCGGGAGGTCCACCGGCGCCGTCAGCGCGAGCAGAGGTACGTCGGGAAGCGCGCGCTTGGCGATGGCGGTCAGCGTCCCGCCCGGTGCGAGCTCGACGACCTGGCTCGGCGAGAGCGCAGCGATCGCCTGCAGGCAGAGGTCGAAGCGCACCGGCCCGGTCAGCTGGCCCACCAGCCGGTCCAGCAGCAGCCGGCCGTCGGTCAGCACCGCGCCGTCGGCGTTGGCGATCACGGCGCAGCGGGGCGCGCGCGGCTCGAGCTCGGCCACGCAGGCGGCCAGCCGCGCCACCGCCGGCTGCATGGCTTCGGTGTGGAAGGCGCCCGCCGTCTCGAGGCGACGGACCCGGGCGCGCGCCGGCGGGTCGGCGGCCAAGGCGTCCAGCGCGGTGACGGGACCGCCCAGGACCACCTGACCCTCGACGTTGACGGTGGCGAGCGACAGCCCGTGTCCCCTCCCCGCGGCGAGGACCTCGTCGCGGTTCCCGCCGAGCACAGCGGCCAGGCCGGTCGGGGCGAGCGCCGCAGCTGCGGCCATGGCGCGCCCGCGCTCCGCCGCAAGGCGGACGGCAGTTGTGGGATCGATCACATCGGCGACAGCCAGCGCAGCGAGCTCGCCGACGCTGTGGCCGCACACGGCATCCGGTCGCAGCGCAAGGGCCTGGGCGCTGAGCAGCGCCGTCGCGGTCAGCAGTGGCTGGGCGACCGCGGTGTCGCGGATGGTGGCCGCGTCACCCTCGGTTCCCAGTGCCAGCAGGTCGATCTCCGCGGCGGCGGACCACTCGGCCAGCAGGTCACGGGCGGAGGGCAGATCGAGCCAGGGCAGCAGCAGCCCTGGGGTCTGCGCGCCCTGACCGGGCGAGAGGAAGACGATCACCTCACCAGACTGGGTCCTCGAGGCCCGTGAGGGCTCATCGTCCGTCGACCGAAACCGCCTCGCGACCTTGTAGGAAACCTACAACGGGTGTGTCCGTCCGATGACAAGCGCAACACGGGCAACATGGGCGTCGCGTGCGTCGGTGAGATCGAGCCCGAGCAGGTCGAGGATCTTGCGCAGCCGGTAGCGGACGGTGTTGGCGTGCACGTAGAGCTGTCGCGCGGTTCCCTCGAGGGAGCCTCCCGACTCGAGGAAGGCAGACGCCGTACCGAGCAGGTCGCCGCCCGCCTCGGCGAGGGGAACCCACACCTGCTCCAGCAACCGGGCGCGTGCCCGGTCGTCGCCGAGCACGACCCGCTCGGCCAGCAGGTCGTCTGCCTGCACCGGCCGGGGAGCACCTGCCCAGGCACCTACGGCCGCCAGTCCGGACAGGGCCTCCTGCACGCTGCGCGCCGCCCCGGGCAGGTCGTCCGCCTGCGGGCCGACGACGACCGGGCCGTCCGGCAGCGCCGCGACGATCTGCTCGACCGCCCGGTCCACCTTCCCGTGGCCACCGACGACGACCACCAGGCCACCGCCGACCTCGCCCGTCAGGACGAACAGCCCACTGTGGCGCGCATGGCCGCGGAGGTCCTCCAGCCGCGGCTCGAGCGCGCCTTCGGGCGCGCGGGTGGCCAGCGCCAGGGTCCAGGTCGGCCGTCCCCAACCCAGGGAGCCTGCGCGCGACAGGGTGAGGTCGCCCACCTGGTCGCGGACGAGCGCCTCGACGACGCCGGCTTCCAGGCGGGCGTCCCAGGCCCCCCGGGCCTCCGCAGCGGCGGCGTAGACCTCCGCGGCGGCGAAGGCGATCTCGCGGGAGTAGCGCAGCACCGCCTCGAGCAGCTCGCGCTCCTCACCCGGCGCCGCGAGCATCGGGACCTGCTCCTCCAGGACGCCCACGACGACGCGGATGAGCTGGACCGTCTGCTTGAGGTTGATCGACCGGGTGAGCTCGCGGGGCGCCGCGCCGAACACGTCGGGGGCAGGGGCGGGGGCCGCGGCGGCGTCGCGCAGCCAGACGGTGAAGGCCCCGATGCCGGCCTGCACCACCAGGCCGACATCGGCGCGCTGCGCTGCGGGGAGGGCGGTGAACCACGGCAGCGTGTCCATGCGCTGGACGGCATCCGTGGACAGGCGCGACGAGGCTCGTCGTACGCGCTGCCAGGTCGTCGCCACGGCCGCAGGCTAGACCGCACGACGCCCGGGTCGTCGCTGGACGACCCGGGCGCGGGCGGGCTGGGTTGGGCTGAGTGGGCGGGTTGGGCTGGGCGGGCGGCTAGGCGGAGCGGATGGCCGAGACGTCGAACTCGAGGGTGATCTTGTCGGAGATGAGGACGCCGCCGGTCTCGAGGGCGGCGTTGTACTCGATGCCCCAGTCCTTGCGGTTGAGGGTGCCCTTGCCCTCGAAGCCGACCCGGTCGTTGCCGAACGGGTCCTTCGCGGTGCCGGTCGCCTCCCAGGACAGCGTCACGGGCTTGGTGACCCCCTTGAGGGTGAGGTCGCCGGTCATCTCGTAGGTGTCGTCGCTGGTCTTGACGACGGCGGTGGAGCGGAAGTGCCCCGTCGGGTAGGTGGCCGCGTCGAAGAAGTCGTTGGTGCGCAGGTGCTCGTCGCGCTGCTTCTGGCCGGTGTTGATGCTGGCGATCTGGAACGTCACCTCCGCGCTGCTGCGCGTCGGGTCGGCGAAGTCGAGGTGCGCCGTCGCCTCGAAGTCCTCGAAGCTCCCACGCACCTTGGTCACCATCGCGTGCCGGGCAGTGAAGCCCAGGCGGGTGTGCGTCGGGTCGAGGGCGTAGGTGCCGCTGAGCTGGTCAAGGTTGGTGGCCGTGGTCATGGGATCTCCTAGGGTCGAACGGTTGTTGCTCGCACAACCAACCCTAGAGCACTTTTATTGCATGTTCAAGTATTGACGTCGCAACGAACGCGTTACGTGGTGAGGTCGTCGGTCGGTGCGTCCGGGGCGTGCTTCTTCACCGACTCGATGCCGTTCAGGGCGGACGCCTTGGTCTTGTAGGACTCGCTGGTGGCGATGACCTGGCCGTTGGACGCCTTCAGGTTGAACCGGAACTGCCCGTTGCTGGTCTTCTTGAGCTCGAACTTGCCTGCCACGCCGACCCCTTCGGTTGGGCACCCGGACCCGGGCACGCCTCGATCCAATCGTCCTGAGCACCGGGGGGCAAGGGCCGGCTCAGCTGTGCTCCTGCGCGAAGCAGCGGCCGCACAGTGCCGTCGCCGTACCGATCAGGCGGAACAGCTCGCCCGAGGACGCGCACGCCTCGCACGCGTCTGCGCTGGGCAGGAGGCGAGGCACCGGCCCGGTCAGGTCGATCGTCATGCCTGGTTCCTCGACCGGGCGACGATCCTTCCGCGCACCCGAGCGGCGGCACCGGTCGCGCGCCGTTCGGCCTACAGGAACGCGGCGGTCGACCCTCCGAGCGGCAGGGGGTCCATGCCCAGCTTGGCGTGGTCCCAGGAGCGGGTGCGCTCGACGTCGACCCGCACGGCCACGCGCTTGTTGAGCATGAGCTCCACGAACGGCTTCATCTCGTCGGTGTACGGCCCGGTGTAGCGCTCCCAGACGCTCACGCCGACCTGCCAGAGCGCCTCGGCGTCGTCGAGGACCTCGGCGCGCCCCTCGAACGACACCCCCTTGAGCTCGTTGTAGGTGTGCCCGCTCTCGATGAGCACGGTGATGCGGTTGTCACGCCCGAGGTTGACCGCCTTCTGCGAGCGGCCCTTGGTCTCGAACCACAGGACGCCGTCGATCACGGCGTACCACATGGCCACCAGGTGCGGGAGGCCGTCCGGACCGATGGTGGCCATCGTCGCGGTACGGGACTGCTCGACGAACGTCGCGATCTCGTCCTCGGTCATCTGGATCTGCGCGCGCTGGTTGCTTCCCATAGAACGTGTTCTAGCAGATGGCGCGGGCCGCCGCAGCCAGCCGCGTGCGCAGGACCGCCGCCTCGCCGGCGAACGCGCGCTGCTGCTCGACGTACTCCGCCCGCCCCGCGACCGTCTCGACCGGCACCGGCGACAGGCCCAACCCCGTGAAGTCGTACGGCGAGGCGCGCATGTCCAGCACCCGCACCCGGCGGGCGAGGTCGAAGCAGTCGGCGACCAGCTCGGCGGGCACCCACGGAGAGAGCTTGTAGGACCACTTGTAGAGGTCCATGTTCGCGTGCAGGCACCCGCCCTGCTCGAGCTCGGCCTGGTCCTCACGACGGGGCTGCAGGACGTTCAGCGGCCGGGCGGCGGGCGTGAAGAACCGGAAGGCGTCGTGGTGGGTGCACCTCAGGGGCTGCGCCTCCACGACCTGGGCCGTGCCCTGCTCCCCCAGGCGCAGGGGCCAGCCGTCGTGACGGGGCGGCTCGCGGTAGGCCATGGCCCACTCGTGCAGGCCGAAGCAGCCGAGCTGCACCGGCCGGGCGGTCGTGCGCTCGAGCAGGTCCGCGACCCACGCGGCTGTCGCGACCGCCCGCGCGCTCACCTCGAGCCAGGGCTGCGGACCGTCGTAGGAGTCGCACTGCACGCCGACCCCCGGCGACCAGCGACGCAGCCGGGACGGCCGGTGCGAGTAGTAGGTGAACAGGAAGTCCTCCACCGGGTGCGGCTGCCCCGTCCCCGCGCGGGCCCGGTGGGCAGCGGTGAGGGTGTCGGCCCGCTGCTCGTGGGCGTCCCGTCGCTGCGTCCACTCCCCGACCGGCAGCCTCACGTGAGCGTGGCGCTCGCGTGCTGCTGCCGCAGCTCCGCGTAGAAGCCGGCGTTCAGGCGGATCCCGGCGAGCTCCTCGTCGGTCGTGCCCCGGCGTACCTTCGCGGGAGCACCGACCACGAGCGAGCGGGGTGGGATCGTCGTCCCCGCCGTCACCAGCGCGCCGGCCGCCACCATCGAGCCCGCGCCGATGACCGCGCCGTTCATGACGATGGCACCCATCCCGACGAGGACGTCGTCCTCGATGACGCAGCCGTGCAGCACCGCGTTGTGGCCGACCGAGACCCCGCGCCCGATGCGCAGCGCGAAGCCCGGGTCGGTGTGCAGGACGACGCCGTCCTGCAGGTTGCTGCCCGTCCCGACGCTGATGGCATCACCGTCGCCGCGCACGACCGCGGAGTACCAGACGCTGACCCCCGCGAACAGTCGGACGTCCCCGACGACGGTGGCGTTCGGGGCGACCCACGCCGTCGGGTCGACGTGCGGGCTGCGGCCGGAGAGGGAGAGGAGCACCTTGAAAACCTAGACCGCGACCAGGAGGATCCGCCCATGTCGTTCTACGGAGACCACATCGTGCCCCGGCTGGTCGAGGCCGGACTGTCCCTGAAGCAGACGACGCAGGAGCGACGGGAGGTCTGCTCGGGCCTGTCCGGGCGGGTCGTCGAGATCGGCTTCGGCTCCGGGTTGAACGTCCCGTTCTACCCGCCGTCGGTGCTGGAGGTCCAGGCCGTCGAGCCCTCGGACCTCGCCTGGGCGCGAGCCCAGCCGCGGGTGAGCCAGAGCCCCGCGGACATCCGGCGCGCCGGCCTGGACGGCCAGGACCTGCCGTTCGACGACGCCACCTTCGACAGCGCGCTGTGCACCTGGACGCTGTGCACGGTGCCCGACCCCGCCCGGGCGCTCCGCGAGCTGCGGCGCGTCCTGAAGCCGGGTGCGCCGCTGCACCTGGTCGAGCACGGGAGCGCACCCGACGAGGGCGTACGACGGTGGCAGCACCGGATGGAGCCGGTGCAGAAGCGGTTGTTCGGTGGGTGCCACCTGACCCGCCACGTCACGCCGCTGCTCACCGACGCCGGCTTCAGCACCGAGGGGCTCCGCAGCTTCTACAAGGCGAAGACACCGAGACCGGTCGGTGCGCTCACCCTCGGGACGTGCGTCCCGGCCTGACCGTCAGCCCTGCTGCTCGGCCGGAGCAGGCTCCGCATCGCGGTCGGGGCGGACGTGGGTCACCCGGTCGGTGATGCGCTGGGTGAGGTTCGCGGCGATCTTGTCGGCCTGCGCCTGGGTGAGCCGACCGGCCTTCACGTCCGCGGCCAGGTGCGCCTTGGCGGCGTCGACGAGCGCCTTCACCAGGGTGTCGACGCTGACCTTCTGCGCCGCCGCGATGTCGGCCAGGCTCTTGCCACTGCGCAGTTGCGTGCGCAGCTCGGCCTCGGTGAGACCGAGCGCCTTGGCCGCAGCGGCCGCTTCTGCCGCCCTCTCCGGGCCCATCATCCCGTGGCCGAAGCCGCGCTTGCCGAAGCCAGGTCCGCCCGGCCCGCGCTGGGGAAGCTTCTGGTCCAGCGTGGTGGCGACCTTGTCGGCCTGCGCCTGGGTGAGCGTGCCGTCCGACACCAGACCGGTCAGCGCGGACTTCAGCGCTCCGAGCCGGGAGCTCACCGGGTTGGACGACGTCTCGGCGGAGGCGGGCGTCAGCGCGACCGCCCCGACGAAGCCGCCGACGAGGGAACCGGACAGGACGAGGGCTGCGGTGCGCGAGCGCATGGGGAGCTCCTTGCAGTAGGGGGGGAGACCGTCACCGACCACAGTGGCGGGCGTACCTGTGAGGATCCTGTGCCGGACCTGCCAGTTCGGATCAGGTGGCCGCTGAGTTCGACGAGCGCAGGCGGATGACCCGGTCGACGAAGGCGATCTTGCGCACGACCGCCGGCGCGAGCACGAACGGGTAGAGCACGCTTCGGCCCATGGAGCGGTTGACCTCGTTCAGCCCCAGGGTCAGCTCCAGCCAGTGGTCCATCATCTGCCCGAAGGACTGGTCACCGGTGGTCCGGTGACTGAGCCCGAAGCCCGTAGCCGTCTCCAGCGTGTCCTGGATGTGCAGGTAGTGGGCGAAGGTCTCCGCCCAGTCCTCGTACGGGTGCATGGTGGCGTACTGGCTGATGTGCTGGTTGACCCAGCTGTCGGTCGCGTCGTCGGGCTTGGCGTAGTGCCGCGACACCGCCTCGCCGTAGTCCTCCCGGTCGTCCCCGAACAGGGTGCGGCAGGCCGACAGCAGATCGGGGTCGGTGACCAGGACCGGCCAGTAGTAGTGGCCGATCTCGTGCCGGAAGTGGCCGAGCAGCGTGCGGTAGGTCTCGCCGAGCTGGTGGCGCATCTTCAGCCGGTGCTCGCTGTCGGCCTCGGCGAGGTCGAGGGTGATGACGCCGTTGTCGTGACCGGTGATGACCTTGGTCTCGGCACTGGACAGCAGGTCGAAGGCGAGCCCGGTGCCGCTCTCCTCGTCCCGAGGGGTGATGGGCAGCCCGAGGCTCCGCAGCTGATGGAGCAGGCGACGCTTGGCGTGCTCGGCACGCACCCATTCCGCGATGCCGTCGGGGTCGGAGTCGGCCGGTCGGGTGCGGGTGAGGGCGCACGAGCTGCACATCGCACCGCTGTGGGCCGGCACGAGCCAGTTGCACCCGGTCACGTCGCGGGTCGCGCAGCGCTGCCACGAGCGGCTGGAGCGGGTCAGGTCGAGCAGTCGGCCGTCCCCGACATCGGTGAGGGCGACCACCTCACCCCGGTCCGCGTCGTACCCGAGAGGGGACTGGCAGCGCAGGCACAGGTCGTCGCTGAAGAACACCACCTGACCGCAGTGGTCGCAGGTGAAGACGCGCACGGGGCTCCTTCTGGGGCTAGAACAGCAGGGGGGTGACGGGTTGCACGTCCACGGAGACCTGCAGGGTGCTGCGGGTGCTCTTGGTGTAGATGACGCCCTTGAGCGGGGGGACGTCGGAGTAGTCGCGACCCCGCGCGACGACGACGTACCGCTGGTCGGCGCGCTGGTTGTTGGTGGGGTCCAGGTCGACCCATCCCACCCCTGGGGCGAGGACCGACACCCACGCGTGTGACGCGTCGGCGCCGATGAGCCTCGGCTTCCCAGGAGGAGGAAGGGTCTCCATGTAACCGCTGACGTACCCCGCGGACAGACCGCTCACCCGCAGCGCCGACAGGACCAGGTGCGCGAAGTCTTGGCACACGCCCTCGCGCTCCTCGACGACGGTCGCGAGCGGAGTGCTCACCGTCGTGGCGCCGGTGCGGTAGGTGAAGTCGGCCCGCACCTGGTCCAGCAGCTCGGCCAGGGCCTGGCCCAGCGGTCGTCCCGGGACGAGCACCGGCGCGACCCAGGCGGCCACCTCGCCCAGCATCGGCACCATCGTCGACGGCAGCGCCAGCTCCCGCGCGAGCAGGTCCTCCCCCACCCCCGTCCCCGCAGCGGGAACGACAGCCTGGTCCAAAACCGCCCAGGGGACCGGCTCGCGATCGACCTCGACGTGGTGCGTCGACACCACGGTCAGCTCGCGGTGCGGTACCTCCACGCGGAAGTACGTCGAGACGTTGCCGAAGTAGTCGACGTGCTCGTGCGTCTCATCGGGCTCGGGGTGCACCACCAGGGCGTGCGACAGGACCTGCTGCCCGGCCTCCTCTCTCGGGAGCAGGTGGGCGCGGCCGTGGCTGGCGCTGACGTCCTTGTCGTAGGTGTACTCCGTGCGGTGCACCACCTGGAACGCACGCGCCGTCATGCGATCACCTGAGACAGCGGCACCGGCGGCAGGAGGTCCTCGAACGACCCGCGCTCGATCCCCTCGCCGAGCGCCCGCAACCGGCGTACGACGTCATCGAGCAGCGCCTCGAGCTCGTGCCGCCGCCCGCTCGCCACCGGCGCGGCGACGGCAGAGGCGTAGGAGGTGCGGACGGTGGTGGCGATCGCCTCGGCCTCCGCGGCGAGCCCGGTGCCGTCCGGGATGTGGCGCAGGCTGTAGGCGAGCCGGTCCAGCTGGTGCGCCAGCGATCTCGGGTTGCCGCGGTCCACCAGCAGCAGCTCGAGCGTCGTGGCGACCTCCGAGCGCGGGGTGTAGCGGCGACGGAAGGTGATGATGCTCTCGGCGGCCACGAGCACCGACTCGACGACCAGCCGGTCGACCTCCGGGCCACGCTGGTCGAGCAGTGCGGCGCGCAGCAGCGCGACGACCTGCTGCGACCGCTCGAGCCGGCGACCGGCCTCCATGAAGTGCCAGCCGAGGTCGCGCACCATGCTCTCGGCGGACAGGCCGGCCAGGGCGAGCAGGCTGCTGAGGGAGCGCGAGAGGGTCGGCCCGACCAGCACCTCGGCGACCTCGGGACTGCCGGCCGCGGCGAGGTCGTGCAGTCCGTGGTCGAGGGCGGCGAGCACCAGCCAGGTGTCGGGGGAGAGCTGGTCGCGCACGCCACGGGCCGCGGTGGTGAGCCCGTGCACGGCGTGGGCGAGCGACCCCGGCCGGCGCGCGTCGACCAGCACCTCGGCGAACGACGCACCCCAGGTGCCGGTCACCTCGGCCAGGGCACCGCGCAGCGCCTCGACGCACGCGACCTCGACCGCGTTGCCGCTGTGCGCGACGTCACGGGTCCGCTCGCGCACCGCGCGCAGCAGTCGCGTCGTGCTCTCCGCGCGCTCGGTGTAGCGCCCGAACCAGAACAGGTCCTCGGCCATGCGGGGCGACAACGCGACGTGC
Organism: uncultured Actinomycetota bacterium; assembly: GCA_963784705.1. Lineage (GTDB taxonomy): Bacteria > Actinomycetota > Actinomycetes > Mycobacteriales > SCTD01 > RYN-111. The sequence continues at coordinate 648,012 of CAWASC010000008.1, forward strand.
CGCACCTCCGACGGCGTGCCCTCGAGCAGCCACTGGTCGGGGGCGGGCACGTCCTGCGTCGACAGCACCCACGCGTCCTTGGCGAGCGCCCCGGCCTGCGACGACACCAGCAGGCTGCCGGTCTGGCCGGCCACGCGCACCAGCCCCCCGGGCATGACGTGGTAGTCACCGCCCTGCGCCACGGCGAACGTCCGCAGCACCATGCTGTGCGGCGCCACCGACTCCCGGGCGTACGTCGGAGCGGTGCTGGCTGCGACCGGTTCCTGCCCGACCCACAGGTGGGGCTCGGCCTCGACACGGGTCAGCAGGGCGGTGCGCTCGTCGGTCGTGAGCTCCCAGGTGAAGAAGCTCGACCTGCTGGTGCCGCGGGACAGCGGCTTGAGCACCAGCTCCGCCGAGCGGGCTCGCACCTCACGCAGCCCGTCGACCTCGCCACACCACCACGTACGAGCCGACGGCAACGAGAGCTCCTCGTCGAGCAGCTGGCGGCACACCGCGGGCAGGTAGGGAAGCAGACCGGGGTTCTCGAGGACGCCGGCGCCGAGGACGTTGACGACGGAGACCGTGCCGAGCCGGCAGGTCTCCACCAGGCCGGGCACACCGAGCTGCGACTCCGACCGCAGCTCCAGCGGGTCGCAGAAGTCGCTGTCGACGCGGCGTAGGACGACGTCGACCTGGTCGCGGCCGTCGAGGCCACGCAGCCAGAGCCGGCCGTCGCGGACCGACAGGTCGGAGCCGGCGACGAGGGGGTAGCCGAGCAGCTGCGACAGGAACGCCTGGTCGTAGGCCGTCTCGCTCAGGGCACCGGAGGTCAGCAGCACGACGCGCGGCGCCTCGGCCGAGGCAGGTGCGACCTCCTGCAGCCCCCGGCGCATCGCGTGGAAGAACGGCGCGAGCTGCTCGATCCGCGCGTCGCGGTAGGCCCCGGTGAGCACCCGGGAGACGACCCGGCGGTTCTCCATCGCGAACCCGGCACCGGACGGCGACGCGGTGCGGTCGTGCAGCACCACCCAGCCACCGTCCTCCCCGCGCGCCAGGTCGGCGGCGACGGTGAACAGCTGGTGCGGGCCGTTGACCCGCAGCCCGTGGCAGGCGCGCAGGAACCCCTGGTGCGCGAACACCACCTCCGCCGGCAGCACCCCCGAGCGCAGGACGCTGCGGGCGCCGTACAGGTCGGCGACCAGCGCGTTGAGCAGCCGGGCGCGCTGCGCGAGGCCCGGCGCGAGGACCGACCACTCGTCACCACCGATGAGCAGCGGGACCGGGTCGAGCTCCCAGCGCTGCGGCTCCTCGGCCTCCAGGGTCCGGTAGACGACGCCGTCGCCGTCGAGCAGGCGCGCGACGTTGGCGCTGGTGCTGGCCAGCCCCGGGCCGCCGAGCAGGTCCAGGGCCTGCGCGAGCGGTTGCCAGGTGGGCCGCACCAGGCCATCAGGGCCGAGCATCTCGTCGAAGGCGCGCCGGGGCTGGGACCGGTAGGCCTCGACCAGGCCCAGGGAACCGGAAGCGGTGAGGGGCGGCACTAGCGCAGGGTGCTACGACGCAGGTCGAGGGTGCGGGGGTACTCCGGGTCCGCGGTGACGAGCTCGGCGTCGAGCGCGGCGACGTCGACCTGACCGGCGGTGTGCCCGTGCGGGACGAAGCGCGCCGTCCGTCGCGCCTCGGCCTCGCCGGCGTTGACCGGGAAGGTGTCGTAGGAGCGCCCTCCGGGATGGACCACGTGGTAGGTGCAGCCGCCGAGCGACCGGCCGTTCCACCGGTCCACGACGTCGAAGACCAGCGGCGCGTGGACCTTGATGGTGGGGTGCAGCGCCGACCAGGGCTGCCACGCGCGGTAGCGCACTCCCCCGACCACGGCCCCGGTCCCCGCGGCGACGAGCGGCACGGGACGGCCGTTGCAGGTGACGACGTACCGGCCGGCGGTGGCGCCGGTGACCTCCACCTGCAGCCGCTCGACCGAGGAGTCGACGTACCTCGCCGTGCCGGTGCCGGTCGCCTCCTCGCCGAGCACGTGCCAGGGCTCGATCGCCGCACGCAGCTCGACGCCGATGCCGGACACGTCGACGCGGCCCAGGCGCGGGAACCGGAACTCCAGGAACGGCGCGAGCCAGGAGGTCTCGAAGGCGAAGCCGTGGGCGCGCAGGTCCTCGACCACGTCGGTGATGTCGGCGGTGACGAACGCAGGCAGCAGGAAGCGGTCGTGCAGCTCGGTACCCCAACGCACGAGGCGACCGGTGTAGGGCTCGTCCCAGAAGCGCGCGACCAGCGCCCGCACGAGAAGTGCCTGCACCAAAGACATCTGCGGATGCGGTGGCATCTCGAACCCGCGCAGCTCGAGCAGTCCCAGCCGCCCGCGCTCGCTGTCCGGGCTGAACAGCTTGTCGATGCAGAACTCCGCGCGGTGGGTGTTGCCGGTGAGGTCCGTCAGCAGGTGACGCAGCGCGCGGTCGACCTCCCACGGACGCGGGTCCTCGGCGCGGGCGAGCTCGCCGAAGGCGATCTCCAGCTCATACAGCGACTCGTGCCGCGCCTCGTCCACCCGGGGCGCCTGGCTGGTCGGTCCGATGAACGCGCCGGAGAACAGGTAGGACAGCGACGGGTGGTGCTGCCAGTAGGTGAGCATGCTGACCAGCAGGTCCGGGCGGCGCAGCAACGGGCTGTCCGCGGGCGTCGTCCCACCGAGGGTCAGGTGACTTCCCCCTCCGGTGCCCGTGTGCGTGCCGTCGAGGGCGAACTTCTCCGTGCCGAGCCCGTGCTCGCGCGCCAGCCGGGAGACGGTGCCCGTGATCTCGACCAGCTCGTCCCAGGACGCCGCGGGCTGCACGTTGACCTCGACGACACCGGGGTCCGGCGTGACCGACAAAGAGCGCAGTCGCGCGTCCCCGGGCAGCGGGTACCCCTCGAGCACGACGGGCAGCGACAGCGACGTCGCCGCGCGCTCGACGGCAGCGACCAGTCGGAGACCGGCGTCGAGGGTGTCGACCGGCGGGAGGAACACGAAGGCGTGGCCGTCGCGCTCCTCGACCGCCAGGGCGGTCCGTGGCGTGTCCGGTCCGAGGTCGACGACGACACCGGCGCCCTGCCCGGTGCGCACGGGCTCGGGCGCCGCGAACGGCGACGGGTCAGGGCTGCCCGGCGGCGGCTCCCACCCGAGTGCGTCGAGCGGCAGGCGCATCCCGACCGGCGAGGTCCCGGGCAGCAGGAACAGATGCCCCCGGCGGGTGCGCCAGGTCGTCGTACCCCAGCCGTCCGCGACAGGGAACAGCGGGAGCACCCAGCCGCGCGGGTCACCGGTCGGGGCGGCGAGCCGGGCGATGGCGCTCTCGCGCGCGGTGGGGGTGGTCAGCGTCTCGGGCGCGACGTCCACGGCCGGCGGCTCCCCCTCGGGCAGGCGCGCCTGCTCGAGCAGCTCGGCCAGGGCGTCCTCGTACGCCGGGAGAACTGCCGTGTCGGGCAGTCCGAGCTCCCGGGCGATGGCCTCGGCGAGCGGCAGGACCTGCACGTCCGCGCGGCCGGGGGTCCAGGGGTCGTCCAGCAGGGCGGGATCGTTCCACACGGGCACGCCGTCGCTCCGCCAGGTCAGGCCGATCTGCCAGCGCGGCAGCGGCTCGCCGGGGTACCACTTGCCCTGCCCCCGGTGCACCAGCCCGGTCGGCGCGTAGTGCGCCCTCAGCGCCGCAGCGAGGGCGGACGCGCGCTCCCGCTTCTCCGGGCCGTCGGCGTCCACGCGCCACTCGGCAGCCTCCATGTCGTCGACGGCGACGAAGGTCGGCTCACCTCCCATCGTCAGCCGCACGTCACCGACGTCGAGCGCCGTGTCGACGGCGTTGCCGAGCACGACGATGCGCTCCCACTGCTCGTCGGTGTACGGCGCCGTGACGCGCGGGTCCTCGTGCAGCCGGCGCACGGTGTTGCTGAAGGAGAACGTGGTCTGCGTCGGACCGGTCGTCCCCGTGACCGGTGCCGAGTGACCGGGGTGCGGCGTGGCCGACAGCGGCAGGTGCCCCTCGCTGGCGAACAGCCCGGAGGTCGCGTCGAGCCCGACCCAGCCGGCGCCGGGGACGTACGCCTCCGCCCAGGCGTGCAGGTCGGTGAAGTCCGTCTCGGGTCCGTCCCGCAGCTCCCCCGGGCGTACGTCGGGTCGCAGCTGCACGAGGTAGCCCGACACGAACCGCGCCGCCATGCCCAGCTCGCGCAGTGCCGCGACGACCAGCCACGCGCTGTCGCGGCAGGAGCCGATCCCGCGCTCGAGGGTCTCGTCCGGCGACTGGACGCCCGTCTCCATGCGCACGGTGTAGGCGACCGTGCGGGCGACCCACTGGTTGAGGTTCGCCAGGAACTCGATGACCGGGACGCCACCCACGGGCGGCGGACCGACGGACGCGAGCCACTGCTGCGTGCGCGGTCCCGCCACCGGTCGGAGGTACGGCTCGAGGTCGGCGCGCAGCCCGGGCTCGTAGGCGAAGGGGAACCGCTGGGCGCTGTCCTCGACGAAGAAGTCGATGGGGTTGATGGCCGTCAGGTCGGCGACGAGGTCGACAGTCAGCGACAGCTCCGTCGCCGGCTCGGGGAACACCAGCCGGGCCAGGTGGTTGCCGAACACGTCCTGCTGCCAGTTCACGAAGTGCTGCGCGGGCTCCACGGTGAGGGAGTACGCCGACACCGGTGTGCGGCAGTGCGGAGCCGGACGCAGGCGCACGACATGGGGACCGAGCGACGTCGGCCGGTCGAAGGAGTAGGTCGTGCGGTGCTCGAGAGCGACGAGGATCGCCACAAGTAGCGCTCCTCACGCGACGACGGAAAGATCAGCCTAAGCGGAGGGACAGGGCCTACTCCCCGCAGCCACCGAGGTCGCCCGCCACCGGCCGACCCGCGCTCGGGCCGCGCCCCGCAGCGCCTCGCGCTGAGACGTCACGTGACGGGACTCCCTCCCGGTGACGGTCACACGATCAGGGCTAGGGTGAGCGCCTGCGCTCCCTTGCCCCATGGCAAGGGAGAGCCACCGTCTAAGAGGAGGCGGGGTCCGGCCGTCCCCACCGGCCGAGCAGCGCCCTATCGAGGGTGCCGACCTGCGACCTCGCTCCGGACCGCCGGACGGGTTGCCCATCGTGTCCGAGGTAGCCCTCCCGTGACCGTGCCCGAGCAGTCGCCGCCTGCGCTCGCGCCGCAGGAGGCCTACGCCCTGCTGGCTGCCATCCGGCTCGACGACAACGACCTGAACGCCGTGCTCTTGCGGGTGGCGCAGATCGCGGAGCGCACGCTGGCCGGTGCGACGGACGTGTCGGTCACCCTGGTGCGCGACGACAAGGCGTTCACCGCGGTCTACACGAGTGACCGGGCGCTCGAGCTCGACGAGGGGCAGTACGCCGGCGACCGTGGCCCGTGTCTCGACGTCGCCCAGGCCTCCGGCGCGGTGGTCGTCCGGGACATGCGGGAGGAGACGCGCTGGCCGGCGTTCTGCGAGCTGGCCGTGAGCGTCGGCGTGGCGAGCAGCCTGTCCCTCGCGCTGCCGATCCAGGAAGCGCTCGTCGGGGCCCTGAACATCTACGGCGAGGCAACAGACGCGTTCGACGAGGACGCGGTCGCGCTGGGGCTGACGTTCGCCGGCTACGCCGCGGTCGCCGTCGCGAACGCGCACCTGTACGACACGACCTCCACGCTCGCGCAGAACATGCGCCTGGCCATGGAGAGCCGCGCCGCCATCGAGCAGGCCAAGGGCATCATCATGAGCCGCGAGCGGGTCGACGCGGAGGCGGCGTTCGCCCTGCTGAGCACGGTGTCCCAGCACACCAACAGGAAGCTTCGGGACGTGGCGCTCGACCTCATCGCGGACGCCACCACCCCGAGGGGCTGAGCGCCGCCTGACCCGCCCGGGTCAGATCATCGCGCGCATCGGGCCGGGCGGCGGCTCGTGGCCGACCATGCCGAGCGCGGACACGTGGTTCACCGAGCCCGGGACGTGGATGGCGTGCGCCAGCCCCATGTGGACGTCGCGCCAGAACCGCTGCAGCGGGTGGTCCATCCGCAGCCCGTTGCCACCGGAGCGCGCCACGATCTCGTCGACGGCGCGGACCGCGCGCCAGGCGCACTGCACCTGGTTGCGGCGGCTGTCCGCGCGCTCGACGAACGCGTACTCCTTGCCCTTGCTGACCCCGTCGTACATCCGGTTGACGCCGTCGAGCAGGACGGTGCGGGAGGCGTGGATCTCGGCGGCGGCCTCGCCGATGGCGGTGAGGACGTAGGGGTCGTCCTTGATCTTGACACCGGTGACCTGCACCCGGGTGCGCTGGTAGTCCAAGTGGTGCTTGAGCGCGCCCTCGGCGATCCCGATGACCGCGGCGGTGATGCCGAGGGGGAAGATCCCGGAGAACGGCACGTGGTAGAGCGGGTTGGTCAACCCCGCCTCCTTGCCGGCCTTGCCGCTGGCGAGCACGTCGTAGGCCAGCACCCGGTAGTCCGGGACGAACGCGCCCTTGACCACGAGGTCCTTGGAGCCGGTGCCCTTCAGACCCACGACGTCCCAGGAGTCGTGCAGGATCGTGTAGTCGGTGCGCGGGATGAGCACGTGCACCATCTGCGGCGGCATGATCGGGGCGCCGGTCTCGTCGCCCACCAGCGCTCCGAGGTAGGCCCACTGGCAGTGGTCGGTGCCACTGGAGTACTGCCAGTGCCCGTTGAAGACGTACCCGCCGTCCGCCGGGGTGAGCACGCCCATCGGCGCGTACGGCGAGGCGATCCACACGTCCTCGTCCTCGCCCCAGATCTCCTGCTGCACCTTCGGGTCGCTCATCGCGATCTCCCACGGGTGCACCCCCACGATGCCGCCGAGCCAACCGCTGGCACCGTCGAGCGCGCCGAGCGCCATGACCGCCTCGGCCCACTCCGCCGGGTGCGACTCGTACCCGCCGTACGTCGCCGGCGCGAGCATCCGCATGATCCCGACCTCGCGCAGGAGCTTCGCAGAAGCGTCGGTGAGCTTGCCCTCGGCCTCGTTGTCCGGGCCCAGGGCGGCGATCTGCTCCGCGTGCTGCTCGATGCGCTCGATGACGGTCGACATGGTCGGGCTCCCCGGTCGGTGTAGGTGTTTTCACGACCGTACGCAGCGCAGGGCGTCCCGACGACACGGTGGGTCCCACTCAGCGGGACGACGACCGACGGCTGAGGGAGCCCGTCGCCTTGGGCGGGCCCCGGTCAGGGTGTGGCGGGCTGCACCTTCGGGCAGCCGGCGACCATGTCGTTGCAGGTGCGCGACCGGCCGGTGCGCGAGTCGGTGAGCCGGTACTGCGAGAAGTAGTAGAACGACAGGGAGTCCGGCACCTTGATGCCCTTGATGAGGTAAGGAACGTTGCCGGCGGCCGGATCGGTCGGTGCCGCGGCGGCCGCGGCCGGGTCATAGCTGCCCGTTCCGATCGAGACGGCGCCGAGGCTGTTGGCATCCGCGCTGCCGTCGTACCCGCCGAGGTCGGTCAGCCGGGCCAAGGCGGGCTTCCCGGTGTACGGGTTGGCGCCGCCGCGCAGGTACTGGTCGAACCAGGCCAGCGTGTAGTGGAAGGCGAACCGCTCGGAGAGCTGGTTGGAGGGGAGCACCAGCGGGATGTAGGAGTAGGTCAGGTGGGTGCCGTTGCGGAACGACACCAGCTGGCTGTCGACGCCGGCCTTGGCCAGGCTGAGGTATCCGCGGTCACCGCTGCCACCGCCGGCGTTGGTGTCCCCGTGCGGGTTCGGGACGTGCGTCGCGGGCTGGACGTTGAACTCGTAGTCGTTCGTGGTCGCGAGCGCCGGGGTGTGCAGGCGGCTGGACTGGAAGGCCTTCGGCACGGTCACGTTGGCGGCACACTGCTTCGGGTCGATGACGTTCAGGTCGTCCCACGCGACGATCGCCTTGACCCGGCTGTCGCACTGGCCGACCCAGCTCACCGCTGCCGCCCCGAGGGAGTGCCCGGCGATGCCGACGCGGCTGGCGTCGAGGGACCGGCGACCGGGGTTCTTCGGCGACAGGAACCAGCTCAAGGAGTCCTCGGCGCCCTGGTAGAAGTTGTAGGGCTGCTGGTAAGGCACCCCGGAGCAGGAGCTCGGTGAGCAGTCGGCGGGCAGCAGGTCGGAGTCGCCCTGGCCCTGTACGTCGTAGGTGAGGACCTGGTAGCCGTACTGCGCCAGGCCCTGAGCCGCCCAGTAGTAGAGCTGCTCGTAGGCCTGCACGGAGCCATCGGTGATGACGACGCCGGGGTAGCCCCCACGCGGCTTGGCGATTTTCGCCGGCGGCTCCCACAGGTGCCCGTGCAGCTGCGCTCCGTTGGAGGAGGTGAAGGTGACGCGGGTGACCTTCCCGCCGGTCAGCTGCTGCCAGCGCTCGACCGAGCGGAAGACGTCGGCGGCCTGCGAGCCGGGGACCAACGTGGTGACGCCGCCGTGCAGGTGGCCGGGCCCGTCGGCGATCTGCTCCTGCGCCTGCTGGGCGAACAGCTGCGCACCCAGGGAGACGTTGCCCTGCCCGTACGCCGGGCTCGCAGCCTGGTCCCGGACGCGCAGGGTCGCGCAGTACTGGTTCACGGTGTCCCGGGCGATCCACTCCGGGTTCGTGGGGACGCCGTTCGGCCCGGCCATCGGGTCGAGCCGGACCTGAGGCGCGAAGCACTGCGGGTCGACCCCCGCCACGGGTGCGACCGCGGTCGGCCCCGTGCGCCCTGTCGACAACGGTGGGCCCTGTCGACGCGGCGCCACTGGTCGCCGTCACCGCGACCAGGCAGCCGAGGGTGGCGAGCGTCAGGGTGAGGCGTGCGCGCATGTGTCCTCCGGGTGTCGAGCCTGGTGAGCTCAGGCGGCTCTGCAGCGGTGTCCACGCGCCGGTGCGCCCGTGTCGCATCTGCTTCGACACCGCAAGCGGGGTTCCTGCCCGAACGACACGCCGGACACCCCTTGACGGCCACAAGAGCCCCGTGTCGAACTGACATGCGATGAGTCCAGAGGGGGTGGAGATGGCTCCAGCGCAGAGCCCGCCATCGAGCCCGACATCGAGCCCGACAGTGAGCCCGGACCCGACCGGTCAGCCGCTGGTCCTCACGGTCACCTGCTCGACCGACCCACGTCGCGTCGGTCACCGCACACACCCCATCGTCCTCCATGCCGACTGGTCGGTCGACACCGGGCACGACCTGGAGGCGGAGCGGTTCACCGTGGCGTTCGGCGGTTTCCTGAGCTGCCTGGACCTGGTCGACCGGGTGCTCCCCGCCGTACGCAGCTATGTGGGTCGGCAGCTGAGAGCGGACCTGCCCGAGCTCTCCCTGGGGGTGGGCTACCGCTGGACGAGCGCGTCGCGGGTCGAGACGTGCTGCGCAGGGTCGACGTCGTTCGCGACGGCCGCCGCTGCGTCGGCACATGTGCGCGGTGCCCGGCACGTCGCTGCCGAGCACGGCGCGCGGACCACGCAGGTCTCGTCACTCGGTCGCCGTGTGCTGGCCGCCCACGGGGTGCGCGACCCGGTGCCGCTGCCCCGCGACGCCGTCCGCCTGGTCGGTCAGCAGGTCCCGACCCTGCGCGACGTGCTGGCGCTGTGGGACGCGGGGATCTCCCCCGACGTCGTCGAGCAGGTCCATGGCGTCGCCGGCCACGGGCGCCCCCTCCCCCCGGCGTTCTACCTCGGGGTGCTGTCGCGCCGACCGGACCTGAAGTGGATCGCCGAGACGGCCGCCAGCGCTCCTGAGCGGGAGGTGCACACGTGGCTGGCCTGGAGCGAGACCGACCGTGACCGGGCAGAGCCGACGCTGCGCGGGGAGTTCCTGCGGCTCGGCGTCAGCCACAGCGACCTCACGGCGCTGTCGACCTCCGCGTACCGGCCGGCCGACGTGGCGCTGCTCGCGCGAGAGCTGCGCATGACCCCGACGGCCGCCGCCCGTGCCCTGGCGCAGCTCGCCTCCGCCGACTGCTTCCCGGCGGTCCCTGACCTGGTCGCTGTCGCGCGACGTGCCGATGTCGGGCTGTCGGCGGTGACCGGTCCAGCCGTCGAGCGACTGGTGTTCTCCCTTGCCGCGCTGGGGATCCGGGGCACGCGCGAGGAGCACGCGTTCGCGCTGATGCTCTGCGGTGCACCAGCGGTCACCGCGCGCGTGGTGAGCGCCGTCGGGTCGCTGGACACCCGCGCCATCGAGAACGGCTTGCAGGACTGGGAGCACCACCGACAGGGAGGACGACGAGCGAGTGCGTGACAGGGACGAGTACGAGCAGGTCCTGCAGGCGATCGGGGTGTGCCTGGCGGCGCGCATCCCCTTCCTGCTCTGGGGATCGCCCGGGGCGGGCAAGACCGCGGTGCTGGAGAGCGCCGGGTTGTCGGGCTGGCACGTCGAGACGCTGATCGTGAGCCACCACGAGGCCAGCGACTTCGCGGGGCTGCCCGTCGTCGGGACGGGAGGGACCGTGACGCTCGCTCCCCCGGCGTGGGCGCAGCGGCTGGCCGACCACGACGGCCCGTCGCTGGCGTTCTTCGACGAGTGGACGACGGCCAGCCCCTCGGTGCAGGCCGCTGCCCTGCGTCCCCTGACCCACCACCAGGTCGGGGCGCTGCAGCTGCCGGACACGGTGAGCTTCGGGGCCGCGGCCAACCCCGCGGACGTCGCGGCCGGCGGGTGGGAGCTCGCGCCGCCGACGGCCAACCGGTTCTGCCACCTCGACTGGGACCTGCCACTCGACGTCTACACGGAGTGCTCGGTGACGGGCCAGTGGCCCACGCTCGATGTCCAGGCGGTGCCCCTGTCCCTGCCGGCGGAGCTCGCGCGCTGGCAGGTGCTGCTCGCGGGCTACCTGCGGGCGCGACAGAGCCAGCTGTCGGCCCTGCCGAAGGACGCCGCTTCGCGCGGCCGCGCGTTCCCCACGCCACGGACCTGGACCTACGCCGTCGAGCTGGCCGCCCTCGCCACGGCCCTGGAGCTGCCCGTGCCCGTGCAGAAGCTGCTGGTCTACGGCTGCGTCGGCGCCTCGGCCGGCCACGAGTTCCTCGTCTGGGCGCAGGCGCAGGACCTTCCCGATCCCGAGAGCCTGCTGGCTGATCCGGGCCTTGCGGTCTTCGACGGCCTGCGCCCGGACCGGCTGTACGTCGTCCTGCAGTCGTTGCTGTCGGCCGTCCTGCGCAGCCCCTCGCCGGCGCGGTGGGAGGCGGCGATGGACCTGTGCGCGCTGGCTGCCTCCGCCGGTGGGCTCGACGCCGCCGTCCCGGTGGTGCGCGCGCTGGTCCGTCCCGGGGCTCGGCCCGCCGGGGCGTCGATGCCGTCGTCGGTCAAGGTGTTTGCCGGGCCCCTCGCGCTTGCGGGCCTGCTGCCCGGCCCGGTGTCGGGCGCAGCGTGAGCCTGGAGCGGGTCTCGGCCGCGAAGCTGTGGCTGACCGCGTCGGCAGGCGGTGACGTGCCCTACCTGTCGTCGGCGCTCTACAGCATGCCGACGATCGAGAGCGCCGAGGTGGACACGATCAGCGCGGACGACGACTGGCGCGTCTACGTCAACCCGCTCTGGGAAGCCCCGGTCCCCGAGGTCGGCGCGCACCTGGCGCACCTGGTCTGGCACCTGCTGCGCGACCACGCCGGCCGCGGCCGGTCGATGGGGATCGGTGCGCGCGAGGCGTCGGCGTGGGCGACCGCCGGTGACCTCACGATCTCGCAGACCCTCGACGCCGCAGGCCATCCACTGCCGACCCTGGCCCACCCCGCCGCGCTGCGACTGCCCCTCGACCGGGCGGTCGAGGAGTACTACCTGATGCTCGAACGACGCGGGCTGGCTGAGAAGGAGGTCAGCTGCGGGTCGGCAGCCGACGGCCAGCGGCGGAGCTACCAGGTGCTGGACGGCGGCATCGACCAGGTGCTCGGCGAGCAGTTGCGCCAGCAGGTCGCCATCGAGTTCGCCGGCCACATGAGCGGGCGCGGCTCGCAGCCCGGCGAGTGGTCCCGCTGGGTCGAGCAGGTGCTCGAGCCGAAGGTGTCGTGGCAGCAGGTCCTGTCCTCGTCGGTACGACGCGCGGTGGCCTTCACCGCCGGCTCGACGCACCCGACGTACCGAAGGCTGTCCCGACGGCAGGCGGCCAGTCCGCGCGCGGTGCTGCCCGGCAGCCAGCGAGCGGTGCCGGCGGTGGCGATCGTCGTGGACACCAGCGGGTCGATGGACGACGGGTTGCTCGCGCAGGCACTGGGCGAGGTCGATGGCGTGCTGCAGTCGCTCGGTACGGCAGTGGGGACCGTGCAGGTCTACAGCTGCGACGCCGCGGTGAGTGCTGCCTCGACCGTCCGCCGGGCGCGGGACCTGCAGCTGGTGGGCGGCGGTGGGACCGACCTGCGCGTGGGCATCACCGCTGCCGTGGCAGGACGCCCACGGCCGGAGGTGGTCATCGTGCTGACCGACGGCGACACCCCCTGGCCCGCCGTACCTCCTGCGGGGTGCGCGGTCGTCGGGGTGCTGATCACCCGGCGCGGGGCACCGGCGTGCCCGCCGTGGGTGGTGCGGGTGGAGTGCGGGGTGTGACACGACGGGCAGGAACAGGGGGCGCGGCGGCGAAGTGACTGTCCATGCGCCTGCTCCCCCGGTTGACCCACCGACTGCTCGGCTCCGCGGCCGCCGTCGTCCTCGTCGGGCTCGCCGTCCCGGCGGGTGCTGCCCCGACGGCCGCGACCCCGACACCGGGACGGACCGACTCGACCTGGACCGAGGCCTACCTGCCGTCGGGTGACGGCGTCACCACGCTGCACGCCGACATCCTGCGCCCCAAGGGTCTGGCCGCCAACGCCAAGACCCCGGTCGTCATGACGGTGAGCCCCTACACCGGCCACGGCTTCGACAGCCAGACCGCGACCGGGCCGAGCACCCGCTTCTACGACTTCCTGGACCAGAGCCGGATCCTCTCGCGCGGCTACACCTACGTCATCGTCGACCTGCCGGGCTTCGGCGGCTCCGGCGGCTGCAACGACTGGGGCGGCCCGGTCGAGCAGGGCGGGGTGAAGACCGCGGTCGAGTGGGCGGCCACGCAGCCCTGGTCCACGGGCAAGGTCGGGCTGTTCGGCAAGTCCTACGACGGCTGGACCGGCCTGATGGGCATCGCCCAGAAGCCGAAGGGGCTCGCCGCGGTGATCTCGATGGAGCCGGTCTACAGCGGCTACCGCTACCTGTACTCCGACGGCGTCCGCTTCATCAACAGCGTCACGACTCCCGCGCTGTTCCAGGCGTACGACGCGACGAGCTCGTCGGTCAACGACACCCCCGCCTACCAGGTCTCCGGAGCACCCGAGGCCTACTGCTACGCGCCGAACTACGCGCAGCAGGCCGGGCTCGACGACCCGACGACCGACTTCTGGAAGGCCCGCGACCTGCTGCCGACCGCGAAGGCCGCGACCGTCCCGCTGTTCCTCACCCAGGGCTTCCTCGAGGACAACACCAAGCCGGACGGCGCCTTCGACTACTTCCGCGACTACTCCGGCCCGAAGCACGCGTGGTTCGGCCAGCACGAGCACGTCCGGGGTTACGACGTCATCGGTGGCCGCCGCGCGAACGGCCGCACGCAGTTCATCGCCGAGGCCAACCGGTTCCTCGACCACTGGCTCAAGGGCGCCCGCGCCACCGGTGACCCGACGGTGGAGGTGCAGGACGGCGACGGGCGCTGGCGGGCCGAGAAGTCCTGGCCGCCGGTGGACACGAGGACCTACCTCACCTCCCTCGCTGCCGGGAGCTACGTCGACGACAACAGCAACGAGGGCTCGGGCGGGACCGCCGGTGTCGGTGTCTGGTCCATCTCGCAGAAGCTGACGAAGACCCTGCACTACGCCGGTGAGGCGCGGGTCACCGCGACGGTGAACGCGGTCGTGCCGCGCGCCAACCTCGTCGCGAACACCTACGACATCGCCCCCGACGGCAAGGCCGTGCTGCTCGGGCGGGCGGCGGCGTTGCTGCGCGGGACCGGCGTGCAGACGGCCACCCTTGCGCTGTACGGGCAGGACTGGGTGCTCCCCGCGGGTCACCGGATCGGCGTCCTGGTCAGCGGGGCGAACGCCGAGTGGTACACCCACGTGCCGACCCAGCAGGCCGTCTCCGTCACGTCGTCGTCGGTGACGCTCCCGTTCCTGTCCACGCCGCGCAAGGCGTTCCTCAAGGACGGCGAGTCCACGCCGCGGCTGGACGCCTGGCGCGGCCGGGCGGGCACCATCACCGTGTCGGCCTCGACGATCGCCGCCGCCCAGCGCACCTTCGCCCTCCCGCGCTAGCCCCGTCCCGACGCCGCGTGCCCTTCAGACTGGACCGGGACGGCAACGGGTTCGGCTGAGGGTTCTACGGCTGAGGGTTCTACGGCTGCGGGTTCTAGGACTGAGGGTCAGGGCAGCGTGACGTCCACGGTGAGCGCGCGGTGGTCGGACACGGCCAGCAGGTGCTGCCGGGAACCGGTGACGGACAGCGGGCGGGAGGCCAGCACGTGGTCGAGCTGCACCCGCGGTGCGGCAGCCGGATAGGTCGACGCGGAGACCAGGGGTGTCCACCCGGTCGCCGGTCGTACCACCGCGGCGGGGAGGTTGAGATCGCCCAGGAGCACGTGCGGGCCGGGCAGCGACGTCAGCCACCGGCGTACCCGCCGGAGCTGCCTGACGTTCCAGCCGGGCACGAACGACAGGTGCGTCGTCGCGACGGTCATGCCGTCGAGCTCGGCAGCGACGGCGACCCGCGGCTCGTCCTTGAGCCACAGCAGCGTGCGGGTGCCGGGGAGGAGGATCGGCACCACGAGCGGCGTCGCGGACAGCCGCAGGACGTGCCAGCGCCGGACCGGCAGCCGGGACACCAGCCCCACGCCGTACGACGGCAGCAACGGCTCGTCCACGCGGGCCGGCTGCCAGTCGAACCCGGGGGTGCCCGTGATCGCGGCGACGAACCGGAAGTCCTTCGCGCCCAGGGCAGCGGCGACATCGGCGGTCTGGTCGGCCCCGTGGCTGCGCGCCTGCCCGCGGTCGACCTCCTGGATCCCGAGGACGTCGGCGTCCAGCTGAGCGACCTGCGCCCGCAGTCGGTCGGCATCGATGACCCCGTCGGCGGGCGAGGTGCCGTTGAGCAGGTTCAGGGTCGCGAGGCGCATCCGCACACTTCACCAGTCACGCCCTGGCCGCAGACACCTCCCCCGGGGGCAGGCGCCTCGCCCCGCCGAGTGGGGCCTTGCTCAGATCGCGAGTCGGACGACCTGACCGGGCTTGTCGCAGACCGGAGGGTCGTCGGGACCGACCAGGGACAGGTTCTTCGGGCAGATGGACTGCACGGCGACGAACAGCTGATGCCCGGACACCGCGATGCCGCTCGGGTAGCTCAGGCCCTGCGACCCCGCCACCGTGGTCACCGCGCCGGCCGGCGTGATCTTCATGACGCTGCCAGAGTGCGGCGCGAAGAACGTCTCCGGCGTCACGCCGAAGATGTTGGCGACGTACAGGTTGCCGGCCTTGTCCATCCCGCAGCCGTTGATGGCCGCCGTGCCATCGTTGCGGTCGGCCACGAGCTTCAGTCCGCCTCCGTTCCAGCGGTAGACCTCACCGCTGAGGGTGCCGATCCACACGTTCGCACCCCGAGCCGCCACGCAGGTGGGGACGGCGTCGTAGGGGAAGCGCTGGTCCGGCGGCCCGGGAGGATTGGGGAGGTAGGCGAGAACGGTCATCTTCCCGTCCTCGTCGACGAGGTCCAGGGTGTTGCTCCCTGCATCCACGACGTACCAGCTGTCGTGCGGCGCGGTCGTGATCCCGTAGGGGTTGGCGTCACCGGGGTTGAAGTCGGGGTTGTCCGGGTCGAGCGTGGCCTTGTGGTCGACGACGTACTGGTAGTCGAACGTGCCGACCTCGGCGAGGGTCTTCGGCGTCTTCCCGATGACGAGCTTCAGGTCGCCGAACTGCGTCTTGGCCTTCGCGACCACCTGAGCGCAGTCGGGGGCGGAGGAGCCGTCGCACGCATCCGCGGGCACTCCCTGGGGGCTGCCGGTGACGATGCCAGCGACGTAGCCGTCGTCGAAGGCCACCCCGTCGATGCCGGTCGCAGCGACCGCGGTGCCGATGGACACCAGCCGGTCCACGACCGTACGGCGCTCGCCGGTGCCCGTCACGATGGAGCTGATGCGCGAGGTGAAGCCGAGGCACAGCGGCCCGTTCTCCCCCTCGCTGCCGGTGCAGGTCGGACCCGCGTGCCCGGCCTCCCCGACGTACAGGCGACCATCGTCGCCGAACACGAGACCTCGAGGGTTGTCGAGGCCACTCGCGACCAGGACAGGCCCCTCCGGGTCGGCGAGAGCCGAACCGGCGGGCAGCATCGCCTGGGTGAGGGCCACGGTCGCAGCAATCGAGATCGCTGCCACCGCACGTCGTCGAACATGACCCTGCATGAGATTCGCCCTTCGTCCCGGGGCTGGAGCCAGCCCAGGCAGAACGACAACACCACGCACCTTCAGCGCCATCGTGCAGACGGCGTACCTCCTCGCCCCAAGCGCCGCACCTCCTCTGCAGCAGGCTCGTAGGGTCGCTCATGGCCTCGACACCGCCGGGATGGCGCATCGTCCCCCTCGCGGGGGACTACGGGCTGCCCGGCCGACGACCCCGAGGTGATGTCGACTGGACCCAGCACGTCCACACCGCCTCGATCACGGGATCCAGCGTGACCTACCTCGACTACGGCGATGCAGGTCCGGATGGCCTGGTCTTCCTCCTCGTCCATGGCCTGGGTGGGCGCTGGCAGCACTGGACCGAGAACATCCCCGAGCTGGCCGAGCACGGGCGCGTCATCGCCCTCGACCTGCCGGGGTTCGGCGGCTCAGGACGGCTGCCGGGCAGGACGTCGGTGGACGCGTTCGCAGAGGTCGTCGCCGAGCTGGTGCGAGAGCTGGCGCTGCCGCGGGTGCTCGCTGTCGGGCACTCACTCGGCGGCCCGGTGGTCGTGCGACTGGCCAGGCGTCACCCTGAGCGCGTCGCCGCTGTCGTCCTCGCCGCCGGCACCGTGCAGGCGTTCGCCGGCGTACTCGGCGGCAAGCGCCTGGGGCACTCCCTTCGGCGGCGGCCCGTGACGACGATGGCGACCGTCGTGGAGGTCCTCACCGCGGGACTCCCCACTCCCGCGTTCCTCCGCAGGCAGGTCATCACGCGCACCTTCCTGCGGCGTCTGCTCCTCTGGCCGTACGTCCACCGTCCGCAGCTGCTCCCGTCGGGGGCGATCGCGCTGCTCGTCGACGGTGCGGGGGCTGTCGGCGTCCTGCCCGCTGCCCGAGCCGCCGGCCGACTTCACCCCGCGCAGTGGCTGACCACCCCCGGCTGCCCCGTGCTCGCGATCGGCGCGGACCACGACCCCATCTCCTCGCTGGCTGATCTGGCCGAGTTCGCCGAGCAGGTGCCCAGCGCCCGCACCGTGGTCCTCGAGGGGACCGGCCACATGGTCATGCTCGAGCGCGCTGGCGCGTTCACCGCCGAGGTCCTCAGGTTCGCCGCTGAGTCGCGACGCAGTCAGCGATGATCTGCTCACTCCTCCGGAAGGATCGGCCATGCCCCACGCGCCACTCCCCCCGCGTGTCACCCGCGACCTTGCTCGGTTGATCGAGTCCGAGGCACTCGGCGAGAGCATGTTCGCCACCTCCGCGCGGCTGAGCGTCACCGAGCAGGAGCGCCGGACGTGGGGGGCGCTGCGGGACCTCGAGGTCCAGACGAACGCCGGCGTACACCGCTTCCTCGAACGGGCCGAGATCCCGCTGACCGCAACACATCGCCTGGCCTCGGCGGCGGGTGTCTCGGGTGCGGCGGGGCTGCGCCTGGCCCCCTCCCGCCTCCGGTTGAAGGTGGTCCGCCAGGGGACCAAGCGCTACCTGCCGGCCTTCCACCGCCTCGCCGAGCACTACGCCGGCACCGACGAAGCCCGCTTCTTCGACTACGTGGTCCAGCACGAGCTCGCCATCATCGCGTTCACCGCCAAGGCCCTAGCCGCGGAACGCAGCGCGCTCGACCCGGTGCTCAGGCTGCTGGACGAACCCGTTCCCGGCGTGACCGGCTGAGGACCGTCTTGACCGCCCGCGCACCCGCGAGCAGCAGCCGCCCCGACGGAGCACGATGCGCGACGCCGGGCAGACGCGCCGCACCTCCCCTGCGGTCATGGTCGAGGAGGTTGACCCCGTGACCACCGGGGAGAGCCACCGCATGACCCACGCACCGCACCTGCCCCCCACCCGACGGGGGAACCGCTGATGGCCCTGTCCCTGCACCCGCGCCACCTCGGCCGGTACCGCGACGTCGCGCGGCTGCTCATCCGCTACGGCCGGTCGGACCTGCTGGCCGACCTCGACCTCGACGGCATCGGTCCCGATGAGCGCTCCGCGCCAGTGTGCGAGGACGCGAACCAGCTGGCCGAGGACCTGGAGGCGCTCGGCCCGACGTACATCAAGCTGGGCCAGTTGCTCTCGACCCGCGTCGACCTGCTGCCCGAGCCGTACACGCAGGCACTGGCCCGACTGCAGGACGACGTCGCGCCCTTCCCCTTCGCCGAGGTCGAGCAGATCGTCACCGAGGAGCTCGGGGTCGACCTCAAGCACGCGTTCGGGTCGTTCGACGAGCAGCCGTTGGCTGCTGCGTCTCTCGCCCAGGTCCACCGGGCGACGCTGCGCAGCGGCCAGGAGGTGGTGGTCAAGGTCCAGCGTCCCGGTATCCGCAAGCGCATCGCCGACGACATGGCCGCGCTCGCCGAGCTGGCCTCCTTCGCCGATGCGCACACCGACCTCGGTCGGCGCTTCGGCTTCGCCGACCTGCTGGAGCAGTTCCGGAAGGCGCTGGTGGCCGAGCTCGACTACACCCGCGAGGCCACCAACCTGACGACCCTGGCCCGGATCGTCGCGCCATGGCCACGGCTGGTGGTGCCGCGACCGGTGGCCGACTACAGCACAGGGCGCGTCCTCACGATGGACTTCCTCGCCGGTCGCAAGGTCACGGACCTGAGCCCGCTCGCCCGCACCGACCTCGACGGTGAGCCCCTGGTCGACGACCTGTTCTCGGCGTACCTCCAGCAGATGATGGTCGAGGGGTTCTTCCACGCCGACCCGCATCCCGGCAACGTGCTGCTCACCGACGACGGTCGCCTCGCGCTGATCGACCTGGGCATGGTGTCTCGGCTGTCGACGAGCGCACGTGACGGGCTGGTGAAGCTGCTGCTGGCCGTCAGCGACGGCAACGGGGAAGCCGCGGCCGACGCGTTCGCCGGGCTCGGGACGCCGGGTGAGGAGTTCGACCGGGGCCAGTTCCGCGCGGCGGTGTCCGACCTGGTCCTGGAGAGCATCGAGCGCGGCAACCAGCTGCGGGCCGGCGCGGTCGTGCTGGAGATGACCCGGATCGCCGCGCGGTCCGACCTACGACCGGCGCCGCAGATCGCCCTGGTCGGCAAGGCGCTGCTCAACCTCGACCAGGTCGCCCAGAGCCTCGACCCGCACTTCGCCCCTGCCGAGGCGATCCGACGCAACAGCAACACGATCCTGCAGGCGCGCATGTCGACGTCCGCCGGCGGCATGCTCGGCGCAGCCCTGGAGGCGCGCGACTTCGCCACCCAGCTGCCCGGGCGTATCAACAAGGTCATGGACGCCGTCGGGGAGGGCAGCTTCCAGCTGAAGGTGGACGCGTTCGACGAGCCGCAGCTGCTGTCGGTCGTCCAGCGGCTGGCCAACCGGCTCGCGAGCGGCCTGGTCATCGCCGCCCTCATCGTCGGCGCGGCGCTGATGATGCAGGTGCCCACCAGCTCACGACTGCTGGGCTACCCGAGCATCGCCATCGTCTGCTTCGCTCTGGCCGCCGCGGGCGGCATCGCCCTGCTCACTTCCGTCGTCCTGGCCGATAGGAGCATCAGCCGCGCCGCACGCCGCTCACGTCCCTAGGTGCCCGTGGCGACAGCGTGCAGGAGGACGCTTCGCAACTGCCCTGACCGGAGCAGCCGCCCGATGGCGTTCGACTGCGCATCGGCGGTCTGCCAGGCAGGGTCGTCGCCGTGCTCCGCCGCCAGGACCTCCTGGACCCGGTCGACGTGCATCTCCCAGGCGACCGGGCTGTCGGGGAACTCCGAGGCGTCTGCCTCGTCGAGCACCACGAAGCCCGCGTGGTCCAGGTCAGCCCGCAACTCGTCGTACGACGGGAAGCTGTTGCCCTCAGGCGGGTCCTCCACGTCATCGGTGGTGCGGACCAGGACGAGGAGCCCGAGGCGGCCGTCGGGCACGAGCGTCCTACGCAGCTCCGAGAGCAGGCGACGCTTGTCCGTCACGGTGCAGAGCACCCCCAGCGCCCAGGCGGTGTCGAACCGGGCCGTGGCGAAGGGCAGGCGCAGGCCGTCCCCCACCACGCAGGGCAGCCCGAACAACCGGCGGCTCGCCGCAACCGCCTCCGGCATGGGGTCACTCAGCACCACCGACGCCCCGTAGCGCTGCGCGGCGAAGGCGGCCGGCCCGCCCACTCCCGCTCCCGCATCGAGCAGGCTCGTTCCCTCTCCGACCTCCAGTGCCTCGCACAGCCACGCGAGAGCAGCCGGGCTGCCGGAGCCGCGACAAGCGGCGGGTAGCGCGTAGTCGTCCCCCAGCTCCGCGACCGCCTGCGCGGTCCAGGAGGCGACCGTGTCGAACTCCGCGGCCATGGCTTCCGACCCGCTGCTCATCCCGCCCCTCCCGACCGCACCCGTCGCCCGACCTCCGCCTTGACCTCCGCCGCGGCCAGTTCACCTCGGCCGGCACCGAGCCCGCTGAGGTTGACCCCGACGACACCGTCGATGGCGAGCAGCCGATGCGCCTCCTCGACGGCCACTTCGATCCCGGCCTGCTCAGGGTCGCGGGCTTCGAGGACGTGCTGGACTGCCGCCTCGTCGAGGTGCAGACCGGGGAAGGCCTGAAGGACCCGCGCCGAGCGCCCATCGGTGTAGACGGCCACGCCGGCAACGAAGGGCAGCGTGACGCCGAGGTCGCGACAGGCCTGGACGAAGGACGCGACGACCTCCGGAGAGCCGACGTGGTTCATGAAGCAGACGTTCGCGCCGGCCCGCTGCTTGCTCAGCACCCGCGCCGGGCGGGCGGTCGTCGGCGGGGCCTGCGGCGCCTCGGCGACAGCCACCGCGAGACCGGTGCCGGCGGCGAGCGCCGCGAGGCGGGTGCCATCGAGGTCGAAGACCTGGGTCACGTCCGGGCGGGTGCCGGGAGCGCGTCCGTCCCCGGTGACGCACAGGACTCCGGCCGGACCAGCGGGCACGAGGGCGAGCCCCTCGAGCTCCTGCTCGAGCACCACCCGGTTGCGGTCCCGGCAGGTCAGGGTGATCCACGCAGCGAGGCCGAGGTCGCCGAGCAGGCTGGTCATCTGCACCGGCGGGAAGTCCGGGCGGTTGTGGTGCTCGCCCACGAGCACGGCGTCGCAGGTGCCCCTCAAGATCGTCGCGACGGACGCTAGCGCGGTCACGTCGAACGGCGGGACAGAGAGGTCGGTGAGGACGTAGGGACTCGTCAGCGCGGCAGCGGTGCCCAGCGTCCCCTCCCACTCCGGCGCGGGCCCGTCCGCGAAGGCGCAGCGCTGCGGGGCCATCTCGCACCCGAGGTCCGCGCGCACGCCACCGCACGGGCCGTACTCCATCCGCTTCGGGCACGCGGCAGCCGGTGCGGATACGGCGCTGTCCATGCGCTGCGCTTCCCCCGCCTGGACCGCCCGCAACCGCGTGCCGACCGCGTCACCCCTCGCATCGGCAGTCCGCTACGGCATGGGGTCAGACGGCCGTACGCCGAGCCGCAGAGAGCACGCGTGACCGATCATCAAACGCCGCCTATGCGACCAGCCACCGGCCATACGAGAATGGGCTGAACCTGCAGTTGCAGGTCCAGCCCATTCCGATGTCCTGAGACATCACAATTGTAGCGGGGGCAGCCTCGATCCACCGTTCCGCTTGAGGTGAGCGGCGGGTCGTGACACACGAATGCCCTACTGCGCAAAGAGAATGTGGCTTGCGACGGTCACAAACTCAGACACACAGAAGGGCATCCGTTGGATGCGAGTCTGCCATGGCGTCACCACGGTCTTCGACGATCCCAACCTCGTGTCGTGCGCGGGTCTCGCTCCGGTGCTCGAGCTCGCTGAGCGAGGCGGGTCTGCACGATCTCGTCACCGAGCATGTCCGCCTGGATCGGCCTGGTGGGCAGAACGCGCTGCTGAAGATCGTGTCGCTGATCGCGGGCATGGTCGCCGGCGCCGATTCGATCGATGACATGAGCCTGCTGCGGCACGGCGCGATGCGCAGGTTGTTCAGCGGCGTTCGGGCACCGTCGACCCTGGGGACGTTCCTGCGGGCGTTCACCTTCGGCCACGTCCGGCAGCTCGACGCGGTCGCGTCCCGGCTGCTGATCAACCTCGCACGACGGGCCCCGTTGATCGCCGCCGGCGGCGAGCTCGCCTACGTCGATGTGGACGACACCGTGAAGCCGACCTTCGGCTACGCCAAGCAAGGCGCGGGCCGCGGCTACACCGGCGTCAAGGGACTGAACGTGCTGCTCGCGACGATCAGCACCGCCAGCAGCCGGCCCGTGATCGCCGCCGCCCGGTTGCGGAAGGGCTCCACGATCAGCGCCAGCGGCGCGCACCGGTTCGTCGCCGACGCCCTGATCACCGCCAAGGCTGCCGGCGCGACCGGGGTCCTGGTGCTGCGCGCGGACTCGGCGTTCTTCCAGTCCGACGTGATCGCCGCGGTGCTGCGTCGCAAGGCGTGCTTCTCCATCACCGCCAGGCTCACTCCGCCTGTCCGGAAGGCGATCGACGCGATCGCAGCGGATGCCTGGACCACGATCAAGTACACCGACGCGATCTGGGACGAAGACGCTCAGGCATGGATCAGCCAGGCCGAGGTCGCTGAGGTTCCCTTCACCGCCTTCAGCTCGCTCAAGAAGGACAAGCAGGTCACCGCCCGGCTGATCGTGCGACGCGTCCCGGACGTCAACCCCGCGAACCAGAACCCGCTGTTCACCGTCTACCGGCACCACGCGGTGTTCACCAACAGTCCGCTGCCGATGCTCGAGGCCGAGAAGGCCCACCGCGGCACACGCGATCGTCGAGCAGGTCATCGCGGACCTGAAGAACGGGCCGCTGGCGCACCTGCCGTCGGGATCGTTCTGGGCCAACAGCGCCTGGCTCGTGCTCGCGGCGATGGCGTTCAACCTGACCCGCACCGCCGGCACGCTCGCGTCGACTTTCCACGCCAAGGCCACCACCGGCACGATCCGCGCGCAGCTCATCACCGTCCCCGGCCGGCTCGCCCGGTCCGCGCGCAAGCTCACGCTGCACCTTCCGACCGGGTGGCCCTGGCAGACCGCCTGGACTCAGATGGCCACGGCCGCCCGCGAAGGTCCACCCCTCGCGGCCTGACCCATCAACCCGTCCCGCCGAGGACCCAACCGGAACAACACGTGGAGAACGCCGGACAGCCGGCCATCCGTCGACGTCCTCACCCGCCAGACACGCCCTTGGCTGCCCCGACGTCGATCAACGACTCAGCGCGGTGGATCGAGGCTTA